>NZ_CP061498.1:0-1200000 GCF_014681765.1 Roseicitreum antarcticum
GGCGCCGATGTGCTTCGGTTCTGCCGGGGGCCTGTCGTCATACAATCTCGCGCATGGCGCGGGCGTGCGCATGGACGGCAATGCAAACAGCGTGGTTTTTGACCCTGCAAACGATCCGGCGTGGCAAGCGTTGGAAGGCACCAGGCGCGTGGATGTGGCCAGGATCAATGGCGCAGCCTCTGCCGAGTCCTGGCGAAACGGGCAAGAATACGCCGGTACTCCGACCGTCCTCGGCGACATTCTTGCCGTCGCTGGGTTCGACACCCTGTTCCGCTCTGGTGGCAGCTACGGTTCCACGCGCTTCTACGGCGGCGCGCTGATCCCCGCAGCCATCACCGAACCGCAGCGGCTGCTGCTGCAAACCTATCTCGCCAGCAAGGGAGGAATTTCGCTGTGAGCACCCGTGTGACCGTATTTTGCCGCGCCGATCAGGTTGATGATGCCCGCGCGCTGGCTGCGTATCTCGATGATGACATCGGGGGCTGGGCACGTTCGTGCCCGGCTATGTTGATGCCGAGGGCGCGGATTGTGTTGTCGCGTCTGGGCCGAAGTCGGACGCCTGGCTGGCCCGCGCGCAAGCGCCGGTCGGCGACCGGCCCGTCTGGGACAGCGACCAGGTGATCAACATGACCGGCGCTGCTCGGGCGTTGGCCGCGACCGTGTTCTGGCGCCCGTTGGACGCCGAGGGCGAGGCTAACCCGCTGCCGATATGGGACGGCACCCAGATAATCGCGTTGGTCGCGATGCCGCCTGATGTGGCGCTGTCGATCATGGCCACGCTGGGGGTGGTGCCAGTCGCGGAGCCAGAGGCGTGAGCCGGGGCGTGATCCAGCAGGTCGGCCATGTTGCCTATGAGGTGGCCTATGCCATCACCTCGATCCTGTCGCGGATGATCAATGCGCTGCTGCGTGGCTCAATGCACCAGACAACATCAAGCCGGGCGTATGTGGAGAGCCAGCACAGCGCGGGTTGGGCGCGCGGTCGGCGGGCAATCAACGCGTTGTTCTTCTGGCAGAACGACCATTGCGCCGAGGCGTGGGCATCAGAGGTCAACAGGGCGCGCAAGGTGCTGGAGCGAAACGACGCACTTGGCGGGGCGTCGGAAACGTGAGACGGAAATGAACGAGGCATCAATGACAAACGGGCAATACGATGAGGTCCATGAAATAAGCAAGCGGCTGGACCGGATTATCTCAACGGGAAAGTGGGGCTTGGGGCTGGCGTTGCCGCTATTCGCCGCCGGTCTTTTCTCGCTGTGGTCGTCTCTTGGCGAGGTCGGCAATCGTGTCACGTCGCTGGAATCATCGCGTGACAGCACGGCAGCAACGCTGAGGAGGATTGACCAAAACGTGGACGAGTTGGCGCGGTATTTGCGGGATTCAGGGAGGGTGAGACAGTGAGGGTTTCTGAGCGAGGTATTTTCGCGCTGGCGCTGCATGAGGGCGTTGTGCCTGCGCCGTATCTGGACAGCGTGAATGTCTGGACGTTTGGCATCGGCCACACAGCAAGCGCGGGCGGGCCTGATCCTGCGGCAATGCCGCGCGGGAACCCGGTCGATATGGACGCGGCGCTGATGCAGGCGTTCGACGTGTTCCGGCGCGATCTGGCCCGGTTTGAAAAGCGCGTTAGCGACGCGGTGAAGGTGCCGCTGAAGCAGCACGAATTTGATGCGCTGGTGTCGTTCGACTTCAACACCGGGGGTATTGGACGCGCGAAGCTGACCAAGCACCTGAACGCGGGAAATCGCGCCGCCGCGACAAATGGCTTCATGGGCTGGCTTAAGCCGCCTGAAATCAAAGGTCGGCGCGAAGCTGAAATGCGACTGTTCCGCGAAGGCGTCTATCCGGCGGCACAGTGCCGGTGTTTGGCGTCACGGCCAGCAATCGCCCCAACATGCGCTCGGTGTTGCGCAGGCTGACGCAAGCTCAGGTGCTGGGCTACATGCAGAGCGCGCAACCGACAGCGCCCGCCGCACCTTCCGGGGGTTTCTGGGCATTCATCGCCCGCTTATTTGGAGGTCGCGAATGAAACTGGTCAAAGATGCAAAGCGGGCTTGGCGCTGGTATTCTCTGCAAGCCATGACCATCGCGGCAGCTATACAGGGCGCGTGGCTGGCATTGCCGCCTGACATGCTGAAGGCGGTGCCGGATTGGGCGGTGCAGGCGGCAACTGGCGCTCTGTTGCTGTCTGGCATCGTCGGGCGGCTGATCGACCAAGGCGGCGGCGATGAGTGACCTTGTCAACATGCTATGGGGGCCGCTGGCGGGGTGCTGGCGGCTGTGCTGGCGGTCTTGGGTGTCTGGATCAACACGGCGCTAGGAAGGCGTCAGGCACGGCGCGAGGGCGCAGCAGAGCAAAGGGCGAAAGATGACAAGGAAACAATCGAGCGGGTCAAGCGTGGGCAAGCGTCTGTGCAGCGCGGGCGTGATAGCGGCGACAGTCCTGATGAGCGGTTGCGCCGGAACGACGGGAGGTGGTGACGCGGGGTGCATCACCTACGGCGCGCAACGGCTGGACATGCCGCGCGCTGAGCCGATTACGGGCGCATGGAGCGCGTGGGTGGCTGATACGGATGACGCTATGACCGGGGCTTGCCGGTGAACGCCCGGCGGCGGAGGCTCATATACTACTGGCTAAGGGGGAGGCTGGTGGGGTTGGCCCCGCTTCGCCCCTGCTTCCGTGAATCTCGACCTTGCCGAGTGGGTGCGAAACCTGAACGAATCGGGCGGTATAGCGTGAACATGGCGATTGGATGCCCCCTCCCTAAAGGGCAGGTTTCGACGCGCGTCAAGCGTCAAGGATTCCATGACGTCTTTAATGCCGGGCACCGCATCAAGGCAGTTCCCTTTTGTGCCGTTGAACCTGCGCGAACCTGCTTTCTGTGTCCAGACCGTGAACACGGGCCTTTAAGACAGGGCGCTATTGACCAAACATCAATAGGTTGGCGGGCGGGACGATACCAACAGGGCCGGGCGCTACTGTGAGCGCTCGCATCCGGCCCAGAATTTCGTTGCCCTGTTCGAATGCGAATCCAATCAGGGGTTGTTGCTCGTCGATCTGCGCCTCAAGGCTCTGCAATTCCTCGGTCTTTTGCCGCAAGATGCGGTAGACTGCGCCTTGGCCAGCAGTACCGGACAACTCCCCTGATCGCTCTTGTTCGGCAAGTGCCTCAAACGCTTCACGCGCGCGCCGAACTTCCCGGCCCAAAGCCTGCGCTGAAAGGGCGATGTCATGTGCTTGTTCAAGTGCTGTCTGGTAGTCCCGGACGGTGAGTTCGAGGTGCTGTTCAACTGCAGCTGATCCCGCAAGCGCAGCTGCATTTAGCCAACTCGACATGGCGATGATTGCGAGCGAGCCTACCAGTGTAGAGACGGTCAAACCGATGAAGCCGCTAGCGCTGCGCATCGATGGTAACAAGCGCAATAGATAGCTCCAGAAGACAAAAATCCCAACGGAGACCGCAACCGAGTAGGCCACCGCAGCGAAGAAACTCATTGCGCCGGTGTCTTCGAGTAGGGAGGAGACGCCAAGATAAGTATAGATGCCTGACGCAATCGCAAGAACGCCGAGGGCCGCTGGTGTGAATGTATCGAGCCATATGAGATGGCCTTCAAGCTCCTTGGCCGTCCGCAAGCCCTTTGTTTCTGCTTCTGTTAGGCGTCGGCCTCGGTTGGTCATGCATGAATCTTTCATGGATATTTTTAGCGAAAATTGGTTTGGCGCAAGCGTTACCGTGCTCTTGTCGGCTGAAGCGATCGATAGCGCCCGACCGAAAATTTGCGGCAATCCAAGGTATGATCATTTGCGACGACGATGGCACCGATGTCGACAAACTGTCCATCAATCTTTATGTCTTTTATGGTGACCAAATGGCTATAGGTCCTGTCGCCATTCAGGGGGCAGGTTGTTTTCTGGCCGCTTGGATTTCTTTCCGTGGAAACTTTGGCTGCATGGCCATGTTGATTTGAGGCTTCCGGCGCATCGACACCGTGCAGACGAACTGGCGTGCACGCAACCAAACCTGTGTTAGCGACACGAAAATAGACAATTCCGGCGATCTTTCGTGCTTGACCTGTTTTGGAGTGGAGGCACAGTGTTATCACACAGTTCGTGGTTAAACGTTCTAACATCGCGGGTTTCTCACCGGACCAAACATGCGAATTGAGCATTTATCATTCATCTTTCTGAGCCTAGCGCCAAAGTATAACGCCGTCGAGCCGATTGATGGCGCCGCCAGTGACAGGGAAAACGACCCAGTTATGCGCCGTCTTGTCACATACGCATTTATACTAAGAGGGTTGTCTCTGACATCTTTCTGGCACCTCCAACACCGGAAACGTGACCTCATTCGCCACGGCACCATGCTGGATTTCCACCCTGTCGGCATCGGCGCGCATTGCTGTCAGGAAATGCACTTTCGTGTTCAGCGCTACCGGTTCGCCAAGATTGGACGAGAGCGTCAGGCGATGATCGGCCCCGTCTTCAACCGCGGCATTGATGGTCCGAAACCGCAGCGCGCCGGACATTTGCAGCATGATCGGGCGACCGATGTACGCGGGGAGCGATGCAAGCCCACCAGTACTCTGGCCGTTCCCCGCGGCGCAGGAGATCACCGAGGTGCTGGAATGGCGCACCGATGTGCTGACATCGCGCGCGGGCGAGCAGCGCATCGCCCTGCGGCCCCGACCGCGGGAGATCATCACCCTGCGCCATCGTCTGGATGCGCTGGGCATGGCGCGCGCGGCGGAACTGGCACGCGCGGGGTTTGCAGATGAATGGCAGGTACCGCTTTGGCACATGGCGCTGCAACCGGGCAGCGATCTGGCGCAAGGTGCGACGGAGATACTGATCGATACGGGCGTGTCGGATTTCCGCAGCGGCGGGCTGGCCGCGATAGCGGTGGATGGCGGGGCAGCAGCGCCGGTGGCCATTGCCAGCGTTCAGTCCGACCGGCTGACGCTGGCTGAACAGCTGGCCCTGCAACTTCCCAGCCCGACGGTGGCGGCGCGGCGGATCACGGTCGCGCCGATCCGCGCGGCCGTGTCAACCTCGGCCATCGAGATATCACGCCGCAGGCAGGGTGATGGTACGGTCACTGCCAGCTTCATGCTGCGCGATGCACCCGATCTCGCGACCCCGGTGCTGCCGACCTATCTCGGGCGCCCGGTACAAACCGACCCGAGCGTCGTGCGCCGCCCGCTCTCCGCCAGCCTGCGCCGTGCGGTCGAATACGTCGACAACGGTTTCGGGCCAGTCGTGGTCGAACCCATGCGCGATGTCTTCGAGCGTGGTGAGGCCACCACCCTGAAAGCACAGGGCCCCACCGCGCGCTGGACGTTGCGCCGCTGGCTTTGGTCAATTCGGAGTCGACAGGCCAGCTTCTGGCTGCCGACATGGGGCAATGAGTTGCAGGTCCGCGCCGCCATGACGTCAGGATCAGCCATGATGCGGGTGGCCCCGGTTTCCACATCAGGCATTCAGCGCACTCCGGTTGCGGCGGATGACATTCAGGATTGCCCGCTCGCCGGAAGGCGTGGCGAGATAATCGCCCACTACAGATGGGTCGAGTACGTTGATGATGCGGGTCGACATGTCCGGGCCTGACGCTGGCTTGGCCGCGCCGTTCATCTCCACCCCGAGCCGCCCGTCGCGCCCGCGCCGCAGTGGCAAGATCGCCTCGGGACCGGCCTCGCCCATCAGCCCGATGCCCCGCGAGAAGGGAAACACCGCGGGCCGCTTGACGACACCGCCGCGCGCAAAGGCGGTGAGCTCTTGTCCACCAGCAAAAGCACCGCCCCTTGCAAAGCCAAAGAGGCTGCCCAGAAACCCGCCAATACCCCCACCGCCACCCCCGCCCGAGAATGCCCGCATGATCGCATTCTCGATGGGTTTGAAGGCCAACTCGATCAGCCGGTTGGCAAGGTTCTGCGCGATCCGCGAGATCGCACTGGCGAAAGTCTCCCAGCTGAACTCACCCGATTTGAGCGCCTCCTTGATGGGACCTGCAATATCCTCCGCCAGCCCTTGTGCGATTTCGCGCGAACGTTCCTGCGCCGCACGCACCGCATCGGCCGTGGCTTCCCATGCGCCGCGCGCCGTATCTGCCGCCTCGCGCAGCGCCTGACCGGCACCGCGACCCGCGCCGCCTGCGCGCCCTGCCGCATCGCCCGTCGCGTCGAGGGTATCCTCCAGCTCAGCGGCTGCCGCGCGTGCGCCGACCAGCCCGGCCTCGGCTTCCAGACCGCTGGCGGCGACCACCACGCCAAAGTCGCGCACATCTTGCGTGGCCTGGCGCAGCGTGGCCGTATCGATCCGGCTCATGGCGATGGAGCCTTCCTCGCCAAAGAACTGACCGGCCACGGCCGCGCGTTCAGCTACCGGCACAAACGCCGCGATGGCTGCGTTGATCACGCCGATACGCTGATCCAGGGGCAGCGCCATCAGGCCGGTGACAGACAGGCCCAGCCGCTCGAGCGCATCGGCAGCAGGGCCGGACCCGGCGGCTGCCTGGCTGAGACGGCGCGTGAGATCCTTTGTTGCCTGCTCGATGCCCGACATCGACACGCCTGCCAGTTCGCCCGCGCGCTCCAGCACCTGCATGCTTGCAACCGTGGTATCGAGTGAAGCGGCGAGCTTGGCTTGCGCATCAACCGTTTGCAGACCTGAGCGGATCATGGCGGTGGCCGCGGCAGCAATGGCGCCCGCTGCTGCTGCCATGGCCAGTCGCGCACGCCGTGCAAAGGCGGCCAGCCGGGCATTCGCGCCTTCCATTTCACGCGACAGCCGCCCGAAGCCGCGCGACCCAGCCTCGCCGACACCCTCCAGCTCGGCCTTCACCTGCCGCCCGCCAGTGGCAGACAGGCGCACGGAAACGCGTTTCTCAGCCATCTTGTTCTGCCATCTGTTCGTTGAGCTTGCGCACCATGACCGCCTCGATCACGGGGAGGAATTCAGCGGCAGCGCGGCGGTCTACGCCCAGCGCTTCGGCCATGGCCAGTGCGGCGCTCATGTCCCAGCCCAGCACCACGCCGGGCACGGCGCGGATCTGGCCGCCGAGCCGCCCCGAGAGATCCCAGACCTGCCAGCCCTCATGCGTGCGCGGTGCATTCAGGATTTGCGGGCAGTCTTTGCAGGCGCTGCCGCCCTCGCAGGGCGGGCACGCCGCGCAGTAGCCTTCGCCCCCGCCGTAGATCCAGTCGGCGAGGGCGCTGAGGCGTTTTTTTCCTGATCCAGCTCCAGCCCCTTAGCAACATAGCCCATCTGGAATTTCTCAAAGACCGGCCAGATGTCGAGAAGGGCTGCGATGCCCTCGGGCGTTACCGGCGTCGCGTTCCCATTGGAATCGCCCACGCCCTCCCAATCGAGGATGGCACGTTCGGCCAGCACCTTGCCGAAGATCACCGCGATCTCGTCGTCGCTGGTACCCTCGGGCAGGCGGCGCACGGCGGGGTCGCTGCGTGCGGCCACCATGAGCGCGGTTGTCAGCGGTTCGACCCGGACGCGGACGCCAAGACCAAGGTCGAGCCAATAGGCTTCACGGGCGAGGTTCAGTCGCAACATGATCAGTATTCCTCGATAGCGTTGATAAGTGTGACAGTGCACATCCGGCCCAGCGTGACATCACGCGCGGCCTGCCAGTCGAATGTGGCCTGCACGCCCTGCGGCCCCGCGATCTCGATACGCGGGCGGGGCAGGTAGACGGCATGCGCTGTCAGCGTCAGGCTCTCGCCCGAGGGCAGAGTATAGGCAAACGTCATCTCGCAGGGATCGCCATTGATCGCCTGGGTCACCAGCAGCTGATCGGCGAAGCGGACTTCGATCCGCCCCGTCAGCGCTGCGATTGAGGGATCGGCCCCATCGATGCGCCCGTCCGAGCGGATGGTTTCCACCCGATCAAGATTGTTGGCATAGGTGATCTCGGCTGAGACGATGTTGCCCAGCGCGATGCCGTTGCGGGTGATCGCGCCGTTGAAATGCCCGAAGCGCTGCAAGGTCAGCTCGGACAGTGTGCCGGTGGCCGAACTCGTCGCCGTCGTCTCACCTTGCGCAACCAGGCTGGCGGTTGCTGTCAGCAGCCCCGAGCGCTGCATTTGCCAACTGAGCGTATCGAGCACGCAGCCTGAATACATCGCGAAACGTGGCACCTCGGGCATGCCGGTCTCGATTGACAGTGAGGGCAACACCCAGCCGCCCGAGCGAAACTCGTGCGTATAAGGATCGGTGCCGGTGGTGATCGGCGTGCCAAAGGCCGCCTTCAGCCAAAAGCCGAACGCCTGCGCGTCGATGGGTACGACGACATTGCCATCAGCTGTCACCGCATCTTTGATTGGCGACAGCGGATCACGGCCATAGCCCAGCAACTCGCTGTTCAGGAGCGGTTGTTCGGCCCCCAGCGTGGCGCTCGCAAAGGGTATGCGAACAAAGCCGCTCGCGGGCGGGGTGCCATAGGTCGTCTCGAACGCAGGTGAAGCTGTCGAAGCGATTGGATCTCGCACGGGATGCGCAGCGGGCACACGACGCGTTGCCGGGGCTGATCGTGGCGAACTGGGTGGACGGACGACGCTAACAATGGTCGCATCAACTCCGATGCTACCCCCGTTTGGTCCAAACTGCCCGACGCCCGCCACGCCGACCACCCGGGGCTGACGCTCCGCTCTGCCGTTCACGCTGGAAGATATAGGCTCCCGAGCCCAGAATAATCACGATGCCGAGCCAGGTTAGCCCGTCCGGGAATTCGGAGAACACAAAGTAACCTGCCGCCGTAGCGCCGACGATCTCCAGATATTGAAAGGGTGCCAGTATCGTTGCCTGGGCGTGCCGAAAGGCCTCGGCGATCAACACGTAGCTCGCCGCAGCCAAAGCACCGCAGCAAAGTATCGCCCACCACGTCCACGTCGGCCGCGCCAGCGGAGCCACTTCGATCGCACCGACGGCGCTAAATGCGCCCAGAATGACAACCATACCAAGTGTCGCGTAGAGGGTTGCTCCGCATTGCACGGTCAGACCCGATCGCGTTGTACACGCACGGCGCAGCACGATCATGTTCAGCGCGTAGGCTGTTGCAGCGATCAACGGGAGTAGTGTCGCCAGACCAAATTCGGAGAACCCTGGTCGAATTACGATCAGGGCGCCGATCAGACCAACGCCCACGGCCGCATAGCGGCGAGGGCCTGCAACTTCGCCCAAGAGCGGACCGGCAAGCAAGGTCAGGATCAACGGTTCAGCGAAGAAAATCGCGATGGCGGTAGCAATCGGCATAACTGAGAACGCAGTAACCAAGCTCGTCAGGGTGATCATTAACAACAGCCCGGACAGAGCGACAACCGGCGAGAACATGTCACCGTGCAGTCGATGGCGCATGAAGATAAAAACGGGCACAAAGCAAAGCGCTTGTGCCAACAGGCGCCACATTGTCACTTCGACGGGAGAGAGGACGCCAGTCAAGATCTTGGCGAAAGTATCGCTGACCGGAAGAAGCAGCATGGCAACCACCATGCAGATCATGCCGGTTTTGACAGTCGGCTCAGTGAGTGCAGAAGCACGGTTCGGGATGAGCGTATAACGCATGAAAACACCTCAAAACGAAGGTCCCTGCAAGATACTGCAGGGAGTTCGTCCGGGCGTTCAGGACGGAAATCAGGGATTCCGCCAACGTGACGCCATCACGTCGGCAACGCACATCGGGTAGTAGAGCGGGCAACATGTGTCAACAAATTACACTCCAACATTCCATTGCGGCCTCAGGTGAGAAAATACTTCATACCAGACCCGCGAAGAGGGCTGCATGAGTTCTCGCGAAACCGTCCTCGCCGCGCTGCATGCACGGCTATCAACGCTTCCCACCACCGCCCTGCGCGGAGAGGTGCTACCCGAGCGCATAGCCGGAGCAGAGGGCCCGCGGGAAGCGGCGCGGGAGATAACCAAGCGGCTGGCCAGCATTGCGAAGGCCCGGACCTTTGTGAACTGGCAGAACCGCAAGCCTCTGGTGAAAGACCTCGAGGCCCAGCGTAGCGCCATCATGGACCAGATCACCCCGCATGATCCCCGCGAGGCGCTTGCGCTTCTGTGGCGCTTCACGGGGCTGGCTACATCAGTGTTCGAACGCTGCGATGACAGCAGCGGCACCGTCATCGGCATCTTCCGCGAGGCCTGCGCCGATCTGGGCGAAGTGGCCAAGACAGCCGAACCGGAGCCCGAGGCGCTGGCGCGGCAGGTTCTCGACGCGCTGCAGGACAACGGCTTTGGTCAGTACGACGGCTTGATCGCCATCATTGCCCCTGCGCTGGGCCCCGATGGCGTCGCGCACCTGAAGGCACTGGTCGAAGATCTTGGGCGCACGCCCGTGCCGGTGCCGCCGAAGGGCGAGTGGCAGGCCATCGGCTGGGGCAGCGGTGGCACGCGATATGCCCACGAGATGGAGGAACGCGCCAGGCAGAGCACTGTCGAGATGGCGCTGAAGGACATCGCCGACGTGCAGGGTGATGTCGATGGCTTCATCGCGCAATATGATCCGAAGACCCGCAAGGTGCCGAAGATCGCGGCCGAGATCGCGCAGCGCCTGCTGGCGGCGGGAAGGGCAGGGGACGCACTTGGCTTCATCGAGAGGGCTGACGTGAAAGAGGCGCGCTGGATCCCGCCCGAGTGGCAGGACGCCCGCCTTGCGGTGTTGGAGGCGCTTGACCGGAACGATGAGGCGCAAGCGTTCCGCTGGGAGTGTTTCGAGCGCGAACTGTCGGGGGACCACCTGCGGAGCTATCTGAAGCGGCTACCGGATTTTGAAGACATCGATGCCGAGGAGCGCGCGATGGCCCATGCCGCGGCGCACCCCAACCTTCTTGCTGCCCTGACCTTCTTGCTGAACTGGCCGGCGCTTGCCCGTACCGCACGCCTGCTCATCGACCGGCAGGAAGAAGTCGATGGCGATCACTACGAACTCCTAGCGCCAGCAGCCGAGACATTGGCAGAGAAGCATCCCCTGGCCGCGACGGTGGCACTGCGGGCGATGATCGATTTCACGCTGAACGAGGGGAGGCAGAAGCGCTATGGCTATGCCGCGCAGCACTTGACGACATGCGCCGATCTGGCCGGGCGGATCGAAGACTTCGGGTCAATTGAGCCGCATCTGTCAACGCCGTTTGAACTTTCCCCAAAAGTGCCGAAGTAAAATTCCCCACTCTGGCGGGTCCGGTAATCAGCCGGGTTTACGGATTGGCGGCCTCGTTCTTTGGTGGGCGACCGCGCCGCTTTGGTGGTGGTGTAATGCGGGCGTTTGCGCGGACATGGTCAGGGACAAGGTCCGCGTGGCTGCGTAGCCTGTAGCTGGCCCCTTCGATCTGGACGACGACAGCGTGGTGCAGGAGCCGGTCGAGGAGCGCGGTGGCGACGACGGGATCGCCAAAGACTTCGCCCCATTCGGCAAAGCTACGGTTTGAGGTTAAGATCATCGCACCCTTTTCGTAGCGGGCATTGACGAGTTGGAAGAACAGATTGGCGCCGCCACGGCTGATCGGCAAATACCCGATTTCGTCGACGATCAGCAGTGAAGAGCGCGTGTAGAAGCGGATCTTTTCGGCGAGCTCGCCTTGGCGTTCAGCTTTGGTTAGAGCATCGATCAACTCGGCCAGTGAAGCACGGTAGACCTGACGGCCGGCCTTCACCGCCGCAACGCCAAGTGCGGTGGCCAGATGACTTTTCCCGGTGCCCGGTGGCCCGAGAAAGTGAACGACCTCGGCGCGCCGGACGAAGTCGAGCTGTGCCAGTGCTGCAATACGCTCACGGTCGAGAGACGGCTGGAAGCTGAAGTCGAAGCTCTCGAGCGTTTTGACGGGCAACAGCTTCGATGTGCGCAAAGCGATATCGATCCGTCGGGTCTCGCGGGTCGCATATTCCTCGCTCAACAGCGCGTCGATCGCCTCGATGGCCGTGACCTCACCCCTTTCGAGCCGCTGAACAATATGATCCAGCGCCTCCAGCGCGCGCGGCATTTTCAACCCGACCAGTGCATCCTGGATTCTGTCGAGATACGCGGTCATGATCGCGCTCCCTCGGCCGCGAGACGTCGCCCCACGGCATCGTAGAAGGTCAGAGATCTGAGTGGGACACCAGTCGTTTGAGAGACGGGTCGCCGGACCGGTGGCGCCTTGCGATGCGCAGGATCGACACGGCGCTGGTTCTTGCCCTCCAGAACCGGGTGCCGGGCGATCATCACACCCTGCTCGAAGATGCGGACCTCGTCAGTGTGGTTCTGAACCTCGACCACACGTTTGCGGGTCGTATCCGGAACGCTGTAGTAATTCCCGTCGACCGAGACCATGCCTTCGTGGCTGACCCGGCGCTCGATTGTCAGCACAGCACTGTAAGGGATATGCGGCAGTATCTTCAGGCACGGCCGCTCTTCATCGAAGGCTTCGTTCACGATCCGCCTTGTTGTCGCATGGACCCGCGGGTTGGCAACGCCTGTCCGCCAGCTGTCGAACTGGGCATTCAGATCAGCAAGGTTCCTGAAGGTCCGGGCCAGGAAAAATCCTGACGGATGTAGCGGAAAGGACGTTCGACCTTTCCCTTCGTTTTGGCCCGATACGGCCGACAGGCCCGCGGCACCGCGCCGTAATGGTTCAGCAACGCCACAAGAGGCATTGTAGGTGATCACACCGGCCTCGTCTTCGCCAATTACTGCAGTCTTCATCCGGTCGTAGAGGATTTCCTCCGGCACACCGTCCATGGCTGCAAAGGCGGCAATGTGCAGCGCATCACCGACTGCAGGTTCTGGCTCGCGACAAAGCTGCCCCAGAGCCAGCGGCTGTGTCCCAGGTTCAGCGAGAACAGCCATACTTTGCGCGTGACACCGGGCTCGTCGGTGAACTCAACCGCAAACTCAGCGAAGTCGACCTGCGCCTGTCGGCCCGGCGGCGTCTCGAACCGGCGCTCGAACTGTGTGCGTGCCGGCGGACGCACCTCCCGGAGAAGATCGGTCACCGCCGTGTAGCCGCCAGCGTAGCCCAGCTCCCTGATCTCCCTCAGCAGACGCGCGCCGGAAAGGCCGGGAAAGGTAAGGACACGTTCACGCAGATACCCCTCAAACGGGTCAAGCAGCCGATCGCGTGGCTGGCGCGGGCCATACGTCGGCCCTCCAAACCAAGCTCAAGATACTTCCGCACGGTCTTGCGGTCGCACCCGACCTTCCGCGCAATCGAAGTCACGCTCAGCCCTTGTTTCTTCAAATCATGGATCATGATGATCTCCCTCAGTCCCTGCACCTGTTTGCCCCCATTGCTCTGCTATGGGCATCAGGCCAGCTTCCCGCGGCGCCGCCAATTTCCGGATATATGAAGTCCGGAAATCGGCATCGCCGCTCGCGTATCGGGGAATTTTCAAACGGCGGTTTTGGGGAGATTACGTCCGGCAGTTACAGCATCACGTCTATGTCGCACGCCTGAAGGTGGCGCATGGCAAGAAGACCGGCTTCTGGGGTAAAGTCACATGACGCAGCACTATGACATCATCCCAGATATTCACGCGGACATCGACCGCTTGACGCGAACGCTCCTGACCCTTGGCTATCTGCCCGGCAGCGCGTCATGGGCATATCCGGAGGGCCGCATCGCTGCCTTTCTCGGTGACTTCATCGATATGGGCCGCGAGAACCGGTCAGTTCTGAGCCTCGTCCGCACCATGCGCGATCAGGGGCATGCCGTCGCAATCATGGGCAATCACGAGCTTAATGCGCTGCTCTACCGTAACCGGCCGATTGTTACCGCGGTGGTTTTGCCCTGATGCGGGCGATGAGTTCCTTGTCATGGACGAAGTCGTCGAGGAATTCATGCCAGCTGTCGGTGGTTCTGCGGGCATCCCTGAGCATGTCGGTCAGCTCCTCGACGCCGTAGTCTGACAGTGCGGTGATGGTCTCTTCCGGACCGGTATAAACGCTGATGATTGAGCCGTAGGTCAGGTTGTCGTCATTCCAGACGATGGCTTCGAGAAGCTCCAGGTCTTCGCCGATCATTTTGGCGACGTAGTCGAGGGTGCAGATGTGGGTGATGGCAGCCATCAGGCGGCCTCGGCGTTTGCGACGGCGAATGGCGACCAATTCCACGGCAGTAGTTCATCGAGGCGATTGATCTTGTGGTCGTGGATGCGGTTGAGGATGTCAGTGAGATACGCTTGGGGATCGAGGCCGTTCATCTTGGCTGTTTCGATCACCGTCATTGCCGCGCGAGGGTCTCCGCGCCGGTGTCTGCCCCGGCGAATAGCCAATTTTTTCTTCCGATTCCAATCGGTCTGAGCGCGCGCTCTGCCGGATTGTTGTCGATGGCGACCCGGCCATCTTCAAGAACAGGCTGAATGCGGCGCGGCGGCTGATCCCATAGCGGAAGGCTTTGGCCAGATCGCCCTTGCCGGGGATAAGGGCAAGCTGGCTCTCCGACCATGCGAAGAAGGCCTCGACCTTTGGGACGCTGTATCTCTGGCGGGCAGCAAGGCGGGTGTCCGCAGAACGACCAGAGATTTCGCGTTCGATGTCGTAAAGCCCGCCGATCCGATCCAGCGCCTCGCGGGCAATGGCAGATTTGGTCTTGCTCCATTCGTCATGGAAGTCGCGGCGCAGATGCGCCCAGCATGCCGCTTCGCGCAGGCGGGGCGGGCTGTCACGTTCCGGTTCATAGAGCTTGGCATACCCCTTGTAGCCGTCGGCTTGCAGAATGCCGCGGGTATTGGCCAGATGGCGCTGGACGTGTTCTTCCTTCCAATCCGGCGCGAAGGTGTAGACCGCGCCAGGGGGAGACGCGCCTGCCCAAGGCCGCTGATCGCGCACATAGGCCCATATCCGGCCCTTCCTCACGCCCTTGCCCAGCCCTTGGTCGCGCAAGGATCTATCCAGAACACGGATTGGGGTGTCGTCGGCGTGAAGCACGTCACTGGCCATGATATCGGCCTCGATCCTCTCGATCAGCGGCTGCAAAACCTTCATCGCGCGCCCGCACCAGTCGACCAGCGTGCTGTCCGGGATATCGGCTCCCATGCGGGCAAAGATTTCGGCCTGGCGATAGAGGGGGAGATGGTCATCGTATTTCGAGATCAGAACGTAGGCCAGCAGCGCGGCGCTCGCCATGCTGCCGGGGATAGGGCGGCTGGGAGCGGGTTCCTGCACCATCTTCTCACACCGGCGGCAGGACTTCTTCAGGCGTGCGATCTGCAAGACCCTGAGCTGTGCCGCGACCAGGTCGAGCATGTCGCTGACATCCTCGCCGACAAGACGCAGGTCGCCGCCGCAGTCCGGGCAGCAGGTGCCGGGGTCAAGCTCTCGACGCTCGCGCGGCGTGGTATCCGACACGCGGGGACGACGGCGGGGCTTGTGAGCATCAGTATCGTTACTGGTGGATGCGGTCGCATCAGCATCCTCGTCCGTGGAGGCAGTCTCGCTTTCAGCGGCTGCGATCAGCAGGTCTTCCAGCGCCAGTTCAAGCTGTTCGATCTCGCGCTCGACCTTCTCTGAGGATTTGCCAAAAGCCTGCTTCTTCAGTTTTGCGATACGCAACCGCAGGGTCTGGATCAGCTGGTCATGGGCCCGGATTGTCGCCGACATCCGCGCATTCTCTGCCTGCAAGGCAGCGATCATCGCCTTCAAAAGCGCGGGGTCTTCGGGCAGGATTGCGGCATTGCTCGACATGCCGCTGATTACCACGAGGCAGTATAATAGGCCATAAAAACAAGGCATTTCAGCCGGATAAAATTACCCGACCCGCGCCGGTGGCGCACCCCAATCCGGCCGCCGCCAGTCGATCCCTTCCCACAACATAGCCAATTGCGCGGAGGTCAGACGCGCGGAACCGGAGGCCGTGTTCGGCCAGGGAAAGCGCCCGCGCTGGAGCACCTTGTAATAGAGGCAAAACCCTGGCCATCCCAATAAAGGAGCTTCAGCCGGTCACCCTTGCGTCCCCGAAACGCGAACACCGCACCGCCCGTCGGCTTCTGGCGCAGCACATCCTGCGCCAGTGCTGCCAAGCCCGCGATCCCCTTGCGCATGTCAGTCACACCGCAAGCCAGATACACGCGAACGCCAGTGCCCGGCCCGATCATGCTCCATCCACCGCGCGGATCAGCCGTGTGAGATCCCTGTCGCCGATGCCGCTCTCGAACCGCAGCATGCGCCCCTTGGCCAGACGAAGCTCGATCCAGGAAACCGGTGGTGGGGCCGAAGCGACTGGCACCTCGGCGACAGGCGTCACGCCGACCGGCAAAAACAGTGCCCCTGCATCCGGGGACCAGAGGCCCTTCCGCTTCAGTTCGCTACGCCACGCGTAGATCTGCTGACGGGTCACCTCATGGCGCTGAGCAACCTGCGTCACCGACGCGCCGCCCACACAAACCGCGCTCACAATCGCCAACTTACCCGCGTCATCCCAACGGCGACGCCGCTCGACCCCCAGAATTTCGCCCCGCATGACCCCTCCGCGCATAAGACACGTCGCTACCGACGTCGTTATGCACGTGTCTTAGGCGATCAGGCTGCCATGTGGCAGGCGGTGACAATCGGGCGGTTACGCTCTACCACCGACCGGGCCTGAACGCGGATGGCACGGACGATGGCTTCATGCGGGCGCATTCGGCAAAGAACAAGGACCAGCACAAGACGTTCCTGGATGAATTCCCGGTTGGACACCCGGACACGACTGAGATGATGGACTGGTTCCTGACTCTGCCGCTGTTCCTTGATCTGGGCGGCATGCGCATGGTCCATGCCTGCTGGGATGATGCACGCATGGCCCCCATCATGGACCGCCGTCAGGACGGCCTGCTGGCAATCGACGATCTGCAGGAGATCGCGCTTGAAGATGGGGGCAAGGCACCGCTTACACTGGAACTTCACGCCGTCAAACTGAAATAGACGTGGTCTCCAGCCACCGCTTACGGCCAAATCCTACTCCCGCAACCAAAAAAAACAACCATACCAGATGGTTAGAATCCGACAGAAAAACTTGTGTATAGCACTCGCAGTTTTACCTCAACGCCACCTCAACGTTTTGCTAGTCCCCCAGCGGAAGCGGGGGGCTTTTTGCGTCGGGGGCATCCGCTGCGAGATCAAATGAACTCGGTTGCTGCGATGACCTGGCCCAAGGATAGGTTGAACTCAGCTGCAGATGCAGCCAGCGCAATCTCGATCTCATGTCTGCTTCCCGCCTCTGAAAAGGTGATCCGGATCCCGTCATCAGTCAGCCCTATGCTCGCAGGGTCGAACTGCGCACCCCCGCGATTATAAAAGCGCAACAAATCGCCTTCGCCCGGGTTAAAATCTGCAACAGTCGTATCTGTCGAGGTTTTGGTAAACTCGAACACATCTGCTCCGCTGCCGCCAAACAGAACGTCCGTTCCAGTGCCGCCGAAAATCGTATCATCGCCCGCCCGGCCATAGATCATCTCATCGGCGTCAGAGCCCCAGATCACATCATTGCCCTCACCGCCATCGATCATGATCGACGCACCGGCAAGGCTGTAGTCTGGGCTGGTCAGGTCGATGATGTCGTCGCCCTCCATCCCGAAAATTCGCTGAATGTTGACGAACCTCTGCATGCTGTCGTTGCCGATATAGTCAGATGCCAACGTCAACGAGTGGTGAAACCCGGAATAAGCGTCGTGCAGGAAGAAGGCATCCCCTGGGTCGCCTAGATAGATTGTGTTGATGTCCGACCCCCCATCAATCACCGCCTCGATCTTCACCTTGCCGTCCAGATTGATGCGCTGGCCTGTACCAGTCTGGTTAGCCGAGCTGACGTTGTAGGCGACATACCGCGCTGTGTGATAAGCGGTGCCGATCAGTGTGACGCTATCGTTCCCCAAGTCGCCCAGCAGGTAGTCTGATCCGGTCCCAGCGATGATCTGGTCATCCCCAGCACCACCATCAATTTGATCAATCCCATGCCCTCCAACGAGCGTGTCGTTTCCAGAGCCTCCGTTGATCTGGTCATCTCCTGACCCGGCATCGACGTAGTTGTTTCCGCCACCGGTGAGGATGATATCTCTACCTGCTCCAGTATCGAAGTGGTCGTCGAAATTGCCGCCAACCAGACTATCATCTCCTGATCCGGTCTGGATGTGGACCCGATCGATGCTTTGCACCGACACACCATTGCCCAGCGTCTTGACCGTGTCGTTATCGACGGTCAGGTTCCACAGAATGGCAGCGGTTGTGCCCGACCAGTCAGCCCAGAGCGTGTCGGTGGCGTTCTCGACGCCATAGGCCGCAGTGATGACCGTTGTACCCCATTCGAGGAACAGGTTGTTACCGGGGCGGGTGGTTGCGCCGCGATATTCGATGCGGTCGATGTTGCTGACATCATACCAGCTGTTGTAGATGTAGCTGGAAAATCCATAGTATCCGCTCGATATCAGATGCGTGCCCGTTTCCGCCAGTTGCTCGGAAATCGTTGAAAATTCGGTGTTGGCGTCCAGGATCGGCCCTGATCCGAACTGGTGTCTGATCTGGCCAGCGGTGTAATTGCCGTCTGATCGCGCTTCCAGCACAAGCAGATCGTCGCCCGTGCCTCCATCTATCGTGGCGCGCGTGTCGCCAAAGGAGCTGCTATTGCCAGAACCGGCGAGGATCGTATCATCTCCGCTGCCGCCCAGAACCGTGTCACGTCCGTTCCTGACCTGACGCGCATCAATGTAGTCGTTCCCCGCACCAGAATCGACGTAATCGGTGTGGCTTGAGGCGTCTTGCAGAATGATCCGGTCGTTGCCCGATCCGGTCTGGATGTGGACCCGGTCGATGCTTTGCACTGTCACACCATTGCCCAGCGTTCTGACCGTGTCGTTGTCGACGGTCAGGTTCCACAGGATGGCCGCGGTCGTGCCCGACCAGTCCGCCCAGAGCGTGTCGGTGGCGTTTGCGACGCCATAGGCCGCCGTGATGACCGTCGTCCCCCATTCCAAGAACAGGTTATTGCCAGGGCGGTTCGCATCGCCGCGGTATTCGATGCGGTCGATGTTGCTGACATCATACCAGCTATTAAAGTCGGAATAACTATAGAGTCCGCTCGATATCAGATGCGTGCCCGTTTCCGCCAGTTGCTCGGAAATCGTCGTGAATTCGGTGTTGGCGTCCAGAATCGGTCCCGATCCGAACTGGTGTCTGATCTGGCCAGCGGTGTAATTGCCGTCTGATCGCGCTTCCAGCACAAGCAGATCCTCGCCCGTGCCTCCATCTATCGTGGCGCGCGTGTCGCCATAGACGCCGTTATTGGCGGAACCGGCGAGGATCGTATCATCTCCGCTGCCGCCCAGAACCGTGTCACGTCCGTTCCTGACCTGACGCGCATCAATGTAGTCGTTCCCCGCACCAGAATCGACGTAATCGGTGTGGCTTGAGGCGTCTTGCAGAATGATCCGGTCGTTGCCCGATCCGGTCTGGATGTGGACCCGGTCGATGCTTTGCACTGTCACACCATTGCCCAGCGTTCTGACCGTGTCGTTGTCGACGGTCAGGTTCCACAGGATGGCCGCGGTCGTGCCCGACCAGTCCGCCCAGAGCGTGTCGGTGGCGTTTGCGACGCCATAGGCCGCCGTGATGACCGTCGTCCCCCATTCCAAGAACAGGTTATTGCCAGGGCGGTTCGCATCGCCGCGGTATTCGATGCGGTCGATGTTGCTGACATCATACCAGCTATTAAAGTCGGAATAACTATAGAGTCCGCTCGATATCAGATGCGTGCCCGTTTCCGCCAGTTGCTCGGAAATCGTCGTGAATTCGGTGTTGGCGTCCAGAATCGGTCCCGATCCGAACTGGTGTCTGATCTGGCCAGCGGTGTAATTGCCGTCTGATCGCGCTTCCAGCACAAGCAGATCCTCGCCCGTGCCTCCATCTATCGTGGCGCGCGTGTCGCCATAGACGCCGTTATTGGCGGAACCGGCGAGGATCGTATCATCTCCGCTGCCGCCCAGAACCGTGTCACGTCCGTTCCTGACCTGACGCGCATCAATGTAGTCGTTCCCCGCACCAGAATCGACGTAATCGGTACCATCCCCATTCACGATGATGTCGTTTCCACCGCCACCGTATAGGCTATCGTCCCCATCCCCACCTGAAAGGATGTCGTTGCCGCCACCGCCTGTCAGGCGATCATTCCCGCCCATTCCTAAGGCAAGATCCTGTCCGGACGTGCCCGACCAAATATTGTCTAGCGAATCCCCGATGTAGTTCGACCCGCTGACCGTCGGCGGCGCCCCATCCTGAATTGTGAACGTCGCAGAAGCGAGAAAGATTGAAGCCGAATCCCTTGAGTCGGATTGGACAATCACTCCAAAGGTCTCATCTCCTTCCGGCACTGCATCTGCGTTGATGCGGACGGTGAAGGTCTCGCTCAAGTCACCCGCGGCAAAGACCACCGGGACGTTCAGGCGGCCGACATAGTCCCCGTCGTTGTAGAACCCCTGCGTCTGCGCGGTGCTGACATAAACCGTCTCTGCACCAAGGTTGGCCCCGCTGCGGGTGATGGTAAAGCTGATAGTGACATTCCCCTCGGACACGTTGCGCGTCGCAGGCGAGATGGACCACGTCGTACCATTGCCGACCGCATCCACAACGAACGTGCTCCCCGTCCGCGCCGCGGACTGCGCATCCGTCAGCGCGATCCGCACCGCCTCCCCCGCGCCAACGCCATCCAGTCGGGCGATACCGCGCCAGATGTCATCGCCGATATTGATTTCGAGAATTGCACCTGCCGGTAAGCCACCACTCGCCTCGATTGACCGCAGCCGGACGGTGGACGTCGATCCCGAGCCGTTGCTTGTAGCGAAGTTTATTCCGGAAAGGTCGATCACGTCGCCCTCAGCCGCAGCGAGAGTTCCGGCACCACGATTGTAGTCCGTGATTTGGTCTGGGTTTACACTCTGAAAAAGCGGGAAGTCATCATCAGCGAAAGAGAACACGTCTGACGCAAGTCCTCCTGCAAGCTTGTCGGCCCCACTACCGCCCTCTAAACGGTCTAGACCGCCATCGCCCCTTAGATCGTCTGCGCCATCGCCGCCATAAAGAAAGTCGTTTCCGCTTTCGCCGCGAAGAAGATCATTATCGTCCTCACCCCAAAGATAATCATGGGAAAGGCCACCATAGAGTACATCATTTCCATCTGAGCCACGCAGTAGATCGGCGCTGTCTAGCCCGCGCAAGTCATCGTTGCCGCCTCCGCCAATTAGTGTATCGCTGTAGGCACCGCCGTAGATTTCATCTGACCCTAAACCACCAACAAAAAAATTGTTCTGATCGCCATTTGGGCTAATCCGAGAACCATACTGCGCAACAATGAATGCCTGGCCGCACGGTGCCACAACGCCATTGACGAAGAATGTTCCATTAAATGCATTGACTTGATCGGCAGTAATTCCAAGGTCTGTCATATAACTGACAAGGCTAAGGTAACCTTGCATCGAATGGTAAGTCGTCCAGGAAGTTCCCGAATCGGGGGTAAAAATTCGAGTAAAATCTCCGGCAAGGTCGGAGAAGTCGCTCGCAAAATTGATAACGTCTTCATTGAAGTTTAAGGTGGTTAGATCGCTAGAGGCTGCCCCCACATCTGACCCAAGCTGATAGCCAGGGTCTGCGAAATTTATACCAACAACATCCAAGCTGCTTGGCCTAAGATTCCGCAAGTCCCACGAGGACATAAACAATGCGTCCACCATTGCAGCGCCAAGGCTGTGTCCGGTCACAAGAACTTCGGTGATCTCTGAATGTGAACTCAAATAGCTACGCAACTGATCTAAGAAGGTGTCCGCAAAATTATTGAAGTGGACGTCTCGATGTACCCAGTCCCAATGGTCGGTCCCGGGTGTCAGCCCTGTGTCGTTGGTTCCCCGGAACGAGAGTACCAAAGTATTGTCCCGAACTGCGACGAGCGCCGCAGCATTTCCAACCACAAAAAATCCGGCGGCTTCGCCAACCGCACCAGAGTTCAATGTCGTGAGGCCGGCTTCCGCCGAGGTTAGATAGCGCCATCCTTCACCCTGAAGGGCCGTGTACTCAGTAGAGGCCGCAGAGTTGGCGCGGTCGGACCCGCTCATGGGACTTTCGTTGCCAGCAAGGCTGTAGGCTGCAATACCGAACCTCGCGGCCGTCAGCATGTCTGTGTTTGTCGTTGACGCTGCAGCAGAGAGCCTTTCGTTTACGAATGCCACCGGATCTACCCAACCAGATGGCGCTCCAGAGGGGTTGTAACCGTCGTCGTCTGTCGGAAGCACGTTTCCAATCGTGATTTCGAGATGGAGGTGCGCAACGTCCGCATAACCACTCCTGCCAAGCGTTCCGATCTGGGTTCCGATCCCCAGCTGCTGCCCGACCGAAAGTGCTGAAACCGTGTCGAGGTGGGCGTATAGAGAATGAACCTGAGTTACCCACTGCCCGTTGATCAACGTCGGCTCAGGCAGATCGTGTCGTAGGACGATGTAGTTGCCGAAGCCTGTTGTCGCGGTACCCTGATTGGAAATAACCGCGACCACGATGCCGTTGCCGATCGCGTGAACAGGAGCGCCAAGATCTGTGTTTCCACCGCCTTCGCCGTTCCAGTCGACACCGAGATGGCGGGAACCTCCGATGTCTGGGTTCGGTTCATCGAAGCCGAAAGCAACGTAGAAGCCGTCACCGTCGTTTTCTGGAGAAGTAAGGCCATTTCCAAGAGGATTGCGAAAGGAGTTGGCTAAAAACGTTGCTGGCACGATCTACAGTCGGACTGTTGCCCGCTCCTCCATAAAACACCAAACTAAAACTCTACACCGGACATGGATTGCTGCAAGCTTTTCCTGCGAGCCTGGATGGGTCTATCTCTGTTCCGGTTTCACGCGACAGCCACCCACAGGTTGGCGCATTATTTTTTCTTGACAGAGACCGCATGATCACAAGCCACAATATGCACGCTTTGAATATGTGTGGCACATCGAAGACGTGCGTCTGTGGACTCGTTCTGACGATAAGCCCCACTCCAAGAAGATGACGCCTCATTAGACAGCGTCGCCGGGTCTGCTTCTTCACCTGCACGCCCTCATCTGGTTGTACAAGACTGCATAATCGGCCAACATCTGAATGATTATTGCGCTCTCTGGCAACGCGCCCACCTCGTCGGCGGCGCGCTTCATATCCACGCTGCTGTACTCCACAATCGGCGGGCAGGGCGCGATCGTGTCAGAACCGCCCGTCGCGCATGCGCTGAGCCAGAGCATCGCGATCAGCGGGGCGGCGGGCGGCTGCCTCGAGCATCTGGCGGTGGATTTCATGGGTTCTCTCCGATGTTGAAAGGCGTTCGGTCAGCCGCCCGGCGCGCTCACCGGCGCGGCGGAGGTTGAGGAGGAACAAAGCGATTGTGATTGCTGCCAGGAGGATGCACAGCGCTTTGCGCGCCGGGCTGCTAGCGAGGATCGTGGCAAGCCAGCCAATCATCGCTGGCCCCGCTTCCAGTCGTCGACGCGGGCGTGGATGGCAACCGCGATGCCTGCCAGCGCCACGGCGATGAATACCCAGCGCAGAGTGTCGAGGTAGGGCACCAGGGGCAGAATGGCGGATTGCGTTTCCGCCAGAACCTCATGCGTGACTTCAACACCCGCAGCGCCGACGGTTGCGATGCCCGCCGCCCCGCCACCCTTCAGGGTGCGGCTGTCGGCAAGCACCTCGCGGGCAGGCTGAGTTTCCGCCACGAAGGGCGTGGCGCGGACCGGGAAGGGGTCACCCCAGGATCGCGCTGGCCCGAGGTCGATGTGCATGAATCCCGAGCGGGGATAGGTGCCGAAGCCGAGGAAACCGACCGCGCGGGCGGCCTCAGCGAACTTGACCGGGTCATGGTTTGACATGGCGATGTCAAACGCCGTGCCCAACATGTGCTTGGAGGCCGGCGCCCCGCCGACGGCGCGGTTGTGGCTGGGGCTGCGATAGCCGGAGCGGACGATCAGCGGCTTGCCGAGCCGGTTGCGCAGGGACTGCAGCTTGTCCATCGCCTCGGTGTTGATCTTGATCGCGCCGGTACCGCGGCAGGCGATTTCGGCTGGGGAAAAGCTGGGCCAGCGCCATGCGCTTTCGGGCACGTCGCGGAAATGTGCATAGGTCGTGGTTGGCATGATGGGTCTCCAGAAATGCAAAACCTCGCCTCGAGGGCGTGTGGAGTGGCAGATTCAGTGTGGTTTTGGTCTCGGTCAGTCGGTGCGGCCGCGCTGGAACGCCTCAAACATCAGATCCCGCATGGCGCGGATGTCCGTCTCGATGCGTTCCAGCCGGTCTGCATCGCCCTTGCGGTCCTCGGCGCGCTGGCGGTCCACGCGGTCGCGTTCGGCCAGCAGTTCGCGGTCCAGCCGCAACAGCATCGCGTTATTGGTGAAGGCGCGGCGCGTGACGGCGGCCAAGAGCGCGATGAAGCCGCCGATCAACGCGGTGATGGCGGCGGTCAATCCGTTGTCGCGGAAGGTCCGCGACGCGCAGGGGCGCACGCTCGCCCGCCTTTCCCGCGCTTTCACCCCGCCGGAAGGTACAACGTTTCTGCGTGGCGAGGTCGCGGCCGTCCTGCGTTGGCGCAAGGAAGATGGTGACGACGTCTACCACCATCTGCTCCGCCGCGATGAATGGGAGGTCATCCTGCCCGAACTGTTATTCGAGGGAGGCGGTTGATCGGTTCTTGGCTCGCGGATTGCTTTGGGTTCGCAGTATCGGAGAATTGCGGATGTCGGGCATCCGGTTGTCAGCAGACTGCATTTTGATCTCAAGCACAGGGCAAAGTCCTTTTCGTGGCAGGGGCTGGCGACTGCGCGCCGCTGGGTGCGTACCTGCGAACCGCGCACCCAAAGGTGCGAACCCAGAAAAAACATCTCACGCTAGTCACCCGGAACCAAATTTGCCATCATTGATATGAGGCAAAGTTTTGGGGGTATGGCATGCGGGGTCGGGCATCGGTTGCGATTGCACTCAGCGAAGAGGAACGCGTTTTTCTGGAAGCGCAGTTGCGCAGGCACAAGGCGGCGCGGTCGCTCTCCGACAGGTGCCGGATCGTGTTGAGATGCGCTGGCGGTTTGACCAGCAAGGAGATCGCCGCCGAACTCGGCCATTCCGAGCATACGGTCGGCAAGTGGCGGCGGCGGTTTGCCGAGCACCGCATCGAAGGCCTTTCTGACGAGTATCGCGCGGGCCGCCCACGAACGATCTCAGACGAACAGGTTGCCGACGGGCACGAAGGTGTGGATTGCAGGTGGTGTGACGGATATGCGGCGTTATGCAGCGGCCACGATTATGCGGAGTCCTTCGCGACGAGGGCAATTTTAGGCATTAATTGCAGGATAATAAAATATCTCTGCAGGGCGACAGCGCGGCATAATCTAAACTTCCCAAGCGCCATTCTGGCACATGGGAGAGTAGATATGAACGTCATCAAAAGACAGGCCCCGGCACCAAGGACCATGGACGCGGGCGAACTGACGCCGTGGGTCAACCAGTTTGCTGAAGAACTCACTTTGCTGAGGTACTCACCGCTGACCATCCAAGGCTACACCGATTGCGCTCGCCATTTTGCCGCGTGGCTTGCAATTGAGAAGGTCGAACTCGGTTTCATCGACCACGACATTCTTGGCCGGTTCGCCAAGCATCGTTGTCGTTGGGGGCACACGGCGAGCCGTGCCCTGCTCGACTGGCTATCTTAACCGTGTTCATCGTTTTATCTCGTTTCTTGCCAGACGTGGCATCATCGCTCCTCTGGCTGAGGCCGTCGCAAACTCCGTTGACCCTCTGGTTGGCGATTTCCAGGAATGGCTCCTGCGACATCGAGGCATTCGCGAACAGACAGCCGTACGACACGGGAGAATGGTCATGCGGCTTCTCCCGTCACTGGGATCGGATCCGCACGCTTATGGCCCAGCTGGCATCCGAATGGCTATTCTCAACGAAGCCCAACACTGCTCCGTAGTTTACACCAAGACAATGATGACCGCACTGCGCGGATATTTGCGCTTTCTGGCAGCGTCCGATCGCTGTCGCCCTGGTCTTGAACACGCCGTGCCACGCATTCCGCAATGGCGACTATCATCATTGCCGCGCTATCTGTCACCCGATCAGGTCGAACGTGTCGTGGCGTCCTGCGATCTTCAAACCAGGCGGGGTATTCGAGATCGCGCGATTCTACTCCTCCTTGCCCGTCTCGGATTGCGGGCGGGCGACATTTCGGAGATGCGACTTCAGCACATTGATTGGCGTTCGGGAACCCTGCGTGTCAAGGGCAAGGGACGATCCGAGACTCTTTTGCCTCTACCGCAGGATGCGGGCGATGCCGTGCTCGGCTATCTGAATGACGCTCGGCCAGCTGTTGACGACGACCGCATGTTCCTGACAGTAACCGCGCCATTTCGGCCGTTTCATGGTTCTCCGTCTATTTCTCAGATCGTTTCTCATGCTTTGACGCGCTCTGGCATTGAGGATCCGCCATCACGCGGAGCGAACTTGCTACGCCATTCGGCAGCTACACACCTGCTCCGAAGCGGTGCCACTTTGCAGTCGATTGGCGCGGTTTTGCGACACAAGTCCGTGGAGACCACGGTCCTATACGCCAAAGTCGATGTCATCATGCTGGAGCGGATCGCACAACCGTGGCCGGGAGAAGTGTCATGCTGACCGACGATCTTTCGCGCTACGTCGCGCTTCACGAGGCGATGGGTTTCAAATTCCGAACGCAGCGGATCTTGCTGCGCATGTTCGTGACCTACGCTGAGCATCACGGCGACGGCATGGTCAAAAGCGATCGAGTCATCGCATGGGCAATCCAGGCACCTTCTCCCGAACAACGACGCAACCGGCTGCTTACGGTACGCCGGTTCGCGATCGCGATGCACGCCGAAGATCCCGGGCATGAAGTGCCGGCGGCTGACGCGTTGGGTCGAGGGTTATTTCGGCGGAAGCAGCCATATATCTATTCGGCCGAGGAGATTGAGGGTCTCATGGTCGCGGCGGCTTCGCTTGGTCCGATCGGTACGCTTCGACCGCTTACTTATTACACATTGTTTGGGTTGCTCGCCGCGACCGGAATGCGGATATCCGAAGCGCTGGCTTTACGACTTGGCGATGTCACCGACGACGGACTGGTCATCGCCAGCACCAAGTTCAAGAAGAGCAGGCTTGTTCCGATTCACAGCACGACCCGTGCGGCAATCGATCGCTATCTCTCCGCTCGTTTGTCGATCATCGGGGAGACTACCGCGCTGTTCTTATCCAACGAAGGTACTCCGCCGCGCTACGACACGGTCAGTGCGATCTTCCGGAAAATTTCGCGCAAGATCGGATTGAGGGGTGCTCCGGGACAGCCGGGACCGCGTATCCACGACATGAGGCACAGCTTCGCCGTGAGATCGCTGGAACAATGCCCATGCGACAACGACGCCGTATCCCGCCACATCCTCGCTCTCAGCACGTATCTCGGCCATGCGCATGTTCACGACACTTACTGGTATCTTCAGGCCATACCAAGCTTGATGGCGCAGATCGCAGATATTGCCGAGACCTTCGACCGGACAGGTGCAGCATGACCGCGCTCGCACCCGCTCTTTCCCGGTTTCTTCGAGAACACCTGCCTCGCGATCAGCGCGCCAGCCCGCACACCTGTGACGCTTACGCCTATAGCTTTCAATTGCTCGTCACCTTTGCTGCGCGGCAGCTCCAAAAGGCCCCATCGCAATTGGAAGTAGAAGATATCGGGGTGCCAATGATCCTATCCTTCCTCGAGCATATCGAACGGGATCGCGGCAACTCGGCTCGATCCCGTAATGCTCGATTAGCGGCCATCAAATCGTTCTTCCGATTCTTGGAGTATCGTGTGCCGGCTTGCCTTGATCAGTCGCTTCGCGTCCGGGCCATCCCAATAAAGAAGACCGACCAGACGCTAGTCGCTTCGCTGACAAGGGCTGAGATTCAGGCGCTCATCGACGCGCCCGATCCCAAGACCATTTACGGTGCCCGAGACCGCGCAATGCTCCACCTCGCCTTCTCGGCGGGCCTGCGGGTTTCCGAGTTGGTCGGACTGCAGCTCGATCAACTCGAACTCCGAAGTCCGGCCACTATCCACGTCATCGGCAAGGGCGGCGGAGCGCGTGCTGCCACTGTGGAAGGAGGGCGTCATTGCGCTCAAAGCCTGGCTTGCCGTCCGCCAACAGCGACAAGATGGAGCGCTATTTCTCAACGCTGCGGGCTTCGCGATGACCAGATCCGGGTTCGAATATATCCTGGCCAAACACGTGATCACCGCCGCCCAATCTTTTCCATCAATTGCGGCAAAGCGCGTGACACCTCATGTGTTGAGGCACAGCTGTGCCCAACACATGCTGCGCGCCACGCGCGATATTCGAAAGGTGGCGCTGTGGCTAGGCCACGCCAATCTCCAAAGCACCGAGGTCTACTTGCGCGCTGATCCGAACGACAAGCTCGAAGCCTTGGCGGCCGCAAGCTCCCCGACCCTGCAGCCGGGTACGTTCTCGCCGCCGGACAAGCTCATTGCCATGTTGAAGGAGGCACGCCGCTCAAATTATGCTGAGTGACAATTTTCCGATTCCTCAGCGATCTTTGCTTCGTCGCTGAGGACTCCACATAATCATGGCCGCCGCATAACGCCGCTTATGTGCTGCAGCACATAAGCGGCGCGGGATGAACACCTTGGCGTTGTCGGTCCAGCAGGGCCTTGGACGTGACCCGCATGCCGGCGAGATCTTCTGCTTCCGGGGGCGCCGTGGCGACTTGGTCAAGCTTTTGTGGCATGATGGGGTCGGTATGTCGCTGTATCTGAAACGCCTTGAGGCAGGAAAGTTCATCTGGCCTGTCAGTCAGGACGGGACGGCTGTGGTGATATCAGCCGCCCAACTCGGCTATCTTCTCGAAGGCATAGACTGGAGAAATCCGCGCTGGACACAGAGGCCTAAATCGGCTGGATAATTTATAGATAACCGACTGTTTTTGTTGGAATTTTGTGGCGTTTATGGTAGACATTTGCCGTGTCAGATGCCACCTTGCAGATCGCCGAATTGCGCGCCGCGCTTGCTGCGTAGACTGCCTCGGCTGAGGCTGCACAAGCCCGCGTACAGGCGGCGGAAGCCGAATTGGCGCGGGCGCGCGCCCTGGCCTCCTGCACGGAAGCGATGATCCAGGAGTTGAAGCTGGAGATCGCCAAGCTGCGTCGCGACAAATACGGCATCGCTTCCGAGCGCTGGGCGCGCCTATGCTCGACGAATAATGCCGCCGAGCGTGCCCTCAGAGGCATCGCATTGGGCAGAAAGTCGTGGCTTTTTGCAGGGTCGGAACGTGGTGGCGACAGGGCGGCCTTCATGTATAGACGCGCTGTGGCAACTCTGGCTTCTGCAAAAAGACATGGGGCCGGGCGCGATCCCGGAGAGGGTGGTGATATCGCAAGCAGATCCGGTCAATTGCCCGATCCGCCTTCCCACTTTGTTCTCTTGCTGTGCGGTCCGGTCGCGGCGCTTTGCAGTAGACCCTGATGCTGGGATCAATAGAAGCGGGGCATCACAATAAACCGGAACCTGCCGATGATCCGTCACACCCTTAAATCCCTGTCGTCTATACCCGCAATCGGGGCGGATATGGTCATAGACGTGCGTGCGCCCTGCGAGTTTGCCGAAGACCATGTGCCGGGGGCGGTTAATCTGCCGGTGCTGACGGACGACGAGCGGGTCTATGTCGGCACGATCTACGCACAACAAAGCCCGTTTCTGGCACGCAAGGTTGGTGCGGCGCTTGTCGCAACCAATGCAGCACGGCATTTGCGGGGGCCACTTTCGGAATTTCAGGGCGATTGGCAGCCATTGGTGTATTGCTGGCGGGGTGGGCAACGGTCGGGCGCGTTCGCGACAATTCTCGATCAGGTCGGCTGGCGGGTGCATCTGATTGAGGGTGGATATCGCAGCTACCGCCGTCACATCAGCGAAATGTTGTACGATGTGCCGCTTGCACACCGGATCAGGTTGATCGACGGATGCACCGGCACGGCGAAAACGGCGCTTTTGCACCGGTTGCGCGACGCAGGTGCGCAAATTCTGGATCTGGAGGGGTTGGCGGCGCATCGCGGATCGCTGTTCGGGGGGCTGGATGTGACCCAGCCGTCCCAGAAAATGTTCGAGTCGCGGTTGGCCACAGCGCTTGCGAACCTTGATCCCGCGCGTCTGACATGGGTCGAGGGAGAGAGCAGCAAGATCGGCGTGCGAATGATCCCGCCCGCCCTTTGGGCCGCGATGCGGGCCGCGCCACGCATAGAGATAACCGCGCCCGTTTCTGCGCGCGCAGCGTTTCTGGCAACAGCCTATCGCGATCTGACAGAAAACCCGCAGGTCTTGATTGGGTTGATCGGGCGACTGCAGGGGTATCACGCCACACAGACGATCGCTGAGTGGCAGGCATTGGCCCGCGCAGGGCAGTGGGAGAGCCTTGCCGCACGGCTGATGGTCGAGCATTATGACGCGCGCTACCTAAAATCGCAGGCCCGCGCAGACCAGATACCGCAGCAGGTTTCCCTTGCCGCGCTGGATCCCCAGACCCTTGCGCAAACCGCTAAAGACCTGATCGTGCGTTTCAGCTGACTTTGACTGGACCTTCGCCTGCCAGCAGCGTTCCGATGATCACCGCGTACTGCCCCTGCGCCTTTAACGCGGCGACGACCCGCTGTGCCGCCGCAAGGGGAAGGGCGGCCAGAAGACCGCCAGCGGTCTGGGGATCATGGAGCAGCGGATCGGACAGGCCCGACGTTGGCGCATCCGCGATATTTGCCGATAAAAGGGATGACTGGTATCCGGCTTCTGACAGCGCCTGTGCGCCGTCATAAAAGGGTATCTTGTCGTGTTGGATTTCGGCCTGCACACCTGAGGCTGCACAGATCGCCTGAATATGACCGATCAGTCCGAAGCCCGTCACGTCCGTCATCGCATGTGCCGCGTGCAACATCTGTGCCGCGATATGTTGCGGCTGCTCCATCACGGCAAGTGCCTGTGCCACGACACGGGCAGGGGCTGCGCCCGCCATATGCGCCGCCAGTATGACCCCAGATCCGATCGGTCGTGTCAGAACCAAGGCATCGCCCGCGCGCGCGCCCGCAACGGTGATCGGCATGTCCGGGCGCACACCGGTCACGGTAAACCCGATGGTCATCTCGGCGCCCATCGTTGTGTGGCCACCGACCACCGTCGCGCCCGCCTGCGAAAAGACAGCCTGCGCTGCCGTATTGATCTCGTGCAATGTGCGCTGCTGAAGGGTGGCAGACATGCGTGGCAGGATAATACTGGACAGACCCGCCTGTGGCGTTGCGCCCATCGCCCAGATATCGCCAAGTGCATGAACCGCCGCGATGCGGGTCATTTGAACCGGATCGTCGACAAAGGCGCGCAGATGATCTGTGCTCAGCACCTGGAAGCCACCGTTGGCCACGCGAAGGATGGCCGCATCATCGCCCGGTCCCGTCACGACATCCGGATGCAGGGTGCCAGAGGCAGGGCCGATGGCGTTTTTCAGAACTGCGCTGCCAACTTTGGCGCCGCATCCGCCACACAGCGGGCGGGACTGCGCGTCCTCGCGCACACCCGTCGCAACAACGGCGGGCAGGGCAGGGGCATTCATCGCGGGCAGCGCGCCCAGTTTGTCCATGAAAGCGCGATCGATCCTGTCTTTCCACCGCCACAGAAGGGGGCGGGCCAGCGTCAGGCCGTATTTCTCGGCCATTGCGGATTTACCACCCAGCGAGATCAGTTTGAGATAGGAACGCTGCGGGTGGAAAGGTTTCAGGGAGCCACCGGACAGGGCCGCGCGCAGATTGTGATACAGAACGGGGGCCGCGCGCACCGCAAACACCCCCGCTTTGGGGCGTGGGGCAAAGGGCATATGCGCACAATCCCCGACGGCGAACAGATTCTCATCCCCCATGACGCGCAAGTCGGGATCGGTCACGATGAATCCGTCCTGCTGTGGCAGGTCCGTTTGCGAAACCCAAGAGTGTGCAAACGCACCCGCTGCCCCCACGCACAGGGCTGCCATAACGGGCGAATGATCTGCCAGTATGACCTCGCCTGCCTTGATCCGTTCGACCCGCGCATCTGTCAGGATCCGGATCCCCAGATCCTGCATCTTGCGATATAGCGCCGTGCGCGCCCGCGCGCCCACACCGGATATATCCGGCCCCGCCTCGATCACGGTTACCTGCGGTATGACGCCGGTTTCGTGCAGCGCAAAGGCCATCGCCATCGCAAGTTCGCATCCCGCGACCCCGCCGCCAATCACTGCAACGGTTGGCGGTTTGGCTCCCGCGCCCACTGCCTCCAGGAACCCGCGCCATGCCTGTGCATAGATATCCAGCGGCTTGGCCCCTACGGCATGGTCGGCAAAGCCCGGAATTTCCATGCGCCCAGTGATGCCGATGTCTATAGAGGCGATATCGTAGGCGACCGGCCCGCGACCTGCCACATTGATGAACCGTGCCGCACGGTCGATCCCTGTCGCGTGGCTCAGGATCAGGCGCGCGCCCGCAAATCTGGCGAGGCGCATCAGGTCGATCTCCAGCGTATCACGGCCGTAATGTCCTGCGATATGGCCGGGCAACATTCCGGTATAGGGTGCTGTCGGGCCGGGGTTGATGATTGTCAGCCGCGCACCGGGCAGCGGGTTCATACCCCATTTTCGCAGTACCAGTGCATGGGCATGCCCGCCTCCAACCAGCACAAGATCACGGGTAAGGGGGATGGAATTCAACATCTGGAGACTGCCGATTCAAGTATGATGATCATCATGGGTGCGTGTCTGCCTGCTGGGCAAGGAAATGTCCAACCATGCCGCAGGCCAGCTTGCAACGTCTTGCGCACAGGGTTGGTTGATGGAGGTGATCCGAAACGGCTGGCACAGGAAAATGTAAAGTTCAGGGCGTGAGGACCGGCGGTTCCATCGCATCTGGTATGTCCGGTCAGGCAGCAGAAACGGCAGTCTTCTTTGCGGCAGCCCGTTTTCACGGTATGTATCAGTGCTGGTTCGTCTGACGCTCTCCAACTCCCAGATCCGCAGTCAAAATCCGGGGGGTTTTCTAACTCTGCTCCACAAATAACGCGTCCAGCGCGCAGGCCGAACCTCGCACCACATGGCGGCCTGGCGGTGCAACAGCGCGCGGACCTCAATATCTGGCGGTTTCGGGGAAGTGTGCAGCCACGGCGTGTTCCAGCGCGTCGCCTGTGCGGCGGTAGTGTGCGCCAATCAGGGGAACGGCGCGATCGGGCTGGCGGGGCAGGGCGGCGTCGGCGATCTGGTCGTCGACGGGGCGGATCTGCTGCGGGAGCATTCTGATGTTCCTATCCGGCAGGTCCGGCCGCCTGCGCACCGCGCCCGCGGCGTGCTCCCAGCCGTGGTTGCAGATCATCCAGCGCGTCGGCGTTGTCGCGGCCCCAGTGATAGACCATGTCCACGAGACCCACGAACCGCAGTCCAAGCGGGGTCAGGGTATATGTCACCGCAGGGGGCACGGTGCTGTCGACCCGGCGCTCGATGAGCCCGCTGGTTTCCATGTCGCGCAGGGTCTGAACGAACATCTTCTTCGACAGTCCCGGAAGGCTGCGGTGCAGGGCGCCACTGCGCGCGGCGCCGCTGTGGCGGGCGTGCAGCGTATGCAGGATCATGCTGGTCCACTTCGTCGCGAAGATCTCCATCACGCGGCGGGGGGCACAGTCCTCGCTCCAGTCGTCGTCCTCCATGGTGGTCTCCTTTTGGTGCCTACGTTCCGTTTTGGTGCCGTCTAGCGTAGCGGTGCCGGGTTGGCTAGGTGCATCCCAGACCTTTCACAGGAGAAACCACATGAGCAGAACAGCACTCGTCGTCGGAGTCACCGGCATTCAGGGCAGCGCCATTGCGACACGACTGGTTGAGGAGGGCTGGACCGTCCTTGGCCTTGCCCGCACGCCACAGGACCAGGTGGGCGTCACCCCCGTTGCAGCCGACCTTCTGGACCCGGCATCGCTGGCGCAGGCGCTGGAGGGGCTGAAACCGACCCATGTCTTCCTCACAACCTGGCTGCGCCAAGACACCGAGGCCGAGAACATCCGCGTCAACGGCGCCATGGTGCGCAACCTGTTGGAGGCCGTGCGCCCCGCAAACAGCGTCGAGCACGTCGCCCTCGTGACTGGCCTCAAACACTATCTCGGCCCGTTCGAGGCCTACGGTAAGGGCACGCTCCCCAAGACGCCGTTCCGCGAGGATCAGGGCCGTCTGGATGTCGCGAACTTCTACTACGCGCAGGAGGACGAAGTCTTTGCAGCCGCTGAACGCGACGGATTCGGCTACAGCATCCACCGCCCGCACACGGTCATCGGCAAAGCCGTGGGCAACGCGATGAACATGGGCACCACGCTGGCCGTATTTGCGGAACTCTGCAAGGCGACGGGGAGGCCCTTCCGCTTTCCCGGATCGCAGGTGCAGTGGGAATCTCTGACCGACATGACCGACGCCCGCCAACTGGCGGACCAGGTGATCTGGGCCGCGACGACCCCGGCCGCCCGGAACGAGGACTTCAATATCGTCAACGGTGACGTCTTCCGCTGGAGCTGGATGTGGCACCGCATCGGCGACTACTTCGGCTTGGAGGTCGAGGAGTTCGACGGCACCGTGCGCCGTCTGGAGCAGCAGATGAAGGACGATGCTGCCGTCTGGGCCGGGATCGCGCAAAGCCACGATCTGGCGGAAACCGACCTGTCGCGGCTGGCCTCGCCTTGGCACACGGACGCAGACCTTGGCCGCCCGATCGAGGTCGTGACCGACATGAGCAAGAGCCGTGCCATGGGCTTCACCGGCTATATCGCTACGGACCGGGCGTTCTTCGACTTGTTCGACCGCTTGCGTGCAGACGGCATCATTCCCAAGAGCTGACCCACCAGCCGACGGTCAATCATCGGCTTCCCGTTGCGCCCCTCGGGCAGACATTCTTTGTTGCACGACGACAAAGCCGGGTACATCCTCGATCTGAACGGGACCTGCATCATGGGACGCCTTGTTTGGTCGGATGACGTGCAGGTATCGATCGTTTTTCCGAGCCAACGTGAACTCGCCCCCTCGGTCCGAGCGTTCATCGATTTCATGCGTGGGATTGAGGAAAAAATACCATGGTTCACGGGCAAAGTCTGATTGAGCACCCTGCCAAGCAGTTGGACCTGCGCCGTTTTCGACAGACACATGCGTGTCGTTCGATCACCATGGCGCTCAGCGTAAACAGGCGGCTGTGAGCCCAACTCAACCAACTTTTGCGATGCAGCGAAGGGTGGCTGTGGTCAGACTTCGTAGTGTCCCCAACTCGCTGTGGCTGCCTCAGCGACGGCCAGCAAGCTTTCCCTGTCTGCGCCATCGCGCGCAAGAACGGACATGCCTTGCGTAACGGCGAGGGTCAGGTCCGCGAGCATTGGTGCGGGTGTGTCCGGTGCCAGATGGCCTTGCGCAATATCCACCAGGATCCTGCGCATGATGATCTCGCGCACCTCTCGGCGTTCGGCGGCAACCGCAGCACGGACCTCTGACGCGTCCGGTGATCCCGTCGCCGCGGCACTGGCCAGCAGGCAGCCGCGCGGTGTCGTGTCACCAGTATAAAGCTCTGCCGCCCCGCGGAGCATCCCCGCGACAGCCTCACGCGCACTCGGCGCTTGGCGCATAGCCTGCTCAAATGCGACACGGTCCCCGGCGTAGCGGCGCATCGCTTCCATAAAGAGCTGCTGCTTGTTGCCAAAGGCAGCGTAGAGGCTGGGGGCCGTGACCCCCATGGCCGCCGTCAGATCAGAGATCGAGGTCGTTTCATACCCGCTGTCCCAGAACGCCAGCATCGCCCTTTCCAGCACAACCTCACGGTCGAATGAAAGGGGACGGCCAGTCTTGCGGGGCGATGTTGGGACTTGTCTCATAGTGACCGATATTAAAATCATTGACACTGCGTCGCAAGAGGTAGATGTGTTTCATATCGTTTACTATGAAACATTGGAAATACCATGTCCCTTGCCCATTACCGTGCCCTTGGCCGGTCCGGTCTGGTCGTCAGCCCCCTCTGCCTCGGTACCATGACCTTCGGCCCCGGTGACTGGGGCGTCGACGAGGCTGGGTCCCGCGCGATCTTCGACGCCTACCGCGACGCGGGTGGCAATTTCGTGGACACTGCGGACATCTATGCGGGTGGGATCAGCGAGGAATTGGTGGGCAAGTTCATCAAGGACTCTGGGTCGCGAGACGAGATCGTGCTGGCCACCAAGTTCGGTTTCAATGGCTCGCGCAGCCCCTTGGCGTCCAATCAGGCGCGTGTCGGCAATCCGCACGCTGGGGGGGCGGGGTCGAAGAACATCCACCGCGCGCTGGAGGCCTCGCTGGCGCGGCTGAAGACGGACTACATCGATCTTTACTGGATGCACATCTGGGATGGCGTCACGCCAGTCGAAGAGATTGTGCAGACGCTGGGCGATCTGGTGCGGGCCGGCAAGATACGCCACTATGCCTTTTCCGACATGCCTGCGTGGCTGGCAACCAAGGCGGCGACCATCGCAACCGAGCGCCGGGTGCCGGGACCGATCGCGATGCAGGTCGAATACTCGCTCGTCGCCCGCGATGTCGAAGCCGAGCATATCCCCGCCGCACAGGACGCCGACATGGGCGTGATGCCCTGGAGCCCGCTGGCCGGCGGCTTCCTGACGGGGAAATACAAACGAGAGGATACATCTGGCACCGGCCGACTGAGCGGTGCAAACCCTTTCGGCGACAGCAAGTTCAGCGATCGCAACTGGGAGATTCTGACCGTTTTGAAAGCGGTGGCCACTGAACAGGATCGCACACCCGCTCAGATTGCGCTGGCTTGGGTCATGGGGCAGCGCGGGGTGACGTCAACCCTTGTCGGCGCACGCAGCGTCTCGCAATTGAGCGGTAACATCTCGGCGACCGAAGTTACGCTCACCGTCGACCAGATGAACCGGCTTGATCAGATCAGTGCGCGCGCAGGCGGGTTCTCTGCCAGCCTGGCGGCTCCGATGATCCGGCGCATGGTTTATGGTGGCCATGATGTCACGGGATGGGCCGAGTAGCTCCTGCAATTGTAGGGGGGCTTTTCTGGCGTCAGATCAAGAAGCTGACCCTCATCGCCTTGATGCCTGGGTCAGCTTTCCTTGGGTATCGTGGCGCGCAGGCCCCGTTGCACCGCTTGGTCGACAGCACCGGCATCAAAGTCGCGGGCGAAGGGTCCCAAGGGACCGTGGCCCGGGTGGGGCCGCGTAAACCTCTTCGTGATTGCACGAGCAGATTGTGATTTGGTCAATATACCTCTGCATATCCTGCTATGATGTCCTTGCCCCACGATGTTTCTTTCATTTCATAAGGGGGGATCGCCCTTTCAACCTTGGCTGACGCGCTGAAGAGCGGTCTGGGTGTTTGTGATGGCCGACCAACGACGCCCGCCCCGGCGAGGTTTACGGGCGCGGTGTTAACGGTTAGTGTTTGCGGAATGATCGCAACCATATGGTTGCGGTCGTGATAGATGCTGCTGACAGGCGATTTCGTCGGTCTGGCGTCAACGGGTGCACTGTGGCGCCGTTTCGCGTGATCGTTGGCAGGATGTCGCAAGGAGTGGCGCCATGAAAGAGTCATCACTGAATGTGCTGGGCGGGGATCTTGAAGGATGCTCTGCCGACCCTTTGACAGGTTTTTTCCGCAACGGTTGTTGTGACACCGGTCCACAAGACCGGGGGCTGCACACCGTTTGTGCCCGGATGACGGCGGAATTTCTGGCTTTGTCTAAATATCTGGGGAATGACCTGAGCACGCCGCGGCCCGAGTATGGCTTTGCCGGGCTGAAACCCGGCGATCAATGGTGCCTTTGCGCGGGCCGGTTCCTGCAGGCGCATGAGGAAGGGGCAGCGCCGCGCGTCAATCTGGCGGCGACGCATCTGCGCACGCTGGACGTTGTCCCGCTCGATGTGCTGCGGCTATACGCCGACGATGCATCCTGACCGACGCGCTAGGCGCCCTGAATCCTGCGGTGTGGTGATCATATCAACCGACATTCCCTTTGCTTGCTGTTCGTGTGCGCCACGTTGGCTCGTTGTTTGATCCCACGGTTTGATGGTGCGATCCTTTCTTATGAATGGAAGGAAGCGATATGGGACAAGCTTCTCAAGGGAGCGCCACGACCAACCAGGTCATCCGGGCCAGTGCGGGTGCGGCACGTGCCGCGCAGCCGCCCGCAGTATGGCGCTTTTAGAAAAGATTGCCCTTGATCGGGCGGCGGGCCTTGGCATCACGGCGGGGGCCGCTACACTGAAGGGACCGTCCGGCATGCTGCCGGAGCCAATCTGTGAAGGAGCCTGACCATCATGACACCCCGTATCATGCTTGCCGCCATCGGCCTCTCGGGTGCGCTGGCCCTCCCCGTGCACGCTGACATCACCGTCTCATCAAAGATCGACACCGAAGGCGGCTTGCTGGGCAACATCATTGCGCTGGCGCTGGAAGACGCGGGTTTGCCGGTGACGCGGCGCTTGCAACTTGGGGGCACGCAGGTGGTGCGCGAGGCGCTGCTGGCCGACCAGATCGACATTTATCCCGAATATACCGGCAATGCCGCGTTTTTCTTCAATGAGGCTGACAGCACGGTCTGGAAGAACGCCGATGCGGCACATGCCCGCGCCGCCGAACTGGACGCTGCGGAAAACGACATCATCTGGCTGGATTCTGCGCCTGCCAACAACACCTGGGCCATTGCCGTCACCGGCCCGGTTGCGGCGGACAACGGCCTGTCCACCATGTCCGATTTCGGTGAATGGGTCACTGCGGGCGGCGAGGTGAAGCTGGCCGCATCGACGGAATTCGTGTCTTCCCCTGCGGTGCTGCCTGCCATGCAAGACACCTACGGCTTCATGTTGACCTCCGATCAGACGGTCATCTTGTCGGGCGGCGATACGGCAGCGACCATTCAGGCGGCGGCGCGCGGCACTTCGGGCGTCAATGCGGCCATGGTCTATGGCACCGATGGTGGCGTCGGCGCGACCGGATTGGTGGTCATGGCCGACGATCAGGGCGTGCAGCCGGTTTATGAGCCTGCACCGATCGTGCGCGCTGAGGTGCTGGCAGAATACCCCACGATCCCCGAGGTGTTGGACCCGATCTTTGCCGGGCTGGACATGGCGATTTTGCAAAACCTGAATGGTCGCATTCAGGTCGGTGGTGAACCCGCCGAAGCGGTCGCGCGCGATTATCTGACCAGCACCGGGGTGCTGGACTGATCGCAGGCACGGTGTTCAGCCGGGGCGGCGGCGGCGCGGTCTCGTCGATCTCGGCGCCGGGGATATTGTTCGCGGCGCTGGGGGCGGTGGCGCTGCTGGCACCGTTCATGACGCTGGCGGCCAACCGCATTGTCGCAGGCGAAGGCGTGCTGGCCTGGCGCGTTGCCGGGCTTTCGGCGACCGGGCCCGGCGTGGCGGCGGTTGTCGTGGGCCTGGTGCTTGGGTTGCCTGCCGGCTTGGCGCTTCTGCGCTTTGCCGGTGCGGTGCTGGGGCTGGCGGGCCTGTTGTGGCTGTTGATGCAGGGCGCACCGGTGCTGCTTGACGGGGCAGGGGACTACGCCCGCGTGTCGCCCGCCATGGGGTTCTGGTGCCTGCTGGTCATTTTCATGCTGCTGATGGCCGATGCGCTGGCGGGGCTGGCGCCCGGGCCATGGGCGCGTGCGGGGTTGCTGGCGGGCGTGCTGGGCGCGCTGGCGCTGGTGCTGTGGTCTGGCGCGCTGGCGGACCTGTCGGTGCTTCAGGAATATGCCAGCCGCCGCGATGCCTTCGTGCGCGCGACGGGGCGGCATCTGGGGTTGGCCTTCGGATCGCTGGCTGCGGCGGCGGCGATTGGCTTTCCGCTGGGCATCTGGTGTCACCGCCGCGCCCGTCTGCGCCAAACGATGCTGCCGGTGCTGAGCTTCTTGCAAACCATCCCGTCGCTGGCGATGTTCGGGCTGATGATCCCGATCCTTGGCTGGGTGGGTGCCAGCGTGCCCGGCGCGCAGGCCATCGGCATCGCGGGGATCGGCTTTGCCCCGGCGTTCCTTGCGCTGGTTTTGTACGCGCTGCTGCCGGTGGTGGGCAACACGGTCGCGGGCCTTGGCGCTGCACCGCCTGCTGCGCTGGAAGCGGCGCGCGGAATGGGCATGACCCCGCGCCAGCGCCTGTGGCGGATCGAGTTGCCGCTGGGCCTGCCCGTCATCCTGACCGGGCTGCGCATCGTGCTGGTGCAAAATATAGGCCTGGCCGTCATTGCCGGGCTGATCGGCGGCGGCGGCTTTGGCAGCTTCGTGTTTCAGGGGCTGAACCAGACCGCGACCGACCTGATCTTGCTGGGGGCCTTGCCCACCGTCGCGCTGGCGCTGAGCGCGGCCATCGTGATGGACATCCTTGTTGACCTGACCCGCCCGACACCGGAGCACGTGCCATGATCGAGATTGACCGCATCACCAAGGCATATGGCGATACACGGGCGGTGGATGCCGTGTCGATGACTGTTGAAACCGGCACGATCACGGTGATCGTCGGCACTTCCGGTTCCGGCAAGACCACGCTTTTGCGGATGATCAACCGGCTGGAGGAGCCGACATCGGGTGAGGTGCGGATCAACGGCACCTCGACCCAGAGCGTAAAGCCCCACATCCTGCGCCGCCGCATCGGCTATGCCATTCAGGGGCACGGCCTGTTTCCACACCACACCGTCGGGCGCAATATCGCTGCCGTGCCCGAGTTGCTGCGCTGGCCGCGCGACAAGGTCCGCGCGCGGGTGGATGAATTGCTGGCGCTGTTTTCCATGGAACCCGCGCAGTTCCGTGACCGCTACCCGGCTGAATTGTCGGGTGGGCAACAGCAGCGTGTCGGGGTGGCGCGCGCACTGGCCTCGCGCCCCGATCTGTTGCTGATGGATGAGCCGTTTGGCGCGCTGGACCCCATCATCCGCACCCGTGCGCAAGATGACCTGCGCCGCATCCAGCAGGCGCTGGGCTCTACCATCATGCTGGTGACCCATGACATGGAGGAAGCGATCCGGCTGGGCGACCGCGTGGCGGTGATGGATGCCGGGAGGCTGGTGCAGCATGGCCCACCGGCCGAGATTATCGCGCGACCCGCCACTGATTTCGTCGCCGACATGGTGGGGGATGTGGAGCGCCCGCTGCGCCTGCTGTCGCTGATCGGCGTGGCCGAGGTGCTGGAGGATGGCGCGGCTGACGGCGCCGCGCTGCCGCATGACGCCAGCCTGCGTGACGCACTTTCCGCCTGTCTGTGGACGGGGCGCGATGCCGTGCCGGTGGTGCGTGACGGCGCGCGGTTGGGCCGGGTGACATTTGCCGCGATCCGGGCGCGGGCAGGTTTGCAGGCATGATCAACCGGGGAACCATCTTGCGGCTGGCGCTGGCCGGGCTGCTGCTGGCGCTGGTGCTGCGGCCCGTGTGGTTCACGCCGCTATTCGCGCCGCTGGCCCCGGTGGGTGGCCCGGTGATCTATGAGCGCGCGTCACTGCTGTCGCTGTCGCTGAGCCATCTGGGGCTGGTCGCCTTGGCGTCGTTGGCCGCGACATTGGTGGCCGTGACGCTGGCCATCTTGGTGACGCGCCCGGCCGGGGCAGCCTTCCGCCCGTTGTCGCGGACCATCACCAACATGGGCCAGACCTTTCCGCCCGTCGCCGTGCTGGCGCTGGCGGTGCCCGCGCTGGGTTTTGGGGCGGGGCCGACGTTGGTTGCGCTGTTTCTGTATGGGCTGCTACCGATTTTTGAGAATGCGATCACCGGCCTTTCCACCCTGCCGCCCGCCACGATGGAGGCAGCGCGCGGTATCGGGCTGAACCGCTGGCAACGGCTGGTGCGGGTGGAGCTGCCGCTGGCCCTGCCGGTGATCCTGACCGGCATCCGCCTGTCGGTGGTGATCGCGCTGGGCACGGCCACGATCGGGTCAACCGTGGCGGCGCGCACACTGGGCGAGGTCATCATCGCAGGGCTTTTGACCAACAACACCGCCTATGTGCTGCAAGGCGGGCTGATTGTCGGGCTGTTCGCGGTGCTGATCTATGACGCGCTGGTACAGATCGAGGCGCGGCTGGCCCGGCACATGGGGGGCTGACGGGGTCTCCCAACCGGCGCGCGGCAGACTTGCAACCGTCAGATAGGCAGGCCCACCCTGCACGGTAGCCCGCCTGGCGGTGGAAGCCATCGACCTCGCTGAGGCGCTTGGCGCTTCAAGATACCTCGGTCGCGCCATCTGCCGAAAGCGGAGCGTTTCCCCTCGTCGCCGCCGCGCCGAGAGGTGCTGACCGAGCCGCTTCACACAATGCATCTTAGTTTTGGCACGCTCTCTTGTGCTGAGTGGAATGATACGCGTAACATGTGCGACATTCAAAAGTGCGGCTCGATGGGTTATCGGCGCATCCGGAGATCCGGCACAGAGGAACGCAAGTACAATGACAGGAGGACACGATGACGCCAGAACCCGATCAAACCGGCAGCCGCGACCTGCGCGTCATCGTCATGGGCGTCTCGGGCTCGGGCAAGACGGTGACGGGCCGCGAACTGGCCGCAGCACTGGGGGCCACCTTCCTCGATGCCGATGATTTTCACAGTCCCGCAAATGTCGCCAAGATGGCGGCAGGCACCCCGCTGACGGATGTCGACCGCGCAGGCTGGCTCGATGACCTGGCGGCGAGGTTGGAACGTCACAGCGCGGTCGTGCTTGCCTGTTCCGCGTTGAAGGCCAGCTACCGGCAGCGGCTGTGCGCCATTCGCGGCACGCGGCCGATCATCTTGTATCTGGACGGCAGTTTTGACGACATCCGCCAGCGGCTGGAGGCGCGCAAGGGCCACTACTTTCAGGGCCTGTCGATGCTGCGCAGCCAGTTCGATACCTTGGAACCCCCTACGCCGGATGAGGCAATTCCGATCAACATCAACGCGCCGCTGGATGCCGTGGTGCACGCCTGCCTTCAGGCCCTGACCACGCCGCCGCAATAGCATCACCCGCCGCACCAGACAGGGTCAGGCAACAGCACGCAGCACAGCCCGAGAAGCCGCGCTATGTCGTTGATTTGTAGAAATTATGCGACAAAAAAGCCTGTCGCCAAGTCCAAAATGACCTAATATTGCCGGGCACCCTTTCACAGCCAAGAGCACCCCCATGGCCCCGCCGACGGCCCCGCGCAAACCGCGACGTCCCAGCCTGCGCGATATCGCCGAGGCCGTGGGTACCACGCGCATGACCGTCAGCCGTTGCCTGCGCGATCCGCAGACCGTCTCTGAACCACTGCGCCAGCGCATTCAGGAAACCGCGCGGCACCTGAACTACCTGCCCAATCGCGCGCCAATGATGCTGGCTCAGTCGCGCAGCCGGTCCATCGGGGTGCTGGTCCCGTCGGTCACCAATCAGGTCTTCGCCGATGTGCTGGCGGGGATCATCGATGAGACCGGCGCCGCAGATTACCGCGCGATGATCACCCACTACGGCCATGACGCTGCCGCCGAGGAACGCAGTATCGCCGCCCTGCTGGCCTATAACGCCGACGGGCTGATCCTGAGCGACCGCACCCATACCGAAGCCACACGGCGAATGATTGACGGCGCTGGCGTCGCAATTGTCGAGATCATGGATACCCGCAAGCCCGCGTTGCAACAGGCCGTGGGCTATGACAACCACGCCGCCGCCTGCGATATGGTTACTGCGATGATCGCGCGCGGGCACCGGCGCATCGTCTATCTGGCTGTGCGGTTGGACGAGCGGACCCTCCAGCGCGCCGAAGGTTACCGCGAGGCGATGGAATGTCACAACCTGCCGCCTGTGATCTTGCAAAGCGCCGGGAAGTCGTCCTTCACTGCCGGGGCCAGCCTGATGGCGCGGATCTTGAACAATGGCGACCGCACCGATGGGGCGTTTTGCGCCAATGACGATCTGGCGGTCGGCGCGTTTCTAGAATGCCAGCGGCGCGGCATCCGGGTGCCTGACCAGATCATGATCGCCGGGTTCCACGGCCTCGATGTCGCGCAGGCGCTGTCGCCGCAACTGCTCACCGTGTTGACGCCGCGCTACCAGATCGGACAGGCCGCAGCGCGCGCTTTACTGGCGCGGATTAACGGCGCGCCCCTGACCATGCCGGTGATGGATCTGGGTTACCGTCTCATGATGGGCGACGGGGGCTGAGCGGCCCGCAAAAGCGACGGCGCGCCAGTGGCTTGCTCTACATGCGCGGTGCGTGATGCAAGATTACCGGAATGACCAGATCTTCCTCATCCAGCAGGTGTCGGTTCAGGAAATGCCCGAACCGGCCCAGCTGCGCCTCTAGCGCGCCGGCCGCATCGCGCCCCTGTTGCAGCGCACCCGATTGCAACGGGCCCAGCGCCGCGTTCGTGCCATCCGCCAAGGCCTGCAAATGCGCGTCCAGCGCGTGGTGATCGGCGTCCAGCAGGTCAAACCCCGGGGTCAGCCGCGCATCCAACCCCGACAGAAGCGGAAAGTAATGCGCATCCTCGATCTGGTGGTGGCCATGCAGCTGTTGCAAGAAGAAGCCAGTCATCCGGGCCGTGCGCTGCACATAGCCGCTCGCGTCTTTCGGATTGTCCAGAAACGCCTGCGTGTCCGTTTGCAGGCGGCCCAGCACATCGCGAAACATCAGGTGACGCTCCATCCAGAAGCGGGTGGTGCCGTCGAAATTCTTATGGGCCTGCCACAGATCGCGCGGGTATTGCTCCACCAGCACGCGAAGGGCATCGGGCAAGCCGGTGCGCAGGTTCAGATCGGTTGAGTCGGTGTTCTTTTCCATAATCCCAATCTACCCTGAACAGACAGACGGTTCATCCGCAAATTCCGTGCATGTCCGCACAGAAGATGGCGCATTTGATGCGGATTGCCGAAAGCGCCCGCGTGCTTAGCGCATTGATCGGCTGCCGCCCGCGCGGTCTCTCCGATTGGGTGCGTGCGCCGCCGTCTTCTGCTGACCACAGCTTTGAACGATTTTTGCCGTATTCAATCCCTAAAAACCATGGGTAATTTCCGGCACTCTGCCCGCCCCAAAGCGGCAGCCCGGATCTGCGCATGCCGCAAGAGCTGGAGCCAAGATGCTGAAACGTCATCGAAACCGGGGCCATCGCCCGCTCAGATCCCTGGCCGCCCGGCTGAAGCTGCGTCTTGCGAAAACGCTACTTCTGAACTTTACGCGCCGCGAAGACGGCGCGATGCTGATTTTCGGCCTGTTCATCATGGTCATCATCTTGATGGTGTGCGGCATGGCGGTGGACCTGATGCGGGTGGAAAACCAACGCGTGCGGCTGCAATCGGTATCGGACCGCGCCACACTGGCCGCAGCCAGCCTGCGCCAGCCGTTGGAAGCGCGTGCCGTGGTCGAGCGGTACTTCGAAATGGAGGGGCTGAGCGCCTTTCTGGAAAACGTCGATGTCGATCAGGGCATCAACCACCGCACGGTCGAGGTGCGCACGCGGGCCATCGTGCCATCGCTGTTCCTGCGCATGGTCGGGATCTCGGACTTGCCGGTCGCCACGCGCAGCACCGCGCAGGAACGTTTCTTGAACGTCGAAGTGTCGCTGGTCGTCGACGTGTCCGAATCGATGAACCAGCTGGGACGGATCCAGAACCTGCGCTCGGCGGGGGAGGATTTCATCGACCAACTGTTTGCGGCTTCGCGCGACGACCAGATATCAGTGAACCTGGTGCCTTATGCGGGGCAGACCAACGCGGGTCCGGACCTCTATGCCATGCTCGAAACAACCCATGATCAGCCCGCATCGCATTGCGTGGAATTCGACGCTTCCGATTATACCTCCATGGCTTTCGACCGCACCGGACCCTATGCGGGGGCCGGGCATTTCGACCCCTGGAGCCAGCGCGGCGCAAGCGACTTCTTCTGCCCTACCCGTGACGACAATTCCGCGCGCATCATGCCGCTTGCTGACGACCCCGATGTTCTGCGCGCCCGCATGCGGGACCTGACCGCGCAGGGCAACACCTCGATCGAGATCGGCCTGAAATGGGGCGCCGCCCTGCTGGATGCCTCGTTTCGCCCCTATGTCAGCACGCTGGTTGAACAGGGCATCGTGTCGTCTGCCATGGCCAACCGACCGTTTGACGCGGAGAACGCCGAGGCGATGAAGGCCGTCGTGCTGATGACCGACGGTGAAAACTTCGATCAGTTCCGCATGCGCGATCAATACAAGACCGGCCGCTCGGGCGTCTGGCACACTGTGTCTCGCGGGGGACTGGTCGATACCGAGATCGCGACCATTCAAGCCCAGCGGCTGAGCTACCCCCACAATGGCCTGCAATCGGCGGGCCAGATCGTCGAAGGCGAATCTCGGCTGTCCGTGTTCAATCCCCAACGCAACTGGTGGACGCGCGACTTCTTTGTTCCCCGGCAAAATGACGCCTATCCCCGGTCAGGCAGTTGGAGCGATTACCCGTCGCAGGTCGACAATTCCTGTACGCTGTACGGCCCAACCCAGGGGCAGGCCAACCGGCGGGCGCCGTTCAACTTCTACCTCTGCAACAACGTCATCGCCTATGAAGTGCCGTACGACAGGCTGTGGCACGACCTGAGTGTTTATTGGGTCGCGGCATATTTGTATCACTATCCGGGCATCATGAACTACAACACCTATCGCAGCAATCTTTTCAACATGATCCAGCCCAACACCAAGAACGCCCATTTGTCCACCATGTGCGACACCCTGCGCGACGCCGGTGTGATCGTATATACCATTGCGTTCGAGGCACCGCAGGGCGGTCAAGCCGCTATGCGCGACTGCGCCTTTTCGGCCAACCATTACTTCGATGTGTCGGGCACCGATTTGCAAGTCGCCTTTCGCGCGATCGCGGGCGACATTCAACAATTGCGGTTGATCGAATGACCGGGCCTGCGGCGATATTCACGGCGGCCGTCTGGACGCGCGTGCTGCGCGCTGCCGGCAGGCTGCGGCAACAATTGGCGTCGGGCCGCGTCCCCCCGCTAGCTAGGGGATTGGCATCAAGGCTGGCGGATCAGTCGGGCACGGCCTCGGTCGAATTCGTGATCGTGTTCCCGCTGATGATGACGCTCATGCTGGGCGGGATCGAAACCGGGTTGACGCTGACAAAGAAGGTCATGCTGGAACGCGCGCTGGACATGACGGTGCGCGATATCCGGCTGGGCCGCCTGACCGGCGCCACCCCGGACGAACTGCGCCAGCACCTGTGCGACCGCACCATTATCTTGACCAATTGCGCGACCGATCTGCTGATCGAAACCGTCCCGGTCACTGCGGGAACCTGGTCGGCCCCCACCGATGCAATGAGCTGCGTCAACCGGGTGGACGAGATCACACCTGTCACGGCGCAGCGCAGCGGCGGCACTTTGGTGCCAACGGTGGTGCGTGCCTGCCTTATCATCGACCCGGTTTTCCCCACGACCCCGATGGGCCTGCGGCTGCCACTGGATGCCTCGGGCGGCTTCGCGCTGTATTCCACATCTCTTTACCTTGCGGAGCCCTGAGTGATGCAGCCTGACCGCCAACCCAGCGCCCGCGCGACGCCTGCGCTGAACACACTCCCGATCCCGGCGCGCTTGCGGCGCCTGCAAACCCGCATCTGGTCGGCGCTAAGGTGTCCGCTGCGCCGTTTCGCGGCCGATCAAGGCGGGCTGGTCAGCACTGAGACCGTTCTGGTCCTGCCGCTGGTCATATGGGCTTTTGCCGCGACATTCGTCTATTTCGATGTTTTCCGGCATATCACCACCGGTCAGAAGGCGGCGACTCTGATCGGCGACACCCTGTCGCGGATGCGCGACATCCCGGTTGACGCCCAGCAGTTGGAGCGGATGAACGCATTGTTCGCTTATCTGGCCGAGGCGAAACACCCCACCAATATCCGGGTCAGCAGCATCGGCTGGAACGCCGAGGATGAGGAATATCTGCTCATTTGGTCCTACAGCACCGGCTGGCTGTCCACGTCCGGTTGGCAACCCTCGTCCCCCACCGCGCCATCCGACGACGATGGCAGGCGCACCTACTACGATGCGCCGCTCACGAATGAAGTGGTGAACGGCCCGATCGGCACGACGCTGCCGCGCCTTGTGCTGGGTGAGACAATCATCCTGGTCGAAAGCCAGATCATCTTTGAGCCGCTGTTTCGGGTCGGCGTCGCAGGGCGCACGTTGCGCCAGCAGATCGCCACCCGCCCGCGCTTCGCCCCCCAGTTGACCTTTGAGCGCGACGGCGAGGTGATCGAACAACCCACCGCACGGCCGAGCTGAAGCAAGGGCCATGTCGCCCGAAACCCTGGCGCAGTCTGGCGCTACCGCTTCCATATCTGGCGCTTTCCGGTGCGGACGCCGCCGGCGGTAGGCCTGCGCCGGAACGCAGTGGGCGGGCGCAATACGGTCCCGACAGATCACGCCGCACCGCGCCACAAATCCAGCAACCCCCCTTGCAGAGCGCGCGCGAGCCGACTATTACACCCTTCAACGGCGGGTGGGCAGGTAGGTTATGCAGCGGATTGCAAATCCGTGAAGACCGGTTCGATTCCGGTACCCGCCTCCAAAATCTTGCCCAATTATCTGATCATTAAGGCGTTGTTGCGTAGCTTGCGCTTGGGGCATGACGTCTCGTTTACCCGTCAAGATCGGGCCACGCGAGCGATATCGGCGGTGCTAAGGGCATTGAAGCGGTTGATCAGGGCGACACGGATCTGGATTTCGGCGGTTTGTCGGTCGGGGTCTCTTGCGGCGATGCGCTCGCCAAAGGCTATTGGACGGTGCATCTTCGCCCGAACCGACTTCGCGCGTGGGCTCCGGTCCGCTGCTTCCAGAATGCGTTGCTTTAGATCTGTGTGGCGCGGAGGGGTTCGTTTCGGCCGATTGCGGCAGGGCAGTGTTCTTTCCACATTCGCCCATTCTTGTGGATGGGGATTATCGGGATGGCCTGCCGGTCGATGACGGCGGTGTGGCAAAGGCGCGTGTCCTAAGCGCCGTCAGCGGTCACTGTGCCGTTCTCCTCACCTTCTGGGATCTGGTTGAGCAACTCCGGCAATACTGGACTGTCGCCGTCGCTGCTGGGGGTGAATTCGACCGCCTGGATATCGGCTTGCGAATCCAACCCGTCTAACCGCATGGAGTCTCGTTGTGAATCCATGCGGTTAGAGCTGTGCAACAACGGCGCTTCTCAGCTACACCCGCTTGTGCCGCCGCAGGTGTTGCACTTCATGCAAGTCCCGTTGCGTACCAGTGTGTAGTTGCCGCATTCGCCGCAGGGGTCGCCCTCATAGCCCTGAATCTTCGCTTTCGCGCGCAGGTTCATCGGTGCGACCGTCCGGGTCTCGCTGGTGTGCAGCGCTGCGGTGCTGGTCGCGGCAGGGCTGGCCTGGCCGCCTTGCAGCACCATCAGTTCTTGCGGCATGCGTTTGCGCAGATAACCGGTGGAGCTGATCTGACGCAGCACTTCCAGCCCGCGGGTCGCGGCCTCGTCCGTCACGGCGGCGATGTTGCGCTGCCCTTCGGTCTCGCCCGCGCCCAGGTCGTCGAACGCTGTGCCTGCGGGTTTGACATGCGCCAGGTCGGTGCGGTCCAGATAGCTGACGGCCAGTTCGCGGAAGATATAATCCAGGATCGAGGTCGCGTTCTTGATCGAGTCGTTGCCCTGGACCATACCCGCCGGCTCAAACCGGGTGAAGGTAAAGGCATCCACAAATTCCTCCAGTGGCACGCCGTATTGCAGCCCGACCGACACGGCGATGGCGAAGTTGTTCATCATCGCGCGGAAACCAGCACCTTCCTTGTGCATGTCGATGAAGATCTCGCCCAGCTTGCCGTCCTGATACTCGCCGGTGCGCAGGTAGACCTTGTGGCCGCCGACGATGGCTTTCTGGGTGTAGCCTTTGCGACGCTCGGGCAGCTTGTCGCGGTTGCGGCTGTTGATTTCCTTGATGATGATCTTCTCGACGATCTTTTCGGCCAGCACCTGCGCCTTGGCAGGGGCATTGCCGGTTGCCAGGATCTCTTCGGCTTCCTCATCATCTTCGACCAGTGCCGACGCCAGCGGCTGGCTGAGCTTGGAGCCGTCACGGTAGAGCGCGTTGGCTTTCACGCCCAGCGAGTGTGACAGCTCATAGGCTGCCAGCGTCTCGTCGATCGTGGCCGAATTCGGCATGTTGATCGTCTTCGAAATCGCGCCCGAGATGAAGGATTGCGCCGCTGCCATCATGTGGATGTGGCTGGCCACGCTGAGGTAGCGCGTGCCGCGCTTGCCGCACGCATTGGCGCAATCGAATACTGGCAGGTGTTCGGCCTTCAGATGCGGTGCGCCTTCCAGCGTCATGGTGCCGCAGACATGGTCATTGGCGGCGTCGATATCGGCCTTGGTATAGCCCAGGTGGCGCAGCAGGTCGAAGGTCGGATCCATCAGCTTTTCAGCCGGAATACCCAGCGTTTCGCGGCAGAACTCCTCGCCCAGCGTCCATTGGTTGAACACAAAGCGGATGTCGAAAGCGGCGGGCAGGGCGGCATCCACCTTGGCCAGTTCAGCCGCCCCAAAGCCATGCCCGACCAGCGAGGTGTGGTTGATGCCCGCGCAATTCCCGAGCGAGCCGTGGCCGACCGCATAGGCGATGACTTCGGCGATCTCGCTGTCGCGATAGCCCAGCTTGGTCAATGCGGCGGGCACCGACTGGTTGATGATCTTGAAGTAACCACCGCCAGCCAGTTTCTTGAACTTCACCAGCGCGAAGTCAGGCTCGATCCCGGTGGTGTCGCAATCCATAACCAGACCGATGGTGCCCGTGGGCGCGATGACGGTCGCCTGCGCGTTACGGTAGCCATGTGCCTCACCCAGCCGCAGCGCCTCGTCCCAGGCGGTGCGGGCCAGATTGACCAGACCGGCCTCAGGGCAGCCCTTGGCGTCCAGGGCGACCGGAGTAACGTTGACCGCCTCATACCCCTTGGTTTCGCTGTAGGCGGCGCGGCGATGGTTGCGGATCACGCGCAGCATGTGGTCGGCGTTTTTGGCGTAGCCGGGGAAGGCGCCCAGTTCAGACGCCATCTCGGCGCTGGTGGCATACGACACGCCGGTCATCAGCGCGGTCAGCGCGCCGCACAGCGCCCGGCCTTCGGTCGAATCGTAGCTGTAGCCCATGTTCATCAACAGGCCGCCGATGTTGGCATAACCCAGCCCCAGCGTGCGGAACTCATAGGACCGCTGAGCGATTTCCTTCGACGGGAATTGCGCCATCATCACGCTGATTTCCAGCGTCACGGTCCACAGGCGGGTGGCGTGCATGTAGGCCTCGGCGTCGAAAACGCCGTCGGTGTAGAACTTCAGCAGGTTCATCGAGGCCAGGTTGCAGGCGGTATCGTCGAGGAACATGTATTCCGAACAGGGGTTCGACCCACGGATCGCGCCATCGGCCGGGCAGGTGTGCCAGGCGTTCACGGTATCATGGAACTGGATGCCCGGATCGGCGCAGGCCCATGCGGCATGGCCGACCTGATCCCAAAGTTCGCGCGCCTTGACGGTTTTTGCGGTCTTGCCGTCAGTCCGGCGGATCAGCGCCCAATCGGAATCATCCTTAACGGCCTGAAGGAAGGCATCAGTCACCCGGACCGAGTTGTTGGAGTTCTGACCCGACACGGTAACGTAGGCTTCGGAGTCCCAGTCGGTATCATAGGTCGGGAATTCGATGCTGGTGTAGCCCTGACGCGCGTATTGAAGGATGCGACCGACATAGGTTTCGGGGATCATGTGCTTCTTGGCCGCACGAATGGCGCCTTTCAGCGCTTCGTTTTTCGCGGGGTCGGTGGCGTCCGTGATGTCGCCGTCCCAGCCTTTGATCGCGGCGAAGATGTCGTTGAGCCGCAGCTCATGTGCCTTGGAGCCCGCCACAAGGCTTGCTACCTTCTGTTCCTCGATCACCTTCCAGTTGATGAACTGTTCTACATCGGGGTGGTCCATGTCGCAGATCACCATCTTGGCCGCGCGCCGCGTGGTGCCACCGGATTTGATCGCGCCCGCCGCGCGGTCACCGATCTTCAGGAAGCCCATCAGGCCCGAGGATTTGCCCCCGCCCGACAGTTTCTCGCCCTCGCCACGCAAGCTGGAAAAGTTGGTGCCCGTGCCGGAGCCGTATTTGAACAGCCGCGCCTCACGTACCCAAAGGTCCATGATGCCGCCTTCATTCACCAGGTCGTCGCTGACCGACTGGATGAAGCAGGCGTGGGGTTGGGGGTGCTCATAGCTGGATTTCGATTTTACCAGCTTGTGGGTGAAAGGATCGACGTAGAAATGCCCCTGGCTGGGACCGTCGATGCCGTAGGCCCAGTGCAGGCCGGTGTTGAACCATTGGGGGCTGTTTGGCGCCGCCATCTGGCGGGCCAGCATGACGCGCATCTCGTCGAAATAGGCGCGTGCGTCGGCTTCGGTGCTGAAATAGCGGCCCTTCCAGCCCCAATAGGCCCAAGCGCCGGCCAGACGGTCAAAGACCTGGCGCGCGCTGGTTTCGCCGCCGAAACGCTGATCCTCGGGCAGATCGGCCAGCGCGTCTGTATCGGGAACCGAGCGCCAAAGGAATTCGGGCACGCCCTTTTCCTTTACCTTCTTCAGCCGCGCGGGCACGCCTGCCTTGCGAAAATACTTCTGTGCGATGACATCGGACGCCACCTGGCTCCAGCCCGCCGGAACCTCGACCGCTTCGTTGCGAAACACGATCGTGCCATCCGGGTTGCGGATTTCCGATACGGTCTTGGTGAATTCCAGCACGGCATAGGCGTCTTTGGTTGCCGTGGTGAATTTACGTTCGATCTTCATCTGCCCGTCCTTTTCTGGCGGTCTGGCGGGGCAGGGAACACGCAGCAGCCAATGCGCGCCCAAGCAGTTGCTTGCACGACATGTGCCTTCGACAAAAGGTCGAAAACGGCTTTTATGAGTGTTTTACCTGTCCCGGCAGCCTTACTACATTTAGTGGCTTTTTGTGCCGATGCCTACTAACTGGCGTAAATGTGGGGCTGCGGTCAACGGAAAAATCCGACCGCGGGGCGTGTTTATTTGCCGCCTGTCGTCTTGACGTCACGGGGCACATGGTCGGGCCGTCCCCGACTCAATAGTTAACTTTTACGAAAGTTTTATGATTTGGCGGGCTTAGGTCAGATTGTTCGCCTCATGTCTGAACGACCGGCGTCTGCGCGGCACTGTGGCAAAAAAATGACGACGAGCACACAACCACGCGTTGAGTCCTAAAAAAACGCCCCCCGGCTGACATGCAACCGGGGGGCGGATCAGAATCGTGCAGGCCTTTAGAATGGCGCGCCGCTTTCATGCGCGGCCAGGCGATGAACCCTGACCTGGTGTCTTAACATGGCGCGCAGGCACTACCGCAGTGCCCGTTTCGCGCGACATGCCTCAGTTAAATGCCGCGTCCGTCACGACATCAGTCCAGGCGCCCATGGGTTCGGCGCTGATGACAGGGTCCGAGCCGCCGCCCAGCAGGGTGGCCACTGTGCGCTCATAATCCGCGATATCCAGCGTGCCGTTCGACCCTTCGGTCAGTTTGGCTACTTCGGTCATCATGCGGATCTGGTGCGATTCGGTTTGCGCGCCGGTATCGTCATACTCCAGCACGATCATCGCTGCTTCTTCGGGGTTTTCGGCTGCCCAGTCCCAGCCGCGCATCGACGCACGCACGAACCGCGCCATCGCATCGACGAATTCCGGGTCTTCCAGCCGGTCTTCCATCACATAGAGACCGTCTTCCAGCGTGGCGACGCCGCCGTCCTCATACTTGAATGTCACCAATTCATCCTCGGAGATGCCCGCGTCGATGACCTGCCAGTATTCGTTATAGGTCATGGTGCTGATGCAATCAGCCTGACGCTGCAACAGCGGGTCGACGTTGAAGCCTTGCCGCAGCACCTCGACGCCTTCTTCGCCCCCATCGGTGGGGATGCCCAGCGTGCTCATCCACGACAGGAACGGGTATTCATTGCCGAAGAACCAAACACCCAGCGTACGCCCGGGAAAGTCATCGGGGCTGGTGATGCCGGTTTCCTTCAGGCACGTCAGCATCATGCCCGAAGATTTGAACGGCTGCGCGATGTTGACCAATGGCAGGCCGTTTTCGCGTGCGGCCAGCGCGGCAGGCATCCATTCCACGATGACATCAGCCCCGCCGCCTGCGATCACCTGCGGGGGCGCAATGTCGGGGCCGCCGGCGCGGACGGTGACATCCAGCCCCTCGTCGGCGTAATAGCCGTTTTCCAGCGCGACATAATAGCCGCCGAACTGGGCCTGAGTGACCCATTTCAGTTGCAAGGTGATTTCCTGCGCGGATGCGGTCCCCGCGATCATGGCACCAGCGACGCTCAGCGCGGTCAGGTTCAGCAGTCTTGTCATTATCGTACCTCCATGTTGCCCCCGCTTTGGGGGGTCGTTAACGGGCACGCTGGCTGGGGTGCCAGAAGGTCACCCGTTTTTCCAGCGCGGCCCAGAATCCGTAGAACAGCGACCCCGCAAGGGCTGCAACGGCAATCTCTGCCCATACCATGTCCAGTTGCAATCGCCCCACTTCGGTCGAGATGCGAAATCCCATCCCGCGCGTGGGCGAGCCGAAGAATTCAGCAACAATCGCGCCGATCAGTGCCAGTGTAGACGCGATCTTCAGCCCGTTGAAGATGAACGGCATCGCGGCGGGTAACCGCAGGCGGATCAACGCCTGTGTCCAAGTCGCGCTATAGGTCCGCATCAGGTCGCGCTGCATCGAATCGGTGGCTTGCAAACCCTGTACTGTGTTGACCAGCATGGGAAAGAACACCATCGCCACCACGACCGCCGCCTTGGACGGCCAATCAAAGCCGAACCACATCACCATGATCGGCGCGGTCCCGATGATGGGCAAGGCCGCCAGGAAATTCCCCACCGGCATCAGCCCCCTGCGCAAGAAGTCGTAGCGGTCCACGATCAGCGCAAAGACCAACGCGGCCCCGATGCCAATGGCAAAGCCCGACAGCGCCCCTTTCACGAAGGTCTGGACGAAATCGACCCACAGCACATCGAGCGATCCTGCAAAGCGTTCGGCGATGGCCGAAGGGGCGGGCAGGATCACGCGAGGCACCTCGGCGCCGCGCACCACGGCCTCCCACAGCCAAAGAAGGGTAGCACCAAAGACGATGGGGGCGGCCAGCGCCTGCACCTGCGCTGCCGCGCGCCGTGCCGGGGTAAGCGCCGCGATCTGCGCGACCAGCATCCACGCCCCCAGCCAGATTGCCGCGACCACCGCCCAATAGGGCAGGGCATCGGTTGCTAACGGCAAGATGCTCAGCGCGGCCGCGCCGAGGTTCAGCGCCACAAGGCCAAGCGCCAGCGCCGCCTGCCAGGCCGGCGCGCGCGCGGGGTCGGTCACAACCAGTGTCGAAAACAGTGCAGCACCCAGCAGCGCCGCCAGCGGCATGATCCCGACCACAGGCACCGCGCCTGACAACAGCGCGATGATCAGCGCACCGATCATGCCAAGGCGCTGGACTGCGCCGGGTGCTGTCCAAAGACCGCTCATTGTGCCATCCCCATGCGGCGCAGCGTCCGGCGCTGTATCACGCCAACGATGCCGACCATCGCGGCGGCCAGGATCGCGGCGGCAAACAGCGCCGACCAGATCTGCACCACCTGCCCATAATAACTGCCTGACAGCAGCCGCGCGCCCAGACCCGCAACCGCGCCGGTCGGCAACTCACCCACGATTGCGCCCACCAGCGCCGCTGCGATCCCCACCTTGAGCGAAGCGAAAAGGTAGGGCATCGACGACGGCCAGCGCAGCTTTGCGAACACTTGCCCCCCGTTGGCGCTGTAGGTCTTCATCAGGTCCAACTGCATCTGATCGGGGGCGCGCAGCCCCTTGACCATGCCCACAACCACCGGGAAGAACGACAGATAGGCCGAAATGATCGCTTTCGGCACCAGCCCTGTGATGCCTATGGCGTTCAGCACCACGATGATCATCGGCGCAATAGCCAGAATCGGAATGGTCTGGCTGGCAATCGCCCAAGGCATGACGCTGGCATCCATCGCGCGGTTGTGCACGATGCCAATGGCGAGAAGAATGCCAAGGCTGGTCCCGATGCCGAAGCCCAGCAGCGTCGCCGACAGCGTGACCCACCCGTGATAGATCAGGCTGCGGTTCGACAGGCTGCCGGTGTTGAGCAGACCGCGACGGCCCGTCGCCTCTTCGACGACAGTGCTGTTCCACAGCTCTGCAGCGACCTGATGCGGTGCGGGCAGCACGGGGCGGTCTTGGTTGAGGGTCAGGCCGATCAGGTCGGGCAACGCCACCTCGACACCCGCGCGGGCGGCCTGATCATAGGCCCACTGCGCGTTCATTTTGACCGCGGCCCCGTACCAGATGACCAGCAGCGCGGCCACCACGGTGGCCACCGGCAATATCCGTGCGATCATGCTGAGCGTGTCCGTTCCGGTGTCATTTTCCCTCGGTCGTCCTGGGTACTGGGGTAATCATCACGCCACCCCGGCCCGAAATCAACGAAAACTTGACCAACCGGTCATATATCTGTGGCAGATGCCCGCAGAATCGGCGGTTTGGGTGGCTGCCTTGCGGGTGCTGGGGGCGCCGGTGCCGCCGCGCCGCTTCATCTCCCCCTCTTGACCGGGCGCGCGAACCCCGCCAAACCCGCGCCATGCTGAACATTGCAACACTCGACCAGATCACACGCCGCTTCCAGTTTCTGGAGGCGCGGTTGTCTGCGGGCGCCGATCCCTCGGAACTGGCCGGTCTTGGCCGGGAATACGCCGATCTGCGCCCCGTCGTGGACCAGATCGCGCAGTACAAGGTCGGGATTGCCGCGCGCGAGGCCGCGCAGGACATGCTGCAAGACCCCGAGATGCGCGCACTGGCCGAGGAAGAGTTGGTGGTGCTGAAGCAACGCCTGCCCGCGTTGGAACGCAGCCTGCGGCTGGCGCTGCTGCCGAAGGATTCCGCCGATGCGCGCCCCGCGCTGTTGGAAATCCGCCCCGGTACCGGCGGGGATGAGGCCGGGCTGTTCGCCGCCGACCTGCTGCGCATGTATCAAAGATACGCCGAGGCTATGGGCTGGAAGGTCCAGACCCTCAGCCAGTCGGATACCGAACTGGGCGGCCTGCGCGAGGCCGTGATCCGGATCGAGGGCGAGGGCGTCTTCGCCAAGCTGAAATTCGAATCCGGCGTCCACCGCGTCCAGCGCGTGCCGGTCACTGAATCTGGCGGGAGGGTGCATACCTCTGCCGCGACCGTCGCCGTCCTGCCCGAGGCCGTGGCCGTGGACATCGACATCCCCGCGGGTGACATCCGCATCGACACGATGCGCGCCAGCGGGGCAGGGGGGCAGCACGTGAACACCACCGATTCGGCGGTGCGGGTGACCCATATCCCCACCGGCATCATCGTGGTCAGCGCCGCCAAGTCGCAGCATCAGAACCGCGCCATCGTCATGGATGTGTTGCGCACGAAGCTCTATGATCTGGAACGGCAGCGGCTGGACGCTGAACGCGCGGGCAGCCGCAAGGCGCAGGTCGGGTCGGGCGACCGCTCTGAACGCATCCGGACCTACAACTTCCCGCAGGGCCGCATGACGGATCACCGCATCAACCTGACGCTCTACCGGCTGGATCAGGTGATGCAGGGCGACCTGTCCGAGGTGATCGACGCACTTGTCGCCGCCGATCAGGCTGCCAAACTGGCCGAGCTGGAGAATTGAGCGGGGCCGGGGGGCCAAGCGACCGGCCCGCGCCCGCGCACGGTGGCAATGCCGCTGCGCATCTGCTCCCCGCCGTGGCACGTCTGCGTGCGGCGGGCGTTCCGGACCCGGTGGGCGATGCCCGCCGCTTGCTGGCCCATGCGCTGAACCTCGCCCCCGACCGGCTGACGCTGCATATGGGCGACGCGGTGCCCGCCGATGCCGCCGCCCGGCTTGCCGCCCTGATCGCGGAACGCGCGCGCCGCCGCCCTGTGTCGCATCTGACCGGGCAGCGCCTGTTCTGGGGGCGGCAATTCGCGGTTACCGCCGATGTGCTGGACCCGCGTCCCGAAACCGAAACGCTGATTGCCGCCGCGCTGGCTGCGCCATGGAATCGGGTTCTGGACCTTGGCACGGGGTCAGGCGCCATCTTGCTCACGTTGCTGGCCGAACGGCCCCCTTCACAGGGCGCCGGTGTCGATCTGTCGCTTGCCGCCCTCGATGTGGCGCGGGGCAATGCCGAAGCCCTTGGCCTGCGCGACCGCGCCACCTTCGTCGCGTCGGACTGGTGGGCGGCGGTCACGGGGCGCTTCGATCTTATCGTGTCCAACCCGCCCTATATCGCCGATACCGAAATCTCCGCGCTGTCGGCGGAGGTCCGCGAATGGGAGCCACGGATGGCGCTGGTCCCTGCGTGCGACGACGGCACCGGGCTGGCCGCCTACCGGGTAATCGCCGCCGGTGCGCTGGCGCATCTTGCCCCCGGCGGCCATATGATGGTGGAGATCGGGCCGACGCAGGCCGACGCGGTCGCCGCGATTCTGACGCAGGCGGGTTTGTGCGACGCGCAGGTTGCCCATGACATGGACGCACGCCCCCGGATCGTCACGGCACGCGCGCCGCAAGGGGCCTGACCTTTCCCGGCTTACCTGGACCATCAGGCGCTGGGTAGCCGGTGTGTCGGCTCTTTGTGCCAAGGGGCGTTTTCTACAGCTTCCGGCCTCTTGCCGCCCCGGAGACGTGACAAATGCGCACGGATACGCCTGAACTACGGCAAAAAACTGTTGCGCAGAGCCGCAACCCCCTTGTTTTATGCGCGCCGCCGTGGTTATTCAGTCCAACAGCCCGTGGTCGTTCAGTTTCGACCCGCTGTTCAATGTCCTTGAAATCGCTGATCCGGGGTGGACGACACTTTATCGCCCCGCCTTTCCTGAACCAAGGGATCAGCATGCCAGATACAGGCTGGAAACAGATTACATGAGATCATCTAAGCAACGCTCGCGGTCCAAGCAGAACCGGCCACGTCCGGTTGGCAATATCATAAACCGCGTTTTCGACAGCTCTGGCCCCGATGGCAAAGTGCGCGGTACGCCGCAGCAGATCATTGAAAAGTATCAGATTCTTGCCCGCGATGCCCAGCTATCGAACGACCGGGTTGCGGCAGAGAACTTCTTGCAACACGCAGAGCATTACACCCGCATGCTGGCCGAAGCCACGCGTGAGATGAATGCCGAAGCCGAAGCCCGCCGGATCGCGCAAGAGGCGCAGAACCAGCGTGAGCAGCAGCAGCGCGAACAACAACAGCGCGAGCAGCAGCAACAGCGTGACCGGCAAGCCGCCGAAGCGCAAGCGCGCGAGGGGCAAGGCCGCGACGGCCAAAACCGGGATAACCAGAACCGGGACGGCCAGAATCGCGACAACCAGAGCCGTGATAACCAGAGCCGCGACCGGCAGAACAATCAGGGCAATGCGCCCCGCGCGGACACGCGCCCCGATGCCGAGCCGCGCCAGCGCGACGACCGCCGCGACAACCGGCAGGGCGCGCCATATGGTGACATGGAGCAGGCTGCTGATAACTCGGCGCGCGACCGCACAGCGGTCGATGGCGAAGATCCGCGTGGCGTAGATGCCGCACAGGGTGGCGAAAGCACGTTGGTCAAGACCCCAGAAAACCTAGATGCCTCCGACCAGCCGCCCGCGCGCAACGTCCGCAAGCGCGCACCGCGTGCGCCCAAGGCCGCCGATGGCACCCCGGGCAGCGACGCGGCTGCCGCGAAAGCAGATGCACCCAAGGAACCGAAGCACGTTGCCACCGGCGAAAAGCCCGCGCCCCGCAAGCGAGCGCCGCGCAAGCCGAAGGTCGTTGATGCCGACAGCACATCGGATGCGCGGTCGGATCAATCCTCTGCCGCCGAGTAATCCACGCTGAATAGCCAAAAGACAAAGCCCGAAACCGCAATCGCCGGTTTCGGGCTTTTTTTATTGCGCGCCGTAAAAAACCTGACCGGCGCTGCGTCAGGCCCCGTGAGTTGTCTGGCTGACGGGATGCGGCCGCAGTAAACCTTCGGGTGGTTTCAGCGACCGCAGCGGCGCGTGTGCGCCTTTGGTGTCAGGCCTTGCCTTTGTAGATATCGACCAGCTTGCCCAGCATTTCCAGCGCCTCTTCGCGCGGCCGCTGGAACGAGTTGCGCCCGATGATCGAGCCATTGCCGCCGCCGTCGCGGATGGCGCGTGCATCGTCATAAACGCTGTCTGACCCTTTTTTCGCCCCGCCGGAGAACACCATGATGCGTCGGCCGTTGAAGCCTGCGGACAGGCAGTGTCGGACACGGGCAGCCTGTGTGGCGATGTCGATCTGCTGGTCCTCGTACACCTTCTTCGCCTCGGGCAGCATCAGGTGGTCGGTGGACAGTTTGATCTTGATGATATGCGCGCCCAGCAGGGCGGCGATCTGCGCGGCATAGGCTGCTACGTCGATCGCCGTCTCGCCCTCCTTGCTGATCGCTTCGCCGCGGGGGTAGGACCAGATCACGCTGGCGATACCCTTGGCGGCGGCTTCTTCACGCATGGCCGAGATTTCCTCGAACATGTCCAGCGCACAATCGCTGCCCGGATAGACCGTGAAGCCGATTGCCGAACAGCCCAGCCGCAGCGCGTCATCTACCGACGCGGTGATCGCCTGATTCTTGCCCGAGGTTTCGGACATCAGCGAATTGGCCGAGTTGACCTTCAGGATGGTCGGGATCTGGCCTGCATAGGTATCCGCGCCCGCCTCGATCATGCCCAGCGGTGCGGCATAGGCCGACAGGCCCGCGTCGATGGCCAACTGGTAGTGATAGTGCGGGTCATAGGCGGCGGGGTTCGCCGCGAAGGTGCGGGCCGGACCATGCTCGAAGCCCTGATCGACGGGCAGGATGATCAGCTTGCCAGTGCCGCCAAGCTTACCGTTCATCAATATGCGGCACAGGTTGGCCTTCACGCCTGGGGTATCGCCCTCATATTGGCTGAGGATTTTCTGGACGACGCGGGTGGCACGCATGGGCTGCTCCTGTGGTGGGGATTGATGATGCGCTTTGCTTAAGCGGCGATTCGCGGCGAAACAATGACAATTGGGCAATAAACTGTTTCCGTTAACGCAATCATCGCCCGGATGCCGCGCAAAGCCGCTGGCGGGGCCGCGGGGCCCACAGATGCCGATGCGAAGCCCCAATCCGGCAAAGTGCGCCGGAAGGGCGGGATATCAGGGCTGCGATAGCAGTGTCGCGACAAGGGGCGACTGGCCGTAGACGGACATTCGATGATCGTGCGTGGCCATGCATGTCGGCGCATCCCGCACCGAATGCTGGATTACAGGTCGGTGGATTGCAGCGCCGCGCCCGCCGCGCGCCCCAGCGCATCTGAAATCCCGTCGAATGTCGCGCCGAAGGCCGCGAACATCGCGTTGTTCAACACCACGCCGCTGTCCGAGGCCGAAAAGTTGGTATAGGCGGCAAGCTCGGCATCGCGCAGCGGTTGATAGGCCAGCACGAAATAAGCATGGATCCAGTCGGTCGTATCCTCGCGGATCAGGGGTTCCTGGGTCCACAATTGCGCCAGAAGGTCTTGCGGGTTTTGGGCGAAATCGGGACTGCCTGCCATCAGCATCCCGTTGTAGAACGCATAGGCGGTGTTGAGGCTGACGGCCACATTCAGGTCAATCAGGTCATTGACCGCGATACGCTCGTCGATCAGTGCCAGCCGGGGGTGGCCTGCGTCGCGCATGTCGGTCAACGCTTCGCGTGCGGCGGTGTCCACATCGGGGTCGAGCAGGGCATCGCGTGCACTGATCTCCAGCCGCAGCACGCGCGCGCCCAGATCGGAATCGGCAAAGGCCAGCGCGTCGGACAACGCATCCGCTTGCCCCGCCATGGCATCGGCGAAATGCGCCAGGAATTCTGCCTCCATCGCCTGCGGGTCATAAAGGGCGCTGACCGTCTGGGTCCAGCTTTCGGTGCTGACGTCGATGCCGAAATCCGTGCGCACCGATGCGGCATATTCCATGCCCTCGGCGGCCATGATGCGGAACAGGTCTGGCAGCAGATAGGCATCGGCAAAGGCCGCCATGTCAGCGGTTTGGGGCGCCTGGGCGTCAGACTGGGACATCTGCGCCCAGCCTGGTGTTGCGAGGCCCAGGGCGCCAAGGCCGATCCAAAGGGCGTGGCGAGGGATCGTGATCATGGCATACACTCCGACCTGGTCATCTGTCGTCTTGCCGCGCCCGGGGAAGGGGCCGCAACATGCTGATTGATTGGAACTTCACACCACAAAGACTTGTCGAAATCCTTAAATCAAACTCTATTCAGATGATACTGCGTCAGGGGCCGGGACAAAAGCCCCTAACGCGCAATGGCGGCGCAATCGGCACAGGCGCGCCGAGGTGGTCGGCGCCGCCGCGCACCTCGGCGGCACCGGATACCCGCGCCGACCCTATTCCCGCTTGCCGAACAATACCTTCTGCGCCGTCTTGTCCATCGGCTTGGTGCTGCGCTGGCCTTCTGCCAGGGCCTTGCCCTTGATGACCGCCGGCCTTTCGCCCACCAGCGACAGCCAGCGCGTCAGGTTGGGCTTGTCGTCCAGCGGCTGTTGCTGCCCCTCCCACAAGGTCGCCCAAGGCCAGATCGCCATATCCGCGATGGTGTACTCGTCGCCCGCCACATAGGTGTTTTGCGCCAACTGCCGGTCCAGCACGCCCAACAGGCGCGCAACCTCGTTGCGGTAGCGGTCCTTGGCATAGGGCAGGTCGTTGGGCGGGTCCATCTGCGGGGCGTATTTCAAGAAGTGATGCGCCTGACCCGCCATCGGGCCCAGTCCGCCCATCTGCCACATCAGCCATTGGTCGGCGGCGATGCGCGCGCGCTCGGTCGTGCCGCAGAATTTCCCCGTCTTGCGCGCAAGATATTGCAAGATGGCGCCGGATTCAAAGATCGACACTGGCGCGCCGTCCGGCCCCTCCGGGTCGGTGATCGCGGGCATCCGGTTGTTCGGCGCGATCTTCAGGAAATCGGGATCGAACTGCGCGCCCTTGCCGATGTCGATCAGGTGCAGCTTATAGGGCAACCCCATCTCTTCCAGTGCGATGGAGATTTTCCAGCCATTCGGCGTTGGCCAGTAATACAGATCAATTTCAGATGTCATGTCGGTCCTTTGGTTCTGGCGGTTTTCCGGTTGCCCCAAGACGGGGTGAGTTACCCCTATCTTGGCACGGGGCGCCGCAAGGGCAAGCCCGCCGCGTGTCAGAAGCCAGGTACACCGCTGCCCAGCAGCCGTTGATGTTCCAGCTTCGTGCACCTGTCTTGCACAACATCAACCCCCCGGGACAGGGCAAGTGCTGCGGCCTGCGGGTGCGAAACCCCGATCTGCATCCAGACGGTGCGCAACGCGGGCAGGGCGGCCAGCGCTTGTTCGACAATCGGCAGCACATGGTCCGAGGCGCGGAAGATGTCGATCATGTCGACCGACGGGGGACAATCCGAAAGGCTGGCGCGGACGGGTTCGCCGAACAATTCCTTTCCCGCATGCCCCGGATTCACCGGTATGACCTGAAACCCGTGCCGCGTCAGATACTGCGCCACTTGGTAGCTGGGCCGCGCCGGATTGGGCGACAGGCCGACAACGGCCACGACACGGGTGCGGCTCAGGATGTGTTGCAGCGTGGTGTCGTCATGGGGATCCATACCTCACCGTGCCTTTGCGGCGTAAACCGGGCAAGCAAAAAGCGCGCCGCGTGGCTTTGCGGTGGCCATTCTGACGCAGCGTCAAAAAAAACGCCCGGCTCAGGTGGCCGGGCGCAGTCGCGGAACGAGGGACAGTACATACGACGCAAGGGTTCCACTCCTGCGCCTCTGTTGAGTTAATTAGGTACGTTTTCCCCCGCTCAAAGAGGTGATCCCCAAAATGTGACCCGTTGCCAGAGCCGCCGCACGCGCTCTCAACGGCCCAGGCTGGCTGCATAAAGCGCCACGGCGGCGGCGTTCGACACGTTCAGCGACCCGAAATCGCCGCTGGCCGGAATGCGGACCAGCGTGTCACAGGTCTCAAGCGTTTTTTCGCGCAGGCCCGGCCCCTCGGCGCCCATGACCAGTGCCACGGGGCGCCCGGTGGCGGCGACCAGCCCGTCGGCCAGCTCCGTTTGCCCCGTGCCGTCCAGCCCGATCAGCACATAGCCCATGTCGCGCAGCGTTTCCATCGCCTCGGCCAGATTGCGCACGCGCAGGTAGGGCTGACGTTCCAGGGCGCCGCTGGCGGTCTTGGCCAGTGCGCCGGTCTCGGGCGCGGCGTGCCGGGCAGTGGCGATCACCGCGCGCGCGCCAAACACCTCGGCCGAGCGTAGGACTGCGCCTACGTTATGCGGGTCGGTCACCCGGTCCAGAACCACCACCAGCGCGCGGCCCGGCCCCCCCGCGCAGACCTCGGCCAGATCGCCCCAGTGCAGGGGCTTCACCTCCAGCGCTGCGCCCTGATGCACCGAGGCCGGGTCAATCGGCACATCAAACCGGCGCGGATCGACGATTTCCGGCGCCATGCCGCTGTCGATGATCGCATCGGCCAGCCGGTCCGCCGCGTTCTTGGTGACCACCAGCCGCAACCGCGCGCGCGCGGGGTTCAAAAGGGCGTCGCGCACCGCATGCAGCCCAAAGAGCCAGACGGTTTCCGCATCGGCCTTGCGGCGGCTGCGCTCTTTGTCGATGACCCATGCAGGCTTTTTCGGGGCGGTCACTGTGGTATCCTTGTGCGAAATGCCCGGCCAGACTTACCTGTCACAGCGCGCACCGCAAGGCATGTTTTTGCTGTTGACGCCCCGGATAGGGGACGGTAATCACCCGGTCAGTGGGCGACAGGCCGCAAGGTGTGGCAGGGGACTGTAACTCCCTCGCGGAGACGCACGCTAGGTTCGATTCCTAGGTCGCCCACCACTTCATCGACAGAATTTTCGCGCGCCAGCAATGGCATGGACCCCGGGGTAGGCGGTCGTTGCCCGTTGGCGATGGCGGCCCAGGCGCGCGTTCCCTCCCGATTTCTACCCCGAACTGACCCCCGGAAACTTTGCGCGCAGAACCGTCATTTTCATGCAAAATTCCCCTTGCGCAAATCCTGCGCTTTCCCTAAACAGCCCTCACGCAGCGCTGGCCCGTTCGTCTATCGGTTAGGACGCCAGGTTTTCAACCTGGAAAGAGGGGTTCGATTCCCCTACGGGCTGCCACTTTTTATGTAAGTGATTGAAGGCTATCGCTGTTATGCTCCCTGTCGTCCAACTCATGCGAAGAGTTTGGATATCTTCTGGAGTTTGTCAAAGCCGCTGACCATCAGATAAGACTGATTTGCCTTGCGGGTGTATGATCTTGCTTGTCTGTTTGCATTGTGCGCCAGATAGGACCGATCTCCCACTCGGACGCGCCCGCTCTCGACAAGCGCGCCGTTCCGGCCGCACCCAGACCATGGATTGAACTTGGAACCTTCGCTTCGTCACAGCGATGGCGAAACCAGTTGCCGAAGGATGTCTCGGCATACGGCTTCTTCGACTGCCGCTGTGTGATAAAGGTGTCTCAGTCCATTGGCAAAGCCGCGATTTCTTTCTTCAGGTTGGGAAAAACTGGCATATCTGCAGCAACCGAGGCTTTTCCACGTGCATCTGCAATACGCAGCTTGCCATTTATGACGGATCTCATGTGGCCATCTGCATGGCATGGATTTTGCCGGGCCATCCCTGTGTTCAGGGCAGTCAGAAGCGCAAGGCGGGCCTTTGATCCACGTCCGTGCCGATCAAGGAAACGATTGACCGCATCGACAGTCCAAGTGGAGCACAGGGCCATCGGCTCTGCTATAGCCCCGGTTGACAGGCTGGCCCGGACCTGAGCCAATCGCGTTGTGGCCGAGATGAAGCCCTTTGACGAACCCAGTTGCTAGGTCAGGCGCTTTGGATTAAAGAACCTATGTCGACAAATGAGTGCCATATATTTCCTACACTCGACGTGGCGTCGCCCTAAATTTAATTGGTACAGTGAACCGTTCGGGCAGCCACAATAATAGCTTCTTTGGACGCTGGCGATGATATGGCAAAGCTTGAGGGCTGCACATTGAGGCCATGATCATGTAGGGTCAATAAGGAGTTTTCTATGTGCGATAGGGTTTGCAGCATGTACACCGCCCTTATGTCATGAATCCGGAAATAGAAGTGCGCATCGTCGTGGCGATTGCGGCGATCCTGGTACTGTCTTCTCTCCTGCTTTGTGTTTCTGCGCTCCGCAATAATGCGAAGGTCGGCGAGCGTGTTGGCTTTTTATGGCTATCCATGACTAACCTTTCGCTGATTACTGGTGCGGTGGGATTGGTGGCCCACACCATGTTGCCGCTAGGGGCCAGCGCGACGCTGGCAATTTCAGGGGCCCATCTGGGCATTCTATTTGGCTACTTCGCGGTGCGCGCCGGTCTGGGGGAGGCAACGTCGTTCTACCGCTATTTCGGTTTCGCAATACCCGTCCTTATCGGGCAAGCGGTGCTGGCTTTCGGTTTGGATACAATTGACGCGCTGTTGGTCACCAGTTCGGTTCTGAACGGCATCTTGTCGTTGTATGTCGCGTGGCGCATTTGGCCGCTGGCGCAGCGCTTCGGACCTGAAGTTGCCGCGCTGGCCAGCTTGCCCTTCGCAGCAATAGGCGCAGCTTATCTTTTGCGACTGGTACTGCTCGTCGCGGATGCGTCAGCAGCGACAATAACGATCGCGACACTTGTCATCACCTTCCTGCTCGCATTTTCGGCGCTGCAATGGGCATTTGCGCTTATCGCGTTCCGCGCCGCGCAACTGAACAAAAGGCTGGAAGCCGAGCGGGTCCGCGCAGAACATGCCAACATGCTAAAGTCGCGCTTTCTGTCCAACATGAGTCATGAGCTGCGCACACCGCTCAACGGGGTCCTCGGCATGGCTCAAGTGCTGCAGGAGTTGGTTCGCGACGAAGAGCAGTTGCGCATGATTGACACCATCCGCACCAGCGGCGAGGGATTGATGGGCATCCTGAACGACATTTTGGATTTGTCGAAGATCGAAGCCGGTAAGATGGAACTGGAGAACGCGCCATTCCGTCCTGTGGAGGTTCTGACAAGTATCCGTCGGCTGCATTCCCCGGAGGCCGAGGCCAAGGGGCTAAACTTCGCGCTGCACTGGGATCCGGCGCTGGACGGTGTTTTCCAGGGTGATGGGCACAGGCTGACGCAAGTGCTTCACAATCTCACAGGCAATGCGATTAAGTTCACCCAGATTGGCAAGGTTGAACTACGCGCCGAGGTCACGCCCGGGGGAATGCGCATAGAAGTCAGCGACACCGGGATCGGAATGACCGAGGCCCAGCTGGAAAACGCATTTGACGAATTTGTTCAGGCCGATGTCAGTATCACCCGGCGGTTCGGCGGCACAGGGCTAGGAATGCCGATCGTTAAACACCTTGTCACAATGATGGGCGGAGGTGTCAAAATCAAGTCAACCGCCGGCCAAGGAACACACGTGCTGCTGGATATTCCTTTGGCCCCTGCAATTGTAACTCAAGACAAAAGTGTGATTGAGACGGCCGATTTGATCCCCGACTTGGTCGGTGTTCGCGTGCTTGTGGCCGAGGATAATCCGACCAACCAGTTGGTGCTGGCGGCAATGCTGCGTGACACCGGAGTTGAGTTAACGATCGTTGGGAACGGGCGCGAGGCGCTTACGGCGGCAATTGCAGAGGATTTCGATCTCTTCATGTTTGACATCTGCATGCCCGAGATGGATGGTCCCACTGCGTTAAGCCAGATTGCGGCGGCTTATCGTCTCGCAGGCCGGAAGCTACCGCCTGCTGCAACGATCACGGCCAACGTGATGCCGGAGCAGATGATCACTTATGCCGCGCAAGGTTTCACCACGTGCTTTCCCAAGCCAATGCGAAAGAAAGCGCTCATCGACACAATCCAGACATTGACCCGCAGTGCCGCCAAACCGCCCGTCGTAAGCAGCTAAGTTCTTTGCTGCCGTACTTGGCAAGCGAAGTGACACCGACGATTGTGGAGGTGGGAGCCTGACATTGGCACGTGTCGCGGCGCCCTAAGTGCAAATAGGGCAGCATTCAGGCATGCGTTTGAGGAAGTTGACGAATATGATCTTCTCGTGCTTTGCGCGTATTGGGCAGACGCGCTGGCTGCGGTTTTTCCGCCAGATCCGTTGCGTGGGTAATCCTTCCGTTTTTGACGGGATTTGGTCATAGAACCTGCGCAGCCATTTTAAGTTTCATTGCAGTGTGATGCTGGCGATGCCTATATTTGGTCGGTTGGTCGGTTGGTCGGTTGGTCGTTGTTTTATGTCCAGGGCCACCAGGTAGGAAAGTGCCGGGCCTTTTCGATGCTGTTGATGATGCATTGATCCAGTCATGCGCGCCTCACCTCTTTGAAGAATGTTGGCCTCTGGGTTGGCCTGACACCGTCGCGCACCCAGCTTGGCGCGCGCGAGACCTCGGGCGGCATAGCCAAGGCAGGTGACTGAACCTGATACGCGCGTTGGGGCAGGCCGTCACTGTCATGACGGACCGGGATCGAGGGACATGGCTGAGCCGATCCCGTTCCCGAAGTCCGGAGCCTGAGCGACGCCCAAGCTGGCAACATTTTGCGCTGCCCTTTGGGCTACTTTTGCTCTGCCATTGATACCTTTTTCATATAGGGGACCTGACGAACGAACCAGTCGCAGATGTCATTTCCTTGCCAGAACACAACACCGTCCTGCGCCTGCAGGTGATCAAGCATTTCCTCAAGGTACCGGATCCGATGCGCCGCGCCCGAGACATAGGGATGCACACCAAATGCCATGACCCTCACCGATGTCTCGCCCTCTTGCAACAGCCGCGCGCAGGCGTCGCGCGTTCTTTCTAGCATCACATCCGAGCGGTGCTGGGCGCTGACCATGATGGTTATATCATTGAGTTCTACCGAATAGGGCAACGAGACCAGAGGCTTCGTCTCGGTCTCTACCCAAAGCGGTTGGTCGTCCAAGATCCAGTCCCCAAACCAATCATACCCCGCGGCTCCGACCTGATCGAGCGTATCGAAGGTTTGCGTCCTGCCCGGCCCCAGCCAGCCGCGGGGGCGCTTGCCGGTGAACTTTTCTAGAATATCGGCCGATTGCCGGATCATTGTAGCGGGGTTTTCGACCGCGTGGATAGACATTTGCTCGTAGCAATGGGCCATGAACTCCCACCCGGCGTCGGCGGCGGCCTGCGGCACTTCAGGGATGGTCTCGCAAACCTTCGCATTGAGCGAGAGCGTCGGACGGATGCCCCGGCTTTGAAACGCGTCGAGAAGGCGCCAGTAACCGACGCGCATACCGTATTCGTGCCAGGTCCAGTTGGGCACATCGGGTACTGTCTTGTTGCCGCCCGGGGCAGGCGAGACCTGTCGGGGCATGGGGCGGTGGATGTCCCATTCCTCAATATTTACGACTGGCCAGACGATCAACCGGGTCCCTTCTGGTGCGGCCAAGGGCGTACGGGTCAAGGGGGTGGAGTAACCGAGGCGCTCACGCGGGGTTGGCATTGGAAGGGTCTCCTTACGGTTTGGAAGGGTCGAGCATGGGCGGGCGGGTGGACCATGCGGCGGCGTGTTCGTAAATACACGCGACGTTGAGCACCCGTGCATCGGACCGTGCCGCACCAACAACTTGCATGCCCATGGGCATACCTGAAGACGACAGGCCGATGGGCAGGGCGACCGCAGGCGAGCCTGCCAGGTTGAAGGGCGTGCGGGCCTGCTGATCGTAGGTGCGATCAATTTCCGCAGGGTCGTCGATGCGGCAGGGCAGCGTCAGGCTGGAGACGCAAACGGCGGCGTCCACGGTGGAAAGCGCGGCCTCCATCTGCTCGGTAAGCGCCCGGCGCATGCGCTGCGCGTTGATGTAACTGGCCGCGTCGATCGAGCGGCCTGCCAACAACCGTGTCCGGCCTCGCTGGCTGTAGTCCTCGGCGCGAGCCTGAAGCCATGACTGGTGCAGCGCGTGGCTTTCGGCCTGCAGGATCAGGCGACCGCAGCCGGCATAGGCGGCCAGCAGGGGCACGGAAAGTGGGATCAGTTCGGCGCCCAGATCGCGCAGCAGGTCCAGTGCGGCAAAAAACGCAGCGCTGATTTCCGCCGTTGCCCCTGTGGAAAATTCCTCGAATACGCCGATGCGGTGGCCGGTCAAATCGCCCGTGCCCTGTACCGTGTCAAGATCGAACGCCACACCGGGATCGCGCAGGCTGTCGAAGATGATCGCGGCATCTCGGGTGCTGCGGGTCAGCGTCCCGAGATGGTCCAGCGACCATGACAGGGGAAAGACGCCCTTGGTGCCAATGGCCGCCGTGGTTGGTTTGAATCCGACAATGCCGCAGGCGGTTGCCGGGTGGCGCACCGATCCGGCAGTATCGGTTCCCAGCGCAGCCGGGGCCATCCGCGCGGCCACCGCGACAGCCGATCCAGAGGACGAGCCTCCGGGATGATGGTCGCGGTTCCATGGGTTGCGGGCAGGGGGCCAAGGCAGGTCGAACGATGGCCCTCCGGTTGCGAATTCATGCAGCGCAGTCTTGCCCATGATCACCGCGCCAGCGGCGCGCAGGCGGGCAACTACCTGTGCATCCTGCACCGCGTTGGTGGTCGGCGCTACGCTGGAATGGCAGGTCGTGGGCGTACCTTGAATATCGATGATGTCCTTGATGGCAAAGGGGATGCCATGCAGCGGACCCAGCGTCCGCCCGGCTCGGTGCTCTGCATCGGCTTTATCGGCCTGTTGCAGGGCGCTTTCCGCAAGCACATTTAGGAAGGCATTCAATCCCCGGTCGTGCCGTTCGATCGCCGCCAGATGAGCCTCAAGATAGGCGCGGGCCCTGAGTTGCCCCCTCTTTAATTGGCGTGTCGCTTCGGCCAGCGAAAGATTGGTCAGATCGTCGCTCATGCGTCTGGTGGTGTCGAACAGAAAGCCGGGCACAAATCGGCTGGCAGATCCACCAGCCAGCGCGTAGCGAAGGCAGCTTGCGCGGCGGCGCTGCGGTCGAGAAAAGCACAATCTTCGGCTGACAGGGGGGGACGTAGCGACAACTTTGCCATCAGCGCTGCTCCTTGATTGCACGGTTGCTAGAGGTGTCCACGCGCGCGCTTGCTGCGGCCCCCATGCGATGAGCAAGTATGAGAATTACAATCACCCCGACGCCCGCCAGATCGGTTAGCCAACCCGGCGCGATCAGCGCCAAGGCGGCGACCGCGAACAGCCCGCGGATCGCCCAGTGCACAGGGCGATCTAGCACGAAGCCGATCACCGCAACTGCCAAGGCCCAAACACCGACTATCGCGGTCATCACGGCGATCACTATGTTCACGACGCTACCGTGCAGGATCAATTCGGGCGAATAGACGATCATGAAAGGGATGATAAACCCTGCCAGAGCAAGCTGGAACGCTTTAACCCCGACTGCAAAGGGATTCGCGCCTGCTATTGATCCAGCGGGAATGGCCACCAGTGCGACTGGCGGCGTGATGCCGCTTAGGCAGGCAAAGTAGAAGATGAAAAGGTGCGCGGGCAGCAGCTCCACGCCAAGATTGTTCAGCGCCGGTGCAAGCACTGAGGCCGAGACGATGTACGCCGCCGTGGTCGGCAGGCCCATGCTGAGGATGATCGTCACGATCATCGTAAGCACCAGCGCCAGGATCATCGACCCGCCCGAGATATCGGCCACCCACGCTGACAACCGCAGTCCGGTCCCCGTCAGCGACAGCAGACCCATGATCAACCCCGCTGCTGCGCAACTGATGATCACTTCCAGCGAACCTTTAGTGCCCTGGATCGCAGTATCGGCCAACCGCTTGGGGGATAGGCGCGACTCCACCCGTATCCATGACACAATCAGCAATGCCCCCATCGAGAACAGTGCGGCGCGTATGGGCGATACGGTTTCGACCGCTAGCATCCAGACAAGCACGAAGATCGGGATCAGCAAATGGCCCCAGGCCTTGAGCACGACGCGCGCCTTGGGCAATTGGTTCCCCGGCATGCCGCTCAGACCGAGGCGCGCGGCCTCGAGATCGACGATCAGATAGACGCTGAGGAAGTATAGCAGTGCCGGGATCATCGCCGCGATGACGATGTCGCCATAGGGGACCCGAACAAATTCCGCCATCAGGAAGGCACCCGCACCCATGATCGGTGGCATTATCTGCCCTCCGGTCGAGGCAACAGCCTCGACGGCGGCGGCAAAGGTCGGGCGGAAACCGGTGCGTTTCATCAGTGGAATGGTCAGCGCGCCGGTCGTCACGACATTTCCGATGCCAGTGCCCGAAACCGTGCCCATCAGGGCACTGGCGAAGATGCTGACCTTGCCCGGCCCACCGCGCGCCCGACCAGCGACGCTGTAGGCGAGGTCCATGTAGAAATCTCCGGCGCGGGAATGCTGCAGCATCGCTCCGAACAGGACGAAGAGGTAGATGTAGGTCGATGAGACGCCCAGCGGAATGCCGTAGAGGCCATCCATGCTGAACAAGAAACTGACCGTGCGCTCCCAGCTGAACGAGCGGTTAACCAGGATACCGGGCGCGTGGCTGCCGAACAGGGCATAGACCAGCATCACCAAAACGATGATCACCAGTGCCCAGCCGACAGCGCGGCGGGTCAGTTCCAGGACGATGCCCATCACTATGACGCCAAAGACCAGATCCCAATCCGTCGGCCTGACGCCATAGCGGAAGATCATCTGCGGGCCTTCGACGATCACATAGGCAGTCGCAGCCAGGCCGCCGGCGATCAGCAGTAGATCAGACCAATGGACGCGATGATTTGCCGTGCTCCAACCAGCATAGAACAGCGGGATCAGGACCAAGCCAATTACAAGATGCGCGGCGCGCAGGTTCAGGACACCCGGCGAATGCATACCCAGCCAGTAGATATGACTCACGGCTGCAAGGATGCAGAATCCCATGATGGCGTGGGCTTGCCACCCCGCAAAAGAGCGCCCTGCGGTCGAAATCGACGAGGTGTCGTCTGTTTCCCGTCCTGCATCGGTCATGGATGAATACTCGCTGGTAGATGGGCCAGGGGAGACGTGGCAGCCAGCCAACAGTCACATGGCCGCCACGAATGTCGTTACATGTTACTGCGGAGGCGGTGGCGCTATGCGCATCTGGACACCACGGCTTTCGTAATATGCGACAGCCGCCGGATGGATCGGCGTCGGAATCCCGCGCACGTTTTCCAGCCGGGTCTCGGCGAAGTTCGGATGTCCCTGCGCCAAACGGTCGGTATTGGCGTAGACCGCATCCAAGATGGCAACGACGAAATCGTCGGGCAGGTCACTGCTGCCGATCATGAAATTCATCTGACCGACGGTTTGCAGGTCTGTCGACAGGCCCTGATAGGTATCTGCCGCCAGGGACACGGGCGCGTAATAGGGGAACGCATCTAGGAAGCCTGAGATCTGGTCGTCGGACATCTGCAAGAAGCGCAGCTCGCGGTTCACCTCAAGTTCTTGCATAAAACCTGCTGGATGACCGGCGATGTACAGAATTGCGTCGGCCAGTCCGTCACGAAGCAGGCCGCCGGTGTCTTCCCAGCTTGCGTTGACAAAGCGGGCGGGCTCAATGCCCAGATACCCGGTCAACTCGCGGGAGATGACGTCGCTGCCTCCACCCGGAACGCCAACTGCGAGATCCTTGCCGGCAAGATCTTCGACCGTTTCGATTCCGGAATCGGCCAGCGTAATAATGGTCATGTAGGTTGGGAAAGCCGGATGTAGGCCGACAAAGTTGCGGTACTGCTCTTCGGCCCATCCCAGGCCGTTGTATCCCAAATAGGCCTGGCTGCTGGCGGTGATGCCGAAATCGGTCTCACCGGTGCTGACCAAGATGATGTTCTGTGACGAGCCTCCAGGCTCTTGCGAGATCGTCAGGCCGGGGATTGCCCGAGTGACCACGTCGATCCATGCCGCGACATAGGTGACATAAAGGCTTCCGCCTACCTGGCTGGACGCTGACATCACAGGTGACGGTGGGGTAACTGTTTCCTGCGCCAGTGCGCCGCTGGCACTGAATGCCATCAGCAGTGCGCAGCCTGCGGATTTGAGTACGTTCATCGGTGTCTCCTCCTGTTTTTTTCAGGATGACCCGGCGGGACTCCTGACTTTCGTGTTACGTTGGTAGCAACGCTATTGTTGTCGGCGAATGACTAAAATGTGAATTTGGATTTTCCATTTTGGAAATAATCCCCGTCGCGATCCTCAGAGACTCCTCTGTAAGGCCGCGCCTCACCACGGCAGTGCTGCATCGGCGGGCACACCTACCTCGAACGTATTGAGCGTCATGGCGATTGCCGAATAATAACCGACCAGTGCCACAAGATCGACGGTGCCGACCTCGCTGAGCAGAGAGACGGCCTCGGCATAGGTGCTGTCCTCGACCCTGTGGAGATCCAGCAATTCGCGCACGAACCGATGGACGGCCGTATCCAGAGCCGTTTCAAAGTTCGGTGTCTCGCGTTGGCCGACGGCGGCAATGACGGCGTCAGACAACCCTTGTTTGCGCGCGAGGGGGGCGTGAGCGTACCATTCGTAGTCTGCCCGCCAGAGTGCTGCGATCACTAGGATCGCCAGCTCGCGCTGCCGCTCGGGCACGCTGCACTCATAGCGGACAAAAGCGCCCAACCTGTCCATCGGGGCCGCAGCGCCGGGGCTGTGCAACAGCACGGCATGAGGCCCCCGCACTCCGCCACGCGCGCCCCCAGCAATGCTGGAATAGACTGCCCGTTGCGCTGCGCTCAGACCCTCCGCGGTGGTAATCAATCGGATACGTGCCAATGGTTTCCTCCCTCTTTAGCGCCGACTTGCCGTCAGTGTTTATCAGACAAAAAGTCCGAAATTGCGGTGCCTGCCTCAACAGGTTGTTCGACCACCGAAATGTGCCCAGCTCCTGCGATTTTGAGAAAGCGCGCGCCGGGTGTCAGACGTTGCATCGCGCGCATTTCCTCGGGGGGGGCGCCGAGATCCTGGTCGCCGACCAGATACAAAACCGGCACCGATATCGCCCCCAACCGCCGTTTGTAGTCGAGGTCCTTCAATGCCCGCGCGCAACCGACATAGCCCTCAAGCGGCGTCGCCTCGACCATCATGCGCATTCGCGCGACGGCCAGCGCATCGCTTTTGAACCCGTCGGTGAACCAGCGATCCACCGTGGCGCCCGCAATGGCAGCCATGCCACCTGCCATCACCGCTGCGATCCGCGTATCCCAGGCGTTGCGATAGGTTGGCGGTGCGTCGGCGCGCGCGTCGCAGACCACCAAACGAAGGAGTCTGTCGGCATGGTCGATGCCCAGCCCCATCCCGACCATCCCTCCCATCGACAGGCCGACAAAATGGGCGCGTTCGATGGCGAGATGATCGAGCAGGTCGGTCACATCTGCGACCAGGTCTTGCAAGGAATAGTCGTTCCCCGTCGCCGACGATGCTCCGTGCCCCCGTGCATCGTACCGGATCACCCGAAATTGCTGTTCCAGGGGCGCCAGGATGGCGTCCCACATCGACAGATTAGTGGCGAGACTGTGGGAAAGCACGACGGGCGGACCATCCTGCAGACCGCTGATGAGATGATGCGGGATCATGCAAGGGTCTCCATTGTTGATCGTTCAGGCAACGCCATTCAGCAGCCGCCCTTCATGGAAAATCATCGGGTCACCGTGGTGGCCTGCGCAATCGATGACTTCGCCGACGATGATCTCATGATCGCCACCAGGATGCACCGCGTGCAATCGGCAGGAGATGTGCGCGATACAGCCTTGCAGTAGCGGCAGGCCATCCGCCGAGAACTGCAACTCCATACCGTCGAACCGCTTGGCGTCCTTGCCAACAAAGCGTTGGCACAGTTCTTGCTGACCGGCTTCCAGCACGTTGACAATAAAGCGTCTGCTGTTGCGGATCGCATGACCAGTGGCGCTTCCCAGCTTCGGGCAAATCAGCAGCAGGCAGGGGGTCAGAGACAGCGAGGTCAATGAGTTTACGGTCATGCCGTAGAGAATTCCGCTATCGGCGGTGGTTATGACAGCAACTCCCGTGGCGAACTTACTCATCGAGCGGCGGAACTCTTCCGGACTGACGCCCGTTTCAGACTTCGTTTTGTTCAGCTGGTTCAGCATGCGCACCTCCGATGGACGTGGGTCTCTGGCTTGCGGTTGAATCTAGCCAGCTTTCATTCTTGCTTCGATGGCCTAAATGGGAAATTGATTACTTACGATTTATCCGAAGTCAGGATTCGAATGAACAAGTTCATGGCCATCAAGATCTTTGTGCGCGTGGCTGAAGAAGGCGGATTCACTGCCGCCGCCGCAAAGCTGGGGATCTCGGTATCGGCCGTCACCAAGGCTGTCTCGCGGCTGGAAGATGACTTGGGCGCGCAACTGTTCACACGGACAACGCGGCAAATCCGCATTACCGATTACGCGCAGGAATTCTATGAACGCTGTGTTGGGATCCTGGCTGATCTAGAGGATGCTGAATCCGAGTTGTTGCAGGGAACGGGGGCAGCGCGCGGGCGGGTTCGCCTCGTTTTGCCGTTTTCGTTCGGCCGCGTTACCGTGTTGCCTGAATTGCCTCGCTTCTACGAGCGTCATCCGCAGATCACGCTTGAAATCGACTTCAGTGACGACGGCGTGGACATGATCGCCAAGGGATATGATGTGGCAGTGCGGACGGGCACGATCACGGATTCCCGGCTCAACATGCGGGTCTTGAAGCGCAGTGAGCAAGTTACCGTCGCTTCTTCCGAGTATCTGAGGCTTCACGGGACGCCACAGGTGCCTGATGACTTGCGAGATCACGATTGTATCGTGGGTCGGTTTGGCCGTGAATGGACGTTTCTGGACGACGAGAGACGACCGCGCGTCACTCAAGTCTCTGGCCGTGTGATCATCAACAGCGGCGATGCGCTGCGCGAGGCAGCGGTCGCGGGGTTGGGGCTGGCGCAGGGCACTTGGTGGCTGTTTCGCAAGGATCTGGAGGCCGGACGCGTAGTCCCAGTGCTGCAGGCATATGCAGCACCGGGTATGCCGATTTCGATCCTCTATTCTGCCAACCGGCATACGCCGCGCAAGGTCCGGGCCTTCATCGACTTCCTGATTGAAATCAGCAAGTAACCAGACTGTTTGCGGCCGATTCAGCCCGCGTTGCGCAAGCTCCGCCCCGGGGCGAGTGCCGCATTGACGCGCGGCATGACCTCGTGCGCCATCAGTTCCATAGAGCGCTTCGACAGTACCGGATCGGTCCAGTCCATTCCAGCGTAGACGATTTCGCCGAAATCCCCGATCTCTTCATGCAGGGCAAGGATCTGGTCGACAACGGAATTGACGGTCCCGCAGATCATCAGGTTGTCCATGATGTAATCATAGGTCACCTCTTCGTCTGGCTGATCCTTGTCATTTTTCAATACGAACAGCCGCTTGCTGCGGCGCAGTTTCTTGCTGATCTGCTCGTAGTAGAAGCGATACGGGCTGCGCGCGTCGTCACGGCCATAGGCGCGGGCGGTGGCTTCGTCATCGGCGACGAAGATGGTCCGGGCCACACGCCAATCGGCTGGATCCGCAACCTGTCCGACATCTTTCTTGCCCTGGACGTAGTTGGGCCAATGCGTCTTGACCCATTTCGACAGAAGAAAGTTCGCCGACAGCGGATGAAAATCGCGCTTACCCATCTGAATCACGCCCTTAGAGAACGGTGCCAGCACTGTTCCGACGATCTCGGGCCGGGGGGCCTGCAAAGGTTTTGGCAGCCTGCCCACGCCGATACCAAGGTCATAGGTCCGGCGCGTTGACACCTTGAAGCGGTTGTTGGGCAGATCGATGTCATAGGGCGGCTCGCCCTCCCAGATTCTCAGGATCACATCGATGGATTCTTGGAAAAGCTGGTTGCGGTCTTCATCTAGGATCCCCAGCGCCTCGGCATCCGTGCTGAGCGCGCCGGCACTGACGCCCAGGATCATCCGCCCGCCTGACATATGGTCCAGCATCGCGGCATTGGCGGCCACCAGAACGGGGTGCAATTGCGACAGATTCGACGTGCCGGTGGCCAGCTTAATTGTCTTGGTCTCACCGACCAGCGAACTGAGGAATATCATGCTGTTGGTGATGTTCTCATGAACGTCAGTCAGATGCTCACCAATGAAGGCGTCATGAAAACCCAACTTATCGGCCAAGATAACAGTTTCGCGGTCCTCACGCAGAGTCTCTTCCCAAATCCTGTGCGCAGGGTGCATCGGCATCGTGAAGTATCCGAGCTTCATGGCAATCTCCTTTTCAACTCATGTTCGATAGCCTCAGTCCGATGCGTAGAAAATTTCCTAAGTGTGAAATTCTGAGTTTCCCTTTTATCCGAAGATGCATGTGCTCCGAGGCGAGATAGCCTTGCACTGTGGAAAGATGACGCTCGTACCTGGTGACAGGGCTGCACTTTTGGGGTCGCCGCGAGCTTTGTTGCTGGCGTCGATGTCGCGGCCCTATCGCAGCGTATTGTGCCAGTGTGATGTGTGTTGAAGGCATCACATAGGGACGAGCGTTCGTAGGATGGCACCGACTGCCTGGTTTCCATGGCAAAAAGACATCGTGGTTGCTGTGCAACGAAACCGAGCAATTGAACTCGCGAAAGCTGCTTTCGGAGAACAACAGACTTGTCGTGACGCGCACCGTGTTACTGGAAGAGCCGCTTGGCCAGATCAATCCCGATAGTGGTAGTTTCGGCCTTGGATGCTCTTTGCCAGTGTCATGTCTTGAACAGACATCACGGTGGCACGTTGCGTCGTCGTCGGAAGGGTGGCATCCATGGCGTCAACAAAGCCGTTCGCAAGGGCTCTGTAAGCTGTGCTGAGGGGAAGACGAACGACAAGTGTGGAATTTCAGCAAGTGTTCGAGGTCTGCTGCCTGAATGCAGTGTATTGCATTTTTTTGCAAGTTTATGCATATAAGTGCAATGTATGATCTCAACAATCCCGACACACGCCAGGCAACTCTTCGGAGACGCGTGAAAGATGGTTCGCCACTGGTTGCAACTGCATTGGCAGATGAGCTTCGCATTTCCATTCACACAATCCGCCGCGATCTGATCGCATTGGAGCGTGAAGGCGTTGTGCGTCGGGTGCGCGGTGGCGCGATGCCAGTGACAGGATCAACTTCATCTTACCACGCGCGTGCGGATCAGCCTGACGAGGCGCTTGTCACGCTCGCATCGCGAGCCGTTGATCTGATCCCAATGGGTGGAACTATTTTCATAGATGCCGGGACAACCATGAACGCCGTCGCTTCTCGTCTGTCCCCGGAATTTAGCGGTCTCATCGTAACGCCTGCGCCCTCTGTGGCGCTTGCTGCGCTTGCCAGGGGCGCGCATGTTCATCTCATCGGAGGCTCGCTTTGTCCTGAAGGTGCGATGGCGACTGGTGGTGATGCAGAGCGGTTCATCGGCACCATAGCCGCCGACCTCTGCCTTCTGGGAGCCTGCGGTCTCTGGCCTGACTTTGGGCTGAGCGCCGAGGATGCAGGAGAGGCAGGCGTAAAACGCGCGATGGCACATGCGTCAGCGCGGGCCGTTGTAGTCGCCTCCGCCGCCAAGCTGATGCGGCGCGGGCGACATCTGGTTCTGGATTTGGATGAGATCGACGGGATCGTGACGGACGCTTCATCCGCGCAAATGGCTCCGTTCCTGGAAGCTGAAATCGAGGTTATCCATGTCTGATGCTATTATGCGCTCCAAGCCACTTTGGGCAGATACTGAATGGCGTGCCGTCGTCGCGGCCTTTGCACTGAACGGTCTGCTCTTTGGCGCATGGGCTGCACGTGTTCCGGCCTTTAAGGAGCGGTTTGACCTTGAACCGGGCATGTTGGGCCTGTTGCTCCTGGCTCTCGCAGGGGGGGCCATTGCATCTTTTCCACTAGCTGGCGCGCTTTCCGAACGATGGGGCGCACCCAAACTGACAATCCTCTGCGCTTGGATCTATGCTCCCGCGCTCGTCCTTTTGGCGTTTGCGCCTGTGCCGCTGGCGCTTGCTGCCGCGCTTTTCATTTTCGGTGCGATGCACGGGTCGATGGACGTGGCCATGAATGGCTGGGGCGCACAGGTCGAGACGCGCACGGCGCGCAGCACGATGTCGGTCTTCCACGCGATGTTTAGCCTGGGTGCTGGATTAGGCGCGGCAAGCGGGTTCGTCGCTGTTCGAATGGGGCTGGGGCCAGAGATGCATTTTATCACGGTTGCCCTCTTTGGTGGTACCGCTGCGTTGGCTGCAATGCTTTGTGCACAAAGGACACACACGACCTATCATGATGACGGCACATCGCAGCCGCTTGTCGCGCTTCCGTCGGGAACGCTGTTTCTCGTGGGACTCATCGCCTTTGCGGTCTCGATGGGCGAAGGTGCGATGGCTGACTGGAGCGCGGTTTTCTTGGCGGTTGCCGCTGCTGCGACCGAAGCTCAGGCTGCCCTTGGATACGCGATATTCAGCGCGGCGATGGTGCTGACCCGTCTTGGCGGCGGCGTATTGGAGGAGCGATTTGGAGCTGTCGCTACAGTCCGCGCAAGCGCCGCGATCGCTTTTTGCGGGCTCACAACCGCCATTGTCGGACAGGAGGTGCCCACAATCTTGATCGGTTTCGCGCTGACAGGCGTTGGATATGCAGTTGTCATGCCGCTGGTCTTCTCGCGTGCGGCCCGCGACCCCGACGTGCCGCCCGGCCCCGCGATAGCGAGCGTTGCCACACTTGGCTATGGCGGGATGCTTTTGGGGCCGCCGGTAATCGGCTTCATTGCTCAACTGACCGGAATGCGCTTGTCATTCATTGCCCTTGCAGCACTGGCGATCCTCGCAGCGCTATTGGCGCCGAAGCTAACAGTGAAAGCGTGACCCCTGCGCTTTTGCTGGCGTCGATCAAGAGTGCTAAACTCATCAATCATGGGTATCGAGGCACTGGATCAAAAGCCGAACACCTAGCAATCGGCGCCGGGGAACAAGATCTACAGCTATCTGCTATGGAAACTGCCCATCGCCAAGCGAAATCAGGTCTGGGCGATGGGCATCATCTACATTCCCATGACGCGCGGGTTCATCTATCTCGCGGCCGTGCTGGACTGGTTCATCCGCCGTGTCGTGGCGTGGCGCGTGTCGATCACGCTGGAAGCGGTTTTTGTATTTAGGCAACACAGAAGGCGCTTGCGCGCCACGGTGCGCCCGAGATCTTCAATACTCATCAGGGTAGCCAGACCATCATGCCTGCCAGAGACGGCATTCGCGCATGCAGAGCGAACGCTCGTTTTGTCAGTATAGCGTGCGTTCACCATGGGCGCAGCGAACAGGTCGGTCAAAATTGCAGGTCAGTGACAGGCGCGGCTAGATTATCTGCCAGTCGGTTGGGGTATCTTTCTGCCAACCGACTTCATGCAGAAGCGGCGTATCGCTTTCCACTTCGGGATGGCCCAGACAGAGGTAGCCGGTGAGCGACCATGTCGATGGCACCTCGAGAACGCTGGCAACGGCGAACGGATCGAGGATCGACACCCAGCCAATGCCGATATTCTCTGCACGCGCAGCCAGCCAAAGCGTATGGATTGCCATCACCGTCGAGTAGGACAGCATCTCGGGCATAGTTTGGCGTCCCAAACCTCTGCCCTCAGTGGCGTTCTGATCGGTGAACACTGCGAGATGGATTGGCGCTTCGCGCAATCCGGCGAGTTTGAGTGCGAGATAGTCGTGCCGCGCTTCGGCTTCGTAGGCGCGTGCCGCATCGGCGTTGCAAGCTTCGAAAATCTCGATGATCCGCATACGGACGTGGGCGCTGTTCACCTGTACGATCCGCCATGGCCGTGCGTTCCCGACCGATGGCGCAAAGCCCATTCGGTGTCTCAGTCGTTCCAATACGGCAGGATCTACTGGATCCTGACGAAAATATCGGACGTCTCGACGCCAGGCGAGGATATCATCAAGCGCCCTGCGGTGATTTTCCGTGATCTTCATCATCCCAGCTTACATCACATCAGCCTGCCAAAGTGAACGCCCGGATTGTACGCCTGGCCGATGCTTACCTCCGGCCTCGGCGTTGATCTTGCTGTCGACGCAAAGAATTGCAGCTCCAAGCCCTGTGTAGCGCGATTCCGCGCCACTTGAGCAGCAACTCGTTTAGGCCTGTCAAGCATCCGCTGTCCTGCTGTCAGACGGGGCCTGGGCGCGATCAAACAAGCCATAATGGCGAATGACACTGGCAATCCGAAGGCGGTAGTCGTCGAAAACGCCCCCCTCCCGCTGGCCTGTGCGTTCGTCCGACGGGCACATCGCCGTGTCGCCCAACCGGATTGGTTTGCCCATTGGCAAAGGCAAAGCCTGGGCAGTATCCAGCTGTACATTCGTCGGGCGCGTTCGAGGGATTCATTCTTGCCTGTCCGCTGAAAAATGACTGCGAATGGCTTCCCGTGAATGAAGAAGGGAAGGCATTCGGCGTCAAACACAAATTGTCTGGCACCGTATCGAAACTGTCATCCTCTCAGATATGCAAGTCGCATCCGGTGGACCCTATCAAATCCGTGCTGACGAATTGGCATTGGAAGCGGTCAAAACTGCCGCAACCCGAAAAACCCGCCCATGCAGCGTCGCGGATCCACTTCAGGTGTTCACAGGCTTTGTGAAGCAAAGCCGTGCGGACGCCCGATGGCCGCCATCGGTCCAGTGAGCTGCACCACGAATTCAGTGGCTTTATTCTTCGCACAACCGGGATCAATTCATGCTACGAGCCGCTATCACGCCCGATACCGCTTACAGGTGATTTACAACTCGGCGGGCGCTCAGTCGAAGTCTCTTTTGAAATTCGAAAAGGTGGACGGAATGCTCTCACTTCATGCGGTGTCTGATGCGTTTACTGCAAGTGAATGCGCGTTGATTATTGCGGCGATTTCCAAGAATCCAACTGATGAAGCTCTGCTTGTCGGTGGCAACAAGGATCACAATCTTCGCAAGGCTGAGTTGGTCTGGACAGATGACGTAGCTGGCATGGAGTGGGTGATGGATCGCCTGATCGAGCTTGTCCGCAGATCAAACAGAGATCGTTTTGAATTCGATCTGCGCGAGTTTGCCGAAAGTCCCCAGGTGGCAATCTATAAATCGTCAGACAGCGGACACTTTGCGTGGCACTCCGATATTGGCGGCGGACCTGCCTCTGGCAAACGAAAGCTCACCCTCGTGCTACAATTAAGTAGTGCCGATACCTACGATGGCGGCGACCTGGAGATCATGCCCGGCGCCCAAATTCTTGCGGCCAATCGTGCTCAGGGTTGTATCAGTGTTTTTCCAAGTTTCATGCTTCATCAGGTAACGCCAGTCACACGCGGTATTCGGTATTCAATGACTGCCTGGGCGCATGGTCCAGCATTCCGCTGAACGGGCCCAAAGCATGCGCAATTAGGCTGCCTCTGGTGTAGGGGAGAGCTTTCGACCAGGTCGCAGCGTGCTGAAATTGGGCAGGTCCCGGTAAAGCCTACTCAGCCACAGCAGGCTTTCTTCGAACCCTGTGGTCTGCCTGAGCGCCATGCCGAACAGCATCTTCGTGGTCGCGCAGGTCTGGATGGTCGTTTCATCTTGCTCAGGCTGTCAACCGCGTTTGCCGGTCGGTGTGGCCTCTAAGTGCATGGCGGCATCAAGCCAGATCGCCAGCGAGCCGCGGCGCTTGATCGCTTCGGTAGAGGCTGGCCAGTTCTGGGTCTTGTTGGTAGCGGGCGAGTAGGCGCATCTTGTGCAAGGAGTTTTGGATCAATCAGTTCGACAGCGTTGCAAGCCGCGCTAGCTGCCACGGTATGTACCGTAAGGTTGCCGAAGTGCCGCAGAGGACCAAGATCAGATGACGCAGACACCGATTGCTCTGGCTGTTCCCGGTGACATCAACACGCTGACAGGTGGCTACATATACGATCGCCAATTGTATGATGAACTGTGTCGCGCCGACTATGATATGATCCTGGTCACGTTGCCCAACAGCTTTCCATTTCCGCCAGCCGCTGATCTGGCGCGCGCCTGTGCACAGTTGCAGGCGCTACCTGCCGGGACCGCGGTCATTATCGACGGTTTGGCCTTCGGAGCGCTGCCACCCGAAGAGGTTGCAAAGATCGTGGCGCCGATCATTGCGCTTGTCCATCATCCACTTGCCTTTGAAAGTGCTTTGCCCACTGCCCAGCAGGAGCATTTTTTGAAGAATGAACGGGAAAATTTGCGCTATGCTGCGCAGGTTCTGGTGCCAAGCCCGCATACCAAAGCGACGCTCATCGCTCATTTCGAAGTGGATGCAGCGCGGATACACATTGCCTTGCCCGGGATTGCGCAACTATCGCAAGAGCGGCCGCCGGTGCCACGGCCCGCCCGCCCGCTGATCCTGTCGGTCGGTATCCTTCACCCACGAAAAGGCCATGACGTCCTGATCGATGCGCTTGGATATATCGAAGAGCTGGAGTGGGATGCCTGCATTGTAGGTGGTGTGTGGGAGGAAGGGTATGACACGGCCCTGCAAGACCAGATCGACAGGCAGGGGCTTACAGCGCGGGTCCGTCTGGCAGGCCGGGTTGAGGGGGCGGAACTCTCAATGCTTTACTCACAGGCGAGCCTTTTTGCGCTTGCGACACGGTATGAAGGTTACGGCATGGTTTTCAACGAAGCCATGATCCATGGTTTGCCTATCGTTTCCTGCGCCACCGGCGCTGTGCCTGACACGGTGCCGCAAGGCGCAGGGTTGCTAACGGCGATCGAGGACCCAGCAGCGTTTGGTGCAGCTTTGTCGCAGGTCCTCAGCGATTCTACCGTTGCGGCCAATATGCGTGCGGCGGCGGTGCGTGCTGCCAAAGCTCTTGGCACGTGGGAAGATACGGCATCCGTTGCCAGTCGCGCAATTCATGCCGCGAGGAAAGCAATATCATGACCGCAAAGCAACAGGATGTGTCCGATCTGGATCTGGCTGTCGTCGCTGCGCAGACCGCTGGAGATATTCTGACCAAGCATTGGCATGCGAGAGCGTCATTGACGGTCAGCGTCAAGCGCGCGGGGGATTTTGTGTCGCAGGCCGATGTGGCCTCGGAAATGTGTTTGCGTGAGATGCTGTTGTCGGCGCGTCCTGATGACGGCTGGCTGGGCGAGGAAACGCCGGGCACTGAAGGATCGTCGCGACGCTGGATTGTCGATCCTTTGGACGGCACGACCAACTTCTTGCGCGGTATCCCGCATTGGGCAATTTCCATCGCGCTAGAGGTGGATGGCAAGCGCCGTCTTGGTGTCATCCATGACCCACTAAAAAGTGAAACATTCACGGCAATGCGTGGCGGCGGTGCTTTCCTGAACGGGTCGGCGATCACTGTCTCTGACACGACGCAGCTTGCAAATGCGCTGTTTGGAACCGGCATCCCGTTTGGCGGCATGGCCCATATCGATGACCATGCGGCTGATATCGCGAACCTGATGCCACATTGCGCTGGCGTCCGGCGAATGGGGGCAGCAGCACTTGATCTGGCCTATGTCGCAGCGGCGCGGCTGGACGGGTTCTGGGAACGCCGGTTGCAGCAATGGGATATCGCTGCGGGCCTTGTCATCTTGCATGAGGCGGGTGCTCAGATCACGGCTATGGAACCAGACGATCACCCTGAAGTTTCCGGCACAGTTCTGGCTGCGCCCAAGGCTTTGTTCGACTCTTTTGCCAACGCCCTTCGCGGTTAGGTCGGGTCCGGCAACCTTGCATAAAGATCACCAGACTTTTCATGCGCGGCAAGGCTACGCAGCCAGCGTTTGACAGTCTCGGCGTCAGACCATTGATCCCACAGGAAATCGCCCTCCTCGCCGCGTACAGGATTGAACCGATACTGGCCCAGCTCCATCAGACGGTCGATCACCGCGATCGTTAGATCCGGCAGCCCGGGCAGATATTCGACCGAGATAATCTCAACCGGATGGGACAAGCCTGCCAGAACGTCGAGTTCGAAGCCCTCTACGTCGATCTTGATGTAGCGTGGCACCCCTTCTTCCGCGATCAGCGCGTCCAGGGTTGTGACACGCACGTTCTGGATCATATCCCATTTGACCTTTTCAAAACCGGGAGTTGCGCTTGCTGCCTCGACAAAGCCAGTCTTCAGTGAAGACACCGTCGGATGGCGTGACGAGACCGCCATCTGTGCGATTGACTCACTACGCCCGGCAGCGGCTTCGATAAGCCTGATGTCACGCGGCAGGGTCCACCGCAGGTAAGTCGAGAAAGGTGCCTGCGGTTCGAGCGCGATAACCCGCGCGCCTGCCGCGCGCATGGCGCGCGCCCGCGTGCCGACATGGGCACCGATATCAAATACCAGGTTCTCTTCTTTCAATAAATTGCGGTAGAGCCTGCGAATTGGGGCGGAATTGACGGGATTGTGATAGATCACAACAGACCGCAAAAACCCGAGCCATGTGCCGATGGTCAAATTGTCGTTCCAGTCTTGTAAGCTTAACATATACGCCAAAATGGCATCTGACATTTACATAAGGCAAATCTTTATCGCGGCGACAAAAATCATCGTCGGTCGGCAAGTGCCGACACAATCGTTGTGGTGCCGCTTGTTCTTCTCTTTGCCGTGCTAAGTCGTGATCGGCAAATTTTTGGGAACAACATGAATCAACTGAAGCCTGCTTTTGGTCTCGACAGCCCGCTGGTGTCAGCGATTGCGCCGCGCAGCATTGAACTTGTGATGCGTGCCAGGGGCGACGTGCGCCTCGGCGTGCCGGTCATCTTATCGCATCAGGGCAAATGCGTCTTGATGATTGCGGCAGAAACGCTGACCCTTGATCGATTCAACGCGCTGGCCGCAGACCAGCAGCCGGTGCAATTGCTGCTGACGCGCCACCGTGTCGCGGCGCTGGATGTCAATCTAGGCCCAAATGACTCGCTGGCGTCCAAGGTTGTAGCAATCTCAGTGCCACAAGGCGCGGGTTTGGACTGGGTGATGTCAATGGCAGATCCGGCCTATCCGCGCGCCACGGGGCACACAGCTGATTGTGCTCAGCCCAGTGATTTGATGCATGATGCGGCCATTGCATTGGCCAAGTCAGCGCAACTGCTTCCGGCAGCACTGACTGTCCCGATTGCCGATGCGCGCAGCTTTGCTCAGGCCAACGCACTTTGCATGATCGACGCAGCCGACGTGTTGGCGGAACTGTCCGCCGAACGGCTCCAAGCGCCGGTTTCTTCGGCGGTCCTGCCGATGGCTGTACATGAGGCGGGGCGCGTGCATGTGTTTCGCCCCAACGACGGCGGTGTCGAACACTACGCCATCGAGATCGGCAACCCTGATCTGTCAAAGCCTGTTCTGACGCGGTTGCATTCAGCCTGCTTTACCGGTGATGTCATGGGCAGCCTGAAATGCGACTGCGGCGCGCAGTTGCAGGCGACCTGTGCAACGATGGCCGCAGAACGGGGTGGCCTGCTACTCTACCTCAGTCAGGAAGGCCGCGGCATCGGCATGGCCAACAAGATGAGGGCCTACGCACTGCAAGATCAGGGGTTGGACACTGTGGAGGCCAACAACCACCTTGGTTTCAACGATGACGAGCGTGATTTCCGCAATGGCGCGGCTATTTTGAAGCAACTTGGCATTTCTACCGTCCGGTTGCTGACCAATAATCCAGCTAAAATGGCGATCCTGAAGGCGCAAGGCATTGCCGTCACCGAACGAGTGCCATTGCAGGTCGGCAAGACAGCCCAGAACACCCGGTACCTTGCGACCAAAGCGGCAAAGTCGGGACACTTGTTGACATGAGCGCCATGGCTCTATGGAGTGTCGCGGCAGGACAGGTTGAAATCCGACCTGCGGCTGCTGGAACTGGTGTGCCGGTAAAAACAGTGTTTTCCGCAATCAGCCGCGGCACTGAACGGCTGGTCGCCGCGGGCGAAGTGCCTGCATCCGAACATGACAGGATGCGTGGACCCGGCATGGAAGGTACCTTCCCTTTCCCCGTCAAATACGGTTACTGCAACGTGGGCGAGGTTCAGGCCGGGCCGCTGGCTGGACGCCATGTCTTTAGTCTGTTTCCACATCAGACGCATTTCTGCCTGCCGCAAGAGAACCTGAACGTCCTTCCAAGCCATTTGCCTTTAGAACGGGCGGTGCTGGCAGCGAACATGGAAACCGCCCTGAACATCCTATGGGACAGTGGGGCCGGTGCGGGCGACCGGATCGCGGTGATCGGCGCCGGTGTTGTAGGGTCACTTGTCGGATATCTTGCCGCACAACTTCCGGGTGCGGTTGTGGTGCTGATCGATATCAACCCAGCACGCGAGGTGCTTGCCAAGACGCTGGGCGTCGATTTTGCGTCAACGGATGACGCGCCACATGATTGTGACGTCGTGATCCATGCAAGCGCAAATCCAGATGGCCTTGCGCTTGGCCTGTCAATCGCTGGTGAGGGTGCCACCGTCATCGAGGCAAGCTGGTATGGCGACAAAATTGTGCCTGTCCCCTTGGGAGGGGCATTCCACAGCCGGCGCTTGCGCCTGATTGCATCGCAGGTGGGCCATCTGCCGCCCACGCGCCTGCCGCGTTGGTCTTATGCAAGACGCATGGCAACTGCGCTGGATCTGCTGGCTGATGACCGGCTTGACCTCTTGATATCGGGCGAGACGCCGTTCGCGGATCTGCCCCACCGATATGCCGATATCCTCGCGGCACCTGACACGTTATGTCACCGGATCCGGTACTGAAGCCAGTTTTCACCGCTCGTCCCCCGAATAAAAGGAACCACAATGTACGCTGTCGAAGTCCGTGACCACATCATGATTGCCCATTCATTTCCGTCACCCGTCTTTGGCCCGGCACAAGGCGTCCACGGGGCCACGTTCACCGTGGATGCCGCGTTTTTCGCTGAAGACATCGATGAGCACGGGCTGGTTGTCGATATCGGCCTCGCCATTGACGCTTTGGCGCAGGTACTCGAACCGCTGCGCTACAAGAACCTTGATGATGAAAGCCAGTTCAAGGGCACCTTCACGACAACCGAATTCCTGTCTGGCCATATTTTTCGTGCTCTGGCGGAAAAAGTGCGGGCAGGCGAACTCAAGGACGCAAAACGTGTAAAGCGTCTGCGGATCACATTGCACGAAAGTCATCTTGCGCGCGGCTGGTTTGAGGCAGAGATCTGATCGATGGCGTTTTCTGCCGAATGGCTGGCCCTGCGCGAACCGGCTGACCACGCCGCGCGCGACGATAGATTGTTGACCGCGGCGATCAACGCTGCCGGTCAGTCACCAATGATCGTTGATCTGGGTTCCGGGACGGGGTCCACGTTAAGGGCTTTTGCGCCTTTGTTGGGTGGCGCCGCCGCATGGAGGCTCGTCGACAGTGATCCTGCCCTTTTGGCGCAGGCCGCTTTGAGCGCTGGTCCAGATGTCACGATGCATCCGCTTGACCTCAGGACGCTTTATGACCTGCCGCTGTCGGGGGCGAACCTTGTCACAGCATCCGCTTTGCTTGATTTGTGTTCGGGAGACTGGTTGACCCGGCTGGCTGCCCGACTGAAAGAGCAGTCAGTCGCGTTTTACGCTGCCTTGAACTACGATGGGGTGATGACATGGTCGCAACCTGACCGCGATGATGCGGCGGTAACGGCGGCCTTCAACCGCCATCAGCGCAGCGACAAAGGGTTCGGTCCCGCGCTTGGCCCCGATAGCGCCCGTGTCGCAGCTGCCGCATTTGCCGAGGCGGGATTCCGCGTGACAGAAGCTGACAGCCCATGGATCCTCGGCCCAGAAGAAGCGCCGCTGCAAAGCCAATTAATCGACGGTATCGCGAGTGCCGCAGCAGGAGCCGGTGAAGCGAATGCCCGGGCATGGGCCGCTCGTCGACGAGATCTTGTCAGAGACGGCCAGTGTTACATCGGACATCGAGACTTGCTGGCTTTACCCCCCGGCTACTAGCACGACTTAGCAGGAGAGACGGAATGCAGAACGTAGACGTAACCGACCGTGTCTGGGAACATCTGCTTGCCATTCGTTCGGGCAAGGCATGCGCGTGTTGTGGTGGTACTTGGTCGGCGGGCGAGCGGGGCGCGCTGGATCTGTACGCTCCTTTGGCAAGGCGCGACCTAGGGCCTGTTGTCGTCGCCCAGATCGGGCAGTCGCTCGATGGTCGTGTCGCAACTGTGTCGGGTGACGCGAGCGATGTGTCCGGCCCGGATGGACATGCGCATCTGCACCGGATGCGAGCCTTGGTCGACGGTGTCGTCATCGGAATTGGCACGGCGTTGCATGACAATCCGCGGCTGACGGTACGGTTGTGCGCAGGTCCAAGCCCTGCGCGAATTGTTATCGATTCCAAAGCGCGTTTGCCCGACGACGCGCCCGTTCTTCGTGCTGACGGTACGCGCAGCATCATCGTTCAGGGCGTCGACCGGCCGCGCCCCAAGCATGTCGAGGTGCTGCGGCTACCGCTGATTGATGGCAAGTTCAAACCGGAAACGGTATTGCAAGTGCTCCGCAAGGCTGGACTGAAAAGCCTGCTCATCGAAGGTGGTGGGATCACGATTGCTCATTTTCTTGATGCAGATGAACTGTGCCGGTTGCAGGTCGCAGTTTCCCCTTTGCTCATCGGTAGTGGACCAATCGCGCTCACGCGCAGTATTCAGCAAGCAAAGCTGGCCGATTGCCTGCGGCCAGACACGCGGGTGTTCGGGCTCGGCTCGGATGTTGTTTTCGATTGTGGGCTGACGCCCGCCGCCCACGCGGCAACCGTACCGCAGCACCCCGCGCGCATCGGCGTGTCATAGAGCGCCGGACAATCGAGCGATAAGAGGGGTGCGAACTGCCCAGAACTCTGTACGGGAGTTGGCCAGATAAGGCACATCAACCGTCGTATCCGTTTGTCATTCACTCGATCATCGTCGTTGCGCCGGTGCCATTTGATTTCCCGGACGCAGTAGAGCAGGGTCTCCAAGAACCGCTTATTGATCAGCCGCATAATGTCGAGGTTCCGCTTGGGCTCGCCCTTATGCTTATAGTGGAAGCACGCGCGCGCGGTCGAGAGCAGTCTGCACTTTTGACCGGTGGATAATGGCGGGTGTGCGGCATTTGCAAGACCTGTTGAACGCCGCATTGGACGGAGATCACGTTGCCACTTACGACGCCATGCAGCAGGTCGGCTACGCTCGTCTCTTGATGCCGCACCTACGGCAAATGGCGGCTTCTAGGAAAACGATCACAAAAGCTGGCTGTCTGGTAAGGGCCGTAGGTACAGTGACGCCATTGCTTTGAGATGGTTGTGCCGCATTGATCGGAACGACAGGCGCCAAGTCCGAGCTCCAGTCCTCCGCTTCTGACACGGCCAGGAGGGTAGGGGCCTCATGCGGACCAAAATCCTTCACCGTCAAGTCACACGAGTTGGCAACACCGATCCGGCCCTTGCATTCGTGGCGTTCTTTATCTGCTTTCACATAGTCGGCATACGCACTAGGCATCCCTATCTTCGGGATCGTGGGGCTAACTATGGCGCAAAAATCTACCATCTATAAAGTTGAACTTTCCGTCTCTGACATGGATCGTCACTATTATGAGACCCATAAACTGACAGTTGCCAAACATCCCTCGGAGACGGATGAACGGCTGATGGTGCGCATTCTTGCTTTTGCGCTGAATGCTCATGAACATTTGGAGATGACGAAAGGCCTGTCAACGGATGACGAACCAGACATTTGGCAAAAAAGCCTGAGCGGCGAACTCGAGTTGTGGGTCGCGTTGGGGCTCCCCAGCGATAAGGTGGTGCGTCAATCGTGTGGTAAAGCTGACAAGGTGATCATCTATTCCTACGGCGGCAGGACGGCCGATATGTGGTGGGAGAAGATCAAAAAAAGTTGCACCCGGTTTGACAACCTTCAGGTTGTGAGTTTTTCTGAACATGACACTAGAGCATTGGGGGAACTTGCAAGCCGCGCAATGAGGCTACAGGTCAATATTCAGGACGGCGACGTCATGGTCAGTGTTGATGAGAACATAGTTTACATCACTCCGGTCGGATGGAAAAATGCTGACCATTGATCCTAAGCTATCTGAAAACGCGTATAAGAAATCAGTGTGTTGCATAGCATACTAACGTCCCGTGTAGTGACGTACTTGGCCACGATCATCCACCTTCCGCCGTCCATCTACGACTCGGCATCCCGTGCCAGGCCTTGGTGCCGATGCGGCTTGACCTGCGGCAGCGCCAAGATCGTCCGTTTGACTCTGGGGCCATGTTTTCAGGACGGCGTTTCGCATCGCCGCATGGCGGCGCCGAACCTCGCTACGACTTACGCATAGAGATCGCTGCCGCAGGCCCATTGCGGAAGACACAGGCCTCTAGGGTCCTTTTGACCGCGATTGGATGACATGAGAAGACGTCGCTGCCTTCGTTCGGTGTCTGCGAGCCAAGGCTACCTGACGTGACGATCTCGGGTCTGGAAGGTACGGCAAATTATCTAATCGCTGAGCTCGGGATGCGCGTAGGCTTCAGGGTAGCGCATCGGCTTCAGCGGCCCCAAAGGAACGACGCCGTTCCACGATCTGCCGAAATACCCTTGCCGGCAGTGGATCAGCGACCCGCTGCCGGCTGTGCCGGGCATCGCGTAAACCCGGCACAGCCAGTGCCAGAGATGCGGATAATCCAGAATGCGCGCGCCGTTCAGCTTCATCCGGACATAGTATACGGGATCGTGCCGGTAGAGCGTCGGGAACAGGCGCAGGTCAGCCTCGGTGAATGTCTCACCGGTCAGGAACGGGCGGCCGTCGGAGAGGCGTTGTTCCAGCTGATCCAGCGCCTCGAAATAGCCCTCGAAGGCCGTCTGATAAACGGATTGATCCGAAGAGAACCCGGCCTTGTAGGCGCCGTTGTTGATGGCCGTGTAGATAAGTTCGTTCAGTCCGTCGATCTCTGAGCGCAAGTCTGTGGCTGCGGGATAGAGATCGCATCGATCACCGTCCGACACCGTGCTGCCAAGCGCCCCGGCGCTTGCATTCATCATGCGCAGGATCTCGGCACTCTCGTTGTTGACGATGCGGCCTGCCTGCTTGTCGTAGAGGATTGGTAGGGATTGTTCCTCAGACCCATCGGCTCGGTAGACCTCCTTGGCCAGACGGTATCCTTGGCCCGTACCAGTCTCGGCGGTGCATTCGGGCAGCCGCGCGCCGGTCAGGGTCGCCACACGGTTGGGATTGAATTCCCACAGGTCTGGCCCCGCACGATCATCCTCGCCGGTGCGATTGGGAAACGCCACGTCCATCGTGATGCTGTCGCGCAGACCTAGAATGCCGCGGCCCAGCGTGACACGGTGACACCAAGGGCAGTTCAGCGCGACGAACAGATGATAGCGACCAGGTTCCGCCGGAAAATCGGGATCGCCGATGACCTGGCGGAAGCCACTGACACCGCGCACGAACTCACCCCGTGCGCGGCGGGCGGCGGCGTCACTCTGGTCTTCCTGGACTGAGGCATTGTCACCTGCTTTGATCATCGCCATCTCTCCTTATCCCCTTAGACGGTGGTGCAGGATGATTGGCACGGCAAGCTCTTCCTCATCGGTCAGATGCCGCGCGAGGAACGCCTCGATGGTCTCGGCGGTGCCGTGGAGCCGGCCAATCTCGTCCCGGGCCTGCGTCTCATCCAACTGGATCAGCTTGATCGCTCGGTTGGCGGAGCGCGTGAAGGCCTCCAGCACGATATCGAGATCGGCATGATCTTGTTCCAGCACCTCTAGCCCCGCGTCGAAGCGCGGGTCGGCGGCCGACAGTTCTGGGAAGTAGCTGTGATCCTCCCAACCGTGGTGGCCATGGAGGTTGCCAACCAGCGCACCACCTACACCGGAAAGGCGCGCGGCATACGCTTCGGGCGAAAGCGTTTCGTCCAGGTAGCGCTCCGCATCGAGCCGGATGCGTTCTGCCATGTGGCGAAACATCCGGTGCGCCCCCAGCCACTGGCGGGTCTTCTCACGGAACCCCGGATGCGCGCCCCAGCTATCGCGGGGGTAGGCGTCGAGCAGCAGGCGCATTTCATCGGGCAGTCCCTCAGGGCGGACTGTCGAGGATGTTGTCACTGTATCGAGCATGGCACTCTCCTTTCTGCACCTAACTGGGAACGCCGGTGACGCAGCGTCAGGCCCGTCGGTGCATATCTGCCATGCGCCAGGCGCTCGGCCCGCCACACCAGCGAAGCGCACGCCGCTGAGATCGGCCATCTCGCGCTTCCGGGTGGTGAGATCGCGCGGGTTGAACTCGGACAGGCTGACGTGGCCGCAGGCGCGGGCTAGCACCTGCGTCAGCTCGACGCTCGCCCCGAAATACCGCGCAAGGCGTTCGGCGCCGACCTGAACATCTGGGCGCTTTCGCCGCTCCGGCTTCTGTGTGGCGACGCCCACGGGGCAGTTGTTTGTGTTGCAAATGCGCGCCGCGATACAGCCAACTGCCTGCATCGCAGAATTGCCGACCGCCTCCGCATCCGCTCCCATGGCCAGCGCCTTGACGAAATCCTCGGGCATGCGCAGCCCGCGCACCTCGGCGATCCTGCCCTGCACCTTGTCGCCGGGCAGGTGCCCGCCGGTTCCGGTCTTTGCACCCTGACCGCCCTTGAAGTGAAACGCCTGAACCCGCTCCACCAGGTCCAGATCCCAGCCGGACCGCGCCGACGTGAGTTCGTAGAAGTAGCGTCTGTTCTCTGCCTGCTCTTCAGGCAGCATACCACCCTCGCCAGAACAGATGCCCGTGCCCGCCATCTCTGCCCCGCGTGCAAGCGCCGTCTTGGCCTCCTCGGACACTGCGCCGAAGCTCATGTCCGACACGAAGAGCGGGATGTTCAGTTCGAGTGATTTTTTGCGCGCGGCCCGAAGGTGACTGAGGTGGCCACCGCCACATCGTCGAGCAGGGGCTTGCGTGCCATCTGGGCGGCCAAGATCTGGATGTCGTCCCAATACGGCAGATCCTTGCGCGGCACGCCCATTGCGCCCATCTCGCCATGGTTTCCCAGCTTGGAGAGGCCATCCCCCGCCCGCATCACGAACGTGTCGGACGCGCACGCCATGGAAGGCGCGATTGGTTCGCGCAGACTGGTGATCGCTGCTGCGCCCAACGTGGGTGCCGGTCGAGACCTGGTGCCTCACGGAGGCCTTCGCTTCGGGTTGGCCCGATGGTACGTCACACGCTGCGCTGGCAGACATCGTCAATGCAAGTCGCAAAAGGATCTGGAGCCGACAGATGGTGTCGAGGGCGGCTGGTCCGCCCCCGGCAAGCGTTATTGCGCCACGTTGACCCAACGCAGCATGAAGAAGTTGTCCGGGCGCTGCACCAGGTCAATCCCGTCACGTGCGGCCCAAACCAGCGGTTCAGTGTAAAGTGGAATATAGGCGACGCGATCCTGCAAGATGCCGGCAACTTCGTCGAGCATGGCGTTGCGGGTTTGCGGATCCAGTTCTTGCTGGATCATGGGCAGCAGTTCGTCGACGCGGGCATCAGAGAAGCCACCGAAATTCCATGTACCCACTGACCCATCTGGCGTGGCTGCCAGAAAGCGGATCGGGTGTTCAGCATCAAAGGTACCCGGCGACCATCCTAGCAGGAACATGTCAAAATTGCCCTCGCGCAGCTCGCCCCAATAGTTGCGCACCGGCATGGTTTCCGGCTGCGCGTTCAGACCGACCTGCTGCAACATGCCGGTCACGGCCTGACAGAGGGCTTCGTCATTCAGATAGCGATCATTAGTGCAGCGCAGCCCGAAGCTGAAACCATCCGCTTGGCCCGCTTCGGCCATAAGCGCGCGGGCGGTATCAGGCTCGTGGGCGGGGCGGTCAGCGTGGGCCGCCGACCAGCCTGACAGCCCCTCGGGCAGAAGCTGACTGGCCGGTTCGGCCATGCCTGACATCAGCACCTGATTGATTGCCAGTACGTCGATGGCATGGGCGGCCGCACGGCGCACCAATGGATCTGCAAAGGGGTTGCCGTCGGTACCGGCCGCACCCGACCAAAGCGCATCGGCGGTGTGGTTGAAGCCCAGCATGATGACGCGGGTTTCCAGCCCCTCGAAGGTGCGGATGCCTTCGGTCTCACGCAGCCGGGCGACATCGCGCACTGCAACCTGAGACAGCATATCGATTTCACCGGATAGAAGCGCGGCAAGACCAGTGGCCGCGTTTTCGATTGGGTTGAAGACGGCCTCGGTCAGGTTGTGGGTGGCTGTGTCCCACCAGTCCGGGTTCGGTATCAGCCGGATTTCCACGCCAGTTTCGCGCGCGGTCAGGATGAAAGGTCCGCTGCCATTGGTGTTGCGGGTGGTGTACTTTTCTTCATCGCGGGCGGGCACTTCGGCGCCATTGGCCTCGGCCCAGCCGCGATCCAGGATCAAGAAGTTGGCGATGCTGTCGGGAAACAACGGGTTCGGTGCGGCGGTGACAAAATCCACTGTGAAGTCGTCCACCACCCGCACATCGGTGACCGGGGCGAACCATGAGCGGACATCGGATTGCTCTGCAATTGCCCGCTCATAGGAGAACAGCACGTCATCGGCGGTAAAGTCTTCGCCGCCATGGAAGCGCACACCCTCGCGCAGGTGAAAGCGCCAGCCGGGCTCGTCCGTCAGTGGCTCCCATGAGGTGGCCAGCGACGGCTCTATCGCCATGTCCGCGTTTCGGCGAACCAACCCTTCGTAGATGTTGTTCAGAAACGAGGTGACCGGCGCGACATTTGCTGCATGCGGGTCCATTGTCTGCGGATCTGTAGTGCTGGCCCAACGGAAGGTTTCCGCCTGTGCGGCGATGGTCATAGATGCGGCGACGAGCATGGTCGAGGCGGCAAGCATGGCGGTTCTTTTCATTGGGGGCTCCAATTGGCTGTGGTTCGGAAATACCAGAACAATCATTTCAATAAATGGTGCACCGTGCAAGGGGCTTGCTGCCATGGCGTCATCCGCTGAGTTTTAGCAACCCATCATCGCTTCCAGTGCAAGGGCGCTGGTGAATGGCCCCAGATCAGCGGCAACCAGACGATTGTTGTCAAACGTCACACGGGCGATCTGGCTCCAATCTGCCGATGGTAGCAAAAGCTCAGGCCCTGTGCCGCAATTGCGCAGACCGCCTGTGATGAAACCCTCGCCGATGCGGTGGTTGCTGACCCCGCCAATCCGCGCCAGCGGCTCGAACCGATCACCCCGCAGTCCGACAAGCACCAGACGCCGGGCCAGGTGGGGCATTTCCACATACGCGATTTCGGGCCTGCCATCGCCGGTGAAATCGGCAATCCCGGCAGGGGCAAGCCAGCGAAAGCGGGTGCCGATGAAGTCACCCGCCGCCCGAAGGACCATACCATGCGTCCCGTCGGTTTCCCGCAAAACCGCCCATGCCGTCAGGCGCGCGCCCAGGCTTTGGTCACTTTCCACGGCAACAATCTCGGGTATTTCGTCGCCGTCGATATCCCACAGGCGTGGGGCGATATCCTCGAACACGCGGGCTTCTGGCAGAACGAGCCTCAGGGTGGTTCCGCCCGCGATTGTCACCTCAAGCGCACCGAACCCGCGCAGGTCGCCCAGCACGTTGTGCGCATAGCGGTCGGTGGGCTGGGCGTAACGGGCCGAGATCGGTGCGACAGGGTCTGCAATCGCGGATCCTGCGAGGCCGCATATAACGACAAACGCGGCTGTGAAGGCCCGGATCATCCAGCTCATGCGCTGCAGGCGCGGGACGGCCTCAATCTGCGCATCTACATCAATGGGCGTTTCGCTGAGTACCTCACAATCGCGATCCTGATGGCCCGCGCGCCGGGCCGCAAGCGCTTCGTCGCGCGCCCGTACAAGTGTCGCGATCTGTGGGCGGAGCAGGCGCACCATGGTCGTCAGCCAGCGGTTGGTCGGCCAACTGGGCCAGACGTGATCGACCGCGGGCCAGTCGCGCCCCGTCGCATCAAGCACCGGGGCATATCCCAGTGTCATGCCCTTGGCCCGCAGGAACAGATGAAAAGGTCGGTGCTCATCTTCGCGACGGGCAAAGCAATAGTATTTGGAAGGCGTTTCACGGCTATAGGCATCGCCTTGCGGGAAATGTGTCAGCCGGACGAATTGACCCTGACCTTTCAACACCTTTCCGATCAGGTTCAGATTGACCTTGCGCAGGACACGGATGCATTCGCGGATCTCCTCGCCTGCGGCTGGCATCGCCCGCAACTCCTGTCGCGGCTGCGCTATCAGGTCAGAGGCAGAAGTTTCACTGGGCATTGGGGATTCCTTCAAGCAAATCTGATGGGTGAGGGTAGCAAGCGGCTCCCACCAAGGCACGCCAACATGGCGATCAGGGCGACCGAGCCGACCTGGCAGACCGCAGCACAGTAGATGCCCCATCGGGCGAACCCCTCTGACCTTCGAGCGGTTGCGCGAGGCGGGCGAAGTTCAGGACGCTGGAGTCATCGTGACCTCGACACCCGGCAGCCGTCCGTCCAGGATCGTTCGACAATCGCTGAAGGGCGCGACGTGGGTGCTGCGCATGCACGTGATGCGCAGGGCCGCGACGTGCCACACGACATTCCTTCTGCATTCGCCTTCCACGCGTTTCAGCCAGAGGGTTTCTGGATGCTGGGGCAGCGACACTTAGCCCTCAGCCAGCAGCGCGGGCAGTGCATCCAGATCGTGCAAGACATGCGCAGGGCGGCCAAAAAGCCGGTCAATTGGCGCGCCCTCGCGGTTGATCCAGATCGCATGAAATCCGAACGCGGCCGCCGCGCAGGCGTCCCAGCAGTTTGAAGAGACAAAGGCGACCTCGGCGGGCATCGTGCCAAATTGCCTGCCTACCAGTTCGTAAACAGATCGGTGCGGCTTGAACACTCCGACATCCTCAACCGACAAGATGGCATCGAACAGGGGTGAAATCCCTGCAGAACGGGCGGCCGCATCCAGCATCTGTGGTGCGCCGTTCGACAGGATTGCCAATTGCAAACCTTGTCCCTTCAGCGCATCCAGCACGCCGGGTACCTCGGGGAAAGCGGCAAGCTCATGGTATAGGTCCAGCAGTCGCCCTCGTAGCGCCGGATCATTCAACCCCTCTGCCTCCAGTGCCCAATCGAGCGCATCTTGCGTGACCTGCCAGAAATCCACATGCGTCACAGCAACGGCGCGCAGCCATGTGTATTCCAGTTGCTTGCGCCGCCAATGTGCCGATAGGGAAGGCCAGCGGGCGGCCCAGCCTTCGGCCCCCGGCTCTTTTGCCGCCGCGCGCGCGGCGGCGGCAACGTCAAAAAGGGTACCGTAGGCATCGAAGACGCATAGTCGGATCGGCATGAAGCTCACTCCTTGGGTCAAAGTCCTTTCCGAGCAGGTTTCGCAACCCCTCGCGTCCAGGGGCTGTGAAATCTGTGGGTATCAGCGGCGGCACCCATTCCAGAACAAACGTTTCATATGTTGATCGATTGCGCAATTCAGTATATTTGCAGAACGATGAGTTCAGAAACCGCCGGTCAACTTTCTCAGAGTCGCCCACGCGGACGCCCGCGTGGGTTTGAACTTGCGGAGGCACTTGAGGCCGCGATGAGAGTTTTCTGGGCCGAAGGGTACGACGCAGCCCCAGTCGATCGGCTTGCCCAGGAAACCGGCATGCCGCGCGCGACGCTGTATCAGATCTACGGCGACAAGGAGGGGCTGTTTCTGGCAGCCGTCGAGCACTATGCCAAGACACGGTCGGCACGGGTCGGGGTGGCACTGGGGCCAACCGGGGCGCTGCGCGATGACCTTGTGTCGTTCTTTTCGGCGGTCGTCGACCTTGGCACGTCTGAGCCCAAGGCCCGCGGGTGTCTGATTTCGTGCGTATTGGCCGATGCGGCGGGCACTAACCCGCGCTTTCGTGTCGAGCTCGAACACCGCTTCCTGGCTTTGGAAACGCGCATTCGCGACCGGCTTTTAGTCGCAGATCCTCAAGACGGCGACATTCCGGCCCGCGCCGTGGTGATCGCCTCGATCGCGCGGGGCCTGATGCTGCGCGCTCGCGCCGGGGCTGGCCGTGATCTCCTCGAAAAGGCCGCTGCCGAGGCTGTGCGGCTGCTCGCCCGCACTGAAGTTCATTGACCATAGCGTGATGCCTGTCGCGTGAGAACCTGCCACAGGTTCTTGCAGCGGAACTGGCGCCGGATTTCTTGAGAGATCTGACACTGCGCTTGGACTGCGCGGTCGTATCATTGTATTGGGGTGTCGAGCCTTTTGGGTGCCGTGGGATCTGTTGTCGCCAAAGTCCGAAGCGCGCCCTGCGAGAACGCAGGAATCGCAGATCTCCTTGTTGGCCTGACAGAGGCCCGCAGGTGCTGGGGGCAGGCCAACGGCGTGCGTCAGATCATTGAACGGCTGCGGGAACAGGAACTGACTGTATTGGATATGAGCCAGAAGCTTGAGCACGTATTCAGGCGCGCAGATTCGGTTGTCGTGATGCATCACGGACAGGTGGCCGCGCACCTGCGCAAGGATGACGTCACGCGTCAGGAAATTGTTGGCTGCATCATGGGAACGCGGATGAACACATAGGACCGAAGCAGGCATTGTGCCTTCGCCCCCATTCGGGCGTGTGGGCGCAGCCATCGCTTTGGTCCGGTCCAAGAAGCTATCACCGCTCCTTGCCGATGTGACACCTACAGCGAGGACGGTGGGCCCCTTTAGAGGCGGCCCGCAACGCTTCGCGGCAGCGGCGTGCGTCCTGACGCCGATCGGGTGCATTCTGGGCCCTTGCAAACCAAAGGCAAACCTGAACATCTGGCGCCATGCATCTTGATAAGGCAAAGCCCAGCACCCTGCGGATCGTGCAAATTCATGCACTTGCTTTCCTTTCGGGGGGCCTTCTTTCTTTTATGCTGCTGGCAAACGGCGCTCTGGCTGAATACACATCCCCGGCTTTTGCATCCTGGGGTGCGCATGCAACCGGCTCGATGACGGCGCTGGGCATATTGCTGCTGGCGGCCACGCGGCGCAAGCAGAACTGGGTCGGTGGCGCACCAGTCTGGGCGTTCTCGGGCGGGCTGTTTGGCGCGCTGATCGTCACCGTGACCGCGATTGCGATGAACTCGGATCTGTCACTGGCCGGAACACTGGCGATGGGGCTCGCGGGGCAGGCATTGTTCGGGCTGGTGGCTGACCGGCTGGGCATGTTCGGGCTGCCGGTTCGTAGACCAAAATGGCAAGATATCGCGGCGCTGGCGCTGGTGTTTGCGGGAAGCGTTGCCATCATCCTGTCGGTGTCGAACCCGACATGATCTATTTCATTTCTCTTGCTGTGTTGGGCGGCATCATGATCAGTCTGTCGCGGCAATTGAATGGCAGATTGTCGATGTCGACCGGCGCCATGATGGCATCGTTCTGGAACCATGTTGTCGGGTTCTTGGTGTTGACGGCACTTGGGATTGGCGGGGCCTTTGTGTTCCAGACTGACCTTGGAACAGTGCCGCTGTGGGCATGGCTGGGCGGGCCAGTCGGTGTGATTTTCATTGCCGCAGGAAGTTGGCTGATCGTGCGGATCGGCGCCACTGCCACCGCCCTTATGGTAATTTCCGGTCAGATGGTGGGCGGGGTCGTGCTGGACATGATGCGCGGCACCGAGCGTAGCCTTTTGCTGGATGGGCTTGGGATCGCATTGATGCTTGCAGGGGTGACATTGTCCGTGCTGCGCAAGCAAAACGACTGAAACCGTAGTCAGAAGTGATCGAGGTGGTGGCAAATGCCGAACCATGTCCGGGATGCGCGACACGCTGATTAATTTGCTTGACACGTCAGACCCGCGGCTTATCCCCAAACCCAGGTGGCCTGCTGCCTTGCCCGACACCCCAGAAATTGCGGTCACCGACCGCGGCATTTGATGCAGGGTAGCGTTGGTGTTTTGTCGGCGGTGGGTTGGCTCCCCCGCGCCGGACGACCTTCGGCTGGCCGAATTGCTGGTTGGCCGCAGCTCCGAACTGCCAGGTGGGCCGGTCGAAATGTTCTGGCCCGGGGTGTCAGGGACGCATTTCTTGCTAGACCTGGAAAACACGCTGGTCGTAGTGTTCCTGAGCCATGCGCCGGCATATCGCACCCAACCTCGGATCGACGTGCATAACGCCGTCTATGCTGGGTTGAACACGGTTGGAGGGTCGTCATGGAAAAGACGCAAGGGAGGTTCGGATGAACAGGCAGGCATCCATCTATGACGCGAATCTCGATATCTGCGGGGCGAATTATGAACCGCTTACTCCGCTCAGCTTTATCGAGCGGACAGCGGCGGTCTTCCCCGACCGCCTTGCTGTCGTGCACGGGCCCGTGCGCAGAAACTGGGCTGAAACCTACGCACGTACACGCAGGCTGGCCAGTGCCCTGAGCAAACGCGGGATCGGCAAGAACGATACGGTGGCGATTGTGGCCAGCAATATCCCCGAAATGTTCGAGGCGCATTTCGGCGTGCCAATGGCCGGTGCGGTGCTCAACACCATCAACACCCGGCTGGACGCCGAGGCGATTGCCTTCATTCTCGATCACGGTGAAGCCAGGACCGTTCTGGTCGATGCCGAATTTGCCGCAGTGGTAAAGGCCGCGCTGGAATTGTCACATATTCCAGATCGCCTTGTCGTCGATATTGAGGATCCGACTTTCCCAAGTGACATGCGGATCGGCGCCCTGACGTTTGACGAACTCCTGTCGGAAGGCGACGCTGAGTTCGCAGGCCTGTGGCCTACTGACGAATGGGACGCGCTGTCCCTGAATTATACCTCGGGCACCACCGGCAACCCGAAAGGCGTCGTCTATCATCATCGAGGGGCGCATCTGAACGCATTGGCGCAGGTCCAGTCATGGGACATGCCCCGGCATTCCGTCTACCTGTGGACCTTGCCGATGTTCCATTGCAATGGGTGGTGTTTCCCTTGGGCCATTGCGGCCAATGCCGGGACCGCTGTTTGCATGCGCCATGTGCGCGCCGAGCAGGTGTTCGACCTGATCGCGGACGAAAAGGTGACCCATTTCTGCGGCGCGCCCATCGTACTCAACATGTTGACACAGAGGGCCGACCTCAAACGGTTCACGCACGCGGTCAAGGTCATGACGGCCGGCGCTTCCCCGCCCTCGGCTGTCATTGCTGCGATGGAGGGCATGGGGATCGAGGTTACCCATGTCTACGGTCTGACCGAGGTTTATGGGCCTGCGGTCGTCTGCGCATGGAAGCCCGAATGGGACGCATTGCCCGCCGACCAGCGAGCCCGGCTGAAGGCGCGGCAAGGGGTTGCGAATGGCGCGCTGGCCGGGCTGATGGTCGCAGACCCCGAGACCCTGCACGCCGTGCCTGCCGATGGCCTGACGATTGGCGAGATATTCCTGCGCGGCAATAACGTGATGCGTGGTTATCTGAAAAACCCCGCCGCCACGGTCGCCGCGTTCAGGCGTGGCTGGTTTGCCTCGGGCGATCTTGGGGTGATGCATCCCGATGGCTATGTGGAACTGAAAGACCGTCTCAAGGACATTATCATCTCGGGCGGGGAGAATATCTCTTCGGTCGAGGTGGAGGATGTGCTCTATCGTCATCCCGCGATCTTGGAAGCTGCCGTGGTCGCGCGTCCCGATCCCAAATGGGGCGAAACGCCCTGCGCATTCGTAGCCGTCAAACCCGGACAGCTAGAGAATGCGCAGGACATCATCGACTTCTGCCGCGGTCACATGGCGCATTTCAAGGCTCCCAAAACAGTCATATTCGGTGATCTGCCCAAGACCTCTACGGGCAAGATCCAGAAATTCGTTTTGCGCGAAAAGGCAAAAGATCTTGGTTCGGGGCTTCTGTAGCCGGACCGTCGCAGTCGGATGATGTTGCGAGTGCCGTCATCGAGCGCGGCCCCGATCTCGTCATTATATTCCATTGCGCCACAGCAGGCGCGTGCGGTGCGATAAGCGCAAACCTGATCAGGGCCGCTTCCGTGGGCATGGGGCGTATCGGCAACGCTTGGCGCGCCCCTGATCCAAAGCCAGAAGCTGGGTTGCCGTTCAGGGGTGACGTGGGGCGCAACGCCCTGAAGGCGTTGCGCCCCACGGGCACGATCAAGGGGCATGCTGGTAGCTGGTTTTGGCCGCCCTGAGTGTGATATGGGGATGGGGGCGTACGCCGATCCCGCCCTCGGTGATGAATTCGGCTGGCCCCATCTGGTCGAAGAAATTGAAGGGCCCGACCATCTGCCGCCGCGCTGAGGGCAGGGCGCGCCGCACTTCGAACCCACCGATGTCACGGGCGCGCGGGATGATCAGTGTCTTGATGCTGTCAAGATTGCCGGCGGATGAGCAATCCGGCGCGATTGCGGGGTTCCACCTCATGCGGCTACTCCTTATGTGTCGTGGGCTGCGTGGGGCAAGTCTACCATTGAATGACGTCGGCCCAATCCGCCTTGTGCCGCTGCGCCTGGGCAAGCACGAAAGGGCAAAGCGGCACGATCCGCTGCCCTGCGGCGCGGGCATCGCTGACCAGCCGACCGACCAGCGCGCCCGCCACGCCCATGCCGCGCATCGTATCTGGAACGCCGGTGTGATCGGCGATGATCAGCGTGGCAGAAAGCTTGGAAATTGTCAGATCGCCCTCGCCGGCCACGCCTTCTGCGGTTGCGACACAGCACGCCCGAGAAGCTGTGTCAGCGCGGATAATTTTGATGTCGACCATGCGTGGCTCTTTGGTTTTGGGGCGACCTGAATTGCGCAGACGTTGCTAAGTTGGCTTGGGTGCCGCAAACGGGCGCTAATCAAGCACTGGATCTTAAGCCAGTTCGGATGCGCCGCAACTGAACTTTAGGGGCAGCGGTGGCATTCCCCTATATCGCCAGTGCGATTGTGATGCCCCAGGGATCGCGCAGCGCTGGCGTATCGCCATCGGTCACTATGGGTGCGCCTGGCTGCGCCGCGCGGGACAGGATCGCCGCGCGCATTTCCGGTTCACGGGTAATAATCTGGACGGAGTCCAAACCCGCAGAACCGGCGAGCCGTGGCCCGGCGCGGCGGCTGTTCCAGATATTGCCTGCCAGTTGATGGTGATAGCCACCGCTGCCGAAGAAAGTAGCGCCCGGGTAGTTGCTGGCGATGTCCAGACCGAGGATGCCACGGTAGAAACCCTCGGCCTGACCGAGATCCCCGACCTGCAAATGCACATGGCCGATGATCCCGCCCAGCGGAAAGCCCGCCCACGTGCCGTTACCTGCCGCCTGCAAGTCAGCAAAATCCAGCGGCTCGGTCACCATGTGAATATGTCCATTGGCATCGCGCCAGCGCGACACCGGACGGTCGGCATAGACCTCGATCCCGTTGCCCTCAGGGTCGGCCAGATAGATCGCCTCGCTGACCTTGTGATCAGAGGCACCTTGAAGGTTCACGCCCAGCTTGACCGCGTGTATCAGCCAGTGGGCAAGATCGGCGCGACTGGGAAGCAGAAAAGCAGTATGGAACAGGCCTGCATCGCGCGGATCACTGGGCGCCGCCAGAGTGTTGTCCAGCAGGTCCAGCAGGGGAACTGTTCCGGCCCCCAGCGTCACGGTCCCTTCGCTGCGGTCGATGACCGCGAGCCCGAGTGTCCGCTGGTAGAAGTCCGACACCCGGCCCAGATCGCGGACACGCAGACGCACCCGTCCGATCCGAAGGGGCGCTGTGGCGTGGTTGAAACAATCGTCTGTCATGGTTGTGTCTCCTGAACATGGGAGGGCAGGTGCCCCAAGGGTATCGGCGGCTGCGCGGCAGACGTACAGCCCCGCGTTTTGGCGCTGAAGACTACACAAGTAAGAAGTCCCGGAAGGCGGCGGCGTTCAATGCAGGCGGCAGTGTAAGGCGGTGTGACGCGTATCCCCATCATCTAGGGGGGGCTGAGGCACCGCGCCGCCATCGCTGAATGCATAAGGTGGCGGCAAGACAAGCCGCCGGGACACGCGCAGGCTGATTTTTGCATGTGGTGGTTTAGGTGATGCATTGCATCGCCGGGCTCCTACTGAGGTGATGGAATCGTACATCGTTTGCTTCCTGCAACATGGGGCTTGCTTCAATCGATGATAATACATCCTTGGGGAAGATTATTGCGTCCGTTTTGGAAGTAATGTCACCAATCCACATCCCATGGCGGTTGCCCACGGTAGCGCTCGGCCAAGAAATCAACCATTACCCGCACTTTGGCAGCCAGATAGCGGCTGTGCGGGTATAGGACATAGATGCCGTAGGGCGCGGGCTCGAAGTCCTGCAGCACCTGTCGGACACGGCCCGCCTGCAGCGCCGCACCGGCAACGAAACTGGGCACGCAGGCAAGGCCCAGCCCTGCCTCGGCCGCACTCAGGCAGGCCTGCGCGTTGGAATAGCGCAGGCGGCCGCGCACGGGTACTGCGATTGGCTTCCGGTTGATCCGATAGCTCCAGCGCTCGGGATCGCGGAAATTGGTGTCAAGGATGCAGCCATGCGCGGCCACTTCTTGTGGGGTCTGTGGTGCGCCATTCGTGCTCAACCAGTCCGGGGCGGCGACAGTGATGATCCGCACGTCGCAAAGCTTGCGCGCGATCATGCTGGAATCGCCGGGACGCCCGATGCGGACAGCCATGTCGAAACCCTCATCAACAAGGTTCACGACCCGATCGGAAAAACTGACATCCAGCGCAATCTCAGGCCAGCGCAGCGCAAAGTCGTTCAGGATCGGCGTCAGTTCCAGTTCGCCAAAGGTCAGCGGCGCAGTCAACCGCAGCCGCCCGCGCGGCGCCTGGGTGACGTCGCGCACGACGGCATCGAGGCTGTCAAACTCATCTAGCAGGGGGCGCAGCCGGTCAAAGTAGGCTTGCCCGGCCTCTGTCGGCGAGATGGCGCGCGTGGTTCGGTTCAGCAGCCGCACACCCAGGGCTGTCTCCAGTCGCGCGACCAGTTTCGATGCCTGCCCCGATGTGATGCCCAGCCTACCGGCAGCAGCAGTGAAGCTGCCTGCCTCCATGACTGCGGCAAACATCCTGTCGCAAGAAAGGCGGTCCATGAATTTCTTCCCGGCTTCATATGATGAGCGTCTTGCAGTAGTCATTGCATCTATCATGGATGAAATGAAGGCTTGGCCTGGGGTATTGCTGCGCTATCGGTCGTGTGGGTGGCCGAAAATCTACGCGTCTTTCCGGGGTGTGGGCCACCTACGCAAGGTCCGCCACATGGCGGTAGAGACGCGGGGAATACGATGGTACATATCGCGGCGCGCTCACCTGTTGCTTGGGAACTAGTCGCACTGACTCACGTCATCGCTCCAGCACTTGCGCTGCGGGCCGAGCGATTTTGACCTCCTTTTGCTCTTACCGCGTGGCTTCAGGCCCGATTGATCGGGCTTGAAGCGCAGTCAAGGGCGCGCCTTGCCGAAGAGCCGTGCCTTGGCCGCGCGCCAGACCGGCGTTTGGCTGACAAAGATAAGGACGACCGCCAGCATCAGGCAAAGCGAAAGCGGGCTACCGAGAATGCCTTCAACAAGGCGGCCCATGTCTTCACGCGAAGAGATAATGGCCCGGCGCCAGTTTTCATCCAGCAAGCGCGACAAGATCACGCCCAGAATGACAGGACCCAGCGGGTAGCCGTAGTGCCGCATGAAATAGCCAAACACACCAAAGCCCAGCATCCAGTAGACATCGGTGATCGCATTGTTGACCGCATAGGCCCCGACGATGGACAGCAGTAGAATCATCGGAATGATGATTGTGCGCGGCATCTCGACGATTTTGGTAAAGATGCGGATGCCGGTCAGGCCGAAAATCAGCATGAAGACATTGGCCGTCATCAATGCGCCGACAATGAACCAGAACATGTCCGGCTGGTCGATCATCAGCATGGGGCCGGGGTTCAGCCCGTGGATGAACAGCGCGCCGATCATGATGGCGGTCACGGCGTCGCCCGGAATACCCAGCGTCATCATAGGAATGAAGGCCCCGCCGACAGCGGCGTTATTCGCGGTTTCAGGTGCGACCAGTCCTTCCATCGCGCCCTCACCAAAGGGAATTTCGGGGTTCTTGGTCACCCGCTTGGCGTGGTCATAGGCCATCAGCGCGGCGATATCCCCGCCCGTCCCGGGGAGCGCGCCGATGATCACCCCGATCGCCGAGGTCTGGAGCGACAGGGGCAGGTATTTGCGCACCGTGCCAAAACTGGGCACGATCTTCGTGATCTTCTGGCGCATCGCCTTCTTGTCGACGTTCTGCAACTGGATCAGCGCCTCAGATACGCCGAACATGCCGATCATCACGGCAATGAAGGAAATTCCCCCCTCCATGATGCGAAAATCGAAGGTGAAGCGGGGTGTGAAGGTCAGCGGGTCGCGCCCGACCGCACCGATGGCCAGCCCCAGCGCACCGGCAAAGATGCCCTTGACCAGGCTGCCGCTGGATAGCGAGCCCACCAGCAGAATACCCAGTACAGCCAGCAGCATGTAGTCACGCGGCTGGAAGGTCAGGGCGAAACCCGCGACAAACGGCGCAGCCAGCGCGAGTACGGCGATGCCCACCAGCCCGCCAAAGAATGACATCACTGTGGTCACGCCAATGGCCTGTCCGGCCTCGCCGCGTTTGGCCATCGGATAGCCATCGAGCGCGGTGGCAATGGCCGAAGGGGCGCCGGGGATGTTCAGCAAGATCGCCGTGCGCGAGCCGCCATAGACCCCGCCCATGTAGATGCCGACCATCAGCGAGATCGCGGGGAACACATCCCAGGAGAAGGTGAACGAGATCAGGATCGACACGGCCATCGTGACCGATAGGCCGGGGATCGCGCCAATATAGATGCCCGCGAATGTGCCGATACCGACCAGAAGCAAAAGCTGCGGCTGGGTAAAGATCACCAGAATGGCAAGAAGCGTTTCCATTGCTAAGCGCCCCCCGAAAACAGGTTCCGGAAGAACTGGATGAATTCGGCCTCTGGCAAGATTCCGGCGGGCAGAAGCACGGTGAACACCACGCGGAAGATCAGCCAGATCACCACCAACGATCCCAACGCGATGGTCAGGCTGTACCCCCAGCCCCGGCGCGTCAGGACCTTGATGGCCACGATCAAAAACAGCGCCGCCGTGGTCACGAAGCCAAGTGGTCGGAGCAACAGGCCAAACGCGATCAGCAAGCCCACGAAAAAGATCACCATGCCGGGCAGAATGTCGCGCGCCAGGGTCTCATGCGTAACGCGGGGCAGCCGTGCGGTCCGGATGGCGACGATGGCCGCCGTCACCAGCATCACGAAGGTCGTGGCCATCGGCACCGATCCGGGGGCGGACAGTGCCCGGAACCCGGAAATGCCGTAGGCAGAATAGAGCAGGTACGCGCTGGCGGCGGTCAGGAACAGCGCGAAGCCCAGTTCTCCGGGGCGTCTGCGGTCAGGGTAGCCACCTGGTGTCGCGTCGGATGTGCCGTCATGATGATCGTTATCGCCCCGGTAATCAGGTTGCATCGTCCTGTCCTCTCCCCCCAAAGAATGCCTATGCGCACCTTTTGGAACGCAGGGCGCCGCCCGGTATCGAACACGGGCGGCACCCGGCCGCCCGTTTGTGGTGAGCCGGACGGTTGCCGGTCACTTGGCCAAGCGTTGCCGCAGTTTACTCCGCCGGACGCGCGATGCCGAATTCTTCCGGCGATGCGACCGTCTGGCCCGCGTCATGCAGCAACCATGCGGTGCCTTGCTGCCAGCGCGTCAGGAAGGCTTCAGCCTCATCCCCGCTGATGCCCATCCGGGTATACCCGCGCGAGTCCATCAGGTCGACGAAATCGGGGTGCGCGGCGCCGGCCGCATAGGCTTCGCTTAGCTTGGCGACCACATCGTCGGGCGTGCCGTTGGGTGCGAAAACCCCGAAGAATGGCCCCCAGGGCAGGAAGGCATTGTAGCCTTCGCTGATCTCGGTCACCGCGGGCAGATCGGGCAGCTTTTCATTGCGCTCGACATCTATCACGGCAAGTGGCTTCATGACGCCTGCGCGAATGCTCTCGATTGCGGCGCCAAGGACAGCGGGCATGATGTCGATCGCGCCGCCCTGCAAGGCGGTCAGCGCCGGGCCGTCGCCGTCATACGGAACGGCGATCAGATCCAGATCGCCCTCTACCGCGTTCATCATGGAGTTCACGACTGACGGCAGACCGCCCGGCCCGGTGGAGCCGATGCGCAGTTCTCCCGGATTGGCAGCGATGTATTCCAGCATGCCGGCATAATCGTCAAACGGCGCATCGATATTGGCCACCAAGATGGGGGTGCCGCGTGCCAGAATGCTGACCGGGACAAATTCGCTGTAATCGCGATCGCCCAGACCCATGATCTTGTAGAGCATCGGGTTCTCTGCGCCCATCAGCAGGGTGTAGCCGTCCGAGGCCGCGTCGGCGACATGGTTCAACGCAATCGCCCCAACGGCCCCCGTCATGTTTTGCATGACAATCGTGCCACCAAGCGCTTCTTCGGCATGTGGCGTGACCGACCGCATCACCGCATCGGTCGATCCGCCCGCACCCCATTGGATGATGCCCTGAATCTCTTTCGTGGGAAAGTCCTGCGCGACAGCGCCTGTTGCTGAAAGTCCAAGCGCGACGACGGCGCCCATCAGTTTGCGAGACATTTCTATCCTCCCTAATCTGTTCGTTGCCCGACGATTCGCTCCTCGCATCATCGGCACCCCGTCTTGATTGTACGATTTGGTTAAATAGTCAACTGTAATGTACGAAGCAGTTAAATTCGTGTAATGAAGAGAGCAGAATCACGAAAACAGGGTTTCGGATGGCAATGGACAGCGACACGCCCTCGACAGAGCGCAAGGCAGGCTGGAAACAGGATCCCGAGGCGGTGAAGGCGGATATCCTTGCCGTGGCGACGGATGAATTTGCGGCGCATGGCCTGTCAGGTGGACGGATCGACGATATCGCACGCAAGACCAAAGCCTCCAAGCGCATGATTTACTACTACTTTGGCGACAAGGAGGGGCTGTATCAGGCGGTCCTGGAAGGTGCGTACCAGACCCTGCGCGAACATGAAGACAAGCTGCATGTCGAAAACCTCGATCCCATTGAGGCGCTGAAACTCCTGGTGCGGGCGACATTCGACGCCCATGCCCAGACGCCGATTTTCATCCGGCTGGTGATGATCGAGAATATCCATAATGCCGACTATCTGCGACGGTCGATGATCATCCCGCGCCTCAACCGTTCCATCATCGAGAAGCTGGATGATGTGTGCAAACGTGGTGCGGCCGCGGGATTGTTCCATCCCAATACCGATCCGCTGATGCTGCACTGGATGATCAGCGCGCCCAGCTTTTACAACGTATCAAACCGGGCCACGTTCTCGACCTCTTTTGGTATGGGCCTGTATTCCGCCGAAGGACAGGAACGGTTGCGCCAACGGGTGGTCGACATGATCCTTGCACTGGTGGTCATCGGCCACGATCCCAGCCAAAGCGACGCAGGCTGACCAACCTCGATCCTATTCATTGGCGGTTTTACTGTCACCGCTTTGGATCATAGGGTCAAACCTCAGCCGGGCATGAAAGCGGGCCATTTCGCTGGGCGTCGGGTCAATGCCGCAGAAGGTTTCCACATAGGCCGGGATGCGCGCCATCCGGATCGTAGTGCTTTCCTGAACCTGCATCGAGATATAGCCGATCTGGGTCAGATAGACGGCGCGCGCCTTCACATCCGCTTCATTGGATGGAAACCCGAAACGCTGGAACATTGCGCGGATGGTCGCCAGGCGCCGTTCGTCGACCAGATTGACGCGCTGCATCACGGACGCGGATTGGTGTGCCCATCCCCGCACGGCGAAATCCAGCCTTGGGTCGAAAAGATCGGGATCATGGAATACGACGATGAGATTCAAGACACCCTCGGCGATCGTTTCGGCATAGGCGGTGCATGCGTCGACGAACGCGCCCGTATTCTTGGCCTCCCAATCCACCAGCAAGGCATCGAGCAAGGCTTCCCGGTCCTTGAAGAACCAGTAGAAACTGGTGCGCGAGAGTTTCAGTTCACCGGCCAAAGGCTGAATTTTCACGGCGTCCAGCCCATGTTGCAAAAACGCCGCCTTGGCCGCGTCAAGCCAGCCCTCGCGCGATCCGCGCCACCCCTTCGCAGGCAGCTCATCTGATTGTGCTTCACTCATGTGTCCAACCTATCGGGAAAGCGCTGGCGCTCAACCAAAATAGTCATGCATGAACTTAAAGTTGACAGTGATGAACATTTTATGCTGTGCTTCGATCGGTATCACAGAGGTTTCAATGTCCAGCGATCCGCTCTTCCAGCGCTATCAACTCAAGCACCTGACGCTGAAGAACAGGCTGATGATTACCAGCCATGAACCGGCCTATCCCGAAGATGGGATGCCGAAGGAACGGTATCGTGCCTATCATGTCGAACGCGCCCGGGCAGGCGTGGCGCTGACGATGACGGCGGGCTCAGCCTCGGTCGCGCGCGACAGTCCGCCAGTATTCAACAACATCCTCGCCTGGAAGGACGAGGTCGTCGGCTGGATGAAGGGGCTGACCGACGAGTGCCACGAACATGGGTGCGCGGTGATGATCCAGTTGACGCATCTGGGCCGCCGTACGCGGTGGGACAAGGCGGACTGGCTGCCGGTCGTCTCGCCCGGCCATGAACGCGAGCCCTCGCACAAGGCCTTCCCGAAAAAGGTCGAGGACTGGGATATCGCCCGGATCATCGAAGACTATGCCGATGCCGCCGAGCGGATGCGCGATGCCGGCCTCGATGGGATCGAGTTGCAGGCCTATGGCCACCTGATGGATCAGTTCTGGTCGCCGCTGACCAACGATCTGGACGGTCCCTATGGTGGCAGCCTCGACAATCGGTTGCGCTTCACCTTTGATACGCTGAAGGCGATCCGTGCCCGCGTTGGCGATGATTTTATTGTTGGTGTTCGCTACACCGGCGACGAAACACTTGTCGGCGGTCTGACCCGGAGTGACGGGCTGGAGATTTCGCGGCGCCTCAAGGACAGCGGCATGGTGGATTTCCTCAACGTGGCCAAAGGCCATATTGATACAGATGCGGGGCTGACAGATGTTATCCCGGTGCAGGGCATGCGGTCGGCGCCGCATCTGGATTTCGCCGGAGAGATCCGCGCGGCGACGCAGTTTCCTACGTTCCACGCCGCCAAGATTCAGGATGTCGCCACCGCCCGCCACGCCATTGCCAGCGGCAAGCTGGACATGGTTGGCATGACCCGCGCGCACATGGCAGATCCGCATATCGTGGCCAAGATCCTGCGCGGCGAAGAGGGGCGGATCCGCCCCTGTGTCGGCGCCAATTACTGCCTTGACCGCATCTATCAGGGCTCCATGGCGCTGTGCCTGCACAACCCGGCCACGGGCCGCGAGTTGGAGCAGCCGCATGTGGTTACGCGGGCCGAAACCCGTCTGCGTGTCGTGGTCGTGGGCGCCGGGCCCGGGGGGCTGGAGGCGGCGCGCGTTGCCGCCGAACGCGGACACGACGTGATCGTCTACGAGGCGGCAAACGACCCGGGCGGGCAAATCCGTCTGACCGCACAGACCGAACGCCGCGCCGAGATGATGCAGATCATCCAGTGGCGGTTCGAGGAATGCGCGCGCATGGGCGTCACTTTCCGTTTCAACGCTTTCGCGGATGCAGACGCTGTTCTGGCTGTCAACCCGGACGTGGTCATCATCGCCACCGGCGGCCTTCCGCATACCGAGGTGCTGGCCGACGGCGCCGCGTTGGTTGTGTCGGCATGGGACATCCTGTCGGGCGATGCCCGCCCCGCAGAAAACGTGTTGATCTACGACGATGCCGGCGATTACGCCGCGCTGCAAGCGGCGGAAAAGATCGCAGCGACCGGCGCAAGGGTCGAGATCATGACCCGCGACCGCACGTTCGCGCCCGAGGTCATGGCCATGTCGCTGACACCGTCCATGCGCGTGTTGCAACAACATGATGTGACCTTCACCGTGACCTGGAAGCTGGATGCCGTGCGCCGCGATGGCAACAAGCTGGTGGCGCGCATCGGCAGCGATTACGGCGGTGTCACGCGCGAACGCCATGTCGATCAGGTCGTCGTCAACCACGGCACAAGGCCGCTGGATGATCTGTATTTTGATCTGCGCGACGGGTCCTCCAACATGGGTGAAGTCGATTATGAGGATATGATCGAAGGCCGCCCGCAAACGGTCGCCCCTAACCCGCAGGGCGCCTATCAGCTGTTCCGCATCGGGGATGCCGTTGCCGCGCGCAATACCCACGCCGCGATCTACGATGCGCTACGGCTGACGAAGGTCATCTGACATGCGCAGCACAAAGATCATCCACGTCATTTTAGCCGATGCCGAAGGTGAGGTCGGTGATGTGATCTTGCGGGGTGTGCTGCCTCCGCCTGGTGACGCAATCTGGGCACAAAGCCGCTGGACCGCCCTTGACCAGACGTTGCGCAATTTCGTCCTGAATGAGCCGCAGGGCGGGGTAGTCCGGCATGTGAACTTGCTGGTTCCGGCAAAACACCCTGCGGCGCAGGCGGCATGAATCATCATGGAACCTGAGGACACGTCCCCGATGTCGGGCTCCAATGCCATTTGTGTGGCGACCGTTTTGCTGGACGCGGGCATCATTCCTATGGTTGAGCCTGAGAACAATCTGGTGCTGGAAACCACGGTCGGCGCGCAGACAGCCCTCATGCCTGAAATCTCGGGCCGTGGCTGGATCACCGGCATGCATCAGCACATGCTTGATCCGTCCGACCCCTGGCTTGAAGGATATCGGTTGTCTGACACCTTGGGGGCACAGTGATGCGGATCGGCATGATCGGACTTGGCACCATCGCGACGGCAGTGGTCGAGGGTATCGCTGGTGATGGGCACGACATTGCGGTGTCGCGGCGCAATGCACAGAATGCTGCGCGGCTGGCAGGGAAATTTGAGAACGTTTCCATTGCCGACAACCAGGATATCGTGGATGCCAGCGATCTGGTGTTTCTCGGCACGACGGGGCGTCTTGCGCCCGAGGTTCTTGCGCCGCTGACATTTCGGGACGGCCAGCAGGTCATCGCGCTCATGGCTGATCTGGATTTCGCTGCGGTCGCGGCTCTGGTCGCACCTGCGCAGCTGGCGGCGCGGATGATCCCCTTTCCATCCATCGCCTCGGGTGGCTCACCCGTTCTAGTCTACGGCGAGCGAATCGCAATCGACACCCTTATCGGGCCGCGCAATACGATCATCATGATGGACTCAGAGGCGGAACTTGCCAGCTATCTTTGCGCGCAGGCAGTGCTGTCGCCCGTGGTTTCCATGGTTGATGAAGCGGCAGGCTGGCTTGCCGGTCGTACCGAGGATCCGGATAAGGCCGAGGTGTTCTTGCGGACATTGGTTGGCGCAAGCCTTCTCGGATCGTCTTGCGCGCCCCTGCTACAGGCCTTGAATACGCCCGGCGGCTTCAACCAGCAGCTGCGGCAACACATGCTTGATGCAGGCCTTCGCGAACATCTTTCGGGTGGGCTGAACAACCTGCGAGATTGACACGGTGCGTGTTGTTGGCTGAAACGCTGCCAGCCGCGTGCTTATGGCGCGCCGACTGGCGTGAAGCAGTGTCGAACAGGGGGAGGTTCATCCCGGGCGCCGTCCCGAGATTCGCCCAACCTTAGTTTGTTAGAAAGACTACATCTATCGGGCATTGGCGATACGGGAATGCAAAGCCGGACCCTGTGGGTTGTGAACGCACGTATTTGGGGGCCTAAATTTCGGAGGTCACGCCGATCTGAAGACGCGCCGCAGAATTTTCTTCGGGTTGATTGCAGCGACGCAGAGCAAGACAAGTGAAATCGCCAGAAGCGTCGCGCTGCCGGGGCGATCCAGAAAGACCATCGGGTCCCCGCGTGACAGAAGCATTGCCCGGCGAAAGTACTCTTCGATCATCGGCCCCAGAACGAAACCGATGAGCAGAGGCGCCGGTTCAAACCGCCACAAACGCATGGCATAGCCCAGAAGCCCGAAGCCAAGTGTCAACCAGACATCGAACACATTGAGCCGCAGGCTGTAGACGCCGAGGCAAATCAGCACGGCCACAATCGGGTAGAGCATGGCATGCGGCACCCGCAGGATCCGCGCCCAAAGCCCAACCAAGGGAATATTCAGCACCAGCAACATCAGGTTGCCGATGATGAAACTTGCAACCAGCCCCCAGAACAGAGTCGGGTGATCCGCGATCAGGCGCGGGCCCGGCGTAATGCCGTGTATCATCAGCGCGCCCAGCATAAGGGCCATGGTGGTGCTGCCGGGAATGCCCAACGTCAGGGTAGGTATGAACGCTGTCTGGGCGGCAGCGTTGTTTGCCGATTCCGGCACGACCACGCCCTCGACAGCGCCGTGGCCGAATTGATCCTTGTTGCGGGAAATCCGCTTTTCGATCGCATAAGCGACGAAGGACGCGACTGTTTGTCCAGCCCCCGGCAAGGTGCCGAAGAACGATCCTACGGCGCTGCCGCGAAGGGCAGGCCCGGGCACGCGCCGCCAATCGTCCCGGGTGGGCATCAGGCTGCGCATGTCCAGGGCCTGCGCAACCTTTGGCCCTGCGTTGCCCCGGATGGATGCGATAACCTCCGATACACCGAACAAACCCATCGCCACGATTACCAGCCCGATGCCGTCACGCAGGTCCGGGATCCCACCAGTGAACCGGGTCACGCCCGAATTCACGTCGACGCCTATGGTGCCTAGCAGCAGGCCCAGAAACACCATGGCCAACCCCCGCGCAATTCCACGACCACCGACGATGGTTGCCGCGACCAGGCCCAGAACCATGACGGCGAAGTACTCGGCTGGGCCGAAGTGCAATGCGAACCCGGCCAGCGCGGGCGACAGCAGCGCCATGACGATCACGCCAATTATTCCGCCTGCGAAAGAGGCGACTGCGGTGAGGACCAGTGCCACACCCGCGCGCCCGTTCTGCGCCATCGGAAAACCGTCCAGCGCCGTGACCGAGGCGGAAGGTGTGCCGGGAATATTGAGCAAGATGGATGCTGTGGAGCCGCCGTATTCCGCGCCGTAGTAAACACCGGCCAGCAAGATCAGCGCCGCCTCGGCCGGGAGGTGGAAAGACACCGGCAAGAGCATGGCCACGGCGGCCAGCGGGCCGATCCCTGGCAAGACCCCGACGAAGGTGCCCAGCAGGACACCCACGAAGCAGACCGTCAACATCTGAGCCGTTGTCGCAGCGGCAAAGCCCAGCATGAGGTTGTTCAGCAGGTCCATCGCTACCCTCCAAAAGTGCGGATGGGCAATCGCAGGCCCAGAATAAAGATGACCCATACGCCGATGGCGATGCATAAAGCCAAGGCGATACGCCCCGGCCAACCAAGATCCCCGATCACAGTTGTCATGGCGACGACACTGCCGAAGACGGCAGGCAAAAGGCCCATTCGTTCAGTCAACAGGGCAAAAGTTGCAATGGCGACACCTACCGCAGCAAGCGCCCGCAGGTCAGGGCGCGGAACAGGCGTGGTGCCGGTTGTCACAATCTGAGACAAGATAGTGATGCCAAGGATTGCCAGAATGACCCCCAGCCCCAGCGGCAATGCCCCAGGGCCCAGCCTGCGCATCGTACCCAGATCAAGGCCAAGCCACGACCCTGCCGCAAAGGCTATCCCGACGGCGATCAGGGTGGCAGGGCCAATGGCGTCAATCAGGCGTGTGCGGTCCAATGGCGCTCTCCATGCTCAAGCGTGAATTCCGGCCCTTGGTAGTCGACCGGGACCCCCAGGCGGCCGACTGCAATCTCGGCGGCGGCTGCCGCGATGGCATCACCGTGGGCGTCCGCCAGTTGCGGATGCAAGGCGAGGCCCACACAATCATCCCCATCTGCAAGTCCCATCTCGACAATCTGTTCCGGCACGATACCCGCGGCCATGTTGTCTACCGCGCGGACAACGGCCCGGTCGATCTGCGCCAGGGCTGAGGCACAGAAGACATCGGGGATCATGTCCACCCAGTTCAGGGCATTGCCGATCTGCCGCATGCCGGTTTCCCGACATGCATCAACCGCACCGTCGCGCGCGGCGTTGAGCATCGTGAACAGCACATCCGCCCCGGAGCCGGCCTGTGCGCTGGCCCATTGTCGGGTGATACCGCTGTCGTCCTGTGTGCCACAGAAGGCGGTAAGAACCGGCATGTCGGGGGCTACATGATGGACACCGCCGACGAACGCGGCGCGGCCCTTCAGGCCCGGCTTTACACGGTGGCCTGAAAGATGGGCGACCGTTCCTGTCCGTGTGATCCTGGCCGCCAGAACTCCGGCCAGGAATGCCGAATCTTCTTGCCGTACATCATAGCTGGCAAGATTCGCTGCAGTATGTGCGCCTTGCACAATGGCAAACTGCTGGTCAGGGTGCGCGGCTGCAATCTCAGGCATGGCCATATTGCCCTGTCCGCCCACGAACACCACGCCATCCACGTCGGATGTTATCTGGCGCAGGGCTTCGCGGATCGCCGCCTGATCATAGGGGATGCCGCGCACGACGGTTAGTGTCCTTCCCCCTTGCGCCTGCGCAGCCTCGACGCCCGCAAGCGCGCTGGCGTTGAAACCGCGATCCTCGACCTCACCGACAAAAAAAACTGCGATCCGCATGGCTTTCCCCTTAGCGTGCTGCTTCGACCATCGGTGTCCATGCGGCGTATTGGTCCGACACGAAGGCCGAAAAGGCTGCGCCATCCATCGCGGACCGGGCAATGCCCCAGCTGTCGAACTGTGCGGTGATTTCGGGTGTCGCCAGGATCTCGGTCAAGGCTTCATCCAACTGCAGCGCGATTGCTGGATCAAGCCCTGCAGGCGCTGACAGGCCCAGCCAGTTTTCCGCGACCAGATCAAGCCCGGCTTCACGGAAGGTCGGGACATCGGGCAGGGTATCAAGCCGCGCGGGCGCGCTGACTGCCAGCGGGACGGCGACCCCTTCGGCAACCAGCGGCAGGTTTTGCGGAACGGCATCGAAGCTCAGCCCGATGACCCCGGCGCGCAGGTCGAGTTGCATGGGTCCTGATCCCTGGTAGGGGATGTGCGCCATCTCGGTGCCTGAGAGGGCAGCAAACCGCGCACTGACGATATGACCCCATGACCCGACCCCGGACGTGCCGTAGTCCAGCATGCCGGGCTCGGCCTTGGCCTGCGAAATCAATCCGTCTAGCGTGTCGATCCCCAGATCGGCCCCTGCGAACAGCGCCAGATGCACACCACCGATATAGGAGACATGGGTGAAATCCGTGACCGGGTTATAGCCCGCATCCGGGAACAAAGTTGGGGCAATACTGAACGGCGTCAGGTTCGACAGCATGAAGGTATGGCCGTCAGCGGATGCCTCACGCAGGGCAAGCGCCGCGACAGTTCCGCCTGCGCCCGGCCGGTTTTCGACGACGAAAGGTTGCCCCAGACGTGCGCCCAGATGTTCGGCAACCAGCCGTGCGACCAGATCGCTGGACCCGCCGGGTGGAAACGAGACGAGGATGCGAACAGGTCGTTCCGGCCAGTCCTGCGCCGCAGCAGGCAGGACCGAAGCGGCAAGGGCGAAGGCAGAGCAGATCAGAAGGTGACGACGCAGTGTCATGGTGGGCTCCAATACGGTTGTGAAATCTCGGTTTCACAATGGCCGCACGATTCGCCATTTTGTTGCAACAAGAAATTCTCGTTTCACCGCGCGGCGGACATACTTTGTTAATTTGAGGGCATTTCTGCTTGTATCTCGCCCAATATTGCAGATCATTGATGTCAAATTGAGCGGCCATGAAACTGGAGTTCCGTGACGGTGACCCCATCCGATTCCGAAAAGCCATTTCTAGAAAGGGTACGGCAGTCGCTGCCGGACCTCCACCCTGCCGAGCGCCAGTTGGGCGAATTCTTGGTGCAGTTCCCGGGCGAGATTGCCAGCTATAATGCGCAGGAACTGGCGAGTCTGGCGCAGGTGTCCAAGGCCACGGTGTCGCGGTTCGTGCGGCGGCTGGGCTTCGAGAACTATGAGGAGGCGCGGCGCATGGCGCGCGATGAAAGCCGGACCGGCTCGCGGCTGTTTCTGGCGCATCCTGACGGGCCTGCCGCACCAGATCACCCAGGTATTGCCGAAGAAATAGACAATCTGGAGCGCAGCTTCAGCCAGATCAGCCCGGATCAGATCGCTTCGGTCGCCGCAGAACTGCTGAACGCGCGCCGGGTCTGGCTGGTCGGTTTCCGGATATCGCAATCCTTTGCGACGTATCTGTACTGGCAGTTGCTAAAGGTGCTGCCTGATGTTGCGGTTGTGCCGCGTGGCGGTGAGACGATGGGGGAGCATATCGCCGTCATGGAGGCGCGCGATTGCGTGATTGTTTTTGGACTGCGTCGCCGCGTGGCGACGATGGAGCCGATGCTGGATGCGATTGCGGCGACGGGTGCAAAGTTGTGCTACATCACCGACGAAAGCGCACCGACGCGCCGCGATCTCACCTGGCACTTTCATTGTGTCACAGCGACCCGCACGCCACAGTTCAATCATGCGGCGGTCTTGGCGCTATGCCACAGGGTGATGGTTGCGACCACACAGCAGGCCGGACGCGAAGGGCGCGCGCAACTGAGCCGGATCGAACAGCTCAATGAACAGCTGGGCCAGCTCTGACAAGGGCGGGGTCATGATCTTGCGGGCGGAGGACGCGCCCGCTCAGCCCGCCTGCGGCCCATGCCGGTCCGCGCGGATAAGATCACATACATGATTGGCGCGTCACGGGCGGCCAGGCATTCAAATGCCACCTCCCCGTTGATAGCCGACGAAGCCGCTCAGAATTTCCAGCACAGCGCCCGCGGTGGCGCGGGTCTCGGATGGCACAAGACGACGTTCACTTTGTGCCGTCTCAGGTGACTTGGGTCATTGCCACCGGCCTCGGTGCGGCACCTGTAATTGGCTGTCCAGCCTTCAGATCTCCGCCGCGCAGCGACACCCTACAACGGTTCCGGGGCTTCAGGCATCGGGCCGCGTTCGAGGTAGGTGCCAAGCGCTACGTAGCTTTGGGTGGCACGCACGCCCTGGATTTCCTGAATGCGCGACAGCAGGGTTTCAAGGCTGCTGGGACTGGCGCTGCGGACCTTGAGGATCAGGCATGCGTCGCCAGTGACGGTATGGATCTCTTCCACATCTGCCAGGTCCTTCAGCGCCAGAACCGGCTTGGTCATCCCCCAGCCTTCGGTGGTAACATGGATGAAAGCCAGCAGCGGGCAGCCGATCTTTTCGCCATTCAGCTTGGCGACTGTGCCCTGAATGACTCCGTCGCGCCGGAGCCGCCGGACCCGCTCATGCACTGCGGGCGGCGACAGATGCACCAGTTCCGACAGTTCCGCATAGGAGCGGTCTGCGCTTTCGGCCAGCAGCCTTAACAATATTCTGTCCGTGCGGTCGAGTTCGGCAGGACGGGGCCTGCCTTGCCGAATACCATTCGTTTTCATCACGTTCCCGGTGGTTCCAAGTTGCAATTTCCGCGCAATCGCCGTCTTTGATCGTATGAAGTATCACAAAATAAGCCAATCCCCGAATTTAGTTCAGCACGTGCAGGGTATAGTCTTGCTGGCCGCGGTGCTTTTGGTTGGATCAAATGCTTTCGTCCTTAGCCCGATCCTGCGGGATGTGGCGGAATCTCTGGTGACCCAGCCTTTCCGCATCGCATGGGCGATTTCGGTTTTTGGCGCCGCCACGGCGGTATCGGCGCTGACGCTTGCCGGTTTGATCGACCGTAGGCCGGCGGGCCGGGTCTTGGGCGGCGCCGCGCTGTTGCTCGCCCTCGCGCAGGTGTCAAGCGGACTCAGCCAGAACTGGCTCTGGCTTTGCGCGTCGCAGGCCGTCGCGGGGGTGGCTGTCGGCATCTTGTTGCCTGGCACCTACGCCACGGCGGTTGCCACAGCCCCCCCAGGGGGCGATGCTGCGCGGCTGGGCGTCGTGCTGACGGGCTGGGCGCTGTCGCTGGTGCTGGCCGTGCCGCTTGCGGCGGTGGTTACCCAACACGTCGGCTGGCGGATGGTCTATGCCTTGCTGGCCGGGCTTTCGGTATTGGGCTCCATCGCCCTGTTCCTGGCGTTGCGCGGTGCGCAGGGCGAGGCGCCCACCCCGACACCGCCGTGGCGCGCGGTGCGTCTGCCGGGTGTCGCGGTGCTGCTGGGGGTGATGTTTGCCTACATGACCGCGTTCTACGGCAGCTTCGCGTTCTTTGGCGAGGGAGTGCGGAACGCGTTTGGCCTGTCCACGCAGGGCACCGGGTTGTTCGTCCTTGCCTATGGTGCGGGCTTCGGGCTGGCCGGCCTGGGCCTTGGGTTTGTCGCGCCTCGGATCACCCGTGGTTATCTGCTACTGGTGCTGTGCGGGATCGCTGTCAGCTATGCAGGCTGGCGCTTTGCGCTGTCTGCCCCCTGGCTTGCCATCATGGCTGCAGTGGTTTGGGGGATGCTCAACCAGTTGGGGTTGAACGCGCTGATGGTCACGCTGAGCATGCGCGCGACGCGGGCGCGCGGCGCAGTGATGGGGCTGAACAGCGCCGTGACCTATTCGGCGGTCTTTGCCGGGCCGATGGTGATGGGGCCGGTTTACGCTGGTTGGGGGTTTGCCACAGTATCGGCGCTGGCCGCTGCCTTTGTCGTGGTGGGCGCTTTGGTCAGTTGGCGTGCGGTATAGGGCGGGTTCCGTTGCGTGGCGGCATCGCAGACGGGGCCATCGGGCCGCCCTGTCAGCGATGCCTGCGCCTTGCTATTGCGCCCCGTGCTCAGCCAGCCAGGCGCGCATCATCCCGATCTCGGTTTCTTGCGCTGCGATAATCTCTTGCGCCAGTGCCCGGACTGCGGGGTCGCGTCCGTGTTCCAGCACGATGCGGGCCATATCGATTGCGCCCTGATGATGCGGGATCATGCCCAGCATGAAATCGGTATCCGCGTCGTCTGTGTAGGTGATAGCCATATCTTCGTGCATTGCGGCATTGGCCGTCCTGAAGGCGCGGGTCGAGGGCGCGATATCCTCGCCCATCATGCTATGCCCCGCGTGGTCCGGCGCCTCAACGCCATGCCCGGCATGCGCGCCTTGCGCGTTTGCCTGGGATACGGCCCCCAGACCGCCGAGGGTTACCCCAATCGCCATTGCCAGAATCGCTGTCGTTGCCTTGTTCATCATTACTTCCTTATTGCTCTTGAGGCGACGTGCAGCCTCTTGCCTCTAACCGTTTGTGGTGTGCTGGAACCGACGTCTTGTGCAAGATGGGCCCTCCGGTTACTGGAAGGTCAAGCGGTACACAGAGAAAATCGGTGGCTCGGACATTGTGTCCATAGGCAATGCGTCGTTGATGCGTTGGCGAAATCGTCCGCCATGCCGGTCGCGAAACGAAGCGCAGTGTGGCACGTGCTTTGCCACCACTGCTTCGCAGCGAGCGCAGGGTAGGGCGCAGCTTACCGGCGTGGGCGCCATGCATCCGGCGCCTTGCCTGGCCGCCAACGGTTTATGGACGCGACACGGCTTTCCGCCTTCGCCACGCCTGCCACAGAGGCAAAAGCAGCAGCGCCACCGTCGCCACGACAAAGCCTGCCGCGATGGGCCGTTCCAGAAAAACCATCGGATCGCCGCGTGAAATCAGGAAGGCCCGGCGCAGGTTGGTTTCGATCAGCGGGCCCAGCACGAAGCCCAGCAGCAGCAGCGCAGGGCTGAACTTTGCCAGCGCGAGAAGGTAGCCCACCAGCCCGATCGCTGCGACGGCCATGATGTCGAAGGTCAGCCCCCGAACCGAATAGACCCCAAGGCAGAGAAACACCAGGATCGCGGGATAGAGATAGTTGAACGGAATGCGCAGCATCGCGACCCAGATGCCGATCAGCGGCAGATTCAGGATCAAGAGCAACAGGTTGCCGATTCCAAAACTGGCGACAAGGCCCCAGAACATCTCGGGCCGTGCCTCCAGCATCAGGGGGCCAGGCTGCACGCCGTGGATCACCAAGGCCCCCAGCATCAGCGCCATGATCGGATCGCCGGGGATGCCCAGGGTCAGCGTGGGCGCAAACGCGGTGATCGCGGCAGAATTGTTCGCGGCCTCTGGGCCCGCCACGCCCTCGATCGCGCCATTGCCAAACCGCTCTGGCTGGCGCGCGATGCGGCGCTCCATCGAATAGCTGAGGAACGAAGACAGCGTCGATCCCGTGCCGGGCAACGCGCCGAAAAAGCTGCCAAGCGCACTGCCGCGCAGCGTGGGTAGGGCCATGCGGCGCAGATCTTCGCGCCGCGGCATCAGCCGCCTGAGGCCGATCCGTTCAGCCACGCCCTGGCGATCAGGGTCGCGGACATTGCCGATGACCTCGGCCACGCCAAAGAGCCCCATCGCCAGTGCCACAAGGTTGATGCCGTCCAGAAGCTCGGTTTGGGCGAAGGTGAACCTTTGCGCGCCGGAATTCACATCGGTGCCGACACAGCCCAGCAGCAGGCCCAGTGCTACCATGGCAAATCCCTTGGCAGGGCGGGCAGTGCCGATGGTCGAGGCCGCCACAAGACCCAGGATCATCATCGCGGCGTAATCCGCCGCGCCAAATGCCGTGGCCGCCCGCGACAGCCAGCCCGCCAGCATCACCAGAACGATGATGCCGATGACCGATCCAGTGAAAGACGAGGCCATTGCGGTGAACAGCGCGACACCGGCCCGCCCGTCCCGCGCCATCGGGTAGCCATCCAGCGTCGTCACCGCTGATTGCGGTGTGCCCGGCAGACGCAACAGGATCGACGCGACCGCGCCACCATATTGTGCGCCGTAATAGACACCTGCCAGCATGATCAGCGCTGCCTCGGGCGTGATGTAATAGGTGATCGGCAAAAGCAGCGAAATCGCTGCCATCGCGCCGATGCCCGGCAGCACGCCCACGAATGTGCCCAGCACCACGCCCAGGAAGCAATAGATCAACACCCCAGGTTGCAGCACAAAGCCGATGCCGAACGTCAGTCCTTCCCATGTCGTCATGTCAGGCGCGGCCACAGCGGAAGGGTCATCTGCAATCCCACGCTGAACACCAGCACGGTCAGCGCGGTGACGGCAGTTGCCAGCACGACACGCCAGCGCCAGCCTGGCCGTGGTGCCGGGATTGTGGCGACCAGAACAGCGGCGGCCGTCGCCCCGGCCAGGCCCAGCCGGGGCAGACCAAGCGCGAAAATAACGATTGCACCCAAGACGGCGATGGCCGCGCCGACCTCAACCTTTGGGGCGGTGACGGTGCGTCCCAGCGCGGGCACCGCCACCACCAGCCCCAAGACGGACAGGACGCCCCCCAGAACAACGGGAAAGAACCCCGGCCCCATTCGGCGCAGAGTGCCGATGTCATAATGCACCGCAGCCCAGATCGCGACCCCGGCGCCAAGCGCCGCCAGGATCACACCGCCACAGATGTCTGGCCAATCGCGCTGCATCCCTGACCTTTACTGCGCCTGAACGCGGTCGATCACGGCGCCCCACATTGAGGTATCCCCGTCAATGCGCGCGCGCAGATCATCGGGCGACCCCGGTGCGGCCTGCCAGCCGATCGCCAGAAGCTGCTCTTGCACCGCAGGATCGGCGAGGATCTCGGCAATCTCGGTGTTCAGGCGGTCGATGACGGCGGCATCGGTGCCTGCAGGCGCGATGAATGCGTTCCACAGCTCGGCCCTGAAATCGCTGGGCAGACCCGCGCTGCCGGCCAAGACCGGCACGTCAGGCGCCTGCGCGAAGGGCTCGGACGAGGTGATGCCCAGCATGCGCATCGTCCCGGCCTCGACGAAGGGCAGCGCGGCAGAGGGTGCCATGAAGCCCGCGTCGATCTCTCCGCCCAGGATCGAGGTCGTGACCTCGGCGTAGCTGGTAAACGGGATATGCAGCATGTTGACACCCGCCTCAGCCGCGAAAAGTTCGGCTGTCAGGTGCGCGCCAGAGCCTTGCCCGACCGACCCATAGGCGATTGCTTCGTCTTCCGCTCCGGCGGCGGCAACGAAGGTGTCCAGATCACTGATGTCGCTGTCGGCAGACACGGCCAGAACCAGCGGCGAGGTGGCGATCAGCGTTACCGGCATGATGTCCGCCGCAACGTTGTAGCCGGTGCTGTCCATCATACGCTGGGCAGTCGTCAGCGGACCGTTGATCGTGGTGCCGAAAGTGTGCCCGTCGCCTGCCGATACCAGCATTTGCTGCACACCGATCACGCCGCCCGCGCCGGGGCGGTTTTCGATTACCACGGGCTGGCCCAGACGGGTTGCCAGTTGATCGGTCACGATGCGCGCCAGCGTGTCGGGTGACGAACCGGCGGGGAACCCTACGAAAACCCGTACCGGGGCATTCGGCCATGTATCCTGCCCAAGGGCGGGAAATGCCGTCAGTGCAACGGCCGAAGCAAGCGCCATGCGGCGCGTCAATTGAAATCTCACGGTAGTTTCCTCCACTTTTCCGGCCTCAAAAGATACGATACCTGCGGCGATTGCAATGCCTTCCGGGCCGTCTCTTTGTCCGAATGTGGCGCAAGGCTTCGGAACGCCAGCGGGGCTGGGCATGTGGTTGTGCGGCACCAGCAAGGGTGAAGCATTGGGCATTCATCTGGGGCGGGGCGGCGTGAATTTGGTAAACGCGTGTGCGTTTCGTTGCCTGCACGTCGCGCCGTTTTGGCGCGATTGCGCGGTCATTGCTATGGTCTCTGGCTAGAACAATCTGCCGCCAGACAGGGGTTCGGCGCACTTTTCCGCACTCTGCCAACGCCGGTTCGTCCGCTGCGCGAAAATGAGGGGCAACAGTCGCATTCACCGTCAACGCCCGCATTCGCCACAGTGGGCTGGCGACCGTGCCTGCCGCATGACGTGCCGATCAGGCTGCGAGAGAGTTCAGCGCGTTGTGCAGCATGCGTGCGTTGTCTGCGCCGACGCGTTCCAGCAGCGCTGCCTCTTGTGCCTGCACGAACTGGCGCACTCGGTCGCGCTTGCGCTCTCCCATCGCCGAAAGGACCAGATGCACATGGCGGCTATCTGTCTGGGAAATCTGACGCTGCACCAGCCCGTCGGCAACCATCCGGTCCACCAGCTTGGTCAGCGTCGGCGGCGCGAGCAGCACAATTTCGGCCAGTCGGCCCATGGTAATTGCGCTTTCCGCGTCAATCGCCTCCATGATCCGCCAAGCTTCGACCTGCACGCCTTCATCCTTCAGCTTGCGACTGAGTTCTTGATGAACGGTCCGGTGCGCCGCTGCCAGCGCGCAGGAAAGATAACCAGTCATTCCGGCACGCGCGCTCCCCATATTCCCGTGTCCTCAAACCGTGGGATCAAACTCCTAATCGTTGCGCGACTATTACTCGGGCCAGATTTCGCATTTCAAGATTCCAAAATACATCTTGATTGCGCCGGAACTGCCGGTCACTGCAGCGGGTAAACCGCAGAAATTCGTGATGCCCGACAAGATGATCGGCTTGGGATATGCCGATGGCTCCGAGTCCGGCCAGATCCCGTGCGCGCCCCGGCCGGGATTTGCCCAATCTTCATCCTGCCAGTGCCAGACTAGCGGCAGGTACCTATCCTCCCTCGGTTTTCAGCCTCACCGCAACGCGATGTCCCATAGGGCGCGCAGGATGACGCCTTCTTCATCTGTCGGGATCATCGCGGCGGTGACGCGGCTGTGGGGCGCGGAAATCACGGTGCGGTTGGCCCGGTTTGCGGCATCGTCCGCAACCAGCCCGAGCCAACCCAGTCCAGCCATCACGCGGGCCCGGATTTCGGGAGCGCGTTCGCCGATGCCCGCAGTGAAGACGAGCGCATCCAGTCCGCCCAGCGTGGCCGTCAAAGCGCCGATCTGACGCAAGATCATATGGACAAAGAGGGCCACGGCCTCGGCTGCCTCGGGCGCAGGGCTGGCGAGCAGGTCGCGCATGTCGGGGCTGATGCCCGACACACCGAGAAGCCCACTTTCGTGCCCCAGCAACTGCTCCAGCGCGTCGGCATCCAGCCCTTCGGTTCGCATCAGATGCAGAAGCACGCCGGGGTCGATCTGCCCGCAGCGCGTGCCCATCATCAACCCGTCCAGCGCGGTGAAACCCATTGTGGTGTCGACGCTTTGCCCGCCTTGCAGGGCGCACAGGCTGGCACCGCTGCCCAGATGCGCCACGATCACCTTGCCCTGTGCCACCCGTGACCCCAGCAGAACAGGCAGGCGGCCCGCGATGTGGTCGTAGGACAGGCCGTGGAAGCCATAGCGCAGGATGCCCGCGTCGGACAGGCGGCGCGGTAGGGCGAATAGCTGGGCACAGCGCGGCAAGGTCTGGTGAAAGGCCGTGTCGAAACAGGCGACCTGGTCTACCCCGGGCCAGTGGCGCGCCGTGGCGCGGATGCCTGCAAGATTGTGGGGCTGATGCCCCGGCGCCAGCGGGCTGAGCGCCGCGAGCCGGGCCATCACCGCATCAGTCACGCGGGTGGGCGCGGTGAATTCTTTCCCACCATGCACGACACGGTGCCCGGCTGCCACGATGTCGAGCGGCCCCAGCCGGTCGTTCAGCACGCTTAGAAGCCAGTCTATTTGCGCGGTGGTATCCCCGCCGATGCCTTCGGTGTGCAGGGTCTCTACCTCATCCCCGGTGTGCAGGGTGAACTTGGGCGCGCGCGCAATGCCTTCGATCGCGCCACGGGCGATGCGGGCCTGCGTATGCGCGTCATGCAGCGCAAACTTCACCGAGGAAGATCCGGCGTTGAGGATCAGGAACGTGCCGCCCATCACCCGGCCACCACAGGTGGCGCTGCCGCCGCCAGCAACCGTGCCAGCGTTGCCGAGGCAATGCGCGCGGCGGCGCTGTCGGAACGGCTGGTCAGCATGATCGGCACCCGCGCGCCCAAGGCCACACCCGCGGCTTCGGCCTGCGCCAGATAGATCAGTTGCTTGGCGATCATATTGCCGCTTTCCAGGTTCGGCGCGATCAGGATATCGGCCCGGCCCGCGACCTCGGACACGATGCCCTTGGCCGCGACTGCCGCAGACGAGATCGCGTTGTCGAAGGCCAGCGGCCCGTCCACCAGCCCGCCGGTGATCTGGCCACGGTCATGCATCTTGCAGATCGCGGCGGCCAGCAGGGTTGATGGCATCCGGGCTGTGACCGTTTCCACCGCCGAAAGCAGCGCGGCGCGCGGGGTCTCGATCCCCAGCGCCCGCGCCATATCAAGGGCATTCTGCACAATATCTGCCAAGGCCGTCAGGTCGGGGGCAATGTTGATCGCGGCATCGGTAATGAACAACATGCGGTCATGGTCCGGCACGTCGAGGGCGAAGACATGGCTCAGCCTGCGTTCCGTGCGCAGGCCCAGGGTGCGGTCCAGCACTGCCTCCAGCAGTTCATCGGTATGCAGCTTGCCCTTCATCAGCGCGTGGGCCTGTCCCGCGCGCACCAGCGCCACGGCAGCGGCGGCGGCGCCGTGGCTGTGCGGGGCATCAATGATCCGCGCGGGGTCCAGGGTGACACCCGCTGCCGCAGCTGTGGCAAGGATACGGGCGCGTGGCCCGACCCAGTAGGGCGCGATCAGACCCGCCGCTTCGGCCTGCACTGCCCCCATCAGGCTGAGAGCGTCGCAGGGGTGCACCACTGCGGTCGGCAACGGGGGCAGCGTGCGCGCCCGGTCCAGGAGCGCGCGGAACCGCGCGCCTGGCATATGCATGCGCACGGTGGGCAGGGCGGTGGCCGCGCGGCTGACCTTCTGGCGCGGTGCCAGAACTTCGGCCCGGCCCTCGATCACCACCTGATCATGCTGGTTTCGGCACTGGCAGTCCAGCGTGACATGGCCGCTGTCCAGGTCGATCCGCGCAACGGTCACGCGCACGGTGATCGTATCGCCTATGCCTATGGGGCAGCGAAAGTGCAGCGCCTGGTCCACATAGACCGTCCCGGGGCCGGGCAGCCGCGTGCCCAGAACGGCCGAGATCAGCGCCCCGCCCCACATGCCATGCGCGATGACATGGTGAAACGGCGTCTCACCGGCATAGGCCGCGTCCAGATGTGCGGGGTTCACATCGCCTGAAACCACCGCGAACAGGTCTATATCCGGTTTTGTCAGCTCCCGCACCATTTCGGCGCTGTCACCGATCGCCAGTTCCTCCAGCGTGCGGTTTTCGATCAGGCCGGTAGCGTCTGCCGGGGCAAGCGGCACGGTCTGTGGCGTGTCGCTACATCCGGACATGGCGGCCTCCGTCAATATGTGTGGTGGTTCCGGTCACGCCAGACGCATGGTCCGAGGCGAGGAAGGCCGCGACCGCGCCGACCTCGTCAATCGTGACAAGGCGGCGTTCGGGCGCGCGGGCGCGGGCATCTGCCATCAGGCCCTCGAAACCCTCGATCCCCGACGCGGCCCTTGTGGCGATGGGGCCGGGGGACAGCACATTGGCGCGGATCCCCTGTGGGCCGAGTTCGACCGCGACATGACGGGTTGCGGCCTCCAGCGCGGCCTTGACCGGGCCCATGATGTTGTAATGGTCCACCACTTTCTCCGCCCCGTAGTAACTGACCGTCAACAGGCTGCCGCCGTGCTGCATCAGCGGCTCTGCCGCCTTGGCGAGGCGCAGGAAGGAATGGCATGAAATGTCCATCGCCTGCGCGAAGCCCGAAGCTGAGCAATCCACCACCCGCCCGTGCAGATCATCTTTCGGACAGAAGGCAACGCAATGCAGCAAGAAATCCAGCCGGCCCCAGCGCGCGCGGATCGCATCGCAGACGGCCTCAAGTTGATCGGGCACGGCAAGATCCAGTGGCAACAACGCCTCTGCCCCCACGGCATCCGCCACGGGCTGTACATGAGGCAGGGCGCGGTCGTTCATATAGGTCAGGATCTGCGTGGCCCCTTCGCGTGCGAAGGCGGTGGCGCAGCCCGCTGCGATGGACTGCGCGTTGGCTATGCCAACGACAAGGCCGACTTTGTTGTTCAGGATCATGCTGTGGCCTTACTTCTAAAGGACAGGGGTGCCCGCTTCGCGACACAGTACGGCAAAATCCGCCGCCCCCCACGGCGGGGTGGGTTTCGTGCATGGGGGCAGGGGTCGTGTCCGCGGTCGGTTCTGGGCCGGGTTGGTTTGGGGCCGGGTCGGTGGTGGTTGCCTGCATGGCAGGCGCATGTAACAGGCGCAATGCGACCGCGCCAAAAATCTGCTCGCAGCGTCTTGTGGCGCAGGCTGGGGCGGTGTTCGCACTGAGTTCTGCCCGTTGTGGGTCGCTGTGCGCGCTGCCTGTGAGAAATGTGCAATGTGTGGCGCGGGTTGTGATGATCGGAAAGATCGGTTGATCGTGCTATATATAATCAAGATCCGAAGCTGATTTGAACTGTGGGCCAATGCCATCCCAATCACCGTGCCGCCGATACGTTCCATTGGAACGGTGGGGCCTTTCATCTTGATGCCGCGCAAGGCGCGCGCTTTCGTCCGTCGGGCTGGGTCGGGACTCGGGTCGGTCCCGGGCTGTGGTGGCGTTGCATTTGCCCGACAATGCCACCTGATGCAACGGGCTGGCCCAGCCTTGACCTCTGCCTCACCCCCAGCGCGTCGCCTCCTCGACTGGTGCTACGCCTTCGGGCGCCGCAAGATCGAGGAACTTGCGCACCGAGGGCAGGTCGGTCGCCTCGGCATGGCACAATGCTTAGACGCCGACGGGATCGGGCACATCGGCCAGCTCCATCGCCGTCAGCCGCAGATCGCCGCCGAATTCCCCGCTGAGAACGAAGCCACAGCCAAGTCCAGAGACGACCGCCTCTTTCACCGCCTCGCGCGTCGGGATGACCGTCGTTGCGGCCAGCGAGATGCCGCGCCGCGTGATGGCATCACGCCCGAGGATGCCGCGACCATCCCCGGCGCCCATGCGGTTGAGGTCTACAACCACACCAGCGGCGTGCATGCAGCGCGCGGCAGCGGCAGCTATTTCCTCGATGCGCTGCTGAACACCGGCCGACGGATCAACGCCTTGGCGTGCGATGACGCGCATTTCAACGTGCCGGGCCGCCCCATGGCCGATGCCTTCGGCGGCTGGGTCGTGGTGCGCGCAGTGCACAACACCGCCCCGGCCTTGTTGGCGGCTCTGAAGGCCGGTGCCTATTATGCGACACAGGGTCCCCAGTTTCACAGGGTCACAATATCCGGCAACGCCTTGGATATCGCATGTAGCCCGGTCGCTCATGTTGCACTTCTGGGCCGGGGCGCGCGGGTGGAACATGCTTTTGGCCATCATATGACCGCCGCATGCCTGCGTTTGACGCGCTTCGAAGGCGACTGGGCGCGTCATGTGTTGACCGATGCGCAAGGGCGGCAGGCAAGGTCAAACTCCATCTTGCTCTAGGCGTCGGCTGGTCGGGCTGCGGCGTGCGTCAAGACCGCCGAACATCGGGCAATCCGCACCGCAAGGCTCAGGTTCAGGGGCGTTTTTGCGTGACTTTGCGGCGGCATTGTGGGCGGGTCCTTGGCGTTACTTTGTCCTATCCCCTGCGGCACCGCCTCAGCGCATCGGGTGCTATGCTGCGAGCGTTTGCAGCCAGGCCACCACCACCCCAACGGTGCTCTTCTTTCTGCCGTCGGTCGATATCGTGTAGTAGTAACATGCCCCGGTATCGATCGCGGTGTCGGACAAAGCGATTAGCCGACCGTCGGCCAGTGGGCCGGAGATCAGCGCTTCGCGGCACAGCGCGATGCCCTGACCCGCAAGGGCGGCATCGGTCAGCAGATTCGAGCCCGCCAGATATAGCAGCGCTTGTTCTGGTGGGGCGGGTACGGCGCATTTTGCGGCAATCGCCCAGTCTGACCACATGCGTGAATCCTCGTCTTGCAGGAGTCGCCCGGCCAAGATGTCACGATCCTGACGGATTGGATGACGCACCAGATAGTCGGGCGCGCAGACGGGAACGGCCCTGCCGCCGATGATCGCCGTCGCCTCGGCCGGCAGGTCCCCGCTGAGCGAGAACAGGATGGCCACATCGGGTTCGGGCGTCATGGGCTGATCGGACTGGATGGTCGCCAGGTGCAGCGCGATCTGAGGGTGGGCGGCATGGAACTGCGGCAGGCTGGGCAGCAGCCAGCTTTGCGCCACCAGCGGCATTGCCGCCAGTGTGACGGGCAGGCGTTCGCGCATGGTCAGGCGGTCAACCTCGTGCCGGATCGCGCTGAAGCCGCGATGGACAACCAGCGCGAGGCTTTCGCCCGCATCGGTCAGATGGATGCGCCGCCCCTCGCGGATCATCAACGCAACGCCAGACCATTCCTCGATCTGGCGCAACTGGTGCCCGATAGCCGATTGCGTCACGTTCAGGTTTTCTGCCGCAGCGGCAATCGAGCCGTGTTTCCACACGGCCTCCAGCACGCGCATGGCCCGCAGTGGGGGTAATCTGTCACGCATGGCGTCCCAACACACAAATAAAACTTGAGTAATCCTAGTTTATTCAACTTTTTTATTTCATTCAAGCTTGTTAGCATTTTGTGACAGGCAGAACCGTGCCGGGACCACAGGGCAACCAAGGGGTATGAGGCAGATGAAGGACGCAACAGAGCGTAACGACGTTGCAGGCACGCACCTGCGGCTGGCCATGGTGCAGATGACATCGTCAAACCAGCATGCTGACAACGTGGAGGCTGTGCACGTCATCGCGCATGAAGCGGCAAAGCAAGGCGCCCAGTTGCTGGCCCTGCCCGAAGCCGCCGGGTTGATGAACCGGGACCGCGAAAGCGCGCGCCTATCGGTCACCACCGAAGATCAGGACCCTTATATTGCTGCGTGCATGGATATTGCCCGCGAACATCGGATGTGGGTGCAGACCGGCTCTACCCCCGTTCTGGACCCGCCCGAGACGCGGTTTCGCAACCGGGGTCATCTGATCGACCCCGATGGCCAGATCACCGCGCGCTACGACAAGATCCATCTCTTCGATGTCAATCTTCCGGGCGAACCGGCCCGCCGCGAATCCGACCGCTATGCGCCCGGCGAACAGGCTGTGGTCGCCTCGACGCCCTGGGGGCGAGTCGGCATGTCGGTATGTTACGACCTGCGGTTTCCACATCTCTACCGTGAATACGCGCGGCAAGGTGCAACAGTGATGTTCATCCCGTCTGCCTTCGCGATGAGCACAGGTGCTGCCCATTGGGAGATCCTCTTGCGCGCCCGCGCCATTGAAAACGGTTGTTTCGTGGTGGCAGCGGCGCAGAACGGCCACCACGCTGACGGGCGACAGACCTGGGGTCACTCGATGATCATCGACCCGTGGGGCAGGGTGCTGACTGACATGAAGACAGACAACGGCATCGCGGTGGTGGATCTGGACATGGAAGCCGTCACAACCGCGCGCCAAAGCATCCCCGCCATCGAGAATGAGCGCCGTTATGTCCCGGCGCTATTGCCATAAGCGCGCAATACCGGAACGAAAAGCGAATAAAAAAGATAACAATATACTCCCCAACAACAGGAAGGACCCGAACATGCTGTTCAAAAGGCTTTGCTTCACCTCTGCATTGGCGCTGAGCGTCAGTTTTCCGGCCATGCTGGCCGCGCAGGATCGGCCCACCCTGACTTTCGCGGTGGACAACCTGTGGCCGACGATGGACCCGGTGATCGGGATTTCCACAACCGGCGGCCGGGTGCATTCCAATATCTTCGAGACGCTGATTGAGCGGAACTACTTTGAAGACCCCAACGGGAACGACCTGATCCCCGGCCTTGCGACAGCGTGGGAGCGCACCTCGCCCACCGTCTGGACGCTGAACATCCGCGAAGGCGTGACCTTCCACAATGGCGATCCGATGACGGCAGCAGATGTCGCATTCTCATTGTCCGAAGCGCGGTTGTGGGGTGATGCGCCCATGGCCCCGCGCGGGGCAAGTTTCGCCAAAGGGCTGGTGCGGGTCGAAGCGGTGGATGACTATACCGTCGAGCTGGAAACCGAATTCCCCGATGCTAGCTTCATCGCGCGCCTGACCACGCCCATCGGCTTCGTTTTGCCGCAGGCCTATTACGAAACCGTGGGTACCGAAGAATTCGGCCAGAACCCCATCGGCACCGGACCCTACCAGGTGGTGGAGTTCGACCCCTCGACCCGGCTGGTGGCCGAAGCCTATGACGATTATTGGGGCGGCGATCAGTTGTTCGATGCGATCAGCTGGAACGTGGTGTCGGAGTATTCCACGCGCTATGCGGGCCTTGTGTCAGGGGAATTCGACCTGATCGTGAACATTCCTACCGACCAGCTGGAAGTGGTCGAAAGCACCCCCGGTGTCAGCCTGCTGGTGTCGCAGGTCGGAAACTACCCGATGTTCGCCTTCAACACGCTGGACATTGACGGGATGGAAGACAATCCCATGATGGATGCTGATCTGCGCAAGGCGATGGTCATGGCGATCGACATGGACACGCTGGCCCGCGCGCTGTGGGATGATGCGACCTATGCGCCCACGCCCTTCAATTTCCCCGAATATGGCGATTATCACGACCCTGACCGCGAAGCGACCTATGGCTATGACCCTGAACGCGCGGCAGAGTTTCTGGAGCGCAGTGGCTATGATGGTGAAACCCTGCGCTGGCATATCGTGCGCGGTTTCTATCCCAACTACGAGACGGCTGCCGAGTTCATGGTCGAGACATGGGCTGAACTGGGCATCAATGTCGAGATACGCATCCTCGACAATTTCGCGCTTGCCTATGAGCGTCCGTTTCACCTGCTGAACATGTCGATGTCCTCGGAATTCACCGGTGACCCGTATCGTCCGCTCTGGCTAGACTGGGGCCCCGGTTCGAACCGGGTGATTGCCAGCCACCGCACCTGGGTGCCGACCGATGACTTCCTGGAGGCGGGTGAGCGTTTCGCCCGCGCGCAGGAATTCGACGAACGTTATGCGGCATACCTCGATCTTGTCGCCGAATGGGAAGACGTTACGCCCGCCATGTATCTGTGGCGCAACGTGCAGTCATTCGGCATGCGCGACGGTCTCGAATTCGACCCGGGTAGCACGCAGGTGACGGTTTTCGATGAACGCTACGTCACCTTGACTGACTGACCCTATGAAAGGGACAGAGCATCCTGTCTTGGGGCTGCGCGATCTCAGCATCGCGCTGCCCCTTGGCAGTGACCGAGAGTTTGCCGTACAAAACCTGTCGCTGACCGTGCGGTCGGGCGAATGCGTCTGCCTTGTGGGCGAAAGCGGGTCGGGCAAGTCGATCACCGGGCAGGCGATCATCGGAATGATTCCGCCCGCGTTGACCCGCAAGTCGGGCAAGGTGGAATTATGTGGCGCAGCGCTGAACCTCGATGACCCGAAAGCGATGCAGAAGCTGCGCGGGCGCGATATCGGCATGATATTTCAGGAGCCAAGCGCCAGTCTGGATCCGATCATGCAGGTCGGCGCGCAGATCACCGAGGTCCTGGCTGTTCATGGCATGTCCGGTCGCGCCCAGCGCCAGGCGCGGCTGATGCAGCTGCTGCACGATGTGCAGCTGTCCGATCCCGCGCGCATCGCCAGATCCTATCCGCATGAACTGTCCGGTGGGCAGGCGCAGCGCATCGTCATCGCCATGGCGTTGGCGCATGACCCAAAGCTGATTATTGCGGATGAGCCGACGACGGCGCTGGATGTCACCACCCAAGCCGAAATCCTGGAACTGCTGCGCAATCTGCAAAAGGCCAAAGGCTCTGGCTTGCTGTTCATCACCCATGATCTGGGCGTTGTCGCCGACATTGCCGATCATGTTCTGGTCATGCAAGAGGGCAGGGTGGTCGAAGAGGGCAGCCGCAGCGGCTTCTTCGCGCGCCCAACGCATCCCTATAGCCAAAAGCTGCTGGCTGCTATGCCACGCCGCAGGGCGGACGACTCCGCCCCTGATATGGCGACGGACCCGCCGGTGGTGCTTGAGGCCCGGAACATTACCCTGACCTACCGTAAACCCGCCGGCCTTTTTCGCCATACCGCCGTTGAAGCGGTGCGCGATGTATCGCTGCACCTGCGGCGCGGTCAGACCCATGGGATCGTGGGGGAAAGCGGGTCGGGCAAATCCTCGCTCGTGCGCTGTCTGTTGCATCTGGAGCGTTTTGAAAGCGGAACGGTGTGCATAGGTGGGCAGGACACGGCGCAATGGGGCCGGACCCTGCCGCGCAGCCTGCGCCAGCGCATCCAGATTGTGCTGCAAGACCCCTACACCGCGCTCGATCCCCGCCAGCGGGTGGGCGACACAATCGCCGAGGCCGCACAGATCCACGGCGCAAGTGCGCCGGACGCGCGCGCGCGCGCAGCGGAGTTGCTCGAGACGGTGGGCCTGACGCCTGCCGCCTATGCCCGCTATCCGCACGAATTCTCGGGCGGGCAGCGTCAGCGCATCTGCATTGCCCGTGCCCTTGCCCCGAAGCCCGAAATCCTGATCGCGGATGAGGCAGTTTCGGCGCTCGATGTCTCGATCCAGGCGCAGATCCTTGCGCTGTTCCGCGACCTTCAGGTCCGGCTGGGTTTTGCGATCCTGTTTGTCACCCACGATCTGCGGGTGGCCAGCGCCATCTGCGACGATGTGACGGTCATGCGCGAAGGTAGTGTGGTCGAACAGGGGCCGATGCACCAGATTTTCGACGCTCCCAAAGCGGCCTATACGCGGCGATTACTGGACGCGATGCCCGACAAGCAGAATTTCGCGGCCTCGGGTATGCAGCCGGCAGCGCCGCAGCCACAACATATCGAGGGGGCTTAGGCTATGGCTCGAATCGTTCTCTTCAAGACGCTGCGCGCCATCATCACGCTTTTGGTGGCGGTTACGTTGGTGTTCCTGTTCATCCGCCTGTCAGGCGACCCTGCCGTGGCGCTGGCTCCGCCTGATGCCCCGCCCGAAGTGATCGAGGAATACCGCGTCCGTCTTGGCTTGGACCAGCCGCTGGCAGTGCAGTACGTCAATTACCTTGGCGGCATGGCTCAGGGGGATTTCGGCTATTCCATTCACACAGGCCGCAGCGCGCCGTCGCTGTTCATGGAACGGCTGCCTGCGACGCTGTTGCTGGGGCTGACAGCGCTGGGCATCTCGGTCGTGTTGGGTGTGACGCTGGGTACAGTGGCGGCGCTGCGACACAACTCGGTCATCGACCGGCTGGTGATGTCTTTTTCAGTCTTTGCCTTTGCGATGCCGAACTTCTTCTTTGGCCTGATGGTGGTGCTGACCGGCGCACTGGTCTTTGGGGTCTATTTCGGCGGGTCAGGCGGGACGCCCAGTCTGGGGCAGTTGCTGGCCCCGGCGGCGACGCTTGGGCTGGCCACGATGGGATCGTTTGCCCGCTTCACCCGGTCATCGCTGCTGGAAACGCTGAACAAGCCATTCATGGCCGCGCTGAGCGCGCGCGGCGTATCGTTCCGGCGCCGGTTGCTGCGCCATGCCGCGCCCAATGCCGCCATCCCTGTTGTCACCATGCTGGGCCTCAGCCTGGGCGGAATCGTGGCGGGGGCCGTGGTGACGGAACAGGTCTTCAGCTGGCCCGGTGTGGGGCAGTTGCTGATCCGGTCGGTCGAGACGCGCGACATCGCGGTGCTGCAATTCATCGTGCTGATGATCGCATTGGTCATGACCGTGACGAACCTGCTGGTCGATGTGCTGTACCTTGCGCTCGACCCGCGCATGAGAGGGGGCCGCGATGGCTGACCAGATCACCCTGTCCCCGGCCCGCATTCCGCTGGTCGTGCGGCTGTCGATGCTTTTCCTTGCTTTGTTTGTGCTATTCGCCCTGTTCGGGCCGTGGCTGACGCCGCATGGTTATCGCGAAACTGCGCTGCTGCACCGGCTGGAAGGCCCGGGGCTGTTTGGCAGCGGGTCAGAGTATCTGTTGGGCACCGATGCTCGGGGGCGCGACCTGGTGGCGCGGCTGGCGGTGGGTGCGCAGATCACGCTTCTGGTGGCCATTGTGGGCACGCTGATCGGCGCGGTTTTCGGCACGCTTATGGGGCTGATCGCAGCGGCAAGGCGCGGCTTTACCGAAGCCACCATCATGACGGCGGTAGATGTGCAACTGTCGTTGCCGATCATCGTTGTTGCGCTGTTCGTACTGGCGATGTTTGACAGCAGCTTCACGCTGCTTTTGCTTCTGATTGGTTTCACCGGGTGGGAGGCTTACGCGCGGCTGGTGCGCGCGGCAACGCTGTCGGCGAAAAGTCAGGGCTATGTCACCGCGCAACGGGTGCTGGGGGCGTCGGCGGCGCGCATCTACCTGCGCCACATCCTGCCCAATGTGTTCAACGTGATCCTCGTGCAGTTCACGGTCAACCTGCCGCTGACGATCCTGCTGGAAACCGCGCTCAGCTTCCTTGGCCTTGGGGTGCAGCCGCCGATGACCAGCCTGGGCCAGATCATGAGCGAGGGTCGCGACCGTTTGCTGAACGCTTGGTGGATGACGATGCTGCCCGGCACGCTGATTTTCATGCTGGCGCTGTCGATCTCCTTGGTGGGCGACTGGCTGCGCGACCGGCTGGACCCGACATTGCGCGGCCGACGCGTCGCTTGAGTGCAATTTCACAACAAGGAAACTAAATGTACACCGCATACGATATGCCAGAGCGTCTGCCGCAGGCCGATCTGGACCTTCTCGCCCAGGCTGAGACCGCGACGATCGGGCATTTTCGCAATATCGGTTTCATGGATATTGCCCTGAGCCCGCTGCGCCCCGGTCAGAAACTGTGCGGCACTGCGGTAACCATAGCGTTGCCTTCACTCGATTCCTCGATGCTGCACTATGCGCTGTCCGACGTGCGGCCCGGTGATGTGCTGGTGATCGACCGGCTGCAGGACCGGCGCTTTGCCTGTATCGGCGGCGGGGTGGCGCTGGCCGCCGTGGCGGCGGGGGTCGCGGGCGTCATCGTCGACGGTCCCTGCACCGACCCTTCCGAGATCGTCGAGGCGGGCCTTCCGCTCTGGTCACGTGGGGTGTCGCCCATTACCACGCGCATGGCCAGTATCGGCGGTGCGCTGAATATTCCGGTGTCCTGCGGCGGCGCGGTTGTGATGCCGGGCGATGCCATTCTGGCTGATGAAAGCGGCATCGTCGTGCTGCGCCCCCATGAAGTCGCCGACACCGCGCGCGAGGCGATCCGCAGGCAGGAACGCGGCGCTTCCCGTCAGGACATGCTGCGCCGGGGCGAAACCAGAATTGGCGATCTTTCCGGTGCACGCGACCGGGTGGCCAAGGCGCTGAGCGGTCCGAGCTGAGCGCCAGCGCCAAAAGGCGGTGATTTTGTGCATCCTGCAAACCTCGGGCGTGGCGCCTAAATCGCGGCACCCATGCGCGCGTCCCTTTTGAGGGGGGCAACGACGGCCAACCTTGCCTGTCACTGCCCCGGCGCCGCCCCCCCGGTGCGCTTTGAACGCGCCAGCACATGTGCCTGGGTCGCGCAAGCACGCGCGCCTGAGCGTTTGCAAGTAATTGGACCAAGGTAGCATGCCACCCCCTCCAATGCGGGCACGCAGGGTCCGTCCAGCCCCCTTTGACGCCGTCATTTGGCCGCAGGGCAGGCATCTTCATGCAGGCAGAGCCGTTGGACGCGGTTCTGCGGATTCATTGTTTGCATCGGGGAACAGGATCGGTGGCCGCGCGTTGGCCGTCAAGCGCATGCCATTTGGGCGCGTCGCCGCGCTGCGTGTGACAGGAAGACCAGAATGCGCAGCGGGCGGGAGGCCCAGAAGCCAAGGGAGCCATACGATGGACGCGGAGCCACGGATTACAACTGCAAATGTCCTGCTGATGGCAGGGCTACTACTTTTAGGCTACCTTCTGGGCAACGTGTTGCTGCTGGTCTTCGCAGCGGTAGTGCTGGCGGTCGGGCTCGACGGGTTGGCCCGCTCGGTGGCGGGACGGCTGGCGCTGTCGCGCGGTTGGGCGCTGGCTGGCGTGGTCAGCGGGGCCGCCTTGGTCATCCTGGGTGCCCTCGGCGTGAGTGCGACGCGGCTTATCCAGCAGTTCCAAGATCTTGGTCAGACGGTGTTCGATTTCGCGGGGCGGGTGCAGGCGTGGCTCAACGAACAGGGTTTAATGGCTCTTATTGAAAATATGGAAGATGAGGGCGGTGGCCTCGCCAGTGCTGCAAATGGTCTGGCTGGGAATGCCATGACCTACGGGATGACGGCTTTCGGCGCGATCACAAGCCTTGTCATCCTTGTGATCCTGACCGTCTTCCTTGCGGCGGACCCTTCGCTGTACCGTCAGGGGGTGGTGCGTCTCGTGCCCCGGCAAAAGCGCGACATGGCGCAAGAGACGCTGTCGGCAATTGCCTATGCGCTGCGCTGGTGGTTTATCGGACAATTCGCATCCATGATAGCGCTAGGCCTAACGGTTGGGCTGGGGCTGTTCGTGATGGGGGTAGACCTGTGGTTCGCGCTTGCGGTGTTGACCGCGATATTGACGCTTATCCCTTTCCTTGGGCCACTGATCGCAACGCTGCCCATCGTGGCGGTCGGGTTTACCGAAGGGATACAGACCGGGCTGATCGTGCTGGTGGGCTACGCCGTAATCCAGAACCTCGAAGGCAATGTGCTGGGGCCTATGATCCAGCAAAAGGCGGTCAACCTTGCCCCCGCGCTTTTGATCTCATTGCAGGTGATGCTCAGCCTGATCTTCGGGGTTTTGGGGCTGATCCTTGCTGCGCCCCTGACCATTGTGGCGATGGTGACGGTGCAGAAGCTGAGGGTCGAACACACGCTAGGCGAAAAGGTGACCTGACGCAGCCGCATCGTGCACAGTGGAATCCCATCCCGCGCCGCCCTGATGTGCGACGCGGTGCATGCGGGGTAGCGATGATCGCCGCCACACCGTCTGACGGGGTGGCAGGGCGCAGGCCTCCCCGCGGCCCGGAGGACGTGGCAACAGCCCCCGGAGGGGATGACCTTCCATTCGGCGCGTATTGCAGGCTTTTGGGAAGGCGCGCGCGCTGGGTGAGGCCCTGCGTCGCATTCTTGCCCGGTGCCCCTACAGCGGCTGCATGTATCTGAAGCAAGTCATCCCTTGGCCGGTTTGGTGTTGCATGACTTTGCGTGTTGGGCGCTGGCCGGATCTGACGGGCATAGCTGGCGTGTCGGGTTGCTGGGACGCGTGAAAAGCGGCGCCGCCCAATCGGTGCGTAGGGTGGCGGTCCACACGGCCGTCAGTTTGGTCAGCATCGACGGGTGGCCCAAGGCATAGAATTCGTTCTCTGTTAGGGGAAGACGGGGTAGGGGGCGGATCAAGGGGTGCATCTAACTCTCCATCTGTTCATTGATGAAAAGATAGAGTATTAAAAACAGCATCGAAAGGATGGGAATCGAAAGATGTCTTTCACCAATGATCGACTTGGCTGGGAGGATCTGGAGATCTTTTTTCATGTCGCCGAAAGCGGTGGACTGAGCGCAGCCAGTCGGCTGATCGGCCTCAGCCCTCCCACTGTCGGGAGGCGTATGCTGGCGTTGGAGCAGCGCGCGGGCCAGACTCTGTTCAATCGCGCGCAGACCGGCTACAGCCTGACCCCGGCTGGCCAGTCGCTGCTAGAGCGGGTCCGGGTGATGCACGCCGCCGCTGTCCCGGCGCACGAAGTCCTGCTGTCGCAGGCCGCTACGCCACTCATCCGACTGTCCGCCGGGACCGCCACGGCGCATTTCCTGGCCGACAAATACAGCCTTCTCAGCCGCCGTGGGGACGGGTTCCGCCTCAACTTCGTGACCACCGAAGCGACTCTGGATATCGCGCATCGCGAGATTGATCTGGGCATTCGCAACCGCCCCGCAGACGCAGGCAATCTTGCTTCGCGCCGCCTTGGTACGTTGCGGTTTGCGCCCTACCGCAGTTGGGCCGTTGCAGAACCCGCGCAACTGGGCTGGGTCGCGCTGGACCCGGTGCAGGCGCGTCATCCGGCGGCGCACTGGCTGCACCGGCAGGACCATGTGATCGCTGCCATGGCCAACACAGTCGCTACGGTGCAGGAACTGGTTCGGGCGGGCGCGGGGATCGGGGTGATGCCCTGCATGATCGGTGATTGCGACCTGCACCTGTGTCGCGCCGGACCTGTGATCGAGGAACTGACCGAGCAGCAATACCTGGTGATGCATGATGACGATCGCCACCGGCCCCCGATCCGACGGCTGATCGAGCGGATTGTCAATATCTATGCCGACAATGCCGATCTGCTGTCGGGCGAGAGACCGCTGCGCGGCGAGGGTGCGGGTTGAAGGCAACACCGCCTGGCGCGCGCGCTGCCGCCCTGACATCGACAGCGCAGTTGCACGAAACGGGTGGGCGAGGCCGTGCCGTGTTCCTAGTCAGGCGGGCCATCCGCCCTGACGTTTCCAAAGGGCCGTCAAGCGCCGAAGCGATCCGCACATCGGCACGATGTGCGTGGGCAGGGGGGCGGGCCGACACACCCAGCGCTACCGGCGGACCTCGCGTTATCCGAGCGCCGGAATTTGTCAATCTTTGCGAAGGTGGTGGCACGGCAGCTGCGCGCCCTGAGCGCCAATTGGGGGGGTGCTGAAAGATGCCGCCCCTGCCGCCAAAGGCTCTCAGCGGAAATCTGCGTCCCAGTCTTGCGCGCCCAAACTGTCTGTGGCCACCGTCAGCGTCGTCATGGTGTCCGTTACATCATAGCCCGGCCCGCTGGCCCGGGCGGCCCCTCCCAACTCTTCCACCACAAGGACACCTGCGGCATGGTCCCAGGGTTTGGGTGTCGGTGCGGCGATCAGGTCGGCATGGCCGAAGGCCAGTGTGCGGTATTCGTGGCATGAACAGCGCATGCTGGTCACCCGGCCCCATTGCGGGAATTGCGCCGCGATGCGAGGGCGATCGGCGTCAGGGTAAAGGAAGAGCGGCACGAAGGCATGCGCTTCGTCCTTGTGGCGCGGGGCGGGGCCTGTCAGGCGCAAGGGTGCCTCATCGGGGCGGCAGAACCAGGCACCGCGCCCTTTCTCGGCCATGATCCAGTCGTCCATGACAGGATCATAGAGCAGACCGAACCGGGTTTCGCCGTCTTCGACCACGGCGAGGATGACCCCGAAGACCGCAAGGCCGGAAGCGAAATTCCAGGTGCCGTCGATCGGATCGACGATCACGACGCGCCCGGAATTGCGCAGGCGGTTCAGGATGGCGGGGTCCTCAAACACGGCCTCTTCGCCGACGATCGCGGCATCTGGCATCAGGCGGCGCACGGCTGCGGCGATCCGCAACTCTGACGCGCGGTCGGCCACGGTGACCAGATCGCCGGGGGCGCTTTTGGTATCGACGTCACCAGCGTCAAGCCGCCGAAAGCGGGGCATAATCTCAGTCCGGGCGGTGTCGCGCACGGCCGCAATCAGCCCGTCGCGTTCAGTTTCACTCAGTTTCATGGGTCAGGACATCCGTTTGAGGGGTTCAAAATGGTGCATCGTCTCGAAATTGCAGAACTCCACAGGACCCAACGGAATGTCGGACAGGGCCGCGTTGTAGCGTTCGGTCAGTCCGGCGCTGAAATCGACGACGGCGCGGGCGGTAGGTTCGGTGAGCCATTCCACAAGATAGGCGAGGGAAATGTGGAAGGCATAGGTGTCAAAATCTGGTGGGTTGATTCCGGTCGCGTCGCGCAGCACCCCACGAGCATGGCGCAGCGCTGCCTCGGCCGCGTCGCCCGCGCCGGTCACGGTGACGCTGCGCGCGCAATCGACTTCGGCAATTCGGGCCTGCGTCTCGGCCGGAAAGGTGATGCCATCCAGCCCCGCCAACAATTCGCCGCTGACGGCATCGCGGCGCGGCCCGCGCGGCGCAAAGCCCGGCGACATGCCCTGAAACACCGTCATGTGGAAGGATGCGGGCGGCAGGAACGTGAAAAAACGCGCGAAGCGGCTCATCTTCACCTCTTCTTGAAGCGCGCGCAACGCGTCGTGTGCGGCGCTGTTTTGCACCACATGGCGGACGAAGGTATTTCCCGGCCAGTGCTGCACCGATCCGTCGCTGGCGAACTTTCCGCCTTCGCCCGGCAGCGAGATGCCCGCAGGTCGAGGTGCCGTTTCAAGACGGCCGGTCAGATAGCTGACAGGATCAGGGCGGGCGAGGGTCTTGGTGTCATTCATTGGATGTTCAGTCTTTGGCCAGTTTTTGGGTCGAAGAAATGCAGGGCATCGTTTGCGAAGTCCAGCGTGAAGGTGCTTTCTGTGGCCATTTTGCTGCCCACCGGCGTTGCAACACGCACCTCCTGCCCGCCGGGCAGGCGGGCGACCAGGGCGGTATTAGGCGCCCAGGTCCTCGCGGTAGATGATCAGGGCGGGCACGCCGTCAGGGCTTGTGCCAAGCTTTTCCAGTCGGATGCCCAGCGTCACCGCCCCCTGATGGGGGCGGTTACATCATCAAAGCCCCTCCGGCGGGTTCGAAACGGGGCGGATTGAATACCCACACACTACCTACACTTTAAGTGTGGCAATGTGGTGACAAGGTTAGCGCCACTGGAAATCCGCCTGGTTCCGGGTATTGTCCGGCATCATGCCAAGCCCCATCGCCTATGACCCCCGCGCCCACATCCCCGCCCGTTTCCGGCGCGCGCCCGATGCCCCCGACGCCGTATCGTTCAACGAACGCGAGGCGCTGTCCCATGTCTGGCGTGCGCGCGGGCTGTCACGCTCGGCTCTTGGTGCGCGGCTGAACCTGACGCAGCAATCCATTCACCGTATCATCGCCCAGTTGGAAGAACGCGGCCTGCTGATCCTCGGCGATCTGGAACCGCCCGCCTACAAGGGAAAGCCCAGCCCACGCCTATCGATCAATCCGGGCCATGCCTGCGTCGCTGGGATTTCGATCAACACCGATAGCGCTGGGATCGCCGTGATGGATTTTGCGGGCGGCGTGCAGACCTGTTCGCTGCCGATCGAAGATCAGTCACTGGACAGGGAACGCGCTTCAACACACCGGAACCGCTGTCGCACTGGGCTGATGCGCAGTTGGGCCCGTTGCTGTCAACGCATTTCGGCTTGCCGGTCTGGGCCGAGAACGGGGTCAATACTGGTGCCATCGGTGAGCAGATGTTGGGTGTCGGGCATCATGTCGACAACTTTGCCTATCTGTCTTTCAACCACGGCTTCGGCGGCGGCATCATCATGGACTGGAAACTTGCCCACGGCGCCTTTGGGAATGCGGGCGAGTTGTCGGGCATGTTCGCACCGGATGAGATGCCGAACCGCCCCGCCTTGCGCAGCTTGCTGGAGACCTTGCAGGGCAAAGGCGTCTCGGTACGCACCATCGCCGATCTGGCTGAGCACTTCGATCCGGCGTGGCCCGGCGTCGCCGAATGACTGGACCGGGTGACACCGCCTCACAATCGGATCGTGAATGCCCTCGCTGCCGTGATCGATCCGGAGGTCATCGTGCTGGGAGGGCAGATTCCGCCGTCGCTGGCACGGGCACTGATTGATCGGACGGAATTCCGGGATCGGCCGCGCCTTGGCGTGCGGTGGCGCATGCCCGGGCTTTGTGTGTCCGAGATCGGGGGCGAAACGTCGGCTATCGGCGCAGCAAGCCTGGCGCTGAAGGCGGGTTTCTTCTGAAACACGCCTCGTGCGCAACCGTCCCGGTTTTCGCAACGATCGTCCTGATAATTCTAATTATCTTCGGTTTGCCACACTGTTACCGTTTAGCCGGGATCAAAGGGAGGAAAACTATGATGACCAGATTTACGCGCGCGTTTGGCCCGGTCGTGCTTGCGACCGGACTTGCTTTCGGCACGCTTGCTGCAGCAGGGCCGCAGGACGACACCCTACGCGCAGCAATGGCAGGCGAGATTCTCAACCTCGACTACCTCTATACAACCCGGCGCGAATATATCGTGCTGGCACAGATGACCGATGCGACACTGTTCAACATGAACCCTGACACGCAACAGATAGAGCCGGGCGTGGCGCTGTCGTATGAATTCGTCGATGACATGACCATCGATGTGCAGCTGCGCGACGATGTGCGCTTCCACGACGGTTCCCCGCTGACCGCCGCCGATGTGGCCTATACCTATAACTGGGTGACCAATGAGGAATCCGAGTCGCATGCCCAGGCGCTGATCAGCCGCTGGCTGGACCGGGTCGAGGTGACGGGGGACCACAGCCTCCGTTTTCATCTCAGCGCGATCAACCCGCTGATCATCCGTGACATGGCCCAGCGCGTGATGCTGCGCAAGGAAGGCGCGTACCATCAGGGCGATAGCGTGGACACCAATGCCATGGCCATCGACCTGATCGGCGCGGGTCCCTACCGGGTTGCCAGCTTTGAGCCGGGCGTCGAGGTCGTGTTGGAGCGGTTCGATGATTTCTATGGAAACGCGCCAGAGATCGGCACCATCGTGGTGCGCAACCTTCCCGACATGGGCACGCAGCAGGCGGAGCTGATGTCGGGCGGCATCAACTGGATGTTCAACGTCCCGTTGGATGTCGCGCGCTCTCTGGGTGCGCAACCGTCAATCGACCATCTGGCAGGGCCGGACCTGCGGGTGTCGTTCATCGTGATGGACGCCGCCGGGCTGGCGCAAGAAGACGGTCCGATGACCAATCTGCAGGTACGCCGGGCAATGAACCATGCGGTGAACAAGCCCGAAATCGCCGAGTTCCTGATGGGCGGCGGCGCGTCCGAGGCGATCTATTCCGCCTGTCACCCGGTTCAGTTCGGCTGTGTGCAAGATGTCATGCGGTATGAATACGACCCCGAGCGTGCGCGTGCGCTGCTGGCTGAGGCGGGCTATCCCGATGGCTTCAGCCTCGACCTTTGGGCCTACCGCGAACGCCCAGTGTCCGAAGCAGTTATGGCCGATCTGGAGGCTGTCGGCATCGACGTTAACCTGCGCTATGTGCAACTGGAAACGCTCAATCAGGCGCGTGCGCAGCGTGAGATCCCGGCCTATATCGGTACATGGGGCTCCAGTGGTGTGGCCGATACTGCGCTGATTGCGCGGGTCCATTTCTCGGACACCAGCGACCGACATCTGTCGGGCGATGCGCAGGTCGTCGAATGGGTGATGGCCGCCGAACAAACCGCCGATCAAGATGCGCGGCTGGCGCTCTATAGCCAGGCGATCACCCGGATCGCGGAACAGGCCTATTGGGTGCCGCTGGTCAGCTATTCGGCCGATTACCTCGTGACCTCTGATCTGGAGTTCCCGTTGGACAATGACGGTGTGCCCCGCTTGCAAAACGCAAGCTGGAAGTAACGCCATCGCGTGCCGGCGCCGGGGTGGTCTGATCGCCCCGGCACTGGCGCACCACACTATCCCCTCACTTCGTGCGGAAGGCCTACAGATGGTTAACTACATCTTGCAACGCGCAGCGCTGGCGCTGGCAGTGGCGCTGACTGTCTCGCTGGCGGCGTTCTTTCTTCTCAACATTGCGACCGACCCGGCCTATGCCATCGCAGGCGAGGAAGCCGACCCCGAGGTGATCGAACAGATCCGCATCCGCTACGGCCTCGACCGTCCATTGTGGGTGCGCTACATGGATTGGTTGTCGGGCGTACTCCGGGGCGATTTTGGCGTCAGCTACTACTGGAACAAGCCCGTTGCGGCGCTGGTTGCGGAACGCGTGGGCACGACGCTGACGCTCGCTTTCTCGGCCCTTGCGGTCACGATCTGCATCGCTATCCCGCTTGGCGCGATGGCGGCGTTGAACCGCAACACCTGGATTGACCGTTTCGCGCTCTGGCTGGCCGTGTCGGCGCAGGCGGTGCCGAACTTCTGGCTGGGGCTGATCCTGATCATCCTGTTCGCGGTCATGATGCCCATTCTGCCAGTCTCCGGCGACAGCACATGGCAGCATTTCGTTCTGCCTGCCTTCGTGCTTGGGGCGTCTTCGGTGCCCCCTGTGATGCGACTGATGCGCACTGGCCTGATCGAGGTTATGGGATCGGACTACATCCGCACCGCGCGCGCCAAGGGCTACCGAGGCCGCGCGCTGCTGATGCGCCATGCGCTACGCAACGCGTTGCTGCCCGTGGTCTCGGTGCTGGCAGTACAGTTGGGCCAGAAAGTCGGCGGGTCGGTCATCACTGAAAGCATCTTTGCGATCAACGGCTTGGGGCGGCTGGCGCTGCAATCCATTCTTGGCGCCGACATTCCTACTGTTCAGATGCTGATTTTCCTCTTCGCGCTGGTTTTTGTCGCCACCAACCTACTGGCTGACATCCTGAACGCTGCGCTGGACCCAAGGATACGGATCGGATGAGTGATATTTCCAAAGCAACCGCCCTCAGTGCTGACGCCGCCGATGGGGCGGAGGCGCTTCCCCCCAGCCCCCGCACGCTGGTGCGCGGTCGTGCGCTGAAGCACCGTGGTTTTCAGATCGGGGCTGGCATCTTGCTGGCGCTCATCCTGATCGCGATCTTCGCGCCGCTGCTGGCGCCGCACGATCCTTATGCGCAGTCGCTGCCCGCCCGCTTGCTGCCGCCCGTCTGGGTAGAGGGCGGCAACTGGACCTATCCGCTTGGCACCGATCAAGTGGGGCGCGACTACCTCAGCCGTCTGATCTATGGCACCCGCGTGTCGATTACCATCGGGCTGGGCGCTGCCACTATCGGGCTGTTCATCGGCGTGACGCTGGGGGTTGTGGCTGGGTATTTTGGCGGCTGGGTCGATCATGCGGTCAGCTTCGTTCTGACGGCGCAACTGGCGCTGCCGGGCCTGTTGCTGGCCATGGCGCTGGTGTTCTTCATCGGGCCATCAGTGCTGGTGGTGATCTGCATCATCGGCGCTTTACACTGGACCTATTATCTTGTGGTGACGCGCTCGGCGACCCAGCACATTCGCAGCCTTGATTTCATTGCCGCGGCGCGTGCCTCGGGCGCGACCTCGCGGCAGATCATCTGGCATGAGATCCTGCCCAACCTCAGTTCCAAGATCATCGTGATCTTCACGTTCGAGCTTGGCATCTCGATCCTTGCGGAAGCATCGCTTAGTTTCCTTGGCGTGGGTATTCAAGCGCCGACGCCCAGTTGGGGCCTGATGATCGCCGAGGGGAAAGAGGCTATGTTCTATCGCCCCTGGCTGGTGGTTCTGCCCGGCATGTTCCTGTTCGTGCTGGTGATTGGTGCAAACCTGATGGGCGACGGGCTGCGCGACATCACCTCACCCGAGGAGAAATCCTGATGCCCCTGATCGACGTCGAAAACCTGACCGTGCGACTGCCGGTCCCTGCGGGAATGCTGCATGCGGTGCAGGGCCTGTCCTTCCGGCTGGATGCGGGCGAGGCCCTTGGCATCGTCGGCGAAAGCGGGTCGGGCAAATCCATGACGGCGCTGGCGTTGATGCGGCTTTTGCCGCGCAATGCGCAGCGTTCTGCCGACCGGATGCATCTGGGCGGTCAGGATCTGCTGGCAATGTCTGACCGCGCCTTTGCCGATACGGTTCAGGGCACGCGGATTGGCATGATCTTTCAGGAACCCATGACCTCGCTCAATCCGGTCTATACCATCGGGCGGCAGATGACCGAGGCTTCGCTTCGGCTGGGTCGGCTGACCTCCCGCGCGGCCCATGCCCGGGCCGTGTCGTTGCTGGACAGGGTGGGCATCCCTGACCCCGGCACGCGGATGGGTCAATACCCGCACCAGATGTCGGGCGGCCAGCGCCAACGTGTCATGATCGCCATGGCCCTCATGCTGGAGCCAGAGGTATTGATCGCGGATGAACCCACCACCGCGTTGGACGTGACCGTACAGGCGCAGATCATGGCGCTGCTGGCCGATTTGCGGCAGGAGACCGGGATGGCGATGATCCTGATTTCGCATGACCTGGCCGTCGTGTCGCAGGCCACCGACAGGGTGGCGGTGATGTATAGCGGCGAGATGGTAGAGGCCGGGCGCGCCGCGGCGGTGCTTGCCAATGCGCGCCACCCTTACACCGGCGCGTTGCTGCGCGCGATTCCCACCATCGACGGGCCGCGCCACCGGCTGGCGGCGATCCCGGGTACGGTGGCCGCCCAGATGACGCCACCCACCGCCTGCGTTTTCGCGCCGCGCTGCGCCGATGCGCAGCCTGTCTGCACGCAGGCGCAGCCGCCGGTGCGCGGCGACGCCGATCATTGGGCACGCTGCATCCTTACAGGGCCGGGCGAGACCGCGCTGGGAGCAGCAAAGGCGCTGCCTGCTGCCACGGAAAACGCTGCGACCGCCGATCTTATGATCGAGGCGCGCGACATCCTGAAGCTCTACCAGATGAAGGACGGTTTGTTTGGCCGGAAGAAAGAGATCCGCGCCGTCGATCACGTCTCGCTCGACGTGCGGCGGGGCGAGACGCTTGCGCTGGTCGGTGAAAGCGGGTCGGGCAAATCGACGCTGGCGCGCATCCTGTTGGGGCTGATCGATCCGACGGCGGGCGAGGTGCTGCTGCAGGGCCAGCCGATCGCGGGTATGGCTGACAACGCGCGCGCCAAGCTGGTCCAGCCGATATTTCAGGACCCTTATTCATCGCTCAACCCTCGCCGCACAGTGGCTGAGATCATCGCGCGCCCGTTGGATCTGCGCGGGGTGGATGCGGCCGAAAGGATGCGCCGGGCGCGCGACATGATGGATCTTGTGCGGTTGCCCACGCGCCTTCTGCACAGCTATCCGCTGCATCTGTCGGGCGGGCAGCGCCAGCGCGTCGCCATCGCGCGCGCCATGATCAACGACCCCGAGGTGCTGATCTGTGATGAGCCGACATCGGCGCTGGATGTGTCGGTGCAGGCGCAGATCCTGAATCTGTTGTCCGATCTTCAGGAGGAATTCGGGCTGACCACGCTGATCATCACCCATGACATGGCGGTGGTGCATCAACTGGCCAACCGTGTCGCCGTGCTGCTCCAGGGCCAATTGGTCGAGGAAGGTTCCGCTGCCGATGTTCTGGCTCGGCCAAAAGCCGATTACACCCGCATGTTGCTGAATGCCGCGCCGCGTTTTGATCATGCCGCCCTGCAAAAGGCTGCCCCCCTATGAACGTTGCACAGACCACGGATATGACGCCAGAAACGCTCTTTTCCCCTGCCAACCTTTGGCAATCCTGGCTGGACGTGGAGGTCGCACTGGCGCACGCACAGGCCGACCTTGGTATTATTCCCGACTGGGCTGCCGAGGGGATTGCCGCTGTGGCCAACGTGGAAACGCTGGGACTGGAGGCGCTGGAGGCCGAGGCCGCCCGCAGCCACGCGCCTATCAACGCGCTGACCCGGGTGGTTGCCGCCCGTGCGGGTCCGGCGGGGGCGTATGTTCATTGGGGTGCGACCACGCAGAACGTGATGCAGACAGGGCGGCTATTGTTGATGCGGCGCGCGCAGGGCGCGTTGCGTGCCCATCTGGCGGGCGCGGTTGATTGCTTGGCGGGCCTCGCCGATTCACATGCCGCTACGCCCATGATGGGCCGCACCAACCGGCGCCACGCACTGCCGATCAGCTTTGGCTTCAAGGTCGCGGGCTGGATCGAGGAACTCGACCGCGCTGCCGACCGAATCGTCGGGATGGAAAAGCGTGTCTTCGTGCTGCCCTTTGGCGGCGCGGTCGGCGCCATGCACGCGTTTGAGGGGCGGGGCCGCGCAATCAGCCGCCGCATGGAGCAGGACCTTAATCTTGGCGCGCTGCTGGTGCCGGGGCGCGCGGTGAATGACCTATTTGCCGATTACGTGGTGCAATTGGCGCTGCTGGCCACGACCTTCGAACGGATCGCGACCGAGCTCTACGCCCTGATGTCCGAGGAAATCGGTGAGATCGCCGAGGTGCAGGGTGCGGGAACAGTCGGGTCGTCCACCATGCCGCACAAGGTCAACCCCAAGCTGGTCGTGCACGTCATGGCGATGGCCGCCGACTTGCGTGCGGCCGCCGCCCCGGCGATGCAGGGGGCGCTGACGCTGCACGAGGGTGATGCGGCGGCCAATCATCTGGTGGTGCGCGTGCTTGACCGGGTTTGCCCGCTGGCCTGGACCCTTGCGCGCGCGTTCGAGACGCTTTGCAAGACAGTCAGGCCGTTGCCCGATCGAATGTTGGTAAATCTGTCGGACTCGCCTGCTTATGCCGCGTCCGAGCGGTTGATGATGCTGTTGGCCCCGATTCTGGGGCACATTCAGGCGCATGATATCTTGCAACAAATGCTGGCTGATGCGCCGCCCTCGCGCGATGCGCTGGCCGCCAGGGTCGTGGCACTACCCGCCCTGCGCGGCGCTATCAGTGCCGATGCTGTGACCGAGGCGCTGGATACCCGGACCTATTTGGGCGAGAGCGAACGCATCGCGCTAGAGGCAGCCATTTTCGGCCGGGATCTGGCCGCACGGCTGCGCGCAGGCGTATCCGGGGCGCAGGAGCCGCAAGAGGGTCGGACTGGAAATGAGGCGGTGGCCGAGATTGGGGCAGAGTCTGGGATCGGGGCCGGGGCGGGCTAAAGCAGCTCGAGATCCCTTGCGAAATCGGCATCCTTGGCGCTGCGCATCTCGACAGACGCGGCCAGCGCATCCAGAAACCGCTCGGCCAGTTGTAGCCGCACGCCGGGCGGGTGCAAGCTGGCATAGGTGATCCAGTGGGTATCCACCAGCGGGCGGAACACCGCCGGGTCACCTTCGGGTAGCAGCCCGGCGCAGACCCGGTCGATCACCGAAACACCCAGACCCGCGCGCACCATGCCGATCACCAACGGCGTCGCGTTGGTCTCGATCCAGAATTTCGGGCGCAGGCCGGTCCGGCCCAGCAACTCATCCGTGCGGTCGCGCCAGCGCTGGCCGGGCCGCAGCCCGATGAACGGCTCATCCACGATGTCCTTCAGCGCGATGGCTTCGCGTTCGGCCAGCGGATGGGCGCGCGGCAGCACGACACCGACCCGCGCGCGCAGGATTGGGACGGTTTCCAGCACGATGATGGAATTCTCGACAGGCAGCGAGATCAGGCCCAGGTTATAGCCCCGCGCCGCCACCTTGCTTTCGATGTCGAACCGCGTCTCGACACTGACGCTACACCGGAATTCACACCCTTCGTGCTGAAGCTGCGCCAGCGCCGGGGTGACCAGCCCATTGGCCAGTGGTGCGGCTGTCACGACCGACAGCCATTCGCGGGTCCGCCGGGCGATATCCCCGGCGACAACCGGGATCTCATCCAGCCCGTCCAACGTGTGGAGGATCGAGCGATAGAACATATCGCCATCCTCGGTCAGTTCCAGCCGCCGGTGATTGCGCGAGAAAAGCGGCAGGCACAGGTCCTGCTCCAGGTTCAAGATCAGACGGCTCGCCGCCGACGTCGAGGTGTTCAGCCGTTTTGCGGCCTCGTGCAATGATCCTGAAAGCACGATCTCGCGAAACAGCCGCAGGGCACGCAAATTCATCTGAAGTATTGTCCAGTTGGGGCAGCCGAGCGCCGACGCTCAGGCTTCCTCATACCAGTCACGCCTGACACGCGCCAGCAATGCAATTTGAAAATCGTGCCGCCGCATCCTGGCGGTCAGGTCAGCGCGACCGAGCGCACGGGTTGTCGGATGGCTTCAGTCTCGCTTGCGTGCCACGATGAACGGGCGGGTATCCTTGCGTTTGGCATAGCGCCGCGAAGCCTTGTCCCAGAAGCGTGCATCCCCTGATGTGGTCATTCTCAAGCCCCTTGATCCGCCTATGGCGCAGTATCGGCACGATTCATGACATCTGCCTGGGTTTCGACAAGGCTTCGATGCAATTACTGCACCGCGCCCGGGTCAAGCGGCAACCGCCTTACCCTCGGGGTGCTGCGCGATGCCGCGTTCCGCGCGTTTTTCGCGGAGCATCAGCATCGCGGGCGTAACCACCAGCGTCAGGATCGTCGCGATCACAAGGCCCCCGGCAATCGCGCTGGACAGCTCAGTCCAGTATTGCGTCGATGGCGCGCCAAAGACCAACTCGCGGTTGAAGAAGTCGATGTTCAGTCCCATGACCATCGGCAGAAGGCCCAACGCTGTGGTCACCGATGTCAGCACGACCGGGCGCAGACGCTGGGCACCCGTGCGCAGCGCGGCCTCATAGGCCGAAGCGCCGTCTTTGCGCAGCTCATTATACGCGTCGATCAATACGATGTTGTTGTTTACCACGATCCCGGCCAGCGCGATGATGCCGACCCCGCCCATAACGACACCGAAGGGTCGCCCGGTCACAACGAGGCCCAAAAGCACCCCGGCGATTGAGAAGATGATCGCGCTCATGACCACGAAGGCTTGATAGAAGCTGTTGAATTGCACCAGCAAGATCATGAACATCAGCACGATGGCCGCGACAAAGGCGCTTGCAAGGAAAATCATGGATTCCTGCTGATCTTCGGCTTCGCCGGCGAAATCGTAGCTGGCGCTTTCGGGCAGGTCGGCGGCGTCCAGCGCGGATTGCAGCGCGGCGATCTGGTCGTTGACCAGCACGCTGGGCGCCACGTTCGCCTCGATCGTCGTCACCCGCCGTTCATCGATCCGGCGGATGACGCCGACCCGCTCGACCGGTTCGAAGGTCACGAAGTTCGAGATCGGGATCAGCCCCACCGATGTTGGCACCCGCAGGTTCGCCAGTTGCGACAGCGATCGGTCGTCGCTGGGAAAGCGCACCCGAACATCAAGTTCGCCGTCCGAATCCGAGGGACGGTAGTTCGTCACCGTGATGCCCTGTGTCAGCAAGCGCACCGCCTGACCCAGAAGGTTTACATCGGCGCCAAAGCGGGCCGCTTCGGCGCGGTTGACATTGATCGCCACTTCGACGCCGGGCAGGGCGCGCGTGTCGGTCACGTCGGTAAAGCCGCCGATCCGCGCCATGGTGGCCAGTACGGTCTCGGTCGCAGCAGCCTGATCGGCAGGGTTGGCGGCTGAGACACGGATGTTGACTGGCTTGCCCCCCGATGGCCCGCCGCTTTCGGTTTCCACCTGCACATCGATCCCGGCGATATCTGACATCTCGGACCGGATATCGGCGCCGATCTCGGCGGCGGCGCGGCGCTCTTGCCAATCGTCAAGGTCCAGCTGGATCGTGCCGATTACCTCTTCATCGCCTTGGCCCGATCCCATGCTGGACCTTGCGTAGACGCTGGCCACGCCCGGGGTGCCGATCAGCCGGTCCTCGACCAGACGCACGAGATCGTCGCGCTCATAGATCGACAGGTTGTCGCGCGCGCGGATTTGGACCTGCATGAATTCCGGCTCTACCGAGGGGAAGAAGGACACGCCGCGGCCGAACTCACCATAAAGCGCAAAGCCGCCCATCAGCAGGGCGATCGCCAGCACCAGCGTGGTCCAGGGCCGCAGGATTGCTTGCTCCAGAAACCGGACATAGGCGCCGGTAAAGCCGCCGATGTCGCGTGGATCGCCATGTTCGGCGGCATACATCGAAGCCTTGGACTGCGCGCTTTGCGGCTGATTGCGCCCGATTACCCCGCCCAGCACCGGAATGAAGATCAGGGCCATGAACAAGGACGCGCTGAGCGTCAGGATAACGGTGATCGGCAGGTACTTCATGAACTGGCCAATCAGCCCGGTCCAGAACAGCAAGGGAAAGAACACGCTGAGCGTTGTCGCGGTCGATGCGATGATCGGCCATGCCATACGCTTGGCGGCGAAAGCGTAGGCTGCCTTCGGGTCATCGCCTTCCTGCAAGCGCCGGTCGGCCAGTTCCACCGTCACAATGGCGCCGTCAACCAACATGCCGACGACAAGGATCAGGGCGAACAGCACCACGATATTCATGGTAAAACCCATGGCCCAGATCACGGTGACACCGGCCAGGAACGCACCCGGAATCGACAACCCCACCAGAATCGCCGAGCGCAGACCCAGTGCGAAAACGATCACGATCATCACCAGAATGATTGCGGCGATGACGTTGGCCTCCAGATCGGAGAGCAGGGTTTTCACCTGTTCGGACTGGTCCTGAAGATAGGTCACGCGCACGCTGTCTGGCCAGCCTGTGGTCATTTCCTCGATCACGGCCTTGGTCTCGGCGACAGTGTCGATGATGTTCGCGCCCGACCGCTTCGTGATCTCCAGTGCCAGCGATGGCTGCCCGTCGATGCGCGCGAAACTTGTCGGATCTTCGAACGCGCGGCGCACGGTGGCCACGTCGCCAAAGGTCACCACCGTGGTGCCTTCTACCTTGACGGGCATCTGCATCACGTCGTCCAGATCTTCGATCAGGCCGGGCACCTTGAGGACGATGCGCCCGCCGCCGGTCTCAATGGCGCCGGCGGCAATCAGCTGATTGTTGCGCTGCAACTGACCGATCAGTTCCTCGAAGCTGAGGTTGTAGGTCTGGAAAACCGTCGGATCGATCAGGACTTCCAGGAATTCATCGCGCGCCCCACCGATATCGACTTCGAGCACGCCGCGCAGCGCCTCTACCTCATCTTGGACGTTTTCTGCCAGCGTATTCAGCATCCGCTCGGGCACTGGGCCAGAGAGGATCACTGTGATGATCGGGAAAAGGGCGGTATTGATCTCGGTGATCCGGATCTCGGACGCATCCTCGGGCAAGTCGCCGGTGATCCGGTCGGCCGCGTCGCGCACCTTGTCCAGTGCCTCGTCAATGTCGCCGCCTGCGGCGAATTCCAGTTGCACGCTGGCGAAGCCTTCGGTGGCTTCGCTCGACATCTGTTGCAACCCCTCGATGGCGCCGAATTCCGCCTCCATCGGTTCGATCAGCAGACGTTCGGCATCGGTTGGGCTGATCCCTTCAAGCGTGGTCGAGACATAGACCAGCGGCAGCGGCACCTCGGGGTTGGCTTCCTTCGGGATGGAGACATAGGCGATCGCACCCAGCCCCAGGACCATCAACAGCGCGATCAGGACCACACGGCTGCGCGAGAAGGCGGCGTCGATCAGGGTGTTCACTGTGCGCGCTCCTGCATGGCGGTGCCGGGTGTATCGGCGTCGGGTGTTGCAGGCGCGCCTTCAGACGCGTCCACCGTATCAGACTGAGCTACTGCATCAGATTGGGCGGCCGTGTCTTCTGGCTGCCCTGCCTCTTCTTCCGTCTGCGCGCGCACTTCTTCGCTGTCGCGCACGAAGCCCTGACCGATGGTTATGATCGTGGCTTCGTCTTCCAGCCCTGAGACCCAAATGCCGTCAACCTCGGTTTTGACGATGCCGATCCGCTGAAACCGAACATGCCTGTCTTCAACGGTCTTCACCCCCAGGTGCCCGTCCGGGCTAAGCGAGATGATGGAGGTATGGATGAAATGCGCCTGTGCCTCGCCCGTCGGAATCGTTACCATGGCGGACACGCCCGCGGGGATCATGCGGTCTTCGTTCGGAACCTCGATTTCGGTCAGGAAGGTGCGGGTTTCGGCCTGCGCGGCGGTTCCCACGAAGCTGACCGTCCCCTCGCGCTCTTGGCCCGTGATGAAATTGACCTTGGCGGCCTGGCCGACCTGAAGGCGTGAGTGGGTCTGCTGCGGCACTTGGATGGTCACCGTCAGCGGGCTGTTGTCTACGATCCGGGCGATCTGCTCACCGACCGAGACATACTCGCCCGCGCTGACCGGCAAGGCCTCGATCAGTCCCTCGAAGGGGGCGGTGATCGTCAGATCGGCCAGTTCCTGCTCGGCTGCAACTACGCTGGCCTGGGCCGCGGCAAGGGCTGCGCGGGTTTCCGACACCCGCGTCTGTGTCGCCGTCCCGCGGTTAAACAACTCGGTCGCATTGTTGAACTCACGCTCGGCATTGGCGCGCTGCTCGATCGCCTGATCCAGCGTGGATCGTGCGCGCCGGTCGTCCAGTTGCGCGATCACATCGCCGCGCTCAACCATCCGGCCTTTTGCAACAGGCATTTCCACGATTTCACCGGCACCTTCGGCCAGGATGCGGGTGTCGCGATCCGGCATTGCCTGACCTTCCGACCTGAACTCCAGCACCACGGCTTCCGCGGTCGAACTGCGCACCCGTACCGAGGGCGGGGCGTTTTCCGTGGCCACCGTCTCCTGGGCGGGAGGCTCGGACGGGAAGACATAGCCGCTGCCCATCCATGCCACAATCGCAAGCAGCAATATCAACGCAAGCCAGAACGGCCGCGATGATCCCCGGTCGGAGTCGAAACGCAGTTCCGGTTTGCCCGGCGCAGCGGCGTCATGCTGATCGTTCATGTTTTTGTCACTTTCGTCGGCGGCAGCTTGGATTCTCTGTCTTCGGTGATACATACCGACCGGCGGTCTGTAATCAAGGCTGATGTGCTCAGGAGTACGAAAACGTGACTGTCAAACGCAACCGGATGTCGCCTGAGGCCCGTAAGACGGCTATTTTGGACGCGGCGACCCGGCTCCTTACCGTGCAGCCGTGGGAAAATGTTACAGTCGCGGGGATCGTGGCGGCGGCGGGGATTTCCAAGGGCGGGTTCTACCACCACTTTATCTCGCGCGAAGATGTGCTGTTGGCTGTCATCCAGCGCCTGGCGGATGACAGCGTCGCCGCCGGTCAGGCCAGCCTTGCCCGCCTTGAAACTGACCCGGTCGCGCGATATTCAAACTTTTTGATCCAAGAGGCGCGGTGGGAGCTGTCGCATGCAGGCAAGATCGCCGCGATTGTTCGCATGGCGAAACAGGACGGTAATGCGCCGCTGCTGATCCGGCTGAAGGAAGAAAGCCTGCGCCGCAACCTGCCGATTGTCCGGGCGCTGATCGGCGACGGCATGGCAAAGTCGGTCTTCCAGGTCGTCGATGTGGGCCTGACGGCGGATCTGCTGCTGGAGGTCGGGCGCATGCGCTGGCCGACCTTTCTGCGTGCCCGCCAGCTCGCGCTGGCAGGGGACCGCGCGTCAGGCTGGCAGATGATCCGCGAAAGGGTGCGCGCCGAGGAGGGGCTGACCAACCGGCTGCTGGGGCTGGCGGACCGGGCGGTCCGGTTCGCGCCCGTGGATGACTACGCGCCTTTGCTCGATCCCGGATGCGCGCTGCCGTAAGGCACGTGCCCTCTACCCTGCGCGGGGGCGGCTATGCTCGAGAATTCGGCGCGCCCTAAGCGCGGGCCGCAAAACCCCATCAACCCGCGCTGTGCGCACTTGCGTCGGTAGGGTCCTCGGCGATATTGCCCCTTGCAAGGCAGCCCCTGCAAAAATAACACTTCGGGGCAGCCATCCATTTTCCCGAAGGAGATCCCGCATGACCACCTCTAAATCCCGGCTTTTGTCTGCCACTACCGCTGCCGCCCTGCTGCTGGCAAGCCCGGCTGCCGCCGAGACGCTGGTTGTGTCCTGGTGGGGCTTCAACGGCGATAAGCTGAACGAATTCATCGTGCAGCCGTTCCAGGAGCAATGCGAGTGCGAACTGGTGTTTGAGACAGGCAACAACGCCGACCGCCTGAACCGCGTACAGATCCGTGGCGGGGCAGGGGTGGATGTCATCTACCTGTCCGACAGCTTTGCGCAGATCGGGGTCGAGGCGGGGCTGTTCCAGCCCATCGACCGTAGCCTGGTGCCCAATATCGACGGCCTTTATGAGATGGCGCAGAACCCGCATGGCGAATTTGGCCCGGCGTACACCATCGGCCGCGTCGGTATCGTCTATGATGCAGAGCGCGTCACCGCGCCGATCACGCAATGGGAAGACCTGTGGCGCGACGATCTGGCCAATGCGCTGTCGCTGCCCGGGATCACCACGACCGCAGGCCCCATGGTGGTGATGATCGCTGGCGAAAAGGCCGGGACCGATGCCTTCGAGGATGCCGACCCTGCCTTTGCCGAGATCGAGGCGCTGCGCAGCAATGTCGTGACGAATTACAACACCGGGTCCGAGATGATCAACCTGTTCTCCACCGGCGAGATATCGGTGTCGCTGGCGCAGGATTTCGCACTGGGGCAGCTTCAGCAGGCCGTGCCCTCGATTGTCTGGGCCGAACTGGAAGACGGCGACATCGCCACGTTGAACACGGTCAATATTCCCACCGGGGCGGCCAATGTCGAACTGGCGCATGAATTCATCAACTTCATCCTGGATCCTGAGCGTCAGGCGCTGCTTGCACGCAACGGCGTCGATGCGCCCGTGGCGACCGCAGTTGACTTGACTGAGGAAGAAGCCGCGCAATGGACCTATGGCGACGGCATGATCGCCGGGCTGCAACGCATCGATTACACCCAGATGAATGCCGCCAAAACGGCATGGATCGACCGCTGGAACGAAGTCTTCGGCATGTGATCTGCATGCCGGGCGCGGAACCTGTCCGCTGCCCGGCTTGCCCGCCCGCAACTTTTGCAGTACGGCAGGCTGAAACAGGCGGCGGTGGCCGTCAACCAACCGCATGAATGAAAGCCCCGCATGACACGTTTTGCCGGCTGGATCCTCAGCCTGCCTGCCACGGCATTGGTGGCGCTGTTCCTTGTCCTCCCCGTGGGCGCGACGATTGCCGCGACCTTCGCCGATCCGCTGGGCATCACAGCGCTTTATGAGGCGTTCTTCACCAGCGGCTTTCGCCGCACCGTCTTGTGGCGGACGTTGGAGATCGCCCTGATCACCACCTTCTTTTCTGTGATTGTCGGATTTTTCACGGCCTATGTCGTGGCCCGCGCTTCGGGGCGGGTAAAGAGTTTGCTGATCATTGCGGCGGTGTTTCCGCTGCTGACTGGGGTGATCGTGCGGTCGTTCGCATGGCTCATCATTCTGGGCCGCAACGGCATCCTGAACTCGTTCCTGCAATGGACCGGGTTAACTGATGCGCCCATAAGCATGCTCTACACGCAGGGAGCGGTGATCGTGGCGATGGTCTATCTGTTTGTGCCGCTGATGATCCTGACGCTGGTCGGCGTGCTGGAGAATATTCCCGAAGACGTCATTCAGGCGGCAACCTCGCTTGGCGCGACGCCTGCGGCGGTGTTCCGTCAGGTGGTGTTCCCGCTGGCGGTGCCGGGGCTGATCGTGGGGGCGGTGCTGGTGTTCACCGGGTCCTTCACCGCCTATGCTACGCCAGCGCTCCTCGGGGGGGAGCGTCAGATGACCATGGGCACGCTGCTGCACCAGCAAGCGATGGTTTCGTTCAACTGGCCCGGCGCCTCGACCGTGGCGGCGATCATGGTGATCGTCACGGTGGCGGTGGTCCTTCTGATGACGCGGATGGCGCGTCGTCTCAACCCGATGGCGACATGATGCGGCTTCCCACACATCCCTTGCTGATCGTTTTCACGGTCTTGGTTTATCTGTTCCTGATGGGGCCGCTGGTCATCGTGTTTGGCGCGGCGCTGTCAGATACCACCTTTCTGACCTTCCCGCCGCAAGGTCTCAGCCTGCGCTGGTTTGAGCGGGTGTTCGAAATCACGGCCTTCCGCCGCACCATGCTGACCAGCCTGCAGATCGCGACCATGGCCACCGCGATGGCACTGGTGATCGGTATTCCCGCCGCCTATGCGCTGAACCGCTACCGCATCCAGTTGCCCGGGTGGCTGTCGACGGTCTTCGTGCTGCCCATTCTGGTGCCCGAAATCGTACTGGGCTTTTCGCTGCTCCGCTCAGTCTCGGTCGACCAGAACGTGCCGATCTTCACCACGCTCTTGATCGGTCACACGCTGTTGGTGCTGCCCTATTGCGTGCGGGTCATAAGTGCCAGCCTTGCCTCTTTCGACTTCGCGGTCGAGGAGGCGGCGATCAGCCTGGGCAGCCGACCGCTGAAGACGTTCTTCACCATCATTCTGCCCAATGTCCGTTCCGGGGTGATCGCCGCGTTCATCCTGGCCTTCATCACCTCGATCAACGATGTTTCGGTATCGCTGTTTCTGACCGGCCCTGGCGTATCCACGCTTCCCATCCAGCTTCTGGCCCATATGGAGCAGTTCTTCGATCCGACCGTCGCGTCGGTGTCGGTTCTGCTGATGCTTCTGACCGTGGCTGTCATGGCCGTCGTGGAATGGACGCTGGGCCTTACCTTCCTTGCGAAATGAGCTTGCATGACCCAACCCCTGCATATCGAGAACCTCTCCGCCCATTATGGCAAGACCCAGGTTCTGGACGATCTTTCCCTCAGCCTTGCTGCGGGTGAACTCGTATCGCTGCTTGGCGCATCGGGCTGCGGCAAGACCACGACGCTGCGCCTGATCGCGGGATTCATGCAGCCCACCACGGGAAGCATCACGCTGGGCGGGCGCGACCTGACGAAGCTGGCGGCGCATAAGCGCGACATCGGGCTGGTTTTTCAAAGCTACGCGCTGTTCCCGCATATGTCGGTGCGCGACAACGTGGCCTTCGGGCTGAAGCAACGCGGCATCACGGGCGCGGCGCGGCGTTCCAGCACCGACGCGATGCTGGAACGCGTGGGCCTTGCCGCACTTGCCGACCGGCTGCCCGGCGCGCTTTCGGGCGGGCAGCGGCAACGCGTGGCGCTGGCCCGCGCGCTGGTGATCGAGCCGCCGCTACTGATGTTCGATGAGCCGCTGTCGAATCTCGACGCCAAGTTGCGGGTCGATATGCGGGTGGAAATTCGCAAGCTGCAACGCGCCAATGGTACCACCTCGGTCTATGTCACGCACGATCAGGAAGAGGCATTTTCGATCTCGGACCGAGTGGCGATCATGCATGCGGGCCGGATCATGCAGCTTGATACGCCTGAGGTGCTGTATCAGCGCCCCGCCAATGTCTTCGTTGCCCGATTTGTCGGGTTCGAGAACCTGATCCCGATGCAGGTCACTGCGCGCGACGGCGACGCGGTGCAGGCGGCGGGCGATGGCGGCATTGCCCTGTCGCTGTCGCAAGCCAGCTTTGGTCCGATCCCCGACCGCTTCATCCTCGCCGCCCGCGCGGACGGGCTGGTGGTCGATGCCGCAGGCACTGCGGGCATTCCGGCCGAACTGGGTCTCCGTACCTATCTGGGCCGTGCGTATCAGTACCAATGCACGACACCTGCAGGCGATTTCCTGGCAAACGGCCCGCAGTCCGCGCCGCTGGAACCCGGCGCGCGTGCGATGCTGGTGCCCGACCCCGAGCAATGCTGTATCCTGAAGGCTGAATGATCCATGCGTATCTTGTTTACCAATGCCACGATCCTGCCCTGCACCCCGGATATGCCTGTGATGGAGGGCGCATATCTGCTGGTTGAAGGCGAGACGATCCTTGCCCTGGGGACCGGTACGCCGGACGTTACCGCTGATGAGACGCTGGACCTTGGCGGCGACATCTTGATGCCTGGCATGGTCAACCCGCATTGCCACCTGGCCATGACCCTGTTCCGGGGCCTCGGCGAGGACGTGGATGACCGGCTGTTCCGCTATGTCCTGCCAATGGAGCGGAAATTCGTCAGTCCGGCCATGGTGCGCGTGGGCACGGCGCTTGCCGCGCTCGAGTCGATCGAGGCGGGCGTGACCACGGTGGCCGATATGTATTATTACGAGGCCGAAGTGGGCCGCGTGCTGGACCGCGCCGGGATGCGCGGCATCGTCGGGCAGACGCTGGCGGATTTCAACCCGCCTGACCACGCCAGCATGGATGAAGGCTTCGCGCTTGTCGCGGCGCTGGCGGATGAGTTCGCGGGCCATTCGCGGATTACCGCCTCCATCGCGCCGCATGCGCCCTATTCGACGGGCGTCCCGGTGATGGAACGGATCGCGCGTTGGGCCGACGACCATCAGGATGTGCCGGTGCAGATCCACCTCGCTGAAATGACGTCCGAGAATGAATGGTGTGCCACGCACCACGACATGCGCCCGGTTCAGGTGGTGGAGGCGGCGGGCCTGCTGCGTCCCGGGTTGATCTGCGCGCATTGCCTGCATGTGACCGATGATGACATCGCCGCCATGGCCGATGCGCGGGTCGGCGTGGCGCATAACGCGCGGTCGAATGCCAAGGCGGGACGTGGCATCGCGCCGGTCGAGGCGATGCGCGCCGCCGGTATCCCCGTCGGCATCGCCACCGATGGTCCGATGAGCGGGAATACTCTGGACCTTTTTGCGCAATTTGGCCCGGTGTCGATGTTCGCCAAGCTGCTGGGCAAAAGCCGCGCGCCGATGCCCGCGCGCGATGTGATCCGCATGGCTACGATCGAGGGCGCGCGGGTGCTGGGGATGGACGGCAGCATCGGCTCGCTCCAGCCCGGCAAGCAGGCCGACCTGATCCGCATCGCGCTGGACGCGCCCCGGATGCAGCCGATTTATGACCATTATGCCACGCTGGTCTTCTCGGCTATGCCCTCGGACGTGCGCGATGTGATGGTGGCGGGGCGCTGGCTGATGCGTGACCGTGACGTGCTGACCCTTGAACGCACACAGGTGATGGCTGATGCAGGACAGATCGCCACCGGCTTTCGTGCCGAAATGGCGCGGATCGACGCCGCTTGAGAATCAGTGCCTGAAGGTCAGGGCCTGATTACCAGACGACCGGATGGGTTTGCCCGGTCTGCACATTGACGAATCCTTGCGGCACGGCCTGCGTCGGGGCCACCAGCACCCAGCGCCAAGGCGCGCAGGTCAGCGTGGCGAATTGCAGCCGTTCGGGGAAGCCCGGGAACCAGCGTGGCGAGAATGTCGGCTCGTACAGCCAGTCGATCTTTGCCCCCTCGGCCAGAAGATGCGCCATCTCGGCATCGAGATCCGGAGCGGGCCGGTTGGTCATCAGGCCGCCGACCTCATAGCGTACATCAGCCACGATGCGCCCGCCCGTTGCCAGCGCCCAGCCGCCCTGATTGTCCCGGATCTTGTTCACCACCTGCGCCATGGCCGCGTCGGATGAGCCGACAACCCATATGTTGTGCTGATCATGCGCGACAGTGCAGCCTACCGCCGTGTCGGGTGTGGCGGGGCCACAGCCCAGCCACAACATGCGCGCGGTGCCCCCTTTGCCTGAATATCGGTCCACCACGGCGAATTTGGTGATGTTGCGCGCGGCATCGCGCTGCACCTGACCGTCGGACACCTCCAGTTGGGTGGTGATGAAATCGTCAGCCCAATGAAAGGGCCGAAGCAGCGCGGCATGCACCTGCGTCCGGCTCTCGGGTGCGGCGATCGCGAAATCGGATGCTTCTGCCGGGCGCGGCAGATTGATGGTGCGCACTGCCCAGTCCGGCCAGTCGATCTTTGGCAGGGTGCCGGTATATTGCGCGCCCTGCGATACCTGTTTTCCATCTGCCCAGACCTCGGCAATCTGCAGGCTTGCCACGTCTTCCAGCAGCACGATATCTGCGTAGCGCCCCGGTGCAAGGCTGCCCACATAGGGTGTCAGGCGCATGTGCCGCGCGGGGTTGAGGGTGACGCATTGGATCGCGACCTCGGGCGGCAGGCCGCTCTCGATGGCAAGCCGGACATTATAATCCGTTGCGCCCATGCGCAGTGTGTCCGAGGCGCTGCGGTCATCAGTGGCAAAGGCCACCTGCGACCAGTCTTGCAAGCCGCGCTCCAAAAGACCCGCGATGATGTCGGGCATGGAATGCGGACGGATTTGCACAAAGATGCCGTGGCGCAGCTTGTCCCATGCTTCTTGCGCGGTCCATGCCTCGTGGTCCGACGCCAGTCCCGCTGCAGCGAAGGCGTTGATCGCGGCCAGGTCGCGCAGGCCCGCGCCGTGCCCCTCGACCACGCCGCGCTGTGCCAGCGTTGCGCCGATCATCCCCCACAGGCGGGCATAAGACGGGTTTTGCGCGTCATGGATCGCGGGCCAGTCCATCACTTCATCCAGCCCTGCGACCATCAAGCTGTCGCGCAGGAAACCCGCCTGATCTGCGCCGTCGAAATAGCCCCCACCGCCTTCATAGGCGGTGGGGGGCACGGCGGAGCCCGGCAGTGGGAAGATCTTCAGTGGCGATCCGGCCTGCCGCGCCATCAGCCAGAATTCCAGATTGCGCGTGCCATTGACGTTGGAAAACTCATGACTTGCCTCGCAGGTCCAGGTGTTCCCATGCGGCAGGACCAATGCGGCCTCGTGTTCGGGCGTCAGATGTGCGCTTTCGATGTGTTTATGCACCTCACCAAAGCCCGGGACGGCGGCCAGCGTGGGGCGGTGCTGTTGCTCGCGCGCGGTGCCGGTATAGGTGCCCGCAGGGCCGGTGTATGCAATGCGCCGACCCCGGATCGCGATCTCGGCATCCTCCAGCCAAGTGCGCGTCGCCACGTCCAGCAGTCGCCCCACGCGCAGCAGGCAATCTGCGGGGCGCCGGCCCAGGGCCACCTGCACCAGGTCTTGCCGGATTGTGACTTCGTCCTGCGCATCAAGGATCAGGTCGGGCGGCAAGTCGTTCGGCATGGGGCGTTCCTTCTGTCTCAGGCATGTGTCCGCGGTTGCGGGCGCGTCGAGATGCGGTATGAAGGCCGCATGAAAGCATCGCAAGGTATTTGACCATGACCAACGCCCTTCGCGTGGTGATCGACACCGACCCCGGCATCGACGATGCGGTGGCGATCCTGTTCGCGCTTGCCTCCCCCCGGTTCGAGGTTTTGGGGATCACCACGGTGGCGGGCAATCTGGGGATTGATGTCACCACGCGCAACGCCGGGCGCATTCTGGCGCTGGCTGGGCGGTCGGATATACCGGTGATTGCGGGTGCCGCGACCCCGCTGGCGCGCAGGGGCTTCGACACGGCCGAGATCCACGGCGCGGGCGGTCTGGGCGGGGTGGATTTCCCCGAGCCGCAGGCGGCGGCACAGGGCGACGCGGTGGCATGGTTGGCGGGTTTACTGCAGCGCGAACCGGCGGGCAGCGTTGAGATCCTGGCGCTGGGCCCACTGACCAATATCGCGCGGCTGATCGCCGATTATCCAGGTGCGGCGGCCCGCGTGCGGCGCATCATTGCCATGGGCGGCGCAGTGGAAGAACCGGGCAATATCGGCCCCCGGTCGGAATTCAACATGGCCGCAGACCCCGAGGCCGCGCAGATCGTGCTGACCTCACCCCTTGCGGTGACGTTGGTGCCACTGGACGTGACGCGCCGGGTGCGCGCGACGCTTGATCATGTGGCGCGACTTGCGCAATCGGCGCGCCCAGGGGCGCAGGCCAGCGCGGCGCTGATCCAAGCGTATTTCCAAAGCACCGAAGGCCGCGAAAGCCGTCCCCTGCATGATCCCTGCGTCATGCTTCTTGCCGAGGCGCCAGAGCTGTTTGACTGTTCACCCCTGCGGCTCTCGGTCGATCTGCGCGATGATCCCGGCGCACTGGGCGTCGTTGCGGGGGAAGGTGGTCCGCAGGTGGCATTGCAGGTCCGGGGTGCGGACGCCTTGTCGCTGCTGCTGGACCGCCTGACGACTGGCTGACGGGGTGGGCCGTCCGGCGATCACAGAGCCAGATCGGTTTCGACCAGTTCGGACCAGAAGGCCACGCCCGGGGCGATTGCATCATCGTTGAAATCGTAGCGTGTGGAATGGTGAAGCGCCCCGTCTGCGGCGGGGCCATTGCCCAACCAGACATAGCAGCCCGGCACCACAGCGGCCAGTTCGGCAAAATCATCCCCTGCAGACGACGGCGGAAACGCCGTCATGACGTGTCCCAGCGCCCGGTCGGCGGCGGCCTGGGCGATCGCGGTCGGGGCCTCGACGTTGATGACCGGCGGCATCCCCCTGCGATACTCATACGCTGCGCGCAGGCCATAGGTCGCGGCAATGCCGTGCGCCAGTTGGCCAATCGCCCCTTCGATCAGGTCACGCACACCGGCATCAAAGCTGCGCGCGGTGCCGCCGATGCGGGCGGAGTCGGGGATCACATTCAGCGCCGCGAAATTGCCTGTCTCTACCGCGCAGGCGCTGATGACGGCGGGGTGTAGCGGATCGACCTGCCGCGCCACGATACTGTGCAGGGCGGCAAGGAAGGCGCCCGCTGCCGTCACCACGTCCTGCCCCAGATGCGGCTTGGCACCATGCGTGCCTTGCCCGGTGAAGCTGACCTCCCAGCGGTCGGATGCGGCCAATTGCGGGCCCTGGACCACCGCGATCTGGCCTACGGGAATGTTCGGCATGTTATGCAGCCCGTACACCCGGTCGGCGGGAAAGCGCGCAAACAGCCCATCGGCCAGCATCGCCTTGGCGCCGCCCAGCCCTTCCTCGGCGGGCTGGAAGATGAAATGCACCGTGCCGCTGAAATTGCGCCGCCGCGCCAGATGCTGTGCCGCACCCAGCAACATTACCGTGTGCCCGTCATGGCCGCACGCATGCATCCGCCCGGGGGTACGGCTGGCATGGGGGCGGCCTTCTGCCGCCTCCGTCATGGCGAGCGCGTCCATGTCGGCGCGCAGAGCGATGGCGCGATTGCCCTCGCCACAGCGCAGCGTGCCAACCACGCCCGTGCCGCCGATGCCGGTCTGCACATCGCAACCGCAGGCGCGCAGGGCATCCGCCACCATTGCGCTGGTGCGCGCCTCCTCGAAGCCCAGTTCGGGATGGGCATGCAGGTCGCGGCGCAGCGCGATCAGCGCTGCCAGTCCGGCGGGGTCGATGTCGTGGGTCATCGCGGGTTCCTTTCGATTGGCGCAGGCGCAGAACGGTGGTAAGTCATTGCGGAAGTTAACGAAGGATGACCCCGCATGCCAGCCGCTCCGCATGAATACTGGCAGGAAATCCACCCGTCCGGCACTTTCGCGATGCCCGATTCGGGCTTTGACGCGATGTTCCCCGCCAGTCTGCCCGATGACCGCCAGATATGCCTGCCGATCCGCAGCCTGCCGGATGACCCTGCGGCGGGTGTCGCCTCGCTCATCATCAACCAGGCCAGTTTTGCGGTGGCCGACGCGCTGATTGACGGGATGGCTGAGCATGCCCGCGTCCACGCGCCCGAGGTTATCGTCGGCGTGCCGACGCTGGGGCTTGGCCCTGCCGACGGCGTGGCGCGGCGGCTGGGCCATAGCCGGATGGTGGCGTTGGGTATCTCGCGCAAGTTCTGGTACCGCGACGAACTTTCGGTCGACCTGCGCTCGATCACGACACCGGGCGGTGGCAAGCGGCTGTACCTCGACCCGCGCATGGTGCCGCTGTTGCAAGGCAAGCGGGTCGTGGTGATTGATGATGTGCTGAGTTCAGGCAGTTCGCTGATGGCAGTGCTGGACCTGCTGGCACTTGTCGGGGTGACGCCGGTGGGGGCGGTGTTTGCGATGCTTCAGGGGGACCGCTGGCGGGCACCGCTGGCTGGGCGCGGTGGCCTCCTGGCCCTGACAGGCGCGATCCGCACGCCGCGCCTGAAAAAAGTCGGGGGCGGCTGGTTCCCCCAGGCGGCTGCAGCCAGTGCGGATACCGACGCCACGGGCTGAGTGGCGCCGGGCTGAGTGGCGACAGGGCCAACTTGCAGCAGATTGGCACGGCCCCATCCACAGTGCGGCCCAACGTCGCGATGGACGTTGGGCAGTCAGCGCCCCGCCAATTCCACCTTGTCGACCGTGAACAGACGCAGCGACAGGGGCGAGGGTTCGAAGGCATTCATATGCCCGTTCTCGGGACGGGGCTTGTGCCGGGGATCAGGGGAATGGGCATGGTGCTCCCTTTCAAGACGCCTTGGGGCGTTGGCCCCGCCGAGGGTCGATTGAATGTCAAAGATATGTCTGACGGGACCCCATTTGCCGCTACGAATCTTGGGTTCATGTGGGTTTTTTTGGCTTCCGGCAAAAATAGACCAATCGACTACTAGACGAATGGTCTATTCCTGCCTATGTGACGCTGCATGACACAGCCACGCAAATCCGATCAGACCCGCCAGAAGATCCTTGCCACCGGCCGCAGGCTGGTGACCACCGGGGGCTTTGGTGCCGTGGGTCTTGCCGCGCTCCTGAAGGAATGCGGCGTGCCCAAGGGGTCGTTCTACTACTATTTCCCGTCGAAAGAGGCGTTCGGACAGGCGATGCTGGAAGATTATGTTGCCGAGTACCTGGGCCGTGTTGAGGCGCTGATGGCAACCGACGACAGCGCCGCTGTGCGGTTGACGGCCTTTTGTGACGCTTGGCTGGATCAGGAGCGTCAGGCAGGCCTTGTCAGCACCTGTCTGGTGGTCAAGCTGGGGGCCGAGGTTTCCGATCTGTCTGACGCTATGCGCGCCGTGCTCGACGCGGGCGTGAAAGAACTGACCGCCCGGCTGGCGGCGCTGCTGGAAGAAGGTGCACGCGATGGCTCGGTGATGCCGCAAGACGACGTGCAGGCCGCGGCCCAGGCGCTTTATGCGCAATGGCTGGGTGCCGCGATCCTGTCGAAATTATCCCATGATCAGATCCCGCTGGAGCGGGCGATGACCGATACAAGAAAGCGCCTGTTTACCGGGACGCTGAAAGGAAAAGACCAATGAAAGCTCTCGTACACGACACATTCGGCGACCCCAAGGCGGTGCTTCAGGCGCGCGATGTGGCGCTTCCAGAACCCCGGGCGGGTGAGCTGCGCATCAAGATGCTGCTGTCGCCGATCCACAACCACGATCTGTGGACCATCCGGGGTGATTATGGCTACAAGCCCGACCTGCCCGGTGCGATCGGCGGGTCTGAGGCCGCTGGGATCGTCGATGCGGTCGGTGACGGCGTTGACGCGGGCCTTGTGGGGCAGCGGGTTGTGGCGGCGGGCGTCCATGGCACATGGGCAGAACACTTTATCGCACCCGCCAGCGGCGTGGTGCCCTTGCCAGAACAGATTTCGGATAAGATGGGCGCGCAGCTGATCTCCATGCCGTTCTCGGCGCTTTCCATGCTGGATCTGCTGAAGGCAGAACCGGGGCAGTGGATCATCCAGACGGCGGCCAATGGCGCGGTCGGGCGCGTCATGGTCGTGCTGGCGGCGGCGCGTGGCATCAACCTGCTGAACCTCGTGCGTCGGGATGCGGCTGCGGCGGAACTGCGCGCGGCGGGCATCGGCAATGTGGTCTCGACCTCGGCACATGATTGGCAGGATCAGGCGCGGACAATCATCGGTGCCGGGCGCGCGGTTTCGGCCATCGACTCGGTCGGCGGAGAGATTTCGGCTGATCTGGTCGATCTTCTGGCGCCCGATGGTGAGTTGATGGTGTTTGGCACTGCGACCGGCGCGCCGATGCCGCTGTCCTCCGGGGCGCTCATCATGAAGCAGATCACGATCAAGGGGTTCTGGGGCGCGCGTGTCAGCGCCGAGATGGCGGTGGACAAGCGTGTGCGCCTGATCACCGAGCTGGTCACACTGGCGGCCAAAGGTGCGCTGCTGCTGGACATTGGCGGGATATTTGCCCTCGATCAAGGCGCCGAAGCGGTGGAAGCCAGCCTGACCCCGGGCCGCGCGGGCAAGGTGATGCTGAAGCCGTGATCGGGCCGATACTGCCCCCGGATACCCCCGGGGGCAGTATCATGTTCGAGCCACGCATGGTCCGCCACGGGCCGTGGCGCAGTTTTCTGCAGCGGAATGGGCAAGTGCCAGCGGCCCGATCGTTGGCGTTGCCAACGGCCCCCCTTGCGCGGCGCGGTGCGCATGTAAGACTGTCAGCCTGCCGTTCTGACCTGCCCGGGTGCGCGGTCGCGTGCCATGTCTGGTGGCAGAAATACAATATGCGGCCAGTCTTGACCCGGTACAGTCGTCACCCGGCAAGCCACCTTGAAGACGTGCGCCAAAAGGCTTTCGGTTAGCACGTTGGCAGGCGTACCGCTGGCCACCGCGTGTCCGTCCTGCAACACCAGCACCCGGTCACAGAACATCGCGGCGTGGTTCAGGTCATGCAGGGCGATGATGCTCGTCAGGCCCAGCCTGCGTACCAGTCCCAGCAATTCGATCTGGTGATGGATGTCGAGATGGTTCGTCGGCTCATCCAGGAACATCGTCGTGGGTTGCTGGGCCAGCGCGCGGGCGATGTGTGTGCGCTGCCGCTCGCCGCCTGATAGGCTTTGCCAGCCTTGCCCGGCGCGTGCGGCCATCCCGGTCTGGGCCAGCGCGGTTTCGACCGCGCGTTCATCGGCCACGCTCCAGCCTGACAGGGCCGCACGGTGCGGGGTACGACCCAGCCGCACGATTTCACGCACCGACATGTTGGTGTCGGTAGCCGAATGCTGGCGCACCAGTGCGACCTGACGCGCCAGTGCGCGGCGGGGCAGGCGGGCAATATCGGTGTCGTCCAGCAAGATGCGCCCGCCCTCGGGACGGCGCAGCCCGGCCAGCAGCCGCAAAAGGGAGGATTTGCCTGACCCGTTCGGCCCCAGCAGGCCCAGCACCTGCCCGGTTTCAACCGATAACGAGACCTCGTCGACAATCAGCTTGCCACCGGCCCGCCAGCGCAGGTTTTCAGCCCGTACACTCATGCTTGCTGCCGCGCACGGTAAAGGATCACCGAAAAGCACGGCACCCCGATCAGCGCGGTTACCACGCCGATGGGCAGCGTTTGCGGCGCTGTCAGCATTCGCGCGGCAATATCGGCCAGGACCATGAAGATCGCCCCGCCGATGGCGCAGGCGGGCAGGAGCCGCATGTGCAACGGCCCCACGATGAAACGCGCCGCGTGCGGCACCACCAGCCCGACAAAGCCGATGGTGCCGACCATGCTGACAATTGTCGCCGTCAGCAAGGCTGTGACGCCGAACAGCACCAGCCGTACCCGTACCACGGGAACACCCAGAGCAGCCGCATCCTCATCCCCGAAGGCAAAGGCATCCAGCGCGCGGGCATACCACATGCAGATCGCCAGACAGATCACGATGACGCCTGCCAACACCTGAAACTCGGGCCAGCGCACGCCGCCGAAACTGCCCAGAAGCCAGAACATCACATCTCGTGCCTGCTGCGCGTTGCCCGAGGTGGTGACGATGTAGGATGTCAGCGCGTTGAACAATTGCGACGCCGCGACCCCTGCCAGGATCGTCTGGTTGGCAGCACCCGTCGCCCCCTGCGAGAGTAGCGCAACAAAGCCAAACGCGGTGAAGGCGCCGCAGAAGGCGCCCAGCGATAGCCCCATAGCGCCGCCGCCCAGCCCCAGGATCAGGATGCACACCGCCCCGGTCGAAGCCCCGGCAGAAATGCCCAGCACGAAGGGTTCAGCCAGCGCGTTACGTAAAAGCGATTGCAAGATGGCCCCGCAGATTGCCAACCCCGCCCCGCAGAGCGCCGCAACCAGCGCGCGGCTGAGACGCAGGTCCCAGATCACGCTTTCCTGAATGCGGCTCAGCGGGACCTCGGTCAGGCCCAGCCGGTTCGATACGGCCAATGCGACGGTACGCAGCGGCACCTGGAATTCGCCGATCCCCGTCGCAGCCGCGATGGCCAGTCCCAGCGCGCCCAGCGACAGGGCGGCCAGCGCCAGCGGCTGCCCTTTCATGGTATGGGCGAAAGCCACGTTCAGTTCCCTGCGGCGCGCATTTGTTCAAGCTGTGCGGCCAGCTCTTCCGCGCCGTAAAGCGTGCGGATCGTCGGGTTCATCGCGGCCCCGGCCATGACGAACAGCCGCCCCGCGCGCACCGCCTCCATCTGGCTGACCGTCGGGTCCGATGTCAGCCACGCAATTTTGGTCCCGGCATTGTCCAACTCCCAGCGGTCGCGGTCCAGTTCGGCCACTACGATGGCGCTGGGACCAGCGGCGATGATGCCCTCCCAACTGACGGTAGGCCATTCGGCATCCGTTGTGATGGCGTTGCGCCCGCCCAGCAGGTCGGCGATATACCCCGACGCACTGTTGCCACCGCCGACATATGCATCATCCGCGGGCGAGGGGCTGGAAAACCAGAAGACGAAGCTCAGGTCAGGGTCGTGGTCGAAGCGGGCGCGCAGCGCAGCCTCGCGCGTACGGAAATCCGCGATCAGCGCCTGTCCGCGGTCGGCCACGTTGAAGATGCGCGAGAGTTCGTCGATCTCTTGGAACAGCGGCTCCATGCTCCAGAGCGCGTCGCGGCTGCCATAGGCATCGTCATCGGCCTGCCGGGCCAGGCAAACGCTGGGCGACAGGTAGGACGGGATGGCGAGCCGCGCCAGATCGTCGCGTTTGGCCAGTCGGCTGTCCGGCCCCAGGAGTGTGGGCAGGGCGGCGGCGACAAAATCCGGTTCCTGTTCCAGAACGGCCTCCAGCGTCGGGAATTCCACCGTCAGCAGGGTGACCTTTGAATTTGCCTCGGCCAGTTCGTCCAGCACGCTGTTGGGCCAGAAGGCCGTCGCGGCCAGCCGGTCCTCCAGCCCCAGCATCAGCAAGATCTCGGCGCTGTTCTGTCCCAGCGCCACGGCGTTTTGCGGCGCGCGCTCGAAGGTCACGGTCTCACCGCAGTTCTCGATCACCAGCGGGTATTGGGTTTGGGTGTCCTGCGCCGCGACGGGCTGTGCCAGCATGGCGATGGTACAGCCAAATGCGGCCTTGGAAAGTGGAAAGGTCATGTGCTGGGTTTCCTGCGTCAGGGGGAAGGGAAGGGTGTTTGCCGGGTCCTTAAACCTGGGTGGGCGGCAATACAATAGTATTTTAGTCGGGATTGTTTTTTTCGGACGCCCCGCCGTCCAGCCCGTGACGAATGCGCAGGCCGCCGGGAACGGCTTTGCCATGTACCGGGTTCTATGCAGAAAGGAGACATCAGCATGAATTGGGATCAGATCGAAAACAACTGGGCTGCCATGACCCGCCGGGTCCGGCCCGAAGCATCCGTTGCCAGTGCGCCGGGTGCGGTAGCGCCTGCAGGCGAAGCGGCGTCCGTCGTCGTCGCCGGATCTGCCGCGGCATCCGGGGCGCATGGTGCCGCGATGCTGCAATCCGCGGGTGAGATGGCCGAGGTTGCGCGGGACGCGCCGCAGCCCGTCGTCGCCGCGCTGACGACCCGATGAGCGTACGTGGCGCGGGAGCGACCGGCTTTCGCCTGCGCGGAGTTCTTGGACGCCCGCTCGCCGGGCTGACCGCCCAGCCCGCATTGTGGCAGGACCAGGCGGTAATCCGTTCGGAACTCTTCGGTACTGAACGGCTGGAACATCATGCGCTGTCGCTGGCAACGGCTCAGGGCGTGGCGCGGGGCGCTTCGGGGTGGGGTGCGGCTGCGCTCTGGTCCCGGCTGCGCCTGTCGGGACCGCCCCATGTGCGGCCGCTGACCGGTCGCGTCAAGGACAACGCCGCTTTCCTGCTGGGCGCCTACCGCGCCTGCGCGCAAAGCTTGCAGGCCGGGCGCCCAATCGCGCCGGCTGCGGAATGGCTGCTGGACAACTTCCACCTTGTCGAACAGCAATTGCGCCAGATCGACGATGATCTGCCCGTGGGGTACTACCGCCAACTGCCAAAACTGGAGGGCGGGCCGTTCGCGGGGTATCCGCGCGTCTTTGGCCTGACATGGGCCTATGTCGCCCATACCGACAGCCTGCTGTCGGGTTCGGCGCTGGCGCGGTTCGTGAAATCCTATCAGGATGTAAGCCCACTTTCGATTGGTGAACTTTGGGCCGTGGCGATTACGCTGCGCATCGTACTGGTCGAAAACATGCGGCGGCTGGCGCAACAGATCTTGCAGGGCGATGACCTGCGCGTGGTCGCCGATGGCATCGTCGATCAGGTTCTGGCGGCCCGCCATCACCCCACAGGTTCCCCGCAACAGGCGCTGCTGGCGGCCACCGCGCCTTTTGCCGCCGCGCCTCTGGATGAGATCATCGCAGCCCAGATCGCCAAGCGCTTGCGCGGTTTCGACCCGGCGGAAACCCCGCTGCACGCCTGGCTGGAAGACAGGCTGCACCATCAAGGATCGTCGATCGAGGCCGTTGTACAGCATGCCCAGCAACGGCAGGGCGCGTCAAACGTCACGATGCGCAACATCGTCACCAGCATGCGGCTCGCCTCGGAGCTGGACTGGGCAGAATTCGTCGAGGATGTCAGCCTGATCGACAGCCGCTTGCGTGCCCGTTCGGGCTTTGCCGATATGGATTTTGCGACCCGCAACAGCTACCGCACCGCCGTGGAGGTACTGGCCCGGGGATCGAGCCTGAGTGAGCTTGCCGTGACCGATGCCGCGCTGGAGCTTGCGGCACGGGGGGCCCGAACAGGTGTGCGGGCTGAAGCCGGGGCTGAGGACGCAACAGGTGCAGGCGCCACAGTAGCGGCCGTGTCCGACCCCGGCCATGGCCTGATCGGGCCGGGGCGGTCTGCGCTTGAACACGCGGTTGGCTTTGCGCCGGCGCCGATCCTTCGGCTGGGCCGCTGGCTGTCGCGGCTGGGGCTGGCGGGGTATCTGGGGGCGATTGCCGTGACATCCGCAGGGGTGCTGGTGCTGGCCTTGTGGGCGACAGGTGCGGGTGGCTGGGCGCTGATCGTGCTGGCGCTCACCGGCGTTGTTGCCGCATCAGAGACCGGGACGGCGCTTGTCAATCTGGCGGTGGCGCGGACGGTCCGGCCCCGGCGGCTGCCTGGGATGGACCTGTCGAAGGGTATCCCATCCGGCCTGCGCACGCTTGTCGCCGTGCCAGTGTTGCTGAATGACCGCGATGACCTTTTGGCGCAGATCGCGCAGTTGGAGGTGCATCACCTCTCCAGCGCGGGCGGCGCGCTGCATTATGCCCTGTTGTCCGACGGGCCGGATGCGGCGACTGAATACCTGCCCGACGACACGGCGCTGATTTCGGACGCCGTGGCGGCGATGGGTCGTCTGAATGCAACATACCCTTCGGCCGACGGCGACCGCTTCGTGTTTCTGCATCGCCACCGGCAATGGAACGCGTCCGAAGGCGTCTGGATGGGGTGGGAGCGTAAGCGCGGGAAGCTGCATGAGTTGAACCGCCTGCTGCGCGGGGCGCAAGACACAAGTTTCATGCCGCATCCTCGTTTGCCACAGGATGTGCGCTTCGTCATCACCCTCGACGCCGACACGCGCCTCTTGCGTGATACCGTGGCTCGGATGATTGGCAAGATGGCCCATCCGCTGAACCGCGCGGTGTTCGACCCTGTGGCGCAGCGCGTCACCTCGGGCTACGGCATCGTGCAGCCACGCGTGACACCAGCCCTGCCGACGGGGGCAGAGGGGTCGGTCTTCCAGCGCGTCTTTTCAAGCCCCGGCGGGATTGAACCCTATGCAAGTGCGGATTCCAACGTCTACCAGGACCTGTTCGGCGAGGGGTCGTTTACCGGCAAGGGCATCTATGATGTAGACGCCTTCGCCGCCAGCCTTCGGGGCCGGGTGCCGGATAACACAATGCTGAGCCACGACCTTTTTGAAGGGGTCTTCGCCCGTGCGGGGTTGGCGTCAGACATCGACGTGGTGGATGCCTTTCCCGCGCGCTATGATGTTGCGGCCCGCCGATTGCACCGCTGGGTGCGGGGTGACTGGCAGTTGCTGCCTTGGCTGATCCGGCGCGACAGCGGGCTGTCAGCCTTGGGTCGCTGGAAGATGGCCGATAATCTGCGCCGCGCCGTCGTCGCGCCGCTGAGCGTGCTGACGCTTTTCGCGGGCTGGCTGATGCCGCCGCCTGTGGCAGCGGTCTGGACCGTTGCTGTCCTGCTGATGCTGGCGCTGCCCCATCTGATCGGCCTGCCGTTCGCGGTCCTGCCGGGGCGCGCGGGCATCACCTCGCGCAGTCATTTCGCGGCGCTTCTGGCCGATACGCGCCGGGCGTTGGCACAGATCGCGCTGAATACCGCGTTTCTGGCCGATGCGGCGTGGCAGATGGCGGATGCTGGGCTGCGCACCGTGCTCCGTCTGACTGTGACGCGCCGACACCTGCTGCAATGGGTGACGGCGGCGGCAGCGGGCGCGGGCGTGCGACCCGGACCCCTTGCGCAGTATGGCCGGATGGCGGGTGGTTTGGGCCTGGGCCTTGGCACCTGTGGGGTTGCCCTTGCGCTGAACCCCGCCGCATGGCCGGTCGTTGGGCCGTTCGCTGCACTGTGGCTGGCTGCCCCGGCGCTGGCATATCGCGTCAGCCGCCCGCGTGCGGCCCGGGTGCCCGCGCCGTTGGCAGCGTCCGAGGTCCGCCGCCTGCGCCTGATTGCCCGCCGCACGTGGCGCTACTTCGAGACCTTCGTGACCGAGGGCGACAACTTCCTGCCGCCCGACAACTTTCAGGAAACCCCATCCCCAACCGTCTTTCATCGAACGTCGCCCACCAACATCGGGCTCTATCTGTTGTCGACCACGGTTGCGCGCGACATGGGTTGGATCGGTCAGGCCTGTGCCCTGACCCGGCTGGAACAGACGCTGCGCACCGTGGGGCGGATGCCGCGATTTCGAGGGCATCTCTACAATTGGCATGACACGCGCGATCTCAGCGTGCTGGCCCCGGCTTATGTCTCGTCGGTGGACAGCGGCAATCTGGCCGGGCATCTGATCGCCGTGGCACAGACCTGCTGCGATTGGCGGGATGCGCCGGTGGATGACGCGGAACGGCGCGCGGGGCTGGCCGATGCGCTGGCGCTGGTGCACGAGGCGCTGAGTGCTAAGGGTACGACCGATGACAAGGGCCTTGCCGCGGCTTTGGCCCCCCTCAGCGCGGCGCATGCGCGCCAAGACGGGTTTTCCGCGATGTTGCCCTTGGCGGCAGAGGCTGCCGCCAAGGCGCGCGAAATCGCTGGGCTGGACAGCGATGCTGCATTCTGGTGCGGTGCCGCACAGACTTGCATCGCGGAGCATCTGGCGGATGCTGCGGGCGTTGATGCCGCGCGGCTGACCGCTGTCGAAGACCTCGCCCGTCGGCTGGCCATGGAGATGGATTTTGCCTTCCTTCTGGACCCCGAAAAGCGACTTCTGTCTATCGGCTTTTCGGTCGCCACCAATGCGCGTGATCCCAACTGTTATGACCTTCTTGCGTCCGAGGCGCGGCTGGCCAGTCTGTTTGCCATTGCCAAAGGCGATGTGGCCACCCGGCACTGGTTCCGGCTGGGCCGGGCCGCGACGCCGGTAGGGGCGGGCTCGGCGCTGATCTCGTGGTCAGGCAGCATGTTTGAATACCTGATGCCGTCGCTGGTGATGCGCGCGCCTGTGGGATCGGTGCTGGAACAGACGAACCGCCTGATTGTGGACCGCCAGATCGCCTATGGCGCGGCGCATGATATGCTCTGGGGGGTCTCCGAATCCTCGTACAACGCCCGCGATCTTGAGATGACCTATCAGTATTCCAACTTCGGCGTGCCGGGACTGGGCCTTAAGCGCGGGCTGAACGCCAACCGGGTCATTGCGCCGTATGCCACGGGGCTGGCCACGATGGTCGATGCCCACGCGGCGGTGCGAAACTTTGTGCAGCTTGCCAAGATCGGGGCCGAAGGGCGCCACGGCTTTTACGAAGCGGTGGATTTCACGCCCGCGCGCCTGCCCGCCGGGGCGGGGCATGCGATCGTGCGCAGCTTTATGGCGCATCATCAGGGCATGACCATTGCCGCCATTGCCAACACGCTGCAAGGGGGCCGGCTACGGACGCGCTTCCATGCCGAGCCGATGATCCGCGCCGTGGATCTTCTGTTGCAAGAACGCGTGCCGCGCGATGCCACCGCTACCCCGCCGCGCGCTGAAGATGTGCCGGTATCCGCGACCGCGATCTCTGATGCGCCGGTCGTACGCCGTTTTGCCGCGCCGGGGCTGGGGGCGCCGACCGGGCATCTGTTGTCGAACGGCAGCTATGGCGTGATGCTGACGCCTACTGGCGGCGGGTTCAGCCGCTGGCGCGACCTGGCCATCACGCGCTGGCGGCCCGAGGCCAGCCATAACACCCATGGCGCGTTCATTTTCGCGCGCGATGCGAAAACCGGTGCGCTCTGGTCCGCCGGGGTGCAGCCTGTGGCGCACGCGCCGGGCCAACGCGCTGCGGTCTTTTGCGAACACCACGCCGCCTTCACCCATCAGGACCGGAAGCTCGCGATGACCACCGAAGTCTTGGTGTCGGCCGAGGACGACGCCGAGGCGCGGCGAGTCACCCTGACGAACACCGGCGGTCATGCGCGTGAAATCGATCTGACATCCTATGCAGAACTGGTGTTGGCCCCGGCGGCTTCCGATCTGGCGCATCCGGCGTTCTCAAAGATGTTCGTCGTGACGGATTTCATGCCCGAACTGGGTGCGCTGATCGCCACGCGCCGCCGCCGTTCGCCCACCGACCCCGAGGTCTGGGCCGCGCATATCGCTGTGGTTGAAGGGGCTGAATCTGCCCCGGTCGAATACGAAACTGACCGCGCGCGCTTTATTGGTCGCGGGCGCAGCATCGGCGCTGCAGTGATGGCCGACAGCCCGCTGTCGGGCAATACCGGCACCGTTTTGGACCCAATTTTCGCGATGCGACGCCGCGTTCTGGTGCCGCCCGGCGGCATGGTACGCGTGACCTTCTGGACCATGGTGACCGACTCGCCCGAGGCGCTGCTGGATCAGGTGGACCGCCACCGCGACCCCTCGGCGTTCGAGCGTGCCGAGACGCTGTCATGGACCCAAGGGCAGGTGCAGTTGCGCCACCTGGGCATCAGCCCCGCAGCCGCCGCCGATTTTCAGCGGCTGGGCGGGATGATATTGCGCGGCGACACGCGGCTGCGCGCAACCGATCATCGCAACGACGCGGGCCCGCAAGCCGCGCTTTGGGCGATGGGGGTTTCCGGCGACCTGCCGATCATCCTGTTCCGGATCAGCGATACCGGGGATGCCGCCGCGCTGGATGAGGTGCTGGCCGCCCATGAATATCTGCGCATGCGGCAACTGGATGTCGATCTGGTGGTGCTGAACGACCGCGCCTCGTCCTATGTGCAGGACATGCAAACGGCGATCGAGGTCGCCGTCCGGTCTGCCCAGTCGCGACCGCGCAGCGAAGGGCATCCTGGCGGGACGCAGGGCGCGATCCACATCCTGCGCGCCGATCTGGTCACCGAGGCGCAGCGCGGGTTGTTGCTGGCCGTGGCGCAGGTCAGCTTGCGCGCCAGCCGGGGGGGCATCGGTGATCAGATCGACGGGCTGGCGCCGGTGCCTTCCACCGAGGGTACCATGGTGTCGGCCACACCGCCTTGCGCAGCCGTCGCTGGGCCGGAGGGGCCAGAGGAACCCCCGGCAACACCCTTGCCCGCCCTGGAGTTTTTCAACGGCACTGGCGGTTTTGCAGAAGGGGGCCGCGAATATGTCACCATTTTGCGCGACGGCCAGACGACGCCCGCGCCCTGGCTTAACGTGATCGCCAATCCGGATTTCGGCTTTCAGGTCTCGGCCGAGGGCAGCGGGCATGTCTGGGCCGAAAACAGCCGCGAAAACCAGCTTACGCCCTGGTCCAACGACCCGGTTTGCGACCCGGCCGGCGAGGCGATCTATCTGAGGGACATGGACAGCGGCGCGGTCTGGACGCCCACCGCCCTGCCAATTCGAACGCGCGCCACCTATATCGCGCGGCACGGCTTTGGCTACAGCCGGTTCGAACACACGGCCCACGGGATCGTGGTCGATATGGTGCAGTTCGTGCCGATGGAAGACCCGGTGAAAATCACCCGGCTGACCTTGCGCAACCCGGGGGATAAGGTGCGCAACCTCTCGATTACCGCCTATGCCGAATGGGTCCTTGGCACGTCGCGCAGTGCGACGGCTTCGCATATTGTTACCTCGCAAGATACGGATACCGGAGCGATCTTCGCGCAGAACCCCTTTGCCACGGCCTTTCCGGGCCGGGTCGCCTTTGCCGATCTGGGTGAAGGGGTGACCAGCCACAGTGCCGACAGGGCCGAGGTGCTGGGCCGGGCGGGCAGCATGGCGGCACCTTCGGGCATTGGGGAGGGGGCGTTATCGGGGCGTACGGGCCCCGCGCTCGACCCTTGTGCCGCGCTACAACGCCCTGTGACACTGAAACCGGGTGAAAGCGTGCAAGTGGTGTTCTTGCTGGGGCAGGCGGCATCTGCCGAGGATGCGCGCGCCCTGATCTTGCGCCACCGCGCCGCTGATCCTGAAGTGACATTGCAGGCTGTTCGCGAATACTGGACTGATCTGTTGGGTGCGGTCCAAGTCACCTCGCCTGACCGGGCGATGGATATCATGCTCAACGGCTGGCTTTTGTATCAGACGCTGGCCTGCCGGATCCGGGCGCGGGCGGGGTTCTATCAGGCAAGCGGGGCCTATGGCTTCCGCGACCAGTTGCAAGACGGCATGGCGCTGACGGCGACGCGGCCTGAGATACCGCGCGCCCATCTGCTGCGCGCGGCCTCCCGGCAGTTTCCACAAGGCGATGTGCAACATTGGTGGCTGCCGCATTCGGGGCAGGGTGTGCGCACCCGCATTTCGGATGATCGGGTGTGGCTGGGCTATGGCGTGGCGCAATATGTCGCGGTATCGGGCGACGCGGCGATCTTGGATGAACAAGTTGCGTTTCTGGACGGCCCCGCGCTGCCTGAGGGTGCGCATGACGACTTCTTTCAGCCCAGTGTTTCGGACACCCACGCCAGCCTTTTTGAGCATTGCGCCCGGGGTATCGACCTTGCCATCGACCTCACCGGCGTCAACGGCATGCCGCTGATTGGCTCGGGTGACTGGAACGACGGCATGAACCGCGTGGGCGAGGGTGGGCAGGGCACATCGGTCTGGCTGGGCTGGTTGCTGATCGCCACCATCGACCGGTTGGCCCCTTTTGCCGATAGCCGCGACCCGGCCCGCGCGGGCCGCTGGCGCGCGCACCGGCAGTCTGTTCTGGAGGCGATCGAGCAAGAGGGCTGGGACGGCGCATGGTACCGGCGCGGCACCTATGACGACGGCACCCCGCTGGGGTCTGCCATTTCCGAGGAGTGCCGCATCGACAGCATCGCGCAATCTTGGGCGGTGTTGTCGGGCGCGGCGGATCCCGGTCGCGCGGCGGTAGCCATGGCCAGCATGACCGAACATTTGGTCCGGCCCGAGGCGGGCCTTGCCCTGTTGTTCACACCGCCGTTTGACCGCACCCCGCTGGATCCCGGCTATATCAAGGGTTACCCCCCCGGCCTGCGCGAGAATGGCGGGCAGTACAGCCATGCCGCAATGTGGGCAATCCTGGCGCATTGCGGGCTGGGTGATGGCGACGCGGCGGGCGCGCTGTTTGCGCTGGTCAACCCGGTCAACCACGCCCTTACACCGGCAGATGCAGCGCGCTACAAGGTGGAACCCTATGTTGTTGCCGCCGATGTCTATTCCACCGGCCTGCTGGAAGGGCGCGGTGGCTGGACATGGTACACCGGGTCGGCGGGCTGGATGTACCGCGCGGGCATCGAGGGGCTGCTGGGCCTGACCCGCGCGGGGCCGGATGTGATCTTGAACCCATGCTTTCCGAAGGCCTGGACCGAACTGAAGGCGATGATCACGATCGGGGAGGTGCAGCTGTCGATCACCATCGACAATGCGGGGGGCAGTGGTTTTGGGGTGCATGGGGCGACCATGGATGGCGTGCGGCTTCCCGTGACAGCCTCGCAACTGCGGTTTCCCCTGTCGCCGGGCGCGCACGCGTTGCGGGTGCAGATGTGTTGAGCGGTGCGTGTCGGCTGGATGGCTGTGGCGAGGGCCTTGCTGTCAGTGCGCTTGGCGCAACGATGCATCACCGCGCTGCTCGCCCACGAAGCGCCCTCGCGGCGCGCAGGCAGTCATGATGGGGGGTGCCTGCACGTGCGTTCGGGGTCGACTGCGGGGGCAGGGGGCAATCGTCGCACGAAGTTCTCGATCTCGGTGCGCCGCGGCGGCTGGCACCGATCACGCCCGGACGACCTGCGTGCTGGAAGCCTTTGGTTGTGTTGCCACGAAATACCGCTTCTGCCGCAATTCGCGACATTTCATCGGCAAGAAGTCGCGGGTCCGGCCCTGCGTGACGGGACGAATGCACGTGCAGCATGGCGGTGCCTCGCGGGAGCGCGTAGAAGCAGAGATTGATTCTGAACCCTCTGGTGTACAAGGCCTCCGTTCATGTCTACATCGCCCTCTGTCCTGACCCGCCGCGCGCTGCTTGCCAGCGGCTCGGCCTTCGCCGTGCTTGCAGCCGTGGCGCCTGCGTGGCCGCAGGACCGGCCCGCCACACCCTTCAGCTTTGACGCCCTGACCGATGCTGCCCGCCAGCGCGCCGAGGCACCCGATCCCGAAGCGCCGCCGCTGGACCCACTGCTGGCGCAGCTGAGCTATGACGATTATCAGCGTATCGTCTTCCGCCCCGACCGCGCCGTCTTTGCCACCGAAACCCCCGGTTGGCAGGTTCAGCCGTTCCACACCGGCTGGTTGTTCGACCGGGCCGTGCGTCTGCATGAGGTGCATGAAGACCGCGCCCGTCCGATGGACTTCACCACGCGCGACTTTGAGTATCGCGACGGATTGTCGGTGGAGCTGCCTGCGGATTTCGCCCTGCCGGGGGTGGCTGGGTTTAGGCTGAACTGGCCGCTGAACCGGGCCGATCAGCTGGACGAGGTGCTGTCGTTTCTCGGCGCAAGCTATTTCCGCGCGCTGGGCGCGGGCAACCGCTATGGACTGTCGGCGCGCGGCCTGGCGATCGACACGGTTTTGCCGGTACCCGAAGAATTTCCCCGCTTTTCTGAATTCTGGATTGAACGGCCCGTCCTGGGCGCACCGCAGATCACGTTGTGGGCTGCGATGGACTCCGCCCGCGTCACAGGTGCGTGGCGCTTTGTCGTTCAGCCAGGGGCGACAACCGTGATGGAAGTCACGGCGCGGTTGTTCTTCCGCGAAGAGGTGACGCAGCTGGGCATCGCACCTTTGGTGTCGATGTTTCTGTTTGGCGGGGTCAACCGCGGGGGTTTCGACGATTTCCGCCCGCAGGTGCACGATTCCGATGGCCTGCGCATCGAACGCGCCGATGGCGATGTCGTGTGGCGCGCATTGAACAATCCCGCCGAACTGGCCTCGTCTTACTTCGCCGAGACCCGCCCCCGACGCTTTGGTCTGCATCAGCGCAGCCGCCGTTTCGACGATTTCGCCGATGCCGAGGCGCGCTATGAACTGCGCCCCTCGCTGGACGTGGAGCCGGTGGGCGACTGGGGCAGCGGGCAGATCCGCCTGTTCGAGATCCCGACCGACCTGGAGGTGCATGACAATATCGGCGCGTTCTGGATCCCCGATGCGCCCGTCGTCCCGGGCGAGATGTTCGAGGTTGCCTACCGCCTGCACTGGGGCATGCTTGATCCCGATCCGGATGATGATCTGGCGTGGGTCGCGCACACGTCGGCGGGCGTCGGCGGTGCGGCGGGTATGTCTGACCCGCCCGATACACGCAAATTTGTGGTTGATTTTCAAGGTGGTATTCTTGGCCGAACCCCAGAGGGGAACCAGGCTGTCACGCCAGTCGTTAATGTGGCAGGAGGGACGGCCGAGGTGGTTGTCCTGTCGAAGCTGCCTGACGCCGAGGGCTGGCGCCTTGCCATGGATATCGCCGCTGGGTCCGGCGACCTTGTCGAGATCAACGCCCATATCGCCGGAAGCGGCCGCAAGCTGAGTGAAATATGGACTTTCCAATGGAAAAAACCGTGACCATCGTGACGGATTGTGAACGCACCGCGCCGAACGCACGCGATGCGGCGGCGAAGGCCTGCGCCTTACCCGAGGCGCCACTGCCGATGCCGCTGCAAAACCTGTCCCCTGCTGATGCGCCGTGGTTGTCTGTCACCCGCGTGCCGCGTCCCCCACTTCTGGTGCAGCCCTGAGCTTCCTGCCTGATACGGCACGGGGCACCCCTGAAGGTGCCTCGGTGGTCGGCCTGCGTGTGCTGGGCGTCGTACTGGCCCTCGTCTTCGGCTTTTTGGCCGCCGCATTGTTCATCCAGTACGCCGCGATGACCCGGCTGAGCGAATGGTTCTGGCTGGCCGCCGTCTTGCTTGGCATCTCTACAGCATGGCTGGCGTGGGGCGCCTATCTGGGCGCGCTGGGGCTTGCCCCGATGCGCGCCCGCCCGCCCGAGGCCGAGGTCATCACCGCACGGACGGTGGTGTTGGTGCCAATCTGCAATGAGGATGCGCTGACCACCTTCGCCCGCGTCGCAGCGATGCAGCGGCAGCTTGCCGGTGCCCCGGCGCAAGTCGATTTCGCGATCCTGTCCGATACCGGCAGCACGTCGGGCGCGCAGGCTGAAGAGGCTGCGTTGACGCGGCTTCTGGCCGATGCCCATTCTGCGGGTGGCATGATTTACTACCGCCGCCGCACGCAGAACACCGGGCGCAAGGCGGGCAATATCGCCGATTTCATCACCCGGTCCGGCGCTGCATGGGACTTTGCACTGGTGCTCGACGCCGACAGCCTGATGGAGGCCGCGACGATCCTGCAGATGATCCGGCGGATGGAGGCCGCGCCGGATCTGACGCTGTTGCAGTCCTTGCCGCGTGTCGTGCGCGCACGCTCTGTTTTTGGCCGGGCGATGCAATTCGCCTCAGGGTTTCACGGTCCCGTTTTCACCCGTGGGCTGGCGCGGCTTCAGGGGCGCACCGGGCCCTATTGGGGGCACAATGCGCTGGTGCGTATTCCCGCCTTTGCCGCTAGTTGCGGTTTGCCAGAACTTCCGGGGCGCGCGCCTTCAGGCGGTCATATCCTGAGCCATGATTATGTCGAAGCCGCGCTACTGGCGCGCGCCGGGGGGACGGTCCGCGTCGACCCTGATTTGGGTGGGTCCTACGAGGAAGCGCCTGAAAACGTAGTGGCCCATGCGCGCCGTGACCGCCGCTGGTGTCAGGGCAACCTGCAACACGCGCGCCTGCTGCGCACCCGTGGCCTGCGCCTTTGGAGCAGGGCAATTTTTGTGCAAGGGATCATGAGCTACCTCGCTTCAGGCCTCTGGGCGACGTTTCTGATCGCGGCGCTGCTGGCGGGGTTGTGGCAGGCGGCGCCGGATTACTTTCCGGGCGTGGTGGCGATCTATCATGAGCGTATCGGCTTCCTGCCGGTCCTGCCGGTCGATGCCAGCGGGCGCGCGATCGGTTTGTTGATCGGTGTCTTCGGGCTGTTGTTGCTGCCCAAACTGCTGGTCACGGTCGAGGCCGCCATCACTGGGCGTACCCGGGCGCATGGCGGCACCGGGGCGTCGCTGCTGTCCGTACTGGCCGAACTGGCGCTGAGCGCGGCGCTTGCCCCGGTGCTGATGGCCTATCAGGTGCGGTCGGTGCTTCAGGTGGTGTCTGGACAGGACGGCGGCTGGCCCCCCAATGCGCGTGGCGATGGCGCGTTGACCTTGGCCGAGGCCTGGGCCGCTGCGTGGTTCATCACGCTGACAGGGGCCATCGGGCTGGGCTTTGCTGCGACGATGGTGCCGCAGCAGTTGCCATGGCTGCTGCCGGTGCTGGTGCCCATGTTGCTGGCGCCTGTGCTGATCGCCTGGACATCGCGGCCGGGCCGACACCAGGCGGTTCACGCCACGCCCGAAGAGCGTGATCCCCCCGCCATCCTTGCCCTGCATGACGCGATCCTGAACCGGTGGCAGCAGGGCGCCACAGCGGATGCCGCGCTGGCCGTGGCCTGAAGTCATGCACGCGCCCGTTTCTCCACCTGTGTTTGTGTCAGTCGCCGAGTCTCCGGACTCGCGGGTCGCGCCTGCCGCCGCCGCAACGGGCCGCGACCATCGCATCGACGTGATCCGCGGCCTGGCGCTGGCGATGATTTTCATAAATCATGTGCCCGGTACGGTGTTCGGGCAGTTAACCAGCCGCAATTTCGGCTTCTCCGACGCGGCTGAGGCGTTCGTGCTTTTGGCAGGCATCTCGGCGGCCTTGGCCTATGGGCCGCGGCTGGCGGCCGCACCGCGCTGGCCCGGGGTTGCACGAATCTGGGCGCGGGCGTGGACGCTGTATCTGGTGCATCTCCTGATCTCGTTGGTGGCGATCGGTATTGTCGCGGCTATGGCGGTTTGGGGCGGCAGCACGCGCATGTTGTCGATGGATAATTTTGCGCCGCTGCTGCACGATCCGCTGGGCGTCTATATCGGCCTGCCGACGATGCTACATCAGTTCGGCTATGTGAACATACTGCCGCTTTATGTGTTGTTCATGCTGGTGGCGCCCGCCGCGATCTGGCTGGGGCTACGGCGCCCGGCATGGTTGCTGGCGGTGTCGGTCGGGCTGTGGGTGCTGGCCGGCACGACGCGGGTGAACCTGCTGACCTTTCCGGGGCTGAACGGCTGGTTCCTCAATCCGCTGGCCTGGCAGTTGCTGTTCGTTGTCGGGCTGCTGATCGGGCTGCGGTTGAAAGCGCGTAGCAGACTTGTGCCGGTGCATCCCGCGCTGGTGACGCTGGCCTTGGGGTATGTCGCGCTGGCGCTTCTGTGGATAAAAGTTCCTGCGGTGCACGAAGTAGCGAATACGGCGATGGTCTGGCTGTCGCAGCAGGGCGCGCCGCGGCTGGTCACGCATTTCGACAAGGGCCATTTGGAGGTGTCGCGACTGCTGCACATTCTGGCGCTGGCCTATCTGCTCAGCGTCTGGCCATGGTTCAGGCGCAGCGCCCCGGCGTGGGCATTCCGTCCGCTGGCAATCATGGGACGCCAGGCGCTGCCAGTCTTTGCTCTGGGCACGATACTGGCGTTCATGGCCCGCGCGATGCGCGAACTTTGGCTGCTGAACGGTAACCTGCCGTCGCTCACTTTCGATTTCGTCGTCATCGCCAGCGGACTGATGTTGCAACTGGGGTTCGGGGCGCTGCGTGAGTATGCTAAGAATGTGCCGACACGCCGTGAAGTGGAACCCGGATCGGGCGATTCTTTGGACCGGTGACGGCGTGCAGCTTATTGTTCATGCCCCCTTCATGCGCCCGATTTGGCGAGAACGCCCCCCTTTTTTGCCTGTAGGCCTGAGGCGGTGCGGTGCGCTTTCAAATAGGTCGCGTCGATCATCATGGTCTTGTGTCCCGCGCCTTCCGCGCCCAGCCCCGCCATGATCCGGGCGAAGACGCCCTTTTCACTCCAGCGTTTCCAGCGGTTGTAGAGTGTGTTGGCCAGACCATACGCCCCAGGCGTATCGCACCATCGCAAACCAGTGCGATTGAAGAAGACTATGCCACTCAGAACCCTTCGATCATCGACCCGGGGCTTGCCATGGCTCTTGGCAAGAACGGTTTCAGGCGCTCAATTTGCGCCTCGGTCAGCCAGTAAAGATTGTACATAGCTCAGGCCTCCTTGCCGAGCCTCGATCACGACAACGGACTGAAATCAATGGGTCTGGAGCCTAGCTCCCGCGCGCTTTGCGGCGCAGTAGCCAGACGAAGAACACCCCTCCCACAAGCCCAGTGACGATGCCGATGGGAATATCCTCGGGGCGCACAAGGGTGCGGGCGGCAATGTCGGCCCAGATCAGGAACACCGCCCCCGCCAGCATCGACGCGGGCAGCACACGGGCATTATCGCCGCCCACCACCAGCCGGACGATATGCGGGATCATCAGCCCGACAAAGCCGATCACGCCCGAAAACGCCACCATCACCCCGGTGACCATGGCGGCCACGACAAAGACCGTCAGCCGGAAACGCGCCACCGGAATGCCCAGCGTGGCGGCGGTCTCATCCCCGATTGTCATGGCGTTGAGCGACCCAGCGACCAGCCGAAGCCAGATCGCCGCGCCCGTCAATACCAGTGCGGGCCAGATCAGATGTACCCATTGCGCCAGCCCGAGGCCGCCCAGCATCCAGAAGACCACAGTATGCGCCGCGCGCGGATCGCCCAGGAAAATCAGCACATTGGCCAGTGACATCACGATGAACGACACCGCAACGCCGGTCAGCACCAGCCGGTCGGCACTGGTGGCCTGCGCGAAACTGGCCACTGCCAGCACCAGAAGCGTCGACGCCAGCGCACCCGCGAAGGCCAGCAGCGGCACCGTCGCCAGCCCCAGGAACATTCCGGTGTGCAAAAGCGCCAGAATGGCACCGAACGCCGCTCCCGAAGAGATCCCCAGCAAATGCGGATCGGCCAGCGGGTTCCGCGTCACCGATTGCAGAACCGCCCCCACCAGCGCCAGCCCCGCGCCCACCAGGGCCGCCAGCAGCGCGCGCGGTAGCCGGATGTCCCAGACGATGGCGGCGCGCCCCATTGTCCAGTCGGGCACGATCAGCCCTTGAGAGATCAGCCAGGGGAACAGTTTCCCCGCGATCACCCCCCAGACCGTGCCGGGCGCGATGCTAACGGCGCCGATGCTGACCGCCGCCGAGATCGAAAGCACCAACACCACCAGCCCCAGCACCCACAGGCCCCGCGATGCTTGCCGCACCTGTCTGGGTCGGCGCGCGGGGGCGGGCGGAACACCGGCATCGCCCGTGGCACGCGTGCGCGGTACTTCCCGGTCGGCGTAGTGCCCGCCGCTTTGGTGCCCGTCACCTTCGTGCCCATGGCTTTGGTGCAGTTTCTCTGGGTACCCGCCGTCGTGCCACGCGCCGTCGTGCCACGCGCCGTCGTGCCATGCGCCGTCGTGCCAGTGCCCGTCTTCCTCTCGGCCTTCTGCTTTGATGCCACCCGTCGCAAGGACGCTTTCGACGGATCCATCCGCCCCGGCTCGTGCTGAAAGGGCGCTGTCCGCTTTCGCCCTTGCTTGCCGCAGCGCGTCTCGTCCCGTCACTTCGGCCTGGGGCAGCACTGAGCGATGCTCGGCGCCGCCGCTGGCGTCCTGTGCGCCGTCAGACAAAGGGCCATCACCTTGGCGTCCGTCAGTACCGGATTTTGGGGCGACCTTCACATCACTGCCCGTGGAAGGCGCGTGCCAGCGTGCGGATGCCGCGGATGTTGCGCGGGCCGGGCGTCGCCTCGACATATTCCAGGACCACGAAACGGTCGTTCACCACTGCGTCGATATGGGCGAAGGCGGGGTTGCTGCGCAGGAAGGCGATCTTTTCGTCCGCCGTCACCTCGCCGTAGTTGACGATGATGATGACCTCGGGATCGCGTTCCACCACAGGTTCCCATGCCACGCGGGTCCAACTGCTTTGCACGTCGTCCATGATGTTGCGCCCGCCCGCGGCCTCGATCATCGCGGTGGGCATGGCAAAGCGCCCGGCGGTGAAGGGCGTATCCTCGCCGCTGTCATAGACGAAGACGCGCAGCGGGTCGCCATCGGGGATGGTTGCTGCCACCGCTGCCAGTTCCGCCTGCCAGCCGTCGATCAGTGTCTCGGCCCGGTCGGGCACGTCAAAGATCGTGGCCAGATTGCGGATGTCGGTGAACAGGTCGTCCACGGCAGCCTGGTCGCGGTCCATGATGTGGCTGCAGCTTTCGGTCAGCTCATACACTGCGATACCATAAGGCGCGAGGGTGTCGGGCGTCACCTCGCCCCCAACGCGCATCCCGTAGTTCCAGCCGGCGAACCAGAAGTCGGCATCCGCGCCCACCAGCACCTCGCGCGACGGGTAGCGCGCCGCGAGCTCCGGCAATTCCGCCACGCCCGCGCGCATTTCTTCGTCCAGCGTCTTCCAGCCCGATATGCCGGTATAGCCCACCATGCGGTCGGTCAGTCCCAGCACCAGCATCATCTCGGTCAGGTTCACATCGTGCGATACCGCGCGGGCGGGGGCCGCGTCAAACGTCACCTCGCGGTCGCAGCTTTGCACCGTGACGGGATAGGCGAGTGCAGGGGTGGCGCAGGCCAGCGTCGAAAGCACGAAGGGAAGGGCGATCGGACGCGCACGCGGAAGGGTTGGGGGGGTCATGCGTGGGTCTCCTGTTGCATGTCATCAAAGAGCGAGAAGTCGAAACGGCTATGGCCGCGCGGCATGGCCCGCACCCCGAAAGCGCGTGCGACCAGATCGGGGGTGAGCACCTCGGCCACCGGGCCGAAGGCCAGCGCCTTGCCGCCTGCCAGCACCAGCAGGTCATCGGCAAAGCCCTGCACCAGGTTTAGGTCGTGCAGCGAGGCCACGACCGTCGCGCCCAGCCCGCGTACCAGTCGCAGCACCTCCAGCTGGTGGCGGATGTCCAGATGGTTCGTTGGTTCATCCAGCACGATCAGTCCGGGCTGTTGCGCCAGCGCACGTCCGACCATGACGCGTTGCCGTTCGCCGCCCGACAACGTTCCGAACGGGCGGTCGGCAAAGTCGTGCAGTCCCAGCCGGTCCAGCGCGTGGTCCACCAGATGCGCGTCATGGGCCGAAGGCCCGGCAAAGCTGCGCCGGTGCGGCGCGCGGCCAAGGGCCACGATCTCGGCCACGCTGAGCGCGAAATCGGTGGGTTGTTCTTGCAGCACCGCTGCGACCCGCTGGGCGACGCGGCGCGCGGGCAGGCGGTGAATATCGGCACCATCCACAAGCACGCGCCCGGATTGGGGTTGGTTGAAGCGGTAGATCAGCCGCAGCAGCGTTGATTTGCCCGCGCCATTCGCGCCCAGCACGCCCAGCACCCGGCCGGGGTTTAGCGTCAAGCTAACGGGATGCAGGATGCCGCTGCCCCAAGCTACGCGGTCAAGTTCCAGCGCGGCGGGGGCCGGATCGGGGCAGTTCATGGCGCGGTCTCCGTCAGCAGGGTCAGCCGGGACGCGGGAAAGAGGCCTGCCAGTTGTACGGCCGCAGCCCTGATGGCATGCGGCGTCGGGACGCTGCAGGTTCTCTCCAGCGGACAGGTCAGGCGGATGCGGGGATCAGGCGCGTGCTGCATCACTGCCACCTATCCCTGCGGAAAGGTCGCATGCGATCTGTACAGCCCGCACGCAGGCGTAGGTCTCAGCCATGACTTCCTCCTCCGGGGCACCCCGCCCGGTTTCAAGTTGCACAAGTGATGGCAGGTCTCCTGGCTCGCGGCTGTCATTTTCCTCCGCCTTCCCGGGCTGTCAGGCCCAGTGGCTACCGGAGGTCATGCCGCTTACAGTTGCGGGGGCAGCACCGGAATTGGGGTTTGGCCCCGCACCGGTTTCCCTATTCTCCCGGCTTTCACCGGGCACCATCAGATTTGGGCGTACAGAGCGGCCTGCGGCTTGTCAATATCCGGCAGCGGGTCGGCGTGCTGCGCTCAAGGGTCGGTTGTCGAGGTGATTTGCCGATTTTTTGGACAATTGCCGATGGAATGATCTGTGCCTTGACGCACCGTCGGCCCTGTAGGAGGCGCTTCGTGGGCCTAAAGTGCTGCAAAAACAGCGGTTTTTCGTCCGGATTGGCGGGCGCGCGGCCTTTGGGCGTGTTCTTGACAGGCGTGCGTCGAGGTGTATGACGAATTTTAAAATTTCTCATACTTTGGGTCATTGTGCCGGGATGATGCTGCGATGCCCCACAGCCCGCTGTATGTGCGACTGCCGATCCTGACTGTCCTTTCGTCGTCTCGACTGCCCCAATGGAGTGTCCCATGAAAACCGCCCGCTGGTCCCTTGCGCCCCTGGCCTTTACCGTCGCCGGCGCCCTTGCTGCGCCCGGTGCGCTTGGCGCAAGCACTTTGACAGTCTTCGCCAATGGCGAGGAATTGGCGACGCAAGGCTTTACCGCGCCGCAAACCACCCGCGACGGCTGGACCCTGTCCTTCACGCGCATCCTGGCGACCTTCGGTCAGATCACCGCATGGCAGACGGATGCGCCCTTCATGGCCGATGGGCCAGAGATCACCGGCGCGGCGCTACTGGTGGCGGGCCGATTCACCGTCGATCTGACCGATGCCGACAACCGCGTGGCGCTGGCCACCGCCCCCGCTGAGCCGGGCCATTACAACGCGCTGTCCTGGGCGCTGACGCCCGCGATGGACGGCCCGGCGGCAGGCTTCTCGCTGCTGCTGGAAGGTGTCGCGCGCAAAGGTGGCACTGAGGTTCCGTTCACCCTGCGCAGCGCTGACCGAGTGTTGCATGCCTGCGGCGAATACCTGGGCGACGCGCGCAAGGGGTTTGTCGATGACGATTCCGGCGCCGATCTGGAGATCACGCTGCATCTGGACCATCTGTTCGGCCGGGGCGACCGGGGCGCCGCCGATCCCATGAACATTGCTGCGCGGGGATTTGATCCCTTCGCAGGCGGCGGGGTGCAGGAATTCACGCTGGCCGGCCTGCATCTGGGCCATGTTGGCGAAGGCCATTGCCATGTCAGCGCAGAGTAAACCGCAGGCTCCGCGTCCGGCAGGTGGTCCGGGCGTTGGGCCAACCGTTGGCGGAACCGGAAGCCCCACCCGGGGTCGCCGCGCCAGGAAGTGTGCCGCGCGGGCGTCTTGGGCTGTGTCTTGGCGCGCAGGCCTATGCCTTGTCGCGTTTGGGACGGCCACCCCTGCGATGCCCCATGCCGCGCATATCGAGGCCGAGGTCGTTCCCACGATCCACCTTCAGGCACGCTATGACACCGGCGGGCCGATGGCGGGCGCTCAGGTCATCATCTACGCGCCCGATGCGCCGGGGGATGTGTGGGCACGGGGGCAAACGGACGATGCAGGCCGGTTCCAGTTCATCCCCGATGCCCTGCCCGGGCGCTGGTCGGTGCAGGTCCGCCAAGCTGGACATGGCGCGATGGTGTATATCGAGACGACGGCAGGTGGGTCTGAGTTGGGTGACGGGGGGCGAGGTGATGCGGTGCCGGTGAGCGTTGGGGCAGGTGACTCGATTGCGCGCGAGGTAGGGGCAGATGCTGCAAGGTCGGACGCGGTGGCTCTGATCGACGCGGGCTCTGATGAAGCCGTGGAGGCGCATTCAGGCTCTGGCAACGTGATGTGGGATCAGACGGGGGCGGGCATTTTGGGGGCAGGTCAATCCGCAGCATGGCAGCCCACTACAACCCAGGCCGCCACAACTCAGCCGATAGCAACTCAGGGCGGGTCGGGTCTTTTCGACGCGGACGGCGCAGCCTCGGTCATCATCACGGCCAACCCCTCTGGTGGCTGGCTCCAACGCGGCGTCATGATCTTGCTGGTCGCCTGGGGGGCGCTGGGAACCGTGCTGTTCCTTCGCAGCAGGGCGCTGCATGGCGCGGCCCCCGGCCGCACACTGCATGGGGGTGGGCCGGATGCATCTGCCTGATGGCATCGTTCCGGTCGGTCTCGCGCTGGCGGGCTATGCCGCCACCGGCCTTCTGACTGCCTTTGCGTTGTCGCGCATCCGGCGGCTGCCTGATCCGCGCGCAGCCGTGCCCCGCGCGGCGATGCTGACCACGGTGTTCTTTGCGGGCTCGCTGGTGGCGATCCCGGTGCCGCCCGCGTCGGTCCACCTGCTGCTGGTGGGGATGATGGGCGTGAGTCTGGGCTGGTTCGCGGTCCCTGCCATTATGGTCGGTCTGTTCTTGCAGGCGGTGCTGTTTGGCCATGGTGGGGTAACGACGCTGGGCCTGAACGGGCTGATCTTCGGCCTACCGGCCTTGCTGGCCTTTGGTATCTGGCATCTGGCTGGGCGGCGGCGGCCAGATTTGGCCGCGCTGATGGCGGGCGGCGGCGCCGTGGCGCTGGCGCTGGCGCTGTTCGCCACGCTGGTGCTGGCGGGGCTGCCCGCCACGCTGGACGCGGGGGCCGAGCGGCTGGCCCTGCGCGCGCTGGCGCTGGCACATCTGCCGCTCATACTGGTCGAGGGGGTTATCGTGCTGGCCCTCGTGCGGGTCCTGCGCCGCGTCGCCCCCGGGCTGGCCCCCCATGGCTGACGCGTGGGACAGCCCCGCCAAAGGCATCTCTCCCGCCGGGTGCAAGGGGCAGGGCGGGATCTTGCGCGCCTGCTTTCCCGCCGACAGACCCGCCGACCTTTGCCCGCCGGACGATGATCCGCGAGAGGTTGACCCCACAAACGCTGGTCCAATGGATGCTGATCCCCGTATCACTGGCCCCGTATCCTGTGCCGACCTGACACCGTCCTCTGTGTCATCAACTCCCGCCGCCCGGCCCCTCGTCCCCCGCGTTTCAGCGCGCGCGCGGCTGGTAGTGGTGGTCGTGCTGGCTTTCGGTATCGCATCAGTGGAGGGGCTGACGGTCATGCCGCTGATTGCGGCGATTGCGGCTGGGGGGCTCCTCGCCTCGGGGCAGCTACGGCATATCATGGCGCGGATGCGCGGGGCCTTCGCACTGGCGCTCGCGTTCCTGATGGTTCTGCCGCTGGTCGCGGGGCACACGCCCCTCGCGCAGTTGGGTCCCCTGACACTTTACCTGGAAGGCGCGCAGGCGGGCGCGTTGATCGGCGGGCGGCTGCTGGCAATCGTGGCGCTGACCCTTGGGCTGCTGTCGACTCTGCCGGTGTTCCAGCTGGTGGCGGGGTTGCGCGGGCTGGGGCTGCCGCCGCTGATGGCCGATCTGGCCCTTCTGACCCTGCGCTACCTCGATGAGGTGTCGGCCCAGTTGGCTCGGGCAAGGCTGGCGCGGCGGCTGCGCGGTGGGGTCCGGGGCTGGCGGGCGCTGCCCGATCATGCTCTGTTGCTGGCCACGGGGCTGATCCGTGCGCAGGCCCGGTCCGAAGCGCTCTGGGCCGCGATGCGGCTGCGGGGCTACGGTGCGGGTCTGGCGGCGCGTGCGACGCCGCTGGGTCCACGCGATTGGGCGGCCATGCTGGGGGCGGGCGCGGTGGCGGTTGCCCTTGTCGCGCTGGATCGCAGCCTGTGAGCGCGCGGTACCGCGATACCCTGTCGGTTGCTTGGCCGTATGCACCCGCGGTGCTGGCCAGGCCGAACCTGCGCGCGGCAGTCGGCGCCACGCGCCGACGCCACAGTACCATTGCAGCCGATCGGTCGCTACAGTCGGTCGTGCTGGCCCCTCTAAACCCGGACCCCTGTCTATGAGCCTTCTGGATCTCGACTCCCTCTCGGTTGGTTGGCCCCATGCCTCCGCGGTGCTGACTGGGCTGAACCTGCACGTGGCACCCGGCGCGCGGGTCGGCATCGTCGGGCCGAATGGCGCGGGCAAGAGCAGCCTGTTTCACACCATTGCGGGCGTCCTGCCGCCACTGGCGGGCACAGTGCGGCTGCGCGGCGAGCCCCTGCGCCCGGGCGCGTTCCTGCCTGAGGTCGCGCTGGTGTTCCAGCAGGCCGAAGACCAACTGTTTTGCCCGACACTGGCCGAGGATGTGGCCTTTGGCGCGCGCAATCTGGGCCTGCCTGCCCCAGAGGCCGATGCGCGGGTGGCGCGCGCCATCGCCGATTGCGGGTTGGAGGGGCTGGAGAACCGGCCCGTGCACCAGCTTTCGGGCGGCGAAAAGCGGCGCGCCTGTCTGGCCGGTGCACTGGTGATGGCGCCGGCGCTCTTGCTGCTTGATGAGCCGTCAGCCGCACTGGACCTGCGCAACCGCCGTCGACTGATCGCGCTTCTGGCGGGGATGGAGCAGGCGATGCTGATCGCCAGTCATGATCTGGAGATGTTGCTGGAACTGTGTCCCCGCATCATCGTGATCGATCGGGGCCGGATCTGCGCCGACGGCCCGGCGCGTGCGGTGCTGGGCGACGCTGCCCTGATGGCAGCGCACGGGCAGGAAGTGCCACATTCCCTGACGCCGCATCCGCCGTCTGAGCGTCATCACGCACCCTGATTGCGCCGGGGCCGCGCGGCGCTGCCCTTGGCCTCGCGGGGTCTCAGAAGCTGTCGCGGACGTGCAGATGTTCATGCGCGGCGGAACCCTGTCCGTGGTCGTGGGTATGGGCATGACTTTCGACCGGGATCAGGAACAGGTTGCCATGCATCACCCCGCGCTGGCCCAGTACACCATCGGCATAAGCCTGCAACGCGCCGACCGGGCCGCGCAGAATCGCGGTCTCCAGGCAGGTGTCGTGGTCCAGATGAACATGGCTGGTTGTCACGCTGAGGGCATGGTGGTCGTGGTGGTGGTGCATAAGGCGGCTGGCCAGATCGCGGGTGTGGTGGTCGTAGACATAGCTCAGCACACCCATGGCCTCGCCCGTATCCTCGCGCGGCGCGGTGCTGCGCAGGGCGGCGCGCATCAGGTCGCGCACAGCTTCCGAACGGTTGTCATAGCGGCCCGCGCCGACCAGCCGGTCCAATTCTGCACACAGGCCGTCGGGTAGGGTCACGGTTACACGTTGCATCGGCCATCCCTTTCGCTTGATTGCCCTTTTGATACCGCTTTTCCGCAGCCGGGGGACAGGTTTTTTCGCAAATTGCCAGCGGTGCATGCCCTCGCAGGGGGCGGTGATGATGGTGCAGGCTACTTCTGGCGCGTCGGTTTTGGGCCCTAGCTTTGGGCGCATCTGCGTACCGTTTTGCCTGAGGAACGGCGGCAGGGATAGGCGCCCGTGCAGACGTCCGGCAAAACTGGCCTTCCACCTGTGTCGCTGGCTCTTGTCGCAGGCGGGCGTTCCCGCGCGATTTCATGAAGCACGGTCTGTGACCGTGCGCCACCTCGCGGTGGCCCATCCATGGCGCTCGCCCCTTCCATCATCGTCGCGGTCGGGCGTCTGTCCTGAAAATCCCAGCATTTACAATGGAACCAGCCTGCTCAGGTGTACGTTGTACTGTTAAGTCGCCGTAAGACGTGGCGCGATTTTTGCGCAGCGGTGGCACGCATTGACACTCTATGATGCGTTCATATGTCAGTCCTACTGCCCGACGCATGGGTTGAGGAAGTTCAGGTCGGCCCCTTCGGTCTGACCGGAACCACTGCAACGAATGGAGGGAAGGAACTTCAATGACGAATATCTCTTTCAAACTGCCCGCTGGACTGGCCCTCGCAACGGCTGTCGCAGGTGTCGCGCCCATCATGGCGGCGGCAGACAATCACGCGCCGGAGCTGAGTTCGACCACCGTCCTGACCGGGCTGCAAGACCCTTGGGATATGGCCTTTCTGCCCGACGGCACGATGTTTTTCACTGAGAAATGCGAAGGCCTGTCGGTCATGATGCCCGGGGGCGACGTGAACCCGCTGGTCGGCGTGGGCGGTGCCGAGGGCTACCCCGCCAACCAAGAAGATCTTTTCTGTGAAGGGCAGGCCGGGATGAATGGCGTGGCCATCGACCCCAATTTTGCCCAGAACCGTCAGATCTATGTCTACTCGGCCTCGGACATGACCGCGCCGGGCACGAACCGGGTGATGAAGCTCACGGTGAATGAAGGTTTCACCGAAGCCAGTGGCCGCACCGATATTGTCACGGATATTCCCTACAAACCCGAAGCGACCGACCAGCCCTTTGGCGGCCCCGGCGCGCATAACGGTGGGCGGCTGCGCTTTGGGCCAGAAGGTGAATACCTCTATGTGACCACCGGCGATAACCACAATGCCGAGGTTCCGCAAAGCCCTACGATGCTGGGTGGCAAGGTGCTGCGCATTGCCACTGATGGCGAAGCGGCTGAAGGCAACAACCCGCCCGAAGGTTTTGACCCGCGCATCTTCACCTACGGTCATCGCAACGTGCAGGGCCTCACTTTCCACCCCGAAACCGGCCAGCCGATCACGGCGGAACACGGGCCTTGGCACTCGGATGAGATTACGGCGCTGGAAGCGGGCGCCAATGCTGGCTGGGATCCCCGGCCCAACACGGCCGGGCGCAGTGATTGCCCCGATGGCTATTGCGGGTATGAGCCGCAGCAGATGGAGGGCATGGACCCCGAAGAGCGGCGCCAATACATGCCGATGACGGATCTGGAAACCTATCCCGATGCGATGCCCCCTGCTTGGGACAACAACGCCCTGTCGCAAGGCATGACCTCGGTGGAGTTCCTGACCGGCGATCAATGGGGCGCTTGGGAAGGCCATCTGGTCGCAGGCTTTATGGGCATCGGCTTTGGCGGCACGCCCGTTGGTCAGCGGATCGACGTGATCGACATTGCTGACGATGGCCTGTCGGTGAATGACGTGACCGAGATGTCGCTGCCGATGGAAGCAGGCCGCTTCCGGTCGCTGGTTCAGGCCCCCGATGGCAGCCTGTATGCCGCGATCGACGAGGGCACGATCTACCGCATCACGCCCGAGTGATCTGGCGCCAGCCGCGTTGCCTGCTGGCAGCGCGGCTGTAGCTTTCGCCGCGATGCTCTCGTCTGACCGGGGGCCATGCCTGCCCGGTCAGGCGCATGTTTTGGGGCCACCCCAGATGCCCCGCAACCACGAATGGGTGCGCTTGCCGCTCCGGATGCCGGGGCGGGGCATTTGTGCGACGTTGCGTCAGCGGTCAAAGGCCAACCTTTGGCCGCGTCACCCGTCCGGCGGGCCCGGCAAGGGCCACCTTTCATTAGGTCAGCCGGCGTGGCAGCCGGAACAAACCACACCACCCGGGCGGCGGCACGCAGGTGGCAACGATGGACACAAGGCCACTTGGCTGACCAGCGTGGCTGCCGACCAAAACCGACAAAGGAAGTTTAAAATGAAATTGATTACCGGCACCCTCATGGCGCTTGCGCTGGCAACCCCTGCCGTGGCGCAGGATACGTTGGCCGTCGGCGTGGCGCAGAGCGATACGCTTGGCCCCTACCTCACCGGGTCAGACGGCCGCCCGGTCTACCGCCTTGCCCCCGATACGCAGGCTGACGACACTGCGGCGCGGGCCACCTGCACCAGTGAAGACTGCCTTCAGGTCTGGCCCCAGGTGGCCACCGGGGCGTCTGACACCCCGGTAACGGCGGGCGACGGGGTCGATGCTGACCTGCTGACCACCCGTGACGGCGATGCGCCGCAGACGGTGACCTACAATGGCTGGCCGCTGCACTATTTCGTGGGTGATGCCGGGACGGACGCGCCGCAAGGCCAGAAAATCACCTCGTTCGGGGGCGACTGGCAGTTGGTGGCACCCGATGTTGATGCAGCGCCGCAGGACACGGCTGCGCCCGAGGGCGCCACCGCATCGCAGGGCGCTTCCGGCGATGCCAGTGCTGGCGGCCAGATGTTCGCCCGCAACTGTGCCCAGTGTCACGGGCGTGACGGGGCGGGCACTTCCAGCTTTCCGTCGCTAATCGGCAAGGATGCCGCCTTCGTCACCGACCGTCTGGAAACCTACCGCGCGGGAGAGCGTGTGGGTCCGAACTCAGGCCTGATGTATGGCGTCGCGCGGCGTCTTTCGGATACCGATATCGCCAATTTGGCGGCGTACATCTCGACCGAACTGAACTGAGGCCGGGTGACTGGCCCCAAGATCACGCCGCCGGTGCTCCCGGCGGCGTTTTCGTCATGACGGGGGGCAGGATGGGCGGCGGTATGCCGCCCGGCAGCGCGTCGCAGGTTACTGCAGCGCTGCTGCGACGGCTGCCTTCAGCCCGGTTGTCGGGCGACCGAGCAGGCGCGACAGGGTTTTGCTGTCATCTTCCAACCAGCCTTCATGCGCCTTCAGATCCACATCGACCAACACTTGCGCAAAGCCTGCGGGCAGGCCGAAGCCTTCCAGAATACCCTGATACACATCACCGGGCAGGTTGTTGTAGGGCAGGTCGCGGCCCGTTTGGCGCGAAACTTCGGCGGCGAGCTCGGCCAAGGTGAATCCCTCATTCCCGCCTAACTCATAGGTCTGACCCGTGTGGGTGGCGTCGGCAGTGGCGATGGCCAGCGCCTCGGCATAGTCGCGCCGCGTGGCGGGGCTGAAGCGCGCGTCGCCCGCCGCCCCGATCAGCGCACCGGCCTCTAGCGCACCGTCCAGCGTGGCGGTCCAGTTTTCGGTGTACCAGCCATTGCGCATGATGGTGGCATTCAGCCCGGATGCGGCGATCAGCGCTTCTGTGTCGCGGTGATCGTGTGCGATCAGCATGGGCGAGCGGTCAGCCTTCAGGATCGAGGTATAGAGGATGCGCGTCACCCCCGCAGCTTTCGCGGCCTCGATCACATTGCGGTGCTGGCCCACACGGTCGTTGAAATCACTTGATGAAATCAGCGCCAGCGTCCGCACGCCGGCCAGCGCGGCGGTCATCGTATCGGGGCGGGTATAATCGAACGCCCGGGCGCTCACGCTCAGGTCGGCGATCTTCGCCGGATCGCGGGCGAGGGCGACGATGCCCGCCGGGTCGGTCAGGGTTTTGAGATGGTTGATGGCAAGGCGGCCCAACTTGCCGCTGGCGCCGGTGATGGCGATGGTCATGGCATGCTCCTGTCGTTTTGTTGACAGGAGGGCAGATAACAGCTTACTTACGAAAAAGAAGTACCAACATTTTTGTAAGTATGGGATAAAGGATGCCTGATGATTTGGGTGCCGGGGATACTGGCGGGCGTGAAGCCTCCGACGTGCTGCCCTGCAATGGCAACGATATGACCCCCGATGTGCTGAGTGAGAAATGCCCCTCCCGCGCAGTGCTGAGCCATGTGACCAGCCGCTGGGGCGTTCTGGTGCTGATCGCGTTGCAGGACGGCACGCTTCGCTTCAGCGCGCTGCGCCGCCGCATCGGTGGGGTGTCGGAACGCATGTTGACCCAGACAGTGCGTGTGCTGGAAGCTGACGGTTTCATCCGTCGCACCGCGCATCAGGTGGTCCCGCCGCATGTGGATTATGACCTGACCCCGATGGGGCAGGAGGTGGCGCAGAAAGTGCGTGCGCTGGCCGAGTGTATCGAGGGTAATCTGGATCGTATCCTTCAGGCCGGGGCGGCAGACGCCGCCGCCCCGGTTCAGACCGCGCGTGCCCTTGACTAGGCCTCAGCGCTCGCCGGCCAGAAATTCCAACACCATGGCGGCGGTCCAGGTGAATTGCCCGCCGCCCAAGCCTTCGCCGTCCAGCGGATCGTAATACTCGGCAAAGCCGCTTTGATGGATCAGTTCCAGGCTGGAAGCGGTGACCTGATCTGCCGCCTCCTTCTGCCCGGCCCGGGCAAGGCCATCGGCGATCATGTAGTTCACCACCAGCCAGACCGGCCCGCGCCAGTAGCGCTTCGCGTCGAACCCGGGCGTGCCGGGCGCGTGGCTGGCAACGCGGTAGCGGGTGGGCTGCGCGTCTATCGTCGCGGCAATCGTTGCTGCATGATCGGCCGGGATCGGCGCGAACACAGTCAGCAACCCGCCTGATGATGGGCTGTCGATCAGCTGGCCCGTGCCCCGGTCCAGGCACAGATACTGCCCATGTGCCTCCGACCACAGGGCGGGAAGGGCGGCCAGCCCGGCCTCGGCCATGGTACGGTTCTGCGCGGCCAGATCATCCTCGCCCATCGCTGCGGCCACGTCGGCCAGATCGAGGCAGGATCTGATCAGGATCGCGTTGAACCCGGGGTCCACGACCTGAAACGGCGAGGCATCGTGCAGCAGGTCGGTCTGCCAGTTCAGCTTGCGGAAGCGTTCAACCAGCCAGATATAGCGGTCATACTGATCTTTCGTCGGCCGGTGTGCGGGGTTGGCGTGCTGGGTGTCACGCCGGGTGTAGGGCGCAATGCCGTCGGTGGGTACGCGCTGGAAGGGAATATCCCAATCCACCGAATTGTCGCGCCCCGATTCCCACGGATGGATGATCGCCACCAGCCCTGTGTCGCCAGGGTCGCGGGTGGCATGGAACCAGCGGTGCCAGGCGGTGATCTGTGCCACGAGCGGGCGGGCGCGGTCGCGCAGGTCGGGCGCACCGTCCAGCAGGCGTCGCAGCGCGAAACCTGCCACCGGCGGTTGGGTTATGCCGCTGGTGGGCACGGGGCGGCGGCAGTCCCAGACATCAGGCCCGGGGAAATACCCGTCATCCAACTGATGAAACACGATATGCGGCACCATCCCACAGGGCCATTGATGGGCAAAAAGCGTCTCAATCTCGGTCAGGGCACGGGGCGCGTCGAAATGGCGCTGGCCAAGGGCGGTCAGGCACGAATCCCAGTTCCACTGAAACGGGTAAAGCCCGCTTGTCGGCACGGTATAGCTGCCCCGGTCGTTGATTTTCAGAATGTCGATGGCGGCGGTGCGCTGCGCGTCTGTCATGCGATGGCCTTTTGTGTTTCAGGGTCAAACCAGCGGATACGGTCGGGGGTGGGGGCGAGGGTGATAACCTCACCGGGCGAGGTGGGGCGGTCGCTTTCCAGAATCGCACGGAAAGGCTGGCCCGCCACATCTGCGGTAATCAGCGTGTGCGGGCCAAGGGGTTCGACCACCCGCACCTCGGCGCGCAGGCCGGTTTCGGCGGGGTGCAGGTCTTCGGGGCGGATGGCGAATTCGGCTTTCGCCACGCCGGGGCCGTCAAAGCGCTGTCCCGCAACATTCCAGCCGCCCGCGCCATCGGGCTGCGCGGGTAGGAAATTCATCGGTGGGTTGCCGATGAAACTGCCCACGAAGCGCGCGGCGGGGTTGCGATATACCTCGGTCGGGCGGTCGGATTGTACGATGCGTCCGCCATTCATCACGCTGATCTTGTCGGCCAGCGACATTGCCTCGACCTGGTCGTGGGTAACATAGATCGTCGTGGTCTTGCTTTCGGCCAGCACGCCCTTCAATTCGGCACGCATTTCCAGCCGCAACAGCGCGTCGAGGTTTGACAGCGGCTCATCCATCAAGATCACATCGGGTTCCATCGCCAGCGCGCGCGCCACGGCGACCCGCTGCCGCTGCCCGCCCGACAATTCGCCTGAATAGCGTTTCAGCAATTGCTCGATATGCATCAGCTCGGCGGTGCGGGTCACGCGGCGCGTCACCTCGGCCTGCGGGACCTTCGCCATGCGCAGCCCGAAGGCGATGTTTTCAAACACCGTCAGATGCGGAAAGACCGCGTAGTTCTGGAACACCATGGCGATGCCGCGATGGCGGGGCGGCAGATGGTCCACCCGGCGCCCACCGATCCAGACTTCGCCCTCGCTGGGTGTCTCCAGCCCCGCGATGATGCGCAAGAGCGTTGTCTTGCCGCAGCCCGAGGCGCCCAGCAGCACCATGAATTCCTGATCGGCAATCGTCAGATCCACCGAATGCAGCGCAGTAAAGGTATCAAAGCGTTTCGCGACGCCCTTGATGACGATTTCGGCCATGAGAGCCCTCCTTAACGATTGGCGATGCCCCACATCGCGAACAGATATTTGCGCACGGCAAAGATGAAGATCAGAGCTGGCAAAACCAGCGCCGCGCCGCCCGCAAATTTCAGAGGCAGCGGTGAGACATTGAGCGATTGCAACAAGAACGCGGTCAGCGTGCGGTTTTCGATCGTCAGGACCGCCGCGGCGAAAACCTCGTTCCACGAGATGACGAAAGCAAAGACCGCGCTGGCCGCGATCCCGGGCAGGGCCAGCGGCAGCACTACCTTGATGAAGGCTTGAAGCCGCGTGCAGCCCAGGGTCCATGCGGCCTCTTCCAGCTCTGCCGGAATGCCCGAGAACAGCGAATAGGTAATCAACACCGCAAACGGCAATGCCAGCATGGCATGCACCAGCGCCAGCCCCAGCACCGTGTCGTCCAGCCCGGTGCGGATGAACATCACCGCCAGCGGCAGCGCCAGCAGCGGCAACGGGAAGGCGCGGGTCATGATAACCAGCACGCGGAAGAATTCCTTGCCCGGAAAGTCGAAGCGCGACAGCGCATAACCCGCCGGTGCCCCCATGCCGATGGACAGGATCATCGTCAGTGTCGCAACCTTGACCGAGTTCCACAGCGCATTGGTCACACCCTGGAAGTTCCAGAAGAACGCAACCGATTCCATGTCGAAACTGGGCCAGAAGCGTTTGGGAAAGCCTGTGACCTCGGAAGGAGAAGACAGCGCGTTGACGAACAGGAACCAGATCGGCACCAGCACCCACAGGACCAGCAGCGCAATGCCCGCGCCAAACAAGAGCCGCCCGGCGCGATGGACAGCCTGACGGTTGGGGCCGGAATGCACCACCGGCTGGGTGGGCTCATTGCCAGAGGGGGAGAGATCGCTCATACCCGGGCTCCTTTCGGGACATGCAACAGCCGCAGCACGATCAGCGAAAACGCGACCGACAGCCCGAGAATGACCATGGCATACGCCGCCGCCACGCCCCGGTCTTGCAACTGGAACTGCCATTGGAAGGTCTCGCCCATCAGCACGGGCAGGGTGGTGCCCCCAAGGGCCACGACCACGGCAAACACCTCGAACGCCATCAGGATGCGCAAGATCAGTGCGGTTTGCAGGCTGGGGCGCAGCATCGGCAGGGTGACGCGGGTGAAGCGCTGCCAGCGCGAGGCGCCAAAGACCTCTGCGGCCTCGTTATATTCCTTGGGGATCAGGCCCAGCCCGGCGACAAGGATCACCATCATGATCGCCGTGGCGCGCCATATCTCGGCCAGACAGACGGCCAGAAAGATCACCCAGACGCTTTGATAGCCGAGGAAAAGCTGCGGCCGGTCGATGATGCCAAAGCTGTGCAAGATGGAATTGAGAAAGCCCGATTGCTCGAATATCGCCAGCCAGATCAGCCCGGCGGCCAGATCGGAAATGCCCAGCGGAATGGCGAAGATATACAGAAGCGCCGAGCGCCCTGTCTTCAGCTTCTGCACGACCGAAGCCATGGTCAGCGCCATGACCAACTGCACCGGCACCACGATGGCCGTAAGCCAGATCGTGTTCCAGACCGCCTGGCCGAATTTCCAGTGGTCGGTCATGCGGGTGAAATTCCCCGTCGTCCACGCACCGTCGCGGGTCATGCTTTCGACCACGACCAGCCCGAAGGGATAGAAGAAAAACACCAGCAGAAATGCCGAGGCTGGCAGCAGCAGCAGATAGGGCAAGGCCCGGGGCATCGCGCCTCCTTTCGGCGGGGATCTGGGCGCCCCCGCGCTGTTTCATTCGTGTTGGCGGGTACGCGCGAAGCGGCAGCCCCACAGACACTTCTGTACCGGTGGGCAGGCGCGCCCCGCAGCCATTTTCGACAAAGGGGGGCCATGGCCCCGCATGCCATTGCGCTGCGGGGCCACCTTTTTTTGGGGGGGGGCTCTCAGGTCTGAACCTGGGGTTGCCCCTCAGTTGAAACGCTTAGTTGACGGGGCAGGGACCGTCCGACGCGGCATCGGGCGCCCAGCAGGGGGCGGCGGCTTCGTCGATCACGCGGCGCAGCGCCTCGGCCTGATCGTCCAGCACCGCGCGGACCGGTTGGCCTGCCAACACGATCCGTTCGAACGTGTCGCTGTAGACCTGATTGAACTGCCCGCCCAAGCTGCCCAGCCCGACCGGCAACAGCGCAGGCAGCGCGTCATCCGCGCCCGACATGGCCGAAATCGCGGGGCCTGCGGCCTGAACCGACGCGGGCATGTCATCTGGCAGATCCAGGTCGATCACCGGGAAGAAGTTGGTGGCGCGCAGCGTCGCGATCTGGGTTTCGGGTTCCAGCAGGTAGCGCACCAGTGCTGCGGCTTCCTCGGGGTCGGGCGCAGTTACCGGCACAGCGACACCGGCAAGTACCGGCATGAAGCCGCGGCCAGCCGGCCCTGCGGGCGCGGGAAAGGCCACGAAATCATCGGGTTGCTGGTTGAACGCATCGGCCAGACGCGCGGTGTGGTCAAACACCACCCAAGCGTCCCCGGCGATCAGCTGTTCTTGCATGAAGCTGAAATTGGTCGAGGCGGGGTTGGTATGTTCCCACAGCGCCAGGAAGCTGTTCCATGCGTCTTCCGCCGCATCCGACCGGAATTCAGTGACCATCGACCCGGTGAAGGACGGCAGCAGATAGCCCTGGAAGAAGCGGTGCTTCAGCCCCTGCGGCCCGGCGGGAAAGCCAAAGCGCGGCTCGCCGGTCGCCTCGTGCATGTTGGCGGCCCATGCGACCAGTTCATCATAGCTCAGCGCCATCAGGTCAGCCCCTTCGGGCAGGTATTCCAGCGCCTGACGGTGCGCGGCCATGATATAGGTGGCCTGCATCCAGGGGATGTATTTCTGCGTGTCGGTGCCCAGCTTTCCCAGTTCAACGAAACCGGGTGCGACGCTGCTTACGTCGATTGCCGACAGATCGGAAAGCCCGTCGCTGACGCCGGTGAAATCGCCATGCAGCGCGCCGAGCGCACCGATGCTCCCCGACCCTGCGGTCAGTTCCGCAGTCAGACGGGTCTGCCAGGGGCCTTCGTCGGCGGGCTCAAAGCTGACTTCGCCGTCAAACCCGGCCAGCACCTGTTCGCGCATCGCCTGCGTTTCCTCGATCGGTTTGGCCTGCGTGGACCACAGCAGCGTGTCAGCAGCGAGCGATGTGGAAATTAAAGCGCTTGCAGTGGCAAGCAAAGTGATTTTCAGTCCGGTTTTCATTGTCTTTCCTCCCGTTCAGGTTTTGGTCGTGGTGTTCAGGCAGCGCAGTGGGGCGCTGCCCCGTGCGAGTGGCGCAACACAAGTTGCGGACGTAAAAGCCGCGTTGCATGCGGCGATTTGGGCGCGGCGATGCGCGCCAGCAGCATTTCGGCCAACTGGGTGGCACAATCCGAAATGCGGGCATCAAATGTCGTCAGCCCCGGCGTGACATGCGCGGCCGAGGGCGTGTTGTCGAAACCGATCACCGACAGGTCATCGGGCACGCGTAAACCGGTGGCCTGTGCGGCGGCCATCAACTCCAGCGCCAGCCCGTCCGACACGGCCAGGATCGCGGTGGGACGGTCTGGCCCTGCCAGCGTTTCTGCAATGGCGCGGGCGCGGCCCTCGGTGTCATAGCGCGGGCACGAGACTTGGCGCAGCGACAGATCTGGGTCGCCCTGCGATGTGAAAGCGTTTGTAAACCCGGCTTCGCGCTTGTGGCGGAAGGTCAGCGGCTCATCCAGGCTCAGCAAGCCGAAGCGCCGGTGGCCCTGCGCGTAAAGCAGAGCGAAAGCTTCGGCAAAGGCAGTTTCGCCGTCGGTGTCCAGCCAGCTATAGCCAGTTTCATCCGCGCCGATCCGGCCATGGGCGACAAACGGCACCTCGCGCTCGCGCAGCATCGCCACGCGCGCATCATCCAGTTCGATCCGGCTGAGCACGATGCCGTCGACCCGCCCCGACGTGACCAGATGCTCCAGATGCAGCAGTTCCGATCCGTTGCGCGGCACGGCGGACAGGAGAAGTTCCACCTGCTTGGCAGCAAATTCCTCGGTCAGGGCGCTGACGAATTCGCCCAGAAACGGGTCGGCCAGCCCACGACCGCGCATGGGTAACAAGAAGCCCACGAAGCCAGACCGCCCCGAGGCCAGGGCCTGTGCGGCGCGGTTGGGGACATAGCCCATTTCCAGCGCGGCTTTGGCGACGCGTTCGCGGGTTTTCTTGGCAATCGCCTCATGCTGCGCCAGTGCGCGTGAGACTGTCGTTGGCGACAGGCCCAGATGGCGCGCAAGTTCAGACAGCGAATTCGCCTTCGGCATTTTTAGAAATCCCCCTGAAACTGGATTTAAAGCGCTACAATAAAAATTGCAACCGCTTTATACTCAGGTTTGTCGCATGGCGCGATCCAAGGGGTGGCGCTTGGGCCATACGTTTTTGGACGGGGCCGGAGTATTGGGTCTGCGGTAAAGCCTGTCAGGTGGTTGATCTGGCCGGCTTGCTCGGTGCGCCGATCAGGCCGCGACGGTCGGGCGCAAAGCGGCCTTGGTGCTTGCGTCGGCGGGGGATGCCGCAGGCCGGGGCAGGTTGCGCATGCCGGGCTGCATGGGCCGCCACAGCGCATAGACATAGCGGATCAGCCGGGCGGAATCGGGGTCTTGTACGCTGAGGACGGGGGCGGGCAGGGCGTGTTCGGCGGTTTCTGATCGGGGGCCTTCTTGCCTGGCCTCGTCGCGGGTGCAGGGGGCAGCGGTCTTGCCGTTGTGGCGCGGGGTCGAGGGCCAATGTAACATTTCCAGCCGCCCCTCAGGCGTTTCGGCGATCGCGGTGTGCATCCCGCCATCTGCCACGGTCCAGGCGCCGCAATTCGCCACGGCCCTCCCCTCTCGCCGGTCCAGAATGGGCACATGGCTGTGGCCAAAGACGATGCCATCCGCGCCGTCATGAATGGCGCGGCGCAGCGCTGCGCTGACATGGCGCTCGTTCAGGCTGCCATTTTCGCGGTTGATGGCGCGGCGCAGCGACCAGCGCCGCCCCGGACGTGGCGGCGGGATCAGTCCGCGCTCGGTCAGCCAACCCCACACCTGGTCGGCGATTTTCGAGCCGCCGCGCCACAAGGCCCCGTCGAATTGGTCGCCATGGATCACCAGCAGTTTCTTGCCGCGCGCGGTGCGGTGCATGCAGCGTTCCTCGATGCGGATGCCATAGCGGCACAGGATCAGCGGGCGGAACAGTTTGGGGATGACCTCGCGCAGTTTCTCATCATGGTTGCCTGTGATCAGCGTGATGGGCACGCGGCGGCGGCGCAGACTCATCAAGATGTCGATCAGGTCGCAATAATCCTGCGTCCAGTACCAGCGTTTTTCCAGCTTCCATCCGTCGAAGACATCGCCCACCAGATACAGATGCTCAGGCTCGCAGGCCTTCAGCATTTCGTTAAGGGCGCGGATATCGGCACCCTTGTAGCCCAGATGCAGGTCCGAGATGAAAAGCGCGCGCATCCGCGGCAAGCTGGGGCGCGGCGTGGCGGCTGGGGCTGTGGGCAGTGATGCGGTGGCGGGGCTCATGGCTGCATCTCCTTGCTGTGGTGCAGGAAGCTTTCGGCCACGCTGTCCCAACTGTAATGCGCGCGGGCATGGGCGTGGCGTGCGGCCCGGCTTCCGGGCGCGCGCAGCGCGTGGCGCACTGCGCGGCCAAGGTCGGAATCGATTGCGCCCAGCATCGGCACGGTCACGATGTCGCGCGGTCCCGGCACGTCATGCGCCGCGATCGGCAGGCCCGAGGCCATCGCCTCGATCAAGACAATCCCGAACGTGTCGGTGCGCGAGGGGAAGACGAAGCAATCCGCGCGCCGGTAGGCTTCGGCCAGCGCCGCGCCGGTCAGTGTGCCGCGAAAGTCCACATCCGGGTAGGCGCGGGACAGCGCGGCCCGTTGCGGCCCGTCGCCAACGACGACCTTGCGCACCGGGCCTGTCTGTTCCTCGGTCAGGCGCAGGAAGGCCGCGATGTCCTTTTCCGGCGCGACCCGCCCGACATAGAGAAGTGTGGGCGGCGCATTGCCGGGCGTGGGCGCCGCGACAACGGGGGCGAAGACGTCGCAATCCACCCCGCGCGACAGCGGCACCAACTGACCCGCAAAGCCCCAGTCGCGCAGCAGGGCCTCCATGGACGGGGTGGTGACAAACGTGTGGTGCGCGCGCGCATGGAAGCGGCGGGCCAGCGCGGTGGTCAGCCGCGCCACCGGTCCCCCCAGAAGCTTCGGCCCCCCCAGCCACCACGGCGTGCGCAGTGCCGCATAGGCCGGAAAATTGGTATGGAAAGAGGTGGAAAATGGCAGCCCCCGGCGCAGGCAATAGCGCCGCGCCGCCCAGCCCAGCGGCCCCTCAACCGCGATATGCACGGCCTGCGGCGCGAAGGCGTCGATCATCGCTGCCAGCCGACGGTACGGCAGGATGGCCAGTGGCACCGCGCTGTAGCCGGGCACGGGCAGGGTGGCGAAATCCGCCGGCCCGATGACCCGCACGGTGCAGTCCTGTTGGCGTAAGGCCCGGATGATGTTTTGATAGCTGCGCACGACCCCGTTGACCTGCGGCTCCCAGGCATCGCTGACGATCATGATGCGGGTCGGCGCGGTGCAGGCCTCACCGATGCGGGCTGGGGGCAGGCTTTCCGTTGGGCCATCGTGCCGGGGGGCTACGGGGTTGGTGATACCCGAGGGCACGGTTTTGCGCGCGTCAGTGGCAGTAGGGGTGGGGCGCTTGGCAGGGCCTTCGGGCATATGTTCCCGGGGCGCGCGATTCTGCGGCGCCCCGGTTTCGGAGCCCATTGGTCTGTTGGCAGGGGCGATGGGCATGGTGGGGGGCGGCGTCGGTGCATCTGGCGCGGTCAACCCTTCGGCTGCGCGGCGCTGCTGTGCCTCGGTTTGGGATGACTTGGGGGCCGTGAATTGCGGCGCAGCGCCTTGCGGCGCAATGCGACCCAGGGTTTTCGGGGCGCACCGTGTGGTCGCGCGTTTTGTGCGCACTGCAGCTGCAACGGCCCGTACGGGATACGTCCAGCCTGAGGGCCAGCCCGTGGCTGCGGGCGTTGGTGCGCTCTCGCTCCCGGTCGCCGTCATGATCCTTGCCCCTGTACTGCCCGCCGCTTGGGCGTGGCGATCCCCGTACCCTGCGCCTGCACCATGGCTGGTTTCCATGACAGGGATGTGTCAGTGAAAGGCGCAAGGCCCCGCGACGCCCGGATTGCCGACGGTTTTCGACTGGTTCGCTGCCATGACCCACCCCGTTCGTTTCGAGAACACGGCGTGATCCTGCGCCCGACCGATCCTGGTCCGCGCCCGCTTGTGGCTTGCGCATTCCCCCGACCGGCGCTCGACCCTCGGGGCATCATCACAGCGCAGCCTTGGGCCGGACGCGTGCTGTGGCCGACCGTTTCCGCCCATGTGTCGCTGCGTTGGGGCGTTGCTACAGCACGCCGTCCTGCGCAAGGCCGGTGAGATGCCGCTGATCGTCCGGCGCCGCCGGACGGCAATGGCGCAAAAGCACCTCGTGCAGCGCCGCGCGCCGGATCGGTTTGGCCAGCGTGTCGACAAAGCCCGCCGCCTGGTAGCTTTCGATCTGCGCTGCCATGACATTCGCCGTCACGGCGATCACGCACGGCGGCGCGCGGCGGGAATCGCGCGCGCAGCGCTGGATCTGCGCCAGCGCTGCGAAGCCATCCATGACCGGCATGGAGATATCCATCAGGATCAGATCAAATTGCCCGTCGCGCCAGAACTGACATGCCTCGACCCCGTTTTTCGCGAAAGTGCTCCGCACCCCCAGCTTGTCGAGCATGAGGGCCAGGATATGCCGGTTGGTGGCGTTGTCCTCGGCAACAAGCAACCTTAGGGTGGTCAGCCTTTCGTCCGGTGCCGGAACAGCGCCCGGGTCGGGGCCGGAACCTGTGGCTGCGATTGCGTGATCGTTTGTGCCTGTGGTGCCGCCTGGCGCCGTATCGGACATATCAGCTGCGCCTACCTTGGGACCGGCGGACAATGTCGGGGTTGCGCCGGGTGTTGCGGGCAGAGTGGGGGCCCCGGCAACGCGTGAGGGCAGGCGGATGGTGACGCCAGTACCCTGACCCGGCGTGCTGTCGACCGATATGCTTCCACCCATGACTTCAACCAGTTGCTTGACGATGGACATGCCCAGCCCGGTGCCGCCGAAGCGCTGGGCCGTTTCGGCATCTGCCTGCTCAAAGGCGATGAAAAAGCGCGAGATCTGTTCCTCTGTCATCCCGATGCCGGTGTCCGTCACGCAAAAGACGATGTGGTCTTCGTGGTCACTCGAAACCTCCATTACGATTTGCCCGGCCTCGGTAAATTTCACCGCATTGCCCAGTACATTGTTGAGGATCTGAAGCATGCGGGTCTCATCCCCCTGCACAAGATCGGGCAGGCCTGCGCCGCGCCGCACTTCCAGGGCCACGCCCTTGGCCCCCGCGATCGTGCCGTGCAGCGCTTCAACCTGTGCGACCACGCTTTCCAGCGCGAACGGCGCGGAGATGATCGTCAGCTTGCCGGATTCGATACGGGCGAGGTCAAGTATATCATTGATAAGTTTTAATAAATTATCACCAGAGTGTTGGATGATTGCCAACATTCCGCGCTGTTCGGCGTCCAGTCGCGTGTTGCCCAGAAGCTCCGCCATGCCGATCACGCCGTTGAGCGGTGTCCGGATCTCATGGCTCATATGGGTGAGGAAACCCGATTTCGCCTGGCTGGCGGCGGTCGCGGTGCAAAGCGCGTGGTCGAGGTCGTTGGCGAGCCCGCGCGCGACAAAGACGCAGGCGCCCAGCATCAAAAGCAGCAGCGCCAGCGCCACCCCCGTAGGCGCGATGACTGCGGTGATCGCATGTGTACCCGGCGTGGGCAGCGTCCAGGTTATCCAGGTCGGCGGGCCGCCAGACGCCGGCAGCGCAAGAGCTGCCGCATTGTCTTGCGGAAACGTCCGGACCCGGACATCGGACAGTAGCAAGGTGTCGCCCAGAATGAGCGGCAGCCGACTGGAGACCGGCCAGCCAAGAATCAGTTTTGCGGTCGGTAACAGCGGACCGCGCATCGCGGCACCAGGCAAGATGTAGTCGATGGCCAGCAACCACAATTCACCGCCGATCCAGCGGTAGGCGGTCAGCGGACCTGCGTCCGGGGCCGCGCCGTTTTCTGCAAAATAGGTCGCGGCGAAATCGAACACCTCCTGAAAGTCTATTTCAGTCAGTTGGTTATGTCTATCATGCGACCAGCCATGAATGCCTTCCAGCGGACCGCCGCCCACAATGACAAGAGAGGTAAGGTTGGCTTCCTGCACGGCGACGCCGACATTCTCAGCCAGCCAGACTATGTTCCGGTGCTGTACTGCCAGATAATGGTCGGTCCAATTGGCATAGTCCACGCTGGTCGCAACCAGCCGTTCGGTCATGATCCGCAGCCCGGACTCGACCCGCTGCACCGCGTCCTTGCGGGCGTTATCGTCGAAATCTGATGCCAGTCGCGTGGCGACGCCGAAGAGGGTGCCTATGAAAATGATAATGGCGCAGACGGTCATCAGCGTCAGCAGGCTTGAAAGCCGCTTTGGAGTCGGGATCTTTACGCTCATGTCTTTCAGCCACATCCTTTCGCTTTTGCGTCCCAAGGTGTCGCACAGACACCTTAACAATTGGTTCCGGCGGGCCGGGAGTTCGGGCGCGTCACTGGGTGGCTTCTTTCCATCATATCAATTTGAATCAGAGCGTTATGGCGGGATGTGGCGCAGGGCTTCGGGCGGGAATACCCCGCCCGGGCGCGCGGAGGCGCGCTTGACCCGGCGCATTTGCACAAGCTGGTTAAAGGGGCGGTCGCGGCGGCACTGCCCGTGGCGGGCAATCGGGGCACGAATCAGAGGTTAATGTGGGGAAAACCCGGGGTTTGTGGTGTCTGGAAACCGTCTGGTTCCAGTATGGAAACAGTATGGCTTTGCACCCGTATCGGGCGTGGTTAACGGAGCGCGCGCCGGGGGCGGCGGTGCGAAAGGTTAATGCGCTGAGGAATAGCAATGATCGACGTATCGCAAGGAATGACAGGCGCCTGTCAAATACAGCGCTGCGTGCATCTTGTGCGCGCGAAAATGGCGCGACGGCCGAGGATTGGTCCCGGCGAAAGAGCGCCCTCAGCCCGCGAAAATGGCGCGGTACTCCCCCGGGGTTTGCCCGCGTACCCGCTTGAAACGCTTAGTGAAATAGGGCGGGTCAATATAGCCCAGCCGGTAGCCCACCTCGGCCACAGGCAGGCGGGTGAAGGCCAGCAGGCGACAAGCCTCTTCCATGATACGATGTTCGATGTAAGCTGCCGCGCCATGCCCGGTGGCGGCGCGGCACAACCGGCTGAGGTGTCCGGTGCTGACCGAGAGCGCGCGCGCATAATCCGACGCGGTCCAGCCCGCCGCGCGGTGCTGGCTGATCAGCGTGTCGAGACCGGCCAGCCGCGCGCTGCGGTGGTGCGGCAAGAGGGCATCACGCGCGCCGGGGGTGCTGGCGAGAAGGGAAAGCACGGTATGTGCCATTCCGACCACTTGCTGCGCGCGGAATGGCCCGTTGCCCTGTGCGGTCTGGCGCAGCATGGCAAGAACGGCGCCCAGCCGCGCGCCGACCCGGCCCCAGCGCGGTTGCGCCAGCGCCGCATCCACCTGTGGCGACGGCGGCGAGAGGGCGCCCACCACGCTGGCAGGCAAGGACAAGACCGCGCCGCGCGCCCCGGGGCGGAAGGTGAGGGAATGCACACAATTCACTGGGATATATAGAAAATCACCAGTTTCAAGCTGGGCCGCCGCGTCATCGGCGCGTGCCTCCAGCCAGCCATCATCGACGGTGAAAACCTGTGCCATCTGACCGTGGCGATGCGGCGCAATCTGCCAGTTGTGCAGGGGGGCGCGGGCCGAAAAGTCCTCTATATGGATCACATCGGGGAACTGGCCTTGTTCGCCATAAAGCCCGAAGGCGGGAATCCGGTTTTTGATGCTCATGCACGATAAGTACCATGGCTTGCCCAGTGACGCCATTACCTGCGGCGCAGATATAGCTTAGCCAAGAGGATCGGAAGGGCCATCAGGGAGGACGCGCACCATGGATACCGAAGTTGCCATCATTGGCGGGGGGCCATCGGGGCTGCTGCTGTCGCAACTGCTGAACCGCGCGGGCGTGGCGACGGTGGTTCTGGAGCGCGCCAGCCGCGCGCATGTGCTGTCACGCATCCGCGCGGGCGTGCTGGAAGCGGGTACAATGGCGCTGTTGCAAGAGGCCGGTGTTGCTGAGCGCATGATGCGCGAGGGGCATCCGCACGCGGGGTGCTACCTGACCGATGACGACCTGATGGTGCGGATCAACTTTGAGGAACTGACCGGCAAATCGGTGATGGTGTACGGCCAGACCGAGGTAACGGCAGACCTTTATGCGGCGCAGGAGGCCATGGGCGCCACGGTGATCCATGGCGTGCAAGATGTGGTGATCGACGGCGCCGATACCCCTGCGCCTGCCGTGGAATACACGCTGAACGGCGAACGCAAGCGCCTGACCTGCGCCTATGTCGCGGGCTGTGACGGGTTCCACGGGGTCAGCCGCAAGACCATCCCGGCCGCAAAGCGGCAAGAATTCGAGCGGGTCTACCCGTTTGGCTGGCTGGGCGTTCTGTCGCGCACCCGCCCCGCGCATGAAGAGCTGATCTATGCGTCATCCGGGCACGGGTTCGCGCTGGCCTCGATGCGCAATGAAAACCTCAGCCGGTATTACGTGCAGGTGCCGCTGACCGACAAGGTGGAGGCGTGGAGCGATCAACGCTTCTGGGACAAGCTGCGCGCCTGCCTGCCCGGGGATGTGGCGGCGGCGATGGAGACGGGCCCGTCGATCGAGAAATCCATCGCGCCGCTGCGGTCTTTCGTCAGCGAGCCGCTGCGCTGGGGCCGGTTGTTCCTGGTGGGGGACGCCGCGCATATCGTGCCGCCGACCGGGGCGAAGGGGCTGAACCTGGCGGCGTCGGACGTGTTTTACCTGTATCAGGCGCTGATCTCGGCGGTGAAATCGGGCGATACGGCCGGGATCGACGGCTATTCGGCGCGCGCGCTGACCCGGATCTGGAAGGCAATGCGCTTCAGCTGGCAGATGACGACCATGCTGCACCAATTCGACGGCGAGGACAGTTTTGCCGGGCAGATGCGCAAGGCGACGCTGAAACACCTGTCACAATCGGAAACCGCGCGGCGCGATCTGGCCGAGAATTACATCGGGTTGCCGTATTGACGGGCTGCCGTATTGACGGGCTGCCGTATTGGCGGGCTCCCGTATTGACGGGGCGCGGGCGGCGTGCCCCTTAGCGCCTGCCGTATAAAGCGGCGTCAGATCCGCTGGATGCCGTCGGACCAGACGCGGGCGACATTGGCCTTGGTCGCGCCGTAAATGATCTTTTCCAGCAGTTGCAGCGGCGGGGTTTCGCCGTAAACGACGATCTGGCCCAGTGGTGCTGCCGGGTCGATGGCGATGGCGTCAAAGCGCATGCCGACCTCAAAGCTGCCGACATCGAGGCCCAGGGCCTGCGCGCCGCCGCGCGTGGCCAGATGAAAGGCGGTGGCGATGTCGATGCGGGCCGCGTCGCGGCCCCTTTCTTGCGGGGCGCGGGCCGGGTCGGTGCCGCTTTCGAGCATGCGGGCGGCGGCGACGCTCATCCTTGCGGCTTCCCACACGGTGCCGATGGGGCCACCCGAAATATCGGTGCCCAGCCCCACGCGCAGCCCGCGTGCCAGCGCGTCGCGCAGCGGGAAGACCGCGTTGGCGAAGTAGATGTTAGACCACGGGCAATGCGCAATGCCGCCGCCGCGCGCCGCGATCAGGTCCATATCGGTGCCCGACAGGAAATTGGCATGGGCCAGCACGGTATGGTCGCGCAAGAGGCCGAAATGGTCGAGGGTTTCGGTATCGCTCATGCCCATGCGGTCAAACACATGGGCGTGCTCCCAGTCGCTTTCGGACACATGGGTCTGCACGCGGGTGCCGGTCTCAAGCGCAAGCGCGCCCAGTCCGTGCAGGCAGGCATCGGTGCAGGCGGGCACGAAGCGCGGCGTGATGACAGGCAGCACGCGGCGGTCGGCGTTGTCGGGGTGGTGGTTGATATAGTCGATCAGCGCGCGGGTTTCGGCCACCGAGGTGTCGGCATCGGCATCGCGGTAGTAATCGGGGCAGGTGTCGGGATGGTCCATCGCCACCTTGCCGATCAGCGCGCGCTGGCCCTTTGCCATGCAGATGTCGGCCAGTATCCTGGTGGCGGGCAGGTGGATCGTGGCGAAATGCAGGGCGGTGGTGGTGCCTGCGCGCAGCATGTGGTCGATCAGGGCCGCATAGACGCTGGCGGCGAAATCGGTGTCGCTGTAGCGCGCCTCGAGCGGGAAGGTGTAGGTTTGCAGCCAATCCTCCAGCGGCACGTCGAGGGCCGAGCCGAGTTGCGGGAATTGCGGCGCGTGGACATGCAGATCGACCAGCCCGGGCAGCAAGACATGGCCTGCGGGCAGGTGGATTGCGTCGTCGGGGATGTCGTGGGACACCTTTGCGATGACCCCATCGGGGTCAAGGGTGATTGCCGCAGCGGGCAGGAATTCGACCTGTCCACGCGTGGGGGCATGGAAGGCGTCGGCGACGATTGTCTTGCCTGCAAGGGTCTGGCTGGGACTGGGGGTCATCTGGGGGCCTGTGGTTTGGATGGGGTGTCAGGGGGCGGCGAGGCGCGCGCCACGCGGCTTGGCGATCATCACCGACATACGCGTGCTGTGCGCGCGGGCATGGATGCTGGCCCCCGCCGCTTGCCCCGGTCGCTTGCCCCCGTCGCTTGCTGGGCCGGGGGATTGTTTCCCCCCGGTGGATCGGCGTGGCAGCCAGAATGACCTGCGCCGCGCCACCCTGTGATCTGCGCCACCCTTTGACCCCGCACAGCCCTGCGACCTGCGCACAGCCTGTGACCTGCGCCGCCCTGCGACCTGCGCCGCCCTGCGACCCCGCGCCACCCTGTGACCTGCGCCACCCTGTGACCCGCGCCGCCCTGTGACCCGCGCCGCCCTGTGACCTGCGCCGTACTGTGACCCGCAAAGCCCTGCGACTGGCACGCCTCAGACCTCCAGATCGGCCCGGCCCACGGCCCAGGTGGCGCGGCCCATGGCGGCGATCTCGGCGATCTGGTCATCGGGCACGTCGACCTGCGCCATGCGCTGCAAGCCGTCATCGTGGAACAGATACAGCCGCGAGGCGAATTCGCCAAACAGCAGCGAGCCTTCGCCGAACCGTTCCCCATGCCCATGGGTCGACACGACGACGCCATTGCCCCAATCCTGCCCGCTGTCGTTGTTGGGGTTGAAGAAATACACCCGCATGTGATCGTCGGGGTCCAGCCCGACGCGGATCAGCGTGATCGCGTGCCAGCCGATGAAGCCGCCATTTGCATCGGTCACCGCGATCCCGGCGGGCTGTGGGTGGATCACCGGCTGGTTGCCGTTGAACATCGGGTGATAAGCCGCGTGGAAATTGCGCAAGAACCCCTCATAATCCTTCAGCGCGCCGGTGGCGACATCGACCGAGATGTGGAATTCCCGCCCGACCCACCAGCCGTGCAGTTCGGGGTTGATCCAGCGGTGGGGGTCCTCGCCCCGGCCCGCGCAGCGGCGGCCCAGTTCGGCATAGGCCCGGTCCAGATGGGGCACCAGCAGCACCGACACCGGGTCGGCGTCCAGCGGCGTCAGCGTGGCAAGGCCCGGGGGCAGGGTGGAGGTGTCCAGCGGCGCCCCCTCGAAATGCATCAGCAGCCGGTCCCCGCGCGAGACCTGCGCGATCAGCCACAACAGGAAGTCGGGGTCGTTCAGCGCCCACATCGACAACGCGCGCGCCGATTGGCAGGTGGGGTTGTTGCCCTGACCGACGCCCAGCGGCTGCCCCAGCAGCAGCAGCACGCCCGCGATCAGATGCGTCTGGGCGGGCAACGCGGTGCCGCAGGCGCTTTCAAGGGCGGTGCCGCACTCGGCGCTGAGTGGGGTTTCCAGCAGCCGCCAGAGCGAGGGTGCGATGGGCGGGGAATAGAGGATGCCGCGTTCCAGCATCAGCGACAGGCCATAGACCGCTTGCGCGGTGCCGGGTTGGATCGCAGCATCAATCAGCGCGCGCACCAGCGCCTCATAACAGCGCAGCGCGTCAAGGCCGGTGCTGGACAGGCCCAGTGCCTCGGGCAGCATGCGGGGGTGACCGGCCTCCAGCGTCCAGCGCAGGAAGGCGGCGTGATAATCGGACACGAGGCCGGTGTCATGCATGGCGCGCGCCATGGCCAACGCCTCATCATGGACCATGCGCTGATCGGCGCGCGCGAGCCGGTCCAGATAGGCGGGGATGCCCGGATCTTCGCGGCTGAGCATCGAGGGCCCGAAAAGCGCGCTGATCAGCCGGTCGGCCCCGAGATGTGCGGTCGGGCTGTGGGCATTGCCGCTGTTCAGCGCCAGCGCGATCTGCACCACCATGGATTTGACGTGGTCCACCTGGATCGGACGTTGCGCCATGATGCGCCAGATCTCGGCGATCAGATTGTCGAGGATGCTTTCGGTCCCGACTTCGGCCATCAGGTAGCGCATCAGCCGGTCCACGGCAGGGGCCAGCGGCCCGCGCGCCCCGCGCTGCGCCTCATCGGCGGCTGTGCCCAGCAGGCGGTCGAGGTTCAGCGCCAGCACCTGAGTGAGGAATTGCCTTGCCTGATCGGGGGGCAGGGCTGGGTTGACGTGGCCGTCCTGCGCCACCGTCAGGAAGCGCAGAAGGCTCAGCGCCTCCAGCGTGATGGTGGGCGGTTCGGCATAGGTCAGCGTGTGCTTGACCAGTCTGGGCAGCAGGTTGGCGGGCGCGTCCCAATCGGTGCCCGCAAAGATGCCCGCATCCGACAATGCACCGGCGCGGCGGCGCAGTTCGGGCAGCCCGTCGTCATGCGCGAGCACGCGGCACGCCGCGTCCAGCACCTGCATCGCATGGGCGTGCTTGCCGGTCCGCGATGCATCGTGCAGCGTCAGCGTCAGCGTCAGCCGGTCCAGCTGGTCGAGCAATATCTTCAGGCCCCCCGCGCTGTCGGCGATCGTGTGCGCATCGGCATTTGTCACAACAAGGACCTCTTCTTCAAATGTTCGTCTTATTTTGTCCGCAACGCCCTGCGAATGCAAGCAGGGGCGCAGGGGCAGTGGGTGGGTTACCGCCGAACGCCACATCTGGTGGCACCTGGCGGTGAATGATGGCGGGGCGACGCGATTTGGCATCGCCCCCTGAAGGTACCGGCAGCCGTCAAGATATTGTGGCTGCCGCCCGGGACATCGCGCCCCCCGGGACGGGGTGTCAGAGGTAGCAGTCACGCCCTTCTTGCGCTTTCAGCAGGTCGCGCATTTCGACCGCGTCGTCGCCGAAGAAATGGGCCAGCCCCCAGTGCGTGCCGAAGGCGGTGCGTTTGGTCACCTTCTGCTCATGCGGCGGGTTGAGTGCGTGGACATCGAAGTACGGCTGACTTTCCGTCGCCTCGGGGATTTCCAGGTTGCTGACCACGCGGCGGCGCGGGTAGACGCCGAAGCACCCGGCTTGACCTTTGGCATCCACGACCTCCTTAGGGAAGCAAGACCTCCTTGGGGAAGCACGACCTCCTTGGGGAAGAAGGTGTCGAGTTCCTCTTTCGTCGTCTTGGGGTCGAAGACCAGCACCATGGCCTGACAGGCGTTGAAGCCATAGGCGCGTTTCAGCGGTTCGAAGACATTGAATGAAGGGGATATCATGTTCTTTTGCATAGCTTTCGGCCCATGCGGGGGCGACGATCACATCGCGGCGGTCGAATCTTTCAAGCCCGTCAATGCAGCGCAAGCTCCAACCCAAAATTGCGACATATCCTTTTTCTGAGTTCTTCTCAGTCATGCTGTGTCCTGAATTCATGGGTACGCCTGACCTTAAACTATGTCATGGGTAATTCAACCGAACCTTAAAAAGCAGGACAAAAGCGCGGTGATTCCGCGCCTGTCAGGCGTTAATTGCGTGGGGGGGCGCAAATGGGGTTTATTGCGGGACAAGCGGCGCATTTACGGGGTTTGCCGGGCCTCGCGCAAGATGATGATGATGCCGCTGACCGCGATAATCGCGGCACCCAGCAGCGTCCAGATCACCGGGACATCGCCCCAGATCAGCCAGCCCAGCCCGGTTGCCCAGATCAGCGCGGTATAGTCGAAGGGCGCGACGATCGCTGCCGGGGCCAGCCGGAAAGCCTGCCCGATCAGCGTGATCCCCAGGCTGCCGAAGGCCGCGATGGCCACGAACATTCCCATGTCTTCCAGCCTTATCGGCGTCCAGTCGGCGAAAGCGAAGGGGGCGGCGTAGATCAGCGGGAACACCATGACATAGAGCATCATCGTCCAGACCCGTTCGGCCCGTCCGATCCAGCGTGCGCTGATCATGAAGATCGCATACAAGAGCGCCGTGCCGATGGGCAGCAGCGATGCCATCTGGAACGTCGCGCCCCCGGGCCGCACGATGACCAGCACGCCCGCAAAACCCAGCAGTACTGCGGCCCAGCGCCGCCAGCCCACCTTTTCGCCCAGCAGCGGCACCGACAGCGCGGTGATGAAGATGGGGGCCGAGAAGACCAGCGCCGTCGCCTCGGCCAGCGGCAGGTAGATGAGCGACGTGAAATAGCTCCAGGCGGCGGCGACCATCACCAGGCCGCGCAGTGCGTGCAGACGCAGGTGGCCCGTGCGCAACGCCGCAGCGCCATAGATTGCATAGATCAGCGCGGCGATGACCGGCACCGCGATCAGATTGCGCAAAAAGATGATCTGGATTGGCGCGTAGCGTTCGGTCAGCAGTTTCGCCATGATGTCGTTGCCGATCAGAAAGGCCACGCCCGCGCAGATCGACAAGATGGCCAGCGGCGTTTCGCGTGCGTTCAGATGTACGGTGGTTTTCATCCTGCCCTCCCTCCGGCGTGATCCTTAACAGGTGTGGTATCAAAGGCGGCTGGGGGAGAGAAGGGCGATGCGCCGCTTTATGTCGGTTCTGGCAGAGCACGCGGTCGCCGATGCCCGCGCGCTGAGATACGGGCCTTTGCGATCATGTCGCAGGGGGCAAGCGCTGCCCGGCGGTTCACTGGTTGAACTTTACCGCTATATCCGTGCTATATATCGGCGCTTATTGTCAGGACCGCCTATGCACCGCATCCCCGCCCCCCGTCCAAGGTCGCCGCGCCATGGCTAAACAGGGCTATCACCACGGAAATCTGCGGCAGGCGCTGGTTGAGGCCACGCTGGACCTGATCGCGGACAAGGGACCGCAGGGCTTTACCATGGCCGAGGCCGCGAAGCTGGCCGGCGTGTCCGCCGCCGCGCCCTACCGGCATTTCGGCGGGCGCGAGGATCTGATTGCCGAACTGGCCTTGCAGGGGTTCGAGCTGTTCGCGGATCTGTTGGAATACGCGTATAATGGGGGCAAGCCGTCGCCCCTTGCCGCGTTCGAGACGGTGGGCCGGGCCTATTTGGCCTTTGCGCGCAAGCATCCGGGGCATTATGTGGCGATGTTCGAATCCGGGGTGTCGCCGGGGGCAACGCCAGATCTGGCGCAGGCCTCGGCGCGGGCGAATCGCGTGCTGACCCGCGCGGCCGAGGCGCTTTCGGCCCGCATCCCACCCGAACGACGCCCGCCGCCCGCGATGTTTGCCGCGCATGTCAGCGCGCTGAGCCACGGGATTGTCGAGCTTTATGCCCGCGGCGCGCCGGGCGCGCGCACGCCGTTCCCGCCCGAACAATTGCTGGAAACCGGCATCGGCATCTACCTGCGGGGCCTGGGATTTCTGGACGCCGACAGCTGAGGCGGCGGGGCCTGCGCGGAATTTCGCAAAAAACTGCGCCCCGGGCCTTGAATGGACAATAGGACTTGCCATCTATGTAAATGTGAATAACATTAACACTGACCGAGGCGCACAGAGGAGATACTGATCATGGCGACTGCAACTGCTTTTTTATCCTGGCCCGCACGGGCTGAAAACTGGCTTGATTCCTATGGCAAGGGCGCGTGGATCGCCGCCATGGTTCTGGGCTTCATCGTGTTCTGGCCGGTCGGCCTGGCACTTCTGGCATATATGATCTGGGGAAAGAAAATGTTTGGCAACAAATCGTGCAAGAATCGCAACCGCATGCCCACCGGGGCGCTGCGTGACAGTGGCAACGTGGCGTTCGAGGCCTACAAGGCCGAAACCCTCAAGCGGCTGGAAGACGAGCAATCGGCGTTCGACAGCTTCCTGGAGCGGCTGCGCGACGCCAAGGACAAGGCCGAGTTCGACACCTTCATGGACCAGAACAAGGGCCGCCGCGCGGCGGAAACCCAAAGCGATCAACCTGTTGCAGGGTGATCTTACGATTTGACGGGGGCAGGGCGCAGACCCGCGCCCGCCCCGAACGCAAAACCCCGGCCATGTGCCGGGGTTTTGCGTATTTATGGTGTAATGGTCGGGGGCGGAAAGGGCGTTTAGAACCCTTTGGCCAGTATCTGCGCCACCCGATGCGGCCTCGATGCGCCCCCGATACGCCGGCGCCGCTACCCGCGCCCGCGCGATGCGAAGCGGGGCAGCATGGCAGAAAAGTCGCGGCCTGTGCCGTCTTCTTCCTCGACGAAACGCGCGTAAAGTGCTGTGGCGGCGGTGCCCAGCGGCGTGTCGGCATCGGCCCCTTCTGCCGCCTGTTGCGCCAGCCGCAGATCCTTCAGCATCAGGTCCGCAGCAAAGCCCGGTTTGTAGTCATTGTCGGCGGGCGATTGCGGCCCGATGCCCGGCGCGGGGCAATAGGCGTTCATCGACCAGCTGTAGCCAGAAGAAGTTGAGACGACATCGAACATCTTCTGGCGGTCCAGCCCCAGCTTGTCGGCCAGCGCGAATGCCTCGCAGGTGGCGATCATCGTCACGCCGAGGATCATGTTGTTGCATATCTTGGCAGCCTGTCCTGCGCCTGCATCGCCGCAATGCACCGCCTTTGCGCCCATCACGTCAAAAAGCGCGGCTGCGGTGGCAAAAGCCGCCGCGCTGCCGCCCACCATGAAAGTCAGCGTGCCCGCCGTCGCCCCGCCGACGCCGCCCGATACCGGTGCATCCAACGCACCGATGCCTGCGGCCTGCGCCTGTTCCGCCACCGCGCGGGCGCTGTCCACATCGACGGTGGAGCAATCGCACAGCACCGCGCCCGCGCGCATCGCGGGGACAAGCTGCGCGGCCACGCTGCGCAAGATCGCGCCATTGGGGAGCATGGTGATGACCACATCGGCATCGGTTGCAGCCGCTTCGGCGCTGCGGGCATCTTGTACGCCCGCAGGCATCGGGGCGTGCAGATCGAAGCCCGCCACCTCATGCCCTGCCGCTGCCAGATTGGCGGCCATTGGCCCGCCCATATTGCCCAGCCCGATAAATCCGATCTTCATGGTTCCCCCCCCCATTATTATTGTGGCCGTTTTTTCTAATGGCCGTTTTTGTAATGGCCGTGTGGCTTTGGCCGTTTGTGTCAGACCGTCAAGACCAGCTCATCGGGTCCCAACGGCGCCAGAACCGCATCAACTTCGGCCTCGGTCACATTATACGGTGCGCCGTGGCGCCAGCGCGGGCTGCGGTCTTTCTCGATGATCTGGGCGCGGATGCCTTCCAAGAGGTCGCCTTCCTTTACCAGCCGGTGCGTGGCGCGGTATTCCTGCCGCAGGGCTGCCGCCAGCGTGGTCGGCCGCGCGGTGATCATGGCGCGGGTCAGGCTGGTCGAGAGCGGGCTGTTGTGCTGCAATGCCTTGTGCGCGGTCACGGCCCAATCCTCGGCGTTGAGGTCCAGTTCGGCCATTACCTCGGTCACCGAGGCGGCGCTGAAGGCTGCATCCACCGTGCGGGCAATATCGCCCAGCTGCGCATGTGGCGGCACGGTCAGCCGGGCATAAAGCGCGTCCAGCCTGCCGGTTTCGCACAGCGCCGCTGTCACCCCGGGCCAGGCGATTTCGGGGATGAAATGATCGGCAAAGCCGCACCAGATCGCATCGCCCGGTCCCATGCGCGCGCCGGTCAGGCCCAGGTAAAGGCCCATCTGGCCCGGCGCGCGGGCCAGAAGGTAGGTGCCGCCCACATCGGGGATCAGGCCGATGGCGCATTCGGGCATGGAGATGCGGGTGCTTTCGCCCACCACGCGGTGGCGCACGTGGCAGCCAAGCCCCACGCCGCCGCCCATAACGTACCCCTGCATCATCGAGACAATGGGTTTGGGATAGGTCGAAAGGTAGAGGTTCAGCGCATATTCATCGCGCCAGAAGGCGCGTGCGGTGTCGAAATCCCCCGCGCTGCCCGCCGCATGGATCTGCGCGATGTCGCCGCCCGCGCAAAACGCGCGCGTGCCCACCGCATCCAGAATGACCAACGCCACGGCGTCATCGGTGACCCAGCGGTGCAGCGCGTCGCTGATCTGGGTGCAGATGTCATGTGTCAGCGCGTTCAGCGCCTGCGGTCGGTTCAGGGTGATCCGGCCTGCATGCCCTTCAACGCGAATGTCCACATCTGCCATTAACTTCTTCCTCCGCCCGCAAGCATTTGTCGCGCCACGATCAGGCGCATGATTTCATTGGTCCCTTCCAGGATCTGGTGCACGCGCAGGTCGCGGACCAGTTTTTCGATCCCGTAATCGGCCAGATAGCCGTAACCGCCGTGCAGTTGCAGGCATTGATCGACACTGCGTGAGCCCGCCTCGGTCACGAATTTCTTTGCCATGGCGCAGGCCATCGTGGCATCGGGCGCACCATTGTCCAGCTTCCACGCCGCCTGATGCAAGAAGACGCGGGCGGCTTGCAGGTCGATCTGCATGTCGGCCAGCCGGAATTGCAGCGCCTGAAACTGGTCCAGCGGCTGCCCGAAGGCCTTGCGGTCCGCCATATAGGTCAGCGTCGCATCCAGACCCGCCTGCGCGCCGCCAAGGCTGCATGCGGCGATGTTGAGCCGCCCCCCGTCCAGCCCCGCCATGGCATAGCGAAAGCCCGCGCCTTCCTCGCCGATCAGATTTTCGCGCGCAACGTGGCAATCGTCAAGTTGGACCTGCCGCGTGGGTTGCGCGCGCCAGCCCATCTTGTCCTCCAGCCCGCCGAAGGACAGGCCGGGGGCGTCGGCATCCACCACCAAGGCGGAAACCCCGCGCGCGCCCTCGGCCCCGGTGCGGCACATCACGATATAGGTGTCGGAATAGCCCCCGCCCGAGATGAAGGCCTTGGTGCCGTTCAGCAAATACCCATCGGGGCCAGCCGCTGCGCGGGTCTTCAGCGCGGCCGCGTCCGAGCCTGATCCCGGTTCGGTCAGGCAATAGGACAGGATTTTCTCCATCGACAGGGCGGCGGGCAGGTAGCGCGCTTTCAGGTCATCGCTGCCGTAGCGGTCCAGCATCGCGGCACACATGTTGTGGATCGACAGGAACGCCGCGACCGAGGGGCAGGCCATCGACAGCGCCTCGAACACCAGGGTGGCATCCAGCCGCGACAGGCCAGAGCCGCCCGCATCCTCGGACACATAAAGCCCGCCAAAGCCCAGTTCGGCGAGCTTTGGCCACAGGTCGCGCGGGATGGTGCCCGCCACTTCCCACGCCCGCGCATGGGGGGCGATATGCTCCTGACCAAAGGCATGCGCCATGTCAAAAATGGCAGTCTGTTCTTCGGTACGCGCAAAATCCATGCCGTGTCTCCCCCCACGTTGCATTATCTGAACGTGTGTTTAATTCGGGATTCTTGCAAGAGTTTTGCAACGCTGCCCCGAATCCCACCGCTACTTTGCCAGCGCGGCCACGCCCGGCAGGGTCTTGCCCTCCATCCATTCGAGGAAAGCGCCGCCGGCGGTCGAGATATAGGTGAAATGCTCTGCCGCGCCGGATTGATTGAGGGCCGAGACCGTGTCGCCGCCGCCCGCGACCGAGATCAGCTTGCCTGCCGCTGTCAGATCCGCGGCGCATTTCGCCGCCGCCGTGGTGGCGATGTGGAAGGGCGGCAGTTCGAAAACGCCCAGCGGGCCGTTCCAGATCACGGTCTTGCAGGTTTTGAACACGGCTTCGATGTTGGCAATGCTGTCGGGGCCCGCGTCGAGGATCATCGCGTCGCTGGGGCATTGGGCAACCGGCACGGTCTGGGTGGCGGTGTCGGCCTTGAATTCCCACGCGACCACGATGTCGGTGGGCAGGTGGATGGTGCAGCCTGCGGCCTTTGCCTTTTCCAGAATCTCGCGCGCGGTGTCGGCCATGTCGCGTTCGGCCATCGACGCGCCGACCTCGACCCCTTGCGCGACAAGGAAGGTGTTGGCCATGCCGCCGCCGATGATCAGGTGTTCGACCCGGCCCACGAGGTTGCCCAGCAGGTCCAGCTTGGTCGAAACTTTCGCGCCCCCCACCACGGCGGCCACGGGACGGGCGGGGTTGCCAAGGGCTGCGTCAAGCGCCGTCAGTTCCGCCTCCATCAGCCGGCCGGCGCAGGCGGGCAGCAGATGCGCGATCGCCTCGGTCGAGGCATGCGCGCGGTGCGCCGCCGAGAAGGCGTCGTTCACATAAAGGTTGCCCAATGCGGCCATGGACGCGGCCAGCAGCTTGTCATTCTTTTCTTCGCCCGCGTGGAAACGGGTGTTTTCCAACAGCAGGACATCGCCCGTCTGCATCGCCGATACGGCTTCCTTTGCGGGCACGCCGATGCAGTCCGACGCGAAGGACACGGGTTGACCCAGCGCGGCCTCCAGCGCGGGGATGAGGTGTTGCAGCGACATTTCCGGCACGACCTTGCCCTTTGGCCGGTCGAAATGCGCCAGCAGCACCGGCTTGCCGCCCGCGTCCAGAATAGCGCGGACCGTGGGGATGATCCGGTCGATCCGCGTGGCGTCGGTGACTTTGCCGTCCTTCATCGGCACGTTGATGTCGACGCGCACCAGCGCAACCTTGCCCGCCAGATCCATATCGTCGAGGGTTTTGAAGTCCATGATGCGCCGCTCCTGTTTGAATTCGCGCGACTGTCGCCAATGCCCGTGCCGAGGTCAACCCGAAGTGACCCGGTGGCACCGGCCATGGGGGCTTTTCCTTTGGCCCCACGGGCGATAGTGTCTGCCCTCAGTATCAAACGCACAAGGACCATCAGAATGGCCGAGATCAAAGACCCTGAAAACACCCTGCTGATCGAACTGAAGGGCGGTACCGTCACCGTGGAATTGCTGCCCGACATCGCGCCCCAGCATTGCGCCCGCATCAAGGAACTGGCGCGCGCCGGGTCCTATGACAACGTGGTGTTTCACCGGGTGATCGACGGGTTCATGGCGCAGACCGGCGACGTGGCCAATGGCAATGCCGAAAAAGACTTCAACATCCGCCGCGCGGGCACCGGCGCGTCTGACCTGCCCGACGTTCCGGCAGAGTTTTCGGGCATCCCGCATGACCGGGGCACCATTGGCGCTGCGCGGTCGTCGAACCCCAACAGCGCGAACAGCCAGTTCTTCATCAACTTTGCTGACAACCATTTCCTCAACCGCCAGTACACCGTCTATGGCCGTGTCATCGCGGGGATGGAGCATGTGGACGCGATCACCCGCGGTGAGCCGCCTGCGAGCCCGGACCGCATGATCAGCGTAAAGGTGGCCGCCGATGCGTGATCGTCTTATCGCGGGCGGATTGTTCGCGCTGGGTTTCGTGATCCTGGGCGCCAGCTACCTCAGCATGACGGGCGGGGTTTCGGCGCAGGATTACAGCGCCGTTGACACCGGCGGCCCCTATCTGGTGATCGAGGTCGCGGGCGAGGCGAATGGTACCGTCCGCGTCGATCTGCGCCCCGATGTCGCGCCGCAGCATGTGGAACAGATCGTCACACTGGCCGAGCAGGGCGCCTATGATGGCGTGGTGTTCCACCGCGTGATCGATGGTTTCATGGCGCAGACCGGCGATGTGCAATTCGGCAAGTCGGGCGGCGATACGTCGCGCGCCGGGACGGGGGGCTCTGACCTCGGGGATATTCCGGCCGAGTTTTCCGACCTGTCGTTTCAGCGCGGCGTCGTCGGCATGGCGCGCAGCCAGAGCCCGGACAGCGCGAACAGCCAGTTCTTCATCATGTTCGACGACACGCCACATCTGAACGGGGCATATACCGTCGTGGGCCAGGTGGTCGACGGGATCGAGGTTGTGGACGCCATCAAACGCGGCGGCGGCGGCAACGGCAGCGTGACCGACCCCGACCGCATGGTGCGCGTGACGGTTGAAGACTGACGCCCGACCTATGGCGATGTGACCAAGCCGCGCGGCCCGTTGGGGTGGCGCGGCTTTTTGTTTGAAAGATCATGTTTTCAGTGTGTTGCCCGGCGTTTCTAATGTGGTTTTCCCGGTGCGACGCGCCTCAGGAAAGGGTCCGCACGCCACGCGCGATGCCGTCCAGACTCATCGGGACCATGGCACCGTCGAAGATCTGGCGGATCAGGCTGATTGAATGTGACGTGTTCCAGAAGCGTTCGGGCGTCGGGTTGATCCACAGGCAGTTTGGCCATTGGTCGCGCGCGCGGGCCAGCCAGACCTGCCCGGCTTCCGGGTTCCAGTGTTCATTCGCGCCGCCGGGATGCGTGACCTCATAGGGCGACATATTGGCGTCGCCTACGAAGATGCATTTGTAGTCAGGGCCATAGCGGTGCAGCACGTCCCATGTGGGGGTGCGGGCATTCCAGCGGCGGGAATTGTCGCGCCAGACATATTCGTACAGGCAATTGTGGAAATAGAAGTGTTCCAGATGCTTGAATTCGGACCGCGCGGCGCTGAAAAGCTCTTCCATGACGCGCACATGGGGGTCCATGGAGCCGCCGATATCGAAGAAGATCAGCACCTTGACGGCGTTGCGCCGCTCTGCCCGTGTCTTGATGTCCAGCCAGCCCTGTTCGGCGGTCGAGCGGATGGTGCCGTCGAGGTCCAGTTCCTGCGCCGCGCCATCGCGCGCCCAGCGGCGCAGGCGTTTCAGCGCCACCTTGATGTTGCGCGTACCCAGTTCGACCGAGTCGTCCAGATTGCGGAATTCGCGCTTGTCCCAGACCTTTACCGCGCGGCCATGGCGGCCGGTGTCTTGCCCGATGCGCACGCCTTCGGGGTTGTAGCCATAGGCACCAAAGGGGCTGGTGCCTGCGGTGCCCACCCATTTGTTCCCCCCCTGATGGCGGCCTTGCTGCTCGGCCAGCCGTGCGCGCAGCGTCTCCATCAGTTTGTCGAACCCGCCAAGCGCCGCTATTTCGGCCTTTTCGGCGTCGGTCAGGTGCTTTTCGGCCATTTTGGCCAGCCATTCGGGGGGCAGGTCGATGGCGTCGAGCACGGCCCCGGGGGTGATGCCCTCCAGTCCCTGAAAGCTTGCGGCAAAGGCGCGGTCGAAACGGTCCAGATACCGCTCATCCTTGACCATGATCGCGCGGGCCAGATAGTAGAAACCGTCGATGTCGTAGGTCACAAGACCGCGCGACATCGCTTCCAGAAAAGCCAGATATTCGCGCAGGCTGACCGGAACACCCCCGGCACGCAACTGGTCGAAAAACGGCTGAAACATGGGTTACAACAGCCTTTCCACCCCGATGGTGACAAAAAGCCCGACGATCGCGCCGATGATGGCGAAAACGGCAGCATATTGCGCGGCATCAAAGCCATTGCCACCGCGCCGTTTCGCGCGCCAGCCGCCGTACACGGCACCTGCAATCATGCAAAAAAGAACGATCATCCGCCAGTTTCTCCTGTTATTTCAGCGCGACACGGGCAGGGCGCGGGTCAGGGCGGCGACCTCGGCCAACCTTGCACGCACCGCGTCATCGGTGCCGAAGCCATAGCGCGCCCAGATCAGACTGTCGAGGCGCAGCGCCGCGGCATCGGCGCGCGCGCCCATCGCCTGCAACGCTTCGGCGCGCAGCAGTTGCAGCGACGACAGAAGGGCGGCGTTTTCGGTGCGCCGCGCGACCGGGATCGCGCGGGTGGTCAGTTGCATCACCAGATCCATCTGGCCCGAGGCCAGCGCCTGCACCGTCAGTTGCATATCGACATGGGCGGCGTGCACCTCGGCGCCCGGAAGGTCGCGGTAGATTGCGCCCGCGCGGATCAGCGCGGCCAGCGCGGCCTCGCCTTCTTGCGGGGGCAAGAAGCGCGCGACCAGAAACAGGCTGAGCGCCAGCCGCCCGTCCTGCCAGCCCGCCGCGTTGGCCAGTGTCAGCGCCCGGCTGGCCGCGTCCAGCCGCATGTCGCGCCCGCCCTCGCCGCCAAAAGCGGCCTCGATTGCGTTGATCCACGCGCGGGGGGTGGGGCCTGCGGGGCCGGTGCCGCCGCGTTCCCCGCGTGGGTTGAGGCGCGCCAGCACGGCGGGCAGCACGGCGGCCACTTGCGCGGGGCGCATGCCATTTTGCAACGCCGGGTCGTTCCAGGCGCGCAGGACCAGCATGTCAAAGCCGGTCAGCGCGGTCTGGAAATTATCATCGTTGAAGATCGAATCCGTCAGGCGGAACAGGTCGTTCAGGGGGCCCAGCGCTTGCCCGACCTCTTCGTGCAGGCAGTCGCGGGTTTCTTGCGGGGTGGTGTCGGAGGGGATGAAAATGCCCACTTCCTGGCGCACCGAGACCTGCGCCCAGTCCAGCGCCGGGTTGCGGCGGTTGGCGCGGAAATCCTGCCAGCTGCTGACATTGGGCACCAGAAAACACGCCGCCTGCGGCACCAGCGACCGGATGCGGGCGCGCGGCAGGAAGGTCACGTTGATCCGGGCGGGTTGGTCTTCGGGCACGCGGGTGATGTCGATGTCGGCTTCACTGCGCAGGCGTTGGATCAGCCGGTCGGTATCGGTCAGCGCGCCAACGGGCGGGGCGCCGGTGACGCGCAGGGTCACGGGGCCGTCGAAGCGCGACAGCGCGGGGACCGCGCGCCCGGATTCGAGGAAGAACCCCATTTCCAGGATATCGCGCACCATGTCGGCATTGGCGCGCGCGGGTGGCAGCGGATCGGGAGGGCCAAAGCGTGGCAGCGCTGGCAGCGGCATGGCGCTGGCCGCCATCCGTTCGGACACATCGGGGGCCTGCGCGCCACAGGCCGCCAGCACCAGCAGCGCGGCGAGGGTTGTCGCGCCTGCGCTTATCCTTTTAATACAGCGCCTTGCGGGGCGGCCTTCAACCAATTTATGAACCTGGACGGCCGCAGGCGCCACAAGGCTCATCACAAGGGCCGGGTATATTTGATGAAGGGGGTCAGCGTGCCTACCTGATCGTAGAGCCGCCGCGCCGTCGCGTTGAAATCTTGCGTGGTCCAGTAGACGCGCGGCACACCTGCGGCATCGGCGCGGTCATAGACGGCATGGATCAGCGCGCGCGCCACGCCGCGGCCGCGGGCCTCGGGCGTGGTGAAAAGATCTTGCAGATAGCAGATGCCCGCCGGATGCCATGTGTGCGCGTGAAAGAGGTAATGCACCAGCCCCAGCAAGGTGCCATCCGCGTCGGCTACCATTCCGAAGGGGCCGTGCGGGTCGCCTGACAGCAGGCGCGCAAAGGTGTCGTCGAACACGCTGTCGGGCAGTTCGGTTTCATAATAGGTCAGATAGCCGCGCCATAGCGCGCGCCACTGGTCGTGGTCGGCCTGCGTGATGGGGCGGATCCGGGGCGGGGTCATCGGGCAGTACTCCGGTGCATGAAGGCAAGCCGTTCGAAAAGGTGCACATCCTGTTCGTTTTTCAGCAGCGCGCCATATAGTTTTGGCAATCCCTCGGCCCCGCTGCGGCGCAGGTCTTCGGCGCTCAGGTCTTCGGCCAGCAGCAGTTTCAGCCAATCCAGCACCTCGGAGGTCGAGGGTTTCTTCTTCAACCCCGGCGTGTCGCGCAGGGTGTAGAACTGGGACAATGCTTCGGCCAGCAGGGCGGGTTTAAGGGCCGGAAAATGCACCGCGACGATGCGCTTCATCGTTTCGGCATCGGGAAAGCGGATGTAGTGGAAGAAGCAGCGCCGCAAGAAGGCGTCGGGCAGTTCCTTTTCGTTGTTCGAGGTGATGATGACCACGGGGCGGTGCCGCGCACGCACGGTCTCGCCCGTCTCGTAGACGTGGAAGGTCATCTGGTCGAGCTCTTGCAAAAGGTCGTTGGGGAACTCCACATCCGCCTTGTCGATTTCGTCGATCAGCAAGACGACGCGCGCCTCTGCTGCGAAGGCCTGCCACAACATGCCCCGGCGGATGTAATTGCGCACATCGTCTACCCGTGCATCGCCAAGCTGGCTGTCACGCAGCCGCGATACGGCGTCGTATTCGTAAAGCCCCTGCTGCGCCCGTGTGGTGGATTTCACCCCCCATTCCAGCAGTGGCATGCCAAGGGCCGCAGCCACCTGGCGGGCCAGTTCGGTCTTGCCGGTGCCGGGCTCGCCCTTCACCAGAAGGGGACGTTCCAGCAGAACCGCCGCATCGACGGCAACCCGCAGATCTTCGGTCGCGATATAGCTGTCGGTAGAGGTGAATCGCATCGGAACTCCGCCCGCAATGGCCTGTTGGCGTCCAAGGTAGCGCGCGGTTAACTGGCCCGCAACCTGTGGTAGGCGTAGGCGATAATCCGCGTGACAACGCAAGATGCTTGCGGTATCTGGCAGCGCAAGGGAAGCCGGAGAATGACAGGCGACAACCCCACCGGGCATCGTCGGTCTGAAACCGGGCAGCAAGGGGACCCGAGAATGAAGGCTGAGACTTTTTTGCCGCAAGATTACCGCCCGGCCGAGGACGAACCGTTCATGAATGAGCGGCAGCTGGAGTATTTTCGCCGTAAGTTGCTGGACTGGCGCGAAGATGTGCTGAACGGCAGCCGTGAAACGCTGGAGGGGCTGGCGAACGGCACCCGCGCGATTCCCGATATTGCCGATCGCGCGTCCGAAGAAACCGACCGAGCGCTGGAGTTGCGGACACGGGACCGGCAGCGCAAACTGGTCTCCAAGATCGAAGCGGCGCTGCGGCGGATCGAAAACGGTGAATTCGGCTATTGCGAAGTGAGCGGTGAGCCGATTTCGCTGAAGCGGCTGGACGCGCGCCCGATCGCGACCATGACGCTGGAAGCGCAGGAAAAACACGAGCGCCGCGAGAAAGTACACCGCGATACCTGAGCGGACGGGGCGCCCATATTGATGCTGGAGAAAACCACCGTGGCAGCCCTGCCACGGTGGTTTTCGTTGGGGGCTACGGACTGCGCATGCCTGTCCGCTTTGGCGCGCAGCGCTGTTACGTTGCGGCGGCGCGCACGGGTCGCAAAGGCGGGTGGTTTGTCGCATGTGATGCGGGCCAAGATGCGGGCATCTTGGCGCAAGCGAGAGGCTGCGCCCGGCAGGTGATTGCCGCCGGTGTGCTGCGAAACAGAAGGATCAGCGCTGATGAGGATCAAGACCGCAGTGGTTCTGGGCGGCGGCGTCGCGGGGCTGGCTGCAGCGACGCTTCTGTCGCAGCGCGGTGTGGCGGTCCGGCTGCTGGAACAGGCCCCCGCGATCACCGAGGTTGGCGCGGGGCTTCAGATCAGCCCCAATGGCGTGGCGGTGCTGCGCGCCATGGGCTTGGGCGGGCAGGTGGCGGCGCGCGCCGTTTGCGCCCGCGCGGTGGAACTGCGGCGGGCCGCCGATGGCGGGCTGGTCACGCGGCTGGACCTGTCGGCTTATGACCGGGCGCGCCCGGATGCGGCCCGCGGTGCGGCGGCACCTGGCAAGGCGGTGTTGAACACGCGGGCGTCCAGCGGATTTGCCTTAGGCGACGCAGGCCCGGATGACGCGGGATCAAGTGACGCGGGCCGATCTGACGCGGGCCGATCCGAGACTGGCCGATCCGAGACGGCTGGGCAGGGGGGCTTTTACTTCTTTCACCGTGCCGACCTGGTGGCGATGCTGGCCGATCACGCCCGCGCCGCAGGTGTTGAAATCGTCCTGAACGCCTGCGCCGTATCCGTCACCCCGGGTGCGCCCGCCACCGTGCAGCTTGCCGATGGCACGACCGAACAGGCCGATCTGGTCGTTGGGGCGGATGGCCTACGGTCGGTCACCCGGGCGGCGGTCGGCCCGGCGGCGCCTGCGGCCTTTACCGGGCAGGTGGCGTGGCGCGCCGTGGTCCCTGCATCTGCGGGCGATGCCGCGCCGGTGGCGCAGGTCTTCATGGGGCCGGGGCGGCATCTGGTCAGCTATCCGCTGCGCGGGGGGCAGCAGCGCAATATCGTCGCGGTCGAGGAGCGGCAGGGCTGGACCGCCGAGGGCTGGCACCAAAGCGACTCGGCCGCCAATCTGTGCGCGGCATTCGCGGGTTTCGGCGGCCCGGTGCCGGGCTGGCTGGCACAGGTGACGCAGGTACATCTGTGGGGGCTGTTCCGCCACCCGGTCGCACCATGTTGGGGTGCCGAGGGCGTGGCGATTCTGGGCGATGCCGCGCATCCGACCCTGCCCTTCATGGCGCAGGGCGCGAATATGGCGCTGGAAGATGCCTGGGTGCTGGCCGGGGCGCTGGCCGGGGCGCTGACGTGGGGCGAGGGCGTTGCGGCGTTTCAGGTCGCACGCCGGGCACGGGTGGTGCGCGTTGTCGATGCCGCCACGACCAACGCACGCCTTTATCATTTGCGCGGGCCGGTGGCTTTGGCCGCGCATGCGGCGCTGCGGCTGGGCGGAACGCTGGCGCCCGGTGCTGCGTTAAGACGGTATGACTGGATTTACGGACACGATGTTACTGCGCCCTGAGGGCGGCATGTGGCGCAGTATGTTGCAAGATTGCTTGCGGCGCAGGCCGTGCGACCTGTCAGATTGCGCTGAGCGGGGCAGCCGACGCGGTTTATGCAACGCCATTTTCCGGCGTATTCCGCGCGCTGCCCCGACGCTTAGACCCGAGACGCTTAGACCCGAGACGCTTAGACCCGAGGTTCAGCCGGAGATTACGCGCCCCACGTGCGGTGGGGGCCGCAGTCCATGTGCACGAAATCCGACCGGGAATAGCGGCCGACGCCGCCCGCGCGACAGGCCGCTGCGGCGCGCGCGATCTCATTGACCGACCGGCCGCGCAGCCGCAAATCGGCGGCTTCCCCGACCATGTGCAACGAGTTGCGGGCAACGCCGCTGGAACGGGCGCGCAGCATCGCGTTGGTTTCGGGCGAGCGGTAGCCCGACAGCAGCATGTAGGGCTCTGACGCGCGCAAGATGCGGTGGGACGCCGCCATGATGTCCAGCGTGCGCGTGTCGATGTTGATGATCTTGTTGTTGCGCCAGTCGCGGAAGAAATAATTCACTTCGCGCAGCGCCTCGGGGATGTAATCGCCATCGACCCAATAGATCATGTCGAGCGTCTCGCCGGTGCGACCCGAATACAACTTGAGGCGTCGGATATCACCCGCGCCGCGCAAGAAGCTGAAAGCATTCGCGAATGTTGGCGCCGCAGCCACCGTGGTTGCCGCGAAGATGCCAAGCACCCCACGTCTGGAGAGTGCCGGTCCGCGTGTCTGTGTCATTCGGTCTGTCCCATCGTTTGGCTGCCTGTCAAAGCCCCGCAGGTCCGGCGTCGCGATCTTTTGCCGCTGATCCGCCGTGCGGGTGACGCCGCCCGCTGGTGCGACGATCAAGATTCGTATCGCATGTGTCGTTTACTAAACCAAGTTTTGATTCCTCCCCTGCCGCGCCCTGCCGCCGCGATCGGCAAAACTCCGCTGATTGGCGCAAAGATTCTGCATCTGCGGCCAGAAAGCGACACATTTGCGGGAACCGGAGTGGCAAGGTTGACGTGACGACGTGAATTTTTGATTAAGATTCGTGGTTTATGACTGCTGGCGCAGATGTGTATGGACGCGGTGGGCGGTTTCTTGCCAAATGTGTTGAAATAGTCGTTACCACCGCGCCCATTGGGCTGCTGGCCTGAATAAGAACAAGGAAAAAACATGATCCCGCAGGCAGTCGACATCCGCCAAGCCACATCGAAGCGCCAAACCGGCCTGCACAGCCTCATGGTCGGCATGGTCCTTTTTATCGGGCTGTTCATGTCATCGGTGTCGATGGCAGGCGCCCAAACTTTCAGCGCTTTCAAACAGGCCGTGGCCGAAGGGGCGGCTGGCGACACCGCAGTCTCGGCCTTCTACCGCGAAACCGGCTACGATTCGCTGTGGACCGGGCCGGATGACGCCGTGCGGCGCAGCGCCTTCCTGACGGCGATCCGTCGGGCGGATGACCACGGCCTGCCGGTCGCGCGATACGCCCCCGATGCGCTGATCGCGGCTTTCAGCCGGGTGGAGACGGAGCGCGACCGCGGCCTGCTGGAGGCTGAGGTCACGCGGCAATTCCTGCGCTTTGCCAACGACTTGCACAGTGGCCTTCTGGATCCGTCGCGCATCGACAGTGCCATCGTGCGGGAACTGCCCCGGCTGGACGCGCTGGCGGCACTGCATGATTTCGCCGAAGCCGCGCCGATGCAATACATGCGGGGGCTGGCCCCCGGCGCGCCGGAATATGCGCGCCTGTTCCGCGCCAAACAGCAATTGGAAGCCAGAATTGCGCAAGGTGGCTGGGGGCCTGCGGTGCCCGCGCGCGACCTGCGCCCCGGGCAATCCGGCGGGGCTGTCGTGGCATTGCGCAACCGGCTGATCGCGATGGAATATCTGCCCCGCTCGGCGTCGGCCAGCTATGACGGGGCCTTGCAGCGCGCAGTGCAGCAATTCCAGATCGCGCACAATTTTGAGGCCGACGGCATCGCCGGGCCCGAGACCCTGGCCGCAATCAATACCGACCCGTCAGAGCGGCTGAAAGCCATCATCGTCGCGATGGAGCGGGAGCGCTGGCTGAACATCCCGCGCGGCGACCGGCATGTCTGGGTCAACCTGACCGATTTTCACGCCCGCATCGTCGATTTCGATTCGGTGACTTTCGAGACGAAAGCGGTGATCGGGGCCACCGGGCAGAACCGCGAGACGCCCGAATTCTCGCACCGCATGCAGTATCTGGAGATCAACCCGGACTGGACGATGCCCCGCTCGATCCTGGCGCGCAGCTATTGGAACGGGCTTGCGGCGGGCGGGCACAGCTATTTGCAGCTGGTCGATTCCCGCGGCAATGTGGTGCCACGCGCCGCAGTGGATTTTTCGCGCTATTCGCCGCGCAATTTCCCCTTCAACGTGCGCCAGCCGCCGGGGCCGTCGAACCCGTTGGGCCGTGTGAAGTTCATGTTCCCCAACCCCTATGCAATCTATCTGCACGACAGCCCGGCGCGGTCGCTGTTCAACACAACGGTGCGGGCGCATTCCTCGGGCTGCGTGCGGCTGAACGACCCCGATGAATTCGCCTATGAGTTGCTGTCGCGGCAGACGGATGATCCCCGCGGGCTGTACCACAACACGCTGAATTCGGGCCAGCAGACACGTATCTACCTGGACGAACCCGTGCAGATCCACCTGGTTTACCGCACGGCCTTCACCTCGGTGCGCGGTGAGATGAACTACCGCGCCGATGTCTATGGCCGCGACGCGGCGATCTTTCGGGCGTTGCAAGCAGCCGGGGTGGTCTTGGGCGGCATTCAAAGCTAAGACCCGGCCTTGTGCGGGGCCTCATGCGCGGCCCTGCAACTGCCTTGGGGGTGCGATGAAGTTTCAGCTGAGCGATATTGCCGCGGCGCTGGGCGCGCGGCTGGAAGGGCGTGGCGACCTGACCGTCACACATGCGGCCGAACCTGCCGATGCCGGTCCCGATGCGCTGGCGCTGGCCTTGCAGCCCAAATTTGCCGAAGGGCTGGCACAGGGCCGCGCGCGTGCAGCATTGTTGTACGACGGTGCCGACTGGCGGGCGCTGGGGTTGGAAGCCGCGATTTTCGCGCCGCGCCCGCGCTATGCCATGTCCGGGCTGACCCGCGCGATGGATGCCGGACCTGATATTGCGCCCGGCATCCACGCCTCTGCCGTCATCGACCCTTCCGCCCGGATCGGGGCGGGCGCGCGGATCGGCCCGCTGGTGGTCGTGGGGCGCGACGTGGTGATCGGCGCGCGGGCGCGGATCGCCGCGCATGTCAGTATTGATGCGGGCGCGCAGATCGGGGATGACGCGCTGATCCTGCCCGGCGTGCGCATCGGCCATCACGTGCAAATCGGCGACCGTTTCATCGCGCAGCCCAACGCTGTTATCGGCGGCGACGGTTTCTCATTCGTGACGCCGGAAAAAAGCCGGGTCGAAGCGGTGCGTGAAACCCGCGCCCAGACCGAGACGGATACCGCCCAGCATTGGGAGCGGATCCATTCGCTGGGTACGGTCGTGATCGGTGATGATGTGGAAATCGGCAGCACTGCCGCGATTGATCGGGGCACCATCCGCGCCACGCGCATCGGGTCGGGCACAAAGCTGGATAACATGGTGCATATCGGGCATAATGTTGTCATCGGGCAAGATTGCCTGCTGTGCGGTCAGGTGGGGATTGCCGGATCTACGGTGCTGGGCGACCGCATCGTGCTGGCGGGCCGGGTCGCGGTGAATGACAATATCTTCGTCGGCGACGATGTGATCGCGGGCGGTGGCGCAATGATCTTCACCAACGTTCCTGCCGGGCGCGTCATCTGGGGGCATCCGGCGGTCAAGATGGAAACCCAGGTCGAGATCAACAAGGCGGTGCGCAGGCTGCCGCGTTTGTTTACACAAGTGGCCGAACTTCAGAAACTTGTTACACAGTCGCGCGATAAGGGGTAGCATCTGCGGGCTGTGATATGCCCCGCATCAACAGTCGGAGACTTTGACTATGACTTACGCACTCACGGACGAAGTGGTTGGAATCGTTGCCGAACAGGCGCTGTGTGACCCCAGGGACGTGTCGCTGGACGCCACGCTTTCTGAGCTGGGCATCGACAGCCTGGGCCTGGTGGAGTGCATTTTCGCCATCGAGGAACGCTTCGATGTCACGGTGCCCTTCAACGCCAACACCCCCGGCGACACCGGATTCGACACCCGCACGGTGCGGGCGCTGGTCGAAGGCGTCGAGAGTCTGGTGGCATTGCAAGCCGCATGAGGCGGGTGGTCATCACCGGCGCAGGGACGGTCAATCCGCTGGGGCAGGGGGTGGCCGAGACTTTTGCCGCAATGGCGGCAGGTCAGTGTGGCATCGGGCCGCTGGATTTCCGCGATGTGGAACGGCTGATCGTGCAGATCGGCGCGATGGTGAAAGACTGGGACGCCGAGGCGCGGTTCGACAGGTCGCAACTGGCGATGTACGACCGATCGACCCAGTTCGCGCTGGAGGCCGCGCGGCAGGCCGTCGCGCAATCCGGCCTCGATTTTGCGGCGCTGCCCGATCTTGCCGCACGCGCGGGTGTCATCATGGGGACGGCGGGCGGCGGGCTGACCACCTCTGACGACAGCTACCGCGCGATTTATGAAGAGCGTAAGGCCCGCGTCCATCCGTTCATCGTGCCAAAGCTGATGCATAATGCGGCGGCGAGCCATATCTCCATGACCTACGGTGTTCAGGGGCCGGTTTTCACGGTTTCGACCGCCTGCGCCTCCAGTAACCATGCGATGGGGCTGGCGTTTCAGATGGTGCGGTCGGGTGCGGTGCCGGTGATGCTGACCGGCGGCGCGGAATCCATGATGTGTTTTGGCGGGCTGAAGGCGTGGGAGGGGCTGCGCGTCATGTCGCGCACCGGCTGCCGCCCGTTTTCGGCGGACCGTGACGGCATGGTGCAGGGCGAAGGCGCGGGCGTCGTGGTCATGGAAGACCGCGAACATGCCATCGCGCGCGGCGCGCCGATCCTGGCCGAGGTGCTGGGCTTTGCCATGACCTCGGACGCCTCGGACATCGTGATGCCGTCGGTCGATGGCGCAGTGCGCGCCATGGCAGGCGCGCTGCGTGACGGCGGTATCGCCCCCGAACGCGTGGGCTATATCAATGCGCATGGCACCGGCACGCAGGCCAATGACCGGTCCGAGGCCGCAGCCATCGGGCAGGTGTTCGGCGCGACGCCGCCGCGCGTATCGTCGACCAAGGCGATGCACGGCCACCTGATCGGCGCGGCGGGCGCCGTGGAGCTTATGGCCTGCCTGATGGCTTTGCAGGACGGCATCATCGCCCCCACGGTGAACCACACCGGCCCCGACCCGGACTGCGCGCTGGATGTGGTGCCAAATGCGGCGGTGCTGGCGGATCTGGATGTGGTGATGACGAATTCCTTCGCCTTTGGCGGGCTGAACGCGGTGCTGGCGCTTGGGCGGGACGCGGGGTGATTGCGGGGCGCGCCCTGCAAGTAGCAGGTCGCGTTCCCGCGCCCCTGTGGTGGGGCCCTGTGGTTTCGGGCTGTGGTTTCCGCCTTTGGTTTCCGCCTTTGGTTTCCGCATGCCCGGAACGTGCTTTATCCGTTGCCTGTTGCGTCTGACGGGGCGGTGGAAGGGCGGTTGAGCGCGACGCGGGGGGCGCCGGTCGCGCGTAGACCTGCCGATGCGCGGTATGGGGCCTTGCGCGGCGTGTGGCCTTTCCGGTAAATCCCGGCGCATGAGCAATACATCCCCCTTTCCGACCCCGCGCGGCGCCCTGACCCAGGACCGTGCCCTGGCCGATCTGACCTGGCTGCGCGTTGGCGGCCCGGCGGACTGGTTGTTTCAACCCGCCGATGCGGACGATCTGTCGGACTTCCTCGCCGCGCTCGACCCCGGTGTGCCGGTGTTTCCCATGGGTGTCGGGTCGAACCTGATTGTGCGTGACGGCGGGCTGCGCGCCGTGGTGATCCGGCTGGGCCGGGGGTTCAACGGGATCGAGGTTGCGGGCAATATTGTCACGGCGGGGGCCGCCGCCCTTGATGCCCATGTGGCGCGACGCGCAGCGCAGGCGGGGGTGGACCTGACATTCCTGCGCACCGTTCCCGGCAGTATCGGCGGTGCGGTGCGGATGAATGCGGGCTGTTATGGCACCTATGTCGCGGACCATCTGACCCATGTCGATGTGGTGCTGCGCGATGGCAGCGCGGCCCGGCTGGCGGCTGGCGACCTTCGCCTTGGATACCGGCATTCCGATTTGCCCGACGGTGCGGTGATTGTCTCTGCGACGTTCAGCGCGCCGGCAGGCGACCCTGACGCGCTGGCCGCGCGCATGGATGACCAGATTGCCAGGCGCGACGCGACCCAACCCACGAAAGACCGCAGCGCGGGCAGCACGTTCCGCAATCCGGCGGGTTTCTCATCAACAGGTCGTGCGGATGACCGGCATGATCTGAAGGCCTGGAAAGTGATCGAGGACGCAGGACTTAGGGGTTTTACCCTTGGCCATGCCCAGATGTCGCCCAAGCACCCGAACTTTTTGATCAATACCGGGGGGGCCAGCGCGGCCGAACTGGAAGGTTTGGGCGAAGAGGTGCGAAAAAGGGTTTTCCAACACAGCGGAATTTCGCTAGACTGGGAAATTATCCGGATCGGTGATCCGCGCCCCGCCGGGATTGCCTGAAAACGGGTATCCCGGGCCGGGACGCGACAGGCGTTCGGGGCGGGAGACCCCCGGCCCGGCTGGCTGACAGGCGCCGACACCCGGCAGAGCGACGACCAAGGCCGAAAAAACGGCCGCGACAAGACCAAGGCCGAAAACGGCCAGATAAAACAAGGCCGCAAAGGCCACTGAGGCACGGGCCAGCGATGGTCCGGACATAAAGGCAAAGGGACGGGCATGTCGAGCAGGACAGCCCCGAAGGTATGTGTACTGATGGGTGGCCCCTCGGCTGAGCGCGAGGTGTCCCTGTCGACCGGTCGCGAATGCGCGGCTGCCCTTCGGGACGGCGGATTTACAGTCGTGGAACTGGACGCGCAGGCCGATCTGGCCGCGCGGCTGGTGGAAATTGCGCCCGATGTGGTGTTCAACGCCCTGCATGGCCGCTGGGGCGAGGACGGCTGCGTGCAGGGCATTCTGGAATGGCTGCGCATTCCTTATACGCATTCGGGCGTGCTGGCCTCGGCGCTGGCCATGGACAAGACGCGCAGCAAGGATGTGTTTCGCGCCGCTGGTCTGCCAGTTGTCGAAAGCGTGCTGGCGCCGCGCGATGAGGTCGCATCGCGCCATGTGATGCCGCCGCCCTATGTGGTGAAGCCCAATAACGAGGGGTCTTCGGTCGGGGTGTATCTGGTGCATGACGCGGCCAACAGCCCGCCACAACTGGACGCCGCGATGCCCGAGACGGTGATGGTGGAAGCCTTCGCGCCGGGGCGCGAACTGACCACCACCGTCATGGGCGACCGCGCGCTGACCGTCACCGACATCTTGACCGATGGCTGGTATGATTACGATGCCAAGTACAAGCCCGGCGGCTCGCGCCATGTCGTGCCCGCCGATGTGCCGCAGGTGATCTTTGACGCCTGCATGGAATACGCACAGCGCGCGCATGATGCGTTGGGCTGTCGGGGCCTGTCGCGCACCGATTTCCGCTGGGACGCGGCGCGGGGCCTTGATGGGCTGGTGCTGCTGGAGACCAACACCCAGCCCGGGATGACGCCGACCTCGCTGTCGCCCGAACAGGCGGCGCGCGCGGGCATCAGCTTTCCCGAGCTGTGCCGCTGGATGATCGGGGATGCCTCATGCGACCGCTAGACCCGCCCGTCCGTGGCCCCGGTGCACCGGGGCAGCAAAACCGCGCCCGCCCGGGCGCTGAGGGCACGCGGCCATGGCCTGCCGATGCCGCCGCGCCGCGCGGCCCAGAGGGCTGGTCTGCGGATGCGGGGGGGCGTGCGAACAGCGGCGGATATGCCGGCGCTGAAGGCCTGAGGGTTGATCCGAATGCGACGCGGGGGCCGGGGGACCGGCCCGATGCACGACTCGGTGCGCGACCCGATGCACGACCCGGCGCACGCGCCGACACAGTGACGGGCGGGCGCATGCAGGAGGGGGGGGCGCGGCCCGATACCCAGCGCGATACCCGGCCCGCCACTCGGCCTGTCGCGGATAATGACGGCTTCACAACCCCATGGTCGTCGGATGGCTATGGGGTCGATGATCTGCGGCTTGACTGGCAATCGGGGGCGGCGCAGGCAGATGATCTGATCCCCCCGGCACCTGCCGCGACATTCTATGATGCGCATATTCAGCGGCTACGCGGGCAGACAACACCCCCTGCATCGGCATCGGTGCTGCCAGCGACCTCACACGCTGGGGGGGCGTTGTCGTCCACCCATCTGTCGTCGCAGTCCGGGGCATGGGATGGCGCGGGTAACAGCGCTGCGGGCTGGCCACGCGACCCGGCAGCGGGCGCGCCCCGCACTGCCGCAGGGCAGATGCACCCCAACCAAGCCGCCACACGCGCCGCGGCGGTGATTGCGGGCGAAGGCCGGACGCAGGGCACAGGATACGGCGCTGAGTACGGGCCAGCGCGGAGCGCTGAGCACGGGCCTGAGCACGGGCCTGAATACGGGCCTGAATACGGGGCCCCGCCCGCCATGCCCCCGGCATTCTTGCGCCGCGCCCCGCGTATGGCGGGCCGTGATCCCGCGCCCAGCCGCCTGACCTACCGGCTGCAACGGCTGTGGCTGACGCCGCTGTTTCGCCGGGTCTTGGGCGTGGGGCTGCCTGTGGCGGTGATTGCCTTCAGCGTGGTGACCGTTCTGGCGGACCCGGCGCGGCATGCGGCGCTGATGGCGATGTATGACGATATCTATACCGCGTTTCAGGACCGGCCCGAATTTCGTGTCGCGGATGTCGAGGTGCATGGCGCCTCGCCCGAGGTGGCGCATGCGATCCGCACGCAACTGGGCGCACTGCTGCCAGAATCGTCGCTGCGGCTGGACCTGGAGGCGCAGCGCGACTGGATCGAGGCGCTGGACGCCATCGCCAGCGCCGAATTGCGCGTCATGTCCGGCGGCACGCTGGAGGTGGGCGTGACCGAACGTGTGCCCGCGATCATCTGGCGCTCGGCCTCGGGGTTGGAGTTGCTTGACCGCAGCGGCGCGCGGGTTGCCATGCTGCGCACGCGCGGCGGGCGGCCCGATCTGCCGGTGATCGCCGGGCGCGGCGCGTCCGATCATGTCCCCGAGGCGTTGACCCTGATCGCCACGGCGGGCGCTCTGTCTGACCGGCTGCGTGGGTTGGTGCGGGTGGGGGAACGGCGCTGGGACGTGGTGCTGGACCGCGACCAGCGCATCATGTTGCCCGAAACCGGCGCGCGCGCTGCGCTGGAACGCACGTTGGCGCTGCATCAGACACAGGATCTGTTGGCGCGCGATGTGACCGCCGTTGATCTGCGCACGCCCGCGCGGCCCACGCTGCGGCTGGCCGAAGGGGCGTTGAACACCTTGTATTCCATAAGAAACCAATAAACAGCAGGAGAAGCCGGACCATGCAGGATCTGTATCAATCCCAACGCGCGATGCGCCAGATGCGCCGTCTGGCGATGCAGCGCGGCGTGATCGGTATTGTCGATGTGGGCACGTTCAAGATTGCCGCGCTTGTGCTGAAGTTCGACCCCACCGCCGCGCCGCGCGACGGCGCGGGCGTGGGTGGCATGGCCGGGCAGGCGGGGTTTCGGGTTATCGGCGCGCGCACGACGCGGTCGCGCGGGGTGCGGTATGGCGAAATCTCTACCATGAACGAGACCGAGCGCGCGCTGCGCACCGCCCTTCAGGCGGCGCAGAAGATGGCGCAGGTGCGGGTGGATCATGCGATCCTTTGCTTTTCGGGCGGGGGGGTGCGGTCCTACGGGCTGGCGGGCGATGTGGAGCTGGAAGACATGACCGTGGGGTCGGATGACATCGCGCGGGTGCTGGCGGCCTGTGATGTGCCCGACATCGGCGTGGGGCGCGATGTGCTGCACGCCCAGCCGGTGAACTTCGCGCTGGACCATCGCACCGGCCTGTCGGACCCGCGCGGCCAGACCGGCACGCGGCTGGCGTGCGACATGCATATGCTCACGGTGAATACCGGCGTGATCCAGAACCTTGTGAACTGCATGAAGCGCTGCGATGTGGAACTGGCCGGGCTGGCCTCCAGCGCGTATATGGCGGGCGTGTCCAGTCTGGTCGAGGACGAGCAGGAACTGGGCGCGGCCTGTATCGACATGGGGGCGGGGTCCACCGGGATCTCGATCTTCATCAAGAAACACCTGATTTTCAGCGACACGGTGCCGATGGGTGGCGACCATGTGACCGGCGACATTGCGCAGGGGCTGCACGTGCCGGTCGCCACCGCCGAACGCATCAAGACGCTGCACGGCGGCGTGCATGCCACCGGCATGGATGACCGCGAGATGATCGAGATCGGCGCGGACAGCGGCGATTGGGAAAAGGACCGCCGCACCGTCAGCCGGGCCGAGCTGATCGGCATCATGCGTCCGCGGTTCGAGGAAATTCTGGAAGAGGTGCGCGCCCGGCTGGATGCGGCGGGCTTCGACCACCTGCCCAGCCAGCAGATCGTGCTGACGGGCGGTGCCAGCCAGACACCGGGCATCGACAGCCTTGCTGCGCGCATCCTGGGCCAGCAGTTGCGGCTGGGCCGCCCGATGCGCGTGCGCGGCCTGCCGCAAGACCTGACCGGCCCGGCCTTTGCCGGGGTCGTGGGTCTGTCGCTGTTCGCGGCGCACCCGCAGGACGAATGGTGGGATTTCGATATCCCCGTCGATCACTACCCGGCGCGGTCGCTGAAACGCGCGGTTCGCTGGTTCAGGGACAACTGGTAACCGCAAAATGCAGCGTCTGCGTCGAAATACCCCGAGATCAGGCAAAAAACCGCCCACATATGGTGGGTTTCCCGTGTTTTTTTGATGACCTCGGGCAGGTTGATCTGTACGATGTGTAAAAAATGGGGCAAATCGGCGCAAGCTGATCAAAACAGGCGGATATGGCGATGGCTTTGAATTTTGTAGTCAACGAAGCAAAAGAACTCTCCCCCCGGATCACGGTGTTCGGTGTCGGCGGTGCAGGCGGCAATGCCGTCAACAACATGATCGACAAGCATCTTGAAGGGGTCGAGTTCGTCGTCGCCAATACCGATGCGCAGGCGTTGCAGCAAAGCAAGGCGACCGCACGTGTCCAGATGGGTGTGCGCGTGACCGAAGGGCTGGGCGCGGGTGCGCGCCCGTCGGTCGGGTCGGCTGCGGCTGAGGAAACGATTGAAGAGATCATCGACCACCTTGCAGGCTCGCACATGTGCTTCATCACCGCCGGGATGGGCGGCGGCACCGGCACCGGCGCGGCCCCGATCATCGCGCAGGCAGCGCGCGAACTGGGTGTGTTGACCGTTGGCGTGGTGACGAAGCCTTTCAGCTTTGAAGGCAACAAGCGGATGCGTCAGGCCGAAGAAGGCGTCGAGGCGCTGCAAAAGGTCGTCGATACGCTGATCATCATTCCCAACCAGAACCTGTTCCGGCTGGCCAATGAAAAGACTACATTCACCGATGCCTTCGCCATGGCGGATGACGTGCTGTACCAAGGCGTGAAGGGCGTGACCGACCTGATGGTGCGGCCCGGGATGATCAACCTCGACTTTGCCGACGTGCGTTCGGTGATGGACGAGATGGGCAAGGCGATGATGGGCACGGGCGAGGCGTCGGGCGAAGATCGCGCGCGTCAAGCGGCCGAGAAAGCGATTGCCAACCCGCTGTTGGATGAAATCAGCCTGAACGGCGCGCGTGGCGTGCTGATCAACATCACCGGCGGCCACGACTTGACGTTGTTTGAACTGGATGAAGCCGCCAACCTGATCCGCGAGAAAGTGGACCCCGAGGCGAACATCATCGTCGGCTCCACGCTGGACCCGGAAATGGAGGGGATGATCCGCGTGTCGGTCGTCGCCACCGGCATCGAGGCCAGCGCCGATGCTGCCGAAATGGACGTGCCGCGTCGCCGCATGGCAGCGCCGCTGCAAAGCAAGCCGCAGCCAGAGGTCGCGCCAGCGCCCGAGGTCGCCTATGCGCCCGAACCCGTGTACCAGCAAGAGGCTGCCTATGCGCAGCGTCCCGCGCAGGATTATGACCCCGAGCCCAACCTGTTCACCCGCAGCGCCGAGCCGCAGCCGCAGCCGACCCGCGCACCGCAGCAGCGGTTTGCAGCGCCCGCTGCCCGTGATGTGTCGCGCGAAATGCCCGCAGATCGCGGTTATGCAGAGCGTCAGGCCTATGAGCAGCCGCGCTACGACGCGCATCCGCAAGAGGCGCAGCACTACGCGCAGCACGGCTACCAGCCGCAGGGCTACGGCGACAACGCGCCGCAGGATTTCGATCTGGATGAAGTGATCGACACGCCGCAGCACCATGAGCAACAGCGCCATGCGGCCCAAGGTGCCAACTTCGTGGCACCGCGTGCGCGCGCTGCTGGCACTCCGTCACCCGAGACGTTGGCCCGGTTGCAGGCTGCGGTGCAGAAGGCACCGCGCAACGGTGCCCCGGAACGCCGCGCCCCTGCGCCGACTTTTGAAGAGCCGCGCGCCCCGCAGCAGGCCCCTGCAGAACGTGGCGGCCGGTTTGGCATCGGCTCGCTTATCAGCCGCATGGCGGGTCATGGCGAGACGCAGGGCGGGCAGCATGCGCGCGTCCAGCCGCAGGTCAGCGCCTATGAGGAAGATCAGCCCGCGCAAGACACTACGCAAGAGCGGCTGGAAATCCCGGCGTTCCTGCGTCGTCAGGCAAACTGAGGCATCACTTCGCCAAGGCAGCAATACTGAAACGGGCCAGCATCGCTGGCCTTTTTCATGCTTTGTCAACGGGTTACGGGTGGCCTGCCGCGCGTCGGCGGAAACCTGCCATGCCGGAATCATCATGTTACAAACCGTTGCAAAGAGTGAGTTGTTGACCCGTTAACGTCTGGTTAAATGCAGGGCAGAAAAACAATTCCCGGGCAGGGTGGAGCACAACGTGCAAAAGACGCTGAACACATCGGTAACATTCTCGGGGTTCGGGCTGCATTCGGGCAAGCCGGTGCGCATGGTCGTGCATCCTGCGCCTGCCGGTCATGGTATCGTCTTCGTGCGCAGCGATGTTGCTGACGGCACCGGCGCGATCCCCGTGCGTCCCTCTGCGCTCATCGAGGCGCCGCTGTGCACGCTTCTGGGCAATGACGCGGGTGTGACGGTGGCAACGGTGGAACATCTGATGGCCGCGCTGTCGGGGTGCGGGATCAACAACGCCCGTGTCTCGCTCAACGGTCCCGAAGTGCCCATCCTGGATGGCAGCGCTGCGCCTTTTGTCGCGCGGTTCTTGCAGGCGGGCATCGTGCGGCAAGCCGCACCGCTTCAGGTACTGCGTGTTCTGAAGCCCGTTGTCGTGACCCATGGCGCGGCGATGGCGCGGCTGGACCCGGCGCGTGCATTGGAAATCCGGTTCGAGATCGACTTTGAGGATGCCGCGATCGGGCACCAGCAAAAGGCGCTGTCGATGGTCAATGGGACGTTCGTGCGTGAACTGAGCAACAGCCGCACCTTCTGCCGCCGCATTGATGTGGAGGTGATGCAGGCGCGGGGTTTGGCGCTGGGTGGCACCTATGATAACGCAGTGGTCGTGGACGGGGCGCGCGTGCTCAGCCCCGGCGGGCTGCGCCACGCCGATGAGCCCGTCCGCCACAAGATGCTGGACGCCTTGGGCGATCTGTATGTGGCAGGCTATCCGATCCTGGCGCGCTATACCGGGCTGCGGGCCGGTCATACGCTGACGGGGCGATTGTTGCAGGCGTTGTTTGCGGATGCGTCGAATTACCGGATCGAGACCTGTGACGCGGCCATGGCGGCACGCCTGCCCGGCGCGGGCGCATCGCTTGACGATCTGCCGATGACGGCGTGAGCGGTTGCGCGCGCGGCCTGACCGTGGGCGTGCGACCGATGGGTGCTTGTAGTCCCTTTCAATTCCCTTAAAAAGGCAGGTGCGCGGGCGCAAAGGCGTTTTGCGCGTCGGTCGATATATGCTAAGGGTCGGCGGCAGGGTGTGCCGGTGGACCGCTTGCGCAAAACACGGTGCGCCAGTTGTGCAGCGTGGAACGATCGGCAGGGTGCTATGACGGGCAGGGTGGAATGAAGATGACGGGCGGCACAACAGCGAAACATTTTCTGGCCGTGGTGATCCTGGCTGTCGGGTTGTCGGCCTGCGCCACTGACGCGCCGGACGAAAGCCTTGAGAGCTTTTCCGCCGAAGAGATCTTCCGCCGGGGCGAGTTCGAGCTGGAAACCAGCCGTCGGGGCCGCGGCTCGCTGCGTTACTTCTCGGAGCTCGAGCGGCTTTACCCCTATACCGACTGGTCGCGCCGCGCGCTTATCATGCAGGCCTTTGCCTATCATAAGGATCGCCAGTACGAGGAAAGCCGCGCCGCTGCGCAGCGTTACCTCGACACCTATCCGGGGTCCGAGGATGAGGCCTATGCCGCCTATCTGTTCGCGCTGTCGTTCTACGACCAGATCGACGATGTGGGCCGTGATCAGGGGCTGACCTTTCAGGCGCTTCAACAATTGCGCCGCGTGATCGAAAATTATCCTGAAAGCGAATATGCCCGGTCCGCCGTGCTTAAATTCGACCTGGCGTTCGACCATCTGGCCGCCAAGGAGATGGAGATCGGGCGCTATTACCTCAAGCGTGGAAATTACGCTGCCGGCGTCAACCGTTTCCGCGTCGTGGTCGAGGACTTCCAGACCACCACCCACACGCCCGAGGCGTTGTTGCGGCTGGTGGAAGCCTATGTCGCACTGGGCCTGCGTGACGAGGCACAGACTGCGGGCGCCATCCTGGGGTATAACTTTCAGGCAAGCCCGTTCTACCAGGACGCTTTCGCGGTGCTGACAGGTGCTGGCATGGCACCGGAGGCGGCGGATGAGGGTTGGTTGAGCACGATCTATCGCCAGTCGGTGCTGGGGCAGTGGCTCTGACCTGAGGGCCAGTGTCTGGTATCCTGGCCGGGGGTGTCCCGCGTGCGGTGCCGCTAGGTTGCATCCCCGGGGCCGCTGATGCAGACGGGTATCTGCATGCGGAACAATCGTTGAACATGGTGCTAGATCGCGCAGCCGGGGCAGGGTGTCGTGGCGCGCGTCAGATAACTTGAAGGGCGGAACGAATGCTGCGGGGCCTGGAAATCCGCGACATGCTGATCATCGACCGGCTGGACCTGTCGTTTCAGCCCGGATTGAATGTGTTGACCGGGGAAACCGGGGCGGGCAAGTCGATATTGCTGGACAGTCTGGGCTTTGTGCTGGGCTGGCGCGGGCGCGCCGATCTGGTGCGGCAGGGTGCCGAGCAGGGCGAGGTCGTCGCGGTCTTTGACCTGAGCGCGGGCCACCCCGCGCGTGCCGTGCTGGAGGAGGCCGGGTTGCCTGCGGGGGATGAAGTCATCTTGCGCCGCATCAACGGGCGCGACGGGCGCAAGACCTCATGGGTAAACGACCGCCGCGTGTCGGGCGAGGTGTTGCGCGCGTTGTCCGACACTTTGGTGGAACTGCATGGTCAGCATGATGACCGGGGCCTTCTGAACCCGCGCGGGCACCGGCAGGTGCTGGATGCTTTCGCGGGCGTAGGCCCGTTGATGGGCGATGTGCGCACCGCGTGGCGGGCGCTGGGACAGGCGCGCCGCGCGCGCCAAGACGCAGAGGCGCGGCTGGCCGAGGTCGCCGCCGAAGAGGACTTCCTGCGCCACGCCGTTGCGGAGCTGGACAAGCTGGACCCGCAGGCGGGCGAGGAAGCGACGCTGGATGCGCAGCGCCGCGCCATGCAAGGTGCGGTGCGGGTGCGCGGCGATGTGGCCCGCGCGCTGGCCGCGCTGTCGGATGACGGCGCGGAGCGCTTGCTGATTGATGCGACGCGCTGGCTGGAAGATGCCAGCGACGGGGTTGAGGGCGGGCTGGACGGGGCGCTGTCGGCGTTGGGACGCGCGCTGAATGAATTGGGCGAGGCACAGCAGGGTGTAGAGCGCTGCCTGGATGCACTGGACGTGGACCCCCATGCGCTGGAAGCGACCGAGGAACGTTTGTTCGCCCTGCGGGCCTTGGCGCGCAAGCATGGCGTGCTGGCCGATGATCTGGGCGGGTTTGCCGATGATCTGCGCGCGCGGCTGTCGGCGCTGGACGGGGGCGCGGCGGGGATTGCATCCCTCAAGCAAGACGAGGCGCAGGCGCAGGCCAAGTATGATGATGCTGCCGCCGGGTTGAGCGCGGCGCGGCGCGAGGCAGCGGGCCGGCTGGACGCGGCGATGATGGCCGAACTGTCGCCTTTGAAGATGGAGCGCGCAGTTTTCACCACCTGCATCGCACCCGGTGAGCCAGGGCCCGAAGGCGCGGACAGCGTTGCCTTTGAGGTTGCGACCAACCCCGGAGCGCCGTCGGGGGCGCTGAACAAGATCGCGTCGGGGGGGGAACTCTCGCGGTTCTTGCTGGCACTGAAGGTGTGTCTGGCGCGGGGGACATCGGGCGTCACGATGATCTTTGACGAGATCGACCGCGGGGTTGGCGGGGCTACCGCCGATGCCGTGGGGCGCCGGTTGCGCGGTCTGGCCGAGGGCGCGCAGGTGCTGGTGGTGACGCATTCGCCGCAGGTCGCTGCCCTTGGCGGGCATCACTGGCGGGTCGAGAAGAAGGTGGCGGATGGCGCCACGCTGTCCACCGTGACGCCGCTTTCCGCCGATGCGCGGGTGACAGAGATTGCGCGCATGCTGTCAGGTGATACCATATCTGACGCTGCCATGGCGGCGGCACAATCCTTGCTGGCCGGTTGAACGGCCAGCCCCCGGCATTGAGAGCGAAAAGGCAGGATCATGCATAAATTTATCAGACCCGTTGCGGTTTTGGGCGTGCTGGCGCTGGCCGGATGTACGGCCTATCCCGGCCAGATGGGCGGATTTTCCGCACCGCGCACCACAGCCCCCTCCACCATCGCCGTCACCCCGGCCCCTGCGGGCAGCTTCCCCGACATGGGCGCGCCGGTCCCCGCATCAGAGGCCGAGCGCGCCTGTCTGGGTGCTGCGCAAGAGCGTGGGCTGACGGTGCGGTCGGTCGTCGGATCGCGCGCGGTGGCGGGCAGCGACGGCGACTCGGGCCGCGATGTGATGCTGCGGGTTGCGCGTTCGGGCCAGGAATATGAGGTGCGCTGCAACTATGCGGGGGCCACGCAGTCCGCGCGGATCATGTCGCTGTAGGGCGCATTTGTTAACGGTGCCTGTGTGCGGATGCGTTGATTTCCAATGATTCCCGCACGGGCGGACGGCGCAAAAGTTACCGCATCGTACGGACTAAGCCACTGTTAATAAAACACTAAACTTGACTTTGCGTACGGTCTGAAGTAGACATTCAGGCAAGCTGGAAGAAATGGGCAAGCGGTTCAGGGGGGCAACCCCTGGGCCGCTTTTTTATTCCGCCCGCACCGGGAGCAGTCAAAGAGGCGGGCAGCTTATCATGACAACGACGCATTCCCCCGAAGGTTCTGAGAGGAACGGGCCTGAGGAACAGGCGCGTGCGGGCAAGACGACCCCGCGCGGTCTGCATGGCCTTGCCGACCGGATGGTAACCCGGTCGATCGAGGCGCTGGAGGCCATGCTGGGGCAACTGGAAGCGGGCCAGGTCATCCCGCCCAAGGATGTGGTGACCGAGATCGCCAATTTTCGCAAAGCTGTGGAGATCGCATTCAATGAAAGAAAACAATTGGGATCGCGGAGCGACGGGGACGGACCAGACCCCGCCCTTGACCTGCGCGCCGCCCGCGATGAGGTCAGCCGCCGTCTGGCTTGCCTGCGCGCCGCAGAGGGTGGTGGAAGCCTTCCTGAGCAGCCTGAGTGAGCAGGCGTTGCTGGCGCTGCCGTGGATGTTCGAATTCTGGGCGATGCCGCATCAGTTGCCGCCCGCAGGCAATTGGCGCACATGGCTGGTGATGGGGGGGCGCGGCGCGGGGAAAACCCGCGCCGGCGCCGAATGGGTGCGCGCGCAGGTCGAAGGTGGGCGGCCGCTGGATGTGGGGCGCGCGCGGCGCGTCGCGCTGGTGGGTGAGACATATGACCAGGTCCGCGATGTGATGGTGTTTGGCGACAGCGGGATCCTTGCCTGTTCGCCGCCGGACCGCCGACCCCGGTGGGAATCGGGGCGGCGGCGGCTGGTCTGGCCCAATGGGGCCACGGCGACGGCCTATTCTGCCAATGACGCGCAGGCGCTGCGCGGCCCGCAGTTCGACGCGGCCTGGGTGGATGAACTGGCCAAATGGCCCAAGGCGCAGGACACATGGGACATGCTGCAATTCGCGTTGCGGCTGGGCGCGCACCCGCAGCAGATGGTGACCACCACGCCGCGCAATGTGCCGGTGCTGCGCGCCATCATGCGGGCGGGGTCCACCGTGCAGACCCATGCGCCGACCGAGGCCAACCGGGCGTGGCTTGCGGCCTCGTTCCTCGAAGAAATCCGGGTGCGGTATGCCGGGCAGCGGTTGGAGCGGCAGGAACTGGATGGCGAGTTGCTGGAGGACGCAGAGGGCAGCCTGTGGCCCGCCGCGCTGATGGACGCGTGCCGGGGCGCGAAGGCCCCGGTGATGGACCGGATTGTGGTGGCGGTGGACCCTGCCGTTACCGGCAAGGCGGGGTCGGACCTGTGCGGCATCATCGTGGCGGGCGTGGTCAGCAAGGGGCCTGCGCAGGATTGGCGCGCCTATGTGCTGGCGGACCGGTCGGTTCGGGCATCCTCGCCCACGGCATGGGCGCGCGCGGCGCTGGATGCGATGGCGGCGTTTGGTGCGGACCGGCTGGTGGCCGAGGTCAATCAGGGCGGCGATCTGGTGGAAAGCGTGTTGCGCCAGATCGACCCGCTGGTGCCCTACCGCGCGCTGCATGCGCGCCATGGCAAGGCGGCGCGGGCCGAACCTGTGGCCGCACTTTATGAACAGGGCCGGGTGGTGCATCTGCCGGGTCTGGGCGCGCTGGAAGACCAGATGGCGTTGATGACCGGGCAGGGCTTCATGGGATCGGGCAGCCCCGACAGGGTGGATGCGCTGGTCTGGGCCTTGCATGACCTGATGATCGTGCCCGCGGCAAAGCTGCAACGCCCCGGGATCCGGGCGCTGTAGCGCGGGCCGAACCTTCCCTTTTGAATAACGACCGAAGCGTGCCTGTGGGCGCGGGATGCTGGCTGCGGGTGTGCCCCGGTCGGTGGGCGGATGGTGCTGCGGGGTCACTGGCCCCGAGCCCGGATAACCGATTGAAAGGAATAGCATGTTTGAATTCTTGCGTAAGGCCGGGCCGGGGGCTGCCGTGGCGGCAGCGGTGGCCCCGGATGCGAGGGCAGTGCCCGAGGCCAAGGCATCCGCCGTGGGGCCCCTGACTGCGGGGCCGTTGCACAGCGGCTGGACCAGTGCTGTCAAGACCGCCGCGCAGGGCAGTGCCTTTGGCCCACGCGACACGGTGGCGCTGACCCGGGCGGGGTTTCAGAGCAACCCGATCGGGTTTCGGGCGGTGCGGCTGATTTCGGAAGCGGCCTCGGCGCTGCCGCTGATCTTGCAAGATTGCGCGTGCAGGTATGACACGCATCCGGTCCTGGACCTGATCCGCCGCCCCAACCCGGTGCAGGGCAAGGCCGATCTGTTCGAGGCGGTCTATGCCCAGCTGTTGCTGACCGGGAATGCGTATCTGGAGGCCGTGCAAGGCACCGCCGCGCTGCCCTATGAGTTGCATGTGCTGCGGTCAGACCGCATGGCGGTGGTGCCGGGGGCGGATGGCTGGCCAGTGGCCTATGATTACACCGTGGGCGGGCGCAAGCATCGCTTCGACATGACCGGGCAGGCCGCGCCGGTGTGTCATATCCGGTCCTTCCATCCGCAAGATGACCATTACGGGCTGTCGCCGCTGGAGGCCTCGGCCTGCGCGGTTGATGTGCATAACGCGGCGTCGAAATGGTCTAAGGCGCTGCTCGACAATGCGGCGCGGCCCTCGGGTGCGATCATCTACAAGGGGCCGGACGGGCAGGGCGCGATGTCGGCCGATCAGTTCGAGCGCCTGCAGGCCGAGATGGAGACCTATCATCAGGGGGCGCGCAATGCCGGCCGCCCGATGCTGCTGGAAGGGGGCCTGGACTGGAAGCCCATGGGATTCTCGCCCAGCGACATGGAGTTCCAGAAGACCAAGGAAGCGGCGGCGCGGGAAATCGCAGTGGCGTTCGGCATCCCACCGATGCTGCTGGGCATTCCGGGCGACGCGACCTATGCGAATTACCAAGAGGCGCATCGCGCGTTCTACCGGCTGACCGTCGTGCCGATGGTTACCCGCGTCACTGCTGCCGTGTCGCACTGGCTGTCGGGCTTTACCGGCGAGGCGGTGGAGTTGCGCCCCGATCTGGACCAATTGCCCGCGCTGGCGCAGGAACGCGACCAGCAATGGCGGCGGGTGGGCGAGGCGACCTTCCTGACCGAGGCAGAAAAGCGGAGCCTTTTGGGCCTGCCGCCCATGGCCGGGCCGACGGCTGACGACGCATGAGCGCGCGGCGGTCGGTCGGGGGGTCGCGGTACCTTTATGACAGCTTCGACGCCGCCCAAGCGCGGATCGAGGCCAATGAGCGTGTCGCCGATGAGCGCCGGGCCGCGCTGGAATACCGTCTGGACCGGATCGAGACGACGTTGGAGCGGCTGGAAAAGCGGCTGTGGCTGGCGGTTTACGGCGTGGCGGGTGCCGTGCTGATCAACGGCGCGCTGGCGCTGCTGGCCAGTCAGGGCGCGTGACGGGGTATCAGGATTTCATTGCAGGAGAGAATGCCGATGACTGACTATTCAGGGCTGGAACACAAGTTCCACCGCCCCGAGGCCGGGCTGACGGTCACCGATGGCACCACCATCGCGGGCTATGCCAGCCTGTTCGGGCGGCCGGATCAGGGCGGGGATGTGGTGCTGCCGGGGGCTTACGTGGCCTCGCTCGGCGCGCTGCGGGCGCGGGGCGGCAAGGTGCGGATGCTGTGGCAGCACGACCCGGCGCAGCCCATCGGCGTCTGGGACGAGGTGTCCGAGGATGCGCGGGGCTTGTTCGTCAAGGGGCGCTTGCTGACGGATGTGATGCGGGGCCGCGAGGCGGTGGCGCTGATCGGTGCGGGTGCGTTGGACGGGCTGTCCATCGGCTACCGCACGGTCAAGGCACAGGCCATTGCGGGCGGTGGCCGACGGCTGAGCGTGCTGGACCTGTGGGAGGTGTCGCTGGTGACCTTTCCGATGCTGAGCGATGCGCGGGTGGCGGCCAAAGCTGACATCGCGCCTGCGATGGCGATGGGCGAGGGCGGCAGCATGGCCGCACTGGCACAGGCGCTGGAAGCGGCGCGGGCCGCTTTGGCGGCGCGTTAGGTGGATCTGTGCGGCCCGTGCCGGGGGCTGTGGGCCGCCCACCTCAGGCGGGGGGCGCTGTGATTTAGAGTGAGGCGCCCCGGTCAGACGCACGTTTCTGGCGTGAAAACAACTGCGTACCGGGCCGCGATTTGTCCGGTGCGCAGGGCGCGGGTTCGGCGCCAGTGGCGGCGGTGGCGCGCGATTCGGTGGCCGGTTCGACGGCAGGAAGCCGTGGCCCGCACGGCCCACGCGCAGGAAAAACCCTGTTGCATCCCTGCGAACCGGGCAGCGCGCGGTCGCTTTCAGCTTCCTTAAACGCTTTGCGCTAGGGTTTGTCTGAGCGCGACTTTGGCGATGTCAGGCCGATCCGTCCCGCCGCGCGCCTTCCCGCCGGTCCGCATGTGGATCATCCAACCAAGCAGGAGAGACAATGACCAAACCCGAGGCAAAGGCCACGGGCCGGGCTGCATCCGCCGCGCCGTCCCAGGCCACCTTGTCCGAAGCGGGCCACCAGCCGGTGGCCGAGGTGAAAACCGCGCTGACCGGATTTCTGAGTGAATTCAACGCCTTTCAGGCCGAGATCAAGACATCCCTTCAACAACAGGAAGAGCGACTGACCATGCTGGATCGTAAACACGCCACCGCCGCAGCGCGCCCGATGCTGGGCATGACCGACCAGGGCGCTGCCCCGCATCAGAAGGCCTTCGATGCCTATCTGCGCCATGGCGACGACGCTGGCCTGCGTGGCCTGACGCTGGAGGCCAAGGGGCTGAGCACCCAGGTGGCCGCCGAGGGCGGGTATCTGGTGGACCCGGTCACCGCCGACACGGTACGCGGCGTGCTGCATGCCAGCGCCTCGATCCGGGCGATTGCCTCGGTGGTCACGGTCGAGGCGTCCAGTTTCGACGTGCTGGTCGACCATACCGAAGTGTCGAGCGGCTGGGCGACCGAAGCGGGCACTGTGCCCGAGGCTGACACGCCGCAGATCGACCGCATCAGCATCGCCCTGCACGAGCTGTCGGCGATGCCGAAGGCGAGCCAGCGCCTGCTGGACGACAGCGCCTTTGACATCGAGGGCTGGTTGGCCGACCGGATCGCGGGCAAGTTCACCCGCGCCGAGGCACATGCCTTCATCCTGGGCGACGGGCAGGACAAGCCGCACGGATTTCTGACCCATCCTGTTGTCGTCAATGACGACTGGGAGTGGGGGTCGCTGGGCTATATCGCCACCGGCAATTCGGGCGAGTTTGCCACGACCAACGCGTCGGATGCGATTGTCGATCTGGTCTATGCATTGTCGGCCACCTACCGTGCCAACGGCACCTTCGTGATGAACTCGAAAACTGCGGGTGCAGTGCGCAAGATGAAGGATGCCGATGGGCGTTTCCTGTGGGCCGATGGGCTGGCGGTGGCAGAACCCGCGCGGCTGATGGGCTATCCGGTGCTGATTGCCGAGGACATGCCCGATATCGCGGCCAATGCCTGTGCGATTGCCTTTGGCGATTTTCGGGCTGGCTATACGGTTGCGGAACGTCCCGACCTGCGCGTGCTGCGCGACCCGTTCAGCGCCAAGCCGCATGTGCTGTTCTATGCGACCAAGCGTGTCGGTGGCGATGTGTCGGATTTCAAGGCGATCAAGCTGCTGCGTTTCTCGGCCAGTTAAGGCGCCGGCGCTGGCAGGCATTCGCTGTCCGGGCGGGGGGTGCTTTGCGCCCTTTGGCGCGGACCTGACGCCTTCCAGCCCGCGATGAGATCCCCGCCCCGGGCCGTCACTGGTCCGGGGCGGGGGCAGATGCCGGGCGGGGTGATGCGTCTTTTGGCTGCTTCCCATCCTACCCCCTGGTTCCCTCGTGTGGGCGGCGTGTCGCTGCGCCCGGCACCTGTAAACGGCGATTGTATCGGCGATGGACCAACGCTCGCGGGCCGAACCGAACCCCAATATGCGCAAGACCGCGTGTCCCGGCTGGAAGGGACGCAACGGCCCATGATCTGGAGGTATATGATGGATTTGCAGGAACAAGGTCAGGTGGCCGACAGCGCCTTGCCGGTGACGGCGTTCCGGGCGCATCTGGCGCTGGGGCGCGGATTCGCCGATGAGGCGGCGCAGGACGATCTGTTGCGCGCCGTGCTGCGCGCCGCGATCCGCACGGTCGAGGGGCGGATTTCCAAGGTGCTGCTGACCCGCAGTTTTGTGCTGCGGCTGGCGTGCTGGCGTAGTGGTGCGGCGCAGACCCTGCCGCTGGCCCCGGTGTCGGATGTGGCGCAGGTGGCGTTGATCGACCGCACAGGGGCTGTCGCGGTGCTCAGCCCGGCGCGTTGGCATCTGCAACGCGATGCGCACCGTCCGAGGGTCGTTGCCAGCGCGGGGCTTTGGCCCGCGATCCCGGCGCAGGGGGCGGTGGAGATCACGTTTGACGCGGGCTTTGGCCCCGACTGGGCCGATGTACCCGCCGATCTGGTGCAGGCGGTGTTCCTGCTGGCCACGCGATATTATGAGCATCGCGGTGGGGCCGAGGCCGAAATTTCCCCCGATGTGGTGGCGCTGATTGCGCCCTACCGGTCGATCCGGTTGTTTGGCGGTGGGGCATGAGGGCGCCGGACCTGACCCGCGCGCTGGTTCTGGAGGAACAGGTGCGCATGCCTGACGGCGCGGGGGGCTATGCGATCAGCTGGGTCGGTCTTGGCACGCTTTACGCTGATGTGCGCGCCGGGTCAGGGCGCGAACGGGCGCTGGCGCAGGGGCCGGTGGCGGTGGCCGCCGTGCGGATCTTCGTGCGCGGTGCGCCGACGGGCAGCCCGCAACGCCCGCGCCCCGACCAGCGGCTGCGCGAGGGCGACCGTATCTGGCGGCTGCATGCCGTGACCGAGGGGGATCCGCACGGCCGCCATCTGATCTGCTATGCCACCCAGGAGACACCGCAATGAGCTATGCATGGGCCGCCGATTTGCAGGCCGGGGTGTATCAGGCGCTGGCCGATGATGTGGAACTGTCGGCGCTGGTGGCGGGTGCGATCTTTGACGCGCCGCCGCTGAACGATCTGCCGCCGGTGTTCATCATGCTGGGCCCGGAAGAGGCGCAGGACCGTTCCGACGCCTCGGGCGCGGGGGCTGAGCACCGCTTCACGGTCTCCGTGGTGGGAGAGGGGCCGGGGTTCCTGGCCGCCAAGATTGTGGCGGCGCGGGTGTCCGAGGTGTTGCAAGGCACCCCCCCGGCCCTGACCGCCGCACTGTTGCCTGCGCATCTGACCGGGCTTTGGTTCGAGCGCGCAATGGCGAAGGTGGACGGGGCGCGGCGGCGCATCGATCTGCGGTATCGCGCGCGGGTCGGCGTCTAGGCGGGCCGTTCCCGCATTTTGGTTCCGCTGTAAGTATTTTCAAATCAGGGGATTGGCAGGTCAGATAGCCTGCGCCTGGCCGCCCCGCCAGACCGCGCCCCCCACGGGCCGGAGCAATCACAGGAGAGAACGCATGGCTGTGCAGAATGGCAAGGATCTGCTGATCAAGATGGACATGACCGGCGACGGTCAGTTCGAGACCGTTGCGGGCCTGCGTGCCACGCGGGTCAGTTTCAACGCGGAAACGGTCGATGTGACTTCGTTGGAATCGCAAGGCGGTTGGCGCGAGTTGTTGGCGGGCGCGGGCGTGAAATCGGCCGCGATCTCTGGCGCGGGGGTGTTTCGCGACAGTGCCACGGATGAGCGGGCGCGCGCGATCTTCTTCAACGGCGAGGTGCCGCAGTTTCAGGTCATCATCCCCGATTTCGGCGTGGTCGAGGGGCCGTTCCAGATCAGCGGGATCGACTATGCGGGCAGCCACAACGGCGAGGCAACCTATGAGTTGTCGCTGGCATCCGCTGGTGCGCTGAACTTCACGGCGCTGTGAGGGGGCGCGGCATGGCAAATCCTTATGCAGGCGAGGTTGCGTTGTGGCTGGACGGCAAGCGCCATGTGCTGCGTCTGACGCTGGGCGCGCTTGCCGAACTGGAGGCCGGGATGGGTGCCGATACGCTGGTGGCGCTGGTCGAGCGGTTCGACGGTGGGCAGTTTTCCAGCCGCGACGTGCTGGCGCTGATCGTGGCAGGCCTGCGCGGCGGCGGCTGGCGCGGCACTGCGGATGATCTGCTGACTGCAGACATCCGCGGCGGCGCGGTGGAGGCCGCGAAAGTCGCCGCCATGCTGCTGGCGCGGGCCTTTGCCCTGCCGGGGCAGGGCTAAGCCCATGCGGTTCGACTGGGCGGCGTTGATGCGGGCCGGGCTGCGCGATCTGCGGCTGACGCCCGCGCAGTTCTGGGCGCTGACGCCCATGGAGCTGCGCATGATGCTGGGGCTGGATGCGGGCACCGCCCCCCTGACGCGGGCGCGGCTGGAAGAACTGGCCGCCGCCTTTCCCGACGTGAAGAAAGGGGACAGAGATGAGCGCGATTGACACATTGGCCGACCAGATTGCCGCGCTGGAATTGCGGCTGGGCAACACCACCGGCATGGTGGCGGCGTTCGACAGCGAGCTTGCGGGCCTGAGCCGGGGTATCGGCATGACCGCGCGCGAGGTGGACGGGCTGGGCCGGGCATTCTCGGGCAGTTTGCGACGCGCCTTCGATGGCGCGGTTTTTGACGGCGTGCGGCTGTCTGACACGCTGTCGGGGCTGGCGCGGTCGATGGCCGATAACGTCTATGCCATGGCAATGCGTCCGGTGCAGAACGCGCTGGGCGGCGCGTTGGCGCAGGGTGCGTCCAGCCTGTTTGGTGGGTTGATGCCGTTTGCGCAGGGCGGCAGTTTTGCGCAGGGCCGGGTGATGCCCTTTGCCAGTGGTGGCGTGGTCAGCGCGCCGGTGGCCTTTCCGATGCGCGGCGGCACCGGGCTGATGGGCGAGGCCGGGCCCGAGGCGATCATGCCGCTGCGGCGCGGTCCGGACGGGCGCCTTGGCGTGGCGGCAGGCGGTGGCGGCGGGGCGGTCCATGTGGTCATCAATGTCGCGACGCCTGATGTGGCGGGGTTTGAGCGTTCGCAATCCCAGATCGCGGCGCAGATGGGGCGTTTGCTGTCCAATGGCCAAAGGAATCGCTGAATGGCTTTTCATGACATCAGATTTCCCGCGAGCCTGTCGTTCGGCTCGCTCGGCGGGCCGGAGCGGCGGACCGAGGTGGTGACGCTGGCAAACGGGTTCGAGGAACGCAACACGCCCTGGGCACAGTCGCGCCGCCGCTATGACGCGGGGATGGGGCTACGGTCGCTGGATGATGTGGCGGCGTTGATCGCGTTCTTCGAGGCGCGGCAGGGGATGCTGCATGCTTTTCGCTGGAAGGATTGGGCGGATTACAAGTCCGGCCTGCCGTCGCACGCGGTGACGGCGCTGGATCAGGAGATCGGGCGCGGTGACGGCGTGGCTGCGGTGTTCGCGCTGCGCAAGGGCTATGTCTCGGGGGGGCAGGTGCATTACCGTGATATTGCGAAACCCGTGGCGGGCAGCGTGCGTGTGGCCGTTGGCAATGATCCGCAGGCCGAGGGGCTTCACTGGTCGGTCGACGCGGCCACCGGGCAGGTCAGTTTCGCCACGCCGCCGGGGCCGGGGGCGATCGTGACGGCGGGGTTTGAGTTCGATGTGCCGGTACGGTTTGACGCGGACCTCATTCAGGTGTCGGTCGCCAGTTTTCAGGCGGGCGTCGTGCCCAAGGTGCCGGTGGTGGAGGTGCGGATATGACCTTGCAGGCGCATCTGGAAAGCGGGGCCACAACGGTGGCGCGGGTCTGGCTTCTGACGCGCGCCGATGGGGTAGTGATGGGGTTTACCGATCATGACCGCGATCTGCATTTCGGTGGCGTGGTGTACCGCGCGGGCGCGGGGCTGACCGCGCGGGCGCTGGAACAGACCACGGGGCTATCGGTCGACAATTCTGAGGCGGTGGGCGCGCTGTCGGATGGCGCGCTGACCGAGGCGGATATTCGTGCAGGCCGCTATGACGGTGCGACGTTGGAGATTGCCGAGGTCAACTGGGCCGCGCAATCGCAGCGCCGGGTCGTGTTTCGGGGGACATTGGGCGAGGTGTCGCATCAGGGTGGCGCGTTCCGGGCCGAATTGCGCGGGCTGACTGAAGCGCTGGGCGTGGCGGGAGGCCGGATCTATCAGGCTGACTGCACCGCCGTGCTCGGCGATGCCGCTTGTCGGTTTGACCTGAGCGTCCCGGGCTACCGCACTGAAGCGGCATTGCTGGCAAGTGATGATGGCTGCGTGCTGCGTCTGCCTGCGCTGCCGGGCTTTGACGACCTGTGGTTTGAAGGCGGGCGCGTGCAGGTGATGAGCGGCGCTGCCATGGGCCAGACGGGGGTCATCAAGGCCGACCGGGTCCAGGGCGCGGCACGGGTGATCGAACTGTGGCAGGCGCTTGGTGCGCTACCCGCCCGGGGCGATCTGCTGCGGCTGGATGCCGGTTGCGACAAGCGCGCCGCGACTTGCCGGTTGAAATTCGCGAATATGGTGAACTTTCAGGGCTTTCCGCACATCCCGGGTGAGGATTGGCTGATGGCCTATCCGCGGCGCGCGGGTGCGAATACCGGGGCCGCCCTGCGCGGCGCGGCGGGGGCATGAGCGCGGCGCATGTCGCGGAGGCGCGGCGCTGGATCGGCACGCCTTATGTGCATCAGGCCTCTAGCCGGGGGGCAGGTTGTGATTGCCTGGGCCTTTTGCGCGGGGTGTGGCGCGTGATGCACGGCGATGAACCCGAGGCCGTGCCCGCCTATACCCCCGACTGGTCTGAGGCCGCGCGCGACGAACGCCTGTGGCGCGCGGCGCTGCGGCACCTGGAGGTGCGGGGCGCGGGTGATCCGGCGGTGGGCGATGTGATCTTGTTTCGCATGCGCACCGGCGGGGTGGCAAAGCATCTGGGACTTCAGGCGCGGGTGGGGCCGGGGGCGACCTTCATCCACGCCTACACAGGGCATGGGGTGGTTGAGAGTCCGCTGAGCACGCCCTGGGCACGGCGGGTGGTGGCGCGGTTTGCGTTTCCGGCACGCTGACGCTGCGGGTTTCGATGGCTGCCGCTTTTGCGTGTCGCGGGCGAATAACGGATCGGTGGGACCCGTGCCTTTTGCGCTGTTGACGCACCGCGCGGGGGCGTGAGTGGTGGCACACCCGGACACAGCACGCGGGGCAAAGCGTGCGATTTCAATCTGATGAGGTAGGTCGATGGCAACTTTGGTTCTTTCAGCGGTGGGCGCGGCACTCGGCTCGGGTTTTGGCGGTGCTGCGTTCGGGCTGTCGGGCATGGTGATTGGCCGGGCCGTGGGCGCGACGCTGGGCCGGGTCATCGACCAACGGCTGATGGGTTTGGGGTCGGAGGTGGTTGAACAGGGGCGACTGGACCGGCTGCGGCTGACCGGCGCCAGCGAGGGCGCGCCCGTGCCGCAGGTCTGGGGCCGCATTCGTGTGGGCGGGCATGTCATCTGGGCCACGCAGTTTCTGGAAACCGTCAGCCGACGCGGTGGCGGGGGTAAGGGGCTGGGCAGCCAGCCGAAAGTGGATGAATACAGCTACTCGATCTCGCTTGCCATTGCGCTGTGCGAAGGCCCGATTGCCGGGATCGGCCGGATCTGGGCGGATGGGGTCGAGGTTGCGCCCGCTGACCTGAACCTGCGGGTCTATACCGGCAGCGCCGACCAGTTGCCCGACCCAAAGATCGCCGCCGTGCAGGGGCTGGATGCGGCGCCCGCCTATCGCGGCATCGCTTATGTAGTGTTCGAGGATCTGGCGCTGGGGGCTTTTGGCAACCGCGTGCCGCAATTCAGCTTTGAGGTGTTGCGCGCCGCCGATGCGCCGGGCGAGGTGCCGCTGCGTGCGGTCGCGCTGATGCCCGGGACCGGGGAATACGCGCTGGCCACCGATCCCGTGCATCTGGACGCGGGGCTGGGCGCGGTGACGGTGCTGAACATGGCGACCCCCTTGGGGGTCAGTAATCTGGAAGCGTCGGTCGATGCGTTGCAGGTGGAGCTGCCAGCGGTGCGGTCGGTCCTGCTGATCGTCTCGTGGTTTGGCGATGACCTTCGTGCCGGGCAATGCAGCGTGGCGCCAATGGTCGAGGATGCTGCGGCAGAGCCTGCGGCGATGCCCTGGCGCGTCAGCGGGATCGACCGGGCCGGGGCCGGGGTGCTGGCGCAGTTGGAAGGGCGTTCGGTCTATGGCGGCACCGCCTGCCGATGCCTCGGTCATGCAGTCGATTGCGCTGATGCGCGCGCGCGGGCTGGGTGTGGTGTTCTATCCGTTCTTGCTCATGCGGCAACTGGCTTCCAATGGGCTGCCCGATCCGTGGTCAGACGCCGCAGATCAGCCCGTTTTGCCGTGGCGTGGCCGGATCACCACGGTGAAAGCGCCGGGGCAGCCGGGGTCGACCGATGGCGCGGCAGAAGCCGAGGCCGAAGTGGCCGCGTTCTTCGGTACCGTGGCGCCCGGAGATTTCGCTATTGTGGATGGTGCGGTGGTGTATTCCGGGCCGGCCGAGACATCATACCGCCGGTTTATCTTGCATTATGCGTGGCTGTGTCACGCGGCGGGCGGGGTCGATGCGTTCTGCATCGGGTCCGAAATGCGCGGGCTGACGCAGATCCGGGGCCCTGGCAACAGTTTTCCCGCCGTGGCTGCGTTGCGCGTGCTGGCGGCGGACGTGCGCGTGATCCTTGGTTCGGCGTGCAAGCTGACCTATGCCGCCGACTGGTCGGAATATTTCGGCTATGTCGATGCAGACGGCAACCGCTGGTTCCATCTGGATCCGTTGTGGGCGGATGAGAATATCGACTTCATCGGGATCGACAACTACATGCCGCTCTCGGACTGGCGCGATGGCGACGCGCATGCCGATGCGGGCGCGGGGTCGATCCATGACCTAGACTATTTGCGTGCCAATGTCGCGGGGGGGGAGGGCTATGACTGGTACTATCCGACCGAGGCCGACCGCGCCGCGCAGAACCGTGTGCCGATCACGGATGGCGCGCATGATGAGCCGTGGGTCTGGCGCTACAAGGACATCCTGAACTGGTGGTCCAACCCGCATCATGCGCGGGTAGACGGGGTGCGCGCGGCACAGCCGACCGAATGGGCGCCACGCTCCAAGCCCGTGTGGTTCACCGAATTGGGCTGCGCAGCGGTCGACAAGGGCACCAACCAGCCCAACAAGTTCCTTGATCCCAAGTCGTCGGAAAGCAGCCTGCCGTATTTCTCGACCGGGGCGCGGGATGATCTGATCCAGATGCAATACCTGCGGGCGATGCATTCCTACTGGGCTGATCCAGAGGCCAACCCCGTGTCGGAAGTCTATGGCGGGCCGATGGTGGATATGACCCGTGCCCATGTCTGGGCCTGGGATGCGCGACCTTTTCCATGGTTTCCCAACGACTTGTCGCGCTGGAGCGATGGTGAGAACTGGACGCAGGGCCATTGGATCACCGGGCGGACGCTGCATCAGCCGCTGGCGCTGGTGGTGGCCGAGGTCTGCCGCCGCGCAGGTATTGCGGCATACGATGTCAGCGGGTTGCAGGGGCTCGTGCGGGGCTACGCCGTCCCGTCGACCTCAAGCCCGCGGGCGGTGTTGCAACCACTGATGCTGGGGCATGGGTTTGATGCGGTGGAGCGTGGTGGTACGCTGGTATTTCGCATGCGCGATGGCCGGGCGGGCGGCACGGTGGAGGCGGGCGCGCTGGTTGCACGCGACGGTGGGGCGCTGGAACTGACCCGCGCACCGCAGGCTGAGGTCGCGGGAAGGGTGCGTCTGGGCTACATTGCCGCTGAAGGCGATTATGAGGCCCGCGCGGCCGAGGCGATCTTCCCCGATGAGGCAACGACCACGGTAACCCAATCCGAACTGCCGATGGTGCTGACCGTGCCGCAGGCACAGGGCATCGCGGAACGCTGGCTGGCTGAGGCGCGGGTGGCGCGGGATACCGCTCGGTTTGGTCTGCCGCCCTCTAGCCCCTACCGCGTCGGAGATGTGGTGGCGCTGGGCGCGGCGCGCTACCGTCTGGACCGGGTGGCGCTGGGCGCGGCGGCGCAGGTCGAGGGCGTGCGCGTGGAATCCGGCGTTTATCAGCGGCGCGACCGTGCGGGACTGCGCCCCGAGCTACGCCCGTTTGCCGTGCCGGTGCCGGTGCTGCCGGTGTTTCTGGACCTGCCGCTGTTGCGCGGCACCGAGGTGGCGCATGCGCCGCATCTGGCGGTGACGGGCAGCCCCTGGCCCGGGGTGGTCGCGGTCTACGACAGCGCGCTGGACGACGGCTTCGCGCTGAACACGCTGATCAATGCGCGCGCCATTATCGGCGCTACGCAGACCCCCTTGGCGCGCGCACGGCCGGGCCTGTGGGACCGGGGGCCAGCGCTGCGGGTGCGCGTTGCGGGCGGCGATCTGGCGGCTGTGCGCGAAGCTGAGGTGCTGGGCGGCGCCAATGCCATGGCGATCGGCGACGGACACGTGTGGGAGGTGTTCCAATTTGCGGATGCCGTGCTGATCGCACCGGGGGTCTATGATTTGTCGCTGCGGTTGCGCGGGCAAGCGGGCACGGATGGGGTGATGCCCGACGTCTGGCCGGTTGGGTCGCAGGTGGTCTTGCTGGATGACGCGGTGCAGCAACTGACACTGCCGCTGTCAGCGCGGGGGCTGGCGCGCACTTGGCGCGTCGGGCCAGCGCAGCGCGGCTTTGACGACCCGTCCTATGTCGTGCAAACGCAGGCGTTTGACGGCGTGGGGCTGCGGCCCTATGCGCCGGTGCATCTGCGCGTGGCCGAGGTTGCGGGGGATCTGACGGTCACCTGGGTGCGCCGGACCCGCGTGGATGGCGACAGTTGGGCAGGCTATGAGGTGCCGCTGGCAGAGGGGCGTGAGGCTTATCTGCTGCGCGTCATCGCGGATGATGCGGTGGTGCGCAGCACAGAAGTCGGCGCGCCGGGCTGGACCTACTCGGTGGCGATGCAGGCCGCAGATGGGGTTGCGGGGTCCTTCACAATTGCGGTGGCGCAGTTATCGGATGCCTTTGGTCCGGGGCCGTTCCGAAATGTGAGCGTCGAGGCAGGTGCGTGATGCGCCAGATCACGCATGGCGATGTGACGAGTGCGGCGCGGGTATTGTTGCGGCTGCCCGCGCCGGACCGCGCGCAGGCGCTGGCTGATATGCTGGCGGCGGCGCATGTGGCCGATTGCCACCGCAAGACGACTGGGCGGGTGCATCAACACCTTGGCAATGGCACGCTGATGGCAGTGGCATTGGCGCGGGGCCCGGGGCCCGAGCCCTTTGCCGGTGATCCCACCTATCTGGCGGTACTGGCACAGGTGATCGAGGGGGTGATCGGCTGGCGCGCATCGCGGTCGGGGTGAGGGCAGGGCGTGAGGTCGCGCCGAGGCGGGGCGGTCCGCATTTTTCTGGCTCGGTTGGCTTTGCGCCCTTCGGGCCCTGCTGGCTTTGCGCCCTTCGGGCACTGCTGGCTTTGCGCCCTTCGGGCCCTGCTGGCTTTGCGCCCTTCGGGCGCGGGTACTTCATCGCCCAACCGATCCTTTGGGTGGCCTCTCTGCGCGGCGCCTGGCAACGCATCGTGTCTGGCGTCGTGTGCCCTGACCCCTTTGTCTGATCCCCGTGTGTCGGTCTGGGGCGGGTTTCTGCCGGGTTCCCCTTTGACTGTCGCTGCGGTATGCTTATATCGCAGCGACGACCACTGGACGGGGCAGGGCGATGATTGAACACCACGCGAGACTGGCGCAGCTGGACCCGGTATGGAGCCGCATCCGCGCCGAGGCGCACGAGGCGGTGCAGCGCGAGCCGCTGCTGGGCGGCATGATCCATTCGTCGATCCTGCACCATACCTCGATCGAGCAGGCACTGGCCTATCGCTTTTCGCTCAAGCTGGCCTCGCCCGAGATGAGCGAGCAGATCCTGCGCGAGATTGCCGATACTGCCTACAGCGACGATTCCGACCTTGGTATCGCCGCGCGCGCCGATCTGGTGGCGACGTATGAGCGTGATCCGGCCTGCACCCGGTTCATGAAACCCCTGATGTTCTTCAAGGGCTATCAGGCGGTACAGGCCTACCGGATCGCGAATTGGCTGCACCGGCGCGGGCGGACGGATTTCGCGTCTTTCGTGCAGATGCGGGTGTCGGAATGCTTTGGCGTCGATATTCATCCCGGTGCGCGGATCGGCAAAGGCATCATGATCGACCATGCCCATTCGATTGTCATCGGTGAGACGGCCGTGGTGGGCGACAATGTGTCGATGTTGCATTCGGTGACACTGGGCGGGACCGGCAAGGAAGATGGCGACCGCCACCCCAAGATCGGCGCGGGGGTGCTGATCGGGGCGGGGGCGAAGGTGCTGGGCAATATTACGGTCGGATCATGTTCGCGCATCGCGGCCGGGTCGGTGGTGCTGCAAGACGTGCCGCCCAAGAGCACGGTCGCGGGCGTGCCCGCCCGGATCGTCGGCGAGGCGGGCTGCGCGCAGCCGTCGATCACGATGGACCAGTTGCTGCGCGGCGAGATGTAATCTTTATCTGACGGAGGCGGCTGAAGCCGCCACGGCTTTTTTCCCGATCCAGCCTGCGGCCGGATCGGGCGGCTTTGGCGCTTCAAGGGGTGTTGGCCAGGGTCCTGAACGGTTGGCGTTGCTGGTCGCGTGCGCCTTCTAATATTCGGATACAAAACGCAAAAGGCCGGGCGTTGGCCCGGCCTTTTGGTCTGAGTGGCGTTGACCGTCAGGCCAGCATGGTCATGGGATTTTCAAGGTAGGCTACGACTTCCTTCAGGAATTCCGCCCCCAGAGCGCCATCGATGACGCGGTGATCGACTGAAAGTGTCATTGACATCACGGTGGCCACCGTCAGTTCACCATCCTTGCCAACGACGGGCTTTTTCAGCCCGGCACCGACCGCGAGGATGGAGCCATGCGGCGGGTTGATGACGGCGTCGAAATTCTCGATCCCGAACATACCCAGGTTGGAGATGGCCATGGAGCCGCCGGTATATTCCTGCGGTGCCAGTTTCTTGGTGCGCGCGCGGCCTGCCATGTCCTTCATCTGCGCCGAGAGGGCTGAGAGGGATTTGAGATGCGCGTCTTTCAAGACGGGGGTGAACAGCCCGCCTTCGACAGCCACAGCAACAGCCACGTCCGAGGGTTTCAGCCGCAGGATGCGGTCCCCGGCCCACACGGCGTTGCAATCGGGCACGGCCTGCAACGCCATGGCGCAGGCCTTGATGATGAAGTCATTGACCGACAGCTTGACGCCGCGCCCTTCGAGCTGGGCGTTGAGTTGGGCGCGGAACTTCATCAGCGCATCGAGCTGCACGTCGCGGCGCAGATAGAAATGCGGGATGGTCTGTTTGGCCTCGGTAAGGCGGGCGGCAACCGTTCTGCGCATCCCGTCGAGTTTGATTTCCTCGAACTCGCGGCCTTCATACATGCGGGCGACGGCATCGGCGGTGGGGCCGCTGGCCGGGGCTGCGGCCTTGGCGGGGGCCGCAGCTTCCGAAGCGGCGGCGGGTGCGGCCTTGGCGGGGGCGGCGGTTGCACCTTCGACATCGGCGCGCACGATGCGGCCACGCGGGCCACTGCCGGTAATGGCCGCCAGGTCCAGCCCTTTGTCCGCCGCGATGCGCCGCGCCAGGGGCGAGGCGAAGATGCGTGTCCCGTCGCTGGCTGCCGGTGCCGCGGGCGCGGTGGCCTTGCCGCCGTCGTCCTGCGCAGGTTTCTGCGGCGCCGCCTGTTCTTGTGGCGCGGGTGCTGGCTTTGCCTTGGGCGCTTCGGCCTTGCCGATATCGTCCGCGCTTTCGCCTTCTTCCAGCAGAACGGCGATCGGGGTGTTGACCTTCACCCCTTCGGTGCCTTCGGCAATCAAGATCTTGCCGATGGTGCCTTCATCCACGGCCTCGAATTCCATCGTGGCCTTATCCGTCTCGATCTCGGCCAGAATGTCACCGGAGTTGACGGTATCGCCTTCCTTCACCAGCCATTTGGCCAGCGTACCCTCTTCCATCGTGGGGGAGAGGGCGGGCATCAGGATTTCTGTGGGCATGTCGCGCGCTCCTTACCGATAGGTGACTTTTTTGACAGCGGCGATGACCTCATCGGTTGTCACCAGCGCCAGTTTTTCAAGGTTGGCGGCATAGGGCATCGGCACATCCTTACCGGTGCAGTTGATGACTGGCGCGTCGAGATAATCGAACGCTTCCTGCATCACCACCGAGGAGATGTAGCTGCCGACAGACCCTTGCGGGAAGCCTTCCTCGACCGTGACCAGACGGTTGGTCTTCATCACCGATTTGAGGATCGCGCCGGTATCCATCGGGCGCAGGGTGCGCAGGTCGATCACCTCGGCGCTGATGCCGTCTTCGGCCAGCTTTTCGGCGGCGTCCAGCGCATAGGTCATGCCGATACCGAAGCTGACGATGGTGACATCGCTGCCCTCGCGCCAGATCTTGGCCTTGCCGAAGGGCACGGTGAAATCATCCATATCGGGCACGTCAAAACTGCGCCCGTAAAGGATTTCGTTTTCCAGGAAGATTACCGGATTGTTGTCGCGGATCGCGGTTTTCAGCAAGCCCTTGGCATCGGCGGCGCTGTAGGGTGCCACGACTTTCAGCCCGGGGATTTGCATGTACCAAGCGGCGTAGCATTGGCTGTGCTGTGCGCCGACGCGGGCCGCAGCGCCGTTGGGGCCGCGAAACACCATGGGCGCGCCCATCTGACCGCCAGACATATAAAGCGTCTTGGCGGCCGAGTTGATGATGTGGTCGATCGCTTGCATCGAGAAGTTGAACGTCATGAATTCGACGATGGGCCGCAGCCCGCCAAAGGCTGCGCCGACACCGATCCCGGCAAAGCCGTGTTCGGTGATCGGCGTATCGATCACGCGACGAGGGCCGAACTCGGCCAGCAGGCCCTGCGTGATCTTGTAGGCGCCTTCATATTCGGCGACTTCCTCGCCCATCACGAACACTTCGTCCGTGGTGCGCATTTCCTCGGCCATGGCGTCGCGCAGGGCCTCGCGCACGGTCTGGGTTTTCATCTTCGTGCCTTCGGGCCAGTCGGGGCTGGTATCGGTCTCGGGCGCGGTGGGGGCCGGCGCGGTCGCGGCGGCTGCCGGGGCGGCGGGACGCCCTTCGCTGCCGCTGAGGTCGGCGGGCGCGGCGGTCTGCGCCTGCGTGGGCGTTGCATCCGCGCTTTCGCCTTCTTCGAGCAGCACGGCGATGGCCGTGTTGACCTTCACGCCCTCGGTGCCTTCAGCGATCAGGATCTTGCCGATGGTGCCTTCATCCACGGCCTCGAATTCCATCGTGGCCTTGTCGGTCTCGATCTCGGCCAGGATGTCGCCAGAGGACACGGTATCCCCCTCCTTCACCAGCCATTTCGAAAGTGTGCCTTCCTCCATCGTCGGAGAGAGGGCGGGCATAAGAATTTCAGTTGCCATTGTCTATCATCCCCTCAGGCGTAAATGTCGGTCCACAGCTCATCGAGCGCGGGTTCCGGGCTTTCCTTGGCGAAGTCGGCCGAGGCGTTCACGACCGCCTTGATGTCCTTGTCGATGGCTTTCAGGTCATCCTCGGTCGCGTGTTTCCCCGTGAGGAGCAGTTCGCGGACATGTTCGATCGCGTCACGTTCGTCGCGCATCTTCTGCACCTCGTCGCGGGTGCGGTACTTGGCGGGGTCCGACATCGAGTGACCGCGGTAGCGGTAGGTCATCACTTCCAGGATGTACGGGCCTTTGCCCGCACGGCAATGCGCCACGGCTTTTTCACCGGCCGCCTTCACCGCCAGCACGTCCATGCCGTCAACTGCTTCGCCCGCGATGCCGTAAGATGCGCCGCGCTGCCAAAGGCTGGGCGATTTGGTGGAACGCTGCACGCTGGTCCCCATGGCGTACTTGTTGTTTTCGATGACGAAGACCACCGGCAGGTCCCACAGCATCGCCATGTTATAGGTCTCATAGACCTGACCCTGGTTGGCTGCGCCGTCGCCGAAGTAAGCAAAGGTCACGTTGTCATTGCCTTTGTACTTGTCGGCGAATGCCAGCCCCGCGCCGATGGGCACCTGTGCGCCCACGATGCCATGGCCGCCGTAGAAATGTTTCTCCTTGGAGAACATGTGCATGGAGCCGCCCTTGCCCTTGGAGTATCCCCCCTCGCGGCCCGTCAGCTCGGCCATAACCCCGTTGGGGTCCATCCCGCACGCCAGCATGTGCCCGTGGTCGCGGTAGGAGGTGACGCGTTTGTCGCCTTCCTTCGCAGTAGCCTCAAGGCCTACAACGACAGCTTCCTGCCCGATGTAAAGATGACAGAAGCCGCCGATCAGCCCCATGCCATACAATTGGCCTGCCTTTTCCTCGAATCGCCGGATCAGCAGCATATCGTGGTAATAGGCCAGAAGTTCGTCTTTGGATGTGTTTGACTTTTCAGCGGATTTTCGCGTTGCCATACGTCAGCCCCCTAACGGTGCAATTAATAGTTCAGCATTAAACTATCTACTACCGCAATCCGCGCCGGGTTGCGAGTATTTTTCGCGTAGCCTGTCCGCACGGTCGGAAATTGCTGAATAATTCCTGAACGCGGCGGCGGTAGCGGCGGCATCGGAAAGGGCAGCGGTGGTCAGCGCAGGATGATTTCATCCGCGCGCATCAGGCCCAGTGTCTGGCGCGCCTGTTCGTCCAGCAGGTCTAGATCCAGATAGCTGTCCGACAGCCGGACTGTGCGGTTGGTGATGACCGCCAACTCGGCGCGCAAGGCATCGCGCTGGGTGCGCAGGGTCGCGGCTTCCGCATCGATCTGGATGCGGTTGAACACGCCGTATTCGCCCTGCACGGCGGCAAAGATGAAATAGCTTGCCAGCACGATGGCCAGCGAAAAGAAGATGGCAGGCCCGAAGGCCGGAGTTTTCGGAGACATTGCGCGCCCTCAGATCGGCCTCGTACTGGCCGTTGTACCGGCCCTTATGCTGGGCCTTGAGAAGATACTATGCCACATGCCGCGTGCCTTGGGAATCCCCTGTGCGCGGGGGCTCGGCAACTTCGGCGTCCTGAGATATTTGTGATCGCGTCAGGGCACTGAGGTCAGCAGTATGGGGCTGGCATGTCCGCGCAGGCCCACAGGCGCGCTCAGCGCAGGAAGATGCCCAGCACCACCATCATCAGCCCGAGGGTTGAGACAACCAGCGCGCCAAGGTTCATCGCCATCGCTTTTTGCAGCTTGGCCCGCAGCGCCGCGTCATCCATCCCGGCGCGCCGCGCGCGCAGCGCGAACACCACGCACCAGATCAGCCCTGCGACGCCCAGTAGCGAGACGAACGCGCCCGACCAGATCAGCCATTCCATGGCTTGGGAAGAATTTGACATGCGCGCCTCGTAGCTTGGCCCGCCCTTTGGTCGCCGCCAGAAACGGGCGGGCTGGGCATGGGCCGGATGATTATAGTACCCCGCAATACTGCACCACTTGGTGGCTGGCAAGTCAGGGCCGGGGGGTGCGCAGCGTCCGGCGGGCCGCAGGGCCATGGCGCCGCCAGGCCAAGCCGCCGGCGGCCCCAAAGCGACGGTGGCGCAGAATTGCGCCCATGCCGGTGCCAGACCGCTTGCAGCCTCCCGGCACCCCCGGTAAAGCTGCGCCCAGTCGAAGGCCGCGCCCACAGCGGGGCGGCCGGGCGACCCAGATATCAACACGCGCCGCCGCCGTCGGTTCAGCGCGAATGACAACCGGCGCGGGCGGCCGCCCCCCAGCAGGAGAGACGTTTCATGAATGATGTGGTCAGCGACGCCGCGTACAGTGTCACCGCCGAGGAACTGCGCCAGTTCATCGAACGGTACGAGCATCTGGAAGCCGAAAAGAAGGACATCACCGAGCAGCAAAAAGAGGTGATGGCCGAGGCAAAGGGCCGGGGGTATGATACTAAGGTGATCCGCAAGGTGATTGCCCTGCGTAAACGCACTGCCGATGACATCGCCGAGGAAGAAGCCGTCCTGGAGATGTACAAGGCCGCGTTGGGCATGGGGTAAGGGCCTGACGGGCGCGGCGCTTTCCGCGATCCGCCCGAGAGTGGCAATGGTCAAGCGTTTTGGCTGAAACAGTTTGCCGCCGGGAAGAGGGGCAGAACCCTTTTCAGCAGCGTGTCACCGCATCAAGGGCACGCGAAAACATCGTTTAAGCGCGTGTCGTGTTCATGCGCTGCGGCGTGGTGCGAATTAGGGGGTGATCAGGGTGACGCCGTCGATCTCGGCGATCTGGTCGATATCCTGTTCATAAAGCTCGGTCAGCGCGTCCATCGTGTCTTCGGTCCACCCGATCAGGGCAGGGGTGGCGCTTACCTCCTCTGCCATGAACTTGTCGAGGAACGCGGCGACGATGCGTCGGCGCTGTTCCTCGGTCTCGGGCGGATGGCTGGACAGCCAGGACATCATCTTCTGCAGGCCTTCTTCGCGCATGACGGGTTTGAACCAGTCATAGGTATGGCCCAGCCGTATACCTTCGCTGTGCCCGCTGACGGCGCGCAGGATCTCCGGCCAGATGAAGGGGGTGTCTTCATCGCACCACAGGGTAATCGGCGCTCCCGGGCATGCCTTGCGTATCATCGCCACCGTGTCGGACCAGCGCAGCTGTGACGGATCGAGCGTCTGCAACAGCGTCTGAAACGCGTCTTCGCCGACGGTCTGCGCCAGCGCGGGCAGCAATGTCGCCGGGTTGCGCACCGCCATGTGAAATTCGACCTTAGCCGAGGGGAAAAGGTTCATCAGTTGCGGACAACGCTCAGCGGCGGAGGGGTATAGATGATCGCGGTTCAGCGACCAGCGGGGCTGCGCCAGGAAGCTGTCCGATGACAACACCAACCGACGCGCAGCGGCACCGTCCAGGAGCTGGTCGTAGAGCGCCTGTTCGGCCTGCGGTGCGGCGGGCGCGCCGTCCAACTCGACGAGCGTATTGCGCAACAACGCCCTGTATTTTCCCGGCCCGGGGACTGCGATATCTTCTCTCGACAGGACATCTCGGTTCTTGATGAGGCAGCGTAGCAAACGCTCCTCATCGGTCATGTGCACGCCCAAATGGAAAATGATCTTCATGTCCATGCCGTCTTGCCTTTGCAGCGTCACTGTATGCAACCATTTGATAGTTAATCAATGCGGCGGAATAGTGTTGATTCAGGGCTGATTACACGGCGCTTGGTGACGGTGACAGGGGTTATGATGGTGTTTGATGCAAAAACTTGGTGCGATGCCCGCGTCAGGGCGCGGTTGGATATTGAGCAGCGCCGCGATCCGAAGTATCACGCAAATACGTTGCCGGTTTAGCTCAGTTGGTAGAGCAGTGGTTTTGTAAACCGAAGGTCGGGGGTTCGAGTCCCTCAACCGGCACCATTTTCCAGGGTAATCTTGGGTGAAAACACCAGTTATTTCCTCAGGTTGTGTCACGCGCGCGGAGGATGAAACCTAGATCAACTATGGATTGCCGGGCTTCATGCGAACTGCGATCAATGAGTGCCTGGGCTGCCGCCTCGCCCATCTTGCCACGCGGAGTTTGAATCGTCGTAAGTTGCTGAGGCATCGCGTCGATGAAGTCGATTCCGTTGAAGCCCGCCAGTGCAAGTTGTCCTGGCACTTCAATCCCAGAAACCATGCAGTGCAGCAAACCACCCACCGCAAGATCGTCGTTCGCAAAAAACAATGCATCCAACCTTGCTGAATCCGCAAGAATTTGGGCGCAGGCCGCGCGGCCGACACTTATGGACGACGCTTCGGGCGCGATGAGGCGTGCGACAAGTGGCGTGTCACGCTCATTGAGCCGTTCTTCAAACGACAGCCGTCGTTTAAGCGATCGCGATGGTGCTTCGCCCCAAGCGCCGATGTAGCCAATGCGCCGATACCCCCTGTCCACCAGATGATCCGCCATGGCCCGCGCAGCGTCGTGCTGCGAAATGCCGATGGCTGTGTCGATGGGGGTGCCGTCGATATCCATGATTTCAATCACAGGAATATTCGCATTCTCCAGCATGCGGCGGCTGCCATCCGAATGTTCCAACCCCGCCAGGATGATGCCCGATGGCGACCATGACAACAGGTCGCGAATGATCCGCTCCTCTCGGTCACTGTCGTAATGTGTCAGTCCCAGTACGGGGCGGCGGCTGGACAGGAACAAGATGCGATCAATCCCGTCCACAACTTCTGGAAAGACGTTGTTGCTCATGGAGGGCACAACAACGGCAACCAAACCTGATGTCTGAGACTTCAGCCCGCCGGCCAGCCGGTTTGGCGTATAACCCAGTTCCCGTGCCGCCGCTTCGACCCGTGCGCGCAACTTTATCGAGATATTGGGCGCGTTCCTCATCACACGCGAGACCGAAATCTCGCTCACGCCGCTTTGACGCGCGACATCACGCAATGTGGGCCGTTGGCTCATGACGGTCATGTCCTTCTGATCAGCACGACAAATTCAAAATTGACAACGCAAACAATTAAATTGACAGCGTTACCAATTTAGATAGTTTAACGGTGCAATCAGGGAGGATGCAATGCAATCAAAACGTTTCTCGGCACAGATGTTCGCGGCTACTGTCGCCATTGTCACAGGTGCCAACTTTGTCGCCACAGGTGTCCATGCCGCCGATTTCCCCGAAAGACCGATCAACCTGATCGTGCCCTTCAATGCGGGCGGTGGGACGGATTTGCTGGTCCGGGGGTTTGCGCCCCATTTCGCGGAAGCTGTCGGGGGGCCTGCCTATACGTCCAACATGGCGGGCGGTGCAGGGACGGTCGCGGCATCGGCGCTGGCTGGGCAAGTCTCTGATGGTCATCAGCTTGGCTATTTCTCTATCACCATTGCAACCGTTCAGCCGCAGATCAGCGACGTGCCCTATGACATCGACAGTTGGACGCCGATCTGTGCGGTTGCAGCGTCGCCCACGATGTTCTTCGTCGCTGCAAACAGCCCCTTCACGTCGATGGAAAACGTGATCGAGGCGGTGCGCGACAATCCGGGGCAATACCTGTACGGCTCTTCCGGGCCGGGGGCGATTACGCACCTGTCCATGGTCGCCGCGTTCGAGGGGCTTGGTCTGGGCGACAACGTCCGCCATCTGCCGTTTCAGGGATCAGGCCCCGCGATGCAGGGTATGGCCGCCGGAACGATCCAGTTTTTTGGTGACACGGAATTGCTGATGCAGGGGGGCGATCTGCGCCCGCTGATGGTCTTTAACTCGGAGCGTCTGGAGGCCTATCCTGACGTGCCGACCGCGCGAGAAGTCGGTGTGCAGGCACCGTTGGACGAATTGTACCTTTGGGGCGGGTTGTTTGCCCCGGCAGGTCTGGACGCGGGCGTGCGCGGCCATTTGTCCAATGCGTGCGAGGTCGCGGCAAACTCTGATGGTTTCATGGAATTTGCTGACCGTACGGGCACGGTCCTGAAATACATGAATGCCGAGGAGTTCGACACCTTCTACCGCGAAGCCTATACCGCCGCGCGTACCTTGATTGATGCATCGGGCCTTTGATTAGCCTGTGCGGGCGGGCGCCCTCTGGGAGGCCCGCCCCTTCATCTGTTCTTCAAAGAGAAGCAATGCAATGACCACAGTTTTCGAGCGCGCTGCGGTTGCGCTGGCCCTGTTCCTGACCGCTGCGGCCATGATGGCCAGCATCGGCTGGTCCGATGCAAGTGGGATGCAGCCCGCGTTTTCGCCCGAGTTTTTTCCGCGGATCATTTTGTCAGTTCTGCTGGTTCTGACCGCTGCTGGCTTTGTTGCCGAATGTATCAGGAAAGGTGGCACAAGCGCGGTTGAGTTGGTGCACACGGCGGTCCTGACCGTCGCTTTGCTAGTTTTTGCATGGGCGATGATGCGTTTTGGGTTCTTTCTGACTGCGGTGAGTTTTTCGGTCATCGTGCTGTGGATGCTTGGTCTGCGCAATCCACTGGTGATCGCGCTTTATGCGCTGGCGGTTCCCGGCGCGCTGGTCGGGCTGTTCAACCATGTGCTGATCATGCCGCTTCCGACATCTCCGTTTACTTACCTTTTCTAGAAAGGGCGCCGATATGCTTCCGGTCCTTGGCGATTCATTGCAGCTTCTGTTTAGTGTGGAAGCAATCCTGACCCTGTTGCTTGGGACCATGTTGGGCATTGTGTTGGGCGCGTTGCCTGGCATCGGCTCAACCGTCGCGGTGGCGATCATCTTGCCGTTCACATTGGGAATGTCACAAGCGCCCGCAGTGCTGTTGCTGTTGGCGGTTTACGCGGGTTCGGTCTACGGCGGTTCGATCTCGGCGATCTTGATCAATACGCCGGGCACGCCGCAATCTGCGGCGACCACTTTTGACGGCTATCCCATGGCGCTGCGCGGCGAGGCGGGGCGCGCCTTGGGTTGGGCCACGGTTTCGTCGGTTGTCGGGGGACTGGTCTCGGTTGTTCTGCTCATCGTCGCGGCACCGCAGCTTGCTGCGCTTGCACTCAATTTTGGTCCCATTGAGACATTTGGCCTTTTGCTTTTGGGGCTGACCTGCATCGTTGCGGTTTCATCCGGTGATATGATCAAGGGCTTGATTGCGGGCGTTCTGGGGCTTTTCCTTGCGACAGTTGGCGGCGACCCCATTACCGGCGCGGCGCGTTTTACCTTTGGTGATTTCCGGTTGATCGCGGGCTTTGATCTGTTGGCGATTGTCATTGGTGTGTTTGCGTTGTCAGAAGTGCTGCTGCGCGTATCGCAAAAGCTATCGACCACGCCGGAGTTTGTGTCCTTCCGGGGCATTGTTCTGCCCAAGCTTGGCGAATGGAAGGGGCGCATCAAGGGGTTGTGCAAGTCGGTGGCTTTGGGGTGCGGGATCGGGATCTTGCCTGGAACAGGTGCGGCAACGGCGGCCTTTGTGTCCTATGCCGAGGCCCGACGCTCATCGCCGCGTTCGGCAGAATTCGGCAAAGGTGAACCCGACGGTATTATCGCGTCAGAGGCTGCGAACAACGCGGTTACGGGCGGCGCGTTGGTGCCTACGATGGCCCTGGGCATCCCCGGTGATGCCGTGACAGCGGTGATGCTTGCGACGCTGACATTGCACGGCGTCACACCCGGTGTGCGCCTGATGCAAGACAATCCCACGCTGATTGGCGCGATCTTTGGCGGGTTGTTCATTATTAACCTGCTTTTACTGCCGCTGGGCATGATCGCCAGCGCGTTGGCGGCACCGCTATTGCGGATGCGCGAGGCCTTCATGCTGACCGCGATTACGTTGCTTTGCTTTGTCGGGGTTTACTTCGTGCGGGGGAATCCGTTCGATTTGTGGGTGATGGTTGCGGCGGGTATTCTTGGGTTCATCCTGCGGCGTCAGGGGTATCCGATGGCCCCGTTGGTGATCGGCATGGTCCTTGGCCCCACCTTGGAAATGAGCCTGCGTCAGGGCCTTATCATCACGAATGGCAGCTTCGGCGCCTTCTTTGCCAGCCCGATTGCCGGGACGCTGATCGTGATTTCGACCTTGACGCTGTTCTGGCCGTTGATCAGCTTCGCGCGCAATTGGCTGGCGCAGCGGAAAGCAGCATGAGCGTGGTGCATTCAGCCCATGTGACGGAACGCCGGGTGCAGACGGCGCGAATCGGCCTGCATATGCGACGGGCGGGGCAGGGACCCTGTGTGCTGTATCTGGGCGGGTCAAATTTCGATATGCGGCTGCGGTGTGCGGTTATGCAATCTGCGCTGCCTGCCCAGTTCGACGTTGTGACGTACGAGCCTCGGGGCCTTGGGCGTTCCGACGCGCCTCCTGGCTTGTGGAGCATGCGCGACTACGCTGATGACGCCGTAAGCCTCTTGGATACGTTACAAATCCCGCAAGCACTGGTTCTGGGAGAATCGTTTGGCGGGATGACCGCATTGCATCTTGCAGCATACCATCCAGACCGGTTGCGGGGCCTTGCAGTCATGGCCGCAACCGCAGGTGGTGCAGCAGGGCGTTCTTATCCGATCGAGGAATGGCTCAACCTGGATGCCGAAGCGACAGCTTTGGCGGCCTTGAAGGTGCAAGATCAACGCTTTCGCCAGCTTTTGCGGACGGACCCAGCGGCAGCGGCTGCAAGGTTGGCACAGCGCATTGCCATGGAGACCGCGTTTCGTGCCTGTCCCGCAAATGCCGCTGGATATCCACGTCTGTTGCAGGCCCGCGCAGGCCATGATGCCGTGCCGGTTTTACCGCAGATTTCCTGCCCCACGATCGTGATGGCCGGGCGGCATGACAACCAAGCTTCGTTTGCAGCAGTGAAATGGCTTTCCGACCATCTGCCAAAGGCGGAGTTCTGGGTCTTTGATGGGGGGCACGGCTTTGGCTTTGCAACGCCCGACCCAATGGCCCGTCTCATTGCGGCATGGACTGCCGCGCCCTATTCTGATCAGGAGAATTGCGAATGACGCAGCGCCCGTGTACTGGTATTTTTGGCCTTGGCTCTATGGGCTATGGCATGGCGCAATCCTTGTTGCGCGCGGGTCACGACGTGGTGGCGTTTGACATTGCGTCCGACCCCGTTGCCCGCATCATCGCCGAAGGCGCGGTTAGCGGCGCTCTTGACACCTTGGTGCCGACGCTTGATTGCGCCGTTGTCGTGGTGCTGAACGCAGCGCAAACTGAAGCGGTGATCATGGGTTCGCCGCAGACGCCGGGGCTGATTGGCCAGATGCGTAAAGGTAGCACGATTGTTGCCTGCGCGACCGTCGCCCCGGATGAAGCACGCAGGCTTGCCGACATTGTGACAAATGCGGGCCTGAACTACCTTGACGCGCCGATTTCGGGCGGGGCGGTCAAGGCTGCTGCAGGCAAGTTGTCGATTATGGCTTCCGGGTCAGAGGCCGCATTCACCGGCGCGCGCCCCGTGCTTGATGCAATGGCAGAAGTTGTGTTCGAAATGGGCGCAGAGCCCGGGCAAGGTTCTGCCATCAAGGCCGTCAACCAGATGCTGGTCGGGATCCAGATCGCGGCCATGGCCGAAGCCATGACCTTTGGCCTGTCGCAGGGCATATCAACCGCCCGAACCTATGAAGTGATCACGCGTTGCGCTGGCAACTCCTGGGCGTTTGAGAACAGGGGCCAGCATGTTGTAGACGGAAATTACGCGCCTGCCTCGGCCATTGATATTTGGCCAAAAGATTTGGGTATCGTGCTGGATGCTGCGCGGAGCGCGCGTTTCTCTGCCCCTCTTACGGCTACTGCGCTGCAGCAATTTCTTGCTGCATCCGGTTCAGGGCTTGGGCGCGAGGATGATGCGGCGGTTGCAAAAGTATATGCGCGCAATGCGGGTTTGGCCCTGCCCGGAGATCCTGCATGATTGTCGGTGCGATTGGGGATGATTTTACGGGATCCTCGGATTTGGGGTTGATGCTTTCGGCTGGTGGCATGCGCACGGTGCAATATGTCGGCGTTCCCGAAGAGGCCGCGGCGCATGATGTAGACGCCGGCATTGTTGCGCTCAAGACCCGCTCGGTTCCGGTGGCGGAAGCGGTTGCCCAATCACGCGCTGCGCTGCGCTGGCTGAAGGCGCAAGGCGCGCGAACGATCCTGTTCAAGTATTGCTCGACCTTTGATTCAACGCGTGAAGGAAATATCGGACCGGTGATCGACGCATTGCGCGCCGAACTGGGGGACAAGGGGGCGGTGATCGTTTGCCCCGCCTTCCCGGCGACCGGTCGACGCGTGTTCATGGGACATCTGTTCGTGAATGACCGACTGCTGAGTGAAAGCGGCATGGAAAACCACCCGCTGACGCCAATGACAGACCCCGATATCCGACGATGGCTGGGGTATCAGACGGCGTGTGGTGTGGGGCATTTGTCGCTTTCGGCACTCCGTTCGGGCAAAGGAGATGCAACGCTCGCGGCTGAAGCCGCAGCGGGGCGCCCGCTTGTTGTTTGTGATGCAATCGAAGATTCCGATTTGTTTGCCCTCGGTGCGCTGGCTGCAAATGTGAACCTGATTACGGGAGGTTCGGGTATCGCGTTGGGCATACCGCAAACCCTGGGGTTTTCAGCCGCCACAGCCCCGGCGTGGCGTGGTGAAGCGGCGCGCCCGGCGCTTTGCCTGTCTGGCTCATGCTCAGCGATGACGCGCCGTCAGATCGAGGCGCATCGCATCGCGGGCGGCGCGCAACGCCTACTGAACGTTGAAGACGTTGTTGAGGGGCGCACGGATTTTGACGCACTGATCGAATGGGCTTCGAAGGCATCAGGATTACCGCTGATCTATTCCAGCGACGATCCCGCGCAGGTGCTTGCGTGGCAACAACGCTATGGCACCGGGCGTGTAGCATCAGCGGTCGAGGATGCTTTTGGCACCCTTGCGCGACTGGCCGTTGCGGCAGGCATCGGACGTCTGATCAGCGCGGGCGGAGAGACTTCGGGCGCTGTGGTTGGCGCGCTCGGCATCGACACGCTGGAGATTGGTCCCGCCATTGACCCTGGCGTTCCGGCATTGCGCGCCACTGGCCGTGATCTGGTCATCGCCCTGAAATCGGGGAATTTTGGGGCGCAGGATTTCTTTTACAAGGCGGCAAAGGTTTTGGCAGCATGAGTGATAGCAAAAGCCACATCGCTCATGCGCTGTGTGCGCAGTCGGCGTCCCTGTTTCAGCGCGGATTGACCGGGGGCAGCAGCGGGAACATTTCGGCACGGTTGGGAGATGGGCGTTTCCTTGTTACCCCTACGGGTATGTCGCTTGGTGCACTGGCCCCGGATGATCTGTCGGTGCTGGCGGCGGATGGGACGCATATCGACGGGCCTGCACCAACCAAGGAATGGCCCTTGCATGACGCATTTTACGCCACGAGGGTGCAAACTGGTGCGGTGGTTCACTTGCATTCGACCTACGCCACGGCGTTGTCTGTCTTGGCTGATGTTGATGCAGGCAATGTGCTGACGCCGATTACACCCTATGCGATCATGCGGCTGGGCAAGGTTGCGTTGCTGCCCTTCTTCTTGCCGGGGGATGCCGCGATGGGTGACGCTGTGCGCGCACTGGCGGGTAAGCATGCCGCCGTCCTTTTGGCAAATCATGGACCCGTGGTTTCCTCTCCGACGCTTGCGGCGGCAGTCGACGCTATGGAAGAGTTTGAGGAAGCCGCCAAACTGCTTGTGCTGACCAATGGCATGAAGCGCAGGCTATTAACGGGTGCGCAGGTTGTGGCCTTGGTTGCGCGGTATAATGTGGAGTGGGATACATGATGCGGCTGCCGCGTTTCTCCGCAAACATCGGTTTTTTGTGGAAAGAACTGTCATTTCCAGACCGGCTACGCGCCGCTGCCGCAGCAGGGTTTGATGCGGTCGAATTTCATGATGAGGCGCAATCCAGCGATCTGGGGCAGATCAGCGACATCCTGGCGGAAACCGGTCTGCCAGTTTGCGGGTTGAATGTGCGTATGGGCGAAACCGCTGGTTGCGCCGCGATTTCAGGCCACGAAACTCGGGCGCGTCGCGATGTCGATGCTGCACTGAAAACTGCCCAAGCTCTCAGGGCAAAGGCCGTTCATGTGCTGGCCGGGCGAACTGGCGCAGACGGGGATCGCGCGGCGTACATCAAGGTGCTACGACATGCATTGGACAATGGCGACAGGATGATCCTGATCGAGCCGATCTGTCGGGCGGCGATAGACGACTACTTCTTGCATGATATTGGCATGGCAGCTGAAATCGTTCAGGAAATTGGAAGCCCGCGCCTGAAAATCATGTTTGATTGCTTTCATGTTGAGATGGAAACCGGGCCTGCGGGGGCGATGTTCCAGAAATACGCCAACCATGTCGGCCATGTTCAGATTGCATCGGTGCCTGGACGCAATGAACCGGGTGTTGAGGACCGTTTGGACCTGCCCTTGCTCCTGAGGCAGATGCAGGCCGCCGGATACGTCGGTGCATTTGGCTGCGAATATCGGCCGCGCACCAGTGTTGAGAGCGGATTAGGGTGGCGCGAATCGTTCCGGGGCGCGTGGAATGCCTGAGCTTTCTTTGTTCGAAATCATACCACTGGTTCTTGCACTTGCCGCGACGGGGGCGGTTGCGGGGATCTTGTCTGGCTTGCTGGGCGTGGGCGGCGGGATCGTCGTGGTGCCCGTATTGTTTTGGGTATTTGCGGTCCTCGGCTATCCTGCAGATCTGGGGATGCAGGTGGCGGTTGGCACGTCGCTGGTAACCGTCGCGCTGACAGCATTCACAGCGGCCCGGTCGCATCACAAGCGGGGCTCGGTCGACATGAAGATCGTGCGCAGATGGGCGCCGTGGATGGCGCTTGGTGCACTTTGTGGCGGGACAGTTGCTGGTCTCGTCAAAGGTGATTTTCTGTTGGTGGTGTTTGGGTCGGTTGCTCTGTTGGTTGCGTGGAACATGGCACTGCCGCGTACCCGGTTACTGGCGGAAAGCCTGCCTTTGCGAACAGGGGCTCAACCTCTTATGGCTGGTGGGGTAGGGTTCGTTTCGTCGATGATGGGGATTGGATCGGGCACATTGGGCGTACCGCTTTTGACGGCGTTTTCAGTTCCGGTCCATCGCGCCGTCGGCACCGCCGCCGCGCTGGGCCTGGTTATCGGTGTGCCGGGTGCCCTTGCCATGGTGATTACAGGTCTTGGTGTTGATGGCAGGCCGCAGTTTTCGGTGGGATACATCAACCTGATAGCCGTTTTGTTGATCATGCCCCTTTCAATTCTGTTCGCGCCCTTGGGGACGCGGCTTGCGCATGCGCTAGAGCCTGTCTGGATCAAGCGTGCATTTGCTTTGTTCTTGTGTTTGACAGCAATCCGCATGTTGTCCGGCGCTATTTGACATGCAGGGGCATTGATGATGTGAACGCCCCTGTTCTTATGATTTTTTCGGAATTGTGCTTTGATCGGTGCGATTGTGCACAGCACAAACGACAATCCCACCCGGCGCTTACGCCTGCTTGCACATCTGCGCTGCATTGCGCGCTGAAGATGGATTTACAGGTCGGGAGGATGCGGAGGCTTTCCGCTTCCGCGCCCATGGATAGGAAAACAGGAGCCATTCGTCGCGCCTGATCCGGCGCTCAGCATGAAACGATGTTGTCGGAGGGTTTGGCTTGCACCTCGCCCCATTTTTGGACCCATGATTTGGTGGTTACCGCCCGTCGTCGTCAACAAAGTTGCCGGTGCCACTGCTTCGTGGCGGCCTTTTTGGTACTCCTTGCCCTCGGCTCCGCCGCACACTCTAAGGTTTCGATCGTTGTATCGCTGTCCTGACTGGGCGGAGGCGCTGCCGCGAAAGCCCAGGTCCGGCCCGCCGATTTACCATAGGCACTGCCCCTGACGATGGGGGGCTTGCAGGGAAAGTGGCAGGAAGTGGGTCAAATCAGGGGACAGATATGGGGTTGTGACCGCATCGCGCGACATATGGAGCGCACGAATAAACTGCTTGACGCCGATCAGTGGGGCTGCGCATACGACGCCTTCGCACGCGCTGTGATCCGATCATTTACCACCCCAGCTTGGGGCCGGACCCGCGAGGACATCTGCGCAAACGCCCTTTGAAGGGCAACTTCCCTGCCTCTGAATCCTGTTATGTATAACATTTCTTTTTGGCTATTGCTTACTTAGTCCTTAACTCATTTGAATAGCGTATCTTTGCCGTCGCCGGTTCGGCCAATTTGGCATATTTGTGACAAATTCTATTTTATTCTCTGATCCAAGATTTTAGTCTATGAAGGGTTAGGGTGCAGATCGAGGAAGGGACCGCATGCGCCGGACCGCATTATCGACCTTGGCATTGCTCGACACCGCAGATGACGATGTTTTTGGCAATTTCACGCTGTTTGCGTCGCGGCTGCTGAATTCGCCGGTGTCGTTGATTTCACTGATGGATTACGACGGTGATCGCCAATATTTCAAAAGCCGGACCGGCCTGGAAGAACCCTTGGCTACATCACGTCAGACCGCGCTCAGCCATTCCTTCTGCAAGATTGTCGCCGAAAGTGGAAAACCTTTGGTCGTCGCCGACTCAGGCTCCGATCCCATGGTCAAGGATTGCGACCCGATCAACCCGCTGAAAGTGGCCGCCTATCTTGGGGTGCCGATCCATGCGCCCGACCATTCTTTTATCGGCGCGTTGTGCGTGATCGAACATGAGCCGCGCGACTGGACCGAGGAAGAAGTCGAGACAATGCAGCGGCTTGGTGCGCTGGTCTCTGACCAGATATTGATGCGCGAATCCGTTAAAGAACTGGAAGCGTCGCGCGCGGCACTTATTGCCGAGCATGCGTTTTTGTCCGGTCTGCTTGAAACCATGCCCAGCGGCATCGTGACCTTAGATGCCAGCGGCACCATCGTCTACGCCAATGAAGCCTGTCGCGATATCCTGGGGCTGGAGGCTGCCGATGCCGTAGGGCGCAGGTATGATGCCGCAGGCTGGCAAAACGAGGATCTGGATGGTCGGCCGATGCCAGCGGATCAGTTGCCGTTCTCCTTGGTGCAGGCGGGGGGCAAGCCGGTCCGCGACATCCGGTATGCCATCCTTTTCCCCGATGGCCGTCGCCGCATCCTCTCGGTCAATGCCAGTCCCACGGGCCGGGCCGCAGACAATTCCACTGTGACTTGTGCGATTTCCGACATCACCGACCGGCTGGCCGCCAACGCCGAGGTGCAGGCTGCCCGCGCGCGCGCCGAGTCCGCCAGCAAGGCGAAGTCGCTGTTCCTCGCGAACATGAGCCATGAAATCCGCACGCCGCTAAATGGCATCAGCGGCATGTCCGAATTGCTGGCGGGCACCGTTTTGAACGATGAACAGGCGTGGATGCTGTCAGTCATCCGTGGGTCGGGCGACTCGCTGCTGTCAGTGATCGACGACATTCTGGACATCGCGCGGATCGAAGAGGGCAAGGTGTCGCTGGTTGTGGCGCCATTCTCGCCCATGGAGCTTCTGGAGCAGATTGTCGCACAGCATTCGGTCACGGCGCAGAAAAAGGGTGTGACGCTGGACCTGACGCTTGCCCCGGGGCTGGAGCGTCCGCATCTGGGCGACGCTGGGCGGATCGGGCAGATCGTGGGCAATCTGATCGGCAACGCAGTGAAGTTCACCGCGCGTGGGCGGGTCCGGGTGCATTGCGGCGTGCTGGAAGCGGCGGCGGCCGGTCCCAGTGCCCTGCGTGGCGACGGGGCGGTAAAAGCCACCGAATGTGGCCTTGTCATCACGGTGACCGATCCCGGCATCGGCATGAGCGCCGAACAGCTGACCCGGGTTTTCACCGAATTTGAGCAGGGCGACAGCTCGATCACCCGACGCTTCGGGGGGGCCGGGTTGGGCCTGCCGATCGTGCGCAAGCTGGTCAACCTGATGGGCGGTGACATCAAGGTATTCAGCGAGCCTGACCTCGGCACCGAGGTCCAGGTGACGCTTCCGCTGCCGCATGACGCCGACACCCTGCTGCCCCCCGTGCGACATCAGGCGGTGGATACTGCATTTGCGCGGGGGCTTCGCGTGCTGGCGGCCGAGGATAACCGGGTCAACGCGCTGATCTTGCGCAGCATGTTGGAATCGCTGGGTGTGCGGACGGTCTTTGCCGTGAATGGACAGGAGGCCATCGATCTGTGGGCACCGGGCGAATTCGACCTGCTGATCCTCGACATTTCCATGCCTATGGTGGATGGGCTGACCGCCTTTCACGAGATTGCCGTTCGGGCGCATGCGGGTGGGCATGTCATGCCGCCCGCCATTGCCGCCACCGCCAATGTCATGCGCGACCATGTGGCCGAGTATCGGGCGGCGGGCTTTGCGGGCATCCTGGCGAAACCCTATCGCAAGGTGGATCTGCAAAACCGGATCGCGGAGGCGCTGAGCGTAGGGCAGCGCGCGAAGGTGACCTGACTGCCCACCTGGAGAGCGCTGCAAACCACTTTCGGGCGGTGGCGGGGGCATGGCTGGGTCTCAGTCCTTCAAGCCAAATCCTGCAAAGTAGCTTTCCCAGCAGCATTTACCCGGCTAAGCGCGCCCCGCGCGGTACTTTATACACGGCCTTGCAGCCATCGAACTTCCGATAAAAGCAGGGGCATCACGCCCGGGCGGCATCGTCGATGCGCAGTTGGGCCTTGCGCCGCCCGCCGAAGCTGTTGATCTCGATCCTCCCGCACAAATGCAGCGCGCCTGCGCCGGGGTCAGTCAGCAGCGGCCCCAGTGCGGTCTCGAACGCGCCGAAGGCGATGCCGTCCAGCCGCGCGCCCATGCCGTCGCCGATGCTGACCCGCAGATGTGTCTCGCCCATGCGGCGGCTGGACAGGATCTGGACCGAGGGCAGGGCGAAGCGCGGCGCGGGGGCGCTGGCGCCATAGGGGCCTGCGGCGTCGATCTGTTCGATCAGTTCCAGTGTTACCGCGCCCGGCATCAGCAGCGCATCGATACGCATGTCGCGCGGTCCATCGGTGCCTGAACCCTGCCGGGCCAGCAGTTCAGCCAAGCGCGCCATCGCAGGTTCCAGCTTGTCGCGCGCCACGGTGAGGCCCGCCGCCATCTTGTGTCCGCCGCCCTTGATCAGCAATCCCTCAGCGGCAAGGCGCTGGATGCTGGCGCCCAGATCGACGCCCGGCACCGAACGCGCTGATCCCTTGCCTTCATCCCCGTCCAGCGCGATGACCACGGCGGGACGGTTTGTGGCTTCCTTCAGGCGCGCGGCGACGATGCCGATCACGCCGGGGTGCCAGCCTTCGCCGGCCGCCCAGACCAGCGGTGCATCGGTGCCGCGCGCTTCGGCTTGCGCCAGCGCTGCCTCGCGCACCGCCGCCTCAATCTCGCGCCGCGCGGTGTTGAGCGTGTCGAGCCTTTCGGCCAGTCGCTGCGCCTCGGCGGCATCATCTGTCGCCAGCAGCCGCGCGCCGGTATCGGCGGCGCCCACGCGCCCGCCCGCATTGACGCGCGGACCCAGCACGAAGCCCAGGTGGTAAGGCGTGGGGGCTGTGTCCAGCCGCGCGATATCCGACAGCGCGACCAACCCGGGCCGCGCGCGGCGTGCCATAACCACAAGGCCCTGCCGCACGAACGCCCGGTTCACCCCGGTCAGGGGCGCGACATCGGCCACGGTGGCCAGCGCCACCAGATCCAGCATGGCCATCAGATCGGGGCCTTTGACGCCTTGCGCGCGCAGACGGCGGTTGCAATCCACCAGCAGCAAGAACACGACGGCCGCAGCGCAGAGGTGCCCCAGGTCGCTGGCCTCATCTTGCCGGTTGGGGTTGACCACGGCCAGCGCGGGCGGCAGCGTTTCCCCGCCCAGGTGGTGGTCGATCACCACGACGTCCGCGCCGACAGCCGCCGCGATGGGTCCGTGCGAAAGCGTGCCGCAATCGACGCAAACGATCAGGTCGTGATCGCGCGCAAGCGCCGCCATGGCAGCGTCGTTGGGGCCGTAGCCTTCATCAATTCGGTCGGGGATGTACAGCGTTGCCTCCCGCCCCATCTGCCGCAGCCAGATCAGCAGCAGCGCGGCGGACGCCCCGCCATCCACATCGTAATCAGCAAAGATCGCGATGCGCTGATTGTGCTCTACGGCTGCCAGCAGGCGGGTGGCGGCGGGTGCCATGTCGCGCAGGACCATCGGGTCGGGCAACAGGTCGCGCAGGGCCGGGGTCAGGTAGCCCTCGGCGCCCTCGGGCGGCACCCCGCGCTGCACCAGCACCGCGCAGACGGCAGGGGGCAAGCGGGTGGTCTGGACCATCGCCTGGATCCGTCGGTCGCCTTCATCTCCCGGTCCGACCCAGCGCCGCCCAAGGGCTGATGTGCTGACGCCCAGATATCCGTTCATGTCCGCTGGCCTTTGTTCTTTGATGCTGGCCCTGCCTTACCCTTGCCGGGCCTCGCAGTTCAAGCCGCATCACGGGGCGCAGGTCTATCGTGCACCGGTCGAGGTGGCGGCGGCAAGGGCACTTCGTTGCCCTCAGCCCGCGACAATCGCCCAGAGGAACCGCGCGCAGACCAAGAGAAGGAAGATGCCAAAGGCCAGTTCCAGTTTGCGCCGGGACAGGCTGTGCGCCAGTTTCACGCCCAGATTGGCGGTCAGAACTGTTGTCGGTGCAAACAGCGCCAACCCCAGCAGCGATACGAACCCGATCGCATCGGCGGGCAGATCGGCCTGCCCCCAGCCCGCCAGCACGTAGCCGATCGCTCCGGGGACCGAGATCAGTACCCCGATCCCCGCCGAGGTCGCCACCGCCTGATGGATGCCGCGCCCGTGGAGCGTCATGATGATATTGGCGATCTGCCCGCCGCCGATCCCCATCAGCGACGACAAAAGGCCGATCAGCCCGCCATAGGCGCGCAGGATCAGGCCCTGCGGCATCTCGGTGGCAAAGTTCAGCCGCGTGGTGCCGCTGATCAACTTTAGTGCATTTACCCCCGCCACCACCACGAATACCGCCTGCATGACCACAGGCGAGGCATATCGCGCAATCAGTGCGCCGATCAGCACGCCCGCGATGATCGGCACAGCCCAGGCGCGCAGCAGGTCGGTATCCACCGCGCCGCGCGCCAGATGGCCCCGGTAGGACCGGATCGAGGTCGGGATGATCACCGCCAGCGATGTGCCGACCGCCAGCGGCATACGCACCGTGTCGGGAATGTCCATGACGCCGAACACCTCATAAAGCACGGGCACCATCAGGGCTCCGCCGCCCACGCCGAAAACGCCCGCCAGAATACCGGTCAGCGCACCAGAAAGCAGCATGATGGCGCCAAGTAGCAAGATGTCGGGGGGCAGTTCCATGGTATGTCCTTCACAATGCGCGCCTGATCCGGGCCATGGTCGGGGCTTGGTCAGGCGGGGGCAGCAGGTGGGGCGGGGGCTGCATAGGCCCACAGGGTGTGCGTGCCCACTACCTGTCCGCCCCGCTATCGGGGTGGTTTGGGGCGCGCAACTTTGCGGCCCCTGCGTCTATGCCGCCAAGCTGAGCCCAAGGCAAGTGCCGATGGCAGGGGCCTATGCAGGACGCCCCTGAAACATGACCTGTAAGCGCGACTCGGGGACGCGTCTGTCAGAGGCGTGGCTGCACCACCTCAATGCGCGGCTGCGCCCCAAGGGGCTGATCAAGGGGCGCCGCTGCGTCAAATCTCCAGGATAAGGGTCAGACGACCTTGCAGCGCAGATCGCCCAGCCCCTCGACATGGGCATGCATCACATCGCCGCGCGTCACCGCGCCGACGCCTGCGGGGGTGCCGGTCATGATCAGATCGCCTGCGCGCAACTCGAACAGGCCGGAAAGATAGGCGATGACCTCGGCCGTTTTCCAGATCATCTGATGTAAGTCGCCGGTCTGACGCCGGGTGCCATTCACCTCCAGCCAGATCGCGCCGCGGGCCGGGTGACCAATCTGCGCGGCGGGAAGCAGCGGGCTGCATGGCGCGGAATGCTCGAAGGATTTGGCCAGTTCCCAAGGGCGGCCCTGCGCCTTTGCCTGCGCCTGAAGGTCGCGCCGCGTCATGTCGAGGCCGATGCCGTAGCCAAAGACATGGTTCAACGCGTCGCTCACCGCGATGTTGCATCCACCGCTGGACAGAGCGGCGACCATTTCAACCTCGTGATGTACATCCTCGGTCGCAACAGGATAGGGGAAATCGGCACCGTCGGTCAGGAGGGTCGTCGGACTTTTGAGAAAGAAGAACGGTGCTTCGCGGTCGGGGTCATGCCCCATCTCGACCGCATGGGCGGCATAGTTGCGCCCGACGCAATAGATCCGGTGCACCGGAAAGCGCGCGTCTGTGCCTTGCACCGGCAGGCTGGCAACGGGGGGCGCGGGGATGACATAGGCAGCGGCTTGCGGCGCGGGTTGAAGCGGGGCGGTCATGGGGGTGGTCCTTTCATCGCGGGGGCAGGGGCGTCGGGGTGAGTTATGCGCAAGCCGCATCACAACTGGCCCGCCGCGTCAAGCTGCTCAGGGGGGGGGCAGCAACGGCGGAATAGGGGGCGTCTGGTGCCGGGCAACGCAGGCATCACGCAGGCCGTTCGGGTCCAGTGCGGATGATCTGGATGCGTTTTTGTCGCTGGCGTCTCAGGCCTGATGCGGCAGAGGCGGGTCTGCGCCGGGTGCCGTTTGGCCCCGGCAAGAGTCTACCGTCCCCGAAACAGCCCGCCCAGAATGCCCCGCACCAATGCCTGCCCGGACTTTGTGCCCAACTGGCGGGCGAAGGATTTGGTGAAGGCATCCACCGCACTGTCCGTCCGGCGTGTGGGGGGCGTGCGTGCGGGGGTGGGGCGATTGATTTTCGCGGGCTCGCGGGTCTTTGGCATGGTCGGCTGATAGCGGCGCGCTGATGAAAACTCGCGGTCCTCACGGTCCGGGGCCGGTGTGGCCGACCACGGCCCCGGACCGGCTGCCCGCGCCGACCCATCTGCCGCTTCAGCCGCCTTTGCCGCAGCCTCGGCACGACGCGCCAGCATCTCGTGCGCGCTGTCGCGGTCGACGGCATTGTCGTATTTCCCCACCACGGGCGAGGTCGCCATGACGGCCGTGCGCAGGCTGTCTTCAATCGGCCCCATCGCCGAGCCCGGGGGGCGGATCAGTGTACGCTCGGCGATGCCGGGCACGCCCTTGTCTTGCAAGAACGAGGTCAAAGCCTCCCCCGTGCCGACATCACGGATGGTGTCGGCGATGTCGAAACGTGGGTTGGGGCGGTAGGTTTGGGCAGCGCGGCGCAACGACTGCTGGTCGCGTGCTGTGAATGCGCGCAGCGCGTGCTGCACCCGGTTGCCCAACTGGCCCAGGACGGTTTCGGGCACATCATCGGGGTTCTGGGTCACGAAATAAATGCCGACGCCCTTTGACCTGATCAGGCGGGCCACCTGTTCCACCTTGTCGATCAATGCGCGCGGGGCGCCGTTGAACAACAGATGTGCCTCATCGAAGAAGAACACCAGCTTTGGGCGGTCGCCATCGCCGACCTCCGGCAGGGTTTCGAACAGCTCGGCCAGCAACCACAGCAGGAAGGTCGCATACAGGCGCGGCGTCTGCATCAGGCGCACCGCATGCAGGATGTTGACTTGCCCGCGCCCATCCGCGCCGACCCGCAGAATGTCGGCCAGATCCAATGCGGGTTCGCCAAAGAAATGCGCCACGCCCTGATTTTCCAGGATGAGCAGCCGCCGTTGGATCGCGCCGATCGACGCAGTGGTGACCGTGCCATAGCGTTGCGAAATCTCGCGCTGATGTGCGCCCAGAAACGCCAGCAAGGCTTGTAGGTCTTTTAGGTCCAGCAGCGGAAGGCCCTCGTCATCGGCGATACGGAACGCAACGTTGAGGACCCCTTCCTGCGCCTCCGTTGCCTCCAGCATGCGCGAAAGTAACAGCGGCCCCATCTCGGCGAGGGTTGCGCGCACGGGGTGACCGTTCTCACCGAACATATCCCAGAAGGTGACGGGCAGCGCGCGATAGTCGGGGCCGTTAAAGCCGATGGCGGCCGCGCGGCGGGCAAATGCTTCGCGCGGGGTGCCGGGTTGCGACATGCCTGCGCAATCGCCCTTGATATCGGTCAGAAAGACCGGCACCCCAGCGTCCGAGAATGCCTCGGCCATGATCTGCATGGTGATGGTCTTGCCGGTGCCGGTGGCACCCGCGATCAACCCGTGGCGGTTGCCATAGCGCAGCAGGAGGTGTTGCGCCTGCGCCTGATCGGCACCCCCACCGCCGATGAAGATTCCGGCTGTTGCGGTGTCGCTGATGGAAATGCCGTTGTTTTGTGTCATGTCGCGCCGTCCCTGAACTGGTCTCTAAAATTGCCCGCGAAGCCTTGCCTGCAAACGGCGTTTGGTACTGCCGTGTCAGCACGCGATATTGGCCGCCCCGCGCGGGTTTGCCAAGCGGATGATTGTCTGCGTCAGAGTTGTCGGCGGTCATGGCGGGTTGGGCTTGCGCGCCAGGCTTCGGCCTATGGCTTTCCTGCGTCGCGCGGTGCTGCCCAGCCTCCGGGAGTGGTCGCGCTGCCATGGCGCGGAGGCCCCGCAGGATGTCGCATCGAAGGGCGCATGGCCGTGTCTTTGCCCGCGCAGGAGGGGGGCATGCTGCCGATTTTGACTGTTGACGCATGGGGCTTTACGCCCTAACTTTCGGTCCATAATAAGTCGGCCGGTCCGACAGGGAGCTATAAAAAACAACGGAAAAGGCCCCCCACCCGGGGCCTTTTCAATTTGTCTGCCCCCGAATGGAAATCGAACTTACGCAGGACCGAACTTGCATCGACTCGCCTGTCGCGCCCCGGTCCGTGCGGCCCCTTGTCGTGCCCGGAACTGTCGCAATTTTGACCTGACAATGCCGGGGGGCCATGGTACGCCATCAAAATCTTACCCAACCGCGAACAGGATCATGCGATGAAATCCATTTCCCTACTGCCACTGGCGATGATCGTGGCGCTGGCCCTGCCACTTGCCGCGCCGCTTGGCGCACAGGAAACCACGCCTGCGGCCCCCGCGACCAACGAACCCGAGCCAGGCCCATCGCCCAACACCCTGTCTCTGGGCGAGGATCTGGATGCCGCCGAGGGGCCGGGCACCAGCTATGCCGGTGAGGTTTTCAACGATTGGGAATTGGTGTGCTTCCGCGATCCCGATGGTGAGGACCCCTGCCAGATGTACCAGTTGCTGCGTGACCAAGATGGCAATTCGGTTGCAGAAATCTCGCTCTTCCCGCTCGAAGACGCGGGAGAGGCCGTAGCCGGTGCGACCATCGTGACGCCGCTGGAAACGCTGCTGACGGCGCAGCTTACCATGCGCGTCGATGACGGTGCGAACAAGCGCTACCCCTTCACCTGGTGCGGCGTCTCTGGCTGCGTGGCGCGTGTGGGCTTCACCGCGCCCGAAATCGAGGCATTCCGCCGTGGTGGGGCCGCGACCATCAGCATCGTCCCCGTAGCCGCTCCCGATCAGACGGTGGATCTGAACATGTCACTGGCGGGCTTTACTGCCGCTTATTCGGCGGCCGAAGCCAGCGTCGCCGAGTAAGAATTTGCCCGCGCCGCCCGATCTGCCGATGGCAAGAGACTGACGGCGTTTGATCTCCACAAAACCGCCTTTGCGCTGCGCAGAGGCGGTTTTTTATGGCCAAACCTGCCGCAGACGGCGGTGTGGACATCCGGCCATCTGGCGCCTTGCGGGGCAGTGCTTCGGCCCATGCATCTGCATACAGCCTTTCACCGGCAGGGGGTCATCCGTGCGCGCGTTGGGCTTGCGCCGATCTGTCCCTTGCGGCATGTACGGCGCATGGCAAAATCTGCACCCAGTTTCACCTGTACCTCTTGCGGGGCTGTCCACAAGAAATGGGCAGGCCGATGCGATGCGTGCGGCGCTTGGAACAGCATCGTCGAGGAAAGCCCGCTGGGCGCCGGTCCGAGTGCAAAGGCGCTGACCGGCAAGGGCCGTGTGATCGCGCTCAGCTCGCTTTCCAGCACGGAAAAGCCCCCGCCGCGCACCCGGTCGGGGATGACGGAACTGGACCAGGTGCTGGGCGGCGGGCTGGTTGCGGCCTCGGCTATTCTGGTGGGCGGCGACCCGGGCATCGGCAAGTCGACGCTTTTGTTGCAGGCGGTGGCCCAATTCGCCAATGCCGGGCTGAAATGTATGTATATCTCGGGTGAGGAAGCGCCTGCGCAGGTGCGGATGCGCGCGCAGCGGCTGGGGCTTGCGCAAGCCCCCGTTGCGCTGGGCGCCGAGACCAATCTGCGCGACATTCTGACCACGCTGGATGCCGAACGCCCCGACCTGGTGGTGATCGATTCCATTCAGACCATGTGGTTGGACACGGTGGAATCTGCCCCCGGGTCGGTCAGTCAAGTGCGGGCGGCAGCGCATGAGCTGGTGACCTTCGCAAAACGGCGCGGCGTGTCGGTGGTGCTGGTGGGCCATGTCACCAAGGAAGGCCAGATCGCCGGGCCGCGTGTCGTGGAACACATGGTTGACACGGTGCTTTACTTTGAGGGCCAGCGCGGCCACCAGTTCCGCATCCTGCGCGCGGTCAAGAACCGCTTTGGCCCGGCAGATGAGATCGGCGTGTTCGAGATGACGGGCGCGGGGCTTGCGGAAGTTGCCAACCCCTCGGCCCTGTTTTTGTCCGAACGCGGCCAGCCTGCAGCCGGATCGGTGGTGTTCGCGGGGATCGAGGGGACACGCCCCATGCTGACCGAAATTCAGGCGCTGGTCACGCCTTCGCCGCTGGGCACGCCGCGCCGCACGGTGGTGGGTCTTGACGGCGGGCGGCTGTCCACCATCATGGCCGTGCTGGAAGCACGCTGCGGCGTGCCGTTCACCGGGCTTGACGTGTTTCTCAACGTGGCAGGCGGCATGCGCGTCAATGAACCCGCCGCCGATCTGGCCGTGGCCGCAGCGCTGTTGTCGGCCCGCGAAGACATTGCCTTGCCCGCCGATACGGTGGTTTTTGGTGAAATCAGCCTGTCAGGCGCCCTGCGCCCGGTTGGTCAGACAGAAAACAGGTTGAAAGAGGCGAAGAAACTTGGTTTCACAGCCGCGATTGCCCCGGCGCGCAGCAAACTGTCCGGCGATGAAGGCATGACCATTCGGCAGATCACCGATCTGACGGCTTTTGTGGGTGAAACATTTGGGGCAGGCTGAGCAATCGGCGCCCGTCGGCAGGCAGGAGAAATAAATGGACGCCTTTACAGTTGTGGATGCCGTTGTCGCGGTGGTCATCGTGATTTCTGCCATTTTGGCATATTCACGCGGCTTCGTGCGCGAGGCTCTGGCAATCGCGGGCTGGGTGGCGGCGGCGATTCTCGCCTTCATCCTCGCCCCGACGGCAGAACCGCTGGTCCGCGAAATTCCGTATGTCGGCGATTTTCTGGGCGACAGTTGCGAACTGACGATTATTGCGGCCTTCGCGCTGGTCTTTGCCATCGTGCTGGTGCTGACATCGCTGTTCACGCCGCTGTTTTCGTCGCTGGTGCGCCGTTCTGCGCTGGGGGGGATCGACCAGGGGCTGGGCTTCTTCTTTGGGGTGTTGCGCGGGGGCCTTCTGGTCGCCGTGGCGCTGATGGTGTTTGAACGCGCCGTGCCGGCGGGCACGGTCGAAGTGGTGGATAACAGCCGTTCGGCCGCCGTGTTCCGCAACCTCAGCGGATCGCTGGATGAGGCCGTGCCGACCGACGCGCCGAACTGGATCGTCTCACGCTATGAGGGGCTGGTGGGCAGCTGCGGTGCCAACAACTGATCTGCGACTCAGGCGGTAGCTTGGGGCCTGCCGTCTGGTCGCGCACCGCGGTTTCAGCCGGGCGGTACCCTTCGCGTGATGTCACATTGCGTTCACGATTGCCGTGTGTGTCCCAAACGGACGGGTGACATCCCCCCCCCGATGTTCTAAGAGACGCGCAAACAGCGCAATCGGAGATCCCCGCGGAATGCGTCATTTTTCCAGCCACCCGTTCGATGATGATAAACTGAAAGAGGAATGCGGTGTCTTTGGCGTTGTCGGTGTGACCGATGCCGCCAATTTCGTCGCCCTTGGCATGCACGCCCTGCAACACCGTGGACAGGAAGCCGGGGGCATTATCACATATGCGCCCGAAGGCGGCTTTTCCTCAGCGCACCGTTTCGGGCTGGTGCGCGACAACTTTACCCGCGCCAGCCTTATGGAAACCCTGCCGGGCACCATTGGCATCGGCCATGTGCGCTATTCCACCGCCGGGTCGAAGGGGGCCACGGCGATCCGCGATGTGCAGCCGTTCTTTGGCGAATTCGCCATGGGCGGGGCGGCCATCGCGCATAACGGCAACATCACCAACGCCGAGGCGATCCGACGCGAGTTGATCGAACGCGGGTCGATCTTCCAGTCCTCATCGGACAGCGAATGCATCATCCACTTGATGGCGCGTTCGATACAGAAGAATATCCCCGAGCGGATGAAGGATGCGCTGCGCCGCGTTGAGGGCGCGTTCTCCATCGTTGCCATGACCCGCACCAAGCTGATCGGCGTGCGTGACCCGCTGGGCGTGCGCCCGCTGATGCTGGGCCGTCTGGGCGACGGTTGGGTGTTGTCGTCGGAAACCTGCGCGCTGGACATCATCGGCGCGGAATTCCTGCGTGAGATCGAGCCCGGCGAAATGGTGGTGATCGACGCGAAGGGCATTGAAAGCTTCCATCCCTTCGAGCCGAAGAAACCCCGTTTTTGCCTGTTCGAGCATGTGTATTTCTCGCGTCCAGACAGCATCCTTGGTGGACGCTCTGTCTATGAGACCCGTCACCAGATCGGCGTGGAACTGGCCATCGAGGCCCCGGTAGAGGCTGATCTGGTCTGTCCGGTGCCCGACAGCGGCACGCCTGCCGCCATCGGCTATAGCCAGCAATCGGGCATTCCCTTCGCCATGGGCATCGTGCGCAATCAGTACATGGGCCGAACCTTCATCGAGCCGTCCGAACAGATCCGCAACATGGGCGTCCGTTTGAAGCTGAACGTGAACCGCGCGCTGATCGCGGGTAAGCGTGTGGTGCTGGTGGACGATTCCGTGGTACGCGGCACCACCTCGATGAAAATCAAGGAGATGATCCTGGATGCTGGTGCTGCCGAGGTGCATTTCCGCATCGCCTCGCCGCCCACGATGTGGCCGTGTTTCTACGGAGTGGACACGCCCGAGAAAGAGAAACTGCTGGCCTCGCGCATGACCGAGGATGAGATGTGCGCCTTCATCGGCGTAGACAGTCTGAAGTTCATATCGCTTGGCGGTCTGTACCGCGCGGCGGGCGAGGCAGGCGGGCGCAACGATGCCTCGCCGCAATATTGCGACGCCTGTTTCTCGGGCGACTATCCTGTCGCGCCGACCGACATGATCGTGAAGGGCTTTGCACTGAAGGCCGCAGAATAGGTCCTGTTTCGCCCGGGTCTCTGCGTATGTCGAACCAGGCATGACGCGGGGCCATGCTTCATTGGACCGCATGATCGCTCTGTGACCTGATTGAGGTAGTGATTTGCCGCGCGGCATTGTCCGTCCGGGCGCCGCCCTTTTTAGCACGATCGTCATGCGCTTGGACCCGGCAATTGCCCAGGCGCGTTTTTTTGGGGGGCCGCTCTGCGTGCCCGGCCTCAGCCCGCCTCGATGGCAAGTGCCACCGGCTCGCCCGTGACAACACCGGTATGGCCAAACAGCGCGATGGCATGGTCGATGGCGTCGCGCGTGGTCTTGTGCGTGATGATCAGCACCGGGGCGCTGGTATCCTCATGGCCGTACTGCCGCATGCGGTCGATCGACACGCCAGCCTCGCCCAATGCGCCCGCCACCTTGGCCAGCGCGCCGGGGCGGTCCATCAGACTCATCCGGAGATACCACGCCTTGGCTGCGGTGGTGCGCCCGGCGGGGGCGTCGATCAGTTGTTTGGCTGGCTGGCCGAAGACCGGTAGTCGCAGCCCCCGCGCGATGTCCATGACATCGCCCATCACCGCGCTGGCGGTCGGGCCTTCACCCGCGCCCGCGCCGCGCAGCACGATCTGGCCGACGCTGTCGCCTTCCAGCACCACCATGTTGGTGCCGCCCATCAACTGGCCCAGCGGACTGTCCACCGGCACAAGGCAGGGCGTCATCGACTGTTCCAGCCCGCGCCCGGTCATCTGCGCCACGCCCAAAAGCTTGATGCGCAGGCCCAGATCGGCGGCATGGCGGATATCGTCGATGGAAATCCTTTCGATCCCCTCGATCATCACAGCGTCGAAATTCGGCCGGGTGCCAAAGGCGATTGCGGCCAGTAGCGTCAGCTTGTGCGCCGCGTCGATGCCGCCCACGTCAAGGTTAGGGTCGGCCTCGAGGAAGCCCAGCTTGTCGGCTTCATCAAACACCACCTCATAGGGCAGGCCCGCGCTTTCCATCCGGGTCAGAATGTAGTTGCAGGTGCCGTTCATCACGCCAGAGACGCGGCGCATCACATTGCCGGACAGCCCTTCGGTCAGCGCTTTGATGACCGGAATACCGCCTGCCACGGCGGCTTCGAACCGCAGCGACAGGCCCGCCTCTTCTGCCGCCTCGGCCAGTGCCTGCCCATGATGGGCCAGAAGCGCCTTGTTGGCGGTGACGACGTGTTTGCCGTTGGCCAGCGCTGCTTCGACCAGCGCCTTGGCCGGGCCGCTGTCGCCGCCGATCAGTTCGACGACCACATCGACATCGTCGCGCCGCGCCAGATCAACGGGATCATCCGCCCATTCATAGGCCGAAAGGTCCGCATCGCGGTTCTTGGCGCGGTTGCGGGCCGAGATCGCAGTGATGACCACTTTGCGGCCCGCGCGCGCAGCCAGCAGATCGGCGTGTTTCTGCACGATCTTGACGACGCCGATGCCCACGGTCCCCAGACCTGCAATGCCAAGGCGGATAGGTTCGGACATGGGACGGCTCCGGTCTGGTTGGGAAGATACAGGCCGTTTGTTAGCTCTTTGCCGCCCGGCATGCAACGCGGGTCGGGCAGGGTTTTCGCCGGGTTCGGGTGGTTTCTGGCGCGCAGGCCGGATTTCGGGCTGGTCGGGGGCGCCGGGGCAGTGGGTGCGCAGGTGCATTACGGCCTAGGGCGATGTGCGTGCCGAGGCTTCGGTTGTCGTGCCAGGCTGCGTCCGAGGGAGAGGGAAGGGCGCGACCCGCCGCGGGTTAGTAGCCTGTCATCTCCAGGTAGCCGCGCCCCGTATGGCTGCCGGTGAAGCGCAGCGGTCCCTCCCAATAGGGAACGCGGGTGCCCATCCATGCCTGTGGGTTCAGCGGCGTGGTGGTGATGTCGAGGCCGCGTGTGGCCTCCTCTATCCGCCAGCCCACCGGGATCTCGCGCCCTGCAACGGTCGCGCGGGCGACGGGGGTGAAGCGCAGCGCGTTATGGGGCAGGGGCGCCGGCATGCCATCGGGGCTGATCCAGGTGCCCGAGGTAAAGCTGCCCCCTGTCCGGTCGCGCAGTTGAAACCCCATCAGCCGCGCGCCGTCTTCAAACGACAGCGATACCCAGTCCCACCCGGTCTGATCGGGGTCTAGCGGCTGGGACGACCATTCCCGGTCCAGCCAGCCCTGCCCGCTGACCTGCACGGGGCCGTCTGGCAAGGTCAGCGTACCGGTGACGCGGTAGAAGGGTTGCGAATAGTAATAGCTGGCCTGCCCGCGCTCAGATTTGATCGAATAGCCGCGCTGGCCGTGCAACACCAACGGGCCGCTGGCGACGAGCGACAAGTCATAGCGAAAATCGGGGCCGGAGGCGGCCAGGCGCAGGGCGTCCAACGGGTCGGCCTGCGGCGCGGCGGTGCTGCGCATTTCCCAATCGTCAATGGTCGCGGCGAAGGGGCTTAGGCGCACGCCTGCCTGGCCGATCCCGCCGCGCGCCAGCCTCTCTGCGCTGTAGTGCGCCGAGGCGGTGGTGACGCCCGCATGGCCCATCCAAAGCTGTGGGCTGGACCAGCCAGTGCCGTCGCCGTCTGTAGCGTCACTGCGACCCGTATCGCGCTCTGCGCCGTCGCCGGGCGCGAGGGCAGAGCGGAACAGCGTCCATTGCACGCCATAGTCCTGACCGTCGTCGCCGCTCAGCGTGGCGGTCAGGTACCACCATTCGATCCGGTAAGCGGGATGCGCGCCGTGGTCTTGCGGGAAGCGCAGCGCGCGGTCCGGGTCTGGTGTGGCAAACCCGGTGACCGCATCGCCCAGACCCGCGAAGCCGCGCCCCGCGCCGTCCTGCGCCAAACCGCCGTTCTGCGCGGTCGCGCCACCTGCCACCAACAGCGTCAGCCCCACCAGCCCGATGGTCCACCACCTATCGTTCATTTGCGAATACCTTCAAAAGATCGACGGGTCGTGCGCGTGCCAATTGCCACGCCGGGATCAGCGCGGCCGCCCCCGCCGCCAGCAGCGCCCACAGGCCAAGCCGCAGCCAGTCGCCGGGGAAAAGGTGCATCGGCAGCCGCCAGCCGAAAGCTTGCACATTGATGACCGTCAGCAGCACCCATGCCAGTAACAGCCCCACCGGCAGCGCCAGCACCGCAGTCAGCGCTGCCAGCGCCAAGGTGCGGCCGAAGTCCAGCGCGGCCAGCCGGCGCCGCGTCAGCCCCATCGCCCAAAGGGGCGCAATCTGCCCCTGCCGTTGTCCGGCCAGCGTCAATAGACCTGCGAACAGCGCCGCCGCTGCGACTGCAAGCGTCAGCACATTCAGCGCGCGGGTGACGGTGAAGGTCTGTTCAAAGACCCGCAGCGACAGCGCCTTGATCTGCGCCTGATCTACCACTGCACTGGCGGGCAGGTCGAAACGGTCGCGCAGCGCGGCGGCAAGCTGTTCGGTCCCTGCAGGATCAAGGCGCAAGGCGAATTGCCGCGCGGGCGCATCGGGGAAGGCACGGTTGAACAGCGCATCCGTCACGATGACTTGCGCACGCGGGTTGCCGTAATCGGAATAGACCCCCAGCACGGTCATCTGAGCGGGTTGCAGTGACGCTTGCCCAGTCGCCTGCCCAGTCGTTTGCCTGTTGTTTTCGGATCCGGGGACGCGCAGCCCCGGCACCGCAAGCGTCGCACCGGGCCAGAGCGATTGCCGCCGCGCCAGTTGCTCATTCACCAATACCCCCTCGCCAAGGGCCAGTCGCGCCCAGACATCGGGCAGTGACTGCAACACCGGCCAGTGATCTCTATAGGTCGCATCATCGGCCACGCCATTGATCTGTGCGGGCGCCCCGAAGAGCGTCACATCCGTGGACCGCACGGGCAGTACCGCCTGCACGCGCGGGGTCAGCCAGTCGCGCAACTCGACCGCCTGCGCGTCGGTTTGCGCGGTCACATACAACTCGGCGGCAAGGCGTTGGTCCAGCCATCCGGTAAAGGTCAGCCGAAAGCCCGACACCATGGTGCCCACGCCGACATTGGCGGCAAGCGCCAGCATCAGGGCCATCAGCGCCACTGACAGGCTGGGCAGTTGTGCCCTGCTGTCGGCCCAGACCCATGCAGCAACCGGTCCGCGCGCGCCGCGTGCCAGCCCCACCAACACCGCGCGCAGCGCCAGCGGCAGCGCCAATGCGGCGGCCAGCAGCATCGCGGCCAGAAGCGCAAAACCCGCGATCAGCCCATTCCCCCACAGCGCCAACCCGCCCGCAAGCAGCGCCAGCGCACCCGCTGCCGCCCCTTGCAGCGCCAGTGCCCCGCCGCTGGCAGCGGCCCAGGCGCGAGGCTGCGCGCCCGCCAGCAGCGGCAGGCGCGCGATCTTCCATATCGCCCAGCCGGATGCCAGCGCCGCCCCGGCCAGCGCCATGCCCAGCCCCGATGCCAGCCACAAGGGCGAAACCGACAGCGACTGTGCCACCTGCGCGCCGTAAAGCCCGGACAATGTCGCCGCGACATCGGGCAGCAGCGCGCCTGCGATCAGATAGCCCAGCACCAATCCCGCGCCGCCCGCGACCAGCGTCAGCACCAGAAGCTCTGCCATCAGTAGCGCCATCAAGCGCCGCAAAGGCACCCCCAGCGCGCGCAGGGTGCGCAGCATTGGCCGACGCTGCGCATATGCCAGCCCAACGGCGGAATGAACGATCAAGAGGCCCACGGCAAAGGCAAGGAAGCCAAAGGCCGTCAGGTTCAGATGAAAACTGTCGGTCAGACTGACCATATCCGTCCCTGAATCCGCCGGGATGCGCCGTAGCTCTGGGCTGATCCGGGCCAGCGGCGGCAGCCCCAAGGGCTGGTCGGGGGCGATCAGCAGGTAGCCGATCTGCCCCGGGCGGCCCAGAAGCCTCTGCGCGATGCCAATGTCGGTCAGCACCGTGCCCGGCGGCAGGCCCGCACGCGCCAACAGGCGGGGCAGGGCGGCGGACGGTGTGCCGGTCCCGCTCTGCGTGTCGTCCGTGCGGGTGTCACTGCGCGGTTCAGGTGCGGCCTGCGGGCCTTCGCGGGGCCGATCTGCGGGCTGCGGCACTTTACGGCCATCGCCTGCGCCGTCCGTGCGCGCCGTGTCGTCGCCGAGCCGCGCGGGTTCCAGCGTAGCGGACAACGCGCCAATGCGGTCCAGTGTTTCGGGCGCTGCAAAGCCGATCCCGGGCGGGGTGATGAAGGCGGTAAGGTCGGGGGTGTCCGCGCCGTCTGCGCCCGCCAACAGCCCCGCGAGGCCATCGCCAGATCCCGGCCCCATCTGCGCGGGTGCAGTCAGCGGCTCGGTGCCGGTGATGGTCACGCGGGCTGCGCCAAGGGTCATCCGCCCCTCGAGCACCGGGCTGACCTGCCATCCGGCCCGGCGCAGCGCGACATATTGTGCCTGCGTCACCGGCCCGCCGTCGCGTGTCAGCCGGTCCAACTGCCCCGTCCCCAAAAGGTCGGCGGCGCGTGCATAGCTGGCGCGTGCCTCGGCGTTCAGCGCCTGCACGCCCGACCAAAGCGCCGTGGACAACGCCAGCCCGATCAGCAGCGTCACGACTTGCAACGGATGCGCGCGCCAGTGTGACAAGAGGGCGGCAAGTGCGGCCCGGGTCATCGGGCGGCCCCGGCGCGATCTGAAGCGCAGGTGCCGGGCACATCGCGGATCTTCGCGCCCGTCATGTCACTTCCACGATCTGGCCTGCGCGCAGGTGCAGCCGCCGGGTGCAGCGCGCCGCCAGCCGGGGGGAATGCGTGACCATCAAAAGTCCGGCGCCGGCACCCGCCACCCCGTCCAACAACAGCGACAGAACCGCATCGCCCGTCGCCTCATCCAAATTGCCCGTCGGCTCATCTGCCAGCACCAGCGCGGGCGCAGCGGCAAGGGTCCGGCCAATCGCCACCCGCTGTTGCTGACCGCCCGACAGGTTTTCAGGGTAGCGCGTCAACAGGTCCGACAGGCCCAGCCGCGCTGCCACTTCCGCTGTGCGCGCCGGATCCTCGCGCCCCGCAAGCCGCGCCTGAAACGCCAGATTTGCCTCGACACTCATCGAGGCGATCAGGTTGAATTGTTGGAACACCAGCCCGATGGTCCCCCGTCGCAGGGCGGCGCGTGCGGAATCGGATTGCCCGGTCACGGGACGGTCCGCGACATGGATGGTGCCGCTGTCCACCCGGTCCAGCCCGGCGCATAGGTGCAACAGCGTGCTTTTGCCGCTGCCGCTGTCGCCGGTCAGCGCCACACTCTCGCCCCGCGCCAAATGCAACGATACCCCGCGCAACACGCGCAGCGCGCCCTCCTGCGTGGCAAAGGACTTGGCGACGGATTCAACGCGCAGCAACATGAAGCCCCCTTCGGTTGACGTCGTACCTAGCACATCGCGGCCCCGCGCCAACAGTCAAGCTGGATCTGCGCGTAAATGCACAGACTTGGCGCGAAATCATAGGTTTATACGCAAAAATGTCAGTGTATATTTCCAGCATCAAAAGCGCGACCACCACCACAGGAGGCACCATGTCACACGCAACTTCCCTGCTGCCCATTGCCGGGCTGCACCATGTTACTGCAATCTCTGGGGCGCCGCAGCGCAATGTCGATTTCTATACTGGGGCCATCGGGCAGCGGCTGGTCAAGAAAACCGTAAATTTCGATGATCCGGGTACGTATCATCTGTATTACGGCGATTACGACGCCAATCCGGGGTCGATCCTGACCTTCTTTCCCTATGTTGGCGCGAAGCCGGGGCGCACGGGTGCAGGTATGGCGCGGTCCTTCGCTTACAGCATCCGCCCGCAGGATTTTGACGCGCTTGCCGACCGGCTGGAGGGGGTTTCCACCCGTGCCGACCGCTTCGGCGACAAGGTTTTGCAGGTGACCGACCCGGATGGGCAGATGCTGGAATTCATCACAGACACCCATGCGGCAGAAGCGCCCGGCGCGTTCCATTCTGCCGCGCTGTGGTCGGCCGCGCCCGAGAAGACCGCGCGCATCCTGACCGAGGCTTTCGGCTATGCCGAGGTTGGATCAGAGCGCGGGGAGGGTGGTGAATGGCTGCGCCTTGCCCTTCCGGACAGCGGCACAGGCAAGATTATCGACCTGTGGCGCGCAGACACCGCCCTGCGCGCGCAGCCCGGGGCAGGGACGATACACCACATCGCGTTCCGCGCCAGCGACAACGACAATCAAGATGAGCTCCGCGAGAAACTGCTTTCGATGGGTCAGCAGGTCACCCCACGCATCGACCGGCAGTATTTCAACGCGATATACTTCCGCGAGCCCGGTGGTGTGTTGTTCGAGGTGGCGACCGATCAGCCTGGTTTTACCATTGATGAGCCGTTAGAAACCCTGGGCACGGCGTTGAAACTGCCGCCGCAATATGAGGCGCAGCGCGCCCAGATCGAGGCGCATCTGCCCCCGGTCAAGGTGTCGGCATGAGCCGGGCAGACCCGCATGCCGATGCCCAGATCCTGCGCGCCGGACCCTCGGGTGCAGCGCGCGGTCTGGTGCTCATCCACGGGCGGGGTGCACAGGCGTCCGATATTGCGGGGCTGGCGATGCAATTCGCGCCCGCTGATACCGCTGTCGCTGCACCGCAGGCTGCCGGAAGTTCGTGGTGGCCAGTCAGCTTCCTGGCGCCCGATGCGGTGCTGGCGCCTTGGGTCGCGTCAGCAATCGGCGCTGTGGACCGGGCTGTAGAGGCATTGGTGAAGGCGGGCTTGCCGCAGGAACGGGTTGGACTTGCCGGGTTTTCGCAAGGAGCCTGTCTGGCGCTGGAATATGCCGCCCGGCGCGGCGGACGTTGGCATTCGGTGTTGGCACTTTCAGGCGGGCTGGTTGGCACTGGCGATGCAAGCGATCCCCTGGAACGGGATGCACTTTATGGCCACCGCGATAAGGCGTTCGACTATGAGAAGCACCTAGAAGATGTGCCAGTTCTGCTGGCCTGCCACGATCGCGATCCGCATATTCCCGCCGCACGCGTGCGCCGCAGTGCCGAAGTGTTGGGCGCTATGGGTGCCGGTGTGACGACGCGCCTGCATCCCGGCGCGCAGCACGGGATGGGGCCGGGCGATGACGCGGCAGTCAGGACGCTTTGGCAGGGCTGAGGCTGGGGCCGCCCCGGTCTGGAACATCCCCGGCGCTTTTGGAGCGTATGATGCGCCCAAGGCCGCTGGCAGTGGCCTTTATGATGCCTGGACGCGGGGTGTCATCTTGATGGGTTGTGCGGGGCTGTGCGGATTTTCCACGGCGCTGGCGCTTCCACGTATGACCTTAGCGTGCGGCTTGCTGCTGGGCCATACGGCAGTTCTTTCGGGCCGCGGTATCGGGCCGGTCGCCCGACGACCCGCTTCTGGATTGGGCCGGTCGTCCCTTTGTGCCGATTGACAAATTGCTTCGTCTTCAATTTGGTCGGCATGCTCGCCCCGCGTTCAGTCCGCCTGGCGATCTCACTGTCACACGCTCACTTAGCCACCGCAGTACCGCGCCGCCGGTCCACGGCAGTCATACGCCCGCGTCCTGACCGTTTGGAGGCATAGAGCGCGCCATCCGCCTCGGACAGCAGCAGATCGGGCGAGGGCATGTCATATTGATGGGAAAGGATCGCGCCGATGCTGGCGGAAATCCGGCACTCTCCCCCGCCATCTACCACGATCGGCTCCTCCAGGGCGCTGATGATCCGGGCCGAGGTCTTGTTGATCACCCGCAGGTCGGACAGGCCCGGCAGAAGCATCACGAATTCATCCCCGCCGACCCGCGCTACCGTGTCGCCGCGTCGCGTCTCTGCGCGCAGCACGTCGGCCACGCGGTTCAGCACACGGTCGCCCGCAGCATGGCCATAGGTGTCATTGACCTCCTTAAAATAGTCGAGGTCCAGATGTAGCAGCGCGAAATGCTGATCCGCTGCCAGCAGCAACTGCATTTCCGCATTCAGCGCACGACGGTTGCCAAGGCCGGTCAGCGCGTCAGTCACCGCCTCGGTGGCGGCGCGCGACCTGGCGTCTTCCAATCGTTTGGCCATTTGCCCGAGTTCCACCAGCACGGCGGTCTTCGCTTCGATCAGGTAGAGCATTTCCACGGTCAGGTCGGTCTGAGCGAAGTCGGCGCTGGTCAGGGCGTGGGTCTGCACGGCCTCGGCGATATGAATCCCGAAGGACAGGTTCAAAAGCCAGCCTGCCCCCTCCGCCAGCGCGACGGCCTGCCCCTTGAAATCCGTGCCCGGTGGCGCAGCCAGTGTCAGGCGCAGCCGCGACCCGGCAGCCGTTGTGAACCCTGCCAGGCCAGTCGGCCGCTTGAGGTGGAACACGGCGCTGAAGTGCTGGCCGATCAGCGCGGGCAGGGCGCAGATTTTCGCGATGGTCGGCCCCGCGCCGGTGATGACGCCCGTGTGGTCAAGGATCAGGTGCATCGGCATCACCTGCGCCATTGCCCTGTGCGGGATCTGGAAGGGATCGGCAGTGGCGGCGGTGCGCATCACGACAGAGCACCCGCCGCCAGATCGAACTGCCGTCCCGCCGCGTAGGAGGCGTCCAGCACCCGGATCGACAGGGTTTCGCGGTTGGGGCCCAGCGTCCAGGCGTCTGCTTGATGCGCAGGGTCATCGACCATGATGAGAACGCCGTAATCGTCAGCCAGAGCGCGTAATAACCCGGCCAGCACGAAGGAATACCCCGGCATTGTACTGGTGGAGCGCAGGGTGAAGGCGCCGTCGCGGCAATCAGTCAGGTCCATATGCGGCAGGCCCAGATCAGGTACCGCCAGCCGCGCGCGATCTGGAAGATCCTCGATTGAATACAGGAAATCAGTGAAATCCACCCCGCCAAAGCGCAGCAGGCGCCGCAGTCGTTCAAACCGGGGGTGGGAGACCAGATAGGTGCCGATATCTTCCAAAACCTCGCTGCGGGGGCGGTTCAACCGGTCGGTGGCGGCAGTCAGGATGTCATCGACGCAGCTATCGTCATAGATCAGCATGGATTCGAAGCTCCGTGCCTCCAACTTCGCCTGCCGGGTGATGCCGTCCCACATGGCAGGGCCGTAGGTGTCGGCAAAGAACCCTTGCAGTGCCTTGAATATCAAACCATGCATGACCTGAGCCCCCTGTGCCGCAGGGGAATCTCTACGGCTAAGATGTTAACAACCGCTGAATGCCTGCGCGCAATCATGAGGCCACCCCCGACAGAGGTGCCCAATTGCAGCGCGCACGGCATCCCGGTTCGGGCCCGGTGCGCTTCAGCCTCCACCCTGTAGCCATATATGATTAAGTCCTGCACACCTCCTCAGGTCCGGCAAGCGTGGCGACGGTGACGCCGCATCCGGTAAGCGTTGTCCAACTGACGCTGGCCCTGCCACCCGCGCCGCGACGCGGGTCACTCCAGTCCAAGCAGATCCGGCAAATGGCCGATGTCAGGCGCCAGAAGGTCAGCCATGGGCGAGAGATCTGCTGCCTTGGCAATGCCGGTCAGTACCGCCATGGTCATCATGCCCGCTGCCCGCCCGGCGGTCAGGTCGTGCAGACTGTCGCCGACCATCAGCACCGCAGCGCTGTCATGCCCCGTGGCGCGCGCGAACGCGTGCAGCATGTCGGGTGCGGGTTTCGGCGTGAACCCCGAGTCGTAGCCCAGCACCTGGTCGAACTGGTCGCTGATACCTGCGCGGTCGAGGTGCATGTGCGCCGCACTTTCAGCATCATTGGTGGCGATGCCCAGCACCAGCCCATGCGCGCGCAACCGCAGCATCAGCGGGCGCAGCGGCACGGCGGGCACCATTTCTGCGCGCGCGCCGCTGCTGCGCAGCCGCGCGATCAGATCAGGCAGAGCGACGCCGGGCAGATGCGGGACCATCAGCGCGGCGGTTTCTTGCAAGGTACTGGCGATGATCGGCGCATCGGGGGCGAAGCCGCGCGTTGCGAGGTCGAAACCGATGGCGCGCGCCAGGTCCGCGCGGCGCAGCGGATCGCCCTCGGCCAGCGCGTTCAGTTCCCCCTCGGCCCAGCCGGCCCAACTGGCGTGGAAGTCGAACAAGGTGCCGTCCTTGTCAAAGAGAATGGCTTTGATGTGATGCATGGGTGGTCCGTCTTTTGGGGCTGGTTCAGTGGCGGTCAGGAGGGGGCGTCCGTGCTGTCATCGGAAAGGGGGACTGCCGCTGATCTTTGATCCCCGGCAGCCGGGGTTATTGGAGGCATTGGGTCGTGCGTAGCCCATTATCCTGCACGATTTCGTGACAGCCATAAAGCGGGGTAAGGGGCGCGCAGGTGCCGCTGCGTGCAAGGCATGTGCCTTCGCAATCCGCCCCCGACGCGCAGGTCTTGCCGTTGTCGCGGGTGGTGAAAACGCAGGCTCTGATCTCGCCTAGGCCCACCCGCTGGTAGATGCCGCCCCGGCCAAGGCAGGCAGCCTGTTCCGCCGCGAAGAAGGGGGACAAGGGGTCAGGCGCTGATTGTAGCGAGATGCCGTTGGGGTCCTGGCTCGCAGCGCCGTTGGAGTTTGGCACGGGGGTGTCTGGTGCTGCACCCGCCGGGCCGCTTTTGATCGCTTGGGAATCGGCCGGGACACTGGAGGGGCCTGCCTGCGTGCCCACCCCGTCTGCAGAGCCACTATCGGCTATGCCTCCGGGCGTATCCGGGGCGACATTGGCAGGCGGCAGAACATCGACCTGGATTGCCGGATCGCCCCCGTTGCCGGTTCCCACATCCGTTCCTGCATCCTTGGGCAGGAATTGGCACGCCGCCATCAGGAACAGGCCCAGCAGCAAGCAGATCGCTGCGGGGCCTGCAGTGGGGCGCCTGGCGTGTGGTGTCGCATCGGTGCGCGGCAAAGGGGCCTCCTGTTTCTGCCCCGCGTTCAGAATGGCATCGGCGCTGCGCGGTGCAGCGCCTCGATGTCTTCCAAAACCTCGGGGGCGAGGGTCAGATCCACCGCGCCCAGCACCGTTTTCAGCTGCTCGGCGGTACGCGCGCCGATGATCGGGATGGTGACGAAGGGTCGTGTCCGGGTCCAGGCCAGCGCCATCTGAACCGGGGCCAGCCCATGGTGATTGGCAATGCCCAGGTAGCCCGAGACGGCCTCGAACACGCGCGGGGTGACCCGGCCGCCCAGGTCGGCGCTGCGCGCGCGGCGGGTGTCTTCCGGCGTCACATCGCCCGCATATTTGCCAGTCAGAAGCCCGGCGGCCAGCGGGCTGTACGCCAGCAGCGGCAGGTCCTCATTCACGCTCAGTTCAGCCATGTCGGTGTCGAACAGTCGTGACAGCAGCGAGTATTCGTTCTGGATCGAAGCGATGCGCGGCAGCCCGGCTTCCTCAGACAGGCGCAGCCATTGCGCTGAACCCCAGGCTGTTTCATTCGACAGCGCAATATGGCGGATCTTGCCCGCTGCGATCAGGCCTTGCGCAGTCTCCAGGATCTCACGCATGTGGGTCAGGGTTTCGGTCTTGTTCTGCCCCGAGGGATCGAAGCCCCAGCTTTTGCGGAAATGGTACGAGCCGCGGTTGGGCCAATGCAGCTGATAGACGTCGATCACCTCAGTTTGCAGCCGCGCCAGCGAGGCATCGACGGCGGCGCGCATCCTGTCAGGCGTGATCGGCGCGCGGTCGGGGATGATGGAGCTGTCCGCGCCGGTGATTTTGGTCGCGACGATCACCCGGTCGCGCACCCCACGCGCCGTGATCCAGCGCCCGATGATCTCTTCGGTCAGGCCCAGCGTTTCCTTTGTGATCGGGTTGACGGGATACATCTCGGCGGCGTCGATGAAGTTGATCCCGCGGTCCAGCATCATGTCCAACTGGCGGTGCGCGTCATCTTCCGGGGTTTCATTGCCAAAGGTCATGGTGCCCATGCAAAACTCGGACACGGTAAGGTCGGTCTGGCCCAGCGGGATCAGTTTCATCGGCAACTCCTTTAATGTGACGACGACGACGGGGAGGGCGCCGCGTGAATTATTCCGGGTGCAACCTAACGACTATTGCTCCGGGGGCAAGGGAAAGCCTTGAGAACGTATGTGGAACATCTATATTCGCGGCATGACAAGAATTCCGCCCCAAAGCCCCGCTTCGTCCCCCGGTCCAGGGGTGCCCGGGGTAAGGCTGCCCGATCTGGCTGAGCCTGAATTGACTGAGCCTGATCCGGCCGGGTCCGGTCCGGGGGCGCCCGACTGGACGCAACTGCAAAGGCTGGTCGGCAGTTCGGTGCGCGCTTTGGCGACGGGGGTGCTGGACCTGGGGCCGGTGTTGCCTGCTGTTGCCGAGGGTGCCGGGCAGGGGCCGCAAGGTGGCTTCGCCCTGGCGCAGGGAAGAATACATGAGGTCTGCGGCCCCGCGCGCCGTGTCATGGTGGCATGGGTGATTGCAGCCTTGCAGGCACAGGCGGGCCGGGAAGCGCCAGTATTGTGGCTGCGCCCGCGCTGGCAGGCGGGGGGTCTGTTCCCCCACGGGCTGGCCGCGATCGCCGATCCGCGCGCAGTGATCACGGTGAACTGCCCGCGTGAGGAGGATCTGCTGTGGTGTATGGAAGAAGCCCTGCGCACTGGCGCGGCCCCGCTGATCATCGTCGAACTGCCCCGCCCCCCCGGACTGACACCTGTGCGTCGCCTGCAACTGGCGGCCGAGGCCGGGTCGGCCAGGATGGACGCGGATGGCAGGGGACCCAGGATGGCCCCGGGTGGCAGGGCGCCCGGAATGGGCGCGGATGGCGGGGGGGGGGGCGTACCAAACGATCCCGGCGCGCCGCGAGGTCTTGAGGCGCAGAGGGGGCACGACGCGCCAATCGGCCACAGCGGCGTGGTGGGGCAGCATGTCTCAGTTGCGTCTTGTGCGTCGTTGGCAATCTGCGCGCCAACCGGCCTGATCATAAGTTCGGGCGACGGCGGCGCAGCGGGGGTTGAAAGTCGCTGGTTTGCAGCACCTTTGTGGCGCGGGGGTCAGCCCGCGTGGCAGTTGGAACGCCGCCGCGCCCGCATGGCCCCCCCCGCCACATGGGTGCTGGTGGAGGAGAGGCGGAAGCGGATGCTGACGGGGGTGGATGGATGAAGCGCGCCGCAGAAATCGCCCCGTTCTCGTCCTCGGCAACGCCACGGAGTTCCAACGGGCATCCTGCTGCGGCCCGATGGTGATTACCCCGCCACGGGCACGCCCACCACGGCCAGGCAATCGCCGGGTTGGATCAGGCCGGGGAAGTGACGGCTGATCAAGATGCCATCCAGCCCCGCCGTATAAACCGTGGGCGCTACACCCGAGGCACCCATGGGCCAGACGCGCGCCACCGACTGACCCGCTTGCACAGGCGCACCCAGATCCACCAGCGTCTCGCACAATCCGCCCACTTGCGCGAAGGTGAAGCAGGCACCATCGGGCATGTCCAGCATCTGGCTGGGGCCAATCTTCGGCGCGCCCGGCAAAATACCCATATGATGCAACAAGTTGTGCACGCCCTTGCGCGCGATGCCAACCGAGGCCGCGGTTGCCGTGCCGCCGCCACCCAGTTCGGTGGTCACAAAGGTCTTGCCCTGCGCCTCTACTTCCGTGTCGAACATGCCCACGGCGTCGATTTCCAGCATCATCGCGCAAAAGGGGGCGTTGAAGGCGCGCATCGCGGCGGCACAGGCTTCCTGATGTGCCGCGTCAGGCAGCACATGCGCGGCGGCAAAAGGCACGAAATCCAGCGTCTTGCCGCCCGAATGCATGTCGAGGACCAGATCGGCCAGCGGCACAAGTTCGCTGGCAACATAATGCGCGATCTTTTGCGTTACCGTGCCATCCGCGCGCCCCGGAAAACTGCGGTTCAGGTTGCCGCGGTCAATGGGCGAGGTCCGGGTACCTGCGGCAATCGCAGGCGCGTTCAGCGCGGGCAGGATAATGACCCGGCCCTCAATCGCGCCGGGGTCCAGCGTAAGTGCCAGATCGCGCAGGGCAATCGGCCCCTCATATTCATCCCCGTGGTTGCCTCCGACAAACAGCGCCGTCGGGCCCTCGCCTCCCTGGATCACCGAAATCGGGATCATCACTGAACCCCATGCGCTGTCGTCGCGCGAATAGGGCAGGCGCAGGAAACCATGATGCGCGCCGGGCTGATCCAGCGGGATAGTGGGGGCGATGGCCATGGCGTGTCAGTCCTTCACGAAGATCCCGCGCGGGGTGGTGCAGAAGGGCTGCGCCCCCGCATCGGTGATCAAGATGGTTTCAGTAATCTCCAGCCCGCCGTCTTCCAGCCACAAGGCGGGCATGAAATGCAGCGTCATGCCCGCCTTGATTTCCGTCATGTCGCCGCGCCGGAAAGACATCGTGCGCTCACCCCAGTCGGGGGGATAGGACAGGCCGATGGAATAGCCGCAGCGGCTGTCCTTCTCGAACCCCAGCTTGTTGAGTGTCGCGTTGAAGGCGTTGGCCACATCTTCGCAGCGGTTGCCGGGGCGGGCCTGGGCCAGGCCCGCCTCCATCGCTTCCAGCACCGCATTCTCGGCGCGGCGGTAAATGTCGGGCGGCGGACCGAAGAAGAGGGTGCGCGACTGCGGGCAGTGATAGCGGCGGTGCGCGCCTGCCAGCTCGAAGAAGTTGGATTCGCCCCGCCGCAAGGGCCGATCATCCCAGGTCAGATGCGGGGCGGTGGCGTCCATGCCGGACGGTGCCATGGGCACGATTGCCGGGTAATCACCCCAATGGCCTTCTGCGCCCATAATGCCCGCATGGAAGATCTCGGCCACCAGCTCGTTCTTGGCCATGCCGGGTTCGGCGCGTTCCACGATGACCTCGTGCATCCGCTGCACGATGCTGCCCGCGCGGCGGATATATTCGATTTCTGAATCTGATTTCACCGCACGCTGCCAGTTCACCAGCCCGGTGGAATCGTTCAGGTTCGCCTCGTGCAGATGGTTGGTCAGCACGTCATGGGCGCGGGCGGAATAATAATAGTTGTCCATCTCCACGCCGATCCAGCCGGTATTCCAGCCGCGATCAATGATGAGGGACGCCAGCGCCTCCATCGGGTGTTTCTGCGGGTTCTGCACATAGCTGTCGTCATAGCCGACGATTGAGGCATCGTCGCGCATGAACACGGTGCGCGCCGCCCCCGCGCCATCCATCGCCCGGCCCCACCACACGGGTTCACCCGACATCGGCAGCAACACCGCCTGATGCACATAAAATGACCAGCCATCATAGCCTGAGATCCAGGCCATGTTCGACGGGTCGGTGATGATCAACAGGTCCAACCCGCGCCGGTCCATTTCGGCGCGGGTCTTGGCGATGCGGGCGTAATACTCCGCATCGGTAAAGTTCGGGTTTGTCGTAGTCATGGGCGGCGATCCATCCGGTTATGCACTGACTTCATTAAGCGCATCAACGGTGGCGGACACAATAGTGTCGGCCTCGGATTTGGTCAGGCACAACGGTGGGGCGAAGCCGATGATGTCACCTTGCGGCATGGCGCGCGCGATTACACCGCGCTTCAGCATGGCCGCCACCACGCGGGCCGCGAATTTGTCGCCCGCGTCAAAGAAGGTGCGGGTGTCCCGGTCACGCACCAGTTCGACCGAACAAAGCATCCCCTCGCCGCGCACTTCGCCCACGTGGGGATGGTCGGCCAGTGCGGCTTCCATGGTGGTGTTGAGGTATGCCCCGGTGATCCCGGCATTGTCCACCAGACCCAGGCTGTCGATCAGCTTCAGGTTTGCCACGCCCGCCGCTGCCCCGATGGGATGGGCGGAATAGGTCCAACCATGGCCAAAGGGGCCATAGGTGTCGGTGCCTTCCTCCAGCACTTTCCACAGCTTGTCGCTGATGATCGAGCCCGAGAGCGGGGCATAGGCGCTGGTCAGGCCCTTGGCGATGGTGATGATATCGGGTTCGATATCATAATGCGCGCTGCCGAACATGGTGCCCAGACGGCCAAAGCCGGTCACGACCTCATCCGCGATCAAGATGATGTCGTGCTTCTTCAGGATCGGCTGGATCGCGGCCCAATAGCCCGCAGGCGGCGGTACGATGCCGCCGGTGCCCAGCAGGGGTTCTGCGATAAAGGCGGCGATGGTGTCGGCGCCTTCGCGTTCGATCATCGCTTCCAGTTCGCTGGCGCAATGCGCGGTAAAGTCAGCCTCGGACATGTTCAGATCGGGGCGACGGTAGTAATAGGGTGCCTCGGTATGCAAGATGCCCGCCAGTGGCAGGTCGAATTTCGCATGGAACAGGCCCAGCCCGGTCAGCGAGCCGGTGATGAGGCCCGACCCATGGTAGCCGCGCCAGCGCGAGATGATTTTCTTTTTCTGCGGCCGACCCAACACGTTGTTGATGTACCACACCAGCTTGATGTTGGTTTCATTCGCATCTGATCCGCCAAGGCCGAAATACACCTTTGACATGTTGGCGGGGGCGCGGTCCACCACCATCTTGGCCAGCGTGATCGACGCCTCGGTCCCATGCCCGACGTAGGAGTGGTAGTAGGCCAGTTCCTTCGCCTGGTCGGCAATCGCCTCGGCAATCTCGGGGCGGCCATAACCGACGTTGACGCAATAAAGCCCGGCAAAGGCGTCGAGCATGCGGTTGCCGTCGCGGTCCTCGATATACACGCCCGAGGCGGTTTTGATGATGCGGTTCGCGGATTCGCCGCGCGCGTGCTGGGCCAGATGGGTCGAGGGGTGGAAGAACGTGTCGCGGTCCCATTGGGACAATTGGTCATTGGTCAGCATGTAAGGTCTCCCGTCTGATGTTCGGCCCGTTGCCGGGTCTGTGGATATCGGCCCGTGGACGGGTCGGTGTGATGCGGTGCCCGGTGGCGAGCGGATGGGCTCGTGTGGGTCTGTAAATAGGCTGTCTGGTCGGGCCTTCTGGCCCGTGCGGGGCGCCTTGCGGCCCCAATCCTCAGCCCCAGTCGCGACAAACGTATTTCACTTCAGTAAAAGCTTCCATCCCCAGTCTTGCGCCTTCCCGGCCCAGGCCGGATTGCTTGAATCCGCCAAACGGGATCGGCGCGCCGGTGACCTTAGTGCGGTTGACCGCGACCATGCCGAATTCCAGCGACCGCGACATGCGGTAGATGCGGCGCGGGTCGATGGTGTGGACATAGGCCACCAGCCCGTATTCGGTGGCATTGGCGGCGGCGACCACCTCGTCTTCGCTGTCGAACGGGGTCAGGGCGGCGACGGGGCCAAAGGTTTCTTCGCGCATGATGTCGGCATCCATCGGCACATCCGCCAGCACCGTGGGGGCGTAGAACAGCGGGCCGTTGGGCAGCACGTCACCCCCGATCAACAGCTTCGCGCCGCGTGCCAGCGCGTCTTTCACATGCGCCACCTGCTTGGCCACCGCGCCCGTGTTCATCAGCGGACCGATGTCGGGGTCATCCATGCCCGGACCGACGCGCAGGGCCTTGGTGGCCTGCGTGAAGCGCGCGCAGAAGTCGTCATAGACAGGGCGCGCGATGAAGAAGCGGTTGGCACCCAGACAATCCTGCCCAGAAGTTGCGAATTTCGCTTTCACGGCCTCGGACACAGCGCGATCCAGATCGGCATCGCTGAAGACGATGAAGGGCGCATGCCCGCCCAGTTCCATCACCAGCGTCTTCACCGTATCGGCGCATTGGCGATAGAGCAGCCGACCCACGGGGGTGGACCCGGTGAAAGACAGCACCCGCACGCGCTTGTCCTGCGTCCAGGGTTCTACCACCACGGGCGCATCCCCCGTCACCACGTTGAACACGCCCGCCGGGATGCCTGCGCGTTCGGCCAGTTCAGCCAAGGCCAGCGCCGAAAACGGCGTTTCCGCAGACGGGTGGGCTACCACGGTGCAGCCTGCGGCCAGTGCCGCACCGGCCTTCCGGGTCAGCATGGCAGCGGGGAAATTCCATGGCGTGATGAGGGCCGCGACCCCCACGGGTTCGCGCCAGATCTCGACCTCGGCGTCGGCCAGATGGCTGGTGACGCCTTCGATATTGGGACGCTTGGCTTCCTCAGAGTAAAATTCGAGGAAGGACGCGGCATAGTCGATCTCGCCCCGCGCCTCGGATATGGGTTTGCCCTGTTCCAGCACCATGATGCGGGCCAGATCCTCACGGTGCTGGCCCATCAGGTCGAACCAGCGGCGCAACAGGCGGGCGCGTTCTTGCGGCAGCAGGTCCGCCCATGGCCCGAAGGCCTTTGCGGCGGCATCGACGGCGCCCCGGCTCTCGGCGGCCGAAAGGCTGGCGATGGAGCCCAGCACTGCGCCGTTAGCGGGGTTGGTCACCGTGATCTCTGCGCCATCGGCCGCGCTGCACCATTTGCCGTCGATATAGCTGAAAGATCGCACAAGGCGCGGGTCGTCCAGCTTGCGCAATGTGTCGGTTTTGGGGACGGAATGCAGGGACATGGAAAAGCACCTTTGGGGTTCGGAGTTTCCCCAGCCTAACAAGCCTGTGCCAGAGGGTTTGCCTGTTCCGGGTTGCGGGACGCAGAGGATTCCTCTTTTCCCTTGGCGCTTTGCAGAGGGAACGCCGCCTTTTGGGGGCGGGGAACTGAGGCCGGTTTGTCTTGCGCGGCTGGCCTGCGCGTGTTTCGGGCCAGAGCCCTATCCGCCCTGATCGCCCAGCAACATATCCAGTGGCAGCGCGCCGGGGGATTTCACCGGCTTGGTCACGATATGTGTGTAATAGCGCGCCAGCCCGATGCGTGCGTCCAGCAGCGTGTCGATCAGGCGCTGATAGCTGTCGATGTCGCGGGTGACGATCTGCATCAGGTAGTCAAGCCCGCCTCCCAACGCCCAGACCCCGGTGATTTCGGGATAGCGTTGCACCGCCACTTCGAACGCCTGCATCAGGCCCGCGCGGTGATGCTCCATCTCCACCGTAACGAAGACCGTCACATGCGGCCCCAACGCCCGATAGCTGACGCGCGCCCCGTAGCTTTCGATGACGCCCGCCTTTTCCAGCCGCTGCAGCCGGTCCCAACAGGGTGTCGGTGACAGGTTGATGCGCCGCGCAAGGTCGGTCTTGGAGATCCGACCCTCGGACTGGAGGATCTTCAAGATTTCTATGTCGCGCCCGTCCAGCCGCAGCATCACACCTCCAGCCATAGGGTTACGGGGCCGTCGTTGACCAGCGACACGGCCATATCGGCACCAAAAACCCCGGTGGCCACGGATACGCCAAGGCCGCGCAATGTGTCGCCGCAGCGGTCTACCAGCAGCGCGCCTGCGTCGGGCGGGGCGGCGGCGGAAAAGCCGGGGCGGTTGCCGCGCGACGTGTCAGCGGCGAGTGTGAACTGGCTGACCAGCAGCACCGCCCCCGCGGTTTGCAGCAGCGACAGGTTCATCTTGCCTGCCTCGTCGCGGAAAATGCGCAGACGGGCGATCTTTGCGGCCATCTGATCCGCCTGTGCCTGTGTGTCACCCGCCATGGCGCAGATCAGGACCATGGCGCCAGGGCCGATCTCGCCCACCACCGCGCCTTTGACCGTGACCGAGGCTTGCGTGACCCGCTGTACCAAGGCGCGCATGTTAAAGTTCTGCCCGGCGCGGCGGGTTGGCCCCGGCGCGCGAGACGGTCAGCGCCGCCGCTTGCCCGCCAAGACCAAGTGCGGCGCGCAGGGTGTCGGCAGTGACACTGGCTACCGCAGCCTTTGTCAGTTGGTCCGCGTCATGCAGCGCGGCCAGAAACCCCGCGTTGAACGTATCGCCCGCGCCCACGGTATCTACCACGGTGACGCGGCGGGCAGGTACATGCACCGTGTCGCGCGCGGTGAAGGCACGTGCGCCCTCGGCCCCTTCGGTGATGATGACCACCTTGGGGCCAAGGTCCAGCACGGCGGCGGCCAGGGTGGGAATCTCGCCCGCGCCCGTCAGCCAGATCAGATCCTCGTCTGACAGTTTCACGATGTCGCATTGCGCCAGCATCGCGTTCAGGCGGGCACGGTAGCGCGCTGCATCGGTGATGAAACCGGGGCGGATGTTGGGGTCGATCATGGTCACGCGGCTGGTATGTTCCCGGTCCAGAAGGGCGGCGAAGGCCTGCGCGCAGGGCTCACCCACCAGCGAGATGCCCCCGAAGAACAGCGCGCTGACATCATCGGGCAGGGCGGGCAGGTCCTGCGGTGTCAGCATCCGCATCGCGGTGTTTTCATCATAGAAAGCATAGCGCGCCTGCCCGTCGGTCAACGTTACGAACGCCAGCGTCGTGGGGCGGTCCGACCGGACTGCCAGCGCACTGTCCACCCCCGATGCGGCAAGGCTGTCGGTCAGGATCTGGCCGAAAAGATCGGTGGAGATGCCGCTGAAGAACCCCGCAGGTACGTCCAGCCGTCCCAGTGCGATGGCTGTGTTGAACACCGCGCCGCCGGGATAGGGGGCGAAGGCAGGCTCTCCAGCCGCCGTCTCGCGCGGCAACATGTCGATCAGCGCTTCACCACAGCATAAGATCATCGTCAATTCCTTTGGTTGTGTGCAATCTTTGGTTATTGCGCCGGGACGGCGGGGGCAAGCGCGCGATGTCGGGTCCCGTGGTCTGGGTCAGGCAAATTCTGCCAGGTAGAAACCGCCTGCCAGCAAGATCAGCGCTGCGATGACCGCCAGCGCGATTTTCCACGCCGACCAAGGCCGCTCCCCCTGCACCCGCCCCGATTGCGCATTGACCACGAAGCGGTAGCTTTTGTCGCGGTAACGGTAGGCGGCGACCCAGATCGGCAGCAGCAGGTGCTTGAACCGCTCATCCGCATAAGTGGTGCGCACCGAGGTGACGCGTTGTTCGTCGCCGCCGATATCGCGGCGCGCGTCCTCGGTGATGACCTCGGCCATGCGCTCCTTTGCCAGTGCAAAGCCGTCGGGCAGGTCGACGGTATAGCCTTCGGCCCGGAAGCCCGAGAGGTATTGCGGGTTGTAAAGCTCCAGCTCTGACAGGGTCCAGGGTTCCAGCTTGCGCACATAGCGGCGCGGCAGGCTGGTCGAGGCCATGATGAGCAGGTCCATGAACCGTCGCGCCACCCGCCCCGAGGTGGAGGTCCAGCGCGTGCGGCGTTCCTGGCGGGTGCCACCTTTGCCGTCGGACACACTGACATAATAATAGGTGCCACGCGCGCCCTGATAGTCGGATGTCGTGTCGGCATCGAAGGCCCAGTACGGGACATAAAGGCCGTCCAGTCGCCGGTCGTTGCGCGCATATTGTGCCAGCCCGTTGGGCGCGAACCACAGCCGTTTGAGCCATTGGTTCATCTTCTCATGCGCGTCGCGTTCTGTCAGGCGGAACGGGATCACCGCTTGCGGCTTGATATGCCGGTGGGTGCCGGTATCGGCCACCACGGGGGTGGCGCAGAAGGGGCACTGACTGGCGTGTTCCTTCTCGTCGAACGTGACTTGCGCGCCGCAGTTGGGGCAGGCGGTAACGCGGGTCTCTTCGATCTGGTCAGCGGGCAGTATCTCGGCCACGGCGGCGTGGTAGTCCAGCGTTTCCAGCACGGTGGCGCGGTCTTCATCGGTCAGGCCAGGAATGTCCTGAGCATGGCCGCAATATTCGCAGGTCAGCCGGTCCTGTCCCGGCGCAAAACGCAGCGCGGCGCCGCATTGCGCGCAGGGAAAGCGATGTTCGGTCTGGATCAGGGGCATGGGGGTGTCTCTTTGGCGGTAGCGGGCGGATCTGGCGCGCGGGTGTCGCGCCCGGGCAGGTTACAGTTTTTCGCTTTGGCGCCAAAGGCAAAATGCCAAGCTGCTGACAGTTTGGGGCCTGACAGTTTCAGGATCGGTGTTTGGGCGCTGGGGGCTCGGATGTGAGGCAGCCTCGCTGTCGGCCGTTGGAAAACGTTACAGGGGCAGGGTGCGCACAGAGCCGAGCAACCGGCGCGGCAACAGGGCGGGGTTACGGACGCCTTTCCCGCGCGTCTTGCCGCAAGGCCGAATACCACAACAACGCCGGGCGGTTGGCGCTGCTATCCACAGCGCAACACCGCAGTCGTAAGCCTGCGTCCGACCCGCAATGTGATCAGATCTGACCGCTGGCGGCGTCGCGGCTGCTGGAGTTCCCTTTAAGGTGCGCCGAACCGACAAGACCCTATCGGCCTGAGGCCATGGGGCACGGGCACCCCCGATCAGACGGGTGGTGGTGGTGGCGGGGCGACGGTGAACAATTGCGCGAGCTCGGAAATATCCCCGGCGGCGATCCAGCCATCCTGACCAGGTGTCCAGACAAGCGTGGCACGGGTGAAGCTGCCTTCGATGATCATCTGGCCAAGGTTGGCGCGGGCGAAAGGGCCCTTGGTCTGCCCGTTCTCGGCGATGTGCCAGACCTTTTCGGCGGGTGGCGGCGGCGGCGGCGGTGGGGTGCCGGTGGCCGCGCCCGCCGTATTCGCGCCCATCGCATTTGCCATCGTCTGCGCCATGCCCATGCCGACGCCCATCCCCAGACCCGCGCCCATGCCGGCGCCCATGCCACCATCACCACCTTCGCCGGCAGCGTTCTGCATCGCCTGCGCGGCAGAGAACTGGGTGTATTTGTTCAGATCTCCGACGATCCCCATGGATGTCCGCTGATCCAGCACCTTTTCCACTGCGGCGGGCAGCGAGATATTTTCGATGTAGAGTTCCGGCATCGACAGGCCGTACTCGGTCAAAGTGGGTTCAATCGCGCGGCCGATGACCTCGCCCAGATCTTTCGTGTTCGCCGCCATGTCCAGTGCCGGAATGCCGCTGGCCGCCAGCACACGGCTGGCTTTCTGCACGACGATATTGCGGATCTGACCTGCGATTTCATCCTCGGTGAATTCCCCGTCAGTGCCCACAATCTCGGTCATGAAGCGCGCGGGCTCCGTCACCCGGATGGTGTATGAGCCGAATGCCCGAAGTCGGACGGGCCCGAATTCCGGGTCACGCAGCATGATGGGGTTCTGTGTGCCCCATTTAAGGCCGGGGAAACGCCGGGTGTTGACGAAATAAATCTCAGATTTGAAGGGCGACTGAAACAGGTGGTCCCAGTGTTGCAGCGCCGTCATCACAGGCATGTTGTCTGTTTCCAGCATGTAAAGGCCGGGGCCGAACACATCGGCCATCTGCCCTTCGTGCACGAATACCGCCGCCTGACCTTCGCGCACCGTCAGCTTCGCGCCATAGTTGATCGCATTTCCGTAGCGCTCAAAGCGGTAGACCATGGTGTCGCGGGTGTCGTCGGTCCATTCGATGACATCAATGAATTGACCTTTTAGGAAGCTGAAAACCATTATGCGTGCCTTCGGTTATTTCTTTGCAGGTTTAGAGACGGCGCCGCCGCCTTTTGGTGGGGGCGGCTCGGTGGCCGCGCCGGAGGATTGCCGCGCGAGCCAGCACCCGATACGCAAACCTCCCGACCGAGCGGACCGTGACCTTCTATGAGAATCTTGCGCTGCATCAGCACCCTCCTGCACGCATTCGATCGACCGCCGCATGGCCCATGAAATCTGCGCGTACCGCCTTGGGGTTCAGCCAGACGCCATTTGCCATTGCGCACAGCATATAAGGTTTCCCGATGGATGTCGCTACGATCCGCATCGGTAACGGGCAGCGAATTTGTGTCAAGATACCTGAAAATCATCCCATCTTCTTGAAATACCGAAGCAATATAGCCTGGATCAGATTTCTTCTGAAGGGTGAAATCGCAGGCGCGGGCTTCGGGGTGTGTGCCCGGCATTGCCCGCTTGCGCAGCACGGTGGCCTTGGCAACAATCCAGCCTGACAACATGGGTGCGCCCAGCCCGGTCGCTTCCTGCACGATTTCTGAAGGGCCGGGACGGTGCCTGGCCGCAAGGCGCGACCACAAGGAGCGGAATATATACCGACTGAGCAGATAGCGAACGAGAAATTCAAAGGTTTCGGGTTGCCGCAGGTTCTGCATCCCTCAGCTCTCGCCGCCGATCAGTTCGCGCGCCAACTGGCCAACGATGGGCCGTGCCTCTGGCTCGCGCATCCCAGGCGTCAGGCGGGCGGAGTAGAGGATTTGCAGCAGCATTTCATCATGCGTGGTCAGCCGCCCGAATTCCTTGCCGTCGTTGAAGATCGACGGACGCGCCTGCGGGCTATCGTTAGGCAGGCCCATGCCCTGCGCCAGTTCTTCATGGTAGCAAGCAACGCGCGTCAGATCTGGATGCTCGGCACGGATCACGGCGACCGCGTCGGTGTAGACATCTGCGCTACCGCGCGAAAACGCCAGTACCATGCAGAACGTGTCGCGCGGCATGCCGGTGATCAGCCCGACGCTGGTATCGGGGATGCCGGGCAGCAGACGACGCAGTTCGGGCCCGATGGCAAGGCGTTCAGTCTCGGATAGCGTCAGGACGTGGAAGTTCGCCGTCTCCGCGCGCCCCTCAGGCAAGAGGCTGACCGAATGGCCGGTAAGATCCGACAGGCGCGCGGCATAGGCGGCGACCTGTGCGCGATCAGCGCTCTGATCCTCAGTGGGAACTGACGCGCCGAACGCAAGGTTCATGCGCACCGGGGTTTGCCAGCGGCGCAGCGTGCTGGGTGTGGGCCGCGCGATCACGCGGTTGCCGGTAAAGACATATTCGTCGAACAGTGCGATCTTTATGAAATTTTCGGTCAGAATCGCCGCTGTGAACGGCGTATCGGGGCCGCCGCCATCGGTGCGCAACAGGCCCGCAGCGACGCGACGCGCCTCGATGCGCGCATATTCGGCGCGCAGCGGCGATTGCGCCGCAGCCCCGGGGTTGGGCTGTGGCAGCGGCGAGGTGGTGGGCGGTGGCGTGGGCCGGGGGTCGGTGTCCGGTCCGTCGGCCAGCGGCAGGCCGCAGGCGCTCAGGAAGGCCAGCGTCGCCAACAGGCGCGCGAAGGCCCCCCGCTTCAGGGGCAATCGCATCACGCGATACTGCACCGCACTGGGCGGGTTGATATGACTGCGCCCCATGCCGGTGTCAGCCAGGGGTCTTTTCGACGTCGACTGCCGGGCGGGTTGCCCGTGCCGCAGCTAGCGAATCGCGCAGCTCTGTCTCCATCTTGGTCAGTTCGACCTCGGCCTCAGCGCGTTTGGCGCGGCCCGCATCGGCGATTTCCAGGCTGTCCTGGATCGTGGCGATCAGCGTGTCATTGGCGCGTTTGACGGCCTCGATGTCGAATACGCCGCGTTCGATCTCTTCGCGCACGGTCCGGTTCGCCTCGCGCAGGTTGTCGGCATTCGCGGTCAGTAGGTCGTTGGTCAGGTCATTGGCCGCGCGCACCGCTTCAGCCGCCTCGCGCGAGCGCTGGATGGTCAGTGCCTGCGCCAGCTGGGTTTCCCACAACGGCACGGTGTTCACCAAGGTTGAGTTGATCTTGGTGACCAACGACTTGTCGTTTTCCTGCACCAGTCGGATGGAGGGCAGCGACTGCATCGTCACCTGCCGCGTCAGCTTCAGGTCATGCACCCGGCGTTCCAGATCGTCGCGCGCCGCGCGCAGGTCGCGCAATTCCTGCGCCATGATGACCTGATCGCCCTCGGGCGCATCAGCAAGCGCTTTTTCACGCGCGGGGATAAGCGCGCTATCGATGTCCTTCAGCTTTTCTTCGCCCGCCGCGATGTAGAGGGCAAGCTCATCATAAAACGCCAGCGTCTTGTCATACAGAATGTCCAGCGATTTCACATCTTTCAGCAGCGTCGTCTCATGACCCAGCAGAGTTTCGGTGATCTTGTCGATCTGGTCCTGCACGTTTTCATATTTCGCTAGGAAGCTGGCCATGGGCGCGGCCTTGCCGGTCAGGCGTTCCCACCAGCTGCGCTTGCGCCGTACGTCCAGCTCGCTGACCGAAAAACCGCGGATCGTTGTTACCATTTCCCGCAGGCTATCGCCCGCAGGGCCCAGATCCTTGTTTTTAACATCTTGCAGCATCGATTGTGAAATCTGTTGCAGTTCCAGTTGCGCGCGTGCGCCAAAACCGATGACCGATCCGGTGTTCGTCAGGTCGACCTCTTCCATCCGGCGGCGAATTTCGGACGCAACTGGCCCATCGGCTGCGTCCAGCGCCACCACACCGCTGGACGGGATCGCAAGGGGGCGGCTGACGGTCTGTTCAACATCGGCAGTGATTTCGGTCGCTTTGAGGCGGATGGTGTCAGACATATCGGGTTCCTGTCGTGATCTGGGGCGCGCGCGCCAAGGCTCGGGCCGGTGTGCGGTAGGAAGATGCAGGGCGGTGACGCGGCGGCGAATGCGGTTGGGTGCAATAGGCGGTTGGTGCCAAAATGGGGGCAGGCGGAAAGATCAGCAAGGGTTAACGGCCTGGAGTGTCGGTTTTCATGCGGGCCAATGCGTCATAGCTCATCGGGGCGCAGCCCCTCGCGTTGCAGACGTTCGCGCAGCACCTCCATTTCGATATCCAGCGCCTGCCGGTCATCGGTCAGCAGCGTCTGGCGTCGATGGTTGAAATTCGCCTCCAGATCATCCAGCAGCGCCACATAATCTGCGCGCGCGTCCGTGTCGCGGGTCCGGGCATAAAGGTCGGCGAATTTCAGCGTCGCATCCCGCGCACCCACAAGGTAGACGCCCAGGTACCGCCGGGCACCGGACAGGCGGCGCGGGTCATCTTCGATCGCGCGGAACAATTGCCGCACATTGCTACTGAATGCTTCGATCCGCGCGACAAGCGCGCGATCCTTTGCGCGGCGGATGGCATCGGCCATGTCGGTCAGGTGGTTCTCGGCCTCTTCCACCGCGCGCGTCACGCGGTCGTTCTGGAACTGATCCACCCCTTCCATGCCCTTGTCGCGCAGCGGGTCGGGGCCGAAGGCGATGCCGTGCAGCACCGCGCCGATCACCGCAAAAATCGCCGCGCTGACCAGTGAGCCTGAGGCCAGCGCTGCCACCCCCAGCCCCGCGCCCGTCAGTACCGCGCCAAAGATCTTACGCGGGATGGCGGGGCGGCGGGCGATCTGCCGGTCGTCATAAGCCGCGTGGGCGATCACGCCGTCGCGCGTCAGCCAAGCCGCCAGCATCAGCACCCCGAAAGCCGAGAGGTTCAGCGCCAGCCCCATTGTATCCGAGAAGAAGCCACGCAGCACGAACGCCAGCGGGACGATGAACAGGAAGTTTACCCGCGCGCCTACCGGATGCAACCGTTTGGCGGGCAGCGGCGCGGCTTTGCCCCTGCTGTCGGCACCTGCGGCCCCGGGGCTGTGTTTGCCGCCATAACGTTTAGCCATGGCCTATCCTCCGGTCACGGCAAGGTACAACATCACAGCCACCAGCAGCAGGTAGGATGTCTTCTGCAATCCGGTTCCTGACATATTACCTCATCTGGTTGTGCGTGGACGCGTTTCTTCTACAGGGCAAACGCGCATTCTCCAAGTCCACAAGTCCACAAGTCCACAAGTCACCCGGCGCGCGCAATCCTGCAGCAAGATGCGCCCCATGGCGGCCTGCGCTTTTGGATACATGCCTGAGGCTCGTGCCGATTAGAAACGCGCGCTGAAGGGGACGGTTCCCTGGCCATGCCCTTGCATTGGGGATTCTGCTGCGCGGTGGTGCCCCTGCGGCCCGGACCATCTGTGCGCGCCGACTTCTGGCTCTCTATTACGTACCTGAGCCGGGCGCGTCGCCCCGCGGAGTCCCGAGACCTGACTTCAGGGCGTTGCCATGCGTCGATGGCATCGTGTTTGCCCTCCGCAAAATCCCTTTGTTGCACAGCAGAAGGCGCCAGTCGCCGCTATCCGCGTGTCGGGCGTGGCCGGGGACGGGCGGGGCGTTTGGGTCCCAGTGTCGCATCGGCCGGTCCGGCGCCTACGCGGGGTGGGCGTGCCGTGCCCTTGCCCGCTGTGCCCTTGCCGGTCACGCCTCTGTCTGTTGCGCTTTCATGCCCCGTCCCTTGGCCTCGGTTGCCCTTGCCTGGCTTTCCCTTGCCGGGCGCGGGGCCCGTCGCCGCCCTCTGGGGGGCTGTCGATGCAGCGCCCGGTCTGCTGCCTTTGGCACCGCCGACTTTTGACATCGCACCTTTCGCCGCACCAGCTTTTGGGCCCGGGCCGGGCTTCGCGCCGGCGCGGCCCGCAGGTCGGCGGTGGGCGGCGGTGTCGGTTTCGCCCAGCAGGTTCAGCCCTTCCAGGTCGGCGCCTTCGCCCAACTGGTCGCGCAGCACGCGCGATTTCACCTCTTCCACAGCACCCACGGCCAGCGGACCCAGTTGGAACGGGCCATAGCTGATGCGGATCAGCCGATTGACCACCATGCCCACATGTTCCATCGCGCGGCGCACCTCGCGGTTGCGGCCTTCGCGGATGCCGATGGTCAGCCAGGCATTCGCGCCTTGCTGGCGGTCTATCGCCACCACCATGGGCTGAAAACGCTCACCCTCGACCACGATGCCTTCGCGTAGCGGTGCTAGGTCGGCATCGACCGGCCGCCCGTTGACCCGCACCCGGTATTTGCGCAGCCAGCCTGTCGAGGGCAATTCTAGCCGCCGCTTCAGCCCGCCATCGTTGGTGAGCAGCAACAATCCTTCCGAGTTGATGTCCAGTCGGCCAACCGACATGACGCGCGGCATATCAGGGGGGAGGGTCTCGAACACTGTCTCGCGGCCCTTTTCGTCGCGCTCCGAGGTCACGAGGCCTGTGGGTTTGTGATAGAGCCACAACCGAGCAGGTTCAGGCGGGGCCAGCGGCTGGCCGTCCACCAGAATCTTGTCGCGCGCAGTAACGTTAAGGGCGGGGCTGTCGATGCGCAGCCCATTGACCGTGATGCGTCCTTCTTCGACCATCCGCTCAGCCTCGCGGCGCGAGGCGACGCCCGCGCGCGCCAGCACCTTGGCGATGCGGTCGCCTGCCGGGTTTGTGGTGCCGCCGGATTTGGGCGCACCCGCATCCGGACCCTTGGCTCCCGTCCTGACACCTGCCTGCTTCCCGGGCGCGGGCTTGGCCCCGGGCGCGCTTGCAGGAGCGGCCCGCTGGGGGCTGCGGGAGGGCTTTGGGGCGGGGGGGCGTTTATCGTTGCTCATGCTTCCTGCCATAGCCGCAATTGGGGCGGCGCGAAAGCCTCTTGCCGCAGGATCGCGCGCAGTGCATCAGGGTTGTCAGCATGACCCCTTTCATTAGTCATATGGCGGCCGCTTTGGCCGAGGCCCGCGCCGCCGGTAACTTGGGTGAAGTCCCGGTGGGCGCTGTTATCGTGGACGAGGGGGGGCGGATCGTCGCGCGGGCTGGCAACCGCACCCGCACCATGAACGACCCTACCGCCCATGCCGAGGTGCTGGCGATCCGGGCCGCTTGCGCCGCCGTTGCGTCCGAGCGTTTGCCGGGCCACAGCCTTTATGTCACGCTGGAGCCTTGTGCGATGTGCGCTACTGCGATCAGCCACGCACGCATCGCGCGGCTGTATTACGGCGCGTCAGACCCGAAATCCGGTGGTGTCGCATGCGGCGCGCGGGTCTACGCCCATCCGCAATGCCACCACGTGCCCGAGGTCTATGACGGCATCGCCGCGACCGAGGCCGAGGCGCTGCTGCGCGAGTTCTTCGCCCGGCTACGGTTGGGGTGAGCCGACCCTCTGGGGCATGAACGTCAAGACCGAGGGCGCTGATCTCGATGCGTTGCAATGCTCGGGCTTGCATGGCCCTGCGATACCGTCCGGCGCCTGATGCTGCGCTGGTCGCCGTCTTAATACTGGCTGCGTTGTTCTGATGGTCAGGGCACGCAACCAAGCACAATGACGTGGGGGTGAAAACGGCATGTGGCAACAACAGGTGATCGCCTATTGCGAGCGGACGGACCTGTCCTATTGGTCCGAGCCGATGAACGCCATTACCAATTCAGCCTTCTTGATCGCCGCAGCCGTGGTCTGGCCCATCGTGCGCGCGGTGCAGGGCCGGGGGCGCGGGCTGGCGCATGCGCTGGTGATTGTGCTGGCGGTGATCGGGATCGGTTCGTTTCTGTGGCACACCCACGCCACCCGCTGGTCCGGGCTTGCCGATGTGCTGCCGATCATGGTTTTCATCCTGATCTACATTTTCGCCGCCACGCGCGATTTGCTGCGCCTTGGCCCGGTCTGGGCGGGGGGCGGGGTGCTGGCGTTCTTTCCGTATGCCGCCGCCGTGGTGTGGCTGGCCGGGCAAGGGGCTTTGGTCTTGGGACTACCGGCGCCAGGGGCGAATGGCGCGTATTTCAGCGTCGTGGTGCTGGTTGCCATGTACGGGTTGGTGATGCTGCGGGCCCCGCATTCGGCAACCGGACGGGGGTTACTGATCGGGGCCGCAATCCTGACTGTGTCCTTGGGGTTCCGCATCGCCGATGACGGGGTGTGCGCCAGTTTCGCGCTGGGCACACATTTCCTGTGGCATGTGCTCAACGGGTTTATGCTTGGCTGGATGATCCGGCTCTATTGTCTGCACCTTCGGCGAGTGTGACAGGCTCCGCGCTCAGCGCGCCCAGAGGCCGGCACGCGACAGCTTCGCCTGCGCTTCGGCCATTGGTGTCTCTGGCCCGTCGCGGTCAAAAAGCGCGCGGGCGTGCGCGCCATGGCCTTGGTAAAGCATGCGGTTGAACGGTGGGTGCTGGCACAGAACCCGTTGCAGATCAGGCCGCGCGGCAAGGGTCTCCAGCACGCCCACCGTCAGGTCGCTGGCCTGCGCATAAAGCATCGGCAGCGCACGGTAATGACAGGTGGTGGCGCCATCCATATGCCCCCCCGGTACCAGATCACGCGCGCCGCCCATCGCCTGAATGACCAGCGGTAGTACGATCTGGTCAAGCCAGGGCTTCAGCGGCTGGCATGCCAGCGCAGGCAGTGCTGCGCGTGCCACCTCGATCGCGTAGTCCCGCATCCGCGCGCCAAATAGCTGCGGGCAGGGGCCATAGAACCAGCCCGCGTTGAAATAGGCATAGCGGCGCCAGAATTCGGGCGGGTAGCTGTGGTTCAGGCTGCTGGCGTAGTCCAGCGCGAAATGGTCATAAAGCGCGCGCCACACATCCTCATACCCCGGGCCATAAAGGCTGATGAGCGGCCATGTCGGGGCGACGCGGGACGAGGCTGAGGGGCGCGCGAAATCGAACCCTACCGCCGTCAGATCGCCGGTGATCAACGTGTCGGTATCAAGGAACAGGAACGGTTCGGCGGCGGGCAGGTGCAGCAGCGCCTCGATCTTGTTGCCGTTGGGGTAGCTGTCGCCGAAATGGCGGTTGTGCAGGGGGATGAACTGCGCGCCGAAGGCGCCCAGCATCTGGCGGATACGCCAGTGGTCCATGCGCGGATCCTCGGACCAGAGGGGCCCTGGCTGCGGCTCGGCGATAAACAGCCGCACGACGTCATTGCCGGCGAAATGGCGCAACGAGGCGGCGAGCAACAACGCCTCATATTGAAGCCGCCCCCTCTGGGCGACAATCAGCAGGTTGAAGCCGCCCGCAGCCCCGCGCGATTCGTCATGCGCATCCGCGTCTGACGCAGTCGTCAGGTGTCCGGGTTCTAAGGGCAAGGGATCTGACACGCGCGGTCCTTGAATGGTTTTGGCCACGCTAGCGCGAAGCCATCTGCCCGGAAAGGGGGATCAGTCCGGTGGCGGCAGGGCAGCCAGCGCGCCCGCCAGATCGCCGTAGCCAGTGAAGCGGCGCTGATACCGCAGCCCCAGCCGCGCCGCGCAGTCGCGCGCCTTCACGTCCAGTGCGGGGTCATCGGTCTGCGCCTGATAGATCAGCGTCTCATAGTTGCCGAACATCATTGCGATCAGTTCGGGGTGGCGGTCGAAGCCCATAGGTTTCCAGACGAAGGCATCGAATTGCCGCACAAGAAAATCGGTCAGGTAGAAGGCGGTGAACTCATTTTCCGCGCGGGCGGTGAAATCATCGACGCCCTGAAAGAAGGCGTAGCAATGCGGGCCGCGCACCATCTCGACCCCCAGTGCATCGCAACGCGCCTGCAACAGCCCGCCAGTGCCGCAATCGGCATAGACCACGAAAACCTGCGCGTAGCGCGGTTTTGCGTCGCGCACGGCAGCTTCCACCGCGTCGGGGATCCGGTCAGGCCACAGGTGCAGATTGGCGGGCAGGCAGTGCAGATCCAGATGGTCCCAGCCGTTCGCGGCCTTCAGCGCCAAGATCTCATGCGCTAGCGCTCCGCATGCGACAAGCAAAATCTGGCCGCCCCGTTGCTCTGAAAGGGCCCGGTCCGTCAAGGTTGAGTCGCTGATCGGCGTGTCATCCGGGTTCATGGCTGCCCCCGACAGTTTCAGATACGGAAAGGAAAGGTGGTAGGCCCGGCAGGACTTGAACCCGCAACCAAAGCGTTATGAGCGCTCTGCTCTAACCAATTGAGCTACAGGCCCGTATTGTGAACTGGTTGCTATCAGATTGCGAGGGCGCGTCAAGCCTGCGGGTGATGCTGCGGCGCGCGCCCCACCTCCGTGCCAAAAAACCGCGCCTTTGGGCGTGGATCAGTTGCCGAAGGCGCGGCAATGGGCTATCGCCGCGTGCAATATCGCCCTCCCCCCGGTGCTGCGTCTGCCACCGCAGCTTTCGGACTGACCTCAGACACAAGGACAGCTGCAATGACCGACCGACCAGATGGAGCCAAAGGGCACAATGGCCTGAGCTATGCCGATGCGGGCGTCGACATCGACGCGGGCAACGCGCTGATCGACCGGATCAAACCAGCGGCGAAGGCCACGCAACGGCCAGGCACCATGTCGGGGCTGGGGGGCTTTGGCGCGCTGTTTGACCTGAAGGCGGCGGGCTACGACGACCCGATCCTTGTAGCTGCCACCGACGGGGTTGGCACCAAGCTGCGCATCGCCATCAATACCAATGAGGTGGATACCATCGGCATCGACCTTGTGGCGATGTGCGTCAACGATCTGGTGTGTCAGGGGGCAGAGCCTCTGTTCTTCCTCGATTATTTCGCTACCGGTAAGCTGGATTTGGATCAGGCAACACGCATCATCAACGGTATCGCCGCAGGCTGCGCGGCCTCGGGGTGTGCGCTGATTGGCGGCGAGACGGCGGAAATGCCCGGCATGTACCACGCGGGCGATTTCGATCTCGCGGGCTTTGCCGTGGGCGCGATGGAGCGGGGCCACGACCTGCCTGCCGGGGTAGGGGCGGGCGATGTGCTGCTGGGTCTGCGGTCCAACGGCGTACACTCCAACGGCTATTCATTGGTGCGCAAGGTGGTCGACGTCTCGGGGCTGGGGTGGGACGCACCCGCGCCGTTTGCCGATAACACGCTGGGTGCGGCGCTGCTGGCACCCACGCGGCTTTATGTGAAGCCCGCCCTTTCGGCGGTGCGCGCGGGCGGGGTGCATGCGTTGGCGCATATCACCGGTGGCGGGCTGACCGAGAACCTGCCACGCGTGCTGCCCGACGATCTGGGCGCTGAGATTGATCTGACCGCCTGGACCCTGCCGCCGGTGTTTTGCTGGCTGCGCGATCAGGGCGGACTGGCGCAGGCCGAGATGCTGAAGACCTTCAACGCGGGCATCGGCATGGTGCTGGTGGTGGCGGCCGACCGGGCTGATGCCCTGACCGAATTGCTGGAAAATGCAGGCGAAGGGGTGCACAGGCTTGGCATTGTGACCCCTGGGGTGGGCGTGCGCTACAGCGGCACGCTTGCATGACATTGCGGGTTGCGATCCTGATCTCGGGCGGGGGGTCGAACATGATGGCGCTGGCTGACAGCATGACCGGTGACCATCCCGCGCGGCCCTGTCTGGTGCTGTCGAACGACCCTGACGCGGGCGGGCTGACGCGCGCGCAGGCGATGGGCATTCCGGTGGCGGCGGTGGATCACCGCCCTTTTGGCCGCGACCGTGCCGCGTTTGAGGCCTTGATGCAGACACATCTGACCGACGCCGGGGCCGACATTATCGCGCTGGCGGGTTTCATGCGCGTGCTGACGCCCAATTTCGTTGCGCGCCATGCCGGGCGGATGCTGAACATCCACCCGTCGCTTTTGCCGAAGTACAAGGGGTTGAACACCCATGCCCGGGCAATCGAAGCCGGGGATCATGAGGCCGGGTGCAGCGTGCATGAGGTGACGCCGGAACTCGATGACGGTCCGATCTTGGGCCAGGCCCGCGTGCCGGTGCTGCCCGGCGACAGCGCGGAGACCCTCGCTGCCCGCGTGCTGCCTATGGAACACACGCTTTATCCTCTGGTCTTGCGCCGCTTCGCGCAAGGCGACCGCAGCCCGGTGTTGCTGCCGTGAGCCGCTGTCCGTTGGGGTGTTGATACGGGGCCTGTGCTTGCGCGCCCGAGGCACGCCCATGCTGTCGGGGCGTCGCAGTTCTGGGACCCCGGACTGCGGGCGAACCTGCGAGCCCCGGGTCAGAGAGTCCCATACCCATAACCCAGCACTGCGACGCTAGGACCGCGATCTTATGACTAAGCACTCGACGTAGGCGCCGATTCTAGAGTCCCAACCTCACAAGTGCGCCTGACGGGGCCGCTCCCGGTTTGGGCGGTATTGTCCTGATGTGTCGCCAGGGCGCAGGTTGGCCGCATCACTACAGATGCGGTCGCGCCGGCTCTCGGCGGCAGCCCCGTTCACCGGACGTGACGCGCCAACAGCACCCGGCACGCCGGCCGTCCTGTCCCCCAAACCAGAAGTCGCTACCCCGCATGCATATTTTTCGCGCTTCCCCCTTGCCCATCGGGTGAAGCGTCTTTAAACGGACAGGCGGAGATGTGGCCGAGTGGTCGAAGGCGCTCCCCTGCTAAGGGAGTAGGCCCGGAAGGGTCTCGTGGGTTCGAATCCCATCGTCTCCGCCATTACCTACTGATACTAATGCGTTTTTAGGTCCGATGGGATTTACACTCATCGGGCCCCGTGTAGGAAAAGCGCTGGGATATGGTGCTGGCTTCTTGGGTGAATATGGGTCTTCGGCTTGAGGCCAAGGCCCACCCCCTGAAACCACGTGTCGCCTGCGGGGCTGAGGGGTTTGCGACCGTGGTGGCCAACTCTGATGAGGATGCAACGCTGCAACATCAGGTTATCATCTCGATGCTGGAGCATGGGGTGTCGGCCATCCTGATCTCGCCCAGCTACGGCGATACCAAGACAACCTTTGACGCCATTCGCCGCTCGCACACGCCCACGCTGCAAGTGCTGCGCACGGGCGACCGGCGGATCGAAGATTTTCCGTTCTATTCGATCGATTACACATCGGGCAGCATGTTGGCCGTGGACCACCTGCTCTCACAGGGTCTTCGTGACATTGCCTTTGTCGGGGGGGTAGAGGGCCGCCAGATCACGATGGAGAGGATGAGCGGCTATCTGGCGGGAATGAAGCGTGCGGGGCTGGAGGCCCCAACTTTTTTTGGGCGAAACACCCGCGAATTTGGCCGCGACATTGGGCTCGAGATCGTGAAGACCCATCCGCACATCAAGGCTGCAATCTGCTTCAATGACATGGTCGCGCTGGGGATGATGTCAGCAATGGCCCGATCGGACATCAAGGTCGGTCAGGACTTTTTCCTGATTGGCTTCGATGACATCCGCGAAAGTGCGCTCTTCTATCCGACGCTCAGTTCCGTGCACTGCGATATCGAAGGTTTCGGCCAGCGCAGCGCTCATTTATTGCTCTCTTGGCTGGCGTCGGGCGAACAGCCAGACGATCCTGGACGAGCGGGAGTCCATCTTGAAATCCGTCAGTCCAGCACCGTGCCTATTTAGGCGCTGATACTGCAATCCTTTGGAAGGTGATCATAATGTTGAAGCACTGCGTCTTTGTGAACTTCAAACCCGGAATTCCCCAAGATGACCGCCTTGCGGTTCTGGCTGGCTTCAAGGCAGTGGCCGACGACGTAGAGGGATTAGTCGATTACGCCTATGGACCAAACTTGGACTTTGAAAACAAATCGGCGGCATATGGCGAGGGGTTTATCGTGACCTTCACTGATCGCGCCGCGCATCTGCAATACGAAGCGCATCCAACCCACGTCCGCCTTGGCAAGCAACTGGTGAGCATGTGTCAGGGCGGCTACGACGGGATTATCGTTTTTGACCTAGAGTGTTGAATGGTGTATTGGGTGGCGATTGATAGGGCAGGTGGCTCGTGTCCAGTATCGGGGTGTTTTGGCAATGCTATCGCGCTGCCGGGAGACCCAGCGACTAAGGTCTGAGAGCAGATCAATATGGGTGCAAGCATCTTCGCACCGCCCGCTACAGGCAGCCTTTGACAGTTTTCAGACGGCCTATGCAAGCGCCGTGAAAGGTGCGCTTTAGCGTGAGGTCGACTTCTGTCAGAATAAACTGGCTTGAGATGGTCGCAAGGCAATCGCAGTTGGCCTCACGTTTGGGCGAAACGGTTGAGAACGCTGCGAAGGAAGTCGGTATCCCAGCCCGCGCGCTTCAGTTTGATCGAGAGTGAGCTCTTGGAGGTGTCGCGGCGAATAACGTCGAGGGCGCGGCGGCGTAGGAAGGCGATATGGCCGGGACCGTTATCCTTGCGGTTGCGCGCTGCGTCTTCGCGGTACGAGACGGCAAGCTGCCAGTGCAGAGCATTTTCGATTGCCCAGTGGGCGCGGACAGTTTCCAGCAGAACCTCTGGCGTCGACACCCAGGGCAGCGCGAAGAAGCGGGTTTCGGAGGTGAGGCGCCCATCGATCTCTCGGGTTCTTTCTGTCGTTTCACTGAATACCGCAGCAGGCCACGCTTTGCTTCTACGGCATGCTATCAAACCCGTTTCCAAGTTCTAGCGATGGCCGACCCACCCCCGGTCGTCGGTGAAGGCGCGGCCCGGTGCGAGCTGGGCAGCCTCATACCCGCTTGGCAGCGCATCTAGCGGGGCGAGCGGCTCTAAAGAGGCCGCCAACACGATGTTCGCGCGTCCGCTCTGGCTGACCCGACCCTCAGCTAATTCGACATACGGGTAGAGATCGACAAGGATAGCGTGGATCCCGCGCGCAAGGGGGCCATTTGGCGTATCGATCAGGTTCACGTAGACCGGACCATCGACGATTGTCCTGAGGTGTTCATAGGTCTCGCGCGTGGCCAGGTGGGCCGGGACCGACCCGGAAGAAAACGCGTCCATGACGACCGCGTCGAAGCGGCGATCCGTCTGATTAAGAAAAACCCGTCCGTCTGCGTGGATGATGCCCAGCCGTCCTTCGCCCTCGGTGTCGCCGGCACTGTCGAGGCCCGCGTCATAGCCTGTCTGTTCTATCATCGCGCCAGCCCAAGGCATGTGTTCCCGCACCACATCCGTGATCAGGGGGTCGATTTCGACTGCGACGGCTTGGGCCGAAGGCCGCTCTGTCAGCAACATGGTGAGCAGCGTGTAACCTCCGCCGCCGATGAACAACACCGAAGGTGCAGGCCCCAAATCGCGATCCATCCGGGCCCAGAGCCATTGCGTATATGGCAAAACCAGCCCTTGGGACATCTCGCCTTGTCCTTCTTTCTGGATGCTCCGCTCGGCTGCCTGCTGGGTGCGGTCGGAATAGAGCTGAACCGCGCTGCCCTGGCGCACGACATCTATGCAAGAAAGACCTGACTCATAGCGGCATACCGAACGTCCGGCCACGCTGGCCACCACAACGAGCGCCGCTGCGCCAATCAAGACCTTAGATCCGGACTCGGTTGAGCGGCCCTTGCCGCCGCTGCCGTGTGTTTTTTCCCGCACCAACGGGATACAGAGGAGCGCCGCGGCCCCGCACCCGGCAAAGGTTGCAGCCGAACCGAAGAGAGGCAGGGCAACGAAGCCTGCAAGGATCGCGCCGACGATCGCGCCGAGTGACCCCGCCGACAGCACGAGCCCGAGCGACGATCCCTCGCGTCCCGGTCGAGCCTCTACGGCCATTCTGGCGAGGAACGGCGAAGGCAGGGTGACGAGTACCGAGGCCGGAAAGAACGCAACGAAGACTGCCAGCAGCATCCCCGCCGTTTCCCGCGCGCCCAATGCGTAGATCAGCCCAAGCGCGGTAGGCGACAGCGCCATCAGGACCGCCGTTGCGATCAGTGCTGCGCGCACGGTGGCAATCGCCCCGCGGCGCTCCCTTTCGGCCACGAGCCCACCCAAGGCACTGCCAAGCGAGAAACCGGCCAGGATGGTCGCGATGACAGCGGTCCAGGTCAGCAACGAGGTGCCGAAGAAAGGCGCAAGTACGCGACCCGCTGCGATCTCGTAAGTCAGCCCGACGGCGGAAAGAACGAGGATCAGGCTGATCGTGGTCCAGAACCGCATATACCCTCCATGGCGTTCGTGTGGCAGCACGCGTTCTGCCTGACATGAATTTTTGGTCAATGCCACGCCGAAAGGAAAGGTTTGATCCTGCAAGCGCAAGGCCGCCCCATGCGCGTTCTTGCTTCAGATCATGCAGGCCAGTGCAGGCAGGCTGTGGTGGTGGCATCGTCTGGAAGCAAGATTTTAAGTAATATCAGAAGCATAGGTTGGGGTACCTTTAAAGCGCCAGCCTTCTTGCGTTTTACACCAACGGCAAATCAACACTCACGCAACTGCCAAGAATTATTCGTGGATCCTCTCGGTGGCGGCAACACCGCGTCTCGCGCTGCACGATGATGTGGCCGAGACGCTGCAATTCCCGCATGTTGTCCAGATCACGGCCTCGCAAAACGCCGCCACCGATGGGCCGAGCTTCTCGGCCTCTCGCTCATCCCCAGGGCAGCCTTCATGTCTGCCCGATCAGCATGCGTAAGGGGAGCTATCGCACGGTGGACGCCGAGCAGGTTGAGTACTTGGCAGACGGCACTGACCCGATCTTGTTTGCAGTTGGCCTAGATGATGATGATCTACCCGAAGTCGTGCAGCAATTTCCGTACCAAGAACTGCGGCTCGAGTTTATTGATCGTGACATCCTGATCTGTGTGGCAGCGTTGAAGTACCCCGACCTGGATCGAACAGCAATCGATGCGCTGTATGATGAGTTGCCGTCTGTGCAGGACCTTGCGCTTCTTTCTGTTGCGGCAATCGCTTTGTGTTTTCGAACCCACAAGATCGAGGATGCCCTTCAGGCTCTGCGTCGGCGCGTTGAAGCCGCGCTGGTCGTCGACGAGGAAGAAAAACCTCCTGCGCTGTCCGTGGTCCCACTGGAAGAGATGGTCGGACTGGGCGCCGCAAAGCAGGCCGCTTTGGACATCGTTTCGGCCCTCCAAGACTGGAAGTCCAGCGCCATTGATTGGTCCGATGTTCCCAGAGGCCTTCTACTTGTTGGTCCCCCGGGGACGGGCAAAACTGAACTCGCCGGAGCTATTGCGGGGTCGTCTGGGATTCACCTGGTTGCGACGAGCTATAATGATTGGCAGCAGGCGGGTAGTCTGTCCCACTTTCTGACAGCCATGAAAAACAGTTTTGATGAAGCAACGCGGCTGAGCCCCGCCATTATTTTTATTGATGAGCTGGACGCTTTCTTTTCGCGTCTGGAGTTTACTGGCACCGGCCGCAACGACTCATATGATGTCAAAGCGATCACGGCCTTGTTGGAGAAACTGGATGGTATGGCAGGCCGGGAGGGCGTCGTCGCCATGGGGGCTTGCAACAGCGTCGAGCAGCTTGATCCTGCAATCCGCCGATCCGGTCGCTTCGATGCCATATTGAGGATCCCGATGCCGTCATTGCCCGATCTTGAACAGATCCTCGGGCAGCATCTCGGTACCAAAGCGGGCGGCATCGATTTGAGAGCCTGCGCTGCGGCCGCCTTGGCCAAGACAGGTGCGGACTGTGCAGCTGCGGTTCGCGCGGCAAACGTTGTCGCCCGTCGGGAGCGGCGCGCGGTAAGAACCGAAGATCTGCTGGAAGTGCTCGAGGGGGATCCTCCGAACTACACGCCTGAGGACTTGTTTCGACTTGCGGTTCACGAATGTGGTCACGCCATCGTTGGAACCGCCTTGGGCACCTACGCGGTCGGATTCGTCAGGATCGGAGCCAAAGGTGGGATCTGCAATATGACAAAACAAGACGAACTGATTACGCGAGGCGTGCTGCAACGTGCGATGATGGTTCATTTGTCCGGACGAGCTGCAGAACTGTTGATCTTCAATGAAGCGGCAGCAGGTTCGGGTGGAGGTAGCGAGAGTGACATTGCCCGGGCAACGGGCGCAGCGATCGATATGATCGCCTCACTGGGGTTGGGAGACAGCGGACCGGTCTGGTTCGGGGGGCTCGGGAGCAACAGGGCGTTCGAAAAAGCGATGAATGGGCATCTTCCCGAAATCGTGGACCTGCTGAAAGATGCCGGCCACGCCGCTACTCAGGTCCTGGAAATAAACCGCAACATTCTGATCGCGATGGCAGAAGATCTGGTCGGAAGGCGCGTGCTGTACAGCGACGACCTGCGCAGACACCTCTCCAATGTTTCGTTTCCCGGCGTTGAGGACAAATGGGCGAAACCGAAACATCGCCTTCAGTAATCCGACGGCGTTCCAAAAGCTTTGCCCGGATACCGACTCACGAAAGCCGAAATAGCGCGAAAGGAGCCGACCAAAATGAACGATAGCAAACTGATGAGGCTGATCAACCGGCCGCCAGCTCGCTCTGTATGTCACGCTGCTGGTGAATATCCTGGGGCAAACAGGTCAACAATAGCATGGCTGGTCCATCGCAAGCTTTCGCAACCAGCCGTGCCCGCCAGGATAGATGTTATCCGGCCGACCAAGGTGTCCAGGTGTTACGCGTACTTTTGGGCGGGAATTCGGGCTTCTTGCCCGACTGAATTGTTTTCAACCGGACCGGTGCTGCAGTGACAGGCCCGGAGCACGAAGCACCTCATGGGCCTGGCGCTGGTTTGGCTGTGCGGTTAACCCTGCACGGCCCTCACACGGTTCTGCGAAAGATATTGAGAGCCCTGCGAGTACGAATTGATCCGGGCCTGGACGCTCATGGACCATGTGTTGTCATCCCTGATGTAACGCCGACAGAGATGGCAACCATCGCGCAGATCATGGTATAGCTTCATGATCACTTGCTGCACCCACCATAGTGCCCCCGATAAGCACTGCGCAGGACCTCACCTTGCGCCCGACTGACTTCCGCGCAGGTGACGCTCGGTAGAAATGCAAAACAGAGACGGAGCGTCCCCGTTTGGTGGAAAAGTTGCAATTGGTGGTCCAGCCTTCTGAGCGGGAAACACTGCCCTCATTTTTCTCGCGCATGGCCGCGATCAATGGCTCCGATGCCACCGGATTTGCTTTGGATATCGGGGTCAGCTTGAAGCGGATCTTGAGCCTGGAGGAGTTCGCGGTTGGCACTTTCGCTGATCGATCCGGCTTGGCACCCGCCCAACTGGCAACCATGCTGTCATGGACTGGCGAGCGTGTCGGGGACGTGCGAATGAAGTATCGAGGAGAAGTATTTGTCTCGCGCGCTGTACGCAATCCCGTCGTCCGTGGCTGTCCCCATTGCCTACGCGCGGTGGCGGGGGACCAGACATCTCCGCTGCGGCACCTGGCCATGGCGGGGGACTGGCTGTGTCGCGGTGTGGATGTGTGCCTGCGGCATCGCCATCCGCTGGTGCCTCTTTGGGAACGCCCGCGACCTATTGATCGCGATGACGTTGGCGCCAGGCTGACGGAAATACTTCCAGCCCTTCTGGCCGGCCGATTTGACCGTGACCTGATCGAGTCATCCGCCTATGACCGCTGGCTTGATCGGCGTCTCTCGCAGGGAGAGGACGATACCTGGCTCGGAACTCAACCCCTGTTTGTGGCCATGACGTTCTGTGCGCTGCTCGGAACGGAACTTCTTCGCGTTCAGGAACGTGAAGCTGAGGACAGGACTGCGAAGGCCTTGGGCTTTGATGTCCTATCGAGAGGGCCTGAAGCCATTGTTGGTGCGCTCGATCTCCTCACGCTGGCGGGTGATGGGGGCCACTTTGTCACGAAAGGTGCATTGGGAACTATATTTGGGGCTCTTGACCATCTCTATCGCAACGACGACAGCTTCGATGGTTTCCGCGATATCGTGCGACGCCATGTCCTGAGTATCTGGCCTGTTGCTGGGGGGGATGAGATTCTCGGGCAAGTTGTGTCCGAACGTCGGCTTCATTCTCTTGTCTCTGCCAGTACGGAAACTGGAATCGGCAAGACCGTGCTCAATGACTTCCTGACAGAGGCCGGAGCGTTTGCGCCTGACGACGCGCGTGCTGATCTTCGCAAGACCTTCGACGCAAAGGCGTACCAATTCCTGCTGGACGAGATACCGACACTGGTCGGCCCCATCGCGATGCGAAAGGCGATCGGGGCGACACGGGCCGAACTGATGTCGTTGGCGGCGGACCGCATTCTGGTGCCCAGGACTAAAGTGGCTACGATCAAGTCTCCCTGGCGGGTGTCAGATGGGGTGTCTTTGCTCAAGGAGTTGGAGCGCGAGGCCATTGCGCTGGATGCGGACGCGCCCGGGTGGGAAACAATCCAACATGTCCACAAGCGATTGGGCGTTTCCGTAGGGGAAGTGATCGCCGCGATCCGGGACGGCGGTCTCAGTGTCGGCAAGCGCGCCGAAGTATTCGGATATCATGCTTTCGTCGTGCAGTCTGCCAAGGTTGATCAGTTGACTGTATCCCGATCTCGTAAGGAAAGCATGGTGGCGATGGAGGGCGAGTTGAACGCGGCTGCTTTCGCCCGGTCTGTCGGCATACGGAAGAAGGGGGCGTTTCTGGCGTTGATCGAAGGTGGCCATACACCTGCGACGAAGGTGTTGCACCCGGTGACGAAGCGCCCACAGTGGCGGATGAACGACGCCGACATCGCCGCCTTTCATGAGAAATTCACCACACCGACCGTGATTGGCGAAGAGACCGGGCATCACCGGAACACGATTCTGGCGGCATTGTCGGTCGGGGGGATCCGGCCATTCCGGCCGAACGACGTGGACGCCGGACCTGTCTATCTTCGAGATGAAGTAGCAGGCATCCTGGGCGCTCTGAAAAGCTGACACTCGTCGGCTGGTCGCCCTTGGGGCCAGAACGGAGTAAAAACCGATAACTATCAACGGCTTGTCCGAATTTACGCCTCACATGACACTTTCCCATTGACAGGGGGTGTGCATGAAAACAGGCAAAAGGTGCAAGGTTATGGTGCATTGGCACCCGTGGCAGGTCATGGTGATCCCGGGAGGACTCGAACCCCCAACATCCTGATTAGAAGTCGGTAAACTGTATCCCTTTCCAACCCTCGCGTCCACCCTAAACAGTAGCGTTTGCAGGGACTTGGAGCTATACTAGCCCTGAGCTGCCCGCTTCCACCCGATCCCCTCCCGGTTCGTAAACGGTTCGCAGGCAGACCGCCAGACGGTTCGGAAAGGGACAAGGGATGCCAGAGAAATTGACAGAAGCGCGGGTGAAGGCCCTCGCATACGATGGAAAGCCTGCCGCTGTGCGGGACGCGAAGGTGGCAGGATTGCTTGTCGCCGTGAACAAGACCGGGAAGTCATACAAGATTCAGCGCGACCTCTGGCAGGGCCAGCGCGGGCGAAAGGTTTTGGTCAAGACCGTCCGCCATACCCTCGGGGGCACTGAGGAGATGACGTTGGACGACGCCCGCAGCCGGGCGGCGGTCCTGCTGGACCAGATCAAGCGCGGAATCGACCCCAACGCCCCGCTGCCTGACCCGTCCTCCGACGCGGGTGGCTGGACCGTCCGCCGGATGTTCGAGGAGTATGGGGCCGACATGCGCGCCCGGGACTGTGTCGAGCGGTCCATTGTAGACATGATGGACCGGCTGGACCGCTACCTGCCCAAGTGGGGCACACTGCCCGTGACCGCGATAAAGCGCAGCCAAGCCCGTGAGGAGCACCGGCGCATCACCGTGGATCACGGCGCGACCACGGCCAACAAGGCCATGCGCGACTTCCGCGCGGCCTACAACTTCGCCCTCAAGGTGGTGGACGACCCGGACGCCCTGCCGGGCAATCCGGTGCAGGCGGTCACGTTCAACAAGGAGCGGGCAAGCAACCGGGTGCTGATGCCCGACGACCTTGCCGACTGGTGGCGGAGAGTGCAGGCGCTGCCTAACCCGCTGCGCCGCGACATGCACCTCCTCGGGCTGCTGTCGGGCCTGCGCCCCGGCACCCTTGTCGGCATCCGGCGTGATTGGGTGCGGCTGGACGCCCCGGCGGTGTCGATCCCCCGGATGAAGTCGGGCCGCTCCTTCGACCTGCCCCTGTCGGGCCGGATGGTCGAGGTTGTGAGCCATGCCCTCACGGCGGGCGACGTGCTGTTCCCCGGCAGCCCGTGGCTGTTCCCGTCGCGGTCCACCAAGACGGGCGAGGTGATCGCAACGCAGGTATGGAAGGAGAAAGCCCTGCCCAGCGAGACGGGGCACATCCTGCGCCACACCTACCGCACCGTTGCCCAGCGCGCGGGGATTGACCGGGTGAACGCCCGCCTTCTGCTTGACCACACCGTGCCGGGGATAGATGGCGTCTACATCCACGAGCGGGCGCTGTTCGACACGCTGCTTGCGGAGCAGGAGCGCATGACGGCGGCGCTCTTCGCCCTGCTTGAGCCCTCCACAACAACGGATTGAGGGCTGGTTAGGGCGATTCAGGGTTTCCCAACGCGGGCCGGAGCGGGTAAGATCGGGACCATGAGACTACCCTGAAACAGGGAACGCCGGGGAAGTGTCCCGGAGTTGGGAACCGCGTCGGCCCACCGGGAAGTGCCGCGCGCGGGGAGCGCCCCATGCGGGGGGCGCGGGGCAACCCGGTGGGTGCGAAGGCACCGCTGCCCTGTCACTGAACCCGACTGCTTTCGCAGGCAGTCTGGCTTGGTGACCAACTATGGACCAACAGACGATTGATGCCGTTGCGGAGGCCGTTGCAGAACGCCTCCTGCGTGAGCTGCCCCGTGGGCGGCTGCCCATGACCCCCGAATACCTGACCGCCGAACAGGTGGCCCAGATGACCGGCTTCTCCACGAAGTCGCTGGAGGCTTACCGCGCCAAGCGGCAGGGTCCCGCCTTCCTCAAGATCGGGCACAACGTCCGCTACCGCGCCGATGACGTGCGTGTGTGGATGGAGGCGTCGGAATGAGCGGGGCGGAGAAAGAGAACGCCCCCAGCCGGGAAGCAGGGGGCGCTCAGGAACACAGTCACAAGAACATCATCGACGGGGATAGCTTAACCCCGGATGCCACGCCGGGCGACCAGAAAGGCTTGTTGTCCGGCGACACGGCGGCGGCGGTGGACTTCCTCGCGCACTGGTGCCCGGATGGCCCGTGGGTGCTGACCTCCATCGTCCCGGACGGCGGGCGCACGACCACCCGGACCTTCGGCCCGGGCGACGTGGCGGCGATGGCCGAGTGGGTTGAGGAGCGGCAGGGACGGCAGAACATCTACTTCACCGTCAATCGGACCTTTGGCCCAGTGTCGAGCAAGCCCAGCAAGGCGGAAATGGCGGCGGCGGTGGCCCTGCACGTTGACGTGGACCCGCGCGCCGGGATGGAAGTGGAGCCGGAGCGCCAGCGGATCGAAAGGATGGTTGAGGACTGGGAGCAGGACGGCAGCAAACTGCCCTTCCCCCGGCCCAGTGTGGTCGTGGACAGCGGCGGCGGCTACCAGTGTTTCTGGTTGCTGGACGCGCCGGTGGAGGACCACCCGGAGGTGGAGGCCCGGAACATCGCAATCGGTGTGGCGATGGGGGCCGACGCCTGCCACAACATCGACCGGCTGATGCGGCTGCCCGGGACGGTGAACCTGCCCAACAAGAAGAAGCGCGAAAAGGGCCGCAAGCCCGCGCTCGCGCGTGTCGTGTCGGCAGACTGGACCCGCCGCTATGGGCTGGATGCCTTCCCCGCCGCCCCGATGCCAGATGCCCCGGCGGTGGCGTCCGCTGCGCCTGCTCGGGGCGTGGAGGTGGAGGGGCTGCCCCTGTCCGACCTCTGCAAGAGCGTGATCGTGAACGGCCAAGACCCTGACGACGCGAACCGCTGGGGTGGCGACCGCTCCAAGGCTGTCTGGTGGGTGGCCTGCGAAATGGCCCGCGCTGGGTGCAGTGACGCGGTGATGTTGGGCGTCCTTCTCGACCCGGACCTTGGAATCAGCGCACACGTCCGCGACCAGAAAGGGGCGGAGCGCTACGCCCGCAAGCAGGTGCAGGACGCCCGCGAGGAGGTGGACAACAACTTCGACTGCGACAAGGAGGGCAACCCCCTCAGCAGCTCCCAGCGAAACGTCCGGGTCGCGCTGCGCCGCCTCGGGGTGAACCTGCGCCACGACCTGCTGGCCGAGCGCGCCCTTGTCGAGGGGCTGGACGGGTTCGGGCCGAACCTTGACGATGATGCCTGCAACCGGCTCTGGCTGTCGATTGACGAGCGGTTCAGGTTCCGGCCCACGGTGGACTTCTTCAACCGTGTCCTATCCGACCATGCCCGCCAGAGGGCCTTCCACCCTGTCTTGGACTACCTTGCCGCGCTGCGCTGGGACGGGGTGCCCCGGATCGGCGGCTGGCTTGCCTCCTATGGCGGCGCGGTGGACACGCCCTATACGCGGGCGGTTGGCGAGCTCTTGCTTGTCGCGGCTGTCCGCCGGGTCCGCAGGCCGGGCGTGAAGTTCGATGAGATGCTGGTCCTTGAATCGCCGCAGGGCACCAACAAGAGCACGGCCCTGAAGGTGTTGGCCGTCCGGGATGAGTGGTTCACGGATGACGTGCCGCTGAATGCAGAGGCCAAGCGCGTGATCGAGGCCCTTGCCGGGAAGTGGATTGTCGAGGCGGGCGAGCTGAAGGGCATGAAGAAGGGAGGAGCCGACCACCTCAAGGGCTTCCTGTCCCGGACCCACGACAAGGCCCGGATGGCATACGACCGGCGCGAGCGCGAGGTGCCGCGCCAGTGCGTGATCGTCGGCACGACCAACGACAGCCGCTACCTTCGCGACACTACCGGCAACCGCCGGTTCTGGCCGGTGTCTGTCGAGGGGTTCGACCTTGACGCCCTGCGCCGCGACCGGGACCAGCTCTGGGCAGAGGCGGCGGCGCGCGAGGCGGAAGGCGCACCGATCCGTCTGGACCCGGACCTGTGGGCGGAGGCGGCGGAGGAACAGGACGCCCGCCGGGTGGAGGAACCGTTCTATGAGGCCCTGCACAGTGCGCTGGGCGAGGAGCGGCCCGGGAAGGTGCGCGGCGAGGATGTGTGGCGGATCGTCGGGAGGCTGCGCGGGATGCGGACGCAGGACGACAACGAGAGGCTGGGGGACGCCATGCGTCGGCTGGCCTTCGACCGGACCAAGCGCCGGTTCGGGCTGCCGCACCCCGAGTGGTGCTATGTCCGGGGCGAGGGCAACGTGCCGCGCCTCGTGCCCCGGTTCGGGCCGGATGGCGAGCTAGAGGGTGTGGCCGAAACGGACGGCGGACCGGGGGAGCCCTTCTAGGCGTTCCCGGGCGGGAACGGTGGAAAATCGGGCCGGAACGGCTAACTCCTTGGCCGAATGGCGAGAATGCCCATCGTTCCCCCCGTTCCCTGCCGTTCCTCGCGCTTCCCCGGACCCTCCGGCGGCGGTGCCCGGAGCCCATAGGCGGTCGTCCCCCTGTCCCTCTCTCTACTCTATACCTCTAAGGGGGGAACGGGAGGAACGTAGAGAGATAGGCCAGCCCCGGTGGGCGTCTGGCGACCCCCCTTCTGGGGAACGGTGTGGGGAACGCGGCGGCTTGGGGCGGGAACGGCCTCTCTTTGGGCAGAGGGCTGGGAAATTATCCAAACACGCGCTGGGCGTTCCACAAAAAAGGACCAGCCTTCGGCACCATCGCCACCGCTCCGCCTGCCTACAGCACCGCCCGGACCCGGCCACAAAAGGCCCGCCCGGAAAAGGGTCTGCCGCCGCCACACGCGCGGCCCCACGTTTCTGGGCACCCGCCACCAGACCGCTAACCGCCCGATAAGTGGACGTTTTCCGGCTAGACGAATGGCCAGCGCTCACGGTAAGTTCCCCTAGTGAGGTATCTTTATACCCCACTCCAACCCGAGAAATGGAGAACAACATGACCACTACATTCGCAACCGTGGACGCCGCCACCGCCGCCTTCGCCCTCCACTCGACCGCAGACGACGCGACCGCCGCCGCAGACACGCAGGACCACCTACTGGTCCTGATCGAGGAGGACCTGACCGGCCTGACCATGGCGCAGGGCACCGCCCTGTTCGCCGCGACCGCCGCGCCCCTGGGCATCGCCGCCGTGAAGCGCTTCCCCGACCGCGCGACCGCCGCCCGCCGCATCTGGGCTAACCTCGCGGCCCTCTCCGCTGGGCAGGACGGCACCCCCGCGACCGCCGCCACACCAGAGGTCCCGCCCGCCCCCGAGGCAGCCCCTGCGCCAGCGGAGGCAGCGAGAGCCCCGCGCCGTTCTCGTGGCATAAACCTCGCGCCTAAGGCGGAGGCTAAGCCGTGCCGCGCCGGGACAAAGCAAGCCCTTCTCGTGGACTTCCTCTCGCGCCCCGGCGGCGCATCCATGGCGGAGCTGAGGGAGGCCCTGACCCCGTGGAAGGTCGTGACGATCAAGTCGGGCCTGTCGTGGGACATGAACCACCAGAAGGGCTACGGCATCCGCACGACCTTTGAGGACGGATACCACCGCTGGCTCGCCACCGACTACGCGGGCCAAGGGACCTTCCATGCCGACAGTCACCCCGAGGACGCGAGCGACAAGGCGGCGCTCCTCGCCCAGAACCTCGCCAACGGTTACGACCCGGAGGAGCTGTTCCACGTCTACCACCTCGTGCTGCCCGCCGGGATGGACGCGCCGCAGCCCCACACCCCGCGCGCTGGCGCGAAGGCGGAGGTATCGGCATGACCCGGCGAGGCAGCATGGAAGACAAGATGCAGCAGTTTGTCCCGGGGATCGTCCCCGGGCAGCGGGAGTTCTACCACGTCGCGGCCTCTGGGACGGTGGAGCGGTACTGGCTCGCGCCGGGCACCCACGGCCCGCAGTCCCACGGCCCGGCACCTGACCACCCTTTGGGCGTCGGTCCCGAGCCCGGCTGGTATGACGCGGACGGCAACAAGCTCGCCCGCGACCCGCGCGAGGTGGCACCGTGACCGCCCGCCGCGTGGCCCTCTACGCGAGAGTATCGACCGCTGGACAGGACCTTGAGCCCCAGCTTCTCCGGCTCCGCGAGGTGGCGGCGCGGGCGGGCTGGACCGTAGCGCACGAGTATGTCGAGAAGGCATCCGGCGCGCGGTCCTCTCGTCCGGAGCTGGACCGGATGATGGACGACGCCCGGAGGCGGAGGGTTGACCTGATCGCTGCCGTTGACGTGTCCCGCCTTGGCCGGAGCCTCTCCGGTCTTGCCACCCTGTTCGAGGAGCTGCGCCAGATCGGGTGCGACCTCTACTTGGACAGGGAGGCCGTGGACACCCAGACCCCGGCGGGCCGGGCGCTTCTGGGCATGGCCAGCGTCTTTTCCGCCTTTGAGCGCGACATGACCGTTGAGCGCACATTGGCCGGGCTCGCCGTCGCCCGCGCCCGGGGCAAGCGCCTCGGGCGTCCGCCTACTGGAGACGGCACAGTTGCCGCAATCCAGTCGCTCCGGAGCCGGGGTGTCGGTCAGAACGCAATCGCCCGCGAGCTTCGCGTGGGCAAATCCGTGGTGCAGCGCATCTGCAATGAGATGGAAAGGGAGGCCGCCAATGGGCAGCACTGAATACTTGGACAATTTGCCCGCCCGCCGGGTGGTGAACGATGTCGGCAAGTCGGAATACCGGATCGGGGCGAAGGGACTCAAGATCGTGGAGGAGCTGTCTGCGCGGGGCTGTTCCGTCGTGACCATCGCCAAGGCCCTGCGGATGGGCAGGGACGCCTTCCGTCGGTGCCGCGACCGCCAGCCCGAGGTCTTGGAGGCGCTGGAACGGGGCCGCGCCATCGAACACGACCAGCTCGTGGGCAACCTCCGCCTTGCCGCAAACGAGGGCAACGTGGTCGCCAACATCTTCCTCTTGAAGGCCCGGCACGACTACATCGACACGCCGCTTCCGCCGTCCGTTCAGGTGAACGTGGGCGCGGGCGTCCTTGTCGTGCCCCAGCGTCTGTCCATGGAGGAGTTCCTTGAGCATGAGGACATTGGCCCCCAGCGGTCCGAGACGGTGGAGCGCATCCCCGGCGCGCGCGACACGACGCGGGGCGATTGATGGAGACGCGCCTTGAGGCATACGACACGGCGGCGGGCCTGCTCAGGAACATGGGGTATGAGGCCCGGGCCGTGGAGGACTGGACCCCGCCCGGCGGGTTGCGGGCTGTCGTCGCACTCATAACCTGCGCACCCGCCATCGTTATCGGGATGGCGGTTGGGCTGACAGCAGAGGAGCCCGAGGCACACCTGCCCGTGACCAGCGCAAAGGCTGCCCGCGCCGCGCCGGGGAAGGCGGGGGACCCGCAGTATACGTGGTGGCTGTAGTCCAACCCACTGACAACAATAGATAATGGTCGCCCAATCCACCACCGGCGCGCTATCTTCGCGGCAGAGGCCACCAATGGCGGTGCGCCCGGCAAGAGGAGCCCACAATGGCCGACCCCGCACCATCCCTCCCCCTCAACATCACCGACAGGCCGATCCTCGCCACGGCGGAGGTCATCAGCCTTGCCGAGGTCGCGGCCCGCCGCGCTGAGAAGTTCGGCCAGTTGATCGACACGCTGGACGCAGGCATCGCCGCGCGCGCCACCGACGCATCCGACAGCATGGCCCGGGCGGGCTTCGACCCGAAGGACCAGCGCGCCGCCGCCGACAAGGCCGCAGCGACCGCCCGCCGCGAGGTCGCCACCAACTCCTCTGACACCCGCTGGGCACACCTCAAGGAGCTGAACGCCGCGGCGGACAGCCTCGCCACGACCGCCCAGCTCTGGGCCAGCCCCGTTTCGGTCCTCGCCCGCGCGGGCCTCGGGACGCCGGAGCGCACCAACTACCAGCAGCAGCTTACCGGCTCAGGCATCGTGGAGCTCAAGAACGCCGCCCTGCTTGCCGCCGCCACTAACAACAAGGTTCTGGGCGCGGCGCTTGTCGCCGTGATCGACCGGATGCCCGCGCGCTCCCGCCCGTTCAGTGCCCATGACCTTGCCGACCGGCTCGTGGGCGAGGAGGTGCGTGGAGTCCAGAGCGCCATCGCCGCCGTCAAGACCGCTGCCCAGCGCGCCATCAACCGCAACCGCGAGTGGGAGGCCGGGCGGTCGCGCCCGCTGGACCGCTTGAAGCTCGCCATCAAGGACAAGGACTGACCCCATGCCCCTCTACCTCGTGACCCGCCCCAACGGCGCATCCCACATGAAGAACATCGCAGGCATCCACGCCGCCCTCGTGGATGCCGCATCCGGCCCGGCGGCCATCGCCGCCGCCAATGCCCTCGCTGCCGCAGGCACTGCCAACGTCGCCCGGATGGACACCCCGTTCGCCGGATTCACGGCCACGCAGGTCGCCGCTACGGTACAGCCGGGTTTCGTCCCGGCCATCGTGCAGGGCGATTTCTTGGGCGCGGCCTACTCCGGCGCATCGCGCGGGGCATGATGGACAACCTGACCCGAACCTCGCGCGACCGGCAGATTGTCGCGGGCATGGCTGCCGTGTTCCCGCCCGAGCTTCTCTTGGCGCAGGACGCACTCCTTCGCTACGCGGCGCGCTGCGTCCCCGACGCATGGCCAGACGTGCAGTCCATCCTACGGTTCGCCCACGCCTACTGCGTCAACCCGCAGGAGCTGGGCGCGATGGTGGGCATTATCTCCTTCCGGCTGACCCCCAAGGGCAAGCTGGTCTGGGCAGACTGTCAGCGCCACCCGGAGATGGTCGTGCGGACGAACCCGGGCACGCTGTCGCGCCGGGTCCTCCAAGCCTACGGCTGCTTTGTCGCCACCGCCGCCCTTGTCGAGCAGGCGCGACGCATCCACTGATACGCCGCGCCGGTCCAGTTACTCCGCCGCAGACAGGAGCACCGGCGCGATCCTGAGACGATCCGGGACCGGCAGCGGCCACTCCCCCCAGCAGCGGCGGACGCCGCCCTCAGGCCGGTGCTTGTGGAAGAAGTAGGTGATGCGGTTGCGCAGCCGCTTGCTGAACCACGCTTCCCAAGTCGCAAACTTCTCTTTGCTCCCGCCGTGCTCGTTGTAGTGCAGGTGCGCGTCGGGGATGAGCGGCTTGAGCGTGAGCACCGCGTTCTCGGAAGTGACCCCGAGATCGGTGAGCTGACACATCCCGCAGACATAGTCGTGGAGCGTGAGCCCGCGCATCGCGGCCTCCTGCAACACCCAGCGGGCGGTGGTTTCGGTGTAGTTGCGGCCAAGGCCGCGCCAATAGGTAGCCATGATGGCAATCCTTCGATAATGTTTGAAATGCGCCGCCCGACCTCGCGACGGGCGGCGCGGGGTTTTAGGCGATGCTGATTTCCAATTTAGAGAAATCGCTGCACCAATCTGCCGTCAGAAACGGATAGGCTTGAAGGGCGGCATTCAACATATCGCCAGCATCAAGGATGGTCTGAACCCAATCATCCTTCAGGAAGGAAACAGTCCCGCTGGAACCATAAATCATCGGGCAGACCCGCATTCCTTGACCTGCCGCAAAGCCAAGGGTTTCCGCTGAGAGGTAGAAGCGAGCGGCGTTCAAAGTGCGCACCGCCGCATTTATCTCAAGCATCGTCGGGGCGTAGCCTTGATCCTCAAGTGAGATTTGAAAATCTTCGTCATTCTGTGCCATGTAGCACCACTCCATTGTTTGGAGCGCTGGCAGGCGGCACGGGCCACTCGGGCACGCAAAAAAGCCGACACGCCAGCGCAACCGGGGTTACACTTGCTAATGTCGGCTCGCGGATCGGCGTGACTTACCGCGATTAGGCTGGGTTTAGCCGCACCCCTCTCAGGGCCATCCCCCTTTCAGAGGGGACACTTAAGCGGCTGCGCTTCTCCATTGCCTACCTTCGATCTGTATAATCCTGATTCGCGCACCGATCCAGAGAAAGTTTACCCACTGATGGTGTGCGTTTTGCTGGCGCTGACCGCCTCACATCTTTTACATTTTGTCAAGTGCGAATACATCTATCCGCCGCCGCAGCGCTCTGACGCCGCGCCCAGCGGGAGCGGCGCGACCTCCCCGGCGGGGTCGTGGTCCACGAGGCCGGGACCGCCTGCCGATACATCAGCCGCATCGGGAACGCCGCCAACATGTCCGCCGCGTGGCCCCTCTGGGCGAGTGTCGCGCGCCTCCTGCGAAACTCCTTCGTGTTTAACGGAAGTCTTCGGTTTCAACCGAGGATTAGCCTTTACTGGCTTGGCGCACGGCACTAAACCGAAAGTTAGTTCTCTCTTTGTTCACATTCTCGGGAGGTGATGACTTGAACATTCCCCCGTCTGCCAGCGTCACCGCGCGAGACCTGCAACTGCCCCGCTAGCCTTTCGCTTTGCGCCAAAGATCAAGACTGGAACACAAGGCACATTTTGTGGCAAACACCAAGGAGTACACAATTGGAAGAATCGAAGAAACGGCTGGAGGCAAGTGGGTCACTCTCTAAGACGCAGGGGATATCGCCGACCGTTAAGCAGAATAGAAGAAACGGGACGGCAGACATGAAAACAATTGATCTATTTTGTGGGGCCGGTGGACTAAGTGAGGGCTTCCGCCAAGCGGGGTTCTCCGCACTTTACGCGAATGACCACGAAACCCCGGCATTGCGAACCTATGAGTTCAACCACGCGGGAGCGATCTGCTCCGATGATCCCATTGAAACCGTTGACCCAGCTAAGATCAGGGCTGGCCTTGGAATAAAGCGGGGCGAGGTCGACGCGGTGATTGGCGGACCACCCTGCCAAGGCTTTTCTACCTACGGTCAGCGTCGGGAAGATGACAGCCGCAACCAGCTTTACGTGCCCTACTTCGGGTTCGTTGAAGAGTTTAGGCCCAAAGCCTTCCTAATTGAGAACGTCACCGGGCTTATCTCTATGGCAGGCGGGGCGGTTATTGCTGACATGGTTTCTAGGGCCGAAGCGTTGGGCTATGCGGCGGACGTTGTGACCTTGGACGCCTGCGAGTTTGGCGTTCCGCAACACCGGAAGCGGGTATTCATCTTTGGAGCGGCTGATGGGCAGCGAATTGCCCCCCCTGTTCCAACTCACATGAACGGAAAGCGAACGGGAGTTCTCTTGAATGATCAGCCGTCCTTGTTTTTTGATCAGCCCGCAGCATCGCCAGCCCTAACTGTTCGTGATGCCATTTCGGACTTGCCCAAGGAAGCGCTTGCACCGCGTGACACGCAGCAGCATCTTGAATATGCAGCCACTGACCTGACCCCTTATCAAAATTTGATGAGGGGAAACGAAACAGAGCTAACGCATCACTCTGCCAAGCGAATGCTGGGCATTCGGCGACTTCGCCTCGCAATGCTACATCCCGGAGATTATGGCACAAAGATAGAGGAACGGTTAGCGGACGGGGGGTTGCCGGACGATCTAATTGATATAATGATGGGTGGTGCCGGAATGCGCAACCCTGATGAATGCCGGAAGCAGGACCGGATAAAGGAAACTGCGTTGAGAGAAATGTTGAAAGCGGGCCATACCACACCAGAGCAGGTGATGACATTTTTGGACAGTCAAGGCTTCGCTAACAAATACCGTAGATTGCATTGGGACAGGCCTTCCCACACGGTTGTCGCTCACATGGCTAGAGACTGCTCCGACTTTGTTCATCCGGGCATTGACCGATTTGTGAGCGTGCGAGAGGCAGCCCGGCTCCAGTCGTTCCCTGACGCCTATCGTTTTCCGGGCTCTCAGTTTGTCCAGTTTCGGCAGATCGGGAACGCCGTTCCTCCGTTGCTTGGCTTTGCGATGGCAAAGGCTCTTAAAGCTGCCATTGGCTAAGTCAGTTCCGCCAAGAGGTAATCGGTGAAGTGGTCATTAGCACCAGCGAAGCCGCTTACATAAATGCTACGGCCACTTGCTGTGGTTTCGGCGGAGGGTGTGGTGCGAAGATTATAACTGAAGCATGCCGAAAAGTCGCCATGACCTTCGATGTAGCGGCGCTTGTCGGACGGGTTGGTCAACGTGCCCAACTCGCCACGGTTCACAAGGTCACCGTGGGGTGGTGGAAAGGACTTAACGTCCAAAGTAGACAGCACACTCAATAGCCCTTCGGCCATCATGATTCTGCTGGCGGGAATATCATCTGAAACTCTCTCAGCGAGGCTAACCTTGGCGTGGATACCGCCCACCACGCCAAAACCGTCGCGCCCACGGGATAAGCCTGCCCCGTCCTTCTCGATCATCACGTCAACCTTGCTGCCTCCGATTCTGCCAGTAAGTCCCATTCGGTCCAAAGCGCTGACTTTCGCCTTGCCGGAGATAAGACTGGACATGCGGATTCCGTGAGCAGCCAGCACCGGATTATACCGTTCCACTAGCGCAATCTCATACCCTTCGCCCGAGGTTCTGACCCAACTTTGTTCTGGGTTGGTGCCAACTTTTTCCCGGGTGTAGGTCCTGTAAAGAACGTGGTGCCAAATGTCGGAGGGATTTGCGTCTGGGCACAGATTGGTCGCAAACACGAACGCACCACCGATGGCCTCACGGCTCTGCACGCGGGGATCATTGATCAAAGGGACAAAATAGGCCTGGATGCGAGCATACTGGTCGTCCGAAATGTTCTGCAAATCTACTTGGGCACCGAGGCCCCTACCGAAATCTAAATTTAACTGCACCCTATATCCCTCATCCTAGAATGATAAAGGGATACAGCAGGTTGAAAAGAATGTGAAGGAAGGTTGGCGATCCCGGGAGGACTCGAACCCCCAACATCCTGATTAGAAGTCAGGTGCTCTATCCAGTTGAGCTACGGGACCGTGGCTCTTTGATAACGGTTCGGAAAACGGTTCGCAAGCCGCTGAGGTTTTCCTAACCGTCTGTAGTTCCATATTCTTCTGGCCCCAGACCTCCGGCTTAGAAGTCAGGTGCTCTATCCGGTTGAGCTACGGGACCATAGGTGCGTGATAGCTGTTTGGAAAACGCTGTGCAAGCGGCTGGCGCGTTCCGGTAGATCAGTGATTTGGTGGCGGTGCGGAGACTGCCGCAGGGGCGTGCAGGGGCGGCGCGACGCGATGTCGGACCGGTTGAAACTGGCGCTTTGATAGATGTTCCGGTATTGGGCATGTGGTTTAACTGGTATTCTTGCATACTAGTCAACAGGGCTGATCAATGCTAGGAACCAAATCGAGGTGCGGCCCCTTGCGGTGTTGCATGGCATGGCAATCAGGAGAGACGATATGCGTCAGACATGGCGGTGGTTCGGCCCGAAGGATCAGGTGTCGGTGGATGACATGCTTCAGGCCGGGGTTGAGGGCTTGGTCAGCGCGCTGCACCACATTCCGACCGGCGCCGTCTGGACGCCTGAGGCCATCTCGCAGCGGCAGCGCGACATCGCGTTCATGCGCGACGGCGCGCCCTCGGGGCTAAGCTGGGATGTCGTCGAAAGCTTGCCGGTGTCCGAGGACATCAAGAAACAACGTGGCGCATGGCGGGCGCATATCGCGAATTACAAGCGCTCGCTGCACAACCTGCGCGATGCGGGGATCGAGGTCGTCTGCTACAACTTCATGCCGGTACTGGACTGGACCCGCACCGATCTGGCTTACCGGCTGTCCAGCGGCGCGACCTGCATGCGCTTTGACTTGATCGACTTTGCCGCTTTCGACATTCACATCCTGCAACGCCGCGGTGCGGTTGAGGACTTCCCTGACACGGTGACAGGGCAGGCCGCCGATCGTTTTGCCGCGATGAATGATGCAGCGCGCACGACATTGGCGCGCAATGTCGTCTTCGGCCTGCCCGGCGCTGCCGAGCACTTCACGCTGGAAGATGTTCGTGTCCATCTGGCGGAATATGCCGTAATCCCGGAACAGCAGTTGCGTGCCCACCTGGTCGATTTTCTGTCCGAGGTTGCGCCGGTGGCGCAAGAGCTGGGGCTGAGGCTGTGCTGCCACCCCGACGATCCGCCGTTCCCGCTGCTGGGCTTGCCGCGCGTTATGTCGACTGAGGCGGATTATGTCCATGTCATGGAGGCCGTCGATCTGCCCGCCAATGGGATAACGCTGTGTTCGGGTTCGCTGGGCGTGAGGGCGGATAACGACCTGCCGGGCATGATGGACCGGCTGGGCGACCGGGTGCATTTCTTGCATCTTCGCAACGTGACCCGCGAGGGTAAGGCACTGATGTCGAGCTTCCACGAGGCTGCGCATCTGGGCGGCGATACCGACATGGTCGCGCTGATTGCCGCGGTGCTGCGGCAAGAAGCCAAGCGCCGCGCGGCGCGGCGGGCAGATCATTCGATCCCGATGCGCCCCGATCATGGGCAGGATATCCTTGATGACCTACACCGCCGCGCGCAACCCGGCTATCCGGCCATTGGGCGGTTGAAGGGTCTGGCAGAGCTACGCGGTATCATGACCGCGCTGTCTCACCCCATCGCGAATGCCGGTGGCTGAGGGCTGCCTAGGCACATGGCCGGGCGACCAGTCAGTGCGTTCCAGCGGCGGCGTGCGGTCCAGGTGTCAATCGGCGAAATGTTCCGCGTAATCGGTGCGCAACTGTGCCTTTTGCACTTTGCCCATCACGTTGCGTGGCAGTTCCGCCACGAAGATCACCGCACGCGGGTGTTTGAAACGGGCAAGCTGTGGGCTGATGCGTTCCAGCAGCCCAGCTTCATCTGGCGGGTGGTGGGGCTGCGGCACGACGAAGGCCACGACGGCCTCGCCCAAATCGGGATGCGGCAGGCCGACTATGGCGGATTCCACCACTTCGGCCAGGGCGTCGAGCATCAGTTCGATCTCCTTGGGGTAGACATTATACCCGCCGGTTATGATGAGGTCCTTCGCCCGCCCGACGATGTGCAGATAGCCCCTCGCATCGATGCAGCCCAGATCGCCGGTCAGGAACCAGCCGTCGGGGCGCAGCTCTTCGGCTGTCTTCTCGGGCATGTTCCAATAGCCCGCAAAGACATTGGGGCCGCGGAGTTCGATCATCCCGGTCTGGCCGTCCGCCACGATGGTGGGCGGGGTGTCGGCGGTTGCGGGTTCGGTGATGCGTACTTCCACGCCCGGCAGGGGCAGGCCCACGCTGCCCGCCACGCGGTCACCCCGCAGCGGGTTCGAGGTGATCATATTGGTTTCCGTCATGCCGTAGCGTTCCAGGATCAGGTGCCCAGTCCGGTCCAGAAAATCTGCATGAGTCTGCGCCAGCAAGGGCGCACTGCCCGAGATGAACAGCCGCATATGCGCAACCAGGTCATGGGTTACGCGCGGATCGGCTAGCATGCGTGTGTAGAAGGTCGGCACACCCATCATCGTGGTGGCATGCGGCAGCCAGCGGATCAGGTCGTCCATGTCGAGGCGTGGCAAGAAAATCACCGAAGCCCCCGCCAACAGGCTGGTGTTGATGGCGACGAACAGCCCATGGGTGTGAAAGATCGGCAGCGCGTGCAGCAGCCGGTCTGCGTCGGTGATCTCCCATATGTCGCAAAGGCTTTGGGCGTTGGACAAAAGGTTGCGATGGGTCAGCATCGCGCCCTTCGACCGCCCCGTGGTCCCCGAAGTGTATAGGATCGCAGCAAGATCATCCGGGCTGCAATCGATCACTTTGTCGGGGCAGGGCGGTGCCGGGGCGCCGGTGTCGAGCGTCCCATCCGCCGCCATCGACATTAGCGTGGCCGGGGTCTGCGCCGCCACGGGGGCAAGCGCGGGCGCGGCGGCCGCGTCGCAGATCAGCGCGCGCGCGCCACTGTCTGTCATGAAATATGTCAGTTCTGCGCCCGTGTAGGCGGTGTTGAGCGGCAGGAACACCAGCCCGCGCTGCACGCAGGCAGCGTAGACAGCGAGGGCGGGGGCGGACTTTTCGACCTGCACCGCCACCCGGTCTCCCTTCGCCAGGCCAGCGGCGGCAAGGGCTGCCGCCATGCGACCTGCCATGTCGGCAAACGCGCGGAAACTGACGTCACTCCCACAGGCGAGATGCAAGAAAACCGCGTCTGAGGTGCTGTGGGGGCCGATGAGGGCATCATAAAGCGGGTTGGGCATCTGCGTCTTTCCGTCTGATTACCCATCCTTCGTGGCATAAATCGACGCGCGGGCCAATGGCGTGGCGGCGATATTGCGGGGGCGGGCGGGGTGCGCGGGGTAGGAGGCGCCGTGCCTCACGCGGCAAAGCCTTATGCTGACGCACCGTGTCCGCTGCATGCCTGACGCGCAACCAGAGGCGCGCGCCGGTGCGCTTCTAGCGCGAAACGAACTCGAAGCTGAATTGCCGCCGGGCACCGGGCGGTGGGGCGGGAAAAGGGGCGGCGCGGCGGATATGCGCCAACGCCAACTGATCCAGCGCCCGGTTGCCCGAACTTTGCGCAACCGAGACCACCGTAAGATCGCCCCCCGACGCGACAGTGAACGCCACCATAACCCTTCCGCGCGCCGGGCTGCGCGCCTGCCGCACGCGCTGGATGCGGCGCAGAACCTCGCCGGGGTAGTTTGACGCTGCGGCATTGCCTTCCTGTTCTGCATTGGCGCGGGGCGGGGCGGCGCTGGCGGTCTGCCCTCCCTGGTCCTGCTGCCCACCGCGCCGCGCATTTTGCTGGGCATTTCCTGCGGGTGAAGGCGGTTGTGCGTGTGGCTGCACGCGCGCCCTCTGCGTCTCTGCCCGCTCTGTGGGCGGCTGTTCGGGGCGGGATGGCGGACGTGGGCTGCTGTCAGGTGCAGTAGTCGCCGCAGTCTCCGCTTCGATGACTGGGATTTCCACGGCAGATGTTTCGGCCATATTGGCGGGCTGAACCGGTGGCGTCGCGGGGATACGCGGAGGCAGCGCCGCCACATCCGGCGCGGCGGCATGCATTGGCGCAGTGTCAGAGGGGGCTTGCACGGGCTGCTCGCTAGCATTCGAGAGCTGTGCGGTTGGTGTCTCAACCGCTTCGGCCGGACCCGGTGTATCCGCCGTCTGCTGGCTGGCTGATGGCGCGACGAGTTGAGACGCGCCCGAGGTTGGCGGCGGCGCGGCGGGTGTCGGCATCGGGGATATAGGCGTGTCGGGCGTGGGTGTGAGGGGCGACACCGTGACAGACGGCGACGCAACAACCGGCGCTGAGATTGCCGGGGCGGGGGCTTTGGGTGCGTGCGTTGCTGGCGCAACGAGGGGAGCATGCGCTGACTTTGTATCCTCGGGTCGGGCACTCTCAGCCGGTCCAGCCTCCGATTGGGCAATCGTCGGCGGGGCTGGCATTATCGGTTCCGTCGGTGTCGGCGTTACGGCGGGGGGCGGCGGTTGCGGTGCAACCGTGGGTGCGGCAGACACTTCGTTTGTCTGTGTAGCGGGCTGTGCTGCGGGTTCCTCGGCGGGCAGAATACCTTGCGGAGTGGGCGGGGTGACCTCAGGGACAGCGGCGGCCAGCCCTCCTGCGGTGAAATCCTCGAAATGCGTACCAAGCGCGGTGGGTGCGGCCTCACCACCGCCGCTGATCTTGGTCGTGGCGCGGGGACTGAGGGCGGCCATCGCGCCCAGATGGGCCACAAGCGACAGGGCCGCGGCCAGCGCAAGCGCACGTGCCGTTGGACCACCTTGCAGTCTGCGCAGATGCCGGGCTGTCACCATCGGGCAGCCATCGACCTTTGGGCAGGCACGGAAAACGGCGGCGGCGTTCATGCGCACCGCCTTGCACGCGCTGCAAGTATCTGGCGCGACTGTTCCGTTCTGGCGCGGCTTTCCCCGACGCTTGGTGCTTTTGGCGATGGTCTGGCATGGTTATGCCGCCCGGGGGTCATTGCAGCGCCTCGCTCGTCACAATCATCAGCTTTTCCGCCCCACCCGCGCGCAGTTGTTGCGCCAGCGCGACAAGATCGGCGGCGGGTGCGGCGCGGTCGGGCAAGACACGCACGGTTGTCGTTCCCGCCAACTGTGACACGGCCTGACCGGCGCTGACCGCTAAGCCGTTGAGCCGCAACGCGCCATCGGCCAGCAGCACCAACGCATCGCGTGGCGGTTCTGTCGTGATCTCGGACAGGGTGACCAGTTGCACATCGGGGTCTGGGCTGGGCGCGATGCTGCCCGCGATCAGAAAGAAGATCAGCATCAGAAAGACGATGTTGATCAGTGCAATCGTCGGCTCGGGCTGTGTGCGGGGGATATGACCAAGGCTGCGCCTCATGATGCGCCCCCGATCACTGCGACCGACCAGCCAGAGTTGCGGCCCACCAGATGCAGCACCTCGGCAAGCGCCTGCGCCGTGATGCCGGGGGCCATGGAAACAAGCACCATTCCGGCCTCGGCGTCTTGCAGGGCGGCATTCATAACATCAACTGACGCCTCGGTGCCGTTCAGTCGCAGGCCGTCTTCGCGCAGCTGTACGAATAGCGGTGGGGTCTGTGGCGTTTGCGCCGCCCCGCCCATCGCAAGGTCAAGCGGCAGTTCGCCCTGCCGTGCGAATGTCGAGCTGAGCATGAAGAACAGCAGCAGCAGGAAGATCACGTCGATCAGTGAGGTCATCGACAACCGCCGACGCCGGATCGCGGGGGCTAGACGGTCAGCCATGGGCCTGCCCAGCCCGTATTGCGGCGGCAGGATGAGTCCTAGCTTGCCGCGTGATGTCGGATTCGGTGAAGGGGCAATCCGACCCCAGGCCCGAACACAGCGCCACGTCAATGATCTGCATGGCCAGTTGTCCTTCGCGCGCGACGCGGGATTCGAACCATGTCAGGATCAGCGCGACCGGCATCGACACCGCAAGCCCGACTGCCGTGGTCAGCAGCGCTACCCAGATCCCGCCGGCCAGCGCCGAAGGGTCGACGCTGCTGCCTGCATCTTGCAAGGACTGGAAGGCGGTGATCATTCCCAGCACCGTGCCGAACAGTCCCAGCAGGGGCGCTACCTGCGCGATACTGTCCAGAGCCCGAAAACCTGTTTGCAGCCTGCTGATCGCGGCTTCGGCCAGCCCGGTCAGGCGGGCGCGCAGGGCGTCGGTATTGTCAGGGTTCGAAGCGGCTGCCGAAAGGGCCAGCACTGTCAGGGGCGCCAGGTGGTTGCCGCTCTGCGCTGCATGCAGACGGGCAGCTTGCACCCTGCCGCGATCCGACATGTCCAAAGCCGCGATCAGCACCTTGTGCCGCCCGACGCCAGCGCGCTGGAACTGCCATAGCTTCACCAGGATTAACGCCAGCGCGATTACCGACATGACCACCAGAACCGCCACCACCGGGCCGCCAAGCGCCAGCAGCGCGCCGATCTGAAACACGAGAGCATCGACCGCGCCGTTCATTTCAGCACCTCGATGCCGGTGGCGCTGTCGACTTCCAGCGCCGCACTACAGGCGCTGGCGTCCAGCGGGGTGCATACCCCCAGCGCGTTGATGAGCACGCGCCCAATCTCTTCGCACTGGACCCCGGGCAGATTGAAACTGCGGACCCGCAGCGCGCCCTTGGGCAGCGCCTGGAAATCCAGCGTCGTCAGGCGCAGCACCCGGGTTTCTCGGTTGAGCAGCACGGTTTCGGCCCGTAGTGCGTCGATCCCCGAACCCATCCGGTTCTCCAGCACGAACATCAGCTGGCACTGGCCGTCCAACTGCGTGGTCTGATCCAGCCGGATCGACAGGGAAGGGCTGGGTGTCGCATCTTCGGCAGCCGCAGCCGCAGCCGCAGCCGCAGTCTGGGCGGGGGCCGGGTGCGCGGATACGCCCAGAAATACGCACAGCACGATGGGAAGGCCGAGGGCCAGAGGGGGGACGCGCATCAATCCGCCTTTCATTTAGGTACGATCTTGTGAAAAGCTGGCGCGTCGGCTGGCAGGGCGGGTTTTCCGCTTGAATCGCGATTAACATTATCCTAGTAAATCTGTCAAGATTGAAGCGGTCCCACCGTTTCGCGCCATCCAGCCTTATTGCCAGACACGCGCATACCCTATTGCAAGCGACTGACAGGAGCACTGGAATGACCCTCGACACCCTCGATTCGATTGACCATGCCGATCCCGCAACCCTGCGGCAGGCCCGGCTGGATCGGCCAAAGCTGCGCGCCCGCGATCTGGCCGAAATCCTTGGCGTGGCCGAGGGCGCGCTGGTCGCCGCCCATGTGGACGGCGCGCAGGTTATCCGCATCGACCCGATCCTTGACCGGCTGATGCCCGCGATTCATGCTTTGGGCGATGTGATGGCTTTGACGCGCAACGCTTCGGTCGTGCATGAACGCTGCGGGTCGTATGAGGGGTACCATTCGGGCAACCATGCTTCGATGGTGCTGGGGTCAGAGATTGATCTGCGAATGTTTCCGCGCCACTGGGTGCACGGCTTTGCGTTGCTGGGCGGCCCGCGCCCCTCGGTACAGATTTTCGATGCGGCAGGGGATGCAGTGCACAAGGTCTGGCTGACTGATGCCTCTGACGTTGCGGCCTTTGACGCGCTGGTGGCAGAGCTGCGGCTTGCCGATCAATCCGATACCATTTCGCTGACCCCGCGCACGCCGGTAGAGGCCGCGCAGGCCCGCCCGGACAAGCGCGCGGACCTGCACCGCGAATGGGCGGCAATGACCGATACGCATCAGTTCCTGCGGCTGGTCTCCAAAGTGAAGATGAACCGGCTTGGCGCCTACCGCACGGTGGGCGATCCTTGGGTCGAGGCGCTGGCGCCGCAGGCGGTTACCGACCTGTTGCATGCCTGCGCCGCGCAATCGGTGCCCTTGATGCTGTTTGTGGGCAATCAGGGCTGCATCCAGATCCACAGCGGCACGATCCACCGCGTAGAGCCCATGGGCCCGTGGCTCAACATTCTGGACCCCCGTTTCAACCTGCACCTGCGCGCTGATCACATCGCCGAGGTCTGGCATGTCACGAAACCCACGAAACACGGCCTGGTGCATTCGGTCGAGGCCTTTGCCGCTGACGGTGCGCTGATCGTGCAGATCTTCGCCAAACGTGCCCCGGAAGCCGAGGCGTTTGCCGCGCTGCTGCCCGGCCTGCCGCGTCAGATCGCGGTTGGGGCGGGAGGGGCATCATGATCCGGTCCCTGCTGGCTCCGTTTCTGTTAGCCGCCGCTGTGGCCACCCCTGTCGCCGCGCAGGACCGTGTCGTCGTCGTGGGCGGCGGGCTGGCAGAGATCGTTTATGCGTTGGGCCAAGAGGACCGGTTGGTGGGACGCGACACGACTGCCAGCTTCCCGCCTGCTGTCAATGATCTGCCCGATGTCGGCTACATGCGCGCCCTGTCGCCCGAAGGGCTGTTGCGGCTGGATCCAGATCTTATCATTGCGTCCGAGGGGTCCGGCCCGCCCGAAACCATCGCGATCATGCAAAATGCCAAGATCCCCTTCGTGCAAGTCACCGAGGAAACGAGTGTCGCTTCCGTGATGGAGCGTGTCAGTACTATAGCGCAAACGCTGGATGCTGCGGATGCCGGACGGGCGCTGGTTGCCCGGTTGCAGGCCCAATTTGACGATCTCTCGCAGGTGACCGCGCAGGTGAGCGCGCCAAGACGCGTGATGTTCATCCTGTCGGCGCAGGACGGGCGGATCAACACCGCAGGTGCCGGCACCGGGGCCGAGGCAATGATTGAACTTGCCGGGGCGGTGAATGCCTTCGACGATATTGAGGGCTATCGCCTGCTGACTGATGAGGCAATTGCTGCCGCCGCGCCCGATGTGATTTTGATGATGGACCGCGACGGCGCGCACGCACTTTCGGATGATGGCATCCGGGCCCATCCCGCACTGGGGTTGACGCCTGCGGCGCAATCGGGGCGTATCGTGCGGATGGACGGCATTTTCTTGCTGGGCTTCGGCCCCCGAACCGCCGAGGCTGCGCGAGCTTTGCATGATGCGGTCTATCCCACGACCCCGCCGCGCCAGGAAGGGTGAGCGCATGGCGATGCTGTCGATGGGTGGGTCTGATCGGGCGCGGCCAACCGGCCCACATGCGATGCGTGGCCCTTCGGGCGATCGTTCCCTGCGCGCAAGGGTAACAATGGCGGTGCTGGTGGTGTTTGTGGCGATGACCGCCCTCGCTTCCATGGGAATCGGCGCGGCGGGCGTGTCCCTGCCGCAAGTCCTGAGCAAGCTGTGGTCGGGCGAGGCGCTATCGCTGCGTGAGCAGGTCGTGATTTTCGATATCCGGCTGCCGCGCTTGTTCACCGGCCTTCTTGTCGGCGCGTCGCTTGCAGTGTCGGGCGCGGTGATGCAGGGCCTGTTCCGCAACCCGCTGGCTGATCCGGGCATTGTGGGCGTCGGGGCCGGTGCCGGGCTGGGCGCGGTGCTTGCCATCGTGCTGGGCAGCTTCCTGCCAGCAGCCGTCTTGGCAATGGTCGGCGCGCATATCATTCCGCTTGCTGCATTCCTTGGCGGTTGGGCCGCGACGATGATCCTCTATGGTGTCTCGACCCGGCAGGGCCGGACCTCGGTCGCGACCATGCTCCTGGCGGGTATCGCGCTGGGAGCGCTGGCGGGCGCGCTGACTGGGATCTTGGTTTATATCGCCGACGATCAGCAGTTGCGCGACCTGACATTCTGGGGGCTTGGCTCACTTGCCGGGGCCAGTTGGACGAAGCTGGCCGCTGCCGCGCCCATCATGCTGGCCGCGCTGATCGCCGCGCCGATGCTGGCACGCGCGCTCAACGGGCTGGCCCTGGGCGAGGCGGCGGCGGCGCATATGGGCATCGCTGTGCAACGCATGAAGACGCTGGCAATCTTGACGGTCGCTGCGGCCACCGGGGCGGCGGTGGCGGTGTCGGGTGGCATCGGCTTCATCGGCATTGTGGTGCCGCACCTGCTGCGCCTGTTGATGGGGCCGGACCACCGCTTTTTGTTACCTGCGGCGGCCTGTCTGGGGGCAGGGCTGTTGCTGCTGGCGGATATGATCGCCCGGCTCGTCATTGCGCCAGCCGAATTGCCAATAGGCATCGTGACCGCGGTGCTGGGTGGGCCGGTGTTCCTGTGGATATTGCTGCGTCGTCGCGGCATCGTGGATATGTGAGGGGCCATGCTGGACGCAAAGCACATCACTGTCGTTCTGGGCGGCAAAACCATTTTGCACGACACCGCGCTGAGCGCGGCGGCAGGGCAGGTGAGTGTGATTGTCGGACCCAACGGGTCAGGCAAGACGACGCTTTTGCGCGCCGTCACCGGCGACCTGCCATCGACCGGCACCGTGTGTCTGGACGGGCAGGACACCCGCGCCATGCGGCCCTGGGTGCTGGCCGAACGCCGGGCGGTGCTACCGCAGGCCAGTCAGCTGGCGTTTCCCTTCACCGTGCACGAGGTTGTGCGGCTGGGCGTCCTTGGCCGGTCGGCCCTGCGCGCCGATTCCGTCGAACTGCCGACCCGGGCTTTGGCCCGTGTGGGACTGGCAGGCTATGGCGCGCGGTTTTTTCAGGAGCTTTCGGGCGGCGAGCAGGCGCGGGTCCAGCTGGCCCGCGTGCTGGTGCAGGTATGGGAGCCGGTGGTGGATGGTCAGGCGCGCTGGCTGTTTTTGGACGAACCGGTCGCGGCGCTGGATATCGGACATCAATTGCAGATCATGCATCTGGCGCGCGACTTCGCCCGCGCGGGCGGCGGGGTCGTTGCGGTGATGCATGACCTGAATCTGACCGCCATGTTTGCAGACCAGGTAGTCCTGATGCTTGACGGTCGGGTGCTGGCGCAGGGTTCGGTAGCGCAGGTCCTGACCGATGTGCATCTGTCGCGCGCCTACGGCTGCGGGCTGCGCGTGTCAGTCTTGCCGCCCGCAGGCGGTGCGTTTATCCTGCCGCAGGCCACGGAAATTGCCTGAATAATTCTTGACACTTTTGATCGGGAATTGTAGCTGAGCCGCAGGACGCCAGCAGTATCGCCAGCTAAAAATCACGAAATCAAGGGGATACTGATGGATACGACCCAAAGGCGCCGCGCGCGCCTGCTTGCGACGATTGCCGTTCCGGCGCTGCTGCTGGGCATGCAGCCCGTGCTGGCGCAGGATTTCGGCACGACCGACACCGCTGCAACCGGCTCTTTCCTCGGGCGATTGGTGCTGGGCTTTGGCAGGGCACGCGTGGCAATCGACACACCGCAGGCGGTCAGCACCCTGGAACAAGAAGACATCGACCGCGAACAGGCATCGAAGCCGGGCGATCTGTTCCGCACCATTCCGGGCGTCACGGCCTTTGGCGGCGACCGCATGACCGGGCAGTCTTTCAACATCCGCGGCGTCGGTTCGGCCGAAGCATCGGACCAGAACCGCGTGATTGTTTCGGTCGACGGGGTGCAGAAATTCTCGCAGCAATATCGTTTGGGGCAGTTTTTCGGTGAGCCCGAACTCTACCGCCGGGTCGAAGTGCTGCGCGGCCCGGCGTCCTCAGCGCTCTATGGCTCGGGCGCGTTGGGTGGCGTCGTGGCGTTCGAGACGAAGGACGCGGGCGACTTCCTGACCGATGGCGCGGATACCGCGCTGCGCCTGAAGGGCGGGGCCAACAGCAACGGATTGGGCGGCTTCGGCTCGGTCATCATGGCGCAGCGGTTCGGCGAACAGGTCGAGGTTCTGGCCGCGCTGAGCCACCGGATCGAAGGTGACTACACCGCCGGCAACGGCACCGAGATCGAAGGGTCGGGCATGTCCGCGACCTCGGGCCTGCTGAAGGGCACTTACCGCTTTGGCGCGAATAACGAACAACGCCTCAGCTTCTCGCTGTCGCGTTGGTACAGCGACGAGGCGCGGGCGAACTATGCTGCCGACATCGGCGCCGCGGTCTTTGGGCTGGTGGACCGCAAGGTGCAGGACGATACCGCGCAGATCGTCTGGGAAAACCCGGCCAGCGGCAACCCGCTGCTGGATACGCGGGTGCAACTGACCTTCTCGGATACCGAAGTAGAACAGGCAAACGCCACCGCGCCGATTCCCAGCAATCTGTTCGCCGACGGGTTCTACCAGTACCGCACGCTGGGCCTGCGCGCCCAAAACCGCTTTACCTTCGAAGGTGAGCAGTGGCAGAACTACCTGACGGTGGGTGTCGAAGCCTCGCGGCAGGAACGGTCGCACCGCACGGATATGGGTATTCGTGGCAGCCACCCCGAAGGCACGGACCGGCGCGTTGGCGTGTTCTTGCAGAATGAATTCATCTGGGATGACCGCTTTACCGCCGTGTTGGGCCTGCGGTCGGACGAGGTGGATCTGAATCCGTCATCCGAGGTGACATCCCTGACCGGAGCCACAGCACAGTCGCGCAGGGTCAACGCGGCATCGCTGTCGCTGCACTATCGCTTCAACGAGACCTGGGCAGTCTTCGGCTCGCTTGCGCAGACCGAACGTGCGCCGTCGTTGGACGAACTTTTCAACGAGGGCTTCCAGGGCGGCCTGATTTCGCCCAACCTGCGGCCTGAGCGGGCGCGCACCGTAGAGGCGGGCTTCTCCTACAGCGGGCGCGACCTGTTCACGTCAGGCGACACGCTGGAATTCAAGGTGACGGCCTTCGACAACCGGATCAACGACCGGATCGAACGCTCGCTGGCTGGGGGCGCCCCGTCCTACATCAACGTCTCGCGCGCGCGCATCCATGGTATCGAGGTCGAGGGCGGCTACGATTCCGACAGGGTGTTTGGGAACTTTGCCGTGTCGCGCATCAAGGGCACCAACACGACCACGGGTGCGCGCCTGAACTCTACCCCGCAAGATGAACTGGTGCTGGAACTGGGCGGGCGCGCCCTGGATCAGACGCTGGAATTCGGCTGGCGCGGGACCTTCGTGCGCGCGGCGCAACGGGCCAGTGGAGATGCCTTCCCGGGCTATGGGCTGAACGATCTCTACGCAACCTGGCGCCCGGATGCGGGGGCATTTGCCGGGCTGGAGATCCAACTGGCGGTGAACAATGTGTTCGACAAGAACTATCGCAACATCCTTGGCGGCGACTTGGCCAACAACGAACTGCGGCGCGGGCGCGATGTGCGGCTGACCGTTGGGCGCAGTTTTACCTGGTAGGGACCGATTTAAGTCGGCAGCCGGTACCGGCAAGAAGAGGCAGGCAAGTGGTGAAACAGCGCGGGGCATACCCGCGCTGTTTTTCGTCGATTGCAAGACCACGACCTATCGGCAGACCTGCGGTGCCGATCCGACTTTGGTGAACGGGCGGTGCGGGGCAGGGGCGCATTCTGGGCACCAAAGCCGTGACCACCATCGGTGCGGTATCTGCCCTACGGCATCGCGCTGCAACACCTGTGGCCCGTGTTGCATCGCGTGGGGCGCACCATCCCCTTGTCCTGTGCCCGTGCGGCCTGATGCGAAAATCTGTTGCGTGGGCAGTCCCGGCGCGGTCTGGTCAGCCGCGCTGTGGTGGGCGAGGCGCGGGAGATCGCAGTCGAGCATTCGCGCTGCTTCATCAGCCGTCCCAACCAGAGAATCGGCAGGGTGAGGCGTATCAAAAAAGGCCGGGGTTTCCCCCGGCCTTTGCATTTTTCACAGCTGTTGCCTCAGATCATGGCGCGCTTATTCGCGGTTGCCCATGAATTGCAGCAAGAACATGAACATGTTGATGAAGTCGAGGTACAGCCGCAGCGCGCCCATCGTGGCGGATTTATCCAGCCATTCTTGATCACCATGTGCGGCATGCTCCACATATTCGTTCTTGATCGACTGCGTGTCATATGCGGTCAGACCTGCGAAGATCAGCACACCCAGCGCCGACACGGCGAACATGATTGCAGGCGATTGCAGGAAGATGTTCAGCACCATGGCAACCAGCAGGCCAATCACACCCATCATCAGGAAGGTGCCCCAGCCGGACAGATCCTTCTTTGTCGTGTAGCCGTACAGGCTGAGCGCCGCAAACGCGACCGAGGTTGCCACGAAGGTCTGCGTGATGGACATCGCGGTGAACGTCAGGAAAATCCAGCTGATCGACAGACCCATCAGGACCGAGAACGCGTAGAAATATGTCTGGCCTGCGGCGACCGACAGCTTGTTGGCCACCATCCCAAAGCCAAACACCATGACCAGCGGCGCAAACATGATCACCCAGCGCAGCGGGGTGGTGTAAAGCAACACGCCGAGGTCGGTCAGATAGCGGCCTTCGCCGATTTGCGCGGCAGCGCCCGCAGGGTCGGACGTCATTGCCAGGCCGGAAATTGCCCAAGCTGCCAGCGCGGTCAGCACCATGCCGACCGACATCAGACCGTAAACTTTGTTCATATGGGCCCGTAGACCCGCATCGATCCGCGAAGCGCCCGTACCGGCTACGCTGCCGCGCATCGTTTGATACTGTGCCATTCATTGCCTCCATGCTATTTCATCAGTTCGGGCCGGGTGACCCGCCTGTTACCCATAATATCGGTGCAATGCGAACAGTTTTCAAGTTAATCCGGTCTGCCATACGTTTCAAATCCGATTTATCGGACGCGATGCCACAGGCGGCGCTTTCGATCTTTCTTCGGGCGCCCTTACAGCGCGGGGTCCGGCGCAATCACTACCTTGCCGGTCGAAGCGCGGCTTCGCAGTATCTCCAAGCCCTGTGCGGTCTCCTCCAGCGGCAAAATGTGACTTACATGCGGCCGAAGATCGCCCGCGCTGTACCAGGTGATGAGTTCCGACAGGCTGGCGTGCAGCGCGGCGGGCCTGAATGACAGATAGCCGCCCCAGTAAAAGCCGATCACCGATATGTTCTTGACCAGCAAGATATTGGCCGGGAATTGCGGCACGGCGCCACCCGCGAACCCGATGGCGAGGAAGCGCCCCTCTGGCCGTAGGGCGCGCAGGGCGGCGCTGGCCATCGGGTCGCCTACGGAGTCGTAAATGACATCGACACCGCCCAGATCCTTGCAGGCTGCCTTTATATCGCAGCCGTCACTGTCCAATGCAATCTCTGCCCCGGCTGCCGTTGCCGCCGCCAGCTTCTGCGGCCCGCGCGCTACGGCGATCACGCGCGCGCCCAGTTTGGCGCCGATCTCCACCGCCGTCAGCCCGACACCGCCCGCAGCCCCCAGCACCAGCAACGTCTCGCCCGGTTGCAAGGCCGCGCGGTGGCAAAGCGCCATATGAGAGGTCCCATAGGCCACCTGGAACGCGGCGGCGTGCGACATTGGCATGGCGTCGGGGATCGGCAGGCATTGATCAGCGCGGAACACGCCATATTCCGCCAGTCCGCCCCGACCGGCATAGACGGCAACCCGTGTGCCAACGGCGGGCGCTGTAACGGTGGGGCCGCACGCCTCGACCACCCCGGCAAGTTCCAGACCCAGCGTGACGGGCAGGGCGGGGCGCTCCTGATACTGGCCCTTGATCATCAGGAGGTCGGCAAAGTTCAGTCCGCAGGCCCCGATCTTCACCCGCACCTCGCCCGGACCGGGGGCGGGCAGCGCAAGGCCTGACAAAAGCTGCGGAGTGTGCAGGGCGGTCAGCTGATACGCGCGCATGGCGAGCTCCGTCATTGGGGCGAGATTGCGAAATCTTGCCTTGGAACCGGGCCGCCGCGCAAGTGATCTGCTGCGGCGTCCCGCGCGACGTCGCGGCAAATCGGCCTCGGCTCTCGTTTCGCAACACGTTTTGCATTTCGCAAAGAATACTTCTGTAGGTTGCGCAAATTATCGTCTCAAAACGCAAAACCCCACATAGGCGAGTGTGGGCTGTGCGCGGCTTGCGGCGGATGTCTGATGCCGCGCGCCGGGGCTGTCTGGCGTATTTCTAAAAAAAGTCATATAAATCAGAGATTTTTTAAGAAAATTCACATAAAGTATGTGTTGTTCGGTGAGTTGGCACGAAAATTGCTTCCACTACTTATGAGTGTAAGTTGTCGAGGGGCTGAATTGAATGAAACACGCAGTAGATGTGCATGTAGGGAAACGCATCCGCCATCGCCGGTGGATGCTGGGCATGACACAGCAACAGTTGGCGGATGCAGTGGGTATCAAGTTCCAGCAGATACAGAAGTATGAGACCGGGATGAACCGTGTCTCGGCGTCGCGTCTGTGGGACATCGCGAACACGCTGTCGGTCTCGGTCGCATTCTTCTTTGACGAAATGCTGGATGCGGATGCGGTCGATGGTGCGCCGGATATGGATGTTTTGTCCAGCAAGGAAGCGATGGAACTAGTGCGCGCCTACAGCGCGATCCCTGAAGAGCAGCGCCGCCGCCTGTTCGACCTTGCGCGGGTGCTCAGCGCAGCGTGAATGGGTTCGTGTGGCCTGGGCCGCGTGATCTTGGCTGTTTGCATCCGGTTGCAATCTGAGGTGGACGAATGGGCGCGGTGGGAATCGCACCTTGGCCGTGGCCCGTTGGTGGCTCTTGATCAGTGCTGTCATCGTGCAGTCTATGGCCCTTGGACGCGTCAGTTGTTATAGCTTCGGTGCCGCCAGGAAGACGCGGCGTTTGCCATCCGGGGAAATGATGCTGAACAGGAATAATCTGGACGCCGCGACCACGGGACAAGTGATCGCGCTGGCGATGGACATGGCGGATGCCGCGCGTCCTGCAAGCCTTGGCTACTTCCGCCGCGCCGATCTTGTGGCCGATAACAAGGCCAGCCTTGGTGCTTTCGATCCCGTGACCGCCGCCGACCGCGCGGTTGAAGATGCACTGCGGGCCATTATCGCCGATTGCCGCCCGCAGGACGGGATCCTTGGTGAGGAACGCGCGGGCGTCGACAGCCAATCGGGTCTGACCTGGGTGCTGGACCCGATTGATGGTACCCGCGCTTTCCTGAGCGGTGCGCCGACATGGGGGGTTCTGATTGGCCTCGCCGATGCGCAAGGCCCGTTTCTGGGCGTGATCGACCAGCCGTTTATCGGTGAGCGTTTTGTGGGCGGGTTGGGCCAATGTTGGACTGCCGGCCCGTCTGGCCGTCACCCACTGGCGACCCGGCCCGGGCGTGACCTGTCGCAGGCGATCCTCTTTTCAACCTTTCCCGAGGTCGGCACTGCGGCCGAGCGTGCTGCCTTCCAACGTGTCGCGGACGCGTGTCAACTGACCCGTTACGGTATGGATTGTTACGCCTATGCGCTGCTGGCCGCTGGGCAGATTGACCTGGTGGTCGAGGCAGGGCTGCATCCCTACGACATTGCGGCCCCGCTGGCGGTGATCGAGGCGGCGGGCGGCATCGTGACCAACTGGCAGGGCGGCCCGGTGACAATGGCAGACGGCGGCCAACAGGTTCTGGCGGCGGCGAATGCCGAAGTTCATGCGCAGGCGCTGGCCCTTTTGCGCGGTTGAGGCTGCCAACTAGGGCGACCCGGAACCGTTCCGATGCCAATACCGCCACGACCGCAGGGCGCGAAAGCCCTGAACGCCCTAACATCGCGCGTTCCGACAACACAAGCAGTGGCCAGTGCGCAGGGACAAAACCATCGCGCAATGTCATCGGGTCGCCCTGAAACAATGCGCCCGGCTAAAGTCCCAGCTTGGAGGTCACCAGCGAATTCACCGCTGCGGGGTTGGCCTTGCCGCCGGTTGCCTTCATCACCTGACCGACGAACCAGCCCGCCAGTTTCGGGTTCTGGCGGGCCTTTTCGACCTGCGCGGGGTTGGCGGCGATGATTTCATCTACTGCCGCTTCGATAGCCCCCGTGTCAGTGACCTGTTTCATGGCGCGGACCTCGACGATTTCTGCCGGGTCGCCGCCTTCTGTCCACAGAATTTCAAACAGATCCTTTGCGATCTTGCCCGAGATCGTCTGATCGGCCAGCAGGTCCAGCAGTCCCCCCAGTTGCGCGGCGCTGACCGGGCTGTCGGTGATGGACAAGCCTTCCTTGTTCAACCGTCCGAACAGTTCGTTGATGACCCAGTTCGCCGCCGCCTTGCCGTCGCGCCCCTGTGCCACGGCCTCGAAGAACCCGGCGTGATCCAATTCGGCGGTCAGGACGCTGGCATCATAATCCGTCAGGCCGAAATCGGCCATGAAGCGGGCCTTTTTGGTGTCGGGCAGTTCGGGCAGGCTCGCGGCAATGTCATCCACCCATGCCTGTTCGATTTCCAGCGGCAGCAGATCAGGGCATGGGAAGTAACGGTAATCATGCGCTTCTTCCTTCGATCGCATGGACCGAGTCTCGCCTTTGTCGGCATCATAAAGCCGGGTTTCCTGACCTACCTTTCCGCCGTCTTCCAGAATGGAGATCTGGCGTTTCGCTTCATAATCAATAGCTTGCGTCATGAAGCGCATGGAGTTCATGTTCTTGATCTCACACCGCGTGCCCAGATGGCTGAAATCTTGCGTGGCCTGGTATTTCTCATACTGGCCGGGGCGGCAGACCGATACGTTCACATCTGCCCGCAGGTTGCCATTTTGCATATTGCCGTCACATGTGCCCAGATAGCGCAGGATCTGGCGCAGTTTGGTGACATAAGCCGCCGCTTCCTCTGGCCCGCGAATATCGGGGCGCGAGACGATTTCCATCAGCGCCACGCCGGTGCGGTTGAGGTCCACGAATGACATGTTCGGATCCATGTCGTGGATCGACTTGCCCGCATCTTGTTCGATGTGGATACGTTCTACCCGGACCAGCCGGGCGACGCCCGCGCCCATATCTACCAGCACCTCGCCTTCGCCCACCAGCGGGTGGTAGAGCTGGCTGATCTGATAGCCCTGCGGCAGGTCAGGGTAGAAATAGTTCTTGCGGTCAAATGCGGACCACAGGTTGATCGCGGCTTTCAATCCCAGGCCGGTGCGCACGGCCTGTTCAATGCAGAACTCGTTTATCACCGGCAGCATGCCCGGCATTGCGGCATCCACAAAGGCCACATTGGCGTTGGGTTCCGCGCCGAATTGTGTCGACGCGCCAGAGAACAGTTTGGCCCGGGTCGCAATCTGAGCGTGGATTTCCATGCCGATCACGATTTCCCAATCCCCAGTCGCGCCTGAAAAAACCTTGGGTTTCGGGGTTTCAAAGCTGAGGTCAAGCATTTGGGTCCGTTCCTTATCGCCGCGCCGCGCGTCTGTCTGAAACACGGTTTAAGGCAGCGCGACGGGCGCGACAAGGGGGCGTTGGGCCGCGGGCGTCCCTACTGCCGCAGTGTCTTTCGGCGGGGATTTGCCGATGCGGGTCCGCCACAGTAGCGCGAGGCGGCATTTTCCGGCATGTGCGGCGATACCGCCATGGAAGCGCGGTGTTGCCTTGGATGGGTGCGTATGTCGGGACGGTTGGCTGGTTGGACGGTTTTCGGGTGCAGCGGTGCTGCGCGTTTGGGTGCAGGATCTGCCCCGATTGGCGGTTTGGGCGGTGCGTTGCGCAGGCGGTGCGGCGCGCTGACGGCGGTGGCGGGGCTCGCCTTGCTGGTGGCCTGCGCGCCCACAACCCGTGCGCCTGCCGCGGATTCCGCGTCAGAGATCTCCACTACCCGCTGGGATCACCGCCCCGAGGCCAGTCTTTGGACCCTTGCGGCCTATCGCGCGATGGACAACGGTGGTGCGGCACTGGTCGAGTCCTTGCCGCGCGACATCGACGCCTTTTGCCCCGGTTATGACGCAGCCGATGCCGACGGGCGCAAGGCGTTCTGGACCGGACTGTTTTCTGGTCTTGCACAGTTTGAAAGCGGCTGGCGGCCTGAGGCTGCGGGAGGGGGCGGGCGCTACCGTGGGTTGTTGCAAATCTCGCCTGCCACCGCGCGCTACCACGGCTGCGACCTGTCGGCCCCCGGCGGACTTTATGATGGTGCGACGAACCTCGCCTGCGCCAGCCGCATCGCCGCCAGTGCCGTTGCGCGCGACGGTGTTGTGGTGGGCGGACCGGGCAATTGGGGGGGCGTGGCCGCCGATTGGCCGCCGATGCGCGACACCGCCAAACGCGCACGGATTGCCGAATTCACCCGTGAGCTGCCTGCCTGTCAGGGGTAAGGAGGCGTCAGGTCGGGCGCATGCGTCCCGGTTGGCAAGTTAACATCAGCCGCGCGTCTTTCCACCCACATCCGGGCACGCCCCACGTCGCGGCGCGTGCCCGGATGTAAAGCGGATCATCCCCGCATACGCGAGACCATTTCAGTCATGTCGCGGCTCAGCCCGGGATGTGCCAGCATGCGTTCAAGCGCAGCGGTCATCGCAGCACGGCGCGCGGGGTCATAACGCCGCCATGTCTCGAACGCGGAAGACATGCGTGCGGCGGTCTGCGGATTCGCCGCATCGAGCTGGATCAGCCAGTCGGCCAGCAGCGCATAGCCCGCGCCCGACGCCTGGTGGAACCCCGCCGCATTGCCCGACAGCGCCCCGAAGACCGCGCGGAACCGGTTGGGGTTCTTCCAGTTGAAATCAGCATGCTGCGACAAGTCGGTGGCGACGGCAACCGCACGGTCGGGCGCGGCACAGGCCACCTGTGCGGCGAACCATTTGTCGATCACCAATCGCTCAGCCTGCCAACGGGTGTAAAAACGCTGGGTTTCCTCCACACCCAATCCGACCGTCAGAAGGGCCGTCCATGCGCCCATCGCCTCGGTCATATTGTCGGCCGATGTGAACAGCGCCCGCGCCCGCGCGCCATCGTCCAGCCGGGTCAGATGCGCCAGCGCCCCCAACCGAAGCGCCCGTTTCCCGGCAGGCACCGCGCCGGGATCATAGGCGCCCGGCGTTGACATGCCGTCATAGACCTGAGCCAGATCATCGTGCAGCACGGTGGCGATGGCCCGCCTCAGCCCCTGTGTCGCGCGATGGATCGCATCGGGGTCCGGGGTGTGCCCCGCTGTGAACAGCCCCTGCGCCATGTCATCTTGCGACGGTAGGCCAAGGGTCAGCGCCCGGAACGCAGGGTCCAGCGTGGCGTCGCGCAGCATCTTGCCCAACGCGTCGATATACCCCGCATCTGGCCCTGCACCGTTCAGGATCATCCGTTCCAGCCCGGCGCGGGCAAGGTCGCGCCCGGCTTCCCACCGCGTCACGGGGTCAGTGTCATGTGCCAGCAGCAACGCGCGCTCGGCATCCGTGGTGTCGCGCGACAGGATCACCGGGGCCGAGAAGTCGCGCAAGATCGAGGGCACGGGCCGTGCGGGCAGGTTGCCGAAGCGGAACACCTGTTCCGGCCCGGTCAGTTCCAGCACGACCGTGGGCAGCAGGTCCGTTCCGTCGGGCCCGATAAGCCCCAAGGCGACGGGGATGACCAGTGGCTCTTTAAGCGGCTGGCCCGGCGTGGCGGGGGTGTCCTGGCGCAGGGTCAGCGTATATGTGCCGCCCATTCCGGCAGGCGCCTCGGCATTGCTGGTGGTGGTGTCGGTAATTGTCACGCCGCCGGGCGCGGCAGCATCCGCGCCCGGCACCCAGTCTTCGGTGACGCTGATATGCGGCGTACCCGCCTGTCCGTACCAGCGCTTGAACTGCGACAGGTCTCGCCCGGTGGCGTCGGAAAACACCGACAGCCAGTCGTCGATCGTGCAGGCCTGTCCGTCGTGGCGGCTGAAATAGAGGTCCAACGCCGCCGCGTATGCATCGGGACCGACCAGCAGGCGCAGCATGCGGATCACCTCGGCGCCCTTTTCATAGATCGTGGCGGTATAGAAATTGTTGATTTCCGCATAGGCTTCGGGCCGGACGGCATGGGCCAGCGGTCCTGCATCTTCACGGAACTGGCGCGCGCGCAGCGACAGCACGTCGCCGATGCGTTTGACCGCGTGGGACCGCATGTCGCCCATGAACTGCTGATCGCGGAAGACGGTTAACCCCTCCTTCAGCGACAGTTGGAACCAGTCACGGCAGGTGATGCGGTTGCCGGTCCAGTTATGAAAATACTCATGCGCAATGATGCGTTCGATACTGGCATAATCGGCATCGGTCGCGGTGGCCGGGCTGGCCAGCACGCAGCGCGAATTGAAGATGTTCAGTCCCTTGTTCTCCATCGCGCCCATGTTGAAGTCATCCACGGCGACGATGTTGAAAACATCCAGATCGTAGGCGCGGCCATAGACCGCTTCATCCCAAAGCATGGAGCGTTTCAGCGCATCCATCGCATAGGCGGTCTTGTCGCTGTCCCCCGCGCGTACCCAGATTCCCAGATCGACGTGCCGCCCCTCCATTGTGCTGAACGTGTCGCGCGTGGGTTGCAGGTCGCCTGCGACCAGCGCGAAGAGGTAGGACGGTTTGGGGTGCGGGTCCTCCCATTCCGCCCACCCGGGACCCGAGGCGACCGGGTTGCCGTTCGACAGCATCACAGGCAGGTCGGATGTGACACGCACCTTGAACGGTGCCATGACATCGGGACGGTCAGGATAGAAGGTGATCTTGCGGAAACCCTCGGCCTCGCATTGCGTGGAATACATGCCGTTCGACATGTAAAGCCCATCCAGCGTGGTATTGGCCTGCGGATTGATTTCCACCTCGGCCTCCCAGACGAAGGGGGTATCGGGCAGCAGATGCGAGGGGATGCTGAGGCCCAGGTCGTCAGGTTCCGCATTGATGTCGACGCCGTCGACCTGCGCTGCAATCAGCGTCAGTTCCTCGCCGTCTAGCCGCAGCGGGTGGCCTGGCCCGGTCGCGGGGTTGCGGCGAAACCGGATGGTGCTGCGCACCCGTGTCGCGGTCGGGTGCAGCGCGACCTCAAGCGTGACGTGATCCACCAGATAGGGCGGCGGCGTATAATCGCGCAGATAGACGGTCTGGGGGGCGGCTTCTCTCATGGGAACTCCTGCGGGTGGCTAGAGCGTAGTGTAGGCCGCGCATTCAGGGGCTTCAACCGCCGACCCGACTGCGATAGGGTGAGAACAATTACGGAACATCCGACCCGTCCGGGCCGAGTCGGTGCAGCGTTCGCCGGGTCTGGCCCGGTGTTGTGACCCGGGGAAAAAAGGCTGAGGGCGGTATGAGTGATCTGAGCATCCTGTGGTTCAAGCGCGACCTGCGAGTGGCCGATCACCCTGCGCTGGCCCATGCGTCGGCGTTGGGACCGGTGCTGCCGCTGTATATCGTGGAGCCTGAATACTGGGCGCTGCCCGACACCTCGGCCCGGCAATGGGCGTTCGTGGCCGAATGTTTGGCGGAGCTGCGGCGCGATCTGGCGGCGTTGGGGCAACCGCTGATCGTGCGGGTGGGTGATGCCGTGACCGTGCTGGACCGGCTGCGCCAGTCCCAAGGCGCGGCGCGGCTGATCAGCCATGAAGAAACCGGCAACCTGTGGACTTATGCGCGCGATCGGCGCGTGGCGGCATGGGCGCGCGGGGCAGGGATCGCATGGAACGAACTGCCGCAATCGGGCGTGGTGCGGCGGCTGCGTGGGCGCGATGGTTGGGCGGGGCAGCGCGATGCCTTCATGCACGCGGCGATGGAGATCACGCCGCCCGCGCTGCCGCCGCTGTCGGTGGCGCCCGGGCCCATCCCTAACGCCCGGTCGATGGGGCTGGCGACAGATCGATGCCCGCACCGTCAGATTGGTGGGCGGGGGCAGGGGGTGGCGCTGCTGGGATCCTTCCTGACCAGCCGGGGCGAGGGGTATCGTGCCGCGATGTCCGGCCCGGTGTCGGGCGAGCGTGCGTGTTCGCGCCTGTCGCCGTTCCTCGCCCTCGGAGCACTGTCGGTCCGTGAGGTGACGCAGGCCACTGCCGTGCGGCAGACGGAACTGCGCGGGCAGCGTGACTGGGCGGCCTCGATGCGGTCGTTTCACTCGCGGCTGGCCTGGCGCGATCATTTCATGCAAAAGCTGGAGGATCAGCCCAGCATCGAAACCCGCTGCCTGCACCGCGCCCATGAGGGCTTGCGCCCGCAGCCTGGCGATGCGGACCTGCTGCATGCCTGGCAGACAGGTGCGACGGGGATGCCCTTCGTCGATGCCTGCATGCGCTACCTCACCGCCACCGGCTGGCTGAACTTCCGTATGCGCGCGATGCTGATGAGCGTTGCCAGCTATCACCTGTGGCTGGACTGGCGCGCGACCGCGCCGCATATGGCGCGTATGTTCACCGATTATGAACCCGGCATCCATTGGAGCCAATGCCAGATGCAATCCGGCACCACCGGCATCAACACGATCCGCATCTATAATCCGGTGAAACAGGGCATGGATCAGGACCCTGCGGGCGCGTTCATTCGGGCTTGGGTGCCCGAACTGGCCGGTGTTCCCGATGGTTTCGTACATATGCCTTGGAAATGGCCGGGTTCGCAGGCGGTGCTGGGCCGCACCTATCCCGAGCCTGTGGTCGATGTGGTGCAGGCGGGACGCGCCGCGCGCGACCGGGTCTGGGCGCTGCGCAAGGATGCGGGCTTCGGTGAGGAGGCCGAGCAGATCGCGCAGCGACACGCCAGCCGCAAACCTGCGCATGGCCACGGTGCAAGACCTGGCGCGGCGGGTGGGCGCGGTGGGGCCAAGCCGCTGCGCCGCGCGGCGGCGAACCCCGCTCAATTGCGGCTGGACCTCTAGGGCACGTGGTTGGGTCGTCGCAGGTGGGTGTCTTTCTCGCCAACATGCCTGGTCGGTAGATTGACGCGGCGGTGCTGGCCTCGGTCGTTCTGGCTGAAACGATCCGGGTGCTGCGTGGTCCGCGCGATCAGAGGAAAACCACCGCGTGTCCTGATCCGCACAGGTCCAGGCATCGCTACGGGTACTGACGCGTAAAATTTGCCGCGCGCCAAGGGGCCAGAACACTTGTCCCGCATCCTGTCGAATCAGCGCGCTATGCCTGAAAGCCAACAAAAAGCCCGCGCTGAACCTTGGTTCGGCGCGGGCTATCGTTCAGTTTGTGCCTGCGGTCGCACCCGTCAAGCAATGTGTCGCCGCGATCAGACGGTGCCGGTGTTTGACGTAGCCAGCTTGGGCGTATTCGCAGCCGTCGGGGTCTTTGCCGGGGTCTTGGACTTTGCGGGGGCACTCGTCGCCGCGTCTACCTCGCCGCTGTTGGCATCCATGAACTCCAGCACCAGAGGGCGGATGTTGTCGCGCCAACTTTTGCCTGCAAAGATCCCGTAGTGCCCTGCACCGGGTTCCAGATGGTTGTCCTTCAGGTTGTCCGGCAGGCCGGTGCAGAGGTCCAGCGCTGCGATGCATTGGCCCGGCGCGCTGATGTCGTCATTCGCGCCTTCAACCGTCTTGATCGCCACGCGGGTGATCTTGCCGAAATCGACCTTATGCCCGTCGACCACAAATTCGTTTTTCGCTATTTCGCGGTTCTTGAAGATGCGTTCCACGGTGCTCAGGTAAAATTCCGCTGTCATGTCCATCACCGCCAGGTATTCATCGTAGAAACGGTTATGGCGGTCACGTTCCGACCCGGAGCCCTTCGCCTCGGCGCTGATCTTGTCAGTGAAGGCGGTGGCGTGCCGGTCGAGGTTCATCGAGATGAAGGACGCCAACTGCAATAGCCCCGGATAGACCTGCCTGCCCACACCCTCGTATTTGAACCCCACGCGCTGGATAGCCGATTGCTCCAACTGCCCCATGGTGACGCGCCGGCCAAAGTCCGTCACTTCGGTCGCGGCGGCATCGGGATCGACCGGGCCGCCGATCAGTGTCAGGGTGCGCGGCTGTGCATCAGGCTCGATATCGGCCAGGTAGGCGGTCGCGGCCAGCGCCAACGGCACGGGCTGGCAAACGGCGACCACATGTGTGTCGGGTCCCATGTGGCGCATGAAATCCGCCAGATAGAGCGTGTAATCCTCGATATCGAACTTCCCCGCTGACACGGGAATGTCACGCGCATTGTGCCAATCCGTTACCCAGACCTCGCTGTCGGGCAGCAAGCTGGCTATGGTAGAGCGCAGAAGCGTCGCATAATGCCCCGACATTGGCGCGCACACCAGAATGCGGCGCGCTTTCTGCGGACGGCTGGCAACGCGGAAGCGCACCAGATCACCGAAGGGTCGCGCCACCTCGACTACGGGTTCGACCAGATGGTCGCGCCCGTCATCGGCGACGACGGTGCGGATGCCCCAGTCAGGTTTCGTCACCATGCGTGCAAAGCTGCGTTCCGTGACCCGGCCCCATGCCGCCATCATCTTGAACATGGGATGCGGCACCATGCCGAAGACCGGCGCTGACCCGAAGGCGCGGGCCGAGGCCCCCAACCATTCGTTGGTGTTGCGCATGGTTTCCATGAAATCGTAGGTCGCCATATTCTTCATCGCTGCTCCTATCCGGGGGTTGCCCGTGGTCTGTCTCAAATGGCCGCTTCCCCCCGAACCGGCGCAACGTTATGCTGCAGAGGCGAAGATAGGGGGGAAAAACGTCTATGACAACTTCTGAATATGAAAATGACCAGAATGCGGCACGGCTGACAGAAAACCTGAAAAAAATTGAAGAACTATCTCAACGTCTTGTGAACACTCTGGCAACGCGGGAGGCGCCGCGCAAAGATCTGCAAGCGCCCGATGACAGCTTGTTTCTGAAAGCGACGACCGCCTACATGGCCGAGGTTGCGCAGAATCCGTCAAAAATCGTTGAACATCAGATCAGTTATTGGGGCAAGACCCTGAAACACTATGTCGCCGCCCAAGAAGCGCTTCGCACCGGCAAGTTGATCCCGCCCGCCGATGACACGCCCGATGACAAGCGTTTTTCGAATCCACTGTGGAAAACCCATCCATATTTCAACTACATCAAGCAGCAATACCTTATCTCGGCTGCCGCGATAGAGGAGACGGTGAAGAACCTCGACAACCTTGATGCGCGCGACCGGCGGCGGGTGGAATACTTCAGCCAGCAGATCGTCGACATGTTCGCGCCGACCAACTTCCTGGCCACCAACCCCGATGCGCTGTCGCGGGCGGTGGAAACCGATGGTGACAGTCTGGTGCAGGGGCTGGAGAACCTCGTGCGTGATGTCGAGGCCAACCGTGGCGATCTGCTGGTCTCGCTCGCCGACAAGGAGGCATTTCGCCTTGGCCAGAACATCGCAACGACCGAGGGCTCGGTCGTCTTTCGCAACCGCATGTTCGAGCTGATCCAGTACAGCCCAAAAACCGAAACCGTGCACAAGACCCCGCTGGTGATCTTCCCGCCTTGGATCAACAAGTTCTACGTTCTCGACATGAAGCCCAAAAGCAGCCTTATAAAATGGATTGTCGAACAGGGCTACACGCTGTTCGTTGTATCATGGATAAACCCTGACGCGAGTTACCGCGATGTCGGCATGGATACCTACATCGAGGAAGGCTATCTTGAGGCCATCCGCGTCGTGAAGGAAATTACCGCCGAGCCGCAGGTTAACGCCATCGGCTATTGCATCGCGGGCACGACCTTGTCCCTGACGCTGGCGCTGTTGAATAAACGCAAGGACAAATCCGTCCGCTCAGCTACGTTCTTCACCACGCTCACCGATTTCTCGGATCAGGGCGAGATCGGCGTGTTCCTCGACGATGATTTCGTCGACGGGATCGAAGCCGAGGTGACCGAGAAGGGCTATCTGCACCATTTCTTCATGTCGCGTACTTTCTCGTTCCTGCGCTCGAACGATCTGATCTACGGCCCGGGCATCAAGCGCTACATGATGGGTGAGGCGCCGCCCGCCTTTGACCTGCTCTATTGGAACGGTGACGGCACCAATCTTCCCGCGCGCATGGCGGTCGAATATCTTCGCGGCCTGTGCCAGAACGACCGCTTCGCTGCCGAAACCTTCCCGGTGCTGGGAGAGGACGTGAACATCAAGGACGTGCGGGTGCCGGTCTGTGCCATCGCGTGCGAGCGGGATCACATCGCCGCATGGCGCTCCAGCTTCCGGGGGATCTCAAAGATGGGCAGCCGCGACAAGACCTTCGTTCTGTCGGAGTCAGGCCATATCGCAGGGATCGTCAACCCGCCCGAAAAGATGAAATACGGCCACTACCTTAACGATGGCCCGTTGGACACGCCTGAAGCCTGGAAAGAAGGGGCTACGCGGCAGGACGGGTCGTGGTGGCCTTTCTGGGAGGCTTGGCTGAAACGCCGCTCCGGTGCGCAAGTGGCGGCCCGGGTTCCGGGTGATTCGGGCTATGCCGTACTGGCCCCGGCGCCCGGCACCTATGTGCTGCCACATGAAAAAGACGCACAATCAGAGGGTTAATCCTGGCGTCAGAAATTCTTTTGCTGCGGTGCAGAAAAAACTTGAAATGCTGCACCGCAGCATGCATATTCTTTGCATACGCAAGACACCGGACCAATCCGGAAATGCGCAACGCAGGAGAATAGACCATGGCAAATGCTGACATGAACAAGATGATGAAAGATATGATGGGGTCGTTCCCTGTCGATACCAAAGCAATGCAGGAAGCGTTCAAGACGCAAGCCGCATTGGCCGAAAAATTCAGCAAAGTCGTGCTGGAAGCTGCTGAGAAATCGACCGAAGTGTCCACCAAATGGACCAAGACGACGCTTGCCAAAGTGGGCGACATCTCGACCGTCAAGGAAGATCCGGCCGATTACACCAAAGCGATGACCGATTTCGCATCGTCCTCAGCTGAATCTTCGGCCGAGCACATGGCTGCTTTCGCTGAAATCGCCAAGCGCGTTCAGATGGAAACCGTTGAACTGATGCTGGCTGCTGGCAAGGACATGTCGGAAGACGCATCCGCCGCTGTGAAAAAAGCCACGACCGACGCGACCGCTGCCGTTAAGAAAGCAACGACCGCTGCGTCTTCGGCTTCCAAATAAGGCTGTCTGGCCCGCTGCTGCAACGCACGGGTCCATGACGGTCAGATCTGCGGGGCGTTTCGCGACCTTCCCCCCTCTTGGTGGAACGCTCCCATGATCGGGCGGGCTTGAAAAAGCCCGCCCTTTTTCATGTGCGCCTGTGGGTGCCGTCGGCACCGCGCGACGGGCGCCAGCAAGGCTGCGGTGAAGATTCCGCGGCCCGCTGTCGCTTTTTGCGAAAAACCGGTTTCCCCGCCCGAAGCTCTGCACTAGGCTGCCATTACAAAGGTTTGACCGGGGAGATGCGCCGTTGACGGACACTCAGAAACCACTGCTGATCAAGCGATATGCCAGTCGGCGGCTTTATAACACCGAGACCAGCGATTATGTCACGCTTGAGGATATTGCGGGCTTTATCCGTGCCGGGCGCGAGGTCAAGATCGTCGATCTGAAATCAGGTGACGACCTGACGCGCCAGTATCTGTTGCAGATCGTGGCCGAGCATGAAAGCCGCGGCGAAAGCGTCCTGCCGCTGGGCGTGCTGACTGATCTGGTGCGCAGCTATTCCACGCAGGCGCAAAGCGTCGTACCGCAATTTCTGGCCATGTCCTTCGAGATGCTCCGCGACGGTCAGTCCAAGATCGTTGACAACATGACCACGCTGCCCAACCCCATGGCCGCGATGCCGGGCTTTGAGGCGATGCAGCAGCAGCAAAAGCTGTTCATGAAAACCATGATGTCCGGCTGGCCAGTGATGCCCGGCGATCACACGGACACATCCGATCAGACGCCGGGTCAGGCATCACCTCAGGGTGCGGGGGCTGGGGCCGCGAAAACCGACAAGTCCGGGCCGGGCGATGATCTGAGTGACATAAAACGCCAACTGAGTGAGTTGGAAGCCAAGTTGGCGCAGTTGAAGAAATAGAACTTGGTGCGCGGGGCTGGTGGGCAAGAACGCGCGCAGTACGGTGTTGCAGTAAAAGGCGTAAGGTAATTTGCGCGGGCTTCTCGGCCCAAACGCAGGGTCAGGGGCGTTTGCGCATCAGATAGGTGTCCATGATCCAGCCGTGACGCGCGCGGGCATTTGCGCGCAGGTCCACGATGGTCTGTGTCACATCGGACAGGGTGCCGTGGTGCAAGAGCTGGTCCGGGCTGCCCAGATAGGCGCCCCACCAGATATCCAACCTCGGCTCGGTCAGGTGCTGAAACCCGGCTTCCCCATCCAGCAAGACCACCACCGTCTCTACCCCCTCGGGCCAGCCCTGCGCGCGCAGCCGTCGGCCCGTGGTGATATGCACCGGTCCGTTTACCGTGTTCAGCGCGATTGCGTGCGCTGCGGTCAGCGCCTGAATGGCGGTGATCCCCGGCACCGCGCGCAGACGTGGGACCGGGTCCAGCCGCCGCGCGATCCGCAGCGTGCTGTCGTAAAGCGAAGGGTCGCCCCAGACCAGTAACGCCACCGGCCCATCTGCTTCGGCCCGCACCATTGCGCTTTGCCAACGCCGCGCGATCTCATCATGCCAGTCCGACACCCGTGCATCATATGGCAGCGCGGGGTCGCGCGTGGGGTAGTCGAACGGGATGATCTGCGCTGCTGTTCCGCTCGCTGCGATGATCTGGTATCGCAGATCGGCCAAATCGTCCTTGCCTGCGCCCTTGTGCGGCACCAAGATAACCTGCGCCGCGCGCAGCGCCGCCACCCCTTCCAGGGTGATATGCGACAGGCTGCCGGTGCCGATTCCAATCAGCCAGAGGTCTTCGATCACGCGCATTCCGTCCCCCGCCTTTAGCTCGGATGTATCGGCATCTGCCTACGCCTCGGCCAGTGCGCCGTAAAGGATCAGCGCGGGCTGGTCGCTGGTGGCCCCGCCCAGATACTGGGCAAGGGTGTCGATCGTGAAACGCCGGATCTGCTGATGCGGTGTGCTGATGGCCTCGGCCAGCAGGGCGGGCGTTTCGCCGGGCAGGCCGTGTGCGCGTAGCCGGTCCACCAGGGCGGGAAAGGTACGTTTGCCCATGAAGACCACAGTGCAGGCCGTGGGATCGGCCAGCGCATCAAGGTTCATGTCGCCGGGCAATTGCCCTGTGACGTCGTGGCCGGTTACAAACTGCACCCGCCGCGCCGTCAGCCGCCGTGTCAGCGGGATGCCTGCGGCGGCGGCGGCGGCGCAGGCCGAGGGCACGCCGGGGACGATCTCATAGGGGATGCCTGCGTCGCGCAGCGCGATCAGTTCTTCCTCCAACCGTCCGAACATGCCGCCGTCGCCCGATTTCAGCCGCACCACTCGCTGGTCCAGCTGCGCGTAATCCACCAGCAGGCGGCTGACATGGTGCTGCTTTGGCGACGGACGCCCCGCGCGCTTGCCCACCGCAACCAGATCGGCGCCCGCGCGGGCATGGCTCAGGATCGGCCCGGCTGACAGGTCGTCAAACAGCACCGCATCGGCGCGGCGCAGCCGGTCAACCGCCTTCAGCGTCAGAAGTTCCGGGTCGCCGGGGCCGGAGCCCACGAAGCTGACAAATCCGCTCATGCGTCACCTCCCTCGCTGGCGATCAGGTGAAAGAAGGTGCCACTGACATGGCCCCGATGTGACCCGGTTTCGGGCACGGACGTGCCATCTGCATCGGTCACATCGGCAAGGGGTGGGTCTGGTTGCTCCAGGATGGTCGAGTAATGGAATTCATGCCCGCGCAGGGCTGCGCCCGTGGCATGACCCGGCAGGGCGCTGCGCAGGACTGCGCGGCGATAACCCAGGTGGAATTTGCGCTGCGCGTAGCTGGTGACAAGACCCAGAAGGCCCGCCATCTCATGCGCCACGCCTGCCTTGTCGATCAGCGCCGCGCCAAGGGCCATGTAGCCGCCGCATTCGCCATGCACCGGCCGGGTCTGCGCATGAAGCCGCAGCGCGGCGCGGAAGGTGGCAGCTGCGGCAAGGCGGCCTGCGTGCAATTCCGGATAGCCGCCGGGCAGCCAGACCATATCGGCGGTGGCGTCGGGCGCCTCATCCGCCAACGGTGAGAATGGGATAATCTCTGCTCCTGCTGCGCGCCAGCCGGTCAGTACATGCGGATATGTGAAGGAAAACGCGGCATCTTGCGCCAAGGCAATGCGCTGCGCGGGCGGCCGGGGCAGCGCGGGGGCAGCGCTTGCGGGGGCAGAGGTTCGCCGCACCGCAGGTGAAGCGGTAGTCCCATTGTCCAGCCCGCCCGCAGGTGCATCGCCTGCCACCGCTGCTGCCGCAGCCCGGATTGCGGCCAGATCGACATGCTCGCGCAAGAAGGTTGCGTAGCCATCGATTGCGGCGTCGAGGTCGGGATGCTCGACCGCCTGGATCAGCCCCAGATGGCGTTCGGGCAGCGTCAGGTCGCCGCGCCGGGGCAGGGCGCCAAGCACGCTGAGCCCGGCGCGCTCCATGCCCAGCCGGGTGAGTCTTTCATGGCGGGGCGAGGCGACGCGGTTCAGGATGACGCCCGCGATGGTCAGGTCCGGCATATAGGTCTTGAATCCCAGCGCGGTCGCCGCCGCCGATTGCGCCTGCCCGCTGACGTCGATGACAAGGATTACCGGCCAGCCCATGGCCTTCGCGGTCTCGGCGCTGCTACCAAACCCGCAGCGGCCCCGGGTCGCCACACCGTCAAACAGCCCCATCGACCCCTCGGCCACGCAGATATCGGCGCCTTGCGCCTGTGCTGAGATGGCACTCAACAGGTCCGCCCCCATCGCCCAGGTGTCAATGTTGAACGAAGGGCGTCCGCAGGCTGCAAGGTGAAACGCCGGGTCGATATAGTCGGGTCCAGATTTGAACGGCTGCACCCGCAGCCCGTCCTCCGATAACGCGCGCAACAGGCCCAGCATCACAGTCGTTTTTCCGGTACCCGAGGCAGGGGCCGAGATCATCAGGCCGGGTATTCTATTCATCGGGGCGGTCACTTTCTGGTCGGGTATCGCTGTGGAATGCCTTGGTGTTGGCTTGTGGGCCGGGGTCGGTGGTGGTGCCAGGCGCGGGGGGCACCTTGCGCGAAGCCCCGCTGACTGCGGGGGCTGGCTGGGGGTCTTTGCCTGCGTCGTCGCCTGAGGCGCTGCCGCGCCGGTTCGTGTGTATGGGGGCGGGAGATATTGCGCGGTCAGCCGCCGCAGCGGGCGCTGCATCTGTGCTGCCCTCGGCTTCTGGCATCCAGCCCTGCCACGGGCTGTCCGCTCCCTGGGGGCGATAGCGGCGGTCGTAATCGCCCGCGTAAAGGCGGCTGTCGTCAAATCCTTCGCCCGCCAGCGCCCGCCCGACGATGATCAGCGCAGTGCGTGCAATCCCCGGGCCGACCCGGCCAGCTATGTCGCCCAGCGTGCCGCGGATGATCTGCTGGTCGGGCCAACTGGCGCGGTAGACCACAGCGACGGGGCAGTCCGCGCCGTAGTCTGGCGTCAGTTCTGCCACCACTGTGTCGAGGTTCTGTATCGATAGATGCAGCGCCAGGGTGGCACCTGTGGCGGCAAAGTTCCGCAGGCTCTCACCTTCCGGCATGGCCGACGCGCGTCCCGGCGTGCGGGTCAGCACCACCGATTGCGCGAGGCCCGGCAACGTCAGTTCCGCCCCCAGCGCGGCGGCGGCGGCGGCAAACGACGGCACGCCGGGGGTAACGGTGAAGGGAACGCCCATGGCGCGCAGGCGGCGCAATTGCTCGCCCATCGCCGACCAGACCGACAAGTCGCCCGAATGCAGCCGCGCCACATCTTGACCTGTGGCATGGGCGCTGGCGATCTCTGCCATGATCGCATCCAGATCCATCGGCGCGGTGTTGACGATCTTTGCGCCTGGGGGGCAGTGGGCAAGCACGGCCAGCGGCACCAGCGAGCCCGCATAAAGGCAGACCGGGCAGGAAGCGATCAGGTCGCGCCCGCGCAGGGTCAGAAGATCCGGCGCGCCGGGTCCGGCGCCGATGAAATGTACGGTCATGTCGTGCTTTCGGGGTTGGTGGTGTGCCGTATCGCGTCGCCCGTGCCCATAGCATCGGGGGCTGGCCCAATCCCAAGCGCGAGCGCGCAAGTGGCTTTGCGGTCGCCTGAAACGGCGCGCGGGGCCAGCAGGCGTGCGCCGCTTCCTGCGGCGGCAAGTGCCGCCGCTTCGGCCACCGATCCGGTGCCGTATGCCGCCTGCGCAGCAGCGGAATACGTGGCGGTGGCCTGTGCGGCCAGTACGTCCGCAGCGACGCCATGCAGCGGGCGTGGCAACCGGCGGGCCAGGGCCTGCATGGCAGGACTGCCGACTTTGGTCTGCGCGGTTGCCAGCAGGTCGGGGCCGGTGGGGTGCCCGGTTGGGCGGTCGCTTGTGTGGTCGGCGGACGGTTTGACGCCGCTCGGTAGACCAGCTGCCGCCCGCTTTTCACCCGCCGATTGCTCCGCCGAAAGCTGCGTCTGAAGCGCATGAGAGCCCCGATCTCTTGGCCCACGATCCGCTGCACCATGCTCCGAAGTCGTCAGATCTTTGGTGCGGTCGGCATGTACCGTAGCAGTATCCGGGCCTGATGCAGGGTCAGGGCGCAACGCCGCCAGCGCGTGCGATAGCGCGCTATGCAGGCTTTCCACCGTGGCGTCCTTGCGGAACCCGAAACCCGCCACGATCATCGCGTGACACTCCATTGCACGATCGGATAGGCGGCCTTCCAGCCACGATGCCCTGCGGCCTTGGGTCCCAGGGTGCCTGCCTGGGCCAGTTCCACCCGCAACAAGTCCCCGCCGCGGGCTGCCTGCGCCGCGATCAGCAGCGCCTCTGACCCCAGGGTGACGGCATTTGCCACCACGCGGGTACCGGGGGGCAGGTGCTGCCACAGCCAGTGCAAGAGCGCGTCCGATAGCCCTCCGCCGATGAAGACGGCATCGGGCCGGGGCGCACCCGCCTGCATCAGCCCTTCCAGCGCGTCCGGCGCGCGGCCGTTGACCACTGCCAGCCGGTCCATGCCCAGCCGGTCGGCATTGGCACGGATGGTGGCGGCGCGGTCAGCGCGCGGCTCTATGCTGGTGGCAGCAAGGCGTGGGCCTGCCAGCAACCATTCAATCGCGATGGAGCCCGATCCTGATCCGATGTCCCACAAATGTTCGGCCCCGCGCGGCGCCAGCGCCGAAAGGGTCAGCGCGCGCACCGGGCGTCGGGTGATCTGGCCGTCATGGTCAAACCAATCCTCAGCCCGACCCGGGGCCAACGGCAGCACCGCGCCTGAGCCCGCGACCATCACCGCCACGCAGACCGGGTGGCGAAAGCCGCCCCGTGGAATCGCGCCCGATGCAACGCCGGGCAGGGCGCTGGCAGATGCGCTTTCCTCTGCGATGGGCGGCGCATCGCACAGCGCATCTGCGGTCACATCTGTGCGCCGCTCAGACATGCCGCCGACGCTTTCCAGCACGCTCACGCTGGATGCGCCAAAGCCCGCCTGATGCAGATAGGCTGCCAGATCGTCCACTGACGCCCCGTCACGCAAAAGCGCGATCAGCCGCACACCCGGGTGCAGCGCGGGGCGCAGCCGGGTCAGGGGTGCGGCATGCAGCCCGAAACACCCAACCCCCTCCAGCGCCCAGCCCATGCGCGCTGCGACCAGCGTGAAGATCGCAGGGCCGGGCAAGGCGTGCCATTCCCCGGGCGAGAGGTGCCGCGCCAGCACCGACCCTGCGCCAAACCAGAATGGATCGCCCGACGCGAGGACCACCACCCGCCGCCCGCGCAAGGCCAGAAGCGGTGCAATGCCATCGGCAAAGGGGACGGGCCACCGGATCTGTTCTGCGGATACCGCTGGCAACAGCGCCAGATGCCGCGACGCACCCATGACGATCTCGGCGCGTTCCAGCGCGGCGCAGCCTGCAGGCGTCAGGCCGTCAGGCCCGTCCTCGCCCAGACCGAGGATCGTCAGCCAAGGGGTGGTGGAGGTGTCACGCATGGGCTGTGCCCTCAAGTTTGCCTTTGGCAGAGGATCCGCAGCGCGTGCCCGCTGCCATGCCGGTTTCGGCACGCATAGGCGTCAAGCGGCGTGCGGGTGCCACGACACCTTGTCTGTTCGAATCCGGACCGCTGATAGCCTTCCGTGCCTTTGCAAAGCGGCGCGGCATGACGCCAGAGCTGTAGCGTGATCGTCGGGCTGTTGGTTTTGCGACCTGACCGATGGGACGCCGCCCCGGCAAGATTTTCGCGTCTGATGGCGCGCAACTGCTTGCAGCCCGAAGGCCCCCCGGTGCAATCATGGCGGAAGCGATGAAACCCAGCAACGAGGGGCGGAACATGGGCGACGCGACATCAACCATTGTGCAGAACCTCCTGATCCTTGGCGGCACGACCGGGGCAACGGCGTTGTGCGCCCGTCTGGCCGAATTGCAAATCCCCGGCACGATCTCTTTCGCGGGTCGCGTGCAGCGCCCAGTGCGCCAGCCGTTGCCACGACGGGTGGGCGGGTTTGGCGGCGTCGACGGGCTGGCAACCTATCTGCGCGACCATCGCATCACCCATATGGTGGATGCAACGCATCCCTTCGCCGCGCAGATGAGCCGCCATGCCGTGGCCGCCTGCGCGCAGGCAGGCGTGCCGCTGATCGCGCTGACCCGCCCGGCGTGGATGCCCGCGCCGGGCGACCAATGGACCCGCGTGCCCGACATTGCAGGGGCGGTGGCAGCCCTCGCCCGCCCGCCCGCCCGGGTCATGCTGGCCGTGGGGCGCATGCATCTGGCCGAGTTCGCGCCCAATCCGCAGCACGACTACTTGCTGCGGCTGGTCGATCCGCCCGAAGTGCCGCCGCCCTTTCCCCGCCATCATATCATCGTGGACCGGGGGCCGTTCACCATTGCAGGCGATCGGGCCCTGATGCAGGCCCATGGAATCGAGATGGTAGTGTCGAAGAATGCCGGTGGCGCGGGCGCTGTGGCCAAGATCACGGCGGCCCGTGAACTGGGTCTGCCGGTCATCATGATCGACCGCCCCGCGCTGCCCGCCCGCACCGAGGTCTATGACGTCGAGGCCGTTCTGGAATGGCTGGGGGATCGGGAAGCGCCGCAGTTCTAGGTGTGATCGGGCGCAGCACCTCCAGCTTGCGCTGATGCGCCCGGATCGGGCCGTGGCGGCGCTGGTCACGCCGCGTGGCGCCAGAATTAGGCGCCCGGCGCCTGCATCGCTGCCGGACCCGCGCGTGGGGCATCCCGTCCATTTCATCGCGTCACCGAACGCGGCGTGTAGACCCATGGCGCGCGCCCTGGCCGCGCGATGATCCGCGTGGCAGACGATCCGACGATGACCATTGTGCGCATGTCGGCCATCTCGGGGCGGCATTCGGGCAGGGGTATGACGCTTATGACTTCTGCCGGGGTCGATACCGCGCGCGCGAAGATCACTGGGCGCGCGTCGCCGCATGCCTCATTGAGCACTTCCAGCGTGCGGGCAAAGCCTTCGGGGCGCGACGCCGACCTTGGGTTGTAGAAAGCCATGGCGAAATCGGCCTCTGCCGCCAGCCGCAGCCGGGCTTCGATCACCGCCCAGGGCTTCAGGTTGTCGGATAAGTTGATGGTGCAGAAATCATGTCCAAGTGGCGCGCCCGCCCGGGCCGCCGCAGCCAGCATCGCAGTGATGCCCGGCAGCACCTGGATATCCAGCGCCCGCCATTCGGCCGGCCCTGACTCCAACACTTCGAACACCGCCGAGGCCATGGCGAAAACGCCTGGATCGCCTGAGGACACGATGACCACCCGCGCCCCCGCCTGCGCCATTTCCAGCGCGTGGCAGGCGCGGTCAGCCTCGACCCTGTTGTCGCTGGGATGCAGCGTCAGGCCCGGACGGGTGGGGATGCGCGCCACATAAGGGATATAGCCGACGACATCGGTTGCCTGCGCCAGCGCTGCCGCTACCTGCGGCGTGACCATGGCATCCGCGCCCGGGCCAAGCCCCGCGATGGTCAGCGTCCCGTTCACGGCCGTCGCCCCTGTCCATGCACGATGACGATCGAGAAATAGGGCGTCACCCGGCCCGCCGCCTGCGCCAGCGGCACCACATTCTGGTCGGCCATCGCGGCATATTCCACCAGCCATGCGGCGTCATAGCGGCCCGCAGCCTGCAGCGCGCGGCGGACCTTATCGATATTGCGTCCGATCTTCATCACCACCAGCGCATCGGCGCGGCGCATGTGTTCGGTCAGCACATCCTCGGGCAGAGTGCCCATCAGCACGCTTAGCACATCATCGCCCCAGGTCACCGGCAGACCCGTCGCGGTCCAGGCCGCCGACATGCCGGTGATGCCGGGCACCACCTGCACCGGCACGTCATCGCGCAGCCGGGAATAGAGGTGCATGAAGGAGCCGTAAAAGAAAGGATCCCCCTCGCACAGCACCACCACATCGTCGCCGCCCTGTGCCAACCCGCGCAGATGCGCGGTGCAGGTGGTGTAGAAGTCAGACAGCAGCGCGTTATATCGCGGATCACTCAGCGGGATTTCGGTGGTAACGGGGTATTCCATGGCATATTCCACCACGCCCGCGGGCAGCATGTCTGCCACGATGCGCCGTGCCTGCCCCGCGCGCCCCGCCTTGCGGAAGAACGCCACATGGCGCGCACCGCGCAGCAACCTGTCTGCGCGCACGCTCAGAAGATCAGCCGCGCCGGGGCCAAGGCCCAGCCCATAGATGGTGCCGGGCGCCGTGGCCGTCGGCTTGGTGTCGGTTGCCGTCTTGACGGCTGGCGGGGGGCCAGCGACATCCTGAGGCGCGGTCATTCGGCACGGCTCGCAAGCGCGTTGAGCGCGGCAACAGTGATTGCGCTGCCGCCCAGCCGTCCCTGCACGATGCAGCACGGCACCGGCTGATCTGCCCATAGTGCATCCTTGCTTTCAACGGCACCCACGAACCCCACCGGGCAACCGATGATGGCGGCGGGGCGCGGGCAGGCGGGGTCTTGCAGCATGTTCAGCAGATGAAACAGCGCGGTCGGTGCATTGCCGATTGCCACCACCGCCCCCGCCAGGTGCGGGCGCCACAGCTCCAACGCTGCCGCCGACCGGGTGTTGCCCAGCATCGCCGCAAGGTCGCGCACATTGTCCTCATGCAGGGTGCAGATGACCCTGTTATCGGCGGGCAGGCGGGCGCGGGTGATGCCCTCGCTCACCATGCGCGCATCGCACAGGATCGGTGCGCCTGCGGCAAGTGCGGCGCGCGCCGCAGCGCTGAAGCCTTCTGAAAAGCGGAGGTAGGGTGCCAATTCTACCATACCCGCAGCATGGATCATCCGCACGGCGATGGGTTCGTCATCGGGGGTGAAACGGGCCAGTTCGGCCTCGGCCCGGATGGTTGCGAAAGACTGGCGGTAGATCGCCGCGCCGTCGGTCTGGTAGGTATGGGTCATTTGTGGTGTTCCGGTTGGGCGTGCGTATGAGACGGTGGGCAGGCAAGTGGCGTTGGTTTGCTCGGCATGGCTCAGGGCAACAGATTGTGGTTCAGAAGGTCATCGGCTGTCAGTCCCGTTTGGGTGGCGGCATCCCATGCATGGCCGTTTTCCACAAGGTCAAAGCGCCCATCGCGCCCCACCAGCGTCAACCCCGCCGCTCGCGCCCGGGCGCAGCCCTTGGCGCAGCCAGAGACATGCAGCCCCGGCATTAACGCGCTAGGACTGCTCGATCGCATGCGAGAAGGCGCTTGATCGCCACACTGATCGACCTGACGGCGTTCGCCTTGACCGAAATCCAATGCAGTGGCTGGGTCGTCCGGGGGCATGCCTGCGCCCGGCATCTCGGCGGCAGGCAAGTGCGCCAGCGCGCGGGCAAGGGGCCGGGTCTCGACGGTTGCCTGCGGGCAGAACGGCGCCCCGGGGCAGGCGTCGATGCCGCGCAGCGGGTCTGCGGGGGTGGTTATGAACGGCGCGGCCTGTGGCATCTGCGCGGTCCCTTCCAGCAAGAACAGCCGCCAGGGCGTGACACGCAGGGCGACAATCTGCTGATCGGCATGCAAATGCCGCGCCAGTTCTGTGGCGTCTATCTGGCCAAAGGCGGCACCGACCAGCGGGCCAAGGGGCGTCATGCCCACATCTGGCATCTGTTCGGCGGTGGATGCGCCGGGTGCCTGTGCTGCGCCTTGCAGGGCGTTCAACTGCGCAGGGGCGCGTGGGGCAATCGCCTGTTCCCTCGTCGCCTCGTCCGCCGCTGCGTTGGGATGTGCACCAACCTCCGCTGCGGCAACCGCCGCTGCTGAAAGCGGCGCGGTGGTCGTCCATTCCGGGGGAAGCGGGTGGTTGGCGACAACGTCGGCCATGCGGCGATGCGCAGTCGTGCGGTGCCGGTCGAACCACTGCGCCAACTCGATCAGCGCGGGCATTGCGCCCGCTTCTGTCACCGCCCGGCCATGGGTGCAGCCTGCGGCACGCAAGATCAGGACATCCGCCCCACGCTCCAACCGGAAATCGGCGCTGTCAGCCTGCAAAAGGGGCACAGGTCCGGTGTCCACCGCAAAACCTACCTTGGCAGGCAGGCCGGGAAGGGCAGCGAGGGTGTTCAGCAGTGCCTGCGTAAGCCGGTCGGTCAGGTCGCCTGGCTCCCAGAAAGGCTGCACAAGAATGTTGCGCCGCCCCTCAAGGGCTGGGTCTTCATCCAGCAGCCGCAGGGCGGATAGCCCAGCGATGAGTGCTGGGTGGTCACCCTCAGCCACGCCGCGGATTTGCAGATTGGCGCGGTTGGTCAGGTCCATCGTGCCGTTGCCATAGCGCCCGGCCAGATCGCACAGGCCCAGCATCTGCGCGCGTGTCAACCGGGCATGGCGCGGGCGCACCCGCACCACCAACCCGTCGCCCGACAGCATCGGGCGGTAGGCGCCGGGGCACCAGCCCTGGACCACCGGCGCGCTCATGCGCGGGCACCCTTGGGTGCGAGCGACCCGCCCGCACCTTGCCTGTCCGAGGTGCCGCCTTGCGTAGCGGGCACCCCAACCAGATCGCGCGATGTGTCCGGCGCGTCCGGCGCTTGCAGATCGCCCGCCGTTTCCGCATCGCTGGGCCGTTCCAGATTATATGTCCCCCCTGGATCGCTCTCCGTTTCCGGAAACCCGGGCCCTTCGATATCGCCCATCGCTTCCACTTCGGCGCGGATAGAGTTCCGCCGGGTCTGCCACAGCCCAGCCTCCAACAGCGCGGCAAAGCGATCTTGCATGGCGCGGCAGGCGGCGGGGTTGACGTCTTGCAAAAAGGCGCGCGTCGTGGGGCAGCCCAGCGTGGCCTCATGATAGAGGTCGAACAGATGCGGGCCGACAACACCCGCCAGATGCGCGAAAGCCGCCATATGCTCCAGCGTCGCGGCGATTTCGGCCGCTCCCCGGAAACCATGTGGGCGCATGCCCGCGATCCAGTCGGGATTGGCGGCGCGGGCCTGCACGACACGGGCGATTTCTTCGCTCAGCGCCCGGGCGCGGGGCGTGTCGGCGCGCGTCGTATCCATGTGATAAAGCCGCGCCCGTCCGCCCGCGACTCCCTGCGCTGCGGCAAAGCCCGCCTCATGCGTGGCATAATCGGCAGCCATCAGAAGGTCGGTTTCGGGCAGGTCTTGCAGGTGCACAAAGCTGTCCGCCGCCGCCACGCGGGCGCGAATGCCTGCGTCGTCGCGGGTGGCGCTGTCACCTTCCAGTGCGAAGGCCGACGCGTTGAGCCATGCCGCCCCCGCCGCAGCGCGGCCCTCATCGCTGTAATCTTCCAGCGCCGCCCCTGCGCCCAACCCATAGCTGCCCGGTGCCGGGCCGTAGACGCGGAACAAATTAGGGTCGCGTGGGGCGGTGTTGGTATCGCTGCCGCTTTCCGCCCCTGCGTTGGCAGTGGTTGCACTGCCCGCAGCGGTGCCGTTTGGACCTCGATCGCTCTGGTCGCTAGAAGGTTGAAGCCTCGGCGCTGGCATTTGGGCACCTGGTCCAGTCGCATCCAGTCCCTCGGCATCGGGTTCTGCGGCGCCTGACTCCGTATCTGGCGAACTGCCAAGGCCTACAAAGGGGTTCCAGTCCGGCGCTTCATCGCGTGCAGCCAGCGCCCGGATGGCGGTGGCGAACAGCGTCGACAGCGAGGGGAAAACGTCGCGGAACAGGCCCGAGACGCGCAGAGTCACATCGACGCGCGGGTGATCCAGTTCGGCGATCGGGATGACCTCGATCCCCGAGACACGCTCGGACCCTGCATCCCAGACCGGGCGCACGCCGATCAGGTGCAGCGCCATCGCAAATTCCTCACCCGCCGTGCGCATGGTGGCCGAGCCCCAAAGGTCAACGATCAGCGCCCTTGGCCAGTCGCCCTCGTCTTGCAAATGGCGGCGTACCAATTCCGCACCAAGCTTCACCCCCTGTGCATAGGCGGCCCGGCTGGGCACGGCGCGCGGGTCGGTGGTGAACATGTTGCGCCCGGTTGGCAGCACATCGACGCGCCCACGATAGGGCGACCCTGACGGCCCCGCCGCAATCCGCCGCCCGTCCAGCGCGTCCAAAAGCGCGGCACGCTCGGCCCGCACAGCGCTGCGGGTGTCGAGGGGCGCGTGGCTAGTGGGGCGCGTAGCGTTCCCTGCAGCGCCCTGGGGATCAGTGCCCGTGCTTCCGGTACTTGCCGCGCCGACACCTGCGTCTACCGATGGGCTTTCTCCGCCATCGCTGCTTGCAACAAAGGCGCCGGTGGCCATGGTCTGCACCGGATCACGGCCCCAGACATGCAGCCCCACCCCGAATTGGCTTTCCTTCACGTCACAGACAAAGCGGTCGATGCGCGTGATCGCCTCAGCGGCGCAAGTGGCGTCATCGAGGCCCAGATCACCCTCGACCCCCAGCGCCTGCGCCTCGGCCCGGATGCCGCCTTGCAGACGGTCGCGGCGTTTCGGGTCCAGCCCGTCGGCGGTTGAGAATTCGTCCAGAAGCGCCTCCAGCCGTGCCAACCTGTCAGGCGTACGGCTGGCGCGCAAGGGTGGCGGGATATGGCCCAGCGTGACTGCACCGATCCGACGCTTGGCTTGCGCGGCCTCGCCGGGGTCATTGACGATGAACGGATAGATGACGGGCAGGGGGCCAGTCAGGACCTCTGGCCAGCAGGTATCTGACAGGGCCACGGACTTGCCCGGCAGCCATTCCAGCGTGCCATGCGCGCCGATATGCACCATCGCGTCGGCGTTGGTCTGGAGCCAAAGGTAGAAGGCCACGTAGGCGTGGCGTGGGGTGCGCGAAAGGTCGTGATAATCGTCTCCGCGGGTCCGCGGCGTGCCGCGTTCGGGTTGCAGCGCGATCAATGTCTGGCCGGTCTGCACGGCGCTGAAGTGGAACGCGCCCGCGCGGCAGTTGGGGTCTGCTTCGGCTGAACCCCATGCCGCTGTCAGGTCGTCGCGCAGGGATTGGGGTAGACGGGCCAACGCGGCGCGGTAGGCGGTCAGCGGCCAGCGCAGGGTCTGGCTTTGCAGGGTGCGCGTCAGATCGGGGCGCGGGATGGCCTTGCTGTCGCGCGCATCTTGGGGTGCGGCATCGTCTTGTGCAAGACCGTTCGCGCTGACGGTCGGGTTTCTAGGCGCGTGCAGCGCGGCAGCGGGTGCCGCAGCACGCGCGGCTTGGTGAGTGTAATGTGCCGCGCCGCCCGCAGCGCAGTTGACGCCATGTTTGGCTTGGGCGCCGCGCAGCGCCTCAGGGCCGACAAGGGCCCAGCTCTGACCCGCCGTCGCCGAATTGTCGGTTGCTGCGCCTGCAACGTTTGCGTCCGCAGAACGGGCCTTGGTGCTCCTGTTGTCAACGCTGCGACCTTCCGCTTCGCCGCCGTCCATAATACCACCTTCGGGGATATCGGCGCGCCCGGACACCGTACTCTGGTCTGTGACTTGCACGCTTGATGCGGCTCGGACTTTACCCGTCCCAGCACCCGCGCGCGCGCCGGAGGTTTCCCCGACGTCATACCCTGCGCCGTGCAGATCTTCCAAGATCGCGCGGGCCGAGGCGGGGGCGTCGAGGCCCACCGCATGGCCCATGTTCCAGTCGCGCCCCGGATAGGTGGACAGGATCAGCGCCACGCGTCGGCGGGACACGGGTTTGGCCGCCAGCCGCAGCCAGCCGTCCACCCGGGCCACGATAGCGCGGATGCGCGCGGGATCGGGCTGATGCGCTCGTCTTGCGAATTGCAGATGCGGGTCGCGGGTACCGGGTTCCTTGAACGAGGCAACGCCCGTCATGATACGGCCATCCACCTCGGGCAACACGACGTGCATGGCCAGATCGGCAGGCGACAGGCCGCGCGCCGCAGCCTCCCAGGCTGCGCGGTCCGATGTTGCCAGCGCCACCTGAAATACCGGGACGCCGGGCCCATCGAGCGGCGACGTGCCGTCATCCCCCTTGCCGCTGAAAGCCGTGGCATTGACGATGGCGCGGGGGGCAAAACCTGTCAGTTGGCGGCGAAGCCAGCCTGCCGATTGCGGCTCTTTAAGCGAGGGCACGAAAAGCGTCAGCACGTCATAGCCTTGTGCGATGAAGGCCGTGTGCAGCGCAGCGACGGGGGCCAGATCGGCAGCCACCAGATAGCTGCGGTAGAAAACAATGGCGATGCGGGGCCGGGCGGCAGGCCGCGCTTCGGGTTGGGCAATTGGCAGGGCCTGAGGTTGGTGGAACAGCACCGGACAGGCCACGTCATGATTTGGCGACCATGCGCCCACCGGGGGCAGGTGTTTCGCCCCCCGCACCGGCCCGGCATAGAGGCCCGCCGCCAGCGCTAGCTGCGCCAGTGCGGCCTGAGCTGCGATCGCCCCACCTGTGTCACACAGCGCCTGCAGGCGGCGCAGGGTGGAAACCGGCAGGGTGGACATCGCATCGAGCCGTGGGTCGGCGCGTCCGTCGGCTGGCAGGACGGCCAGTGCAATGCCGCGCGCCTGAGCCTGCGCGCGGACCTGCTGCAGCCCATAGGACCAGTAGGGCACGCCGCCGATCAGCCGGATCAAGACACCCTTGGCCCCGCGGAGGGTTGCATCGACATAGGTATCCACCGACAGCGGATGCTTCAGCGCCGCCAGATTGGCCAGCCGCAGCGTTGGCAGTCGCCCCTGCACCCCGCCACCCGCATGCCACCCGGCAGCAAAAGCGCCAAGGTCGCTGTCGGAAAACGACAGCACGACCAGATCCGCCGGGGTCTGGCCCAGGTCGGTCGGTGTATCGGCCTGATCGAGGCCGTGGCTTTCGCGAAAGATGACGTGCATTGCGGGCTTTCGGCTGGGCTTTCGGCGGAGGGCGTTTCGGGGTGTTTCAGCCTTCTGTTTAGGTAAGGGCGTGGCAATCCGTTGGATGTCTGTTGCGGTGTAGGTGCGGCGCGGGTGGATACCGAACCGGCCCGGCGCGGCCCACCCTACTGATCGCCTCGATGCAGAACCTGCGCCGGGGCGGCATGTGGCGTTATGGTTACGACATTGCGTCCGCCACAGCGTTTTGCCCCATGTTCTTCAGGGCGGCATGGATCGCCGCAGGGTCGATATCGTCATGCTCGGCGATGACCACCAGACGGCCGCGCCGCGCTTCGCCCGCGCCCCAGGGGCGGTCGAATTGCTGGCGCACCCGCGCGCCGACTGCCTGTACCAATAGGCGCATGGGCTTGCCCGCAACGCTGGCGTAGCCCTTGACCCGCAGGATGTTGTGGTCGCGCGCGAGTCCTTCGATAGCAGCAACCAGATGCGCGGGATCGGCCAGTTCGGGGATATCCACCACGATGCTCTCAAAATCGTCATGGTCGTGGTCATCATCGGCCCCGTCGTGATGGCTGGGCCGCGCCGCAAGGTCGTCCTCGGCAGCGGCACCAAGCCCGAGGATGATGCGTGGGTCCACCGCGCCCTCGGTCACTTCGATCATCGGCAGCGGACGGGGCGTTTCCGCCGCGATCAGCGCGCGGGCGCGCGCCACGCCGTCCGGTCCGGCAAGGTCGCATTTGGTCAGCAAGATGATGTCGGCGCAGGCGATCTGATCCTCGAACACCTCGGACAGAGGGGTCTCATGGTCGAGGCTGTCGTCAGCCAATCGCTGGGCATCCACGCGGGCCACATCGGGCGCGAAGCGACCATCGGCCACCGCTTCGGCATCCGCCAGGGCAATCACACCGTCCACTGTGATGCGTGAGCGGATATCAGGCCAGTCGAAGGCCTTCAGCAACGGTTTCGGCAGCGCCAGGCCCGAGGTTTCGATCAAGATGTGATCGGGGCGGGGCGTCAAGGCCATCAGCGCCTCAATCGTGGGGATGAAATCGTCGGCGACGGTGCAACAAATGCAGCCGTTGGCCAGCTCCACGATGTTTTCCGCCGGGCAGTCGGGGATGGCGCAGCCCTTGAGGATCTCGCCATCCACGCCGACGTCGCCGAATTCGTTGACCACGACGGCAAGGCGCCGCCCGCCGGGATTGGCCATCAGGTGGCGGACCAGCGTTGTCTTGCCAGATCCCAGGAAGCCAGTGATGACGGTCACCGGAAGTTTGGCGAGGGCCGAGGGGGTGGGGCCTGCGGGTTTGGGGGCGGTTGCGTCAGTCATGGGCGATATCCTTGGTTGCAGGGCGTGGGGCCGAATTGACAGATGGGGCAGCGGGTGGGGCTGTAAAGACCGGCGGCAGGCGGGCGACACAATTGCGCTTGAAATGCTCGGGCCGCTCGCGCCACGGGATTAGGCCGTCAGCGGTGGCGTGGTAGCGTCGCGCGCCGTCCACGACCATATCGGCCTGCGTGTTGGCATCGACATTGCCAAAGACATAGGACCAGCGTTCGCCGCCGCGCAGCGCGATGGTGCAACCCGCGTCGCAGTTTTGCAAACATTCGACCGCATGCAGCCGGATCCCCAAGCCCAGATCGCGCGCTGCCAGATCGTCGAACAACAACTGGCCGGGGCGGCGGGCATCTTGTGGCACCTCCTGTCCGCTGCGGCATTTGACGCAGACCATAAGGTCTGTTTCGGGCAGCGGCACGGCGGTCCCGAAAGGGGCGCCAACACCCGGCTTTTGCGCTAGATCGTCCATCGGCTTCACCCTTCGTGCATTCGGGCGCGGGCAGGGTGGCGGGGTAGGGTCCGATCCCTGCAATCAGGGGCGCGGGCGCACATCCCGACACCAGAACACCCCGTCCGGTTTCGTCCAATCCTGTTGGCAGGTCTCCCGGCTTGCGGATTTCGGCGGGCTGCCCTTGATGGGGGAGCTGGCCTGCGGCTGTCCTGCCTTCCCAGTCCGGTCGGACCAGTGGCTGCGGGCAACCTTTCCGGTTACGGTCGCGGGGGCGGCTGTGCGCATCGCCTGGGTCGGAGACTGCACATTCCCTTTTCACCTGCTCGCGCAGGCACCAACGTGTTCGGTGGTGCCTTGAACCGGCGGAATTGTCAAGCGCAAGCGCGGATGCGCCCGCCTGTGTCAGTGGGGACAGCACGGGTAAAGATTGCACGGGGTTGGATCACAAGGGCCGGTGGCGCCGCATCCCCGCGGCGCGATTTCAGCGGTCGCCCTGCAATCTGTACGCCCAACGCACCGACAGGGGGCAGTCCTCGAAAAGGATACATGTTGTGACGCCCAAGCGTCGGGCCCGCCCCAGACGCATATGAACCGGCCTTAACGCTCTTTGGCATCCTGCCCAGCAGGCTGCTTTTGCGGTGTCAGACCGACTCTATCGTCTCTGTAATGAGCAACAGGCAGGCCGGGTCTGAAAAGCGGTGGTCGGCGCCTTGCACCAGCGTAAGGCGGATGTCTGGCCCGGCTGCGTGATCCAGCAGCCGCAGTGCGGCCGCAGGCACCACATCGGTGTCCGCAGTGCCTTGCAGCAGGCGCACAGGGAAAGGCAGCGGCAGGGCGGTGCGCAGCACCAGATGGTCGCGCCCATCCTCGATCAGGCGGCGGGTGATGATGTAGGGCGTCTCGGAATAGTCCGAAGGCAGGGCGATCTGCCCGTCGGCCATCAGGGACGCGCGCTGGGGCGTGGTGAACGTCGCCCACATGCTGTCTTCAGTGAAATCGGGCGCGGCAGCGATGCCGATCAGCCCCGCCACGCGGTCCGGCAGGCTGCGTGCCAGTAGAAGCGCGATCCAGCCGCCCATGGACGAACCGACGAGGATCTGTGGCCCCGCAGTGAGCGCGCTCAGCACCGCGCGGGCGTCAGCAAACCAGTCGCCGATCGCCCCCTCCTCGAAGGTGCCGGAGGACTGGCCGTGACCAGAATAATCGAACCGCAGGAAGGCGCGGCCGTGCTTGCGCGCCCATTCCTCCAGATGCAGCGCCTTGGAGCCGTTCATGTCGGACCTGAACCCACCTAGAAAGATCACGCCGGGGCGGGTGCTCTGGTCTGGCGTGGCGGGGAGTTTGTGGTAGGCGATCTGGCGACCATCAGGCGTTTCCAAGCGTTGCGGGGGGGGCGGATGGTCGGACATTGCGAAACTCCTCTCGGGGCGGGTGTGCGCCCGGGTTTACCCCTGTGGCGCTATTGCCAGACCATAACCGATCCGTCGCGCGGGTGACAGGGCGCGTGGGCGCGCGCGCCGGTCTTGTGTCGTTACCCCTGTTGCCCGACAAGGCCTTCTGGGCGCTTGACATTGCCTGCAATTTTGCGTCATCACGCCTTTGAAATAAACCCGCAACCGGGCGCACCCGTAGGCGCCAAAACGACGAGGATGCCCACGATGGCCCAGATCACCCTGACTTTTCCCGATGGCAATGCGCGCAGCTATGATGCGGGCACAACGCCTGCTCAGGTGGCCGAAAGCCTGTCAAAGTCGTTGACGAAAAAGGCGATTTCAGCCACGGTGAACGGCGCGCACCATGATCTGCAATGGCCGATCAACGCTGACGCCAGCATTGCCATTCATACCATGCAAGATGACGCCCCCGCGCTGGAACTGATCCGCCACGATCTGGCGCATATCATGGCACGCGCGGTGCAAGAAATCTGGCCCGATGTGAAGGTCACCATCGGCCCGGTCCGTGACCACGGCTGGTTCTATGATTTCGACCGGGCCGAGCCGTTCACGCCCGAGGATCTGGGTGAGATCGAGGCGCGGATGAAAGCGATCATTAACGCCCGCGATCCCGTACGCACCGAGGTCTGGGACCGCGCCCGCGCCATCGAACACTACAAGGCCGCTGGAGAGCCGTTCAAACTGGAACTGATCGACCGTATCCCGGAAGGCGAGCCCTTGCGCATGTATTGGCACGGGGACTGGCAGGACCTTTGCCGCGGCCCGCATCTGCAACATACCGGTCAGGTGCCTGCCGATGCGTTCAAGCTGATGAATGTCGCGGGAGCCTACTGGCTGGGTGACAGCACGCGGCCCATGTTGCAACGCATCTATGGCGTGGCCTTCCGCAACCGCGATGACCTCAAGGCGCATCTGCACATGCTGGAAGAGGCCGCGAAGCGCGACCATCGCCGCCTGGGCCGCGAGATGGACCTGTTCCACATGCAGGAGGAAGCGCCCGGACAGGTGTTCTGGCACCCCAACGGTTGGAAGATCTACACGACGCTGCAAGATTACATGCGCCGCCAGCAGATGCGCGACGGCTATGTCGAGGTGAACACGCCGCAGGTCGTCAACCGCAAGCTGTGGGAAGACTCGGGCCACTGGGACAATTATCAAGAGAACATGTTCATCGTCGAGGTTGACGAGGAACACGCCCGCGAAAAGACCATCAACGCGCTGAAACCGATGAACTGCCCGTGCCATGTGCAAATCTATAACCATGGGCTGAAATCCTACCGCGACCTGCCGTTGCGCATGGCCGAATTCGGATCTTGCAACCGCTATGAACCCTCGGGCGCGCTGCATGGCATCATGCGGGTGCGCGGCTTTACCCAAGACGATGCACATATCTTCTGCACCGAAGATCAGATCGAGGCGGAATCGAAGAAATTCATCGACTTTCTGTCGGGCGTCTATGCCGACCTTGGCTTTGACAACTGGCGCATCAAACTGTCCACCCGGCCCGAAAAGCGCATTGGCTCCGATGAAAGTTGGGACCGGGTCGAGGCCGCGCTGGGCAATGCCTGCCGCGCAGCAGGGTATGAGTATGAGCTGTTCCCCGGCGAGGGCGCGTTCTATGGCCCGAAGCTGGAATTCGTGCTGACCGACGCCATCGGGCGCGACTGGCAATGCGGCACGCTGCAGGTGGACCCCAATCTGCCGGAACGGCTGGGCGCAACCTATATCGGCATGGACGGCGCGAAACACCGGCCAGTGATGCTGCACCGCGCGGTGCTGGGTAGTTTTGAGCGCTTCATCGGTATGTTGATCGAGAACTTCGCGGGCAAGCTGCCGTTCTGGCTGGCGCCGCGCCAGGTGGTCGTGGCTTCGATCATTTCGGATGCTGACGCGTATTGCACGCAGGTTTGCGCGGCGCTTCAAGCCGCCGGTGTCCGGGCCGAACTGGATTTGCGCAATGAAAAAATCAACTACAAGGTGCGCGAACACTCGTTGGGCAAGGTGCCGGTCATGCTGGCTATCGGTGCGCGCGAAGTGGCCGAGGGCACGGTGTCGGTCCGTCGTCTGGGGACCAACATGAACCAGGCCATGGTGATGCAAGATCTGGTAGATAGTTTGGCGCTGGATGCGATGCCACCTGATTTGCGGCCCGCTGATGCCGCGGCCTCGCCCTCTGGCGCCGTGACGCAGGACCAATCGGCGCAATAGGCACCTGAACATCTGGGCCGATCCGGAATGGCGTGGCCTCGATGTGGTCTGACGCGGGGTTGCTTCGGACATGTAAAACATGGTGACGACGGCTTGCACGCGCGGCACCTGATGGGGCGGCACCTGTGGCAAGGGTGCCTGTCCCTACCTTTTCAGTCCCGGCACGTGATGACCGGTTGATACCCGGCGCGTTGCGCTATGTCTGCCATTTGTCGTGCAACACCCGCACAGGCCGCCAGATACGCCCCGGACCCGCCCATGCCCCGCCAGATACGAAAATCCGAGTTGCCGCAAAAGACCTGCGCCACTTGCGGCTTGCCATTCAGTTGGCGCAAGAAATGGGAGAAGGTCTGGGATGAGGTGCGGTATTGCTCCGACCGATGCCGCGCCGGGCGTGGGCGCGGTGCGGCACTGCCTGGGACTGAATCGCGTGACGCCACTAAACAACAGGCTGACATGCCTGGGCGGGCTGGCGCGGGCGATGTCGGGATGGGCAGGGCGGGTGGCACTGAGGCCGGTCGCGACAGGAGCGGCAAGTGGCCGCGCCGATAATCGCGCCAGTATGTAGCCCGCCCCTTGGCGGCTGACCCTTGCACGCGACGCCGCCTCGGCTGTCGGCACTGCGCGTGCCTCGCCCAGTCCCGGCCCTGCGGCTGATGATTGGACGCCGTCGCGCGGCGAAGGCATTGCGGCGCAAGGCGTCGCGGGCTTGCCGGGGCAGCGCGCTCCGCCTCCGCCAGATGCCGCAGATGATGCGCACCTTGCCTTTCGCGCCATACCATGGTGTTTTCCCGGTCGTGCCGTCGGTGGACGGTTGATCTGTCGTGCGGGCGGCGCTATTTGCCAGAAGCAAGTCTGTTGCGTATGCCGTTGTATGCGGGCTGCGGGCGGGCGAGGAGGCAGACCCGAAGCGCTGCGCGGCACCACAGGGAAGGGGCCGGACGGCGCCTTTGGCAAAAAAAGGGTCCCGGACGGGACGGGATAACGCGATCAAAGGGTGGAGATGCGGATGAACAACTATGTCGAACATGCAGGCTTGTCAGTGGATCGCCACTTGGCGAAGTTCATCAACACGGAGGCCTTGCCCGGCACCGGGGTTGATGCGGAGCACTTCTGGACCGCGCTGGCGGGTTTGATCGACCGTTTCGGCCCCACCAATCGTGCGCTTCTGGCGCAGCGCGCCGAGATGCAAACCGCCATTTCCGACTGGCATCTCCAGCGCCGCGGCACCCCGCATGACGCACAGGCCTACCGCGCATTCCTGAACGAGATCGGCTATCTGGTTCCCGAGGGGCCAGATTTCCAGATCGAAACTGCTGGCACCGACCCCGAGATTGCCACTATTCCGGGCCCGCAACTGGTGGTGCCGGTGCTCAATGCCCGCTACGCGTTGAACGCTGCGAATGCGCGTTGGGGATCTCTGTATGATGCGTTTTACGGGACGGATGCCCTGGGCGATGGTCCGGCGCCCGCAGGCGGGTTCGACGCCGCGCGTGGAGCGCGCGTCGTGGCCCGCGCCAAGGGGTTTCTGGATGAAGCCGCGCCGCTGGCGCGTGGCGGGCATGCAGATGTGACCGGCTACCGTGTCAGCGATGGTGCCTTGCAGCCCGCGCTGCGCGACCCCGCGCAATTCGTAGGCTATGACGGTCCCGCGCACCGGCCCACTGCGATTGTACTGCGCAACAACGGGCTGCATGTCATCATCGACATCGACCCTGCCCACCGCATTGGGGCGGGCGACCCGGCGCATGTCGCTGACATCCGGTTGGAATCGGCGCTGTCGGTCATCATGGATCTGGAAGACAGCATCGCGGCTGTGGATGGGCCCGACAAGGCGCTCGCCTATGCCAATTGGCTGGGCCTGATGCGTGGCGACCTCACAGAGGTGGTACGCAAGGGCGGCACAGACATTACCCGACGCCTGAACCCCGACCTGCACTTCACTGGTCCGGATGGCGGCACTCTGGTGCTGAAGGGCCGCGCGCTGATGCTGGTACGCAATGTAGGCCACCTGATGACGACGCCTGCCGTGCTGGACCGCAACGGCGATGAGATGCCCGAGGGCCTTCTGGATGCCATGGTGACGACGCTTTGCGCGCTGCATGATCTCCAGCGCGCGGATGCGTCAACCGCCCTACGCAACTCGACCACCGGCTCGGTTTATGTGGTGAAGCCAAAGATGCACGGCCCCGCCGAGGTAGCCTTTGCAGATGCGGTCTTCGGCGCGGTCGAGGATGCGCTGTCCCTGCCGCGCGACACCGTGAAGCTGGGCATCATGGACGAGGAACGCCGCACCTCGGCCAACCTCAAGGAATGTCTGCGCGCGGCGAAATCGCGGGTGGCCTTCATCAACACGGGCTTCCTGGACCGCACCGGCGACGAGATCCACACCAGCATGGACGCAGGCCCGATGGTGCCGAAATCCGAGATGAAATCGGCTGCCTGGATCAGTGCCTATGAGGATCGCAATGTCGATATCGGGCTGGCCTGCGGGCTGCGGGGCCGGGCGCAGATCGGCAAGGGCATGTGGGCCATGCCCGACCTGATGGCCGACATGCTTGCGCAGAAGATCGCGCATCCGCGCGCGGGCGCTACCTGCGCCTGGGTGCCCAGCCCCACGGCGGCGACGCTGCATGCCACGCATTACCACAGCTACGATGTACAGTCTCGGCAATCGGAACTGGCCGATGCATTGGCGGCTAACGGTCCGCGCGCCACTCTGGATGAGCTGCTGACCCCGCCGCTTGCCCTTGGCCGCAACTGGGCCGAGGTTGATCTGATGGCCGAGGTCGAGAATAACGCGCAGGGCATCTTGGGCTATGTGGTGCGCTGGGTCGATCAAGGCGTCGGGTGCTCAAAGGTGCCCGACATCCATGATGTGGGCCTGATGGAAGACCGCGCCACCTGCCGGATTTCGGGGCAGGCGCTGGCCAACTGGCTGCACCACGAGGTTGTGTCGCGCGACCAGGTTATGGCAGCGATGAAGAAAATGGCCGCCGTGGTGGACCGGCAGAATGCGGGCGACGCGGCCTATACGCCAATGTCGCCGGCGTTGGATGGACCGGCGTTTCTGGCCGCCTGTGATCTGGTGTTCGAAGGGCGCAACCAACCTTCGGGCTATACCGAGCCCGTGTTGCACGCCCGCCGTTTGCAACACAAGGCCGCCCGCCCACCGGTAGGCTGGGGCGGTTGAGGGCAGCGCGCTGGCCCGACCGTTCGCCGCTGGCCCGCGCCTTGGGCAAGCGCTGGCCAAGGGGACTCGCTGTGGCGGTTGATTGCGCAGCCTGAGTTCGGGCGCGCATATCCCTGTGCGGGTCCGACTTGCTTGCTGTACGCGGCGGATCAAGAAGCCCGCCACGTCAATGATCTGTGGCAGACCGCTTTGCCCTGTGGTGGGGCGGGGTGGATTTGGGGAATACCCCTGCGCGTGAGAATGCAACGCCGCCGTTGCGTCAATGGGTGTCCTGCGTCAGGCGCTGTGCGGCTGCACGCGGACCCCGTGCCTAGGCGAGCGGTGCCAAATAGCCTGCGGTGTCTTTTCGCCCACGCGTCTTGGCAGTGCCCGCAGCAGGGCTGGAACTGACCGACCCGTTGCCGCGATTAGGCGCCTGCGCAACCCACCGCCTGATCACTTATTTCTGTCTGGTCAGATGCACGCAAACCGGGTACCCTTTGATACACAGACCCGGAAAACGGGCGGTATCTGAGGTTGATCGGGGCAGATCATGACGGAAATGGTGTATGGCACCGCGCCGATGCGCGTGGGCGAGCCTGTGATTCCACGCTGGTGGCGCACGGTGGATCGCTGGACGTTGTCTTGTGTGCTGCTTTTGCTGTGCGTGGGCGTCTTGCTGGGGCTGGCCTCCAGCCCGCCGCTGGCCGCGCGCAACGGCTTGCCGCCCTTCTACTATGTGCAGCGGCAGTTGTTCTTTGGCATCATGGCGGTGATCGCGATGGTGGTAACCTCGATGATGTCGCCGGACAGCATCCGCCGCCTATCGGTGTTGGGGTTTTTTGCCACAATGCTAGCGCTGATATGCCTGCCGTTCCTGGGTACCGATTTCGGCAAAGGCGCGGTGCGTTGGTACAGCCTTGGTTTTGCCAGTGTGCAGCCGTCTGAATTCCTCAAGCCCTGCCTTGCCGTGTTTGCCGCGTGGATGATGGCTGCAGGGCAAGAGATAAATGGTCCGCCGGGCAAGGCACTGTCACTGGGCTTTACGGTGCTGGTCGTGGGTCTCTTGGCGATGCAACCTGATTTCGGGCAGGCAGCACTGGTCTCATTCACATGGATGGTGATGTATTTCGTGGCGGGGGCACCGCTGGTACTGCTTCTGGGGCTGGCAGGGCTGGCGGTGTTCGGGGGTTTTCTGGCCTACAACGGGTCCGAGCACTTCGCCCGCCGCATCGACGGCTTCCTGTCGCCCGACATCGATCCGCGCACTCAGATGGGCTATGCCCAGAACGCGATTCAAGAGGGCGGTTTCTTTGGTACCGGCGTGGGAGAGGGGCAGGTGAAATGGTCGCTGCCTGATGCCCACACCGATTTCATCATCGCCGTCGCTGCCGAAGAATACGGCCTGATCCTGGTGCTGTTCATTATCGCCCTCTATGCCACAATCGTGCTGCGCAGCTTGCACCGCCTGACGCGGGAACGGGATGTGCTGATCCGTCTGGCTGGCACGGGGCTGATCACGCTGTTTGCAACGCAGGCCATGATCAACATGGGCGTGGCGGTGCGGCTGCTGCCGTCCAAGGGGATGACGTTGCCGTTTGTGTCCTATGGCGGGTCGTCGCTTATCGCTGCGGGGATCGGGCTGGGGATGTTGTTGTCGCTGACCCGGCACCGGCCGCAGGGCGAGATCGGTGACATTTTGCTCAAACGCGCGCGCTGATATAGACTGCATGCAGGATTTGGGAGCCATCTGATGGGGAAGACGCCACTTTTGCTGATCGCGGCGGGCGGGACCGGCGGGCACATGTTTCCCGCGCAGGCGCTGGCCGAGGCGATGCTGGCGCGCGGCTGGCGGGTGAAGCTGTCGACCGACGCGCGCGGCGCGCGCTATGCGGGCGGCTTTCCGTCGGCGGTGGCGGTGGAACAGGTCAGTTCGGCGACTTTCGCGCGCGGCGGGCTGGCAGCAAAGGTGATGGTGCCGCTGCGTATCGTGGCGGGCGTAGTGGGTGCAGGTGTGCGGATGCTGATGGACCGACCGACAGTAGTGGTGGGTTTTGGCGGCTATCCGTCGATCCCGGCGCTTGGGGCGGCGTGGATCTTGCGCTGCCCGCGCCTGATTCATGAACAGAACGGGGTGCTGGGCCGCGTCAACCAGATCTTCGCGCCGCGCGTCGATGCGGTGGCCTGCGGCACCTGGCCGACCGAATTGCCTGCCGGTGTGCAAGGCGCCCATACCGGCAATCCGGTGCGCGCTGCGGTGTTGGACCGTGCGGGCGCGGGCTATATCGCGCCGGGCGATTACCCGATGGACATGCTGGTCATGGGGGGCTCGCAAGGGGCGCGCATCTTGTCAGATGTGGTACCTGCTGCGATTGGGGCTCTGCCTCCCGCGCTGACCCGCAATCTGCGCATCGCGCATCAGGCCCGGCCCGAGGATGGCGACCGCGTGATCGCCGCCTACAATGCCGCAGGCTTGGTGGCCGAGGTTGCACCGTTCTTCGACGATATTCCGCGCCGCCTCTCCGAATGCCAATTGGTCATCAGCCGTGCGGGTGCCAGCAGCGTGGCCGATATCAGCGTGATCGGCCGACCGTCGATCCTGATCCCGTATGCGGCTGCGACCGCCGACCACCAGAGCGCCAATGCCCGTGGGCTGGCCGAGGCTGATGCCGCCGTCGTCATTCCCGAACGCCTGCTGACGCCGCAGGTGCTGACCGACCATATCGCCGCCATCCTGGGCTACCCCGAAGCCGCCGCGCATATGGCGCAGAACGCGCTGTCCTGCGGGTTGCCCGACGCCACTGAGCGGCTGGTGGTGATGGTCACCGCCCTGGCCGAGCGCGCAACCCCGCCCGCATCACATTGAAGGAGACCGCATGAACGCCGCTGCGACCAAACTGCCCACCGATATCGGGCCGATCCATTTCGTCGGCATCGGCGGGATCGGCATGTCCGGCATCGCCGAGGTTCTGATGACTCACGGTTATCGGGTTCAGGGGTCGGACCTGAAGGGGTCCGCCATTACTGACCGGCTGGCCACGCTGGGTGCCGAGGTATTCGTCGGTCAGCGGGCAGAGAATCTGGGCGATGCGGCAGTGGTCGTGGTCTCGACAGCAATCCGGGCCGACAACCCCGAACTGGTGGCGGCGCGCATGGCGGGCCTGCCGGTGGTGCGCCGCGCCGAGATGCTGGCCGAGCTGATGCGCCTGCGCTCCAACGTCGCGATCGGTGGCACGCATGGCAAGACCACCACCACCACCATGGTGGCGGCACTGCTGGACCGGGGCGGGCTGGACCCCACGGTCATCAATGGCGGGGTAATCCATGCCTATGGTTCGAACGCGCGGGCGGGAGCGGGCGAATGGATGGTGGTCGAGGCGGATGAATCCGACGGCTCATTCAACCGGCTGCCCGCGACGATCGCGATCGTCACCAATATCGACCCCGAACATATGGACCATTGGGGCAGTTTCGATGCGCTGCGCCGCGGCTTCTACGACTTCGTATCGAACATCCCGTTCTACGGGCTGGCGATCTGCTGCACCGATCACCCTGAAGTGCAGGCGCTGGTGGGCCGGATTACCGACCGCCGCGTGGTGACTTTCGGCTTCAACGCGCAGGCCGATGTGCGTGCGATCAACCTGCGCTATGTGGCGGGTGTGGCGCATTTCGACATCGCCCTGCAATCCGAAAGCGTGGTGATCGAGGGCTGCACCCTGCCAATGCCGGGCGATCACAATGTGTCGAACGCACTCGCCGCCGTGGCTGTGGCACGGCATCTGGGCATGAAACAGGCTGAGATCCGCGCGGCGCTGGCCGCGTTTGGCGGGGTCAACCGCCGCTTCACCAAGGTTGGCGAGGTCGGCGGAATCACGATCATCGACGATTATGGCCACCATCCGGTGGAAATTGCTGCTGTGCTGCGCGCCGCGCGGCAGGCCTTGGGGGAGGGGAGCGGCCGCGTGATCGCGATCCACCAGCCGCACCGCTACACCCGCCTTTCATCCTTGTTCGAGGATTTTTGCAGTTGCTTCAATGATGCGGATGTGGTCGGCATCGCGCCGGTCTACGCTGCGGGTGAAGACCCGATTGCGGGTGCTTCGCGCGATGATCTGGTGAATGGCCTGATCGCGCATGGCCACCGCGCCGCGCACGCTGTCACGACCGAGGATGATCTGGAGGCGCTGATCCGTCGCACTGCACGCCCCGGCGACATGGTGATCTGTTTGGGCGCGGGCACAATCAGCGCCTGGGCCAGTGGCCTTGCTGCCCGATTGCAGGCGGTTGCGGCATGAACCTTTCGCTCGGCCTTCTGGCTGTCTGGGTCGTGGCCGGGGCGCTGACAGTGCCGCGCTGGCATCGCGCGGGCGCATTTTTCCTTGTGCTGACCGGCATCCCGCTTCTTGGTATGGTGACATACCAGAACGGGCCGGTTCTGGGGCTGTTGGCCATGGTCGCGGGGATGTCGGTGCTGCGCTGGCCCGTTGTCGCTCTGGGTCTTTCGCTGGAAAAGCGGCTGCGCGCGCTGGCCATGCGCTATAGCCTGTCGGTTTTTCGCTGAGCGCGCTCGCTTGCACTCGGTGTGCATCGCTCCAGCCTTGTACCGCCAAGCCCCGCGAAACGGGGCGACTCGATAGATCTTTTGCCATCCAGAGCGGCCGTGCCCATGTCTGCCTGCGCCAAAATGCGGGGCGGCGGTGAACTGGGGGCTGATCCTGGTGCCGGTCGGTTCGGGGCTGGCAGGTGCCGCCGTGGGTCTCGTGCTGGGCCGTATGGGCCAGCGGCGACCCGTTGCGCGGCAACTGGGCTACGCGCTTTCAGGTGTGATTCTTCTGGCGGCAGTCGGGCTGATGATCGCGGCACGCGCCAACCAGGGCTGGGACGGCTTGGGCTACTTCATTATGGCGTTCTTCATGGCGTTGCCTGCTGGGCTGGGCACTGCGGTCGGCACATGGGTAGGCTTCAAGTTGCGCCGACGTTGAGCCATCTCTCTTGACCAAAGGGTCAAATGCGTCAGCGCGGAAACCGTGATAAACCCCTAATATCGGGTTGAAATATGGAATCTGGGTTGCGTGATGCTGCTGCGCTGCAGCAGAATTTCCCGCTGGGCGTGACAGTTGAATGACGCCGGAGCCGTGGGTTGATTATTCTCAACATCCTGTTTGAAAAATCCAGAAAAATCTTAGTATGAATTTTTTTGGAATCCATGAAAATGACTTCCGGAATATCATCTAAATATATGATAATATTCATGTAATCTGACAAGGTATTTATTTGGGCCGTGAATGTTGATCTCATCACCAGTGTCTATATATTGATCGCAACGGAAACAACTGGACAGAGGTCATGGAATATAGCAACCGCAAGATCATTGAAACGCGCAAGGGTAAGGTTCGCTTGCGATCCCCTGAAACCACTGACGGGTCTGATGTTTGGGACCTCGTGCGTGCCTGCAAGCCGCTTGACGAAAACTCCATGTATTGCAACCTGATCCAATGTGACCATTTCGCGGGCACATCGGTTCTGGCTGAACGCGATGGCCAGATCATCGGATGGATTTCGGCGCATATCCCGCCTGAAAAGTCGGATACGCTGTTCGTCTGGCAGGTCGCTGTAAGCGAAGCCGCGCGTGGCATGGGCCTTGCTGTCCATATGCTGGACGCGTTGGTGGACCGTCAGACCTGCGCCGATGTCACGCGGATTGAAACGACGATCACCCGCAGCAACGATGCCAGCTGGGCATTGTTCCGCAAGTTCGCCCGTCGCCATAAGGCGCGGCTGTCGGACAAACCGCATTTCACGCGGGAAGATCACTTCGACGGGGCCCATGCGACCGAGCATCTGGTGTCCATCGATATGGCCGTGGCGATGCAAAAAGCCGCCTGAAGCCACCCAAAATCAAGGATTATATCATGCAACGGAACGATCAGACCGGGCCGACCGGCATCTATACTCGTTTGGAATCCAATGCGCGCAGCTATTGCCGCAGTTTTCCGGTTGAGTTCATCAAGGCGCAGAATGCGACCCTTACGGGTGCGGACGGGCGCGAGTACACCGACTTTCTGGCGGGCTGTTCCTCGCTGAACTATGGGCACAACGACCCCGACATGAAGGCCGCGCTGGTCGATCACATCATGTCTGACGGTGTGACTCATGGCCTGGACATGCACACCACCGCCAAGACCGACCTGTTGGAAGCGTTCGAAGAGATTGTATTGCGTCCGCGCGGTATGGATCACAAGGTCATGTTCACTGGCCCGACCGGCACCAATGCGGTCGAGGCCGCGATGAAGCTGGCCCGCAAGATCACCGGTCGCGACCAGATCATCGCTTTCACCAACGGTTTCCACGGCATGACGATGGGCGCGCTGGCCGCGACTGGGAATGCTGGCAAACGCGGTGGCGCAGGCATGGCGCTGTCGGGTGTCACCCGGATGCCCTTCGAGGGGGCGATGGACGGGCTAGATTCGCTGCAAATGATCGAACAGATGCTGGCGAATCCGTCCAGTGGGATTGACGCGCCTGCGGCCTTCCTGATCGAGCCTGTGCAGGGTGAGGGCGGGCTGAACGCCGCATCGCCCGAGTTCATGCGTGGCCTTTCGAAACTGGCCAAAGACCACGGTGCGCTGTTCATCGTCGATGACATTCAGTCAGGTATCGGGCGTACCGGCACGTTCTTCAGCTTTGAGGATATGGGCTTCACCCCAGACCTGATCCCGCTGGCGAAGTCGCTTTCGGGTATGGGCCTGCCGATGGCCGCGCTGTTGATCCGTCCTGATCTGGATGTGTGGAAACCGGCCGAGCATAACGGCACCTTTCGTGGCAACAACCACGCTTTCGTGACCGCGCGCGTTGCGTTGCAGAAGTTCTGGAAAGACGACAGCTTCGCTAAATCCGTCCAGGAAAAGGGCGCCTACCTGAACGAGCGGCTGACCAAGATCGCTGCATTGGTTCCCGGTGCTGGCCTGAAGGGGCGCGGCATGATGCAGGGCGTCGACGTCGGTTCGGGCGACATGGCTTCGGCCATCTGTGCGGATTGCTTTGAGAAGGGCCTCATCATCGAGACCTCCGGCGCACACGACGAGGTGGTCAAAGTGCTTGCACCGCTGACCATCCCACAAGAACAATTCGCCAAGGGTCTGGATATCCTTGAAGCTGCCGTGAAAGCAGCAGCGACCCCCAAGCAAATGGCAGCGGAGTAAACTGACATGATTATTCGTGATTTCAATGAAGCCAAGAACACCGAACGCAAAGTGGCAGACGCGCGCTGGAATTCAGTCCGCATGCTGCTCGCCAACGACGGGATGGGCTTTTCCTTCCACATCACCACGATCAAGGCCGGTTCGGAACATACTTTCCACTACAAGAACCACTTCGAAAGTGTGTATTGCGTCAGCGGTGAAGGCAGCATCGAGGATCTCGCCACAGGCGAGGTGCACGATCTGCGCCCCGGTGTGATGTATGCGCTGAACCTGCATGACAAGCACACCCTGCGCTGCAAGACCGAGATGGTCTTTGCCTGCTGCTTCAACCCGCCCGTGACCGGGACCGAGGTGCACCAGGCCGACGGCTCTTACGCAGCTGCGGACTGACGCTGCATTGTCGCAACAACAAAAAGGCGCGTCGCGGGTCAACCGTGGCGCGATCTCTCACATGACATTGACTGTTGAAAAAATCGGCGGCACGTCGATGAGCCGTGCGAACGAATTGCTCGACACGCTGTTCATCGGCCAGCGCACCGGGGCAGATCTGTACAACCGGGTCTTTGTGGTCTCGGCCTTTGGCGGGATCACCAACCTGCTGCTGGAACACAAGAAAACGGGCCAGTCCGGGGTTTATGCGCTGTTTGCTGACGCGGATAACGACAGTGGCTGGATGGATGCGTTGAATGCGGTCGCGTCCGAGATGATCCGTGTGCATGGCGAGATCCTGTCCGACGGCGGCGACCGTGAACGCGCTGACGCCTTTGTGCGCGACCGGGTCGAAGGCGCACGCGCCTGCATGATCGACCTGCAACGCCTCTGCTCTTACGGGCATTTTCGCATTGAATCACAGTTGATGACCCTGCGCGAACTGCTGTCGGGGTTGGGTGAGGCGCATTCCGCCTTCGTCACGACGTTGCTGCTGAACCGCAACGGGGTGAATGCGCGTTTCATCGACCTGACTGGCTGGCGCGACGACAACCAGCCTGATCTCGCCGAACGCCTGACCTCGGCCATGTCGGATGTGGATGTGTCCCGCGACTTGCCCATCGTCACCGGCTATGCCCAGTGCCGAGAAGGGCTGATGAGCGAATATGACCGCGGCTATACCGAGGTGGTCTTCGCCCATCTGGCTGCCAGCATGCAGGCGTCCGAGGCGATCATCCACAAGGAATTCCACCTCTCAAGCGCGGATCCCAAGATCGTTGGGTTGGAAAACGTGCGCCAGATCGGCAAGACAAACTACGACGTGGCCGATCAGCTTTCGAACCTTGGCATGGAGGCGATTCACCCCAATGCCGCGAAGATCCTGCGTCAGGCCCATGTCCCGCTGCGGGTGATGAATGCGTTCGATCCCGGCAATCCCGGCACGTTCATCGGTCCCGATGCAGGTGTGAAGGGGCGGGTGGAAATGGTCACCGGCCTTGGCGTCTATGCATTCGAGGTGTTTGAACCCGATATGGTGGGGGCCAAAGGCTATGATGCTGCCATTCTGGAAGCGTTGACGCGGCACAAGGTATGGATCGTCTCCAAGACGTCCAACGCCAATTGCATCACGCATTGGCTGAACGGCTCTTTGAAATCCATCCGTCGGGTGGAACGTGATGTGGCCGCGAAGTTCCCCAATGCCGATATCACCACGCGCAACTTGGCGCTGGTCTCGGCCATCGGGTCGGATATGGGCGGGCTGTCGGTGATGCGCCGCGCTTTGCAGGCGCTGGAAGAGGTGAAGATCACCCCCATCGCCATGCAGCAGGGCGCGCGTCGCGTGGATACCCAGATCATCGTCGAGAAGGAACACATGGAAGCCACGATCAAGGCGCTACATGCCGCGTTGATCGAAGGGCAGGCAGACCCTTTGGAACTGGCTGACGGCGGGACATCCGCCGCGCCCCGGGCAATCGCGGCCGAATAGGACGTGACGCGTCCGTACGCGACTTAAAGCATGTCCCGGCAACGGGGCATGCTTTTTGCGTGGTGGCGCTGCCCGGGCCGATGGCCGGGCGCGCGCAAAAATAGCGGTTCCCTCGCCCTGCGGACCTGCGTAGAAGGGCCGACATGACACCAGATCCCTCCCAGCGTTTCGAGATATTCGCCGTCACCGCCCCAGGGTTGGAGGCCACGCTGTGCGATGAGGTCCGCGCGCTGGGATATGGCGACGCCATGGCACAGCCTGGGGGCGTGAGCTTTCAGGGCGGCTGGCCCGATGTATGGCGCGCCAATCTTGATCTCCGGGGCGCTACCCGCGTGCTGGCGCGCATCGGCGCCTTCCGCGCGATGCATCTGGCGCAACTGGACAAACGCGCCCGCAAGTTCCCCTGGGCCGATGTGCTGCGCCCGGACGTGCCCGTGCGGGTCGAGGCGACCTGCAAGGCCTCGCGCATATATCACGCCGGGGCCGCAACCCAACGGGTCGAGACCGCGCTGACCGAGACGCTGGGCGTCCCGCTGTCGGATGAAGCGGAGGTACGGCTCAAGGTCCGGATCGAGGATGATCTGTGCACCTTCAGCGTTGATACCTCTGGCCCATCGTTGCACCTGCGTGGTCACAAGCTTGCCATGGCCAAGGCCCCTATGCGTGAGACAATGGCGTCGTTGTTCTTGCGGCAATGCGGCTATACAGGGACAGAGCCTGTGGTGGACCCGATGTGCGGTTCGGGCACTTTCGTGATCGAGGCGGCGGAAATCGCCGCTGGCCTGCGCCCCGGCCGCTCCCGCGCTTTCGCATTCGAGCAATTGGCGAGCTTCGATGCTGCGGCATGGTCGGCCCTGCGCACAGCACCCGGGGTGGCGGGACGGGGCGATCTGCGGTTTTATGGTTCCGACCGTGATGGCGGCGCAGTAACCGCTAGCCGTGATAATGCCGAAAGGGCAGGGCTGGCGGGCCTTACCAGCTTTCATCATCATGCGATCAGCGACCTGATCCCGCCAGACGGACCGAAGGGACTTGTCATCGTCAACCCGCCCTACGGCGCGCGGATCGGCGACAAGAAGCTGCTCTTCGCCCTTTATGGCGCGCTGGGAAAGACGCTGCTGGCGGGGTTCCATGGCTGGCGGGTCGGGCTGGTCACGTCGGACGCGGCGCTGGCGAGGGCCACCGCACTGCCCTTCGGTCCACCGGGCCCACCGCTGGCGCATGGGGGGCTGCGCGTCTCGCTCTGGCAGACCCCGACGCTGCGGTAAACTGTTCCTTGGGGGCTTTTCGCCGCGCGCGCGGGTGGCTATACGGGGCATGCATCATCCGGCCTGATCCCGTTTGCAAAGGTAATCCATCATGCTGAAAACCCGCGTCATCCCCTGCCTTGATGTTGCTGACGGGCGGGTCGTCAAGGGCGTGAACTTCGTCGATTTGATCGACGCAGGCGACCCGGTGGAGGCTGCGAAAGCCTATGACGCCGCAGGCGCGGATGAGCTGTGTTTCCTCGACATCCATGCCACGCACGAAAACCGGGGGACCATGTTCGATCTGGTCACGCGCACGGCAGAGCAATGTTTCATGCCGCTGACTGTCGGCGGCGGGGTGCGCAGCCATATGGACGTGCGCGCGCTGCTGTTGGCAGGAGCGGACAAGGTCAGCTTCAACTCTGCCGCCGTCGCCGATCCTGATGTTGTTGCAGCCGCGGCTGACCGATTTGGCAGCCAATGCATCGTAGTGGCGATTGACGCCAAGACCGTAGCCCCCGGCCGGTGGGAGATCTTCACACACGGCGGTCGCAAGTCGACTGGCATCGACGCGGTGGAGTTTGCCCGTACCGTGGTGGCGAAGGGCGCGGGCGAAATCTTGCTGACGTCCATGGACCGAGATGGCACGCGGGCGGGCTTCAACCTGCCTTTGACGCGCGCCATTGCGGACGCGGTCAGCGTCCCGGTCATCGCTTCGGGCGGGGTCGGCACGCTGGACCATCTTGTCGAAGGGGTGACCGAAGGGGGCGCCAGTGCCGTCCTGGCCGCCTCCATCTTCCATTTCGGCGAATTCACGATCGGGCAGGCAAAGGCGCATATGGCGGCTGCTGGCATCCCGGTACGCCAGTCCTGACGGAGTTTCTGCCCATGACCGACACCGCATTGACCCGCCTTGCCGCCACGATTGCTGCTCGCAAGTCCGCAGACCCAGACAGCAGCTGGACCGCGAAATTGTTGGCCAAGGGACCGGAAAAATGCGCCGAGAAATTCGGCGAGGAGGCAGTCGAGGCGATCATAGAGGCCGTCAAGGGCGACCGCGCCCGCCTCACGTCCGAGGCCGCCGATGTGATCTACCACCTGCTGGTGATGTGCGCCGCCCGCGACGTGACCTTGGCCGAGATCGAGGCCGAACTGGCCGCGCGCGACGGGCAATCTGGTTTGGCCGAGAAGGCAGCGCGGGGCTGAGGTTTACGGTGCGGACCAATTGAGGCGCGCGGTTTATGGCTCCGGTATTTTCAGGAAGTACGGCGCGCACGCGAATTGTGTCGGAGCAGCCGAACCAAATACAGGGCCGAGCAAGGGCAGCAGTAGAACCGAGCCGGGATGCAGGCGCTTAGTTGCGCCTGCGCCCTACATATTCTCAGGCTGTGGCATCCCCAGAACGTGATACCCGCCATCGACATGCACGATCTCGCCCGTGGTGTGACGCCCGTAGTCCGACGCCAGATAAACGGCGGTGCCGCCCACGGCATCGAGCGCCGCATTGGTGCGCAGTGGGGCGTTTTCTTCAGACTGCCGGTAGGTCTTGCGCGCGCCGCTGATCGCGGCACCGGCAAGCGTCTTCATTGGGCCGGGGCTGACCGCATTCACCCGGATGCCCTGCGGCCCCAGATCGTTCGCCAGATACCGCACCGAGGATTCCAGTGCGGCCTTGGCCACGCCCATCACATTGTAGAACGGCGTGACCCGGTTCGATCCCTGGAACGTCAGCGTCAACAGCGTACCACCATCGGGCATCAGTGCGCTGGCGCGCCGCGCCACATCGATAAAGCTGTAGCAAGAGATGGTCAGCGAATTGCGAAAGTTCTCGCGGCTGGTGTTGATGAACCGCCCCGCCAATTCCGTCTTGTCCGAAAACGCGATGGCGTGGACGACAAAATCCAGTTTGCCCCAACGCTCGGCGAGCGTCGCGAAGGCGGCGTCCAGCGACGCATCATCGCTTACATCCGCGTCGATCAGGATGTCTGACCCGATCGATGCGGCCAGCGGGGCTACCCGTTTGCCAAACCCTTCGCCTTGATAGGTGAAAGCCAGTTCAGCCCCCTCGGCCGCCATGGCGCTGGCGATCCCCCAGGCGATGGAGCGTTCGTTCGCGACCCCCATGATCAGCCCGCGTTTGCCGTTCAATAACTCAGCCATACTTGATCAATCCCGATACTTGCTCATCACCAATGTCGCATTGGTGCCGCCAAAGCCGAAGCTGTTGGACAAAACGCTGTCCAGTTCCACGCCTTCGCGCAGTTCGGTCACGATCTCACCGGGATTGATCGCGGGGTCCAACTCGGTCACGTTGATCGAGGGCGCGATGAAATTGCCCTGCATCATCAGAAGGCTATAAATCGCCTCATGTACGCCGGTCGCACCCAAGCTGTGTCCGGTCAGCGATTTGGTGGATGCGATGGGCGGCGTGGCCCCTTCGCCAAACACCCGGCGCACCGCTTCCACTTCCGTCACATCGCCTGCAGGGGTCGAGGTGCCGTGGGCGTTGATGTAATCGACCTTCCGCCCCTCGGGCAGGGTGGCAACCGCCAGCCGCATCGACCGCTCGCCACCCTCACCCGACGGGGCAACCATGTCATGCCCGTCTGAGGTCGCGCCATAGCCGGTGACTTCGCCGTAGATCTTCGCGCCACGGGCCAAGGCATGCGACAGTTCTTCCAGCACCACGACCCCGCCGCCGCCTGCGATCACGAAGCCATCGCGGCGCGCGTCGAACGGGCGCGAGGCGGTTTCGGGCGCATCGTTATACTTGGACGACATCGCGCCCATCGCATCGAACAGGCACGACAACGTCCAGTCCAGTTCCTCGCCGCCGCCCGCAAACACGATGTCTTGCTTTCCCATCTGGATCTGTTCGACCCCGTTGCCGATGCAATGCGCCGAGGTAGAGCAGGCCGAGGTGATCGAATAGTTGATACCCTTGATCTTGAAGGGCGTCGCCAGACAGGCCGAGTTGGTCGAGGACATGCCGCGTGTCACCATGAACGGCCCCATACGTTTGGGGCTGCCCTTTTCGATCACGATCTTGTGCGCCTGAAACAGGTTCGAGGTCGAAGGCCCGCCCGACCCCATGATCAGCCCGGTGCGTTCGTTCGAAACGTCGCCGCCCTCCAGCCCCGCATCCGCGATCGCCTGTTCCATCGACAAGAAGTTATACGCCGCACCCGGGCCCATGAAGCGCAGGTTGCGCTTGTCGATGTGATCTTCCAGCACGATCTGCGGCATGCCGTGGATCTGGCTGCGAAACCCATGCTCGGTATAGTCTGGCGCGGCAACGATCCCTGACCGGCCGGCGCGCAGGCTGGCCTCGACCTCGGTGGCATTGTTTCCGATGGGCGAGACAATCCCCAGCCCGGTGATGACGACACGACGCATGCTGCCTCCGTTTATCTTTACCCCGCCTGTGTAGTGTAGCGAGGGGGGCGGGGCAAGTGGGGGGAGCGCAGCACAGTCTACTTCAATTTCAATTGCTTCAAGCTTTCCCTGATCTCAACTGGCAAGAACTCAGGACAGTCTGCAATTACCGTAAGGAATGGTGTTTTAACTTGTCTTCCGGTTTAGCGCCCGTTGCTGCCTTTCCCCTCAACTCTCGCTCAATGCCACCTTCATATCCTTCACCTGATAGATCACCTCGCCATCCGCCTCGACGATCCCGTCGGCCACGCCCATTGTGAGCCTGCGGGTCTGGATCGCCTTGGTGAAGTCGATCTTGTAGGTCAGCAGCTTGCGGTCGGGGCGGACCATGCCGGTCAGTTTCACCTCTCCCACGCCCAACGCGTACCCGCGTCCCAGCCAGCCGCGCCAGCCCAGGTTGAAGCCGGTCAGTTGCCACAGCCCGTCCAGCCCCAGGCAGCCGGGCATGATCGGGTTGCCCGGGAAGTGGCATTCAAAGAACCACAGGTCCGGCGTGATGTCGAATTCAGCGACGACATGCCCCTTGCCATGCGCCCCGCCATCGCCCGAGATGTCGGTGATCCGGTCCATCATCAGCATCGGCGGCGCAGGCAGTTGCGCATTGCCCGGCCCGAACAGCTCGCCCCGTGCGCAGGCCAGCAGCCCTTCCTTGTCGAATGATGTCGGATATTGCGTCATGTTTTGTGCCTTCTGCCCATTCTGGTAAACCTTTCGTCTATCATCGCGGTTGCGGGGCTGACAAGTCTGCGCCGGGTCTTGAGGTGTCGGGCCGGGGGTGTCGGCAGAGTTTTCGCTGAATATCAATTGAATTTCCGCCGCTTCGCGCTGTATATAGAGGTATGGAACCGATTTTCGCACCGATGAACGACAAGTCCCTCACCACCGGCACCCGCTGGCTGTCGCGTGCGGGCGTCCGGCCCACCCGGCAGCGGATGCTGCTGGCAGCGCTTCTGGTGGGCGACGGCCACAACCGCCACGTCACCGCGGAAGGGTTGTTCGGCGCCGCGGCGGATGGGCCTGAGAAAGTTTCGCTGGCCACGGTTTACAACACGCTGCGTGCATTCTGCGAGGCCGGGCTGATGAACGAAGTGACGGTGGACGGTACGCGGTCCTATTTCGACACCCGCACCGACGATCACCCGCATTTCTTCTGGGAAGACACGCAGGACCTGACCGATGCGCCCGCCGACCAATTGGAGATCAGCCGCTTGCCCGACGCGCCCGACGGGGCCGAGATTCAGCGGGTCGATGTTGTAATCCGCCTGCGCCGCAAGGGCTGATCGGCACCCTGCGATACCTTCCAGCCCCAAAAGGATGCGCCATGCTGTCTTACCAGCATATATATCACGCTGGAAACATGGCGGATGTCCATAAGCACAGCCTGCTGTGCTGGATGCTGGATTACCTGTGCCAGAAGGATAAGCCGTTGTCCTATCTGGAGACCCATGCGGGGCGCGGCGTCTATGACCTGAACGCGCCGGAGGCGTTGAAAACCGGCGAGGCCGCGCAGGGCATCCGCCGCATCGCCGAACATTTGCCCCCCGGGCATCCTTATCTGCGCGCGCTGGAACAGGTACAATCGGGGTATGGCGCGCAGTTCTACGCGGGTTCGCCCCTTTTGGCCGCGCTCAGCCTGCGCGACGGCGATGCGATCCATTTGGCCGAGCTGCATCCCCAGGAATTTGCTGGGCTGGAGGATGCGATGAACGGTTTTGCCGCACATCTGGCGCAGCAAGACGGCTTTGCGATGGCGCTGGCCCGCACGCCGCCGATCCCGCGGCGCGGCCTGATGCTGATCGACCCAAGTTATGAGGTGAAGGCCGATTACGCCGCCATTCCAGGCCATATCAATGCGATCTGCCGCAAGTGGAACGTCGGCATCGTGGTGCTGTGGTATCCGATCCTGACCAGTGGCGCGCATCGCCCGATGCTGGACGCGCTGCATGCGCTGTACCTGCCAGGCACGGTGGTGCATGAGGTTGGCTTCCCCCCCGCGCGTCCCGGGCATGGTATGGTGGGCAGCGGGCTTTTCATCGTGAACGCACCCTATGGCTTTAATGCTGCGGCGCGGGATCTGTCGCATGCCATGGCGCAGGCGATTGCCGGGTAAACCTTGCAGACAAGGGGTATCGGGGTTAGATGCCCGCGAAAGCTATTCCCGCCTTTAACCACAGGTCTGTGCCCATGACATCCGATCCCTCGCGAGCCGCCGCCCTCAGCCCCGCCGCACCCGGGGTGGAAGCCGCAGGCGATGCGGCGGGCCCTGCACCCCGCAAGCTGTTCATCAAGACCTATGGCTGCCAGATGAATGTCTATGACAGCGAGCGGATGGCCGAAGCCTTGGGGACCTCGGGCTACACGACCACCGACGTGATGGAAGACGCCGACATGATCTTGCTCAACACCTGCCACATCCGTGAGAAGGCGGCGGAAAAAGTGTATTCCGAACTGGGCCGCCTGCGCGGGTTGAAAGAGGCCAATCCCGACCTGAAGATCGGTGTCGCGGGCTGCGTTGCTCAGGCCGAAGGTGCCGAGATCATGCGCCGTCAGCCGTTGGTCGATCTGGTGGTCGGGCCGCAGACCTATCACCGCCTGCCTGCGATGGAGGCCTCGGTGCGCGCGGGCCTCCGCGCACTGGACACTGATTTCCCCGCCGAGGACAAGTTCGACCATCTGCCCGCCCGCGCGCCCTCGACCAGCGCGCGCATAGCCGGTGCTGTGTCCACACCCGGGCTGCGCAAACCCGCCCGGGCCCCCACCGCTTTCCTCACGGTACAGGAGGGCTGCGACAAGTTTTGCGCTTTCTGCGTCGTGCCCTACACGCGGGGGGCTGAGGTCTCGCGACCCGCAGACCGCGTCTTGATGGAAGCGCGCGGGCTGGTGGAACGTGGCGTGCGCGAGATCACGCTGTTGGGTCAGAACGTCAATGCGTATCATGGGATGGGGCAGGGCGGAGATTGGTCGCTCGCCCGGCTGATCTGGGCGCTGAACGATATCGACGGGTTGGAGCGTATTCGCTTCACCACCTCGCATCCCAATGACATGGCTGAGGACCTGATCGCCGCGCATCGCGATTGCCCGAAGCTGATGCCTTATCTGCATTTGCCGGTGCAATCCGGGTCCGACCGGATCCTGAAGGCGATGAACCGCAAGCACACCGCGCGCGACTATCTGGCGCTGATCGACCGGCTGCGTGATGCGCGGCCTGATCTGTTGCTGTCGGGCGACTTCATCGTGGGTTTCCCCGGTGAGGAGGAGGCAGATTTTCAGGCGACGCTCGATCTGGTGGCGGCGGTGGGCTACGGGCAGGCCTACAGTTTCAAATACTCGGCCAGGCCAGGCACGCCCGCTGCCGAACGCGGCGCGGTGTCGGACGACGTCGCCACCGACCGGCTGCACCGCCTTCAGGCGCTGCTGACCCGGCAACAGCGTGACACGCAGGCCTCCATGATCGGGCGCGAGGTATCGGTCCTCATCGAGAAACCGGGTCGTGAGGTCGGGCAGATGGTCGGCAAATCTGAATACCTGCACGCGGTCTTCGTGACCGATACGCAGGTGCAGCCTGGTCAGATCGCCCGTGTCAGAATCACCGAGAATGCCACGAACTCGCTCGGCGGGGTCGTGGTGGGATGGCTGACGCCATGACCCACATCTTGGGTCTGGCTGCGGCAATATGACCGGATTTCCGCCTATTTTGTGACAGGGCCGTGAATTCTTGTACGCGGCGCTTGCGCGATAGAGATTCCAAAGGCACCATGATCTTGCAACATACATCAAGGGAGAATTGCTTGGGCATCAGCGCGCTGACCCCCCCGCCTCAACCGGATCAAAGCTTGGAGACAGTGCTGGAATTCGGGGACAACCGTCTGCTCATTGATCTGTGTGGTGAGTTTGACAAGAACATCACCCATATCGAAAGCCATCTCGGCGTGCAGATCATCCGGCGTGGCAACCAGTTGTCGCTGATGGGCGATCCCGTAGGGCGTGCGCGCGCGGCGGATGTGCTGCAAAGCCTCTATGATCGGCTGCAAGATGGTGGCGCGGTCGAACATGGCGATGTCGCCGCCGCGATCCGCATGGGGCAAGAGCCGCTGGGCGCCGACCAGCTGGAAATGTTCCGCACCGGCGCGATGGAGATCCGCACCCGCAAGAAGACCGTCGCCCCCCGCACCAAGGCGCAGCAAGATTATGTAAAGAACCTGCTGGAGAATGAGCTGAATTTCGGCATCGGCCCGGCAGGTACCGGCAAAACCTATCTGGCGGTGGCCGTCGCGGTCAACATGTTCGCCGAAGGGATGGTAGACCGCATCATCCTGTCGCGTCCTGCGGTGGAAGCAGGCGAGCGTTTGGGCTTCCTGCCCGGTGACATGAAGGAAAAGATCGACCCCTACATGCAGCCGCTTTACGATGCGCTGAACGATTTTCTGCCCGGCAAGCAACTGGCCAAGCTGATGGAGGAAAAGCGCATCGAAATTGCACCGCTCGCCTTCATGCGCGGCCGCACCCTCGCCAACGCCTTCGTCGTGCTGGACGAGGCACAGAACGCGACCGAGATGCAGATGAAGATGTTCCTCACCCGGTTGGGCGAAGGCTCTCGCATGGCGATCACGGGCGATCGCAGCCAGATCGACCTGCCGCGGGGCGTGCCATCGGGCCTGCGCTCAGCGGAACGGATCCTCGACGGGGTGAAGGGCATCAGCTTCAGCTACTTTACCGCCAAGGATGTCGTGCGTCACCCGTTGGTCGCGCGCATCATCGAGGCCTATGAAAAGGACGATCCCGCCAGTGTCTGAGCCGCTGGTGTCTGAGGCCCCATTCGGTGCGATCCGGGTTGAGGTCGCGATGGAAGATGACCGATGGTCGGCGCTGGACCTCGAAGCAATGGCGTTGAATGCGGCACAGGCCGTGCTGTCACACCTGGGGCATAGCGTGGTCTGCGTCGAACTCAGCGTGCTGGCCTGCGACGATGCGCGCATCGCGGGGTTGAACGGTGATTTCAGGGGCAAGCCCGCGCCAACCAATGTCCTGTCCTGGCCGACTTGGGACCTTTCTGCCGATGCCGATGGCGACCGCCCCGAGGCACCGGAACCCGGCACCGTGGCCGATGCAGAGCCGCTAGGCGACATTGCGCTTGCATATGACACCTGTGCGCGCGAAGCGGTTGAACAAGAAAAGCGTTTCGGCGATCATGTGGTGCATCTTCTGGTGCACTCGGTCCTGCACTTGCTGGGATATGATCATATCCGTGACAAAGATGCCGCGCTGATGGAAGAACTTGAGCGACAGATACTTGCAACCATGGGGGTCTCTGACCCATATGAGGCGCGAGACGTGATATTGGACTGAATGTTGGACAAGGACACAATGGGCGACAGTATAGACGGGTCTAATGCGGCGCACAGCGCGCAGCCAGACCCACAGCAGGCCGATCAACGCGGCTTTCTGGGCCGCATCTTTGGTGGAAACGCCAGCGACGACACCGAAGGTGATGAAAAGGGCGATGATGCGGTGCCTGCCCGCCACCGGCCCGCTATCGCGGCATTGCCCGGTATGGCGAACCTTCGCCGCCTTCGGGTCGAGGATGTTTCGATCCCCAAGGCGGAAATCGTTGCTGTCCCTGTCGATATCGACCGTGACCGCTTGGTAGAGCAGTTCCGCGAAAGTGGCTTTTCACGCCTACCGGTCTATAACGACACCCTTGATAAACCGCTGGGGCTGTTGCTCCTGAAGGATCTGGCGCTGGAATACGGTTTCAACGGCCATTCCCACGACCTGAACCTCGACCCGCTGCTGCGCCCGCTTCTCTATGTGCCGCCCTCGATGCCGCTGGTGGTGCTGTTGCAGAAGATGCAGACCGAACGTATCCACATGGCGTTGGTGATCGACGAATACGGCGGCGTTGACGGGCTGGTCACCATCGAGGACTTGCTGGAGCAGGTGGTGGGTGAGATCGAGGATGAGCATGACACCGACGAGGAAGGGTTGTGGCAACTGGAAAAACCAGGTGTCTATCTGGCGCAGGCCCGCACGCCGCTGGATGAGTTCGAGGCCGAGATCGGCTTTTCCCTGACCGACTCGCTGGATGAAGAGGAAATCGACACGCTAGGCGGGTTGGTATTCGTGCTGACCGGCCGGGTGCCCGCGCGCGGCGAGGTGATCGCCCATCCCGCCGGGGCCGAGTTCGACATCATCGACGCCGATCCCCGCCGCATCAAGCGGCTGCGGGTCCGACTGCCCGCAACGCTGTACAGCTGATCAAATGACCCGCCGCCACCCGCCGACGCAGCCCGGGCGCGTGCGCCTCGCCCGGTTTGGCGCAGGCGTTGCGGCACCTGCGGGGGTGGGCGCGCTCATCGCGTTGGGGCAGGCCCCATTGGGCTGGTGGTGGGTTTCCTTGGCCGCGCTGTCGATGCTGTTTCATTGCGCAGTGCAATCGCGCGGCCCGCGTGCCACCGCGCTGCTCTTCTGGGCGGCAGGCACGGGCTACTTTCTGGCCGCGCTGTTCTGGCTGGTGGAACCCTTTCTGATCGCGCCAGAGCGTCACGCCTGGATGGCGCCCTTTGCGCTTTTGATGATGGCGGGGGGGCTTGCGCTTTTCTGGGCCCTGGCTGGATGGCTGGGCGCGTGGTTGACCCGGTGGCCTGGCCCCGCAGGATTGCCGCGCCTGTTGGCGCTGGCCTTCAGTTTCGTCGCGGCGGAATGGGCGCGGGGCTATGTTTTCACAGGCTTTCCGTGGGCGCTGCTGGGCCATATCTGGACCGATACGCCGGTGGCACAACTGGCTGCCATCACCGGCCCGCTGGGGCTGAGCTTGCTGACGGTGCTGCCTGTCGCGTTGTTGGTCTGGGCGGTAACGGGCAGCGCGCCGTCACGGGGCGCAAGTTCCGCTGGGATGGGCCAGACATCCGTCAGGGTGCTGTCCGCGCCCTCCCGCGACGCGGTCTCGTCGAAGGCCAATGCGGGGCCGCTGCGCGCCGCAGCCCTTGTGATTGCGGTTTCTGCCGTGGCCGGCGCGTGGCTCTGGGGGCAGGCGCGGCTTGCGCAGCCCATGCCCGCACCCGCGCAATCCGTTCAACTGCGGCTGGTGCAGCCCAACGCCCCGCAGGCAGAGAAATGGCGCTACGACCTGGCCGAGATGTTCTTTTACCGTCACCTGTACCTGTCCGCTGCCCCGCCGCGCGCCGACACCCCCCCGCCTGATCTGGTGATCTGGTCGGAAACCGCGGTGCCGTTCTTGCTCGATACCATGGGCGTGGGCTTGCAGATGTCCGCTGATGCCGCTGCCCCCGCGCGGCTCGCGTTGGGGGTGCAACGCTCGGATGAGGAGGGGCGTTTCTTCAACAGCCTTGCCGTGCTGGGTGCGGATGGTCAGCCCACCCATGTCTATGACAAACACCATCTGGTGCCCTTCGGCGAATACGTCCCCTTCGCCGATGCGCTTTTGGGTGCGAATTACGCGGGCTTTGCCGCGCGCCAGTTGCAAGGCTACAGTCCCGGCCCCGGGCCGCAACTGCTCGATCTGGGGGCGCTGGACAATGATGGTCCGGGGCAGGGTGGGCAGGAACCCAAAAACCTCGGCCGCGTCCTGCCGCTGATCTGCTACGAGGCCGTGTTTCCCCGCCATCTGCGCACCGAGGTCCGCCCCGACTGGGTGCTTCAGGTCACCAATGACGCCTGGTTCGGCGCGCTGACCGGCCCGTATCAGCATCTGGCGCAGGCCCGGTTGCGCGCCGTGGAACAGGGGCTGCCCTTGGTGCGTGTGGCCAATACCGGCGTGTCGGCCATCATCGACGCACGGGGCCAGGTGCTGGCGGCGCTGCCGCTCAACACGCTGGGGGCGCTGGACGGGGCGGTGCCGGGCGCGCTGCCGCCCACGCCCTATGCCCGCTTTGGTGACCTGCCGATCGGCGTGTTGCTCGTGGCGGGTTTAACCCTACTGGCATTGCGTCGCCGGAATATGGCTGCGGCCCATTGACCCCGGATGCACCAGCGGCTACTCGGCTTTATTGTCCTGTCACAACGGCTTCCTGGCGTGACGGGCGTAACCCAACGGAGCACTTTTCATGGCCAGACAGAACTTCATTTTCACCTCTGAATCCGTTTCAGAGGGGCATCCGGACAAGTTGTGCGATCGCATCTCGGATGCCGTACTCGATGCCTTTCTGGCGGAAGAGGCCAACGCCCGCGTCGCCTGCGAAACCTTTGCAACCACCAACCGCGTCGTCATCGGTGGTGAGGTCGGTTTGTCTGACAAGGACCGCCTGACCCACATGCTGGGGCAGGTTGATCAGATCGCGCGCGACTGTGTGCGCGACATCGGCTATGAGCAGGACAAATTTCACTGGAACACCTTGCAACTCGACAACCTGCTGCACCCGCAATCTGCGCATATCGCGCAGGGCGTGGACCGCGATGGGGCGGGTGATCAGGGGATCATGTTCGGCTATGCGGTGAATGAGACGCCCGCGCTGATGCCCGCGCCAATCCTCTATTCCCATGCGATCCTGCGCCGTCTGGCCGAGGTGCGCAAATCCGGGCAGGAGCCGACGCTGCGCCCCGATGCCAAGACCCAGCTGTCGCTGCGCTATGAGGACGGCGTGCCGGTTGAGGTGACTCAACTCGTATTGTCCACTCAGCACGCGCTCGAATCCCAGACAAGTGATGACATCCGCGCCATTGTCGAACCCTATATTCGCGAAGTTCTGCCTGCGGGCTGGCTTACCGAGGCGACAGAATGGTGGGTCAACCCGACCGGCACCTTCGTCATCGGCGGTCCTGACGGCGACGCGGGCCTGACCGGGCGCAAGATCATCGTGGATACCTACGGTGGATCGGCGCCCCACGGCGGCGGCGCGTTCTCCGGCAAAGATCCGACCAAGGTCGACCGCTCTGCCGCCTATGCCGCGCGCTATCTGGCCAAGAACGTGGTGGCTGCCGGGATGGCCGAGCGCTGCACAATCCAGCTTTCCTATGCTATCGGCGTCGCCAAACCGTTGTCGATCTATGCCGACACGCACGGTACAGGGCAGGTGCACGAATCCGCGATCGAGCGCGCAGTTGCCCGCGCCATGGACCTGACCCCACGCGGCATCCGTACGCATCTGGGCCTCGACCGCCCGATCTATGCACGCACCGCCGCCTATGGCCACTTTGGCCGCGCGCCCGAGGCCGACGGCGGCTTCAGTTGGGAACGCACCGACCTGGCCGAGGCGCTGAAGAAAGAAGTCTGACCGCCTCGCGCCCACGTCATGGGCGCGAAAGCGCGCCTACATAACGGAACACATCATGCCCTTCCTCCGCCATGCACTGGCGGTGGAGGGTTTTTTGTCGGCCGCCGCCGCCGGTCCTGCGACCGAGTGACCAATCTTGCAAAGGTGCCGTCGCCGTTAGCGGCCACCCGTGACATCCAGCACAGCGCCAGTTGTATAGGACGCCTCATCGCTGCAGAGCCAGATGATCGCGTTGGCAACTTCCCGGGCGCGTCCGGCGCGCGCCATCGGCACCAGTTTTCCCAACCGCTGTGCGCGATCGGGTTGCCCACCGCTTGCATGGATCTCTGTCTCGATCAGGCCAGGGCGGACCGCGTTCACCCGGATATTCTGCGCGGCAAGTTCTTTGGAAAGGCCGAGAGTCAGCGTATCAATCGCCCCCTTGGCTGCCGCATAATCGACGTATTCAAAGGGCGCGCCCAATCTTGCCGCGACGGAAGACACGAAGACCAGCGCGCCGGAAGGTTCATCGGCGTCGCGCGGCAGATACCGCGCAGCCTCGCGGGCAAACAGCAATGCCCCCAGAAGATTGACCTCAACCATGTTTCGGATCCGGTCCGCGCTCATCTGGGCCAGGGGCATGGAGGGCCCGACGATGCCGGCATTCACCACCACCGCATCGATACGGCCAAAGTGGTCGGCCACCTGCCTGAAGTTGTGCGTCACATCGGCCTCGGTGCAGACATTGCCCTGCACCATCATTCCGCGCGCGCCCAGATCCTCGATCTCCTGAACCGTGCGCGCTGCCATCACGCTGTCGGTGCGATATGTGATCGCGACCGACCAACCCCGTTCGGCCGCGCGAAGCGCTGTCTCCCGTCCGATGCCACGCGATCCGCCGCTGATCAGAAGCGTCTTGGTGCCCGGGGTTTTCGACATCGTTGCTCGTCCTTTCGACATATGCCTCTGAGCCATGGCGCACACCGCCAGGTGCAGCGACGGACCAACTTCCCCCGATGTGCTTGGGAGAACCATTGCATCAGATGGTACGGGGCAGAAGGCAGGCGCGCAATCGCGACAACCACAAGGCCGCACCGCCACTGGAATCGGCCCACGCGCCACATTTGGCAATGACGCCCCGTGACCCGGCGCCCGCGCTACCCCCCGATTCCCGCGCAGCGCATTCCACACCCAGCGAGCGTTGGCCTTCTGCCGCTCCGCCCCTTGGTGAGGTTTTGCCGCCACCCCTTGACCCCGCAGTCCCCAGAAGCCATACCCCCGCCGATCAGAACAACCCCGGGGCCCCCATGCGCCAATCGCCTGAAAAACACCCCTTCCGGGGCCGCAACTTTTATGGGCGGCTGAAGGGCAAGACCTTGCGGCCCATGCAGCAGGAATACCTTGATCAGGATCTGAAGCCGCTGGCCCCGGCCGGTGTCAGCTTTACCGACAACCCGCAACGCACGCGCGTCGATCCTGCGGCGTGGTTCGCGGACCCCCGGCCCCTGTGGCTGGAGGTGGGCTTTGGCGGTGGCGAGCATCTGGTGCATCAAGCCACCCTCAACCCCGGGGTCGGCATTATCGGGTGCGAGCCCTATATCAACGGTGTCGCGATGTTGCTCGGCAAGATCCGCGACGCCGGGGTCGAGAACCTGCGCATCCATGCGGGCGATGTGCGCGATCTGTTCGAGGTGCTGCCCGATGCCTGCCTGACCCGGGCCTTTCTGCTGTACCCAGATCCCTGGCCGAAGAAGCGCCACCACCGCCGCCGGTTCGTCACGCCCGAGCATCTGGTTCCGCTGGCCCGCGTGCTGGCCCCTGGCGCGCAGCTGCGCGTGGCAACCGACATCCCCGATTACGTCCGCCAGACCATGAAGGAGGTGCCGCCTGCCGGGTTCACGTGCCTCAACCCCGCACGGGTGGATTGGTACGCCCCTTGGCCAGACTGGATTTCCACGCGGTATGAGCAGAAGGCCCTGCGCGAGGGCCGCACCCCGCATTACCTGACGTTTGAACGCAACGCAGCCTGATTGGCAGGATGCGTGGGTGAGGGGGTGCTGTCCCCGTCCAAACCTGTCCTGCCGCACCTTCGACGGCCCCATGCGCACGCGAACCCCGGCCTGATACGCCGCCACCATTGCGACCGGGCTGTAGCCCCCCCCCATTGCGACCAAGGCTTTGCGCAGGTCACTCCGCCCCACAAACTGGAACCGTCGTCGCCATGGCCCTGCGGCGTCATCCCGCCCCTCGGCTGACCACGCAGGCAACAGCCCCGGCGTGGCCAAATCACGCGTGGCCGATTATCGACGTTTTATTGCCCGACGATATGCGCTAAACCCTGACGCCAAAGGTGCCTTCTGCGCCCATTCTTCACCGCCCTTCAGGCCCCGTGGCATCTTGGTGCCCGGCCCTGCTGACCGCCCGTTCAAAGGAAACCGCCCATGTCCGCCGATATGATGTCCACTGTCGTCAAACCCATCCACCGTGAGGGGTACAAGTTCATCACGATCTTCGCCGTCGTGACGCTGGTGCTGTTTCTGATCGCCGAGCCGCTGGGCTGGATCGGCGCCGGGCTGACCGTCTGGTGTTATTATTTCTTCCGTGACCCGGAGCGTCACACCCCGATGCGCGAAGGGCTGATCATCAGCCCCGCCGACGGCGTGATCTCGCTGATCGAACGCGCTGTGCCGCCGGTCGAACTGGGCATGGGCGATGCGGCACTGACCCGGGTGTCGGTCTTCATGAACGTGTTCAACTGCCATGTGAACCGCGCGCCGATTGCAGGCCGGATCGACAAGATCGCCTATCGGCCGGGCAAGTTCCTCAATGCCTCGCTCGACAAGGCCAGCGTGGACAATGAGCGCAACTCGGTCGCGATCGAGATGGCTGATGGGCGCAAGCTGGCGGTGGTTCAGATTGCCGGGTTGGTGGCGCGCCGCATCTTGTGCGAAGTGACCGAGGGGCAGGAGATGGAGACGGGCGAACGTTTCGGCATGATCCGCTTCGGTTCGCGCCTCGATGTGTATCTGCCCGAGGGGGTGGAGCCGCTGGTCGCGCTGGGGCAGACCATGGTTGCGGGTGAAACGGTGTTGGCCGACCTGACCGCGCATGAGGCACGTCGCATGGCTGAGGCACGCTGAGCCATGGCCAAGGACCCAGAACCCCGCCGCGGCCTGCGCCCCGGTTTTCGCCCGCATAACCGCGCACCGCTGCGCGACACTTTGCCGTTCTTGACGCTGGTACCCAATCTGGTCACGATCATCGGGCTGTGCGCGGGACTGACCTCCATCCGCTATGTGATGGAGGGGCGGTTCGAGATCGCGGCGGGCCTGTTGATCTTTGCCGCGTTTGTCGATGCGCTGGACGGGCTGCTGGCGCGGAAATTGAATGCGGCCAGCGACTTTGGGGCAGAGCTGGACTCGCTGGCCGATTTCGTGAATTTCGGCATCGCGCCGGGGCTGTTGCTGTTTCAATATGCGCTGAAGGGTGCATCTGGGCTGGGATGGATGTTCGTGCTGATCTTCGCGGTCTGCGGCTGTCTGCGGCTGGCGCGGTTCAATGTGAACCGTGACGCGCCCAATCCCGGCGGGCGGTTGCATTTCGTCGGCGTGCCGGCGCCTGCGGGCGCGATGCTTGCACTTTTGCCGGTTTTCTTGGGGCTGGCGGATGTGATCGACCTGCGGGCAGCCTCATTGCCGGTCGCGGTTTATCTGGGGCTGGTGGGGATGTTGATGATCAGCCGGTTGCCCACACCGTCGATCAAGGGCGTACGGGTGTCGCGTGACCGCGTAGTCTGGGTGCTGATCTCAATGAGTGCCATCATCGGGCTGGCGCTGACGCAGTTCTGGCTGCTGGCGGTTATCTTGGACCTGATCTACATCGGCTTGTTGGTGCATGCCGTCATCGGCGTGCTGCGCAAACCCCGGGCAAAGGACTGAAGGGTGACGTCCGCCGTGGTCGTCTATCCGCTTTCCGTGATGCGCGGGCCTGGCGTCCGGCGTGACTTGCGCCATTGCGCAATGGCTCACTGAAAATTCCCCTTGAGTTTCGCTGCAACTGCCCGAAATCACCCTTGACCTTGCTGCCACGCGCCCCTAAGACGCGCCAACGCCGGATGAAACATTCGGCGGCTTGCGGGGCGGTTGTAGCTCAGTTGGTTAGAGTACCGGCCTGTCACGCCGGGGGTCGCGGGTTCGAGCCCCGTCAACCGCGCCACCGCAAAGCATTTCTTCCCATATTGCAGGCATGGCCGGCCCTTTAAGCGTGGGTCGCGCTGGACTGGCAAACATTGCCGTGTACAGCGGCGTTCGTGCGTCGAAGGGGCCGCGTAGTGGCTGCTATGGTCCCGTCACGCGCGTCTGCTTGTTCTTCATGTTTTTCTGCGTGGTGGGTCTTTCCCTATGGTGCCGCGTGCAATCGTACCGGAGCCGGTTCCCTGCGCGGCAGTGTTGCGGGTGGGCGGGCCCTTGAGTTCCGCGCCGCCCCCTTGCGGTTGGCGCGGGAATCGGCCAGCCTTTAAGCTGACTTTGCTTTTTGATTGGGTGGTTCGCAGTGCGTTCGAGTTAGTTACACGCAGGGCAGGTAGCAGCGGGGCAGGCATCATGCTGGCGGGCAGACAGGTACTTTTGATCATCGGCGGCGGCATCGCAGCCTACAAGGCGCTGGAACTGATCCGTCTGTTGCGCGGCGCGGGTGCGGGCGTTGTGCCGGTGATGACGACCGCAGCGGCGCAATTCGTTACGCCCCTGTCGGTGGCGGCGCTGGCCGGGCACCGCGTTTATGCGACCCTCTTCGATCTGAAAGATGAGGCTGAAATGGGGCATATCCAGTTGTCGCGGCTGGCCGATCTGATCGTGGTGGCCCCGGCGACCTCTGATCTTTTGGCAAAGATGGCAGGGGGGCATGCAGACGATCTGGCGTCGACCCTGCTTCTGGCTACGGACACCCCAGTTTTGGTGGCACCTGCGATGAATGTGCGGATGTGGGACCACCCGGCCACCCGGCGCAACATGGCGCAAGTGCAGGGTGATGGCGTGGCCTGCATCGGCCCGGACAGCGGCGAGATGGCCTGCGGCGAATATGGCCCCGGCCGGATGGCCGAGCCGACCGCCATCTTGCAGGCGGTCCGCGAAATACTGCGGGCCGGTGGTGCGCCTGACGGCAGGGGTGCGGTGGGAGGTGGGCAGGGCATCGGCTTGGGCATTGCCCAACGCGATGTATCGGGAACGCCCACCAGCGTCGCGCCCGTTGCTGAGACGGGCGCCGCATCCGCGCACAGCCTCGAGACCGCTGCTGCACCGCTGCGCGGCCCATTGACGGGGCGGCATGTCCTTATCACATCCGGCCCGACCCATGAGCCGATCGACCCGGTGCGCTATATCGCAAACCGGTCTTCGGGGGCTCAGGGTGCAGCGCTGGCGGCGGCTTGTCGCGATCTCGGCGCGCGGGTGACGTTCGTGACCGGCCCGGCCAGCGTGCCGCCACCTGCGGGTGTTGACGTGGTGCGCGTGGAGACCGCGCTGGAGATGCTGGCGGCAGTGCAGGGAGCGCTTCCCGCTGACGTGGCGATATTTGCGGCTGCTGTCGCCGACTGGCGCGTTGCCAATGCGGGTGCGCAGAAGCTGAAGAAGACCGAAGGCGGCCTGCCAGTGCTGGAATTCAGCGAGAACCCCGATATTCTGGCCACGGTATCTGCCCATCCGCACCGCCCCGCGCTGGTGGTGGGCTTTGCCGCCGAGACCCATGACGTGGCGGCGTACGCCCACGCCAAGCGCCTGCGCAAGGGCTGTGACTGGATCGTGGCCAATGATGTCAGCCCGGGCACCGGGATCATGGGCGGCAGCGACAATGCTGTGCATCTGATCACTGCCGACGGGTCCGAGGTTTGGCCGATGCTGCCCAAGACAGAGGTCGCGCGCCGCCTGGCCAACCGCATCGCCGCCGTCCTGCCGCCCGGTACAGGCGATAGCGGGGGCTTTGGTGGGGTTTCGGGCGATGGCCGCGGATCGCCGCCGCAGGGCGCGTCCGGGTGAGGTGCGCCCGAAACGCTGCCCGCCGCGGCAGCGCGGTGGCGGCGGCGTGTTGGCTCGTATCCTCGCCGATGCGCGTTGGTCCCACACAGCCGCGTCGGCGCCGCAGATCAGGACCCGGGGCTGGCGCATCGACGCGGGCAACGCTACATGGGGCCTTTGACATGGCTCACCCGACGCCGCCCGTCCGATGCCCGCTGCTCGATACAGGCTTTCCCGCATGGGGCATGAGAGAAGGGTGTTTGAAACGAAATGTACGACACGCGCCGCTCGCCTCTACCCGTCACCGGCCACCCGAATTCCGATCCGACGTGTCCAGCCGGGAGGTGCCCCGAACTCACCCTCCGGCCACCCGCGCCTCGCCTCTTTCGCACCAAGGTTGAATGCTGATGCCCTTTTCCCGCACACTCCCTTATGCCCACCTCTATGCCCAAGGTCCCCAGACATGAGCGTCACCGTTCTTTTTTGTCGCGAGAGCTGGGCCGATCCTCAAATCGCCTTGCCCGCCTATGAAACCCCCGGTGCGGCTGGTGCTGATATACGCGCCTGCCTGCCTGACGACCTGCGCGAGGCGGGTATGACCTTCGCCCCGATGCAGCGCGCCGTGGTTCCCACCGGGCTGTGTGTCGAGATCCCGCCGGGGTTCGAGATGCAGATCAGGCCACGCTCGGGCTTGGCATTGAAGCATGGCATCACCCTTCCCAATACGCCGGGCACCATCGACAGCGATTATCGCGGTCCCCTGGGCGTCGCGCTGGTCAATCTGGGCACAGCACCCTACACCATCGCGCATGGCGACCGGATCGCGCAGATCATCATCGCGCCCGTGCTGCAGGCGCGCTTCATGCTGACTGACACGCTGTCCGCGACGGCGCGAGGCCTTGGTGGTTTTGGCTCGACTGGGCGCAGCTGAGCCCGCGCGGCGCGGCGATCAGAGCGTTTGGAACGGGCCGCCCTGAACCTGCCCGGGTGCCCGCGCGATGATCGGGCGCCGCCCGACTGGACGCCTTGCGGTGGCCCATCGCGCGGGTAGACGCGGTCGTAAGGTGTGAGGGCGGCGTTGTCGCATGGCGTTTGTATCGCCATTGCGTCGACATGGGCTATGTTGCGCCTCGGCAGGTCGGGGCGGGGCCGAGATGCGTGGCCTGTCCGGCGCTTGACCTGTACGGAGGTTGGCTTGTCCGGAGCTTGGCCCGTCCGGCGTGCGGGAAGGCGCGGGTCTTTCGGGCCTTGGCTCTGTGTTGGTTCGGAGGCACCAGCCCGTGTGGGCGGTGTCGAAACCGGGGCGAGTTCGCGCTGATGACGCGGCCCATTCCGGCGCCTACATCAGGGATGGTGCAGCACCTGAGCGACTAGGCTGCCCCGGATGTCGAAAGTGGCCGCGACCCGGACCATAAAATGCGGGCCGGCGCTGAGCCCGACGCGGCCCGCAAGACGGCCTCTGCGACACCGGGTGCAGGGGCAGAAGTCGGCACCGACATCCCGCAAGCGGGGCATAGGACCCGGCTTTGTGGGAAGAGGTGAACAAAAACGCGCGCCCCGCCGGGGGCCAGACGGATAGGATGACGCATGGGACTGGTGCTGTTTGTGATGCTCGCTCTTTGGGGGCTTGGCGCGGTGATGAAGGCCCCAGTGCGCGCACGGCTCGGCATGATCGGGGCGGTCTATCTGGCGGTGGTGCTGGCGCAACTGGTGCTGCCACAGGGCAACCCGCTGCGCGTGGCGACGGGGGGCGCGGCGCAGCCTTGGCTGGTGCTGGGCGGGCTGGTGGGGCTGGCGGCGCTATACCGGCTGGGCCTACGCCGACTGCGCGCCCGCGCCACCCCGTCCGAACCCGCGCCCGCCCCGGACGCCCCTTTCCGCGAGGCAGAGCTGAACCGCTACGCCCGCCACATCTTCTTGCGCGAAATTGGTGGGGCTGGCCAGAAACGGCTCCAGGCCGCGCGGGTGCTGGTGGTGGGGGCAGGGGGCCTCGGCTCTCCCGTGCTGTTATACTTGGCAGCATCGGGGGTGGGGACCATCGGGGTGATTGACGATGATGTGGTCGAAGGCTCTAACCTGCAACGGCAGGTTATCCATACCGACGATCGCATCGGCCAGCCCAAGGTCTTCTCGGCACAGGCTGCGATGCAGGCGCTGAACCCCTTCATCACGGTGCGCCCCTACCATCGCCGACTGACACGGGATATCGCGCCAGCACTTTTTGCCGACTATGACCTGATCGTGGACGGCAGCGACAATTTTGAGACGCGCTACATGGTCAACCGGATGGCGGTGGCAGCGGACAAGCCCCTGATCGCGGGTGCGATGACGCAATGGGAGGGGCAGGTCAGCCTATATCAACCTGGCGTGGGGGGGCCGTGTTACCAATGCGTCTTCCCCGAAGCACCCGCGGTGGGGCTGGCCCCGTCATGCGCCGAGGCCGGGGTGATCGCGCCGCTGCCTGGTGTCATCGGGTCGATGATGGCGCTGGAGGTGGTGAAGCACATCTGCGGCGCAGGTGAAACGCTGGCCGGGCGGCTGGTAATCCATGATGCGCTTTACGCCGAGACGCGCAGCATCCGTGTACACCGCCGCGACAATTGCCCGATATGCGGCGGGCTGGCAGGCGCTGCGTCTGGCGCTGTGCCGGATGCCGCGCAGCAGAAAATCGGTTGACCACGACGCGCTGGATGTCGCCCAACAGCCGACCGGACACCTTCAGATGGGCCAAGGGGCGCCGTTTGACGCGTCTTGACTGCGCCAGAGTGTTTCAGGCGCAGTCAAGACGCTAGAGCGAGCACGCGCTGGCCAGCCCGGGAACTCGCGCTCGGGCAAGCTGGCGCGTGTTAACGCGGATTTCACAAAGCTCCCTCATGGTCGGCGGGTGTAGGTTGTGCCGAGAGTTTTTCGATGGATTTGTCCGATTCACTCGCGAAAGAGCGTAGGGCACGCTTGATGGCGCAACAGCTTTTGCAACAGACCCAGGCAGAGCTGTCGAAGGCGCTCAAGCAACTGGACCTGCATGCGCGCGACCTGTCCGCCCAGGTGATCCGCCAACGCGCCGAGGTGCAGGACGCCCGCAGTACTGCCGAGGTTTTGAAGGGCGAAAAGCGCCAGGCGCTGGTCGAACTCAAAAGCGCGCATCTGACCGCAGTGCAAACCGAACGGCGCCTGTGGGACAGCATCAATACCGTAACCGATGGGTTTGCTGTCTTTGATGTCGACAGCAGGCTGGTGCTGGCCAATACCGCCTACATGCAGGTGTTCTGTGACTGGCCCGAGGTTGCGGTGGGCATTACCTTGCAGCGCGTGCTGGAAATCTGCGCCTATGAAGGGGTCGTGCAGCTGGAGGGGCAGGACCCAGCGGACTGGATCGCCGCGCAGCTCACCCGCTGGGAACAAAACCCGATCCCCGAGGCAGTCTTCAATTTACCTGACGGGACGATCGTGCGCGTTTGTGAACAGCGCGGGCGCGGCGGCGATGTGGTGTGCCTGATCCGCGACATCACACGCTCGATCCACCACGCCGCCGAGTTGGAGACGACACGCGCCCGCGCCGAGGCCGCGAACCGGGCAAAATCGGCGTTTCTGGCGAATATGAGCCATGAAATCCGCACCCCGATGAATGGCGTGATCGGCATGGCAGAGATATTGGCCGAAAGCGACCTGACGCCCGAACAGCGGCTTTATGTGTCCAGTATCCAGTCCTCTGGCGGGGCGCTGATGGAGATCATCAACGACGTTCTGGATTACTCGAAGATCGAGGCCGAGAAGCTGACCCTCGTCGCTGAACCGATGGATCTGGAGCAGTGCATCCATGAGGTGGCGCTGATGCTGCAGCCGCGCGCCCGGGCTCGCGGGCTGGATCTGATCGTGGATTACGACCTGGCCACGCCCGCGCGGTTCATCGGTGATCCCGGGCGATTACGGCAAGTGATGACCAATCTGATCGGCAATGCGGTCAAGTTCACGCCAGCGGGCCACGTTCTGGTACGGGTCGAGGGGCAGATGGTACAAGATCATGTGGCGGAAGGGCGTGGGTTGGACGCTTCTGATGGCGATGCGCTGCTTCAGGATCTGCGCATCACGGTCGACGACACCGGGATTGGCATCAGCGCCGAGCATCTGGAACAGATATTCGATGAGTTCAAACAAGTCGAAGAACAGGCCAACCGCGCATTCGAGGGGACGGGCCTTGGCCTTGCGATCACGCGCAGGCTGGTTGATCTGATGGGCGGCGCGATCTGGGTGGAATCGACGCCCGGCGTCGGGTCGTGCTTTGGTCTTGACCTGCGGTTGCCGGTTGCGGCGACCGCTGCACCGGGGGCGGATGGGGCTGTGGACACTTCGTCATCGGGGGCGGCGGAAGTCCAGCCAAGGGGGATACAACAGCCTGTGGCGGGCGCGCCTGTAACCCAAGGACATGCTTCGCGCTGGCCGGTAACGGCTGGGCCCGCGCGTGACAGGCCCGCGCGTGACAGGCCTGCGCAGGAAAGCAGCGCAGCGCAATGGCTGGCGTCAGAAAAAATGGCGACTGGCACGGCAAGCGACAAGCTGACGATCGCGCGGCCGGTGTCAGAAGCGGTTGCCAGTCACGGGCCGGTCTGGGCCTCCGCCACCGGACAGGCCACGCCGAATGGGGCTTTGCAAACCACTGCTGTGCCCTTGGTTCCGACGCCGCGCGCACCTAGGACAGCAGGGCCAAACGCACAAACGGCGAGGCCAGAGGTCGAGGGTCCGGTAGTGGCGGCAGGGGTTCCGGGATTGCCAGGGGCTGGACCTTCCGCCCACCCACTTGCCCCCCACGCGCCTGCACCCCAAGCCTATGACCCTCAGGCGCTTTCCTCCGAAGCGCAGTCAGGTGGTCTGTCGCCGCCCGAGGGAAGTTCCCCCGACCAGCGCGCGCTGGACCAGATCGGGCGCGTGTTGTTTGTCGATGACAGGAGCCTGACGTGCACGATCCTTAGTCGCAACCTGGCGCGGCTTCGGGTGCCGGTGCGGGTTGCGGGCCATGATGCGCCTTTACCTACTGCCGTGGCGCCCGGTGACGGTGTGGATCTGTTGGTCATCGACCATGACGTGCTGGGGCCGGATGTGACCGGCAAACTGGCGCATCTGTGCACGGCCTACCCCATGGCGGCAATGGTGGTGCTGACAGCGCAGCCGACCGCGCTGGCAGAAACGGCGGCGGTGCCGACCGGTGCCCGATTGGTGCAAAAACCGGTGGATTTTCGCGGCATTCTGCACGAACTGGCCATGGCCGCAGGGCAGTCGCTGACCGCATCGGCCGACCCCGGCATTGCGCTGCGGAGGCGTGACGCGCAGCCGTTGGGGCACTGGCCGCGCGCTGCGGCGGACGTGTCAGGCCCTGATGTCTTTGACGTCGGCGGGCCGGGCGATCCCGCATCCCGCCGGGTTGCCGCCGCAACTGGCCACATGCCCTACGACGCGCATGCACCAGGGGCTGGAGGTGACACTGGACCGGAAGCACCGCTTGCCCTGAACCAAGGCCCCTCTGCGCCCCACGGGACAGGCGTCGCCGATGCCGGGTCTGTCGCCGGGCCTTCGGGCCTGAACGGCATCCGCCTTCTGGTGGCCGAGGATAACCGCACCAACCGGTTGGTCGTCGACACCATGCTGCGCGGGCAGGGGCTGGACATTCGCTTCGTGGTCAATGGCGCGCATGCAGTGGCCGAATTCCAGGATTTTCGCCCCGATATCGTGCTGATGGACATCTCCATGCCCGAAATGGACGGGCGCGAGGCAACGCGGCGCATCCGCGCCCTGCCTGGCGGCGCAGATGTGCCCGTCATTGCCCTGACGGCGCATGCTCAGGCTTCGGAGCGTGCGGCCGCGCTGGCGGCAGGGATGACCGACTACCTGACCAAGCCCATGCGCAAGGCGGGGCTTCTGGCGGTGATCCGGCAGCATTGCGCCCCACCGACGCGCTGATTCCATTGCGCGTGCCAAGGGATGCTGGCGCGCGTGCAGACGCAGGCGCGCAATAACCCAGACGTGCAGCCCGCGCTGCAAATCCGGGTACCCGTACCGCACGGGGCGCGGCTGTGATTGGAATAGAACAACGTTACAGCCCGTTTTACAAAATCTTCATCCCGCCTTCGCTGGACTGACGCATTCCCCGCGTACATCGGCCGGGCAACAATTGGCGCTGCCGCGTTGCAGCAACCGCATATCTGCGATGGAGTTATTTAGATATGATCCGCACGACACTTCTGGGCCTGATCGCTGCCAGCACGGCACTGACCGCGCTGTCTTCCGCCGCCGTCGCACAAGACTGGCGCGCTGATCTGCCGACCTTCCGCATCGGCCTTCTGGGTGGCGAGAACGAGTCTGATCGCCTGCGCAACAACGACTGCCTGCGCGTCGCGCTGGAAGAGCGTCTGGGCGTGCCGGTCGAAATGTTCCCCGCACCCGATTACGCTGGCGTGATGCAGGGCCTGCTGGCCGACCAGCTGGATTATGCCGCGCTTGGCGCGTCGGGCTACGCCGGCATCTATCTGCAAGATCCCGAAGCCGTAGAGCCGGTCTTTGTTTCGGCCGAGGCTGATGGCTCGCTGGGTTACATCGCCGTCATGCTGGCGCGCGCTGACAGCGGCATCGAAAATCTTGAGCAAATGGAAGGCCGTAGCCTGGTCTACGCCGACCCGAACTCAACCTCGGGCTACCTGGTCCCGCGCGCCGAACTGGCAGCGATGGGAATCGACGACAGCACCTATTTCAGCAACACCGGCTTTGGTGGCGGGCATGAGCAGGGCGTGATCGCCGTGGTCAACGGCCAGTATGACGCCGCTGTCACCTGGGCTTCGGGTCTGGGCGAACCGGCTGAAGGCTATACCCGTGGCAACGTGCGCCGCATGATCGACAATGGCCTGCTGGACATGTCGGAAATGCGCGTCATCTGGGAATCGAACCTGATCCCGAACGGCCCGGTCGTGCTGCGCAAAGACCTGCCGCAAGAGGTCAAGGACATCGTGTCCGACTACCTGGCCAACCAGTTGGAAGCCGATGCGCAGTGCTATTACGACGTGTCGTTTGGCGAAGGCCAGGGCTGGGCGCCGGTCGACCATTCGTTCTTCGCAGGTATAGTTGCGATGCGCGAAGCTGAGCTTGCAGGCTCGCGCTGACCCCTGAATTGGCGGCCCCATCGCGGGCCGCCTTTTTCTTTCCGTCTTCCCCTTCTGGGTCGTCGGGAACGCGTATGGAAACCGTATGGGTCTGGTATGGCTTTGATCGGGCTTCCAGCGCTCCCTCCGCATGAAAAAGGAAACGCCATGAAACCGTCGAACATCCTGAAGTTGTCCACCGCAGCCGCCATCGCGCTGACCGCCAGCACCCCGGCTTTCGCCGACTGGCGCGCCGATATGGGCACCTACAACATTGGCCTTCTGGGCGGTGAGAACGAATCCGACCGCCTGCGTCGCTATGATTGTTTTGCCGATACGATGAGCGAAGCGCTTGGCGTTCCGGTCGAGCTGTTCCCCGCGTCGGATTATGCCGGTGTGATGCAGGGCCTGCTGGCGGGCCAGCTTCATCAGGCCGGGTTGGGCGCATCGGGCTATGCCGGGATCTATCTGCAAGACCCCGACGCCGTGTCGCCGATCCTGACCACCAAGAACGTGGATGACAGCCTTGGCTATTACTCGGTCATCTATGTGAAGTCTGACAGCGACGCCCAGTCGCTGGAAGATCTGGAAGGCATGTCGCTCGCTTATGCCGACCCGAACTCCACCTCGGGCTACCTCGTGCCGCGCGCCGAGCTGGCTGCTGCCGGGATCGACGACGCCACCTTCTTCAGCGGCACCGGCTTTGGTGGCGGGCATGAACAGGCGGTTATCGCCGTGCTGAACGATCAATACGATGCCGGCGTCACCTGGACCTCGCTGATGGGTGAGGAATCTGAGGGCTACACCCGTGGCAACCTGCGCCGCATGGTGGACAATGAACTGCTGGACATGGGCGATATCCGCATCGTGTGGGAATCGAAACTGATCCCGAACGGCCCGACCGTGTTCCGCAACGATCTGCCTGAAGAAGCCCGCGACCTGGCCGTGCAGGCGATGCTGAATCTGAAAGAGAACGATCCCGCCTGCTATTCCGACACCGTGGGCGGTGAGGGCAACGGTTTTGCCGAAGTCGACCATTCGTTCTACGAAGGCATCGTTGCGATGCGCGAAGCCGAAATGGCCGCGTCGCGTTGATCCCCTGATCCCTGTTGACAGGCCCCCGCATCGCACGCGGGGGTCTGTTTTTGTTCTGACGGCGGGCCGTTGTGCCTGCCCCCTGATGCGAGGTGACGCAGATGCTGGAACTCCGACAGCTTTCCAAAGAATTCAAAGGCAACGTGGCCGTGAAACCGGCGGACCTGACCATTCCTGACGGTCAGATGGTAGGTATCATCGGCCGGTCTGGTGCGGGCAAATCGACGCTGCTGCGCATGATCAACCGGCTGAACGATCCGTCGGGTGGGCAGATCCAGTTTCATGGGCGCGACATCACCGCGATGAAGGGCCGTGAGTTGCGCAAGTGGCGCAACGAATGCGCCATGGTGTTTCAACAGTTCAACCTTGTGGGTCGGCTGAATGTCATCACCAATGTGATGACCGGCCGTCTTTATCATCATGGATTTGTCAGCTCGATGTTGCAGCAGTTCAGCGCGCGCGAGCGTGCTTTCGCGGTGCGCGCCCTTGACCGGCTGGGCATGGCGCATGTCGCCTTGCAACAGACCGATACGCTGTCGGGTGGCCAGATGCAGCGGGTGGCGATTGCCCGCGCGCTGGTGCAGGAACCCAAGATCATGCTGGCCGATGAACCCATCGCCAGCCTTGACCCGCTGAACGCCAAGGTGGTGATGGACGCGCTGCGCGCCATCAACCAAGAAGACGGCATCACCGTTGTGTGCAATCTGCACACGCTGGACACGGCGCGCACCTATTGCGACCGTATCATCGGCATGCAGGACGGGAATATCGTATTCGACGGCCCGCCCAAGGCCCTGACCGACAAGGCCGCGCGCACCATCTACGGGGCTGAGGCGGCGGAAGCGTTCTCTGAGGCGCTGACCTCTACCTCGCTTCAGCAGCCATCGGGGAAGCGCCCCGAGGTCGAAACCCGCGTGGTGAACTGACATGGCTGATGCAACTGCAAATGGCGGTGCGGGTGCCGGTTCGGGCAACAGGGGCACGACCGATGCGGTCACCCTGTTCGAGGAACACCGCGCCCGGCTGATCCGCGACAAGATGATGGCCAACCTTCTGTTGGCCGCGCTCTTCGTGTTCTTTCTGGTCTGGTCGATCTATATCTCGGGGTTCTTTCCCGAACGCTTGGCCACGGGCATTCCGCGCATCTTTGAATACTTTGGCACGATCATTCCCAACCTGGAGGCCGACAAGCTGTTTGCGGCCCGGATGGAGGATGGCCGCGCCGTGCCGGGGTCGTTGCAATACTGGTATTCCGATTTCAGCAAATACGTCACGCTGATCTGGGAAACCATTTTGATGGCGATCACCGCCACCATTCTGGGCACGGCGCTGGCCTTCGTCTTGTGCTTCCCGGCGGCGCGCAACCTTGCGCCCAATGGCTGGATTGGTATGGCCTCGCGGCGCTTCATGGAATTCTGCCGCGGGGTCCCTGAGATCCTCTATGCGCTGATCCTGGTCTTTGCGGTCGGTATCGGCCCCCTTGCCGGCGTGCTGGCCATTGCGATCCACACGGCCGGCGCCTTGGGCAAGATGTTCGCCGAAGTGAACGAGAACGCCAGCCTGCGGCCCGTGGACGGGATCAAATCCGTTGGCGGGACCTGGTTTGAGCAGATCCGCTTTGGCATCGTTCCGCAGGTATTGCCGAACTTTGCCAGCTACACGCTGTTGCGCTTCGAGGTGAATGTGCGCGCCTCGTCCATCGTAGGCTTCGTTGGCGCGGGCGGGATCGGGCAAGAGTTGAACCATGTCATCAGTTTCTATTCCGATGACCGGGTGCTGGCGGTGCTGATCCTGGTGGTGCTGACCGTGACCTGTATCGACCTCTTGTCCGAGCGGGTGCGCCATTACTTCATCGGCAAGGAGAACCTGAAATGACGACGATGACCTTTGCCGCGATCACCGATGCCGATGTGGCATCCGTGCGCAAGCGCCACCCCGGCGCGTTTGGCGATCCGTTCCAGCGCGCGCTTGTGGTGGGCAGTTGGGCGATCATGATCGGCTACCTGCTGTATTCGTTCCATATGTTCGAGTTCTACAAACTGTTCCAGGCGTCCGACAGGGCGTTGCAGATGCTCAGCCGGATGGTGGTCTGGCGCGACATGGAAACGTGGAACTACGGCAATATCTACACCGGGATCGCCCAGACCATCGCCATGGCGTTTCTGGGCACGTTCCTTGGCACAATCGTGGCGCTGGGACTGGGCTTTCTGGCCGCGCGCAACACGATGCCTGTGGGCATCATCCGCCACGGTGTGCGCCGGTTGCTGGATGTGTTCCGCGGGGTGGATCAGGTCGTCTGGGGTCTGGTCTTCGTGCGTGCCGTGGGCCTTGGGCCGCTGGCGGGCGTGCTTGCCATCTTCATCAGCGACATGGGCACGCTGGCCAAGCTCTATTCCGAGGCGATCGAGAACATCGACCGCAAGCAGGTCGAGGGCGTGCGCGCGACGGGCGCTGATCAGGCGCGGATTATCCGGTTCGGCTATATTCCGCAGATCCTGCCGGTGTTCATTTCCCTGTCGCTCTATTCGTTCGAATCCTCCACCCGGTCGGCCACCATTCTGGGGCTGGTAGGGGCAGGCGGGATCGGCATGATCATCATTGAGCGTTTCCGCGCGGGGCTCTTCGACCAGGTGGCCTTTGTGGTGCTGAACGTGCTGGTGGTGATCGCGATCATTGATTGGGGCTCTGGGCTGATCCGCAAACGCTTTATCGGTGAGCGCGGGCATTGAGCCGCGCTTGCCACCCCGAAAACACACCCCCGCCGCGGCATGCCCGGCGGGGGCTTTCGCCAGAATGGACGCAACATGAAAAAACTTTCGCCCCAGACCGCGCTGATCCATGAGGGATGCAGTATCACCGACGCCAGCTTTGGGGCCTATACCGAAGTGGGGCGCGGGTCGGTCATCCAGAATTCGGAGTTTGGCGATTACAGCTATTGCGCGCGGCTGTGCGACATCGTGAACACCAGTGTCGGCAAGTTCGCCAATATCGCCGCCATGGTGCGCATCGGGCCGACGGACCATCCGATGGACCGCGCCAGCCTGCATCACTTCCTCTATCGCTCGGCCGATTACTGGGCGGATGCCGAACCCGATGATGCCTTCTTTGCCCGGCGGCGTGCGCGGCGCGTGGTGATCGGGCATGACACATGGATCGGCCATGGCGCGATCATCCGGCCCGAGGTTACCATCGGCCATGGCGCGGTGATCGGCGCGGGCGCGGTCGTCACCCATGACGTTGCTCCCTATACGATCGTCACCGGCGTGCCTGCGACCAAGCTGCGTCGGCGGTTCCCCAAGAAGATTGCTGCGCGGCTGATCGCGCTGGCGTGGTGGGACTGGGAACACGCCCGGCTGCGCGCCGCCCTGCCGGATTTCCGCGCGCTCAACATCGAGGCGTTTCTGGACAAGTATGAGGATGCGCGGCTGGGCGGCCCGACGCATTGAGCGTGTGCTGAAATGGGATGCTTCGGCGGTGTGCAGCGGCTGTGCCGATGAAACCGTCCCTCTGGCGCTCTGCGGCTGAAGGGGGCTACCCCAAGGCCCCATCGCGCAGCAAAATCCAGCGACTTCGGCCCAAGGGCAGCGCCCGCGGCCCGGCGCGTCGCGTGCATTTGTTTTAGAGTAGCGGGAAGCACGTTGGCGGACCCCGTGCATTCACGTCGTGTCTCGATGACGTGTCAGCCCTGTTCTGGCGCGCTTGGCCGCTCGCCCCCACGCGCCCTATCTGTCGTGCGGGGGCGCGGGCTGGCGGCCCCTTACTCGGCCGCCAGCGCCCGGGCGGTGCGGGGGCGCATCAGCCGCGCGGCGGCACCGCCCGACAGATGTGCAATCTGACCGTTGGCAATCGTGCCCTCGATCCGCCGGGTCGCGGGGTTCATGATGACCAGATCTGCGCGCTGACCGGCCCGCAAGTTCCCGCGATCCGTCAGCCCGAAGATCCGCGCCGGACTTGTCGAGATCATCTCCCAGGCATGCGAGAAACTGCACACGCCCCGGTCGGCAAGCGCCCAGGCCGCAAGGGCCAGCGCGGGTGCGTAGTAGTCCGAGACGAGGGCGTCGCATAGCCCGTCCTCGATCAGGTCCTGCGCCGCGATGTTGCCCGCCTGCGAGCCACCGCGCACCACATTGGGCGCCCCCATCAGCACCGGCTCGCCCGCGTCTTTCGCGGCGCGCGCGGCGTTTGGTGTGGTGGGGAATTCGCAGATCCGTGCGCCGCGCGCGCGAAAGAAGGCGCGGGTTTCCGCATCGCCATCGTCATGCGAGGCCATCTGCACGCCGACGCCTGCCAATTGCGGTGCCAGAGCGGCCAAAAGATCGGGCACCTGCGGGTCATGCGCCTTTGCGGCGTGGATGATGTCCAGCAATTGCTGCGGCGTGCGTCCCTGAGAGGCCGCCCAATTGGCAAACCGATCAGGCCGGTCGCGGGCCTGTTCCAGCGCCTCGGGCAGGTGGTTGTTGTAGGCGATGTAATCGACGCCATAGCGCGCGAGGGCGCGCAGCAGGCGGTCGTGGCCGTCTGTCACATGCGTCTCGAACCGGATCTGCAGGCGGATATCGGTCAGGAATTGTGCGCGCTGCGCGGCGATTGCTGCCATGATCTCTTCGGCCTTGTCAGGGCTGCGCGTGCCGCCCTCCCACGACCAGCTTTGCGCGAACCAGGCGGTTGTGACGCCATTGGTCGCCAGCTCGGCATCGGCGGCCAGCAGGGCGCGTCCTGTGTCGAAAGGCGCCGTAGGGCGGGGCGAGAGGTGGTGCTCAAACCCGTCGCCATGCAGGTCGATGATGCCCGGCAGCAGCCAGTAGCCCGACAGATCGGCGGCGTCCGCGCCGGGCATGTCGGCAAGGTGGCCGTCGGCAATGGTCAGGTCGGTGTCATGCAGCGCGCCATCGATCAGGCACAGCGCACCTGTGAGGCGAACGGGGGGGAGGAGAGAGGTCATGTCGCTATCCTTTTTCGCCGCGTCCTATCGCACAGCTGTTGCGGTTTTATGACGCCCCGCGTCTGAGGAGCGGTTTGGGCCCGGTTGCCGGGCAGATTTTCCGGGGCGTGGCGGGTGCCACGTTTCCGGGTGAAGGTCTGGCTGGTGCGCGCCGTCCGCCCACGCCGCGCTTCCTTCGGCCCGCACGCCCGACCGTGCTGCACCACACCGCTGTTTGCGGTCACGCTGCCATGTGTTTTCAGCCGCGCGAACCCCTGAGGAATGCGCCGCGCCGCTGTATCTTGCGATCGTGCGACACTGCCACGGGTGCAGGGCTAGCATGTCGGACCGCGTGGCACCAGCGGGTGCGTCACGGCGCGCCCGCGTCGCCGTCGATCAGCAGTTGCACCCGGTCTCCGGCGAACCAGGTGCGACCATATTCCACCGGCGTGCCAGCAAGGTCGGTATTGACCGCCACGCTGCGCAACAACGGCGCGTCGCGGGGCAGGCGCAGCAGGCGCGCGCGCTCTGCGGTGGCGCGTTCCGCCGACAGCCGGGTCGAGGCACGGACATAATCGCAAAGGCCACAATGTTCCAGCGCCAGGGTGACTGACCTAGTCGCTGCCAGCGCCTTCAGCAGTGCGGGAAACCGCGCCGCGCAGAAGACGGAGCGAAAGACCGACAGCGGCACGCCATCCGCCAGGCTGACGCCTTCCCAGACATGCACCTGCGCGCCGGGTGGCAGGTGGAGCGCCTGCGCCTCGCGCCCATCGGCGGCGCGGGTTTCCAGCCGCAGCACATCCTTGGTGGGCGTCTGGCCTGCGTCGCTCAGGTTCTGGTGGAACCGTGTGCGGCGGCTGATGCGGTAGGCGGTGGGTTGCGCGGTGACAAACACCCCCGCGCCGCGCCGCGCATGTACCAGCCCCTGGTCGGACAGCGCCCCCAGCGCGCGGCGCACCGTATGGCGGTTGACGCTGAAGCGCGCCGACAGCGCCGCCTCGGTCGGCAGCTTGTCGCCCGGGGCGTAATGTCCGCAGGCCAGATCATGTTGCAGGGCGTCCAGGATCTGCTGCCAGATCGCGACATCTTCGGCACCGGGCACGCGTGTGGGGCTTTGGGGTTCAGGGCCAGTATCTAAGGTTGGGTTATCTGGGGTTGGGCGCTGGGGCATGTTACGAAAAATTCACATCTTGGTGGTTGCGGTTGCGGGGGTACTCGGGGTATTTGTATAGTTGTATAGGCAGCTAGACAACTTTGCAAGGTGTTGAGAATGAACGGAATTGACGCGCGCAAGACATGGATGGGCCTGCTGGCCCGCGCCCCGCAGGTGGCGCTGGAACAGGCCTGGGCGGCGTTGGGACTGGACCCGGGCTATAGCTGGCTGCGTGCACCCGGCGTGGGTACGGTGATGGTGCGGGGCCGAGCGGGTGGCACTGGCGCGCCGTTCAACCTTGGTGAGATCACGGTGACCCGCGCCAGTCTGCGGCTGGCCTGCGGCACGGTGGGTCATGCCTATGTGCAGGGTCGCTCTACGGCGCACAGCACCCGGGCGGCACTGGTCGATGCCCTGATGCAGACCGATGCGGCGGAACGGGTGCGCGCGCTGGTGCTGGACCCGCTGGCCCAGGCCGAGGCTGCCGCGCGGACAGGCCGCGCCGCCAAGGCCGCCGCCACCAAGGTGGATTTCTTTACACTCGTGCGGGGAGAGAACTGATGCAGACCCACGCTGATACTTTGGGCGGGGGCTTCACCGCGCCCGCGCAGGATGGCGCAGCCGCGTTTCGCGCCGTGCTGGATGCCATGTCGCGCCCCGGCACGATTGTAAGGCTGGCGGGCGCGCAGCCCCCCGCACCTGCGTCTGTCGCGGCCGGCGTGGTGTTGCTGACACTGCTCGATGCCACGACGCCGCTGCACCTCGCTGGCGCGCATGACACGCCGGGCCTGCGGGACTGGCTGACCTTCCACACCGGCGCGCCGCTGGTGGGCCGGGCAGATGCGGCCTTCGTGCTCGGCACATGGGACGCGGTTTCGCCGCTGGAAGGGTATGCCACCGGCACGCCCGAATATCCCGACCGTTCCGCCACGCTGATCGTCGAGATGCCCGCGCTTTCGTCCAGCGGTCTCACGCTGACCGGCCCGGGCATCCGCGACACCGCACATTTGAACTTGCCCGGTAGGGATGCGTTGCGCGCCAATGCGCGCCTGTTCCCGCTGGGCCTTGATTTCATCTTCACCGCCGGGGCGGAATGTGCCGCCCTGCCGCGTACCACGCAACTGGGGGATCGGTAATGTATGTTGCTGTCAAAGGCGGCGAGCGGGCGATTGACAACGCGCACGCCTGGCTGGCCGAAGCGCGGCGCGGCGACCGTGCTGTGCCTGAACTGTCCACCGATCAGATCCGCGAGCAGATGGCGCTGGCAGTCAACCGGGTGATGGCCGAAGGCTCGCTCTATGATCCTGATCTGGCGGCGCTGGCGCTCAAACAGGCGCGCGGTGATATGGTCGAGGCGGTTTTCCTGATCCGCGCCTACCGTACCACACTGCCGCGTTTCGGCGCGGCGCGCCCGGTGGATACCGGCGCCATGGCCTGCGACCGGCGCATCAGCGCCACGTTCAAGGATGCGCCCGGCGGGCAGGTGCTGGGCCCGACGTTCGACTATACCCACCGCCTGTTGGATTTCGCGTTGTTGGCTGAAGGCGATGTGGCCCCTGCGCCCACCGCCCCACCGCGCGCAGAGGCCACGCCGCATATTACATCCTTCCTCAACCACGACGGGCTGATCCAGCCCGAGGTGCCGTCCGATGCCACGCCCCCCGATCTGACCCGCGAACCGCTGGAATTGCCTGCTGATCGTGCGTTGCGGCTGCAGGCCCTGGCGCGCGGGGATGAGGGGTTCGTGCTGGGCCTCGCGTATTCCACCCAGCGCGGCTATGGGCGCAATCATGCCTTTGTCGGCGAATTGCGCATCGGGCAGGTCGCGGTCGAAATGGACATTCCCGAACTGGGCTTCAGCATCGAGATCGGGTCGGTCGAGCTGACGGAATGCGAGACGGTGAACCAGTTTCAGGGCTCTAAAACCCAGCCGCCGCAGTTTACCCGGGGTTACGGGCTGGTGTTTGGCCAGTCGGAACGCAAGGCGATCTCCATGGCTTTGGTAGACCGGGCGTTGCGCTGGCAGGAACTGGGCGAGGATGACAGCGGCGCACCTGCGCAGGACGCCGAATTCGTGCTCTCGCATTGCGACAACATTCAGGCCAGCGGGTTTCTGGAGCATATCAAGCTGCCGCATTACGTCGATTTTCAGGCGGAGCTGGAGCTGGTGCGTCGGTTGCGCGCCGAGGCGGAGTCAGCCGCCAATCCTGCTGCCAGTCCTGCTGCCAATCCTGCTGGCGACCCGGCGCTGCAGTCCCAAACAAATGTGCGCGGGGCAGGGCCGTTGGACGATCTCGAAGCCCCGCTGAGTGCCCGCAACACCACCTCGGAGGCCGCGCAATGAACGATTATAACTTTGCCTATCTGGACGAACAGACCAAGCGCATGATCCGCCGCGCGCTGCTGAAAGCGGTCGCGATCCCCGGCTATCAGGTTCCCTTTGCGTCGCGCGAGATGCCGATGCCCTATGGTTGGGGCACCGGCGGGGTTCAGGTCACGGCGGCCTGCCTGATGCCCGGCGACGTGCTGAAAGTCATCGATCAGGGCGCGGATGATACCACCAACGCCGTGTCGATCCGCAAGTTCTTCCAGCGCACCGCCGGTGTCGCGGTGACCGAAGCCACCGCCGAGGCCACGGTGATCCAGACCCGCCATCGCATACCGGAGGTCCCGCTGACCGACGGGCAGATCCTGGTCTATCAGGTGCCGATCCCCGAACCCCTGCGGTTTCTGGAACCGCGCGAGGTTGAGACCCGGCGCATGCATGCGTTGGCCGATTACGGCCTGATGCATGTGCGGCTCTATGAGGATATTGCCCGCCATGGCGAGATCGCGCGCGCCTATGCCTATCCGGTCCGGGTCGAGGGGCGCTATGTCATGGACCCCTCGCCCATTCCGCGCTTTGACAACCCCAAACTGCACCAGTCCAGCGCGCTTCAACTCTTTGGCGCGGGGCGTGAACAGCGGATCTATGCGCTGCCGCCCTATACGGATGTGGTCAGTCTGGATTTTGAGGATTATCCTTTCACAGCGTCAAAGGCGGATCACCTGTGCGACCTTTGCGGATCAGGCGAAAGCTATCTGGATGAGGTGATCACCGATGATGTCGGCGGGCGGATGTTCGTGTGTTCAGACACCGATTATTGCGCCACGCGTGTGCAGGCTGGGCATCGCGGCGCGCTGTCGCCTGACGCGCCAGGCGCAGACGCCGATGCCGATGCCGATGCCGACGCCCCTGTGCCGGAGATGATGAAATGAACAATGCTGTGCAAATTCAGGCCCGGAATGCCGAGGTTGAAACCCCGGATGCCCCCACCATCCGCCCGCTGTTGCAGGTGGACCGGCTGACGAAATTCTACGGCGGGCACATCGGCTGCGCGGATGTGTCCTTTGAGCTGTGGCCCGGCGAGGTCATGGGCATCGTCGGCGAAAGCGGGTCGGGCAAATCAACGCTGCTGTCCTGCCTTGCGGGCCATATCGCGCCCGATTCAGGGCGGGTCATGTTCGATACCCGTGAAGGTGCTCTGCGCGACACCGTCACCATGTCCGAACCCGAACGCCGGATGCTGGGCCGCACCGACTGGGCTTTCGTGCACCAGAACCCGCGCGACGGGCTGCGCATGGGCGTCAGCGCGGGTGGCAATGTGGGCGAACGCCTGATGGCGGTCGGCGCGCGGCACTATGGCGATATCCGCGCGGCGGCAACCGACTGGCTGGGCCGGGTCGAGATTGATACGGGCCGGGTGGATGACCGCCCGCGCACCTTCTCGGGCGGGATGCAGCAACGCTTGCAGATCGCGCGCAATCTGGTCACCGGGCCACGGCTGGTGTTCATGGACGAACCGACGGGCGGCCTTGATGTTTCGGTGCAGGCGCGGCTTCTGGACCTGATGCGTGGCCTTGTGCGCGACCTTGGCCTGTCGGCCGTGGTGGTGACGCATGACCTGGCGGTGGTGCGGCTGCTGGCGCACCGGCTGATGGTGATGAAGGGCGGCCATGTGGTCGAGGCCGGGTTGACCGATCAGGTGCTGGACGATCCGCAGCATCCCTATACGCAACTTCTGGTCAGTTCGGTGTTGCAGGTATGACGTGGCTGGGCGCAAACTGGTACTTTGGGCGCGGCGCGGTGTTTTCAGCATCGCACACCTTTGGGTTGTGCGGGGCCGAAAAGGAGAATGTCATACCCCTGTCACCTCTTGGGGTCACTGAAGGCTGCGGACAGCCGCGCGGCAGGCAATTCAATGGAAGGGGCACAAGATGATCGTCGTCAAGGATGTGGCCAAGGCCTTCACGCTGCACAATCAGGGTGGCGCGCGTATCCCCGTCATGCAAGGCGCGGATCTGCATGTCAGGCCGGGTGAATGTGTGGCGCTGACCGGCGCGTCGGGGGCGGGGAAATCCACGCTGATGCGCATGATCTGGGGCAATTACCGCATTGATGCGGGGTCTGTTCAGGTCGCGGGGGTAGAGCTGGCGGGCGCCGAGGCGCGCACCGTGCTGGATCTGCGCCGACGTCAGATGGGCTATGTCAGCCAGTTCCTGCGCGTGGTGCCCCGCGTGCCGACGCTGGATGTGGTGGCCGAACCCCTGCTGGCCGTGGGGGTCGCGGCTGACGAAGCGCGGGCCCGGGCACGCGAGCTTCTGGCCCGCGTGAACATTCCACCGACGCTGTGGGACCTGTCGCCCACCACCTTTTCGGGTGGCGAGCAACAGCGCGTGAACATTGCGCGCGGCTTCATCCATCCGGTGCCTGTGCTCCTGCTGGATGAGCCGACGGCCAGTCTGGACGGCGCGAACCGCGACACGGTGCTGCACCTGATCCTGGAGGCCAAGGCGCGCGGCGCGGCTATCCTGGGCATTTTCCACGATGAGGCGGCGCGCAATGTGGTCTGCGACCGCAATGTGGATGTGCGCGGCTTTGCCCCGAACGCGGCGGCGCCTGCGGCCCAGGTGCCCGCATGACAGATCCTCGATGGCGCGCGGCAAATGGACGGGGCGCGGATGGGCTTGGCGCAGGCGCAGCGCAGCGCAGGGCATCCGCATCCTCCCCCGTTGCGCCTGAGTCCAGCGTCAGTGGCAACACCGGGACATCGGCCAACGGGGGGGGGCCGGGGCCAGCCTCGGACGTTGGGAGCGGCAGCGCCCTCCCGCAGTCGCGGTTCGCACCGACCGCGCCGCGCGCCAATGGGCGCCTGGTTGCGGTGGTCGGCCCTTCGGGTGCGGGCAAGGATACCATTCTGGCCGGTGTGCTGGCCGCGCGCCCCGATCTGGTGCTGGCGCGCCGCGTCATCACCCGCCCGTCCAGTGCGGGGGGCGAGGACTTTGAGGGCGTGACGGCGGCTGAATTCGAGACCCGGCTGGCGCTGGGTCTTTTTGCGTTTCATTGGCGCGCGCATGGGCTGTGCTACGGCATTCCGTGCAGCATCGACGTCGACCTGGCGGCGGGGCGGCTGGTGCTGTTCAACGGCTCGCGTTCGGCATTGCCGGGCATCCGCGCGATCTATCCCCGGGTGGAGGTCATCGTGATCACCGCGCCCGCCGGCGTGCTGGCGGAACGGCTGGCTGCGCGCGGCCGCGAACGCCCCCGCGATATCGAGGCCCGTCTGCGCCGCGCCTTGCTGCCCCCGCCGCCCGGGGCGCGTGAAGTGGTGAATGACACCACCCCCGCTTTAGGTGTCGCGCGGTTTCTGGAAGCCCTCAACGCCCCAGCGGCAGCCGGGTAATCAGATGGAAAGCGCCGTCCGTATCCTCGCCAAAAACCGAAAGATCGGTCATCATCTGCGGTGTGCCGGTCGCGGGCGCCATCCAGTCTTGCACGGCGGCGCGGATGGGTACGACCTCGGCATCCGACAGTTTGCCCGTGCAGGTGACGTGAAAGCGGAATTCATCCAGCACATAGGGGTAGCCCCATTGGCGCAGCAACATGTCTTGCTGCGGGGTCAGGGGCGTGGCGCGCCGGCGCGCCATCTCGGCCGCGTTCAGCGGTGCTCGGAACATGTCCAGCGCGGTGACCACGCGCGCGGCAACGGTTTCCAGCGCGGGGGTCTGCACCTCGGGGATCAGCGCCAGGAAGGGACCCAGCGCCCGCACCCGCAGCATCCCGAGGTTCACCGGCGCCATGGCGGCGGCGATGTCGGTCGCGGCTGTCAGGAACGTGTCGTAGCTCTGTCCATGCGCCAGCCGGAAAGGCGGCTTCAGCGTGCCGTGCATCCCGTATTTGCGCGGGGTCTCGGTGATCTCGGCCAGCGGGCGGGGCAGGCCGCCGATGGTGGGCTGATCTGCCGCGCAGCCCGCATCCACATCCCATCCCAGCCATTGTGCGCCCCGTGTTGCCAGTTCGGACCCTGCGGGCGGGGTGTAATAGATCGCATAACGCTGAAATTCCATGGGCATCGGCTTTGTTCCTGTGGTGTATTTATGTTCCTTGTATGCCGTGGGTCTGTCACAGGGCGATGACATTTTCCAGCGCTGCTGCTCCTCGAATGACCCGCCGACCGTATCGCTAAAGTTGTCCGTCCGATCCGACCTGAACGCAACCGTCCGAAATCCAGAAGCGACAAGAAAGAAAACTGCATGACTGACACGATCCTGGGCAACGCCCGCATCATCTTGCCGACCGAGATTGTGGAGGGCAGCCTCGTGCTGCGGGCGGGCAAGATCGCCGCGATTGAGCCCGGCCCCACCCGCCACGCAGGCGCCATCGACTGTCATGGCGATTACGTCGCGCCGGGGCTGGTGGAACTGCATACGGACAATCTGGAACGCCACATGACACCGCGCCCCGGCGTCGACTGGCCGCATGCCAATGCGATCATTGCCCATGATGCCGAACTGGCGGGCGTGGGGATCACCACGGTGTTCGACGCGCTGCGCATCGGGTCCGAGGTGATGGTGTCGGCCGGCAAGCCGCGCTACAACGCCTATGCCCGCAAGATGGCGTCCGAGATTTTGCAGATGCGCGCCAAGGGTGCGCTGCGCATCAGCCATTTCCTGCACCTTCGCGCCGAGATCTGTTCCGAGACCCTGCCCGAGGAGATCGACGCCTTCACCGCCGAGGAACGCATCGGCATCGTCAGCCTGATGGACCATACACCGGGGCAGCGGCAGTTTTCCGATCTGACGCAGCTGCGCACCTACATGAAGGGCAAGCATCAGATGAGCGATGCGGAATTCGACGCCCATATCGCGCGGCGGCAGGGGCTGGGCGACCGGGTGCGCGCGGCGCATACTGCGGCAGCGGTGACGGGTGCGGCGCGGCTGGGCGCGATCCTGGCCAGCCATGACGATACGACTGCCGCGCATGTGGCGACCTCGCACGCACATGGCGTGCGGATCGCCGAGTTTCCCACAACGCTGGAGGCCGCGCGCGCCTGCCATGCGGCGGGGATAGCGGTGATGATGGGCGCGCCGAACCTGATCCGGGGCGGGTCGCATTCGGGCAATGTGGCGGCGTCCGAACTGGCGGCGGCGGGGGTGCTGGACATCATGTCGTCGGATTACATCCCGGCGGCGTTGCTGATGGCGGCGGTGGCTTTGGGCGAACAGGCTGGTGACATGGCTTACGGCATGCGCACGGTCACCCAGGCCCCCGCGCGTGCGACCGGGCTGGACGACCGTGGCGCCATCGCGTTGGGGCTGCGCGCCGATGTGATCCGCTTTGGTGTTGTGAGCGGCGCCGCCGTGGTGCGCGGCACCTGGGCGCAAGGGCAGCGGGTCGCTTAAGCGGCAGGCCTGCCGGGCGGATGGGATCTGCCTTGGTCCAGTTGGATTGGCCCCTGTGGGTCGGGCCTCGCGCGGATGGGGTTGTGATAGTGCGGATAGCTTCGCGCAGGGGCGGCGACGCGTTGCCACGCTGCGCCAGACCTGACGGGCAGGGTGGCGCCCCCCTCCCATGCCCCCCTAACGCCGGGGCATGTCTGCGGGGCGCAGGGCGCGTTTCTGGGCGGCAATTCGGAACGGGGCGTTCGGCGCGCCGTAGCCTTGATAGGCCCCGCACCGCTGCACCACCTCGAAGAACAGCCCGTCGGGCCGGGTGGTGGAATAGAGCTGGAAGAACTGCCCGCCCGCATCCTCATCATAAAGTACGTTGCACGCCCGCATGCGCGCCGTCAGCTCTGCATCGAGGCCGAAGCGTGCCTCAACATCCGCATAATAGTTCTCGCCGATCTGCAACACCGGAAAGCCGCCTGCTGCCAGTGCCCGGGCGGTAGCGAAGATGTCATCGGTCGAAAAGGCGATATGCTGGACGGAGGAGCCGAAGGTATCCTCGATGAACCGGCCCGCCAGGGTGCGCCGTGCTTCGGCCCCGTTGAGGGTGACGCGCAGCGCCCCCGCCTGCACAGCCTGCGACCGTACCAGCCCGTCGGGATCGGCCACATCGACCATGGGCGCGCGCGTGGCGTCAAACAGGGCATGGTAGAACAGCGACCAACTGAGCATCTCATCATGCGCCATGGTCTGGGCGATATGGTCGATATGGATTAGCCCTGCGCCGGGCGGGAAGGGCGTGTTCATGGCGTCGGTTGCAGGATCGACCGCGCCAGTCGCCACGGTGCCAGTCGCCACGGTGCCAGTAGCCACGGTGCCTGTGGCGGGCGCTATCGTTTGAGCGACCGGGCGCGCAGCCGCGCCATCCGGGCCGGATGCTGGGTCGGATGGTGCCGTGAGATCAAGCGCTTCGGCGAAATCCACCTGCCAGATGCGCGACAGATCGGGGCTGTTGTCCAACAGCCGCAGCACGCTGCCACCGACGCCGCGAATGGCGGGGATTTGCAGCTCTTGCGCCGCAATAGCATCTGCATGGGCGGGAATGCCCAGTGCCGCTGCCCGGGCCTGCGTTGCGCGGGCATCCGGGACCGAAAGTGCGATCTCGGACACGGTGGTGCCATGCGTCAGGTAGCTGGTCTGCGCAAAGCCCTGGGTTTCGGTATTGACCAGCAGGTTCACCGTGCCCTGTTGCCAGCGTGTCACCGACTTCGAGCGGTGCTGCGCTGTCGGCCGGAAGCCCGCCGCGCGCAAGAAGCCTTCCAGCGCCGGGGCCTCGGCCTGTGCCGTGGCGAATTCCACGAAGGCCACGCCGTCCACCGGGGCGGGTGGGGCAAAGGCGGGCAGGGCGGTGGGCAACGCGGGTTCTGCCCGGCGCACGCGGTCCATCAGGTCGATCAGACTGCGGTAGCCATCTTGCGCGATCAGGCGCGGCAGCCCGGCGCGGAATTGGTCGTTGAAGATCTCCAGGCTCAGCGGGCCGCTGTAGCCGGTCGCGGTGACGGCGCGCATGAAGCCTGCGACATCCAGATCGCCCTCGCCGGGCATGTTGCGGAAATGGCGCGACCAATACAGCAGATCCATCGGGATTGCGGGCGCATCGGCCAGTTGCACATAGAAGATGCGGTCGCCGGGAATGGCGCGGATGCTTTCGGGCGACAGCCCGCGTCCCAACGTGTGGAAACTGTCGAGGACCAGACCCACCCGGTCGTGATCTGCGCGGCGGACCACCTCCCAGGCGTCGCGGTGGTCGTTGATGTAGCGGCCCCAGGCCAGCGCCTCGAAGCCGACGCGCACGCCGTGGGCGGCGGCCAGATCGCCCAGTTCGGCAAAGTCCCCGGCCATGCGGTCAATGCCGCCCAGTGCTGCGGGGTGGACGCTGGAACACACCAGGATCAGGTCGGTGCCAAGCTCGTTCATCAAGTCGAACTTGCGCGCGGCGCGGGCGAAGGCGCGGGCGCGATAGGGCTCTGGCAGGGCCTCGAAATCGCGGAAGGGCTGGAACAGGTCGATCTTCAGCCCGTGGTCGCGTACCATCGCTCCCACCTGACGCGGTGACAGGTCAGAGGCGACGAAATCTTGCTCGAAAATCTCGATCCCGTCGAAACCCGCGCCGGCGATGGCCTCCAGCTTCTCGGCCAGGGTGCCTGAGATCGAGACGGTCGCGATGGAGGTCTTCAAGGTCGTCTGCATGGCGGGGCCTTTGGGTTAAAGAGGTTCGAGTGAGACGGGGCAGCTTGATGTTACCCCGGAAAGATCAGCCAGAGCAGGGCCGAGACAGTCGCAAAAGACGCTACCGTTGCCAGGATCAGCGCGGTGGCGGCAAGCGCCTCATGCCCCCAGCGCTGCCCGAACAGGCCGTAGATCGACATCATCGGCACCGCGGCGAGGATGACGCCTGACAGCAACAGCGCGTCGGGCACACTACCCAGTAGTGATAGGATGCCCAGCACCGCCAACGGATGCAAGACCAGTTTGCCCGCGACCACCAGCGCGATGGGCATGCGCACCGGCGCGAAGGACAGTGCGGCCACCGTGCCGCCGACCGCCAACAGGGCCACAGGCGCCGCGATTACCGCCAGCATGTTCAGCGTCTGCGCCACCGGCCCCTGCGGCATCCCGCCCATGGTGGCAACCGCGCCGCCCGCCACCACCGCGATGATCAGCGGGTTGGTCAGCATGGGGCGGATCAGCACCGCCCACAGGCCGCGCCCGCCCGCCCGGTCGGCGATCAGCATGGCCAGCGGCATCATCACCACGTTTTCGACCAGCAGCGCCATGGTGAAGGCCTGCAAGGCAACATCGCCCATGACCATCGCCGCGATGGGGTAGCCCATGAAGGCGCTGTTGGAGGACGACATGCCCAGCCCCATCAGCACCTGCACCCCGCGCGGCTGGTTCAGCACATGGCGCGCCAGTGCCAGCCCCGCGCCGAACACGAGCAGCGAGGCAACGAGGTAGCCGCCCAGAAAATCCCAGCGAAAGGTCTGGGACAGGGGCGTGCCCGAGATATTGACGAAGATCGTCACCGGCATGCAGATCCGCATGGCGATGCGTCCCAGCGCGCGCACGTCATCCGCCGTCACATAGCCGGTCTTCACCGCAACATAGCCGGTCGCGATGATAAGGTAGATCGGCAGGGTCAGGGCGAAGATCTGGATCATGGGGAATGCGGGGCGCGCGCACAGGCCTATGGCTGGCGGCGCCCCTTATGCCTTCTGCTTGCGTTGCGTGTGCCTTATGCCCCGGCCTTCCATTTTTGCGCCAGCGCACGGGCGCCGCGCAGCAAGATTGCCTGATCCACATCGACGGCGGTGAACACGCTGCCCGCCGCCGCCGCACGTTCCAGAAGGTCTGGGTTCAACGACAGAAGGCCCGCTGGCAGGCCCGCGGCGGTGATCCGGCGGATACCGTCCAGCACCGCGTCTTGCACATCCGGGTGGTCGGGGTTGCCCGGATACCCCATCGAGGCTGCCAGATCAGCGGGGCCAATGAAGATGCCGTCAACGCCGGGCACTGCCGCGATCTCTTCGATATTGGTCAGCGCTTGCGCGGTTTCCACCTGCACCAGCAGGCAGATTTCCGCGTCGGCGCGGCTGGTATAGTCCGGGATCAGGCCAAAGCGGCTGGCGCGCGTGATGCCAGCGACGCCGCGCGTGCCATTCGGCGGGTAGCGCACGGCAGAGACAGCCTGTGCGGCCTCTGCCGCTGTCTGGACATACGGGATCAGAAAGGTCTGCGCGCCCGCATCCAGCAGGCGCTTCAGCTCTACCGCGTCATTCCAGCCCGGGCGCACGGCGGCATGGGTCGGGTAGGGGGCCACGGCCTGCAACATGCTTTGCACGGTCGGCATGTCCACGGTGGAATGTTCGGTGTCGATCAGCAGCCAGTCAAAGCCGCAGCTTGCCAGCGATTCGGCATGTACCGAGCCGCCGATGGCGCACCAGATGCCGATTTGCGGGGTGCGCGCGCGCAGCGCGGCCTTGAAGGGGTTGAGGGGCAGGTCCATGTCGCGTCCTTGATGTTAAGGTCTATACGGGTTGAATCTCGATGCGGGTGCCGGTGGCGGCGGCGGTCTTCACCGCCTCGATGACCATGAGGGTTTTCAGCCCCTCCAACCCCGGCACCAGCGGCGGCTCCTCGCCCAGAATCACGCGGGCGAATTGCACGATCTGGCGCACCAGCGGGTCACCATGGTCGCGCGGCGGGGTGGTGGCGCGGATCGGCGACCACCAGTCAGGCGCGCCTTCATGTGACCACAGCCGCAGCGACGGCAATTCCAGCGCGCCCTTGGTGCCGCCGATGGTATAGCAGGACTGGCCCGCGTAGGGGTAGGCGGGGTTCTCGGCCGCGCTGAGCTCCCAACTCCAGGGCGCGGGGATGCAATCGGCGACATTCATCGTGGCCAGCACACCGCTTTCGAATTCCAGCAGCACCACCGCCGCATCCTCAACCGCATTGCCGCGGACCGCACTGGTCTGTGCGGCTTGCACCGCGCGCACATCGCCCAGGAAATGCCGCATCAGATCGACATCATGGCTGAGGTTCATGTAGACCGGCCCGGCGCCGGGCTGGCGCCGCCAATCGGTCTCATAGTAACTGTCGGGCTTGGCCAGCCAGAACATGCCCTGCGCCGATACCGGCTGCCCGATCACGCCCTGGGCCAGCATTTCCTTGGCCTTGGCGATCAGCGGGTTGTGGCGGCGGTGATGCCCGGTCAACACCGGAACGCCTGCATCGAGCCCCGCGCTGACGATGGCGCGTGCGTCGTCCAGATTGGTGGCGATGGGCTTTTCCACCAGCACCGGCAGGCGCTGCGCAATACACCAAAGCGCGCCGACCCGGTGCGCGGTGTTGGGCGTTGCCAGCAGCACGCCGTCGGCCAGGCCGGGGCGCAGATCCTCCAGCGCGCGCAGATGCGGCACCCCGGCGGCCTGCGCGAAGGGCGCGGCGGCGTCGGAGGGGTCGATCACGGCGGCCAGCGTGGCCCCTTCGGCCACGGCAATCGCGGCGATATGGCGCTGGCCGATCAGCCCGGCCCCGGCGACGGCAATGCGGACCGGCGTTTTCTGGGTGGACGCGCTCATGCCAGCAACGTTCCCAGACGGCGCAGCGCCGCCTGGTAGCCTTCGGTCCCCAGGCCCGCGATCACGCCATCAGCGCGCAGCGACACATACGAATGGTGTCGGAAGCTCTCCCGTTTATGCACGTTGGAGATATGAACCTCGACCACCGGGCCGTCGAACGTGTTCAGCGCATCCAGGATCGCAACCGAAGTATGGGTATAGGCCCCGGGGTTGATGATGATCCCCGCAGCGTTTTCACGCGCGGTGTGAATCATGTCCACGATGCCGCCCTCATGGTTCGACTGGAACAGCTCTACCGTCAGGCCCAGCGTTTCGCCAAGTGCTGCGCAGGCGGTGCGGATGTCGTCCAGCGTCTCATGCCCGTAGATTTCGGGCTGGCGACGGCCAAGCAGGTTCAGGTTCGGTCCGTTCAGGATGTAGACAGTCTTCATGGTGCCTCACAGGATTGGTGCAACAGCAAGCGCCCGGATCTGGGCGGGACAGGGGTAAGGGGATACGGCAGATAGTCGATTATTCATCGCGTACCAGTTGACGTTGTAAAAAGCAACGGAAATCACATCTTGTAAGATAATGCTGGACAGGGCGCCCATGGTCTGTAACCTTTAGCCATGCCCCGGAGGAGGGGCGATTCGATCTGACACGATGGGGGGAGAGTTTCCATGTCATATTCATTCACGCGCAGGGTTCTGTTGCAGGCGGGCGCTGCGGCGACGGCGCTTTGTGCTTTGGGCGCGGCAGCAACCGCACAAGATCGCATTCAGTTGCGTATGTCCACTGTCGCCACCGAAAGCGACCAGCGGACTGTCGCGCTGGAAGAAGCCTTCGGCCCCGGCGTTGCGGAATTCGCAAGCTATGAGCCGCACTACAACGGCACGCTGTTCAGGCAGGCCACGGAATTGGACGCGATTGCACGCGGCAACCTGGAAATGGCCATCACCTCGGCGCAGGAGCTCGCGGAATTCTTCCCCGAATTCTCGGTGTTCACCGCAGGCTACCTGCACCGCGACGCGGCACATCAGGTGGCGGTGTTCAACGACCCGCTGATGGACCCGTTCAAGCAAAAGGTTGAGGATGAGCTGGGCGTCAAGCTGCTGACGGTGATGTACCTCGGCCGCCGCCACGTCAACCTGCGCACCGAAGAAGAGGTGCAGACCCCGGAAGATCTGGCAGGCATCACCCTGCGGATGCCGGGCACCGAGGCATGGCTGTTCCTGGGCAGCGCGCTGGGGGCAAACCCCGTGCCGATGGCCTTTGGCGAGGTCTATACCGGCCTGCAAACCGGCGCGATCGACGGTCAGGACAACCCGCTGCCCACCGTGCGCGACTCGCGCTTCTACGAGGTGACGAAGCAAATCGTCCTGACCTCGCATCTGGTGGACCTTAACTATCTGGCGATCTCCAAAGCCACATGGGACGCGATGACACCGGAACAGCAAGAGGCCACGCAGGCCGCGGCCGATGCCGCAGCTGAAGTGGCGCGCAACCGGCAACTGGCGCTGGAGGATGAGCTTGCTGATTTCTTCCGTGCCGAAGGGCTGAGCGTCTATGAACCCGATGTAGAGGCATTCCGCACCCACGTGCAGGCGGCCTATCTGGCATCGGAATTCGCCAATGACTGGCCCGAAGGCATCGTGGATGCCGTGAACGCAGCCGGAAACTGAGGGGGCTGGGCGCGTGTTGCATCGTCTCGCACTCTGGGCACGCGCCGGTTCCGACTTTGTGGCGGCAAGCATGCTTGCCGCCATTTTCGCCACGTTTCTGGTGCAGGTCGCTGCGCGCTACGTCTTTAACTATCCGCTTGGTTGGACCGTTGAGGTCTGTTTGACGCTGTGGCTGTGGTTGGTGCTGTTTGGCTCCAGCGCGTGCCTGTCGGACCGCGACCACGTGAAATTCGACGTGCTGTACCTGTCGGTGGGCACGCGAACGCGGCGCATCATGGCGGGACTGTCGGCGCTGGCGGTGATGATCGGCATTGCCTCGCAACTGCCTGCCGCGTGGGATTATGTCGATTTCTACAAGATCCGCCGCAGCGCCACGCTGCGCATTCCGCTGAACCAGATCTATTCGATCTATCTGCTGTTCTGCGGCATCTTGATCGTGCGGTATGGCTGGGGACTGGTGCAGGTGCTGCGCAACCGACATGACGACCCGGCCGTCGACCCCTTCGCTGTCACGCCACCAACGGTTGCCAAGCCTAACATTTCCGAAAACCGGTCAGAGGACTGAGATGAGCATTGCCTTCCTTGCCTGCCTTGCGGCGGTCTTCGTGCTGGCGGCCATCGGCACGCCCATCGGCTATGCGATGCTGCTGGGCGGCGTTGTATATCTGGCGGCGGTGGGGTCGGATCTGAGCCTTGCCGCTGAACAACTGATCCAGTCGGTATATGACGGTTACATCTTGCTGGCGGTGCCGCTGTTTATCGTGGCGGCAAACATCATGAACGCCGGCGCGATCAGTGAAAAATTGCTGAACTTCTGCGTGGCCATCGTGGGCCGCTTCCGCGCCGGGCTGGGTCATGTGAATATTGTATCCTCATTGATCTTCGCAGGCATGTCGGGGTCGGCGGTCGCCGATGCGGCGGGGATCGGCAAGATCATCATCGGTATGATGACGAAGGATGGCCGCTATCCGCGCGGATACGCGGCGGCGCTGACGGCGGCTTCGGCCACCATCGGGCCGATCATCCCGCCCTCTATCCCCATGGTGATGTACGCCCTGATCTCTGGCCAATCCATCGGCTACCTCTTTCTGGCCGGGATCGTGCCGGGGTTCTTGATGGCGCTGATGCTGATGATCATGAACCACATCCGCGCCACGAAAATCGGCGTGGTCGAGGATACGCCCGTGCCACTGCGCGAGTTGCCGCGCCTGACCGGCGTGGCCTTTCCGGCGCTTTTGATGCCGGTGATCTTGCTGGGCGGCATTTACGGCGGCGCGACCACGCCCACCGAGGCGGCGGCGATCGCGGCCTTCTATGCGCTGCTGCTGACCGCATTCTTCTACCGCTCGCTGTCGGTGAGGGAATTCTACCGCCAGTTGGTGGTCAGCGCGCGGCAGGCGGCGGCGGTGGGCATCGTGATCGGCTGCGCGCTGATCTTCAACTACATCGTCGCGTCCGAGCGGATTCCCAACCAGTTGCAGGCGCTTTTGGCTGGGATGGACATGAGCCCCCTGTGGTTCTTGCTGGCCATCACGTTGCTGGTGTTGCTGCTGGGCTGCCTGCTGGATGCAACCACGATCATCCTTGTGGTGCTGCCGTTGTTCATTCCCACCTGTGCGGCGCTGGGGATCGACCTGATCCACTTCGGCGTGGTCGCGGTGGTGGCCAGCATGATCGGGCTGATCACACCGCCCTATGGGATGTTGTTATTCGTCATCAATGCAGTGACGGGCATCCGGCTGCGCGACATCATAATCAACGTTGTGCCCTTCTTGTTCGCGCTTCTGGTGGCTTTGCTGATCCTGATCCTGGTGCCCGACATCTCGCTTTGGTTGCCACGTCAGTTCGGATATCCGGGGTAGGACATGAAAAACTGGCGACTGGGCCTTATCGGCGGCAACATCACCGCCAGCCGCTCCCCGCTCCTGCACACGGTCTGCGGGCTGGCGGCGGGGGGCAATGCCACTTATGATCTGATGGTGCCCGCCGAATGGGGGCTGAGTTTTGATGAAATGCTCGCGCATTGCAAGGGTGCTGGCTTCGACGGTGTGAATGTCACCTATCCGTTCAAGGAAGCCGCCGCCGCAACAGTGCCGCCCGGTGACCCGCTGGTGGCGGCTATGGGATCGGCCAATACAGTGTGCTTCACGCAGCAAGGGCCGCGCGCGTTCAACACCGATTACACGGGCTTCATGGCGGCGTTCAGCGCACGTTTTCCGGGCCGTGCGCCGGGCCGGGTGCTGGTGCTGGGCACTGGCGGGGTGGGGCGTGCCGTGGTCTTCGGACTGGCGCAACTGGGCGCGCGCGCGCTGGTGTTGCATGACACCGATCCTGCGCGGATCGCATCACTGAGCCGGGCGGTCGGGGGGCAGTTCGACCTGCCTGTGCATGCCGCTGATGCCGATGCGCTGGCGGATCTTGACGGCTTTGACGGCGTGGTGAACTGCACGCCCTTGGGGATGGAAGGGCGGCCGGGGTCGCCGCTGCCGGATGGGCTGCGCGGCAATCCGAGCTGGGCATTCGATGCCGTCTACACGCCCGAGGATACGACCTTTCGCGCGCAGCTAGAGAACCTTGGTGCGGATTTCCTGTCAGGGTATGACCTGTATTTCCATCAGGGCGTCCAAGCCTTCGCGCATTTCTCAGGCACGGCCGCACTGGATGCCGAATGGGTGCGGTCGGTGATTTCGCACCGCGCCGATGGTTAATAGATTGGTTTAACAACTGCCGACAGTGCGTTGTTATTAAATAACTTCAGGATGTTTCCTGCGCCCGGTTTGCCCGCAGCGCATGCGTCACCCCGCCGTCGATATGGCGGATAAGCGTGGCGCGCGCGCCCTCGACATCCCGCGCAAGGGCAGCATCCAGCAGCGTGCGATGTTCATCGGCGGCCACCTGGCCGCGAAAGGTCAGATAGATCATCTGGTAGCGCAGGTATTTGTCGAAAACCGTCTCGTGCAACGCCAACAATTCCGCGGACTGGCACCCCATGATGAGAGTTTGGTGAAACTCAAAATCATAGCGTTTCCATTCGGTGCGGTCGCCGGTGGCATCTGCCAGCATCCGCGCCTCGACCCGCGACAGGCGGTAGTGCGCCGCGACCACGTTGCTTTCCCATTCCATCGTGCCGTTGCGGATGGATTGTTCCAGCGCGTTCAGTTCGATCAGTTTGCGCAGCTCTGCAATCTCGATCAGGTTCCCGGCCGAGATGGAGGCGACCGAGAACCCGCGCGAATCCTGCAAGACAACCAGTCGTTCGGACACAAGGCGGTTGAGGACCTCGCGCAGGGTGGGGACTGACGCGCCGTAGCTGGCGCGCAGGTCGTCCAGCCGCAGCCGCATGTCTGGCGGCAGCTTGCCAAAGATGATGTCGGCGCGCAGCGCGGCATAGGTGGATTGAAACAGCGTCGCAGTCATGGCGGCCCCGAGATTGGTCGGGCGCGCACATCGCCCGATAAACGATTATACGAGCGAATTATGATGATGCGCCCGTAACGCAGGGTATCAGATGAAAACGCCATGGCGCCAGAAAAATTCTTGCGCCTTACAGGATGCAGTCTAAACGATTTTTGATTACCCGCCGCGCGTATCGCGGCCAGGGTCGTCGCGGCGAAATACCACCAGCGCGTTGACGGCATAGTTGAACACGAAGGCCCCGCCGATGCCGCAGGTCTTCGCCAGCCATGGCGCCAGCCCCAGCATTGTCGCCGCGCTGAGCGTCAGCCCGGTGTTCAGGCACAGCCCCAAGGTGGCAAAGGCGGCAAATCCCGCCAGCCGCCGCCATGTCGCCTTCGCGCCGAAGACATAGGCTGAGGACAGCGCGAAATTAACCAGCATCGCCAGCGCGAAGCTGAGGACTGCGGCGGGCAGCAGCGCCATGCCCGCGCTGGTCAGGACAACGAAGCCGCCCAGATCTACGCAGGCGGCCAGCCCACCCGCCACGATATAGCGTCCGAACTGGCGCGCCTGCATGTCATTTCCCCTGACTATTGCGCCCCTTGAGGCGTCAGAGCGATGAAATGCTGCTCGGCCAGCAGGTCCAGCACGGGGATGTCAACAAAGGTGGTGACACCGAACAACACCGCAATCAGGGCCGAGACCGCCATCAGCCGTGTCTCGCGGAACAGCTTTTCGGGGCGGCGCGCGGCAGAATCCGGGCGCAGTGCCATGGCGTAGTATTCGGCGAAGAGGAAAGTGATGAAGGGGAACAGCAACACATATTCGATGCGGTACTTCGCCACGAAGATCGCGAGGAAGTACGCACACAGCAGCGCGTAGGTCTGGTTGGCGACCGACAGCCGCGCCTCGGTGTAATAGGCAAATGACCGGCGGTAGAGCGCAAGCCGGGCCTGTCCCATTTCGGCGGTGATGTCGCGGAATTCGGCCAGCCGCTTGGCGTTCATCAAGAACGCGCCGCCAAACCAGAATGACAAGAGGACAGATGCCGGCGGCAGGGTCGTGGGGTCCACCATTGCCCAGCCCAGCATCATGCGCAGCGGGTTGTTCAGCGATTCGCTCAGCACATCGACATAGGGACGGTCCTTGCTGCGGACCGGCTGCACGTTGTAGATCACGCCCGCGCAGACAAAGGCTGCCGCGGTCACCATGAAAGTGGCATTGACCAGCGCCGCCAGCCCGACGCCGGTGACCACCAGCGCGGCATAGAAACTGTAGACGATCACGGGGTCCAGTTCGGTCTGGACCGCTGCGCGCTGCGATTTCTCGGGGTGGTGGGCGTCAAAGTCACGGTCCAGCCATTCGTTGATGACATAATTGGCCGATGCTACCGCCACCGCCGCCAGGAAGCCCAGCACCAGATTGGCCAACAGCGGCGTCTCGCCCACCCCGCGCAGCAAGATCGCCAATGCGATCCCAGGCAGAATGAACACATGCTTGGTCATATGGTCCAGCCGCGCGATGCGCAGGTAGTCGCGCCAGCCTGCCTTAAGGCGATGCGTGGGCTGGCCGAAACCGCGGGGCGGGTTTGTCTCGATGTTTGCCATGTTCTGCGTCCTGTGTTCAGACTTGCTCATGCTGTCCAAGGGGTTGGGGTTCAAAGGAATTCTGGGTCAATTGTCTTCGGGGTCGGCGTTTGGCATCTTTGGCGGGTGCACCAGCGCCACCAGCGCCAGCATTGCTACTGGCAGCAGCCAGATGACCCGTGCCTGAAACCTGTCGTAGGGGGATGCGAGCACGCCGCAGATTACCGCGTTCAGCACGATCCCGGCCAGCAGCACCGCCACGATCAGCAAGCCCTGGTGCAGGTGGGCGCGCCGCAACATCTCGACCTTGCGGGCCTGCGCGGCGCGGCTCTCGGTGCCGTGGGTCCGAACGATGCGCCCCTCGGCGGCTTGGTTCAGCCCGGCGATGGTGTTTGCAGCGGTGGACAACGCGCGGCCGACAGGCAGGGCATCGCGCCTGCGCTGTGCGTCCAGGTACAATTGCCGCGCCGCGCGTCCGCCAAAGATCAGCGCGGCCAGTACCACGATCCATGTGGTCAGCGTCAGCGCGCCCAGCAGGCCGGGATTGCCATGGATGACCGAGGCGCGGGTGGCCGCCTGCACCGATCCGGGGAAGGTTATGGCGCGTTCCTCAAAGATTGCGGGTGGCATCTGGACGCCGTTCGAGGCAAATCGCACCAGTTGTTCGGCGCTGGCCGCCATGGCGAAGCCAAGCGTGCGCAGCGGCGCATCGGCAAACACCGCCAGCGCGAAACGGGTCTGTTCTTCGGACAAGGCGATGGACATCGCCACCGGGTCGTTGGGGAAGGGGCCCGTCGGCAGGTTGTGGTCGGCGAACAGGAAGCCGATCCAGTGCATTGGCGCCTGGTCGGCATAGGCGCAGACGGCAAAGCCGGACTCGGGGCAGTGGCGACGCAAGTAGTGGGTGCCCACCTGGCTGTCGATCAGATGCGCGGTCAGATGCGGGCGGTGGATGATGGTTCTGTCGTCCGACCGCTCCAGCAGCCGCACTGACGCGGTGTCGAGCAGGGCCGCGCCGCCCACCGATGCCAGTACCGCCAGCGCGCCCAGCGTCGCGCCGGGCCGCCGCAGCGTGGTTGCCAGCAGTCCCGCGCCCAGTGCTGCGCCCAACAACAGGTGGCTGCCATGCGATATCATCGCAAACAAAGCCGTCGTACAGAGAATGGCGCGCTGCATCCGCGTCAGGCTGTGCCAGCACGCGACCAGCAGCGCCACAGCAAGGATCAAAAGCCCCGCCAGCAGATCGGGCATCGCCAGCCCGGCAAACAGGCCCAGCGGCGTCAGGAGGCCGATTGCGCCGACGCCCGCCAGCCAGCGCCCGGTCAGACGACGGCCCAGCCCCCGGGTCCAGATCAGCGCCAGCATCCAGGTGGTCAGCGCGCCATAAAGCGCAATCATCGGCCAGCCGCCGCCCACCGCCTGCATGGCCGAGGCGATGATGCGGAAATAGAGGGATCGGTTGCGATAGACGACCTCGGTCGCGCCATCTGCGGGTCCTGCGGGCATCGCCACATCGCCCGCCAATTGCGGTGCGCTTGCCGCAAGGTCTGCACCGGTTGCTGCGGTATCGGACCCGAAGGACAACAGCCCCTCAAGCGCTGTGCGGATCGCATCGGTGCTGGAGACGTAATAAACGGAATCGAAATAGATGAACGGCGCGCCGTTCATAAGGGCGGGCAAAGCAATCATCGCCATGCCGCCCAGAACCCAAGGCCACAGCGGCTTTGTCACCACCGGCACCTGATTGGCGTGCTCGGCCCCTGGCAGGCGACGCCCGGCCAGGTAGCGGCGCATCCGTTGCACCATGCGCAGCGATGGTTCATCGACCAGCAGGGTGAAAGCCTGCGATATTGCGAAGGTCATGGCGATGTAGACAGCGAAAAGCAGCCCCGGCGGCATCTCCAGGTTCAGCTGCGCCGATGCGACAAAAGTATAAAGCAGCGGCACATGCACGAGGTAGAGCGCGAAGGAAAGCCGCCCGAACCATTGCGGCAGCCGCGTCGACAAAAGGGTCGCAAAGGGCGCAAGCCGCAGGGCCGCCAGCATCAGAAATGTGGCCGCCAGAACCGCGGTCAGGCCCCAGGTGTTGCCGGGGTGAAACCGTGTCGGCACGCCCGCCAGTTCCATCCGGCCGATGAACCCTTCGGCCGGGGCGCCAAGCATGATCCCTGCGACCAGCGCCAGCAGGCCCACCCAGCCGGGCAGGCGCTGCAGCAGCCCGCGTTTTTGCGCCTCATAGAGCAGCGCGCCGGTGACGAAGCACAGATAGGCGTCGCGGATCAAAAACAGCCCCAGCGCCGCAAACCCGGCCAATGCCGCAAAGCGTAGCGCCGTGTGGTGGCGGCCTATCCAGTAGACGACGAACAATGCGACCGAACCCACAAGCTCGACCTGCATGGTCCACAAGACGTTGTTGATCGGCGAGGCACCTGCGATGAAGCTTCCCGCCACCCCGTCATATAGCCCCGCCCAGACCGAGGGCAGATCGCCCTGCACGCTGTAGCTTAGCCATGCCGAGGGCGCAGGCATCGCCGCCGCCAGATCGCGCGCAGCGGTGGGGATCAGCGTCAGCCAGAACAGCGCCAGAAGCACGCTGGCCGTGACCGGGATTGCCAGCCGGAAATACCGCGTGACGGTATTGGACAGCAGGTGGTCTGCCCGCCGCTCTGCCGCCGCAGCCATGACGAAACCCGAAAGCACGAAGAACACCAGAACCGCGAATTCGCCGTTCCAGAAGATCGCCAGCGGCGTATCGGCCAGCCAGTGGGGCGCTGCGCCATAGCGCGGCACCATTTGTGGGTGCAGCATGGCCATGTAGTGAAACACCACGACGATCACTGCCGCCACGCCGCGCAACCCGTCCAGCGCCAACAGCCGCGCGGCGTCTTGCGCGCGCGTCTGTGGGGGGAATGCAACGCTTGAGGAATGGATCATCTTGCGCCCCGGAATTTCGCTTTGTATCGACATGTCTCGGCAATCTACCAGAAAAGTGGCCAACTTGTGTCGATTTGAGGTTAAGCTGATGGTAATGCTGCATTCGTGCGGGCGCGGGGCTGGCGGTTGGCTGTTTTCCGTGCGCTGCTGCGGGTGATCGCCGCAGTTGACCAAACCTGATCTGAACCGACGCCTGCCCCCGACACAGAACGCCCACTTTCCAGATGCAATAGCCGGAGGCCCAGATGCGCCCGCCTGTCCCCCCGCCCACCGCTGTCGGCGGGCCCGTCCATCACGACGTTGCCGCTGACATTACAGACGCGGGCATTCCTGATACCGGCATCGCCCAGGCCCAAACCTCTGATGCTGACCTTTCGGATGATGGCGCAGCGGCAGATGCGGCTTCCGGCCCAGCCACGCTGGCTGTCGATCTCGATGGCACGCTGATCCGCAGTGATGTGTTGTTTGAAAGCTTCTGGCGCGCCTTTGCCCGCGAACCACGCGCACCGCTTCGGGCGGTCGCGGCCTTGATGCGCGGCGGGCGCCCCGGGCTGAAGCGGCGGCTGGCGGCATTGGGGCCGGTGGATGTGACGCGGCTTCCTTATAACCGGCCAGTGCTGGACCTGATTGCGGGCGCCCGGGCGTCGGGGCAGCACACTGCCCTTGTCACCGCCGCCGATCAGGGGCTGGCCGATGCGGTGGCGGGGCATCTGGGCCTCTTTGATGCAGTACATGGCAGCCAGCCCGGCCTTAACCTCAAAGGCTCGGCCAAGGCTGCGTTCCTGCGCGAAACCTACGGCGCGGGCGGCTATGTCTATGCGGGCGATTCCACGGCGGATCTGAAGGTCTGGCCCGGGGCGGCGGGGGCGGTAACGGTCACGCACAGGACCGATCTGCGCGCCCGCGTCGATGGCTTGGGTATTCCCGTGACGCATCTGTCCAGTGATGTGCCAAGGCTTGGTGCGCTGCGCACCTTGCCGGGGCTGTGGGAAATGGCGGCCGGCGCCTTGGTCCTGGTGGCGCTGCTGTGGGCCATGCCTGACCGTGCGCCTGACCGTGCGCCTTCCGTGGGTTCAGCCGCCGCGACGGTGGTGGCGGGGTTGATTGTCGCGGGATTCGCGCTGCTGCATCTTGGCGGGCTGATGACCATGGACTTGCTGCGCCGCGCCGATGAAGGTGGGGACAGCGCTGCGGAGCGGGCATTTGGCTTGCCGCGCGCGACGTTGGTGGCGATTGCGCTGGCGGTGGGGGGCGTGGCGTTGCTGGCCACCACGGGTGCAGGGCCGCTGGTTTGCGCGGCGCTTTTCGGGGTGACATTTTGCTTGTCTGCGGCCCGCAGGCGCCCCGCATGGGGCGGCGCAGTGTTCACCGCCGGGCGCCTGAGCCTGATGGTGTTGGCCGCGATCCTTGCGAAAGGGGGCTTTTGAGCGCCCTGCAACTGTAACGGAAGCCCTCGAAACGCCCGATGCGTTTGGTGTTCACTCTTTTGTCAAATGCTGGCCGGGCCGTCGTCAGCCCGGCCCAACGCCCCCGGTCTATCGCCCGGGTCGAACAAACGCAGCGCCGCAGCCGATAGGGCGCACGCGCGTGCGGTCCAAAAGCGGCAAGGCGCAGCTTGGTGCGTGGCGCGTCCATTTGAATTCACGCGCCACGCCTTTACGTGCTTAAATCGCACGTTGGGAAAGCGAAATCGCTTCCCGCTTTTTGCAAAACGCTCAGTTCACGCCGACGATTTCGACCGCGAAGGTCAGATCCTTGCCCGCCAGCGGGTGATTTGCGTCCAGCGTCACTGTCTCATCCGAGACGGCGGCGACGACCACGGGCATGGCTTTGCCATCAGGCATCTGCATTTGCAGCCCCAGACCAACTTCCAACGGGATCGATTCCGGGATCTGGTCGCGCGGCACATCTTGACGTCCATCGGGATTGTGCGGGCCATAGGCCAGATCGCTGGGGATATGCACGGTCTTTGCCTCACCCACGGTCATGCCGGGCAGCGCCTGGTCCAGCCCGGGGATGATCTGGCCGGAACCCAGTTGAAACTCCAGCGGGTCGCGCCCGTCGGAACTGTCGAAAACTGTGCCGTCTTCCAGCGTGCCGGTGTAGTGAATGCGGACGGTATCGCCCTCTTTGACTTGCGTCATATGGTGTCGCTTTCATGTTGGGAGGGGTGAATTTGCGAAGGCCACGCGAAAATGCGCGCGGGTTGCTTCATGTGCGGGCTTTAGCCTAGCGGACCGTGGCATAATGTAAACCCCCACGGCAAAGCGGGGCGGCGGGGGCATCTGGCCCCTTCCCCCTGACGCCGCCTTGTGCAAATCTGGCCCCGAACGGGCGCCCGTCGCCCTCGGCCGTTTCCCCCCTGGAGGGTTCGCTCATGCCCGATTTCACCGCAGCCGATGGCGCGCGGCTGCATTACACCGACGAAGGCCATGGCGTGCCGCTTCTGTGTCTCGCCGGGCTGACGCGCGACGGGCGCGACTTTGACTATCTGGCACCGCATCTGCCGCCGCTGCGGCTGATCCGCCCCGATTATCGCGGGCGTGGGCAGTCCGACTGGACCGGTGCCGCGACCTATACTGTCGCCCAGGAGGCAGCGGATGCGCTGGCGTTGCTGGATCATTTGCGCCTGAACTCCGCCGTGGTACTGGGCACGTCGCGCGGTGGGATCATCGGCATGTATCTGGCCGCCACCGCACCGGACCGTCTGCGCGGGCTGTGCCTGAACGATGTAGGCCCGGTGATCGAGGGGTCGGGGCTGGCCCGGATCGCCGACTACATCGGTGTGAATCCCGCCGCGCGCAGCCATGCCGCCGCCGCCGTGGCGCTGGAACACGCGATGAGCGATTTCGCCAATGTCCCCAAGGGCCGGTGGATGGCCGAGGCCCGCAAGCATTTCAACGCGACCGACAACGGGCTGGAACTGACCTATGACCCCGCCTTGCGTAACGCCTATCTGGCGGCGATGACGGGCGGCGTCACCGATATGTGGCCGTTGTTCGACGCCTGCAATGGCCTGCCGTTGGCGCTGATCCGGGGGGCGAATTCCAACCTTCTGTCGCGCGACACGGCCGAGGAGATGCAGCGCCGCCGTCCCGACATGATCTTTGAGGAGGTGCCAGACCGTGGCCATATCCCCTTCCTGGATGAACCCGCATCGCTGCGCGCCGTCCACCAGTTGCTGGGGCGGTGCCTTTAGGGGCGGTGCCCCGGGCGCTGGCCTCGGTATCGACAAGACACGTTGCAGCCAGCCGCATCAATGTAGGCACCCCGCGCATCTGCGCACCACGGGTGATGATGACCAACGCTGACAATCGCTGTGCCTGCACCGCCAATTTTCCCCGCGCGCAGGCGCAGCGACAAAGGGCATCCGGCCCGCAGCACGAACCCTGACACTTGAAAGAAAGCCAAACGACATGACCATCGCTGAGCATACCATGCCCGTCGCCCCCGATCTGGCCGCCATCATGGCCGCGCAGGCCCGGCTGACGGGCAAGGCGCGGGTGACGCCGCTTTTGTCTTCCCCCTTCCTTGACGACATCGCCGGGCGGCGTGTGCTGGTGAAGGCGGAATGCCTGCAACACACCGGCAGCTTCAAGTTTCGCGGCGCGTGGTCGGCGATCTCGGCGCTGCCGGACAGCCTGCGCGCGCGCGGTGTGCTGGCGTTTTCCAGCGGCAACCATGCGCAAGGTGTGGCGCTGGCCGCCCGGATGCATGGCGTCGCGGCGGTGATCTTGATGCCCGCCGATGCGCCGCAGGTGAAGATCGCCAACACCCGCGGGCTGGGGGCCGAGGTGGTGCTTTATGATCGCGCGACCGGCGACCGCGATGCGCTGGGGGCCGAACTGGCCGCGACACGGGGCCTGACGCTGATAAAACCCTTCGACAACCACGATGTGATCGCCGGGCAGGCCAGCGTCGGGCTGGAAATCGCCGTACAGGCCGCGGCCGAGGGCGTGAGTGCCGCCGATGTGCTGGTCTGCTGCGGTGGCGGTGGGCTGACCTCGGGCATCGCGCTGGCGCTGGAGGGGCATGCCCCCGGCCTGCGCGCCCGCCCGGCAGAGCCTGAGGGGTTCGACGATGTTGCCCGCTCGCTCGCCACGGGCAAGCGGCAGGCCAATACCCTGCGCACCGGGCTGTGCGACGCGATTGTGACGCCGACGCCGGGCGATCTGACATGGCCCGTGATCCAGCGCCTGTGCGGGCCGGGGCTGGTGGTCAGCGACACGCAGGCCCTGCGCGCCATGGCGTTGGCGTTCGAGCGGTTGCGCATCGTGCTGGAGCCTGGCGGCGCCGTGGCGCTGGCTGCGGCACTGTTCCACCCCGATGCCGTGACGGGCGACGCGGTGATCGCCGTCGCCTCGGGCGGGAATGTGGACCGCGCGGTGTTTGAGCGCGCGCTGGCGCTGTAGGTCAGGGCCGGGACGCGGTGGGCTGGGCATGACGCTGAGACGTCGGGGTGCCAAGGGCTTTCCGTGTCGGGGTTGGGGAAAGCGCCTATGCCATCCGTGCCCCGTCGCCTAGGCAATGCAGTGGGAAGACAGCGATGCGGGCGGGGGCAAAAGTCCCGGGCCAGCCCTTGATCAGCCGCACGCCCCTTCCACATGGGCGTTTCGCCCGCCGGGGGATCTGGCGCCGCAGCGTCTGTTTTTCGCATGGAACGGCACGGCATTCGGTGGTTTAAGCAATGGGAATACGGGCGGACAGCGCGGGACTGCGCACCCGCCCGCCCTTCATCCGGTAAAGGAGATACCCATGCATATGGCCGATCTGGGCGGCATCCGCCTGCATTACCGCATCGACGGCAACCCCGAGGGGCGGCCCGTCGTCTTCTCGAACTCGCTCGGCACTGATCTGCGGATGTGGGACAAGGTCATCGCGCGACTGCCGCAATCGCTGCGCCTGATCCGCTATGACCGGCGCGGGCACGGGCTGTCCGACGCGCCGCCCGCGCCCTATGCCATGGGCCAGTTGGTGCGGGATACTGAGCAGCTTCTGGACCATCTGGCGGTACGGGATTGCGTGTTCGTCGGCCTGTCCATCGGTGGCATGGTGGCACAAGGGCTGGCGGTGAAGCGGCTGGACATGGTGCGCGCGCTGGTCCTGTCGAACACTGCCGCCAAGATCGGCACGCCGCAGATGTGGCACGACCGCATCGCCAGTGTGGCGTCCGGCGGGGTCGAGGTATTGGCCGACGCGGTGATGGAGCGCTGGTTCTCGCGCCCCTTCCGCGCCACGCCCGAGGCTGCGGCCTGGCGCAATATGCTGACGCGCACGCCGGTCGATGGCTATGCAGGGTGTTCGGCGGCGATTGCGGGTACCGATTTCTACACCACCACCGCCAGCCTGACCCTGCCGACGCTGGGCATCGCGGGGACCGAAGACGGATCGACCCCGCCCGATCTGGTGCGCGAGACGCTTGGCCTGATAAAGGGGTCCGAGATGGCGGTGATGCACGGCGTGGGCCACATTCCGTGCGTGGAGGACCCCGATGCCTATGCCGCGCTGCTCAACGACTTTCTGACGCGGCTGGGGCATGTGTGACGGCGGGCCCGGTTGATTTGGCGCAATAGCAAGTCTTGCGTGGTCGTGGGTCGTGGGTCGTGGGTGGCGGGTAGTGATCCGGGCCGTGCCTGCACGGGGGGTGTATCTGACTCGCAATGCGCCCTGCGTGGATGAGCCACCGCAAAGGCCAGGGGCCGCGCGGCGGGAGACGATACGCCGAAAGGCAGGCGAGGCGCCGGCCGACATGGCCGCCCGGAGTTGCGGGGGCAGGGGCTGCAAAACCGGATGGCGCGCCGCGACGGCGCGTCCTCTCTGGCGGTAGAGGTAGGGGGAGATATGGCCGAATTTCTGCTGATCCATGGATCTTGCCATGGGGCATGGTGCTGGCGCGATGTGTTGCCGCACTTGCACGCGCTGGGGCACGGCGCGCGGGCGATTGACCTACCCGCGCATGGTGCCGACACGACGCCACTGGAAGACGTAACGCTGGACCTCTATGCCCGCGCGATTGTCGCGGCCATGGAAACCGCCCCCGCGCCAGTGGTGTTGGTGGGGCATTCCATGGCGGGCTATCCGATCTCTGCCGCCGCCGAACTGGCCCCCGCGTTGATCCAAAAGCTGGTCTATCTCTGCGCCTATGTGCCGGTCTCGGGCCATTCGCTGGTGCAGATGCGGCAGGCGGCGCCCGCGCAACCCCTGTTGGAGGCGATCCGCAAGACCCCCGACGGGCTGGCCTTCACCATTGATCCGGCGCAGGCCGAGGCAAAGTTCTACCATGATTGCCCGCCCGAGGCCGTGGCCTATGCCATCGCGCGCCTTGGCCCGCAGCCAATCTTGCCGCAGGCCACGCCGCTGCGTCTGGGCGCGGCATATGCCAGCGTGCCGCGCCACTACATCCGCTGCACCGATGACCGCACCATCCCCCCGGAGTATCAAGTGACCATGACGCGCGACTGGCCGCAGGAAGATGTGAGCGCGTTGGACACGTCGCATTCCCCGTTCTTCACAGCCCCACAGGCGCTGGCCGACCGGCTGATCGCCTGCGCCGCTGGCTGAGTGCGGGGTGCGGAACGCTTTGGCAATGAGCGCCCCGCAAGAACCGCTGACGAGACATGGACATGCGCCGCCTTCAGAAACAGGCGGTGATCAGCGCGCGGGTGTTTTCAGGCGTCATGGCGACCGGGTTGCCGCCCACGCTGGGGTCTTCCAGCGCCATGGCGGTCAGATCGTCGATGCGGTCGGTCGGCACGCCCATCTGCGTCAGGTTCAGCGGGATGTTCAGCCCGACGTTCAGCGCGGCGACATCGGCCACGAACCCGTCGAACCCGCCCGTGATCCCCAGATAGGCGGCGGCGGCCTCGATCCGCGACTCGATGGCTTCGCGGTTGAAGGCCAGTACCGGGGCCATGACGGCTGCGTTCGTGGTGCCATGGTGCGTTCCATAAACAGCTCCCACCGGATGGCTGATGGCATGGATCGCGCCCAGCCCCTTCTGGAAGGCCACGGCGCCCATGGCACCCGCTGCCATCATCTGCGCCCGCGCTTCCAGATCCGTGCCATCCGCATAGGCGCGCGGCAGGTAAGTGCGCACAAGGCGCATGCCTTCCAGCGCCATGCCATGGCTCATCGGGTGGAAATGCGGGCTGCAATAGGCCTCCAGGCAATGGGCGAAGGCGTCCATGCCCGTACCTGCGGTGATCGCGGGGGGCATGCCCACGGTCAGTTCGGGGTCGCATATCACCTGCGCAGGCAGGACGCGGGGATGAAAGATGATCTTCTTCACATGGGTGACCGAATTGGTGAGCACGCTGGCGCGCCCGACCTCGGACCCGGTGCCCGCAGTGGTGGGCACCGCGACGATGGGGGCAATGCCGGCCGCATCGGCGCGGGTCCACCAGTCGCCCACATCCTCAAAGTCCCAGATCGGGCGGGACTGGCCGGACATGAAGGCCACCATCTTGCCCAGGTCGAGGCCAGAGCCGCCGCCAAACGCGATCACGCCGTCATGTCCGCCGGCATGATAAGCCCGGAGACCGGCTTCGAGGTTGACCTCGGACGGGTTCGGGTCGACCTCGGCGAAGATCGCGCGGCCCAGACCCGCTTTCTCCATCAGGTCGAGCGTGCGCGCGGTGATCGGCAGCGCGGCCAGCCCGCGGTCGGTGACCAGCAAGGGCTTTGAAATTCCCGCCGCCGCGCAGGCAGCCGCGATTTCCGCGATCCGGCCCGCGCCGAAACGGATGTTGGTGGGGTAGGACCAATTGGCGGTAAGCGTCATTTCTGCAACTTTCTGAAGTGGTAGGATTTGGGCCGTGTCAGGTTGTGATAGCCGATGACCGACAGTCCGCCGCCCTTGCCGGTGGTCTTGCAGCCGGTCCAGCACAGCGCAGGATCGAGGTAATCGGCGCGGTTGAGAAAGATTGTCCCGGTTGCGACCTGCGCGCCGATCCGCAGCGCGCGGTCCACATCGTGCGTCCACAGGCTGGCGGTCAGGCCGTAGGGGCTGTCGTTCATCAACGCCAGCGCCTCGGCATCGTCGCGCACCGGCATGATGCCAACGACCGGGCCAAAACTTTCGTCGCGCATCACGGCCATATCATGGGTCACGCCGGTCAGGATCTGCGGGGTCAGGTAGCAGCCGCCGTCATCTGCGGCCATGCGCGCGATATGCGCGGTGGCGCCTGCCGCCACGGCGGCGTCGATCTGCCCGCGCACGGTGTCGGCAAAGCGGCGTGCGGCCATGGGGCCGATGGTGGTGGCTTCATCGCGCGGGTCGCCCAGCACGTAGCTGTTCACCAGCGCCACGGATTTCGCCACAAAGGCATCGAACAGGCTTTCATGGACATAAATCCGCTCGATCCCGCAGCAGCACTGGCCCGAGTTGAACATTGCCCCGTCGATCAGCACCGCCACGGCGGTGTCGAGGTCGGCGTCTTCCATGACATATCCCGGGTCCTTGCCGCCCAGTTCCAACCCCATGGGCACGAAAGTGCCCGCCGCCGCGCGTTCCATCGCCTGCCCCCCCGCGACCGAGCCGGTGAAGTTGACGAAATCAAAGGCCCGTGCGCCGATCAGATCGCTGGTGGTGGCATGGTCCAGAAAGACGTTCTGGAACACGTCACGCGGGATGCCCGCGCTGTGGAAGGCGCGCGCCATTCGCTCGCCGACCAGCAGCGTCTGGGTGGCGTGTTTCAGCACCACTGTATTGCCCGCGATCAGCGCGGGCGCCACCGTGTTGATCGCGGTCATATAGGGATAGTTCCAGGGCGCGATGACCAGCACGACGCCATGGGGCTCGCGGATGATCTGGCGCAGGAAGGCGTCCGAATCCTCGACCCCGATGGGGGCGAGCGCTTCTGCGGCGATGGTCGCCATGTGGTTCGCGCGTTCCTCGAAACCGCCGAATTCGCCGCCAAACCGCACGGGGCGGCCCATCTGCCCGGCAAGTTCGGGCACGATCTCGTCATTCATGGCGCCGACGGCAGCCACGCCTGCCTGCACCAGCGCAATACGCTCGGCCAGCGGGCGAGCAGCCCAGGCGGCCTGTGCGTCGCGCGCGCGCGTGGCTGCGGCGTGCGCGGCGTGCGCCGACAGGGCGGCGCGTTCGGCATAGACAGAGCCGTCGATGGGAGAAATGCACTGAAGTGTCGTCATGTCGGGTTCCTGATGGGTTTGTGGCCCGGGGGCTGGTAGTGGTTTGAGGCGCTGCTGGTGGGGGCGCCGCCCCTTGCGCCGCTGTTCAGTTCAGATCACGTGCGACCCAGACGTTCAAGCGACCCGTCGCTGGTGTGCGGTTCTGGCGGCGATCCTGGGGCGGCTTTCCACCGTGCAGCGTCGCGCAAGGGCCTGCGCCGGGGCTTGGCCGTCTTCGCATCCCCTGCGCTGCTGCGCGAGGTGGTCCACACCATTCCTCAGCATCGCTCGAACCCGCGCTGGACTTCCCAGTCGGTCACTACGCGGTCGGCCTGCGACACCTCCCATCGGGCGGCATGGGTGTAATGGTCGATCACCGCGTCGCCGAAGGCCGCGCGCAGCATGGCCGACCCTTCCAGTGTGTCGGCCGCGTCGCGCAGGGTTCGGGGCAGGGCGGGGGCATCGCCCGCATAGGCGTCGCCTGCGAAGGCGGGGGGCAGTTCCATCTGCCCCTCAATCCCGGCGATTCCGGCCGCGATCAGGGCGGCCATCGCGAGGTAGGGGTTCAGATCCGCTCCGCCGATCCGGCATTCCATCCGCACAGCCTTGGTGCCCGCGCCACACAGCCGGTAGCCTGCGGTGCGGTTGTCGGTGGACCAAACGGTGGACGTCGGCGCAAAAGTGCCCGATTGAAAGCGTTTGTAGCTGTTCACATAGGGTGCGAGGAAATAGCAGATCTCGGCGGTGTGGGCCAGTTGCCCGGCGGTGAACTGCCGCATCAGCGCCGACATGGTGTCGGGCGCGTCGGGGTCGTGGAAGGCCGATGCGCCATCGGCATGCAGCAGCGACATGTGCACATGCGACGAGGATCCGACGCGGTCATGGTGCCATTTCGCCATGAACGTCACCGCGCGCCCCTTCGACCAGGCGATTTCCTTGCAGCCGTTCTTCACAACCGAGTGGTTGTCGGCGGTGTCGAGCGCGTCTGAATAGCGGACGTTGATCTCTTCCTGCCCGGCCTCGGCCTCGCCTTTGGAATTCTCGACCGGAATGCCCGCGCCATAAAGCCCGTTGCGGATGGCACGCATCACATCCTCTTCCTTGGTGGTCTGGAAGATGTGGTAATCCTCATTATAGCCGCTGATCGGCGTCAGCCCGGCGAAATTGCTGTCGCGCAGGGCGTCATAGCTTTCGCGGAACAGGAAGAATTCCAACTCCGTCGCCATCATCGCGCGCAGACCCATCGCTTCCAGCCGTGCCACCTGCCGCTTGAGGATCGCGCGGGGGGAATGGGGCACCTCGGCGTGGGTGTGGTGGTCAAGGATGTCGCACAGCACCAGCGCCGTCCCCTCCAGCCACGGGATATGCCGCAAGGTGGTCATGTCGGGCTGCATGACATAATCGCCATAGCCCGCCTGCCAACTGCTGGAGGCATAGCCCGGCACGGTGTGCATCTCCAGGTCTGTGGCCAGCAGATAGTTGCAGCAATGCGTTTCACGCCACGCGCTGTCGACAAAATGCTGGGCATGAAAGCGTTTGCCCATCAACCGGCCCTGCATGTCGACGCCGCAGGCCAGCACGGTGTCGATGGAACCGCTCGCAACGGCGGCTTTGAGGCTGTCATGGGTCAGGTTTCCGGGCATCAGGGCACTCATTTCTGTTCAGGGTCAGTGGGTTGGCGCAGGATCGGCAGGGTAGGGGCTTTGGGTAACGGTGCGGGAAAGCCTGCCCGCAAGGTCGGGGTCGGACGCCGCAGGGGGGGGCATGCGGGCGCGGGGCGTTGCCGTCCCCGCGCCCAGTGTAGAAAGCTATCGCCGGGCTGCCCCACCGGCGCGGGGCCGGTGGGGCGTGATGCCTTAGCGGTAGGGGCTGCCTGCGCGGTCCATCGCGGCGTTGTAATCCTTGAAGATCTGCACAACGCGGGCCTTGGTTTCCGATTCGGCCGCGATCTCGTCCCAGAATTCGCGCGCGGCGGTTTCCACCGTCGCCCATTCCTCGGCGGGGATCGTCGTCAGTTCCAGCTTGGTGCCCTCGGTGCGCAGCCGTGCTTCACCTGCCCAGTACCAGTGCTGGCGATAGTAATGGCTTTGCTGGCAGCAGGTCTCGAACAGGGTTTGCAAATGTTCGGGCAATTCGTTCCAGCGGTCCATATTGGCGAAGAAATGCCCGATCCACGCGCCCGAGATGTTGTTGGTCACGAAGTAGCTGGCAACATCGGCCCAGCCGACCTGATAGGCCTCGGTGATGCCCGCCCAGGCGATCCCGTCCAATTCGCCCGTCTGCATGGCGATTTCCACGTCTTCCCACGGCACGGTGACCGGCACGACGCCAAATCGCGACAGGAAGCGTCCGGCGGTGGGGAAGGTGAAGACCCGCTTGCCTTCCAGATCGGCAAGGCTGGTCACAGGTTCGCGCATGGTGAAATGGCACGGGTCCCAGGCACCGGCCGACACGTGTTTCACGCCGACGCTGGCATATTCCTCCGCCCAGATCTCATTGAGGCCCCAATCGTTGAAAAGTGCCGGCACATCGAGCGAATGGCGGCTGGCAAAGGGGAAATAGCCGCCGAAAACCCGCACTTCGGTGGGGCTGGCCATGGAATCGTCATCTGACTGAACGGCGTCGATGGTTCCGCGCTGCATGGCCTGAAAAAGCTCTCCCGTGGGGACAAGCTGATCGGCAAAGAACAGGTCGATCTGCATCTCATCGCCCGCGATGGCGTTGAACATGTCGATGGCGGGCTTCGCCACCTGTTCGCCAAGCGCGCCGCCCGCATAGGTCTGCATGCGCCAGCGGATGGTGGATTGTGCATGCACGGCGGGGGCAGCGAGGGTGGCGGCACCTGCGGCCAATGCGCCGCTGGTCAGGAACTTGCGTCTGGTTGTGGTCATGATCGGTCCTCCGGTTGGATGACCCAGGATTGGGTCGGGGGTTGGGGCGGAAATGGGCGCGTTGGCCGCGCCGCGTTGGAAATTCGGGTCAGGGCGTGTACAGCACCTGCGGCAGCCAAAGCGCGATCTGCGGGAAGGCCATCACCAGGGCGAGCGCCAGGATCATAACCGATACAAATGGCACGATGGAGCGGTAGATATCGGCCAGCGTCACCTCGGGCGGGGCCATGGCGCGCATCAAGAACAGGTTGTAGCCAAAGGGCGGCGTCATGTAGGCGATCTGGCAGGTCATCGTATAAAGCACGCCATACCAGACCAGATCGAACTCCAGCATCCGCACGATGGGCACATAAAGCGGCGCGACGATGACCAGCATCGCCGTGTCGTCCAGAAACGTGCCCATCAAGATAAACGAAAGCTGCATCAGGATCAGGATTTCCCAACGCCCAAGGCCCAGGTTGTCCATGAACAGCGCGCGCACGAAATCCACCGCACGCAGCCCGTCGAAGACTGCGCCAAATGCCAGCGCCGCCAGGATGATCCACATGAACATACAGGTGATGGCCAAGGTGTGGCGGGTCACTTTTTCCAGCACGTCAAATGTCATGCGGCCCTTGGCGATCGCGGCAAGAAGGGCTGCCAGCGCCCCGATGACCGAGCTTTCGACCAGCCGGGTATAGCCCAGCACGAAAGGCACCATCATCACCACGAAGATGCCCAGCGGCAGCAGGCCCGCCAGCAGCAGGCGGTTCTTTTCAGACCGGCTGACTGCCGCGCGGTCCGCGTCCGATATGGCCGGGCCAAGCGCCGGATTGATCTTGCAGCGTACCCAGATGTAGAGAATGAACATCAAAGCCATCATCAGCCCCGGCACGATGCCTGCCAGCCACAGCTGACCCACCGGCTGGCGTGCGATCATCGCATAAAGCACCATGACGACCGAGGGGGGGACCAAGATCCCCAGGCTCGACCCGGCCTGAATGACGCCCGTGACCATGCGTTTGTCGTAATTACGGCGCAGCAGTTCGGGCAGGGCAATCGTGGCGCCAATCGCCATGCCCGCCACCGACAGCCCGTTCATCGCCGAGATCAGGACCATCAAGACGATTGTGCCAATCGCCAGCCCACCGGGTACCGGGCCGAACCAGACGTGGAACATGCGGTACAGGTCATCCGCCAGTTTGCTTTCCGACAGCACATAGCCCATGAAAATGAACATCGGCAGGGTCAGCAGCGGGAACCAGTTCATCAGCTTGATGCTCTGGGCAAAGGCCAGATCATAGCCGCCCCGGTCACCCCAGAGGAACAGCGCCGCCACCACGGCGACAAAGCCGATGATGCCGAACATGCGCTGCCCGGTCATCAGCATGACCAGCATCGATCCGAACATCAGCATCGCGATCATGTCATATGACATCAGATTTCCCGGCCCCGCAGTTTTGCAATGTCGCGGATCAGAAATGCCGTGCATTGCAGCAGCATCATGAGGATCCCGATACACATGATGATCTTGATCGGCGCCATATAGGGCTGCCAGATGCCGCGCCGCCGCTCGCCATATTCCAGCGCGTATTGCGTGCTTTCGATCCCGCCCCAGAGCAGGACGCCCAGATAAACCAGCAGCGTCAGAATGGTGATCGCATCGACCACCGCGCGCGTGCGGTCCGACCAGCGGGAATACAGCAGATCCATGCGCACCGCCGAGCCCAGTTGCAGCGAATATGCGCCGCCCAGCATGAAATACCCCATCAGCAAGAACTGCCCCATCTCATCGGTCCAGATCTGGGGGCTGAACCAGGCGCGCGATACAGCACCCCACAGCAGCACGGCCATCAGGGCGAAGATCATGTACATCATGATCCGGCCCACGCGGTGGTTGAACGCCTCGACCGCGCGGACATAGGTGATGAGGAAGCCGGGCATCAGCGCGCCCCCGCCTTGGCCGGGGCGGATTGCGCGCCGCTTTCCAGCAGCGCATGCGCCAGCACCGGGGCGAGGGTGCGGGCCATGACATCTTGCGTGGCGGGCGTGGCGATGAGGTCGTTGCGCACCTCCAGCATGGCGCTTGGCAGGCCGTAGGGGGTCGCATGCAGCCGCAGCGTATGGGTCACGTCGTCCGCTGCACTGTAGGGCGCGTTCAGCGCACTGCGCAGCGTGGTCATGGCGTCGGCACCGGCGACAATCGCCTGCGCCAGCGTGGGGTCGGCATCATGGATCACGCCGAATTCCAGCGTGCGCCGCTTGCCGTGAAACACCGGCGTGAAGGAATGCACACTGATCAGAGCGGGGCGCAGGCCGCGGGCCAGTTGGCGCGCAACCGCATCGTGCAGCGTGGCGTGAAAGGGGGTGTAAATGGCGGCGATACGGTCTTGGCGTGCCTGCGCGCCGATGGCGGCGTTTCCGGGGATATCATAGACTTCGGACCGTGCGGGCATCGCGCCGGGATGGTCGGGCGCGCGGTTGCAATCGACGATCAGCCGCGACAGCGGCGCGTGGATCAGCATCGCCCCCAGCCGCGCTGCCAGCCCCCTTGCCAGCCCCAGCGCACCGGGGTCCCAGGCGATGTGGGCCTGACGCTCGGCCTCGGTCAGGCCAAGCTCGCCCCAAGGTGCGGCAAAGCGGTTGGAGGCGTGTTCGCACACCAAGATCAGCCCGGCAGAGCCTTCGGCGGCGTTTGTATCCCGCTCATGGCTCACCAGCCCGGGCCAGCGCCCGCCGGGGGCATCGTGCATTTGCGCCGTTTGTGTCATGCCCGCAGCCTGTGTTGTTTCGCATCAGATCGTGCCGGAGAATCCGGTACCTTTGTTGGTTCAGCCTGTTTCAGCGCGCCGTCATATGTCAAGAATTTTTCTTCGGTGGATTTTCTGTTACAAATCGCACATGCTGGCGGCCAGACGCGCGACAAAGGCCTTGCCATGCCCGATCAGACCCAGACCACAGATGTCTTGCTGCGCGAGGCGCTGCCCAACCTCAGCCGGGCGGAGCGCCAGCTTGCCGCCCATATTCTGGGCAATTTTCCGGTGCCCGCGCTGGGGTCGGTCTCGGCCCTTGCGCGGGGGGCGGGGGTGTCGGGGCCGACGGTGGTGCGGCTGGTGCAGCGGCTGGGTTTCAGCGGCTATCCGCAGTTTCAGGCGCGTATCCGCGACGAGATCGGCGAGAAACTGGCGAGCCCGCTGGTAAAGCGTGATAAATGGGCAGAGAGCACGGCGGTTGAGCATATTCTGAACCGTTTCGCCAATGTGGTCGTCGAAAACCTGCAAGCGACGCTGGGCCAGATCGATCATGCGACATTTGATGCCGTGGCTGATCTGCTGGCCGACCCCGACCGCCGCATCTATGCCATGGGGGGGCGGATCACCCATGCGCTGGCTGACTACTTTGCCTCTGTCATGAAGGTGATGCGCGGCGATGTTACCTTGATGTCCGATATGTCGAACACGTGGCCACCCGCGCTTCTGGATATGAAACGCGGCGATGTGCTGATGGTGATGGACATCCGGCGGTATGAGAACTCTGTCCTGCAAGTCGCTGAAATGGCTCGCGAACACGGGGCAGAGGTGGTGTTGATCACTGACCGCTGGGTGTCGCCCGCTGCCGCCCATGCCACGCATCTGCTGCCATGTCATATCGAGGCGCCATCGGCATGGGATTCCACCGCCTCGCTCTTGGTGGTGATCGAGACGCTGCTGGCGGCGGTGCAAAGCCGCAATTGGGCTGAAACCGAAGCGCGGCTTAACCGGATGGAAGATCTTTTTGCACGCACGCACTTCTTTCGCCGCCCACGCTGAAAATTGCGGCGAAAATTATTTGAAACATGAACTATGTGAGTTAATGGTCTGATACTAAGGGACTTTAATGCCTCTACCTGAGGTTGTGTCTCCGAATCAGGCCGCCCGAATCATAAAAAGGATTATCTTTTTTGTAATGTTTTGCTGTACCTTTTGGCCTTGGGAATTTGCCTTCAGGGACGTCAGGCGATGGCACGCGCGATCATCAATTTTCATGGAATAGGCCCGGTGCCGCGCCCGCTGGCGCCGGGCGAGGATGATTTCTGGCTCGACATGGGTCAATTCCGGGCCGTGCTCGATCTGGTCATGGAGATGGCGCCGGAACTGCGCCCCCTTCTTACATTTGACGACGGCAACCTGTCAGACATCGACCGCGCCGCGCCAGAGCTGGCCGCGCGCGGGCTGAAGGCGCAGTTCTTTGCGCTGTCCGGGCGGCTGGGAGAGCGCTATTTCCTGGGCGCCGGGCATCTGCGCGATTTGCGTGCTGCGGGGCACGGCATCGGGTTGCATGGCGCCGATCACGTTGACTGGCGCGGGCTGGACGCCGAGGGCCAGCGCCGGGAATTTGTCGATGCGCGCCAGATACTTGAGGATGCAAGCGGCAGTTTCATCACCGCCGCTGCCGTGCCCTTCGGGCGATATGACCGGCGCGTGCTGCGCCAGTTGCGCGCGGCCGGTTTTAGCGCGGTCTACACATCCGACTGCGGGGTGATGCGCCCCGGCGCCTGGCTGTGCCCCCGCAGTTGCCTTCGCCACAGCATGGACCAGCGCGTCGTCTTGTCATGCCTCACAGGGCGTGTCCCGCTGCAACAACGCCCGCGCCGCTGGATCGGGGTTGTCAGAAAGCGCGCGTTGCCTATACTAGCTTGATTAGTTTACCAAGTTATTAAGCCAGTCGTTGTGCGAGGCCTTGATGCCGGGAAGATCGACGCGCGCCTGTCCTGTCACGACCAGACCGCTGGTGGCGAAAGCGTGCGCCGCCGGGCGCGCGGCTGCCGTCTCGGCATGTATTTGCATCGGAAGCGCATGATCTCGGTCATCATACCCGCGCATGACGAGGCCGCATTTATTGGCGGCTGTCTGGAGCGTTTGCTGGCCAGCGATCTGCCCGGCGCGCAGGGGGTCGAGGTCATCGTTGCGGCCAATGGTTGCACCGATGACACCGCTGAGCGCGCCGCGCGCTGGCAGGCGGATTTCGCGGCGCGGGGCTGGCGGCTGGTGGTATTGGTTGATTCCATTGCCAATAAAATCAAGGCGTTGAACATGGCTGAGGCGGTCGCCACTGGCGCAATCCGGGTCTATGTTGATGCCGATGTCCATGTCACCACGGGGCTGATTGCGCTGCTGGCCGCTGCGCTGGACCGGCCTGATCCGGCTTATGCCAGCGGACGGCCTGATATCCGGGTGCCGCGGTCGGCGGCGTCCCGCCGCTATGCGCGGTTCTGGATGCGGCTGCCGTTCATGTCGCGCGACGTTCCGGGCTGCGGGATCTATGCGGTGAACGCGGCGGGGCGGCAGCGTTGGCAACAGTTTCCAGACATCATGGCCGACGATATTTTTGTGCGCATGCATTTCGCGCGCAGCGAACGCATCGCGGTGCCGGCGCAGTACAGCTGGCCGATTGCCGAGGGATTCGGCTGGCTGGTCAAGGTGCGTCGGCGGCAGAATTCTGGTCTGCGCCAGCTCTATGTCGCCTTTCCCGATCTGGTGCGCCGGTCGGATAGCACACGGCCCAAGCCGCTGGAATTATTGCAGTTGTTGGCGCGCGATCCAGTCGGCTTTGGCGTTTACAGCGCGGTGGCGGTGCTTGTGAAACTGCCGTTTTTGCGCGCGCGTGAACGCTGGCCGCGCGGCAGGTAAGGGCTTCTCTTTTCTTGCGCGGCGCGCGATGCTGCTCCGATAAGCCAAGGGGGAGTTTCATGGCAGACAAGATTGCAATCGTCACCGGGGCCGCGCGCGGAATCGGGCTGGCAACCACCCGGCTTTTGCTGCGCGACGGGTTCCGCGTGGCCATGCTGGACATTGACGCGGAGGAGTTGCACGCGCGCGCCGAGGGGCTTTCGGGCGTGCGGGCCTATCCCTGTGATGTGTCCGATCCCGGCAGCGTCACGGCGACGTTTGCCGCCGTCGCGGCGGATATGGGCGGCATCGACGCACTGGTCAACAATGCGGGCATCGCCGATTTTGGCCCGATCGAGGAGACGGATTTCACCCGTTGGCGCCGGGTGATGGACACCAACCTCGACGGGGTTTTCCTGTGTTCTCAGGCGGCTACCCCGGCGCTGATCGCGCGGCGGGGGGTGATCGTGAACATCGCGTCAATCTCGGGGCTGCGGGCATCGACCTTGCGGGTGGCGTATGGCACCTCGAAGGCTGCGGTGATCCACCTGACGAAGCAACAGGCCGTGGAACTGGGCGAATACGGCGTGCGTGCCAATTGCGTGTGCCCCGGCCCGGTGCGCACCAAGCTGGCGATGGCGGTGCATTCGCAAGAGATCATCGACGCCTATCACGATGCGATCCCGCTGAACCGCTACGGGTCAGAGGAAGAGATTGGTGAGGTCATCGCCTTCCTGTGCTCGGCCCGCGCCAGCTATGTAACGGGGCAGATCGTCGCGTCGGATGGCGGGTTTGAAAGCACTGGCGTGGGGCTGCCTGCGTTGCGCAAATGACACATTTTGCCGGTTCCCGGGGCCGGTTTTGGGGATTGTATGGGCGGTGGCGCGGTGTGCCACGGCTTTGCCCCAAAAGCAGGGCTTAACCTTTGAAAACAGCCCCGAATCTGCCGTCTGGAAACGGTATGGTTTTGGTATGGATTTGATACATACGCGCGCAGCGTCAGGGTGGTGTTAACCCCGCGCGCGGGGATGGGGGGCACGTGAATTTGGCACGGTTTTCGTGGTGGGCAGAGGTGAGGCGGTCATGCGGGTGAGGTTGGCCGGACGGACGCCCGTGGGGCCGCTTCCTTCGACATTTGCGCGCCGGGTCTTTGACGGGGCACATCTGCGCGCGCTGTTGTGCGCGCGCGGCCACCGCCGGCTGATGGTGACGTTCGACCATTGGGTCGAGGGCAAGGCGGGCTGGTCCGTTGCCGCGCCGTCAAAGGCGTTCGAGGAAAACGGCTTTGACCAACTGCGCATCCAGTCCTTGCGCAACGACTGGTTCATCAATGCCGACACGCCCGCGTTTGAGCGCGCGATCAACCAACTTGCACGGCGCTATGACCGGGTGCATGCGTTGGGGTATTCGATGGGCGGCTACGGCGCGTTCCGCTTTGCCGGGGCGTTGCGGCTGAATCAGATCCTGGCGGTGTCGCCGCAATATTCGATCCATCCCGATGTGGTCCCGTTTGAGAAGGGCTATCTGACCGAGGCGCGGGGGTTCGACCCGGTGCACGGCGCGATGCGGGCCGATGCGCTGCCCGCCTTGCGCGCGCAGATCCTGGCGGATGGGTTCAACCCGGTTGACCTGCGTCACGCAGCGATGATCGCCGGGGTCCTTCCGGGCGTGTCAGTGATCCGGCTGGGGGCGGGTGGGCACCCCGCGACGGGCGTGATGCAAGAGGGGGGGCGCGGTTTCACCGCGCACCGTGCCGCAATGACCGAGGGGCTGGACGCTTCCTTGGTCCGTGCCGCCCACCGCGCGTGCCGCCGCGCATCGCCCGGGTATTGGCGACGGCTGGCGCGGATGGCGGAACGCAGCGGGCGGATGGGGTTGATGGCGTATGCGCGGGGGCAAATGGGGCGTGATGGGGCGCGCTGAGGCCTTTGCTATGATCTGCAAGACGCAGAGCATCAGGTCAGGCGCAAGGCAGCCAAGCACGGGCCGGGGACCTTTGCCCCCGGCCCGTGCCTTTGGTCAGTGCCAGTGCCAGTGCCAGTGTCAGTGTCAGTGCACCACCGCCGCCGCGCGCGGTTCGCGCTGCGAGGGCGAAACGCGGGCGCCGATGATCAGGCCGTCGGGGCCTGCGGTGATGGGGACGGTGGTGCCGTCCAGCACTTCGCCCGCCAGCAGCATTTCGGCCAGCGGGTCCTGTACCGCGCGTTGGATCACGCGTTTCAGGGGCCGCGCGCCAAAGACCGGGTCATAGCCTTCATCGGCCAGCCAGGTGCGGGCGGCGGCGTCCAGATCCAGCGTGATCTTGCGCGCCAGCAGGCGTTTGAGCAGGCGGGCCATCTGGATATCGACAATCGCATCCATATCGTCGCGCGCCAGCCGGTCGAAGATCACGGTTTCATCCAGCCGGTTGAGGAATTCCGGGCGGAAATGGCCGCGCACGGCTTCCATCACGCTGGCCTTGGCCTGCGCGCTGTCGGTGCCTTCGGGCAGTTGGCTGAGCGCCTGCGACCCGAGGTTGGAGGTCAGCACGATCAGCGTTTGCTTGAAATCCACATGCCGCCCCTGACCATCGGTCAAGATGCCGTCATCGAGCACTTGCAGCAGCACGTTGAACACATCGGGATGCGCCTTTTCGACCTCATCGAACAAGATCACCTGATAGGGGCGGCGGCGCACGGCCTCGGTCAGGACGCCGCCTTCGTCATAGCCGACATAGCCCGGAGGGGCGCCGATCAGGCGGCTGACGCTGTGTTTCTCCATGAATTCGGACATGTCGATGCGCACCATGGCGGTGTCGTCGTCAAAGAGGTATTCGGCGACGGCCTTGGTCAGTTCGGTCTTGCCCACGCCCGTCGGCCCGAGGAAGAGGAACGAGCCCAGCGGCCGGTTCTCATCGTTCAGGCCCGCACGCGCGCGGCGCACGGCATTGGCGACGGCGGTCAGCGCGGTGCGCTGGCCGACGACACGTTTGCCAAGCTCGGCTTCCATTTTCAGCAGCTTGTCGCGCTCGCCTTCCAGCATCTTGGAGGTGGGGATGCCGGTCCAGCGTTCGACCACCTGCGCGATCTGTTCGGGGCGCACGGCTTCGGCCACCATGGCCTCGCCCTCGCGGCCTTCGGCGTCGCTGAGGGATTTTTCAAGCGCGGGGATGGTGCCGTATTGCAATTCACCGGCGCGGGCGAAATCACCCTGACGCTTGGCGGTGTCAAGGTCGGCGCGGGCGCGGTCCAGATGTTCCTTCAGCCCGCGCGCCGTGTCGAGTTTCGCGCGTTCGGCCTGCCATTGCGCGGTCATCTCATCCGAGCGTTCTTGAAGGTCGGCCAGTTCCTTGACCAGCTTTTCCAGCCGGTCGCGCGACGCGGCGTCTTCTTCTTGCTTCAGCGCCTCGGATTCGATCTGCATCTGCAAGATCTGCCGGTCGAGGGCGTCGAGTTCCTCAGGCTTGCTGTCGACTTCCATGCGCAGGCGGGACGCAGCTTCATCCATCAGGTCGATGGCCTTGTCGGGCAAGAAGCGGTCGGTGATGTAGCGGTGGCTGAGGGTTGCGGCCGCCACCAGCGCCGAGTCGCTGATGCGCACGCCGTGGTGGAGTTCGTATTTCTCCTTGATGCCGCGCAGGATGCTGATCGTATCCTCGACCGTCGGTTCCTGTATCAGCACGGGCTGGAAGCGGCGGGCGAGGGCGGCGTCCTTTTCCACATGCTTGCGGTATTCGTCGAGCGTGGTGGCGCCGATGCAGTGCAATTCGCCGCGCGCCAACGCGGGTTTGATGAGGTTGGCGGCGTCCATGGCGCCGTCGCCTTTGCCCGCGCCGATCAGTGTGTGCATCTCGTCGATGAACAGGACGATTTCACCCGCGGCGGTGGTGACTTCGGACAGGATGGCTTTCAGCCGTTCCTCGAATTCGCCCCGGTATTTTGCGCCCGCGATCAGCGCGCCCATATCAAGCGCCATCAGGCGTTTGTCGCGCAGGGATTCGGGCACGTCACCGTTGATGATGCGCAGGGCGAGGCCTTCGGCAATCGCGGTTTTACCCACGCCCGGTTCGCCGATCAGTACGGGGTTGTTCTTGGTGCGGCGCGACAGCACCTGCATGGTGCGGCGGATTTCCTCATCCCGGCCAATGATCGGGTCGATCTTGCCGTCGCGGGCAGCCTGCGTCAGGTCGCGGGCGTATTTCTTCAGTGCGTCATAGCCGGATTCGGCGCTGGCGGTATCGGCGGTGCGGCCCTTGCGCACGTCGTTGATGGCGGTGTTGAGCGCCTGAGCGTTCACGGCACCGGCATCAAGCGCGTCCTTGGCGCCCGATTTCACCATGGCAAGCGCCGTCAGGATGCGTTCGACCGGCACGAAGCTGTCACCGGCCTTTTTTGCCAGTTGTTCGGCCTGATCAAGCACCTTGGCAAGCTGCGGGTCCATGTAGGGCTGGGTATTGCCGCCGGTGACCTTGGGCTGTTTGGCCAAGGCGATGTCGTTGGCCTGGGTCACGCGGTCGGGCGCGCCACCTGCGGATTTGATGAGGTTGGCGGCCATGCCCTGATCGTCATCCAGAAGCGCCTTCAGAAGGTGTTCGGGGGTCAGGCGCTGGTGGTCTTCGCGCAACGCGATGGTCTGCGCGGCCTGAAGGAAGCCGCGGGCGCGTTCGGTGAGTTTTTCAAGGTTCATGGTCGTCTCTCCTGCATAAGCGCCCGTTTTCGGGTTGCCCGCGTGGCGCGGCACAGCTCCGGTTTTGGGCCTCATTGTTTATGTGGGAGGGGGCGGGGCGCGCCGCAAGGGCGCAGCGCGGTATTTTTGCAACAGTGGGGGTGAGGAGTGTGCCGGAGTGGTCGAGGCTGGCAGAAATGTTCCCTCGGATTTCAGGAGAACAATCTGGTGCGGGCGTGTCAGGAAAAGCACTGCTTTTCCTCGCCTGCTGCGATCACGTTTCGGTCTGACCGTTGCCACCAGCGTGGCGGAGGCCAGCGCCCGGCCCGATGGGCGCAAAGCGCCCGAAGTTGGCCCCGTGGGCGCAAAGCGCCCGAAGTTGGCCCGGTGGGCGCAAAGCGCCCGAAGTTGGCCCGGTGGGCGCAAAGCGCCCGAAGTTGGCGGGGTGGGCGCAAAGCGCCCGAGGTTGACGGGGTGGGCGCTGACCGGGGGGCTTGGGCCCCGGACAGAGAGCTTTGAGCACACCGCCTTGCCTCGGCCCTTGAGAGGGGTGGCGGTAGCTTGCGCGTATCCTATCAATAGAATCCCTGTCGCGGTGCTTTGACTTAGCCTTAACCTAGCCCCGGATCGCCTCGATCATGCGCGAGACATTGTCGGGGTCGGCGTCGGGCGTGATGCCGTGGCCGAGGTTGAAGATATGCGGCCCCTTCGAGAATGCCTTCACCACGCGCCTGGTTTCGGACACAAGCTCTGCGCCGCCGGTGACCATGTGGGTCGGCGACAGGTTGCCTTGCACGCAGCCATCGACCTGCACATTGGCGGCGGCCCATTCTGAATCGACCGAATTATCAATCGCCACGCAATCCGCGCCGGTGGCCCGGGCGAAACCGATATAGCCGTCGCCCGCTTCGCGCGGGAAGGCGATGATGGGGATGCCGGGGTGGCGGGCCTTCAGGGCCGTGATGATCTCGACCGTGGGGGCCACGGCGTATTTGGTGAATGCCGCGCCTTTCAGCGACCCGGCCCAACTGTCGAAGATCTTCACGACCTCAGCCCCGGCGTTGATCTGGGCGGACAGGTATTCGATGGTGGCGGCGGTGATCCGCGCCATCAGCGCATCAAACGCAGCGGGATTTTCCTGCATCAGTTTATGCGCGGGCCCCTGATCCTTGGTGCCGCGCCCGGCGATCATGTAGGTGGCGACGGTCCAGGGCGCGCCGGCAAAGCCGATCAGTGTGGTATGGGCGGGCAGGGCGCCCGACAGGATCTTCACCGTCTCGTAGATCGGGTTCAGCGTTTCATGGATCGCATCGAGGGGTTTGAGCGCCTCGACGCCCGCCATATCGGTGATCGTCGACAGGCGCGGCCCCTCGCCGGTCACAAACCACAGATCGGCGCCAAGCGCCTGCGGGACCAGCAAGATGTCGGCAAACAAGATCGCCGCGTCGAAATCGTAGCGGCGCAGCGGTTGCAGCGTCACCTCGGCGGCCAGTTCGGGGTTGTAGCACAGCGACAGGAAGTCGCCCGCCTTTTCGCGGGTCGCGCGGTATTCTGGCAGATAGCGCCCGGCCTGCCGCATCATCCACACGGGCGGGGTGGCCTGAACCTCACCATTCAGGGCGCGCAGGATCGTTTTGGTGGGGGTCATTCTGGTCTCCTCCTAAGGGTCTGGGCATGTGGTCGCCATCCGGGCCTGCAATGTCAAGATCAAGGGGAGTTGTCAGGCGCGATTTACACCGTTATTCAAACGGGCATGACACAGAACACGCCCTCACCCGCCCAACCCCTGCGTATCGGCACCCGCGGTTCACCGCTGGCGCTGGCCCAGGCCCATGAGACCCGCGCGCGCCTGATGGCGGCCTTTGGCCTGCCCGAGAGCGCCTTTGCGATCCATGTCATCAAGGTGACGGGCGATGCAATCCAGGACCGTCCGCTGAAAGAGATCGGCGGCAAGGGCCTGTTCACCCGCGAGATCGAGCTGGCGCTGTTGGAGCGTGAGATCGACATCGCCGTGCATTCCATGAAGGACATGCCGGTGTTGCAGCCCGAGGGGTTGGTGCTAGACACGTATCTGCCGCGCGAGGACCCGCGTGATGCGTTCGTGTCGCCCCATGTGGACGGGATCGCGGCGCTGGCGCCCGGGCAGGTGGTGGGGACCTCCAGCCTGCGGCGGCGCGCGCAGGTGCTGCACCGCCGCCCCGACCTGAAGGTGGTGGAGTTTCGCGGCAATGTGCAGACGCGGCTGAAGAAGCTGGCCGATGGCGTGGCGGATTGCACGTTCCTTGCGATGGCGGGGCTGCACAGGCTGGACATGGCGCATGTGGCGCGCGGGCCGGTGGATGACGTGGAAATGCTGCCCGCCGTGGCGCAGGGTGCCATCGGGATCGAGCGGCGCGAGGATGATACGGCCGTGGCCGAGATGTTGGCCGCGCTGCACGATATGGCCACCGGGCACCGGCTGGCGGCGGAACGCGCGTTTCTGGCAGAGCTGGACGGATCTTGCGAGACGCCGATTGCCGGGCTGGCCATGCTGGAGGGCGATGAGATCTGGTTGCGCGGCGAAATCCTGCGCCCCGATGGGTCCGAAGCCCTGAGCGACGCGGGCCGCGCCAAGATCGCGGATGCCGCCGATCTGGGCCGTTCGGTGGCCGCCCGGCTGCTGGGGCGCGCGTCGCCGGGGTTTTTCGACTGGCGCTGAGGGGGCCTTTGGTCTTTCGCTGAGAATACCGCCGCACTGCTGCCCTGTGTGCGCCGGAAGAACCGGGGTCTGGCGGAGATTCCTGACAAACAAGGCCCCCGCAGCAACCTGCGGGGGCCTTTTGATTTTCAGGCGTTCATTTCGCAGGGCCCTTTGGCCCCCCGCATTCAGCGCGGCAGCAAAACGGTGTCGACGACATGGATCACGCCGTTCGACTGGTTCACGTCGCCGATGGTGACGCGCCCGGCGTTGCCCGATTCGTCGTAGATCCACAATTGGCCGCCGCGGACCTGTGCGCTCAGCGCGTCGCCCGACAGGGTCTGCATGTGGAAGAAGCCGTCAGCGCTGGCACGTGCGCGGCGCATCATGTCGGCGCCGCTGATATCGCCGGCCACGACATGGGCAGTCAGGATCTTTTGCAGCATGCCCAGATTTTCCGGCATCAGGAGGGTTTCGACCGTACCGTCGGGCAGGGCCTCGAACGCGGTGTTGACCGGGGCGAAGACGGTCAAGGGGCCGGGACCTTGCAGCGCGTCGACCAGTTCGGCGGCTTGCACGGCGGCGACCAGCGTGGTGTGATCGGCCGAGTTCACGGCGTTTTCGACGATATTGCGCTCAACCAGCATCGGCGCGCCGCCGACCATCGGGTTGGATTGCGCAAATGCGGGGCCTGCCAGCAGGGCGGCAAGGGCGGTAGCGGCAGCAGTGGTTTTAATGAATTTCATGGTCTCTCTCCTGTTTGCGTTCTGATCACGCAGTGTCAAAGCTGCGGATGTAAGTGCTACGGGGGGGAGAGGCGGGAAGTTGCGGCGTTGGGCGAAAAACTTTCGGGGCAGATGATTTTTCGGCACAGAACTGTGGTGCACGGAACTTCGGTGCTGGGGTCGGCTGCGCGCGTTGGTCTGGCGTCAGTCGAGGCGGTCAGTCGAGGCGATCAATCCAGGCGATCAGTCGAGGCGGTCAGTCCAGCGGGGCAGGGTGATGTCGCGAAAGAGCGTGTAGCGCGCGGCGCTGCGCCGTGTTGGGGCTATCGGCGCGACGGGATGCGGCGGGCGGCGCGCGGGGCAGGGGCAGGGCAGGCCGTTGGCCAGCACCGTCACGCTCATGTCGAAGGACAGCGTATGGACCTGCGTTGCGGGTTTGCGGCTGCGACGGACCGCCAGCCCGTCGCACAGCCGACCGGCGGCAATGGGCACGGGGGCGCTATGGCCCAGGATGCAGGTGCGCCAGTCGGCATAGAGCACCTGCTGGTCGGCCGCGAGGCTCAGGGTTTCGCCGGTGTCATCGCTTTCCGCGCCGTCATGACCCAGCGCGCGTGTGTCGATCTCGATCATCGCCTGCGGCGCGAGGCTGCGTTGCTGCACGCCGCGCAAGATGTGCAGGCCGCCCTCGGCATCCCGGATCACGTCACCACGCCGCAGGTTCTGCACCGGGACAGGGCCGCGCGGGGTGCTGATGGTGGTGCCGGTGGCGAATCCTCCCCGCAGGCTGGCGCGGGCGGCAAGCGCCGCGGATTTCAGCGAGATCAGGGTGCTATGGGGCAAATTAACCTCCGGTTCATCAACAATTCCCCGGCAGTGTCGCCGGTATGGCAACAAATACCGGCAAATGTGGCATCAATCTGGCCTGTCTGGTTTTTCTTTGTGACGTTTTCCCCTCGCATCCGCCTTGGCACTTTGCTAGAAGGCGGCGGATTACGCGGGCCCGGTTGGGACCGCGACATGAGTAATGCGGGTGTGGCGAAATTGGCAGACGCACCAGATTTAGGTTCTGGCGCCGCAAGGCGTGGGGGTTCAAGTCCCTCCACCCGCACCATGAGGATAACAAAGGGAAGCAACATGCAGGTCACCGAGACCCTGAACGAAGGCCTAAAGCGCGGGTATACCGTCACCGTAACCGCGGCGGAGCTGGACGCGAAAGTCAATGACAAGCTGGTTGAAGCGCAGCCCGGCATCGAGATGAAGGGCTTTCGCAAGGGCAAGGTCCCGATGGCGCTGTTGAAAAAGCAGTTCGGCCCGCGCGTGCTGGGCGAAGCCATGCAAGAAGCCGTCGACAGCGCAGTGCAGGGCCATTTTGAGGCCACCGGCGACCGTCCGGCCATGCAGCCGCAGATGGAAATGACCAATCAGGACTGGAAAGAGGGGCAGGACGTCACTGTCGCGCTGACCTATGAAGCGCTGCCCGATATCGGCGAGCCTGACCTGAGCGGGCTGAAGATCGAAAAGCTGGTCGCGAAGGCCGAAGATGCTGCCGTGACCGAAGCGCTGGAAAACCTGGCGAAATCCTCCAAGTCGTTTGCCGACAAGGAAGGCGCTGCCGAAACCGGCGACCAGGTCACGATGAACTTCCTGGGCAAGGTCGATGGTGAGCCGTTCGAGGGCGGTTCGGCGGAAGACTTCCCGCTGGAAATCGGTTCGGGCCAGTTCATCCCGGGCTTTGAGGAACAGTTGGTCGGCGTGAGCGCGGGCGACGAAAAGTCGGTTCCGGTCACCTTCCCCGAGGAATATGGCGCGGCGAATCTGGCGGGCAAGGAAGCGGTCTTTGACTGCACCATCAAGGCCGTCAAGGCGCCCCAGACCGCCGAGATCAACGACGATCTGGCCAAGCAATTCGGTGCCGACGATCTGGACGCGCTGAAAGCCCAGATCACCGAGCGTCTGGAAGCCGAATATGCGCAAGCCGCCCGCGCGGTGCTGAAGCGCAACCTGCTGGACCAACTGGACGATGCGGTGACCTTCGACCTGCCGCCCTCGCTGGTGGAAGCCGAGGCGAACCAGATCGCGCACCAGCTATGGCACGATGAGAACCCCGATGTGCAGGGCCACGACCACCCTGAGATCACCCCCACCGAGGAACACACCAAGTTGGCGGTGCGCCGCGTAAAGCTGGGCCTTCTGCTGGCCGAGCTGGGCCGCAAGGCCGAAGTGGAAGTGACCGATCAGGAAATGACCCAGGCGGTTATCGCGCAGGCGCGGCAGTATCCGGGGCAAGAGCGTCAGTTCTTCGAGTTCATCCAGAAGAACGCCCAGATGCAGCAGCAATTGCGCGCGCCGATCTTCGAGGACAAGGTCATCGACCATATCGTGGAGCAGGCCAAGGTGACCGAGAAGACCGTCACCAAGGAAGAACTGCAAGCGGCTGTCGAGGCGCTGGACGAAACCGAAACCGAAACCGCATAAGATCGGGATTTTCCGGTTCGTGGATAAAGAAAAGGCGGCCCTGCGGGGCCGCCTTTTTGCTGTTCGCGTTGTGTTGTGGGTCGCTTCGTGGGATGCCTGCGCGCTGTATGGCCCGGGTTCGCGCGGTGTGGTTGCTTGCGGCCATTGGCGCCGATACGCGGGCGGCATAGCGCGCCTGAACCCACCGATCACGTGCGATAGTCTGGCGATCACGTGCGATAGTCTGGCGGTGCGAGGCCTGAAATCACCCCGCCCGGCGCACGATCAGGCGCGTTCCATGTACTCAAAGGTTTCGGTGTTGACGATGATGTCCTCATCCGTGCCGACGAAGGGCGGGACCAGCACGCGCACGCCATTGTCCAGAATGGCGGGTTTGAAGCTGTTGGCGGCGGTCTGGCCTTTGACGACCGGCTCGGTCTCGACAATCTTGCAGGTGACTTTTTGCGGCAGCGCCATGTTCAGCGCCTCATCGCCATAATATTCGATGGTCACGGTCATGCCGTCTTGCAAGAAGGGGCGGCGCTCGCCCAGCAGGTCCGAGGGCAGTTCGACCTGCTCGAAGCTTTCCATGTCCATCACGACCAGCATGCCGTCATTCTCATAGAGGAATTGCTGGTCTTTCTGTTCCAGCCGCGTCCGCTCTACCTTGTCTTCCGACCGGAAACGTTCGTTCAGCTTGGAGCCGTTGCGCAGGTTCTTCATTTCGACCTGCGCGAAAGCGCCGCCTTTGCCGGGCTTCACATGGTTGACCTTTACCGCGACCCACAAGCCGCCGTCATGTTCAAGTGTATATCCGGGGCGAATTTCGTTTCCGTTGATTTTTGGCATGACAAAACCTTGACAGTCGGTTGATTGGGGGTTGCGCGATCCCTATATCTTGCGCGTGTCACGCTGACAAGCACGTCTGCTACGACGCAGGGTTTCGCCGATATGCACTGGGCGCATGTCAGGTATGCGTTTATTTGGTAGCGAATCGAGGTCGATACCGCGTAGACAAACGAACGCAGAAAAATGCAAGAGCAAGAACTAAAGGACGCTGGAATGTTCGATTTCGTAGATGGCACAGCTTATAACCACGAGCAAGGCACCCGTGCCCGGAAATTGTTCGCGGCGGTAGTGCTGGCTGCGCTGGATGATGCCATCGCAGATGACAAGAAATACGGCAATGGCCCCGAACAGATCGCCCGTTGGGCGCGGTCGCGCGACGGGCGTGAGGTACTGTCTTGCGCCGGGATTGACCCGAACGAGCGCGTGGTCAACGGTCTGATGGAATTCGTCAGCAAGGGTGTGCGCACCTCGGTTGCGCTGTCGCGCGAAGAGAGTGAGCGTCGCCACGCTGCCGCCGAGGCCGAGGCCGCCTGAAGAAGTTAAGCTGTAACGACCCGGCGGATGCCGGTTTGCAAACGCCTCGTCCGTACCCCGGACGGGGCGTTTGCGTGTATCTGGGGCGCGGGCAAGACCGGCTGACCGTCACGCGGGCGCAGCAGGCGGCCCATCCGGGCGGGCAGGGGCCGAGGTTGGCATCCGGCCCGCGCCGCGCGCGCGTCAGGTGGCGGCGGCCAGATACGCCTCCAGATCATCGAGCCGGTCCTGGCCCCAGAAACGTTCTTCCCCCACCACGAAGAACGGCATGCCGAAAACGCCCGCCAGCACCGCGTGGTCGAGGTTGCGCGCGTAGGTATCGGCCCCGGTCATCAGCCCGGTCATCGTCAGATTGGGGCTGAAGCCATGTGCTGACAGACAATCTTCGATAACCGCGTCATCGGCGATGTTGCGTTGTTCTTCCCAGCACGCGCTGGTGATTGCGTGGACCAGCCCTGCGAGGTCGCCGCCGCCCGCTTCTTGCGCCGCAATGATGGCATAGCAGGCGGGGGCGGGGTTGGTCGGCCAGTGCTGCGGCTTCAGATGTATCTTGCGCCCGGCCTTTGCCGCCTGGCGCCGCAGCTCTTGCAGGCGGTAGGTCTGGCGGCTTTCATGCCGTTCGGCCAGCATCTTGCCGCCGGTACGCGCGAACAGCGCAGGCGGGTCCACGGGTTTGTAGACGAGCGTCGCCCCCTGTGCGGCGGCGATCTGGGCCGGACGGGTGCCAGCAAGATGCACCCAAGGCGACAGAGGGCTGAGGTAATAGTCGATTTGGAGCATGTCGGGCGATCCTTGTCCGGGTTCAGGTTCCCAAGACCGTACCGGGGTGGTAAGCGGTGTCAACGTTGCGAATCTGTGATCAAGGACCCATCAGATGCCCGCCATGACCGAACCCAAGCTGATTTCCGGAAATTCCAACCGCCCCCTTGCCCAGCAGATCGCGCGGCGCATGTCGCTGCATCGCGGAATGTCGGTATCGCTGGTCGATGCCCGTGTCGAACGGTTCAACGATCAGGAAGTTTTCGTCGAGGTATACGAGAATGTGCGGGGCGAGGACATGTTCATTGTCCAGTCCACGTCGAACCCGGCGAATGACAACCTGATGGAGCTTCTGATCATCGCGGATGCGTTGAAACGCTCTTCCGCGTCACGCATCACTGCGGTGATCCCGTATTTCGGCTATGCACGTCAGGACCGGCGCACCAAGGCGCGCACGCCGATCTCGGCCAAGCTGGTGGCCAATATGATCACCCAGGCGGGGATCGACCGGGTGTTGACGCTGGACCTGCATGCGACGCAAATCCAGGGGTTCTTCGATATGCCGGTGGATAACCTGTATGCGGCCCCGGTCTTCGCGCTGGATGTGCAGCACCATTTCAAGGGACGGTTGCAAGATGTCACCGTGGTGTCACCCGATGTGGGCGGCGTGGCGCGGGCGCGCGAACTGGCCAAGCGGATCGGCTGCGCGCTGGCCATCGTGGACAAACGCCGTGAGAAGCCCGGCGAAGTGGCCGAGATGACGGTGATCGGCGAAGTGACCGGCAAGACCTGCATCATTGTGGATGATATCTGCGACACGGCTGGAACGCTGTGCAAGGCTGCCAGCGTGCTGATGGATGCAGGCGCGACCGAGGTGCATTCCTACATCACCCATGGCGTCCTGTCCGCCCCGGCGGTGGAGCGGATTACCAAGTCGGTGATGAAATCGCTGGTCATCACCGATTCCATCCAACCGACCGAGGCGGTAAAGGCCGCGCCCAATATCCGCGTCGTACCCACCGCGCCGATGTTCGCCCAAGCCATCCTGAACACCTGGAGCGGGACGAGCGTGTCGTCGCTGTTCGACGTGGACACGCTGACCCCGATCTATGAGGGCCTGTATCACCGGGGCTGAGGCGCCTAGGGGGTTGAAGCCGGGGCAGGGCCTGAGGCTTGCTGGTTTCGCGCCGGGCAGGCGGGGGCGTGTCAGCGTGAGGTGGCTGCCGTTTCGTCCCAGAGATTGACCGTCGATCCAATTTTCCGTTGATCCAATTGAAAAAAGCCCCGGCGTTGCCGGGGCTTTTTGTTGTCATGTCTGGTGCTTTTGGCAAGCGCCGGGACAGGCAGTTGCCCGTCCCCGGCATGTTGCCCGACCCGCGCGGGTGTCAGCGCGTCGCGCCCAGCCCGATACGGTCGCCCATTGCCACCATGTCGGCCACCAGCTTGGCGGCGGCGTCCACGGCGTCGGCGGGTGCCTCGCTATGCGCGGCGCGGGCCTTGGTCACCATGTCGTCAAACGCTTCCTGCGTCAGATCGCCCGATGCCATGCCCTGTTCGGCAAGCACGGTCACGCCCTTGGTGCCGATCTCGGCGAAGCCGCCCGTGACGGCATAATCATGCGATCCGTCGGGGCCGACCGTGGTCAGCACGCCGGGGCGCAGGGTGGTGATGAAGGGAGAATGCCCCGCCATGGCGGTGAAATCACCGTCCGCGCCGGGGATCTGCACCTCGGTCACCTGGGCGGAAACGACTTTCCGCTCTGGCGACACGAGGTCGAACTGCATTGTATCGGCCATCAGATGCCTCCTCAGGCTGCGGCGGCGATTTTCTCGGCCTTGGCGATCACGTCGTCGATGTCACCGACCATGTAGAACGCGGCCTCGGGGAGGTGATCGTATTCACCAGCCACAACGGCCTTGAAGGACGAGATGGTTTTTTCCAGCGGCACCTGAACGCCGTCGGACCCGGTGAAGACTTTCGCCACGTCGAAGGGCTGCGACAGGAAGCGCTGGATTTTCCGGGCGCGCGACACGGTCAGTTTGTCTTCCTCGCTCAGTTCGTCCATGCCGAGGATGGCGATGATGTCCTGAAGCGATTTGTAGCGCTGCAAGATGCCCTGAACGTCGCGGGCAACCTGATAATGCTCTTCGCCTACAACGGTCGGATCCATCAGACGCGAGGTGGAGTCGAGCGGGTCAACCGCCGGGTAAATCCCGAGTTCGGAGATCGCACGGCTGAGGTTGGTGGTCGCGTCAAGGTGTGCAAACGAGGTTGCAGGCGCCGGGTCGGTAAGGTCATCGGCAGGCACGTAGATCGCCTGCACCGAGGTGATGGACCCTGCCTTGGTCGAGGTGATGCGTTCTTGCAGCTGGCCCATGTCGGTTGCCAGCGTCGGCTGATAGCCCACAGCCGAAGGAATACGGCCCAGCAGTGCCGACACCTCGGAACCCGCCTGAGTAAAGCGGAAGATGTTGTCGACGAAGAACAGAACGTCGGCGCCGGACTGGTCACGGAAGGATTCCGCGATCGTCAGGCCGGACAGCGCCACGCGCATCCGCGCACCCGGCGGCTCGTTCATCTGACCGTAAACCAGCGCCACTTTGGATTTGGTCAGGTCTTCGGCATTGATAACGCCGGATTCGATGAATTCGTAGTAAAGGTCGTTGCCTTCACGGGTCCGTTCACCAACGCCCGCAAACACGGAATAACCCGAGTGCACCTTGGCGATGTTGTTGATCAGTTCCTGAATCAGAACCGTTTTGCCCACGCCGGCACCGCCGAACAGGCCGATCTTGCCGCCTTTGGCATAGGGGGCCAGCAGGTCGATCACCTTGATCCCGGTCACGAGGATTTCCGAGCTGGTGGATTGCGCGGCGAAATCGGGCGCGGGCTGGTGGATCGCGCGTGTCTGGCTTGCGGCAACCGGGCCCTTTTCGTCGATCGGTTCGCCCACAACGTTCAGGATGCGGCCCAGCGTTGCGTCGCCGACCGGCACCATGATGGGCGAGTCGGTGTCGGCAACCGCCTGACCGCGCACCAGACCTTCGGTGGCGTCCATCGCGATGGCGCGTACGGTGTTTTCGCCCAGATGCTGCGCCACTTCGAGCACCAGCTTCTTGCCGTTGTTGTCGGTGGTCAGGGCGTTCAGGATGGCGGGAAGCGCCCCGTCAAACTGCACGTCCACAACGGCGCCGATCACCTGGGTAATCTTGCCGACGGATTTCGTGTCTGCCATGTTGTCTCTCCGGTCTGTCAAAGCGCCTCGGCGCCCGAAATAATCTCAATAAGCTCTTTGGTGATCGCCGCCTGACGCGAGCGGTTGTATTCGACAGTCAGCCTGTCGATCATGTCGCCTGCGTTGCGGGTCGCGTTGTCCATTGCGGACATCCGCGCGCCCTGTTCAGAGGCGGCGTTTTCCAACAGCGCGGTGAAGATCTGTGTGGCAATCGAGCGCGGCAACAGATCGGCCAGGATGTCTTCCTCGGACGGCTCATATTCGTAGAGGGTCGAGGTGCCGGCATCCGCCTCGGGGATGGTGGCGGGGATGACCTGCTGGGCGGTCGGGGTCTGGCTGATGACGGATTCGAAGCGGCTGTAGAACAGTGACGCCACGTCGAATTCGCCGTCGTCGAAACGGCCCAGCACATCTTGCGCGATTGCCGCAGCATTGGCATAGCCGATGCGTTTGACATCAGACAGGTCAACATGGCCCACCAGATGTGCCGAGAAATCGCGGCGCAACTGGTCACGACCCTTTTTGCCGACGGTCAGGATCTTGACCGTCTTGCCATCCGCGATCAGCCGCCTCGCGTGGATGCGCGCCAGCTTCACGATGGATGAGTTGAAGCCGCCGCACAGCCCGCGCTCCGCCGTCATCACGACCAGCAGATGCGTTTTGGTGTCGCCGGTCCCGGCCAGCAGTTTCGGCGCGGTCTCCGAGCCTGCGACCGACACTGCCAGCCCACCGACGACCGCTTCCATGCGGTCGGCGTAGGGCCGGGCAGCTTCAGCCGCTTCCTGGGCGCGGCGCAGTTTTGCCGCCGCGACCATCTGCATGGCTTTGGTGATCTTGCGCGTGGATTTCACGCTGGAGATCCTGTTTTTCAGGTCCTTGAGGTTTGGCATTCAGCGTATCCTCTTGTCCCGCCCTCAGGCGAAGTCTTTCGCGAACTCGGTGAGCGCCGCCTTGATTTTGTCTTCCAGCTCACCTTTGACCTTGCGGTCGTTGTTGGTGATATCTTCCAGAAGGGCGGTCTGCTTGCTGCGCAGGAAGGTCAGCAGCTCTTTTTCAAAGCGCACGACATCCCGGACGGCCACCTTGTCGAGGAAGCCCTGCGTCCCCGCGAAGATGACAATCACGATTTCCGCGTTGGTCATCGGCGAATACTGGCCCTGCTTCATCAGCTCGGTCAGGCGTGCGCCACGGTTCAGCAGTTTCTGGGTCGATGCGTCGAGGTCCGAGCCGAACTGCGCGAAGGCCGCCATCTCGCGGTACTGCGCCAGTTCCAGTTTCACCGGCCCGGCCACGGATTTCATCGCGTTGGTCTGGGCGGAAGACCCCACACGCGACACCGACAGGCCGGTGTTCACGGCCGGGCGGATCCCTTGGTAGAACAGTTCGGTTTCCAGGAAGATCTGACCGTCGGTGATCGAGATCACGTTGGTCGGAATGAACGCCGACACGTCGCCGCCCTGGGTCTCAATGATCGGCAGTGCGGTCAGTGAGCCATTGCCGTGGTCGTCGCCCAGTTTGGCCGAGCGTTCCAGCAGGCGGGAGTGGAGGTAGAAAACGTCGCCGGGATAAGCTTCGCGGCCCGGCGGGCGACGCAGCAACAGCGACATCTGGCGATACGCCACGGCCTGTTTGGACAAGTCATCATAGATGATGAGCGCGTGGCGGCCGTTGTCGCGGAAGTATTCGGCCATGGCAGTGGCAGCGTAGGGGGCCAGGAACTGCATGGGCGCGGGGTCGGACGCAGTGGCGGCAACCACGATGGTGTATTCGATTGCGCCGGTTTCTTCCAGTTTCTTGACCAACTGGGCCACGGTCGAGCGTTTTTGCCCGATGGCGACGTAGATGCAATACAGTTTCTTGTACTCATCATCGCCAGCAGCGTCGTTGTAGGATTTCTGGTTCAGAATGGTGTCGAGCGCCACGGCGGTCTTGCCGGTCTGACGGTCGCCGATGATCAGCTCACGCTGGCCGCGGCCGATCGGGATCATGGCGTCGATGGATTTCAGGCCGGTGGGCATGGGTTCATGCACCGATTTGCGCGGGATGATGCCCGGCGCCTTCACATCGGCCACACGGCGTTCGGTCGCCTTGATCTCGCCCTTGCCGTCGATCGGGTTGCCAAGGCCGTCCACGACCCGGCCCAGCAGCGCGTCGCCCGCAGGCACGTCCACGATGGACTTGGTGCGCTTGACGATGTCGCCTTCCTTGATCGAACGGTCATCACCGAAGATCACGATGCCGACGTTATCGGCTTCAAGGTTCAGGGCCATCCCGCGGATCGCGCCGGGGAATTCGACCATTTCGCCGGCCTGGACATTGTCCAGCCCGTGGACACGGGCAATCCCGTCGCCGACCGACAGGACGCGGCCCACTTCGGCCACCTCAACATCCTGTCCGAAATTCTTGATCTGCTCCTTGAGGATCGCAGAAATTTCAGCTGCTTGGATACCCATTTATCCGACCTCTTTCATGCTGTTCTGGAGGGCCGTGAGCTTCGAACGGACCGACGTGTCGATCATTTTCGAGCCCACTTTGACGACAAGACCGCCGATGAGCGCATCATCAACGGTAACCTTGAGTTTAATATCTTTGCCGATACGCGCCTTGAGTGTGCGGGTCAGCGCGTCGGCCTGTGCGGGTGACAGGTCGATCGCAGAGGTGACTTCGGCAGTCACTTCGCCCTTGGCGTCGGCGATCAGGGCGCGCAGGGCGCTCAGGACCAGGGGCAGGGCGAACAGACGGCGTTTTGCCGCCATCAACCCCAGCGTGCCGACAAAGGTGTCAGACAGCCCCATCTTGCGGGCGACAGCGGTTATCGCGCGGCCCTGATCGTCGCGGCTGTAAACCGGCGAGGCAATCAGGTCACGCAGCTCGGCACTGTCGTCAAGCGTGGCAGTCAGGGCATCGACATCCCGTTCAAGGGACGGCAAGGCCTTGCCTTCGTTTGCCAATTCAAAAACGGCAGTCGCATAGCGCTTGGCGATGCCAGTTGAGATCGAAGCTGGTTCGGACACGTCCACCCTTCCGATATCTTGTTTACCATGAACCTCGCGCTGGCTCACAGACAGGGTATGCACAATTGACGCGGCATATGAAATCGGCGCGGGTTTAGCAGAGGCCCCGCAGCACGGCAACAGTGAAGGTCACTGATTGGTGAGCGATGGGGCTGTTAATTCATTCTTGTAGCACAGGGTCGCACCGATGATGCAAGAAACTGGTTTTGAACTGTGGCGAGGTGTCGCACCCTGGGGCGTATATAGCGGCTTGGTGCCGGGTGATTCACCCTGTCGGGCTGTTTGAGGGCGCGCGCCCGCCGGTTGTGGCGTCGGGGCGCGGTCATTCGTCGATGTTCCGGCTGGTGCCTGCGGGCGGGAACGGGGTGCCGGTCGGCGTTTCGGCGGGGGGCTGGGTTTTCGGCAGGCGTGCGGCGTCGACGTCAAGGACGCGGCTGGCAGATGCGCCCTTCGGCCATTCGCCCGTTACTTGTGCGCCCGTGACCCGTGCGCCCGCTACTTGTGCGCCTGTGATGCGTTCCATCTTTGGCTGTGCGCTTTGTGCCCGCGCGGGTTCGGGACAGGGCGGCGGTTCCCAATAGCCCGCATCGGCGCCAGCCAGATGCCGGTTGTCGCCCCCCCCGGAAGCGCCTGTGCCCGCGTGGCCAAACCCAAGGCCCGCGTGGCCCGAACCCTGCCAGTGATCTGTGGCGCCGGGCGTGAAGGCCCGCTGTACCGCGCGCCACGCCGGGCGAAACCCCGGCTGGGCCACGCCGTCGAGGATCCGCAGCGGGTGGCGCACGGCGTCGCGCAGCCCGGGGCGGGTGGGCGCGGGGTATTGCTTCACCGCCTCGATGATGAGCGCGCCGCCCGCGTGATAGGTCGAGATCTGGCGTCCGACCTTTTCCAGCGTGCGCGACGACCGCATCCAGAACCCGGTATCCAGCGGCGGAAAGAACAGCGCTGCGGTATGTGTGCCCGGTTCGAACCCGTGGTCCTTCAGCAGCCCCTCGATCTGTCCCAGCGAATAGGGGCGGCCCACGCCAAAGGGCGTGCCATCGCGGCGCGCCCAAAGCCCGCGCCGGTTCGGCACGATGATCAGCAGGCGCCCGGTCGAGGCGAGGCTGCGATAGCATTCCTCCATCAGCGCGGCAGGCCGGTCCGAGGTTTCCAGCCCATGCATCACCACAAGCCGATCCAGATGCCCGCTGGCAATGGGCCATTGGGTTTCCTCGACCAGAACGCTGTGGTTGGGCAGCTCTGGCGGCCAGTGCATCACGCCCTGCGGCGCGGGCATCATCCCGATGACCCGCCGTGCCGTCGGCAAGAAGGGGCGCAACAGAGGCACGGCAAAACCGAAGCCCGCGACATTCAGCCCGCGCATGTCGGACCAATGCGTCAGCACCTGATCGCGCAGGGCCTTCTGCGTGGCCCGACCCAGCATCGTGCGATAGTAGAAATCCCGTAAATTGGTCACATCAAGATGCATTGATCCTCCGCCGCGCGTGTCGCAAGGTATTCATAACATAGAAAACGGAAAGAAGAACGCCATGTCCCTGACCCTGCTGACGGTGCCCTGCCTTAAGGACAATTATGCCTATCTGATCCACGATCCCGAAACCAAGGCCACCGCTGTCGTCGATGTGCCCGAGGCCGCGCCGGTGCTGGCGGCGCTGGAAGATGCGGGCTGGCGGCTGAGTGACATCTTGCTGACCCATCACCACCACGACCATGTGGGGGGCGTGACCGAGGTGCAGGCTGCCACCGGCGCGCGCGTCATCGGTGCCGCCGCCGATGCCCACCGCCTGCCGCCGCTGTCGCTGGAACTGCACCCGGGTGACGCGGTGTCGGTGGGGGCCGAGGCGGGGGTGTGTCTCGATGTCCCGGGCCATACGGTCGGGCATCTGGCGTTTCACTTCCCGCAAAGCGCGCTGGCGTTCACCGGCGACAGCCTGATGGCGCTGGGATGCGGCCGGCTGTTCGAGGGGACGCCGGCCCAGATGTGGGAAAGCCTGACGCGGCTGAACGCCCTGCCGGGCAACACGCGCATCTGTTCGGGGCATGATTATACGGCCGCCAATGCCGCCTTCGCCCTGACCATCGACCCCGACAACACCGCGTTGCACGACCGGAGCGCGGGGCTGGACGCGGCCCATGCGGCGGGCACGCCGATGGCGGTGTGTCTGCTGCAACTGGAACGGGACACCAACCCTTTCCTCCGGGCGGGGAAGACATATATAAAGCGTCTGATGGGTCTAGCCGACGCATCGGATGCCGAGGTTTTCGCCGAAATCCGCGCGCGCAAGGACCGTTTCTGACGGGCTGTCGGCGGCAGTGGGGCGGGAAGTCAGATGCGCCAAATCCGTGGCGCATTCGACCAAATACCGTGTTGATGCTTCATGTCAGTGTTATTGTGTCCCTGAAATCTTAAGCTTTCTGTCAGATTTGCGACATGTCACAGATCTTTGGCAGATTTTTCCAAGAAAAGACTTGAAGCGCGTCCGAGAAAACCGAAGTTTAACACTATGAGGCAATCATCCGAACGGGCGTCAGCCCCAGCGGATCCAAAATACAGGAGTGCCGACCGTGCCATCGTTTTCCGCAACTCTGGAACAATCCATCCACGGCGCACTTGCGCTGGCGAATGCCCGCCGTCAGGAATTCGCCACGCTGGAGCATTTGCTGCTGTCCCTGCTGGAAGAACCTGACGCCTCGCGCGTGCTGCAGGCGTGCAACGTCGATCTGACGGCCCTGCGCAAGACCCTTGAAGACTTCATCGAGGAGGAGCTTGCATCGCTCGTCACAGATGTCGAAGGGTCCGAGGCCGTTCCGACAGCCGCCTTCCAGCGGGTCATCCAGCGCGCCGCGATCCATGTGCAATCCTCGGGCCGCAATGAGGTCACCGGGGCGAATGTGCTGGTCGCCATCTTCGCCGAGCGCGAAAGCAACGCCGCCTTCTTCCTGCAAGAACAGGACATGACGCGCTATGATGCGGTGAATTTCATCGCGCATGGCGTGGCAAAGAACCCCGGTTTTTCCGAGCAGCGGCCGGTTTTCGGCGCCGAAGAAGCAGAATCGCAGGAAAGCGCCAAAGCTGAAGATGCCAAGGACAGCGCCCTGGCGAAATATTGCGTCGATCTGAACGCGAAATCGCGCAAGGGCGATGTCGATCCGCTGATCGGCCGTCATGCCGAGGTAGAGCGGTGCATCCAGGTGCTGTGCCGCCGCCGCAAGAACAACCCGCTGCTGGTGGGCGACCCCGGCGTGGGCAAGACGGCCATCGCCGAAGGGCTGGCGCGCAAGATCGTGAACGGCGAAACCCCGCAGGTGCTGGCAAAATCCACCATCTATTCGCTGGACATGGGCGCGCTGCTGGCAGGCACCCGCTATCGCGGCGATTTTGAGGAACGGCTGAAGGCCGTCATGAAAGAGCTTGAAGATCACGCGGATGCCGTGCTGTTCATTGACGAGATCCATACGGTGATCGGCGCGGGGGCAACCTCGGGCGGGGCGATGGATGCGTCGAACCTTCTCAAACCAGCGTTGCAGGGCGGCAAGCTGCGCTGCATGGGCTCCACCACCTACAAAGAGTTCCGCCAGCATTTTGAGAAAGACCGCGCGCTGTCGCGCCGGTTCCAGAAGATCGACGTGAATGAGCCTTCGGTCGAAGACAGCATCAAGATTCTGATGGGGTTGAAGCCTTATTTCGAGGAACACCACGACATCCGCTACACCAATGAAGCGGTGAAAACTGCGGTCGAACTGGCGGCGCGCTATATCAATGACCGCAAACTGCCCGATAAGGCCATCGATGTGATCGACGAGGCCGGGGCGGCGCAGCATCTGGTTGCCGAAAGCAAACGCCGCAAGACCATCGGCCCGCGCGAGATCGAGGCCGTGGTGGCCAAGATCGCCCGCATTCCGCCGAAAAACGTTTCGAAAGGTGATGCAGAAGTGCTGCGTGACCTGGAAGGCGCATTGAAGCGCGTGGTGTTCGGGCAAGATCAGGCGATCATAGCGCTGTCATCGGCGATCAAGCTGGCGCGGGCCGGCCTGCGTGAGCCGGAGAAACCCATCGGCAACTACCTGTTCGCCGGGCCTACCGGTGTCGGCAAGACCGAAGTGGCGAAGCAACTGGCTGACCAGCTGGGCGTATCGCTGCTGCGTTTCGACATGTCGGAATACATGGAGAAACATGCGGTCAGCCGCCTGATCGGCGCACCTCCGGGCTATGTCGGCTTCGATCAGGGCGGGCTGCTGACCGACGGGATCGACCAGCAACCGCATTGCGTGCTGCTGCTCGACGAGATCGAGAAGGCGCATCCGGATGTCTTCAACATCTTGTTGCAGGTGATGGACCACGGCACACTGACTGACCACAACGGGCGCAAGGTGGATTTCCGCAACGTGATCTTGATCATGACCTCGAACGCGGGGGCGTCGGATATGCAAAAAGCCGCCATCGGGTTTGGCCGCGACAAGCGCGAGGGGGAAGATACCGCCGCGATCGAGCGGATGTTCACGCCTGAATTCCGCAACCGTCTGGACGCAGTGATCAGCTTTGCATCGCTGCCGAAAGACACGATCATGCGCGTGGTTGAGAAGTTCGTGCTGCAACTGGAAGCACAGTTGATGGACCGCAACGTCACCATAGAGCTGACGCCCGAAGCGGCGGCTTGGCTGGGTGAACGTGGCTATGATGAAAAAATGGGCGCGCGTCCGCTGAGCCGCGTGATTCAGGAACACATCAAGAAGCCGCTGGCCGAGGAATTGCTGTTTGGCCGCTTGATGAAAGGTGGCCTTGTGCGGGTCGGGGTGAAAGACGGTGCGATCGAACTGATCGTGTCCGAACCTGACAAGCCGCTGTTGTCGGGCAGCAAACCGCCTTTACTCACGGCAACCTGAGGGGACGCCGTCGGCGAAAGTAAGAAGAAAACGGGGTGCTGCGGCGCCCCGTTTTTTTTGTGATGCGGATGAAGGAGGTTGCGCCCGAAGGTGTGGCCGGGGGCATTGCAGGGTAAGTGACGCGCTGGCCTGCCCGAATATTCCTGCGCAACACCCAAATCTTGGGTGGCCAGAGCGCGTCAACGCTCGGTCAGTTTCAACTCGATCCGACGATTCTGGGCGCGGGCTTCGGGGGTGTTGGCGGGGACCACGGGGCGGTATTCGCCAAAGCCTGTCGCCGCCAGCCGTTCGGGCGGAAAGCCCAGTGTTTCGATCATGTAAAGCACGACCGACAGGGCGCGGGCCTGGCTGAGTTCCCAATTGTTGGCGAAGGCAGCGCCGGGCGACAGCGGCAGGTCATCCGTGTGCCCGTCCACCCGCAAGATCCAGTCGATTTCGGGCGGAATGGCGCCAGAGATGTCGCGCAGGATCGCCACCACATTGGCAATCTGTTCGCGCCCGCCGGGGGCGAGGTCGGCCGAGGCCAGCTCGAACAGCACTTCGGAGGAAAACACGAAACGGTCGCCGACAATCTGCACCCCCTCGCGCCCGTCCAGGACCTGACGCAGCAGGCCGAAGAATTCAGAGCGGTAGCGCTCCAACTGCTGGGCTTCTTCTTCCAGTCGGCGGCGTTCGGCGGCCTCCAATTCGGCGCGGCGGCGTTCTTCGGCGGCGACACGGGCGAGGGCGGCGTTCAGATCGCTGCCCAGCGTTTCGATCTGCGTCTGGGCGGCGGCTTCACTGGACCGCGAGGCGCCCAGAAGGTCTTGCAGGCTGCCAACCTGCGCGCGCAATTCCGCAACCTGCTGGTTCAGAAGGGCAAGGCGGCGTTGGTCTTCAACGGTGGTTTCTTCGGCCTCGGCCAGTTGCGCGCGCGCGGTTGCCAGTAGGGCGGCGCGCCGTTCGGCCTCGGTCAGGGCGTCCGTTGCCTCGGCCTGGGCGGTGTTGCGCGATGCCTGGGCGGCGGCGAGCAAGGTCAGGGTGTCTTCGGCCCGCTGCCGTTCCGCTTCCAACGACAGTGTCATCGCCGTCAGCTCATCATCGGCATTCGCCAGCCGTTCGCGCAGGGCCTCGGCGGCGGCCAGTTCGGCCAGCCGCGCGGTTTCAGCTTCGGTCAACGCCTGCGCGGTGTCATCGAGGCGTGCGCGCAGCGCCTCGGCGGCGGCGGCTTCGGCCAGACGTGCGGCTTCGGCCTCGCTGAGGTCGGACTGCAATTGGGCCACCCGGGCCTGGGCTTCCCCGGCGGTTGCCTGCAATTCGGCTGCGCGGGCGTCGGCTTGCCCGGCCTCGGTCTGCGCTGCGGTCAGTTGGCCCTCGATCGCTTGCAGTCGGGCCAGGGCTGCGGCCAGCGAGGTGTCGAGGTCTTGGCTGCGGCTTTGCATTTCGGCCAGCGCGGCCTCGACCGCTTCGCGCTGTGCGGCGGCGAGGCGCGCGGCCTCGACCTGTTCGTCGATCTCATCGCGGGCGCGGGCCAGTGCCAGCTGCAGCGCGTCCTGTTCTGACAGCAATACCTCGCGCGCGGCCTCGACTTCGGCCAGTTCGGCGCTGAGGGCGCTGCCCTCGGCCCGGGCAGTGTCGCGTTCGGACATCAAAAGCGCGACCTGCGATTCAAACGCGGTGATTGCCGCCTGTGCCTCGGTCAATTCAAAGGTGCGTGCGGTCAAATCGGCGTTGAGCGCGCTGATCCGGCTGGCTTGCGCCGCAAGCGTGCCCTGCGCCTGGGTCAGGTCGCTGTTGAGGGTGGCGACTGTGCTTTCCAGTGTTGCCACACGGCTGCGCGAAATGCCCAAGGCGTCGGTCAGGTTGGACACCTGCGCGGCCAGCCCGTCCAGTTCCAGATCCTGCGTGGTGATGGTTTCGCGCAGCACCGATTGCACGATCATGAAGATCGACAGCACGAACATCAGCACCAGGAGAAGGGCGGTCATCGCATCGACAAAACCCGGCCAGATCCCGGTCGCCATGCGTTGCGCCGATCTGCCGCGCGACAATGCCATGTCAGGGCTTGCCGGCCGGGCGCGGGGCGGGGGCGCTGCCACGGCCCAGTTGGCGCACGGCGCTGGTCAGGGTGGCGATATCGGCGCGCAGATCCGCAGTGCTTTCCTGACGACCTGCCGATACCTCTTCCAGCACGCGCAGAAGTTGCACGTCGATGGAGCGCAGGCGCATGCGGGTTTCAGCCTCGACATGCGGGCCGGTGTCATCGGCGCCGTTTTGCATCAAGGCAATGATCTGTTCTTGCCCTTGCGCGATGCGTTCCAGCGCGCGGGTCAGGTCTGACCCGCCGCCGGGCTGCCCGCCCATATGCGTGATTGCCCCGGCCAGTTGTGCCAATGCAGCGTCATGTTCGGCGCGTCCGGCCTCGGTCGCGGCGAGAACGTCGCGCATGCCGTCCATCTGTTCGGCCATGGCATCAAGCACCGCGACCAGCCCGCCCATATCGGCCGTGCCGCCGCTTTCGCCATCCGTCGCGGTCGTGCCGAGCCGGGTGATGGAGGACAGCCATTCCTCCAACTCACGGTAGAAACGGTTCTGGCCATGGCTGGCAAACAGCTCCAGCAGGCCCACGACCAGCGAGCCCGCAAGCCCCAGCAGCGACGAGGAAAAGGCCGTGCCCATGCCGCCCAGTTGCGATTCCAGCCCGGACATCAGCCGGTCGAACGCTACAAGGCCGCTTTCATTTTCGGATGGGGCAAGCGAGCGGATGGTTTCCACCACTGCGGGCACCGTGGTGGCAAGCCCGTAGAACGTCCCCAGAAGGCCAAGGAAAATCAGCAGGTTGACCAGGTAGCGCGTGATGTCGCGCTGTTCATCAATCCGTGTTGCGACCGAATCGAGGATCGAGCCCGCCGAGGAGGCGTTTATGTGGCTGCCGCGGCCGCGCGATCGCAGAAGTGCCGCCAACGGCGCCAGCAGCCGGGGGGCGACGGTCATCTGATGCCCCGAACGCTCGGCCGCGAAACCTTCGATCCAGACCACCGAACTGCTGAGCTGGATGACCTGCCAGAAGGTGGCCAGCACGCCAATGACAAACACGAGGAAGATGAAGCCGTTCAGCCAGACATTGGCCAGAAACACGCTGGAAACGCGCGGATAGGCGAAATATGTTCCAACGCTCACCAAAACGAGAACGATCAGCATCAAGACGATCTGACGAACGGGTTGTGTGAACTGTGGCGATGCCTGATGTCGGGATCTGGCCATGGGCGCGCGTCCTGATCCTTTGATTTTTTAAGACGTTATGCGGTTGCAGCACCGCTGCCAACTCACATTTTGCAAAACCCATGCGCTACTGCGGCGGATTAGGCACAGTGCGGTGTCATATTGTGCGCAGCCGGTCCACCAGCCAGGCCAATTCGGGATCGTGCAAGCCCAGTTCGGCCAGATGGGCGGCGGTATTGACGAGGTATTCCGCATTCGGCCCGCGCCCGCCGACCGCCTGCGCGATGATGCGTGCCTGTTCCTCCAGGGGCAACCCGCCACAATATTGCGCATGGTCGCGGTCGATCACGTAGGTTACGGCCTCGACCGCGCGACCGTCGGCCAGCGTGACGGGCTGTGTCGTCTCCAGATAGGCGGCCGAGATCAGTTCGCGGGCGCGCAGGTATTCCAGCGTCTCGGGGGCGATACGGCCAGGGATCTCGAACGCCAGCCCTTGGCATCGGGCCTCTGCCTCGCGGTCCAGGGCCAGCACCAGCCCGGGTTGCGCTACCGTGCCGCGATGGTGGATTGAGCGCATGCAGAACGACCGCCGGTAGCCCTGCAGCGTTGCGATTTGCGCGTCGCCATAGCTGAAGCCGGGGTTCCAGATCAGCGAGCCATAGCCAAACACCCAGAGCGGGCGGCGATGATCGTCAGGTCGGGGCATGGGACTGGTCCTTTGTTACCCCCTTGGTGTAGACACTGAAGTGTCTGAACAAAAGGGCTGGCCTGGCAAAATCGGCTGGTGCGGAGGCGTTGATGCGCAAGCTGGGGCTTTGGCTGGTAATTGTGGGCGCGCTGGGTGCCGCTCTGGCGGGGGCGGGCTGGTATGCGGCATCGGCCGCGTTGCGTTCGGCGGCAGGCGTTCTTGGCGTGACGCACGAGGATGCGAGCGTGCGCGGTTTTCCCCTGCGGTTCGATGTGGCGCTGCCGCAGCCCGTGCTGCCGCTTCAGGGCGGGCAGTGGCAGGCTGACGCGCTGCGCCTGTCGGCCCCGGCGTACTGGCCCTTGGCAATCACGGCGCAGGTGCCCGCGCAGCAACGATTGATGCTGGCGGGGAGCATGCTGCACCTCGACAGCGAGTCGGCTGAGGTTGGCGTGAATTTCCGCCCGGGCCTCGACCTGCCGCTGGATGTGGTGCGGGCGCACGGGGCGGGGCTGCGCCTTGCGGGGCGCGCGCCAGCGCTTTCAGGCGCGTTTCGGTTTCCGGGGGCAGAGATGGCGCTGCTGACGACGGGGGCCTTCAGCCTGAGCGCGCAGGCCGAAGGCGCTGTGGCATATGCGGTGACGGGCGAGGTCGCCGGGATGGCGCTGAACCTCGCGCCGCTGCGCATCGCGCCCTCTGATGCGGGGCAAGGCCAAGGGACAGCGGCCACTGACATGCTGGAGATCGCGCGCGCCGGGATCGACGCGGTCGCCCTGTTCGACCGCCGCTTCGCGCTGGCCGCGCAGACGGCACCCCGGCTGGTTGGTCTTTCAGAGGTGCGGGTCAGCATGGACTGGGGCGCCAGCACGATCAGCCTGCAAGGCGCAGTGGAGGTTGATGCGACAGGGCTGATCTCTGGCATCCTGGACCTGCGCGTTGATCGCTGGCAGGAGGCGTTGGAGCAAGGGCGCGCCGCCGGGTTGTGGGATGCGCGCTTCAACACGATGCTGACCATGGGGGCGGCCACCTTCGCGGCGGCTGACGCCGATCAGGAGATCCTGCGCGCGCCGGTGACGATCCGCGACGGGGTGGTGCGGCTGGGCCCGCTGACGCTGGCAAACCTGCCGCCGCTGCACTGACCGGCGGCTCAGCCCGTCGGCAGGGTCATGCCTCGGGGCAGGGCGATGTAGTTGAACGCGATGTACGGATAGCTGCGGTAGATCGCGAATTGCGCCAGATCTATCGGTCCGCGCCCGAAATACAGATCGAAGATGGCGTAGATCTCATAATCGAGGTCTTCCGACAACAATCTGAAAACGTTGGTATTCGCGCTTTCGGCAATGTCGGCGTCGCTACTGGACCCGGCCTCGAACAAGATGACCGGCTTGCAGCGGTCCAGCAGGTTGCGCGCGCCGCAAAGCGCCTCATACTCATGCCCTTCCACGTCGATCTTGATGAAATCGACCTTCGCCGTTTCGTCCAGCAGATCGTCGATCCGGGTGCAGGTGACGCGAATCTCGCGGATTTGCCCCCGGCTTTCGCGCGCGGTCAGTGAACTGTAGCCCGCATTGGTCAGGTTCTCGAAAAAGCTGATCTCGCCGCGCTGGTTCGACACGGCGACTTCATGCACCGTGTCCGTGGGGAAGCGCTGGCGCAGCCAGCCAGCCTTTTCGGGGCTGGCCTCGACAATCGTCAAGCTGCCCTGTGGCGCCAGCTTGCGCAGCATGTAGCTGACCGACCCGATATGGCCGCCGATGTCGAGGCAATGCGAATCCCTGCGCACCAGTCGCGGCAACAGCGCGTTCATCATCCACGGTTCGCGGTGCAACAGGCCCAATTCGGGGTAGCGCATGGTGTGGAACCGCTCCACCACTTCGCGCAGCACCGAGATTGGGCCCGCGATGGCCGAAGTTGCCAGACGGTGTTTGACATAAAGCTTGTTCATTCGGGCGCCCGTGGTGCGGGGCGGGTATCGTGGCGGCGCGGGTCGGACACCCCGTGCGAACGGAGAGAATGAAAATTTCGGAGGGGCAAACGGGGACCTCATACTCATGAAAAAGCGAAGCGTCGACGGTCAGAGCCGGCTCTGGACAGGGGAAAGATCTGCCGACGCGTCGCCGCACAAAAAACGAGGTTAATGCCCCGCCTGCCTGCAAAGCAACGACTTTCAGCGTGCGCAACAGGTTGTCGCCGCACGATGAACAATCTGCAGTCAGAATCATGCCGCAAGGCAGTATCGGATCGGCGGATGGAGGCTGCGCGTTGGGGGGGGAAATGGTGGGTCGTGACGGGCTCGAACCGCCGACATTCTCGGTGTAAACGAGACGCTCTACCAACTGAGCTAACGACCCTGATGCCGAAGCCGCCGACAGGGTGCGCGGCGGCGGCGGGGCGGTGTGACGAACAGCACCGCAGGCAGTCCTTTAGGCAAAACGCGCGGGCGATGCAAGGGCCAGTTTCCACCTTGTCGCGCGGCGGGGGCGTTTACCGGTTGTTAACCTGCCTGCGTCATGCTGTGGGGATGCGGTTTATGGTCCTTTGCCTTATGGTACTTTGTGGTTGCGCCTCGGCCAGTCCGGGGTTTCGCGGTGTGGTGCCCGTGCAGGTCGAACGCGGCGGGTTCGTGATTGAGGTCTGGCGGCGGGGTGATTACGCGCAGGCCATCCGCATGGGCTATGCCACGCGCCGCCAACAGGCTGGAATGCGCGACCACCTTCTGGCAGCGGTGGAGGGGGTGACGGGCTGTCGCGCCGATCTGGCCCGGGTAGAAGGCGATACCGGCGTGTTGAATGTGCCGTTGCTGTGCCCCGACACAAGTTGACGGGCGTGTCTGATTGACGGGCGTGACTGATTTACGGGCGTGTCTGACGGGCGCGGATCTATGCGGCGTCAAAGAATGACCTGATCACCGCCTCGAACGCGCGGGGCTGGTCGGCATGCAGCCAGTGCCCTGCATCGGGGATCTTGGCAAAGCGCGCCTGCGGAAACAGCGCCTTGATGGGCGCGCGGTGTTCGGGCTGAACGTAATCCGATTGTGCGCCGGACAGAAACAACGCGGCGCGGTCGAATGTTCCGGTGACGTCGGCGGGCCATCCGGTGATCCGGTCCATCTCGGCCCGCAGAACGGGCAGGTTCAGCCGCCAGCGCGGTGGGCTGGCCTTCAGGTCGAGCGACTGAAGCAAAAACGCCCGCACCGGGGCGGCATCCACATGGGCTGCAAGGCGCCGGTCGGCCTCGGACCGCGACGTCAGGCCGGTCAGGTCCATGGCCTCCATCGCGTCGATCAGCGCGGCTTGGCTGTGCGGATAGATGACGGGCGCGATGTCGCCGATCAGCAGGCGCGCGACGGATCCCGGCTGCTTTAGCGCCAGCATCATCGCGGCCTTGCCACCCATCGAATGACCCAGGACGTCCATTGGGCCGTCCTGCGCATCGATCACCGCCGCCAGATCGGCCGCCAGATCGTCGTATCCGTGGCGGTCATACCAGGGGCTTTCGCCATGGTTGCGCATGTCGACGCAGAGCACCTGCCGGTCATCCGACACCCGCTTCGCAATCGCCCCCCAATTGCGCGCCGACCCGAACAGGCCGTGCACGATCATCAAACCGGGCAGGCGGGTCGGCGTTCCATGAGTGATGATGTTGAGCATTGGCGCATCCTTTCACATCAGCTTGAGTTCGGCCCCCGTCTTCAGTACAGCTTGCGACCGTGGCGGGACAAGAGCGGACAAGCGGATGGCGGATGCGGATATCACGACATTGGGGCGCGACGTGGCGCTTCTGCTGCGGCAACGCCTGAACGCCCGGGGCGACGATCTGGCCGAACTTGTGAAAGATGTTCGCCGCCAATTGCCCCGCAAACTGCGGTCCGAGGCGCTGTATCTGGCCGAAATCCAGCCCATGGCGGCGCACCCCAAACTGCGCAAGCAGGTCGATACGGCGCGCGCGATCAAAGCGCATCGGGCGCTGACCGGCCATCTGGCGCCGCTTGGACGCGCGCAACGACGGGTCGATCTGCTGCTGTCGATGCTTGGCTCGCTTGCTTTTGGCGTGCTGGTGCTGACCTGCGTCGTGGTCGCGGTGCTGGTCGCGCGCGGGTATCTCTGAGGGCATTTCAGGTAAATCTGCGGCGGTTCCCATCCAAGAAGTGACCGACGCAAAAATCGATCATTTCCTGGATGGTTTGGCAAAGATCCATGACGGCGGCGGCACCCGGCCCCTCACCAGCTCGGCGACGGGCCGGGCATCAAGACCTAAAGCGCGGGGTAGATCGGGAAACGCGCGCAGAGTTCCGCAACCTCGGCCCGTACTTTTTCCTCGACCGCGCTGTTGCCGTCCTCACCATGTGCGGCAAGGCCGTCGACCACTTCAACGATCCAGCGCCCGATCTGACGGAATTCTGCCTCGGCAAAGCCGCGCGTCGTGCCTGCGGGCGTGCCCAGCCGGATGCCGCTGGTAATCATCGGTTTTTCGGTATCGAAGGGAATGCCGTTCTTGTTGCAGGTGATATGCGCACTGCCCAGGGCCTTTTCGGTCGCATTGCCCTTCACGCCCTTGGGCCGCAGGTCCACCAGCATCAGATGCGTGTCGGTGCCGCCGGTGACTGTGCCAAGGCCGCCCTGCATCAGCTCATCCGCCAGTGCCTGCGCATTCTTGATGACCTGCGCCTGATAGGTCTTGAACCCGGGGCGCAGCGCCTCACCAAACGCGACGGCCTTGGCGGCGATGACATGCATCAAGGGGCCGCCCTGAATGCCGGGGAAGATCGCCGAGTTGAATTTCTTGGCCAGCGCCGCGTCATTGGTCAAGATCATGCCGCCACGCGGGCCGCGCAGGGTCTTATGCGTGGTCGTGGTGGAGACATGCGCATGCGGGAAGGGCGAAGGGTAATGCCCCGAAGCCACCAGCCCGGCGAAATGCGCCATATCGACCAGAAGATAGGCCCCAACCTTGTCGGCAATGGCGCGGAACCGCGCGAAGTCGAGGATGCGCGGAATGGCCGAGCCGCCCGCGATGATCATCTTTGGCTGATGCTCCAGCGCCAGCGCCTCGATCTGATCGTAATCAGGCAGCAGGTCATCCTCGCGCACGCCATATTGGACGGCGTTGAACCATTTGCCCGACTGGTTCGGCGCCGCGCCATGGGTCAGGTGACCGCCGGCATCAAGGCTCATCCCAAGGATGGTGTCCCCGGGTTGCAGCAGCGCGGTGAATACGCCCTGATTCGCCTGGGAGCCGGAATTGGGCTGCACATTGGCAAAATCGCACGAAAACAGCGCGCAGGCCCGTTCGATCGCCAGCGTTTCGGCGATGTCGACATATTGGCAACCGCCATAGTAGCGCCGCCCGGGATACCCTTCGGCGTATTTGTTGGTCAGCACCGAGCCCTGCGCCTGCATGACGGCGGCGGAAACGATATTCTCGCTGGCGATCAGTTCGATCTCTTCACGCTGGCGGCCCAGTTCCTGTTGCATTGCCGTGAAAAGCTCGGCGTCGCGCGTATCCAGCGCTTCGGTGAAAAATCCGTCATCCCGATGGGTCATGTTCATGGCTGGCTCCTGCAAGCGGCATTGCGTATGCGCAAGTGTTTAACGCAAGTCCCGCGGGTGCAAAAGCCTTGAAAATGTCGCGGCTGCCCGGATTGTGCGGCCCTGAGGCTGGCCGGGCGCGGGCGGCGGCTGTCCAAAGCCTTGTCATCATGGCAAGAGTCGGCGACAACCGGGGCGCAATACCCGGAGCGCATGCATGGCATATCCTGACAAAATCGCCTTCAAGGCAAGTTCCATGCCCGATGCGCAGCACGCGCGCACCAAGTTGATCGCACGCCATGGCGACGTGCCGGTCGACGAGGCCGATGTGATCGTGGCGCTGGGGGGCGACGGGTTCATGCTGCACACGCTGCATTCGGTTGAGGCGATGGCGGTCCCGGTCTACGGCATGAACCGTGGCACCGTCGGTTTCCTGATGAATGCCTTTGCGATCGATGATCTGCACGAACGCCTGCATGCGGCGGAGACCCAGCTGATTCACCCGCTGCAAATGCTGGCAACCACCGCAGATGGAACAACCCATGCGGCGCTGGCAATCAACGAAGTGTCCCTGCTGCGCGCCGGGCCGCAGGCGGCGAAACTGCGTATTTCGGTGGACGGGCGGGTGCGGCTGGACGAATTGGTCTGCGATGGCGCGCTGGTCTGCACCCCGGCCGGGTCGACCGCGTATAATTATTCGGCGCATGGCCCGATCCTTCCGATGGGCGCGGATGTGCTGGCCCTGACCGCGATGGCGGCCTTCCGGCCCCGGCGCTGGCGCGGGGCGCTGCTGCCCAACACCGCGAAGGTGCGTTTCGACGTGATGGAGCCCGCCAAGCGCCCGGTCATGGCGGATGCCGACAGCCGGTCGGTCACCAATGTCGTGTCGGTCGAGATCGCCTCGGCGCCGCAGATCACGCACCGGTTGCTCTTCGATCCCGGGCACGGGCTGGATGAACGGCTGATCCGCGAACAATTCGTCTGAGGCGCGGGGCGACTTCGCGCATCGCGAGGCCGCAAGCCAGATGGCATGCGCAACGCTGGCTACCGGCCCGCATCATCGCGGCGGTGTGTGGACAGGCGGTGCAGCACCTCTGCCTGACCGACGGCGCGCGCGGCCGCGTCGCGCGCCTGAAGCCACGCGCCGGTTTGCTGCGCCAGATTGAGGTTGAGGCTGCGGCGCGCGTTCTCGTTCCATTGATTGTGCTGCAGCGTTACCTGCCACAGTTCAGGGGCGTCGGGCGCCAGCGGCGTGGCAGGGCTGAGCCTTTCAAGTTGCCGCAACGTTTTTGCCCGGGCCTGCGCCAGTTTGACCACATCGCGCATCTGCCGGTCGCGTTTCAGCGCCGCCAGCCGGGCCAGACCCGTCAGTTGGGCCGCGTCAGTCTTTGCCAATCGGCGCGCGATCTTGTCACCGCTCATGGATGCGCCCCGCCGTTTCGGGCCCGAGCCTTCATCCGGATCGCATCGGCAAAGCGGATCGCGGCGGCCACCATCTGATACTGCGCCTCATGGATTTCCTGGCCGATTTCCAGGCTGGCATGCAGGGCGCGCGCCGTCGGCGGATCGGCATGGATCGGCACACCCGCTTCCTCAGCCTTGGTGCGGATACGGGCGGCGATTTCGTCGACCCCCTTTGCCACACACACCGGCGCCGCCTGCGACAGCCGATCCCATTTCAGGGCGACGGCGTAATGCGTCGGGTTGACGATGACCACATCGGCGCCCGGAACATCGGCCAGCATCTGGCGCATGGCGATTTCCTGCCCGCGTTGGCGGCGTTGCTGCTTGGCATGCGGATCGCCTTCGGATTGCTTGTGCTCATCACGCATTTCCTGATGGCTCATCATGTTCTTGCGCAGATGCTCGGCGCGTTGCCAGAAGAAGTCGATCGCACCAAAGACCAGCATGATCAGGACGATCAGCACCAGAAAATCAATCATCAAGTCAAACAAGACCGAGGTGCCGATGCTGGGGCTGAGGGCCTGGGTCATCAGGATTTCCGGTAATCGCCAGATCAGGAATACCCACAAGATCACCGTGATCGTGGTGAGCTTCACGCAGCTTTTGGCAAACTCGAACAGCCCCGAGCGCCCGAATTTGTTCTTCGCATTGGAGATCAGCGACACGCGGGACAGTTTCGGTTGCAGCTTGGACGGCGTGAAGACCAGTGCGCGCTGGATGATCGCCATGATCAGGACCGCCAGCGCCGGGGCCAGCAGCAGCGGCAAGGTGGCCTGCGTCAGTGCAGTCAAGAGCCCCCCCGCGGGGGTCGGCGCGCTGTGCATCATCAGGGACGCGAGGTCGTTCACCCGGTCCAGAACATGTATGCCGAGGTTCCCCATTTCCGTCATGGACTGCATGCCGAACGTGAGGCTGATCAGCAAAAGGCCACCATAGGCCGCGGCCGCCATCAAGTCGGTGGAGCGCGGCACCTCACCTTTCTTGCGCTGCTCCTCCAATTTCTGGGGGGTCGCCTCAAAGGATTTTTCGCCGCCATCATCCTCGCCGCTCATGGCAGGGCACTGGGGTTGAAGAGAAACTGGTTGAACTGTGTCAGCCAGAAGGGCAGCGTCAAAGGCAAGGTGATCATCAACATCACGAGCGCCCCCGCCGTGATCGCCGGTGCGCCGACGAACGCCACCATCAACTGCGGCATTGCCCTGTTGATCGCGCCCAAGGCCAGATTGAAGATCACCGAGATGATGACAAACGGCAGTGCGAGTGAGAAGGCGAGGCCAAAGCTGCGGGCCACCTGCGCGACGCCCCAACTGGTCAGCAGCCCGGCATCGGGAAATGCGCCGGGGGGCAGCAGCGTGTACGAATGGATCAGGTATTCCGCCAGCCGGACATGCAGCCCGGCCATCACCGCCAGCGCGAGGCCTGCCACAACCATGAGTTGTGACATGGCAGGTTGCGGGTCCACGCCCGCGCCTCCGAAAAGCTGCGATAGCGATGTTGCCTGCGCCGCGATGGTGCCCGCCACCTGAAGTGCGATGATGAACAGGCGCAGCGCGAACCCAAGGCTCAGCCCGATCACCGTTTCCGTGGCCAGCGCAAGGGGTAGCGAGATATCGCCCCGCGCGGGGATCGCGCCAGGGCCCAGCGCGCCGGTCAGCAGCGCGGTATAGGCCAGCGCCAGCCCCAGCCGCACGCGAACCGGCACGACCTGTTCGCCGAAGGCCGGCAAGAAGGCCATGGCGGCCCCAACCCGGAAAAAAACCACCGCCGCAGCGAGCGCCAGGTCAGTGGCGCGGCCCAGAAGGTCATTCAGCGCGGTGACGAGTTCAGGTGTCATGCCGCGACGGTGCCCATCAGTGCGGGCCGCGCCTCCAGCCCGATTTCGTCGAAGGACAGGACCGGTGCCTGAAGCCCCTTGGCCGCCAGCACGGTGCGCAAGAAACGGCGCCGCCGCGTCGATGTGACCACCGCGGGTGAGACGCCAGTTTCGCCCAGCCGTGCCAAATGCTCGGCCAACGCATTGGCGAGGCGCGAGAATTCCGATGGGGGCAGGGCGACGTCGGCCTGTCCGTTGGGGTTGTCCAACTGATAGGTTGCAAAGGTTTCATCCCATTCCGAAGCCAGTTGAATCAGCGGAATCGTTCCATCGGGCCGTCGCAGCGACGCTACCAGTTGAAAGCCGAGGCGCTGGCGCACATGATCGCATACGGCCTCCGGGCTTGGGCTTGGCATCCGGACTTCGGCAATCGCCTCGAGGATCAGCGGCAGGTTACGGATCGACACCTGTTCGTCCAGCAGCAGCCGCAGCACCGCGAGCAAAAGATCGACAGGCACCTTGTCGGGGATCAGCTCATCCAAGAGCCGCTTGTTGGCGGCGGCGCGTTTGGGGTCGGACAGGTTGACCTGTTCGTCCAGCAGCCGCCGCAATCCCTTCAGCGTCAACAGGCGCGAGAAATTGGCTTTCAGCACTTCCAGCAGATGGGTGGCCAACACCTCTGTCGGGGTGACGACGGTGGCGCCGGTCAGTGCGGCATTTTCCTGCCCGTCGCGCGGAATCCAGCGGGCTGGCGCGCCGTACACAGGTTCACGCACCGCGATGCCGGTCGGGTCGGTGTCGCCCTCATCTTGCAGCAGGGCCAGCACCTTTCCTGGATACAGCGTGTCGCGCGCCTGTTCCACGCCGTGGATCAAGATGCGGTATTGCCCAGTACCCAGTGCCGCATCGTCGGTCAGCCGCATTTCGGGCAGGATCAGGCCGAACTGGCGGGCGACATGGGCGCGCATGTTGGAGATGCGCGCATCCAGACCCGTGGCCGGGTCCAGCGCCATGGCAACCAGATCGGGGGCAAACTGGACGTGGATCTCATCGAGGTCCAGAAGATCGCCGAGCGATTGTTCCTGCGGCGCATCGTCGCGCGCATCGCTCTCGGTCTGCGCACTGGCCCGGCGCTGGATGGCGCGCTGCGACATCGCGCCGGCCGCGAAAAGCGCGCCCGCGCCCAGAACAAAGGGGATGAACGGCAACCCCGGGACAATGGCGAAGAGGGCCAGCAGCGCGCCGACCGTGAACAAGGCGGCCGGGTAGCGGCCGAGTTGCGAGAAAAGCGCCAGATCGGTGGCACCTGATGCGCCGCCCCGCGCCAGCAGAAGGGCCGCGGCGATGGAGATGATCACGGCGGGGATCTGCGACACCAGGCCGTCGCCGACAGTCAGGATGGCATAGGTCTCGAACGCGGCGCCAATCGGCATGCCGTGGTTGAGCGTGCCGTTGATGAGCCCGGCCACCAGGTTCAAGATTGTGATCAGCAGGCCGGCGACCGCATCGCCCTTGACGAATTTTGACGCGCCATCCAGCGAGCCGAAGAAGGTGGTTTCTGCCTGTTCAGTCTCGCGCCGTGCCTTGGCTTCCTGGTGGTCGATGGCCCCGGCCGACATGTCGCTGTCGATGGCGAGCTGTTTGCCGGGCATGCCGTCGAGGGCGAAGCGAGCCCCGACTTCCGCCATGCGGCCCGCGCCTTTTGTGATCACGATGAAATTGACGATCAGCAACACAAGAAAGATAACGACGCCGAGGAAAACACTGCCGCTCATCACGAACATGGCGAATCCTTGGATGACATCGCCCGCCGCCTGCGGTCCCGTATGGCCCTCGCCGATGATCAGTTTGGTCGATGACACGTTGAGGGACAGCCGCAGCATCAGCGATGCCAAGAGCACCGTCGGGAAGATCGAAAAATCAAGCGGACGTTGAATGAACAGCGTCACGGTGAACATCAGGATTGCCAGCGCGAAAGACGCGGCAAGCCCCAGGTCCAGCGCCCAGGCAGGCACGGGCAGGATCATCATCACGATCACCGCCATGAGGGCGCAGGCAAGCAGAACTGTCGGTTGGAAGATATTGATCAGGCGCATGCTTGGGGTCCTGGCGGGGTCAGGCGCAGGGTCTGAAAGATCACCGGCGCCGGGAAAATCTTTGGCCAGTATGAAGGTAAATTCCTTTACGAAACGTAACCCTACCTGCGTTTCCAGATCATTGCGCTGCGATCAGGGCCTGAAGTTCAGCGCGCAGGGCCGAGCTGCTGTCGAGCAGCGCATTCCCAATCGCTTGGGGCGTTGTCGCTGGAAGTTCGGGTGCATCTGCGGTCGTATCCGATGTGAGGGCGGCATCCGCCGCCCCGCTTTCCGCCGGGGGTGCGGGCGCTTCAGACGGTCCTGCATCCGCGTCTACGGCGCTTTCACCGGCGGGCACCTGAAGCGTGCCTACCGGTGTCATGGGTGCAAGCGCGTTGGCATGCGACAGAAATCCCAGATCGGCAAGCCGGTTGGCCAGCATTTCGCGGGTCGACGCCCGCAGGCGCGCGGGGTCCAGCCAGGGTTGCTGGTCGAAAACGGTGGCGACAAACTGCGCGTCACTGCCGGTTTCCGATGCGAGGTCAAAAAGGACGTCGCGCAGGGCGGGTGGAAGGCCGATCCCCCCGGCGGCGGTCAGACGGTTCAAGGTGGCAAAGGCCTCGTCAAAACCGCCCTGGCGCGCCAGCGCTTCAACCGCCAGGGCATACAGCCGGGCCCCGTCAGGCGTGCCCTTCAGATCATTTGCATAGGAAAGGCCGGTTTGGGTCAGGTCGCGTGTCAGGTGCTCTGGGTGGGTCAGGGCATGTTCCAATTGCAGCATCACCGACTCGCTGGTTGTGGGAAGATCCCCGAGCGCCGGGCCTGTCGTGCTGGTGCCGTCCGCTTCTTCGACCAGTGCGATCCGGGCGGCGGTAATGGCGACCTGGTCAGGATCGGCATTGCCAATCCGTTCCATGGACAGACGGACAAGTTGCGCTGCGTCTGTCTGGTCGTGCTCCAGCAGCCGTGCGGCGACCCTTGGGCCCAGATCGCGGCGCAAGTGATCGGGAAGTTCGGCAAAGGCCCGCCCGATCGCACGCGCATTGATGTGATCCGCGCGCGCCGCCGAGCCTGTGGCGAGCAAGGCCCAAAGTGCAGCCCGGCCGTCGCAGTGCAGCATGTCGGGCAGCGGGCTGTCCGTGGCCAGGGGTCTGGAATCCATGACGGCGGCAAGCGTGCGCAGAACATCATCCAATGGCAGGTTGGCATCCGAGGCGATCAATACCGATGCCGCCTCACTGCCAAACCCGAAATGCAGGTAGAATCGCGCGAAGGCACGCAGGTTGTCCGCTGCACCCTCGGCCACGAGATCCTGACGGTGCTGGGCCAGTTGCGCGTGGAAACTGTCCGGTTTCGCCCATGCCGCCAGATCCATCAGATCATCCGCGTAGCAGGTCGCGGCATCCGATGTGGCGACCTGCGCCATGAGATTGTCCGCGATGGCCTTGTTCGCCAGCCGGAGGTGTTCGCCCAGCGCCTCTTGCGTGAGGTTGGGATCATCCTGAGTGGAGACCAGCACCTGCGACTGGGCGGGTGCAGTGCCTGAGGTCGGATTGGGGCGCAATGTGACGACGCCCTGACCTGCCGCGCGCGCCAGCTGGCGCGCCAGAACCCCTTGGATTTCGCGCGCGACGAGGGGCACGGGAGGTGCACTACTTTCGACCGGCGGCGGCTCCGTGCGGGCTGTCTGTTCCAGCAGTCGCTGTTCCCACAGCGCCATTGTCGCAACAGGTGCGGTTTGCTGCGCAGTTCGGCGTTGTGCGACAATCTCCCCGGCGCTGCCTGTAGTGTCGCCCGGTGCGGCATCGGGCCTGCGCTGCGGGCGCCGCGGCTGATCGGGCAGCGTGGTTTGTGCGACGGGCGATGCCATGTCGATGATCAGCAAGCCCGATGGCTCCTGTTCGGCGGTAATGACACAATCACATGCCAGATCCAGAAACAACTGGCCCGATGCGGTGCGCACTGATTCCAAGCGGGTGCGCGGGATGCGGCGAAAGACCTCTGACAGATCGAACCCTGCCGGGGCGGGGTCGAGGGTCAGCACGATCTGCCGGGGTGCCTGCGTCATGGTCCAGCCCATCCCGGGCGCAAGCCGCAGCACGACGCGGGTGAATGTCGCGTGCTCGCCCGCCCGTGGTATGATCGGGCTGCTCTGCGCCACGGCTGCACCCGCTGACAGCAGCATGCTCAACACCAGCGCGTACAGCAGACGGCCGGGCGGCCCAGAGGCGTTCTGACGCGCCCGGTGGTGCGGTAGCGCGGCCATCATGCGGCATTGCGCTTGGCAGCGCGCATGGCGTCTTCCAGCTCCGAGAAACTAGGCCGGTTGTGGTGCGGCGTGTTCTGGCGGCCCACTTCGATGCAGATATTCGCGGGATGCGCGTGCAGGTTGGCCACAAGAACTTCGCGGATCAGTTGATAGAATTGACAATCTTCCTCGACCACGGCGTTCATCTTGGTCGCAAACGGGCCGACGAAGCCATAGGCAAGGAAAACCCCCAGAAACGTGCCAACAAGGGCGCCACCGATCATGGCGCCCAGAATCTCGGGTGGCTGGTCGATCTTGCTCATCGTCTTGATGATGCCGAGCACGGCCGCGACGATCCCCAGCGCGGGCAGGGCGTCCGCGACCGTCTGCAACGCATGGCTGGAGTGCAGCGCGTGATGGCGGTGGGTTTCCATGCGTTTATCCAGGACTTCTTCGACCTGATGCGGGTCGTCATAGTTCAGCGACGCCGCGCGGAGGGTGTCGCAGATCAGTTCGATCGCTTCATGGTCATGCTGTATCTTGGGGTAACGCCCGAAGAGATCGGAGTTTTCCGGATCTTCGATATGGGTTTCCACCGCGACAGGGTTCTGGCGGGCCAGCCAGATCAGATCGAACAGCAGGCACAGCAAATCGCTGTAATCCTGTTGTTTCCAGGTCGGGCCCGAGAACACTTTCTTGATGTCCCGCAGCGTTTGTTTGACTGTCGATTTGTTGTTGGCAATCAAAAACGCCCCGACCGCCGCCCCGCCGATCATGGCCAATTCGAATGGCATCGCCTTGAGAATGATCCCCATGGACCCGCCCGCGGCCAGATACCCACCAAAAACCATGATGAGAACCACCGCGATCCCTATAATTCCAATCATCCGGGCATCCTGTGTCTTTGCGTATGCTGTGAAGGGTCCTTCCCGCCGACCATGCCTGAGTCGGGTTAACAAACACCTGCTGTCGGCCGGCTGAGGCCTGGCCGAAGGCTATTGCGTGGGAACCAGCGCATTGCGTCCCGCCAATATGGCACTGATCCCGTAGGCCGTCCGGGGCGGAAGCCCCGCCAGAATTTGGGCCGCGACATCGGGCCGCAGTCGCGCGATGAAGCCTGCGGCAAAGCCGGGTTCCATTTCCTCGAACAGGATCGCGGCATTCTCTGGCTTCATGTTCTCATACACGACGGTCAGACGTGTGAGGTCATCTTCGGCCGCAGTCTGGGTTGTTGCCATGGTGTCGGCCAGCGCACGTTCGGCCGCGTCCATTTCGGACAGCAGCGACGCAAGGCGGTCTTCCGCTACCTGCAAGTCGCCCATGCGGGCCGTCAAGGCAGCCTCGCGCGCTTCAAGGTCGGCCTCGCGCATGCGCAGGGCTGTCAGAAGGTCCATCGGATCGCCGGGGTCTGCCACCATTTCCGTGTCGCGCGCCATGTCCGCTTCAGCAAGCGCGGCGGACAGGCCCAGACCCAAACGCGACATTCCGGCGGTTGTCATCAGAACGGCGATGATTGTCAGCGCGCTTATCTTAATCGCAGTCGGTTTGCGGCGTTTGGCGGGTTTCATTCGACCGCCTCGCTGAACCGTTTGCGCACCACGCGCGCGCGGCTGGGGCCTACGTTGGGCACCGGCGGCGGCGCGGCGCTGGCAGGTACACCGTGCATCGAGGCCAGCAGCAATTCCAGTTGGCGGGTGGCGTTGTCGGCGCGCGTGGTTTGCTCGGACAGCCGCGCCACCGATGCCTCAGAAGCTTTTTGCGCGCGGATCAGCGCTGTGTTCAACGCATCGACCTGTGCTGACAAAAGCGCAATGGCATTGCCCACATCGCCGTCCAGCCGGGTCAAAGCGCGCAACCGGCGCGAGAGCATCAAGCAATATGCGGCGGCAAGAAGCGCGCCCGCGCCGATGGCGATATCAATCAGGTGTTGCATAGGCAGCGGCCCCTTCAGTTTAAAACAAATTCGGTGATGAGCAGGTCGCGTACCTGTTCGGGTCCCGCGACGATCTGGACGCGGCGCAGCATCTGGCTGCGCAGGCGGATCAGGGCGCCGGGTTCCTCCAGCTCGTTCGCGTCAAGCGTGTGAAGATAGCTGTTCAGCACATCGACGATCCGGGGCAGCTGCGCTGTCACGTCGGGTTCTGCGGCGGCGGGCGTCTCCAGATGTGCGGCGAATCGCAGATGCCCGCGCTGCGGCCGCCGGTTGAGGCTGACAATCACCGGCCCCACGGGAACAAAGGCGAAATCGGTGTCCAGCGCGGGTGTGACAACCTCAGGCTCGGCATGCAGCAGCGTGTCCAGCATGCCTGAATAGACGGCATAAAACCCGCCGCCACCGAGGACCGCTGCGACGATCAAGGCCAAAAGAATGGCTTTGAATGATTTTTTCTTTGGGGGTGCGTCGTTGGCAGTGGCGTCGGTCATTTCGGCCTCGCAATGAGTGTCGTTTTTTGTGGTTTGACACAATGTCACTAACCGATTGTTAAAGCCTGTCGCCGATACCCAGAGTGAGCCGCCGGAAATTCACGCTGCTGGGAGAATCGATTTGGACAACATGCTGGCACTATGGGGAGGGCTGGACACGCGCAGGCGTGTGGTCCTCGTCGCGGCGACAGTCGGGGTCTTCCTGGCGGTCCTGGGGCTGGCGCGGGTGGCCAACTCACCGTCGATGGCGCTGCTCTACGCGGGGCTGGACGGCGCGGCGGCAGGGGAGGTCGTGACGGCGCTTGATGCGCGCGGGCTGACATACGAAGTACGCGGGGATGCGATCTTCGTTGATCATGCGATGCGCGACGAAACCCGGATGATGCTGGCCGCCGAGGGGCTGCCGACCAACGCGATCACAGGCTACGAACTTTTGGACGGGCTGTCAGGCTTCGGCACGACCTCGCAGATGTTCGATGCGGCTTATTGGCGCGCGAAGGAAGGTGAGCTGGCGCGCACCATCCTGTCCAGCCCGCATATCCGGAGCGCGCGCGTGCACATTTCGCAGGGCACCGGCGCCGCTTTCCGGCGTGATGGCCGCCCGACGGCTTCAGTCTCGGTGACAACCGGCACCGGCACGCTCAGCCCTGTGCAGGCGCGGGCGCTGCAGTTCCTCGTGGCGTCTGCGGTAGCGGGCATGGCGCCCGAAGATGTGTCGGTGATCGACGGGCAGGGTGGGCTGATCAGCGGATCGGATGCCGATCAGGCCTATGGCGGGGCGGGCGCCGACCGCGCCGCAATCCTGCGCCGCAATGTGGAACGCCTGCTGGAGGCGCATGTCGGCATCGGCCGCGCGGTGGTCGAGGTCAGCGTCGATACGGTGACCGACCGTGAAACCATTGTGGAGCGTCGCTTTGACCCGGAAGGCCGCGTCGCCATCAGTTCAGAGGCTGAAGAGCGGACGCGCAACGCCACCGATACCCGCGCCGCGGGTGTGACGGTGGCCAGCAACCTGCCTGACGGCGATGCGGCGGGCGGCGACGGCCAATCGGAGACCCGCGATTCTGAGACGCGGCAGGTCAACAATTACGAGGTCTCACAGACGCAGCGCGAGGTTCAACGCGCGCCCGGTGCCGTGCGACGGCTGACGGTCGCAGTCATGGTTGATGGGACGCGCGGCACGGATGAGGCCGGGGAAGCGATTTGGACGCCGCGCCCCGAGGCAGAGCTGGAGGCCTTGCGCGAACTCGTCGCCTCGGCCGTTGGTTTTGATGAGGCGCGCGGCGATGTCATAACCCTGCGCTCGCTGCCATTCGAGGTGCAGTTGATCGAAGGGTCGGAGCCGTCAACCTCGATCTTCGGACCGCTGCGGCTGGACCCCATGACGGTGATCTCGATGGCGCTGCTCAGCCTGATGGTGCTGGTGCTGACCCTCTTCGTGCTCCGGCCCATGCTGCGCGGCGCGCAAGGGGGGGCGCGCAGCGAGGTCAGCACGATGGATTTCGACGATGATTTCCCCGCCATGCAATCGCCCGCACTGGCCATCGCAGATGGTTACGGTGGCGGGTTCGCGATGGGTATGGCGGATGGCATGGGGGATGGCGCCATGGGCATGGAGCACGGCGGCGCCGATCGGGAGCTGCAAAACGATCCCATGGCGCGGTTGCGCAACCTGATCGAGGAACGGCAATCGGAGACGGCGGAAATCCTGCGCAACTGGCTGGATGAAAAAGAGGAGCGGCGGTGATGGGATCTGCCCTGAAACTGGAAGTCTTTGCACAATCGGCCGCAGTTGCGTCGGCCACATGGATGACAAGTGAGCAGATCGAAGCAGCACGCCAAGCCGCCTTCGAAGAGGGATATGCCTCGGGCTGGCAGGACAGCACCGATCAGCTCAATACCGGCCGGCGGAGCGCTGACGAGGCTTTCGAGGCCAGTTTGCAAGGCTTGGCCTTCACGCATGAAGAGGTTCGGCGCGAACTCATGACCGCGTTGCATCCGCTGATCATGGCGATGACCACGGCGATCCTGCCCACCATCGCGCGGCACGGCCTGCCGGGGATGGTCGCCGACCTGATCGCTGAAAACGCGGGCGGCATGATCGCTGAACCTCTGCTCCTGACTTGCCATCCCGACGATCAGGACATCCTGGAAACGAAGCTGGAAGGCCTGGCGCTTCCCCCGTTGCGCGTCGTGGCCGAACCCGCGCTGGCCAGCGGACAGATCAGTCGGCAATGGCCTGACCATGCGTGCAGCGTGGATCTGGCGCGTCTGCTGGACGCAACGCGGCACGCTGTTGAAACATTCTTCGAGGCCCGAAATGAGGAGAATTCTGATGACTGATCATAGCGGCCCGACCGCCCTCGATGCGGGAACCAGCGGGGTGTTCTCCATGGTGCCGATCGAGATCACCGTCTCGGTCGGGCGGGCCCGCCCCTTGGTGCGTGACTTGCTGAAGCTCGATTGCGATTCCGTCCTTCCGCTGGAGCGGCGGGCAGATGATCTGGTCGATCTCTATGTCGGGGATCGGCTGATCGCGAGGGGCGAGTTGCAGGAACTGGAGGGGGAGCAGGCAGGCATGCTGGGCGTCCGGCTGACCGAGGTTTCGGACCTGCGCAATGGCCTTTAGCCTGCCGCGCATCGCCGTCATCCTGGCGCTGCTTCTTGGGGGCGCGCCGGTGCAGGCTCAGGAACTGTCGCTGTCGCTGGGCGGGGATGGCACGCTGAGCGGCAATACGGTGCAGCTGATCTTGTTGCTGACCATCCTCAGCCTTGCCCCCGGGATCGCAGTGATGGTGACCTGCTTTCCGTTCATCATCACTGTGATGTCGATTCTGCGGCAGGCGATCGGGCTTCAGCAATCGCCGCCCAACATGATGCTGGTCAGCCTGGCGCTGTTTTTGACCTATTTCATCATGGACCCGGTGTTCACTGCCGCCTGGAGCGCGGGGGTACGGCCCCTGACGGAAGGCGCGCTGCCGCTGGATGAGGCATTCGTGCGTGGCATCGAACCCTTCCGCATCTTCATGGCCGCGCGGGTGGATCCTGAAACGCTGAACCATCTGCTGGCGTTGCGCCCCGATGCGCTGCCGCGAGGGGATCCGCAGGGAGCGGACCCGCAAGGTGATCTGTCGGAAACGGCGCTGTCGGTGCTGATCCCGGCCTTCATGCTTAGCGAGATATCGCGGGCCTTTGAAATCGGCTTCATCATTTTCCTGCCGTTTCTTGTGATCGACCTGGTCGTGGCGGCAGTATTGATGTCGATGGGCATGATGATGGTGCCTCCGGCGATTGTCGCGCTGCCGTTCAAACTGGCGTTTTTTGTGGTGGCGGACGGCTGGACCCTGCTGTCTACGGCATTGGTCCAGGGATATGTCTGACAGGGCTGTCGCGCGAATTGCCGACTGGGGTGAGGCGACTCCGATGGTCGGGCTGGGTTCCGAAGTGAACCGGCCCAATGATTGGCCGACCACAATCTGGGCTCCGACCGCTTGACCAGCGCAGGCGGTCAAATCCGGCTCGTGCGCGGACCTGACCTGCGCCCAGAGCTGACGCGCGCTTCAACCCGACATGCGCCCACAACTCTGAATGGAGGTGGTTCATGCATGCGCACGGCTCTGGATGCGCCTGAGCCTGAACGTGTTCCATCCTGGCAGGGAGGCTCAACCCTCCCGCAACCAGAAGGCGCAGCGTTTCAGTGCCTGGCGCCAGGCTGGCGTGGGCGGCAGGTCGTCTTGGTCAGCATCGCGCCACGCAGATAGCGCCGCATCCGGCACCGGACGCGCCGCATCCGCTGCCTGCGCGGCGGCAATCCCACACATGTTCCTTCCCCGGCCGAGGCGTGTCCATTTCCGCCATATGTCGTGGCGCTTTGGCGCCGGCGGTGAAAGCGCGACTTGGTTCGGCTCTATGCCCAGCCGGTTTCCCGCCACGCGTCGGAGCGCGCGTGACGCAGTACACCTGTCGCGGGATGTTTCCGGGGGGGTGTCGGGTGCGTTTTTGTGTCGGATCATGGGGCACCTTTGGGTTGCCATAGCGGATTCTGGGCCTCGGCCTGCGCGGAAGTCTCGCATCCCCCCCTTAATTCGCCGTTAAACTGTGACGGGGCTGCCCCGCCTTGCACTGGGGCGCGTTCTGGGTCAGTTGGCGCAGGAACGGCGCGCCGCCCTTTTCTGCCCGCGGCGCGCACCCCCCTCGGTTTGGAAAGGCCATGGATCTGATGCCTCTCAATGCACGTGACGACGCGGCCCCTACCGGGGCGTTTGCGCTGGTGATCGGCGCGGGACCAGCCGGTTTGATGGCGGCCGAGACCCTGGCGGCGGCCGGATTGCGCGTCACGGTTGCGGAGGCGAAGCCCAGCGTCGGGCGCAAGTTCCTGATGGCGGGAAAGTCGGGGCTGAACCTGACGCAAGACATGGGCCTGCCGGACCTCCTGGCCGCATATGGCATGGCCGCCGACTGGCTGGCGCCAAGCCTGCGCGATTTTGATGCGGCGGCGGTGCAGGACTGGGCGCGCGGGTTGGGGCAGGCGGTGTTTACCGGCAGCTCTGGCAGGGTATTTCCGGTGGCGATGAAGGCCTCGCCCCTGTTGCGCGCCTGGCTGCTGCGGCTGGAAGGGCAGGGCGTAACCTTCCAGACCCGCTGGCGCTGGACCGGGCTTGATGCGGCCGGGGCAAGCTTTGACACCAAAGACGGGCCGCGCAGGCTGCACCCCGATGTGACGGTACTGGCGCTTGGGGGGGCCAGTTGGGCGCGGCTGGGGTCTGACGGCGCCTGGCTGCCCGGCCTGCGCGCCCAGGGCGTTGACACGGCAGCTTTCCGCCCGGCCAATATGGGTTTCGCGGTTGATTGGTCACCGCATATGGCGCCGCATTTCGGCGCGCCGGTCAAGGGCGTGGCGCTGCAGGCGGGCAGCGCGCCGGTGCGTGCAGAGTTCACCGTCTCGGCCCGCGGGGTCGAGGGCGGCGGGATCTATGCCGTCAGTGCCGCGATACGCGACGGGGCGGAACTGACGCTGGACCTGTTCCCCGACCTGCATGGTGACACCCTTTGCGCGCGGCTGGCCGCGCAGCCAAAGCGTGAAACCACCACCAACCGCCTGCGCAAGGCGCTGCGGCTGTCGGGGGTGCGGCTGGCCTTGGTGCATGAATTCGGACGCCCCCTGCCGCAAGAGGCCGATGCGCTGGCGCGTCTCTTGAAAGCGTTGCCGCTTCGCCACAATGGACCGCGCCCGCTGGATGAGGCGATCTCGACCGCCGGGGGCGTCATGCGCATTGCGGTTGACGATGATCTGATGCTGCACGCCCGGCCGGGCGTGTTCGTCGCGGGCGAAATGCTGGACTGGGAGGCACCAACCGGCGGCTACCTGCTGACGGCGTGCTTCGCGACCGGACGTCGCGCGGGGCAGGGCGCGGCGCACTATGCGCTGCGCCAGCCCTAAACCGGGCGCGCGTTCATTGCCCGCTCGCGCACCGGCAGGTGCACGATTGCCGAAAACGCGCCAATCCCCACGCCGACCCACCAAACCAATGTGTAGTCGCCATAGATGTCATAGAGCGCGCCGCCCAGCCAGACCCCCAGAAAACTGCCCAATTGATGGCTGAAAAACACGATGCCATAGAGCGTGCCCATATAGCGCAGGCCATAGATATGCGCGATCAGGCCCGAGGTCAGCGGCACCGTCGCCAGCCAAAGCGACCCCATCACCAGCGAGAATATGAGCACCGACCCCGGCGTGATCGGTGACATGATGAAGGCGGCAGCCACGATGGTGCGCGCGGTGTAGATCCCGGCCAGCAGGTATTTCTTCGAATAGCGTTTGCCCGCCCAGGCGGCCAGGATCGTGCCGCCAATATTGGCCAACCCGATCAGCGAAATCGCCACCGCCCCCAGCGCCGAGGTGGTGGTGATGCCAAAGCCCGCCAGCATGCCGTTGGGATTGATCGGGCCACACATCTCGGTCACCATGGCGGGGAATTGCGCGGTGACAAACGCAAGTTGATAGCCGCATGAGAAAAAGCCCAGGAAAATCAGCGTGAAAGACGGGTCGCGAAAGGCCTGCCGCAGCGCGCTGCCCATGGATTGCTCCAGCTCATTGCGGCTGGCCATGCGACCGGTCTTCATCATCGGCAGGGCGAATAGCGTCAGCAGGACCGCGGCGGCAAAGATCAAGAACACCGTTTGCCACGTATAGAACCCCAGCAAGATCTCGGCCACCGGCGCGCCGAAGACCTGCCCCGCGCTGCCCGCCGCCGTCGCCACACCCAGCGCCAGGCTGCGGTTTTCATCCGACGCCGCGCGGCCCACCACCGCCAGAATGACGCCAAAGCCCGTGCCCGCTATGCCGAAACCGACAAGGAATTCAAGCAGTTGATGCGCGCCGGGCGTCACGGCAAAGGACGAGAGTACCAGCCCTGCCGCATAGGTCAGCGCGCCCAGGATGATCGCGCGGCGATCGCCGAAGCGTTCGGCCAATGCGCCAAACAGCGGTTGACCGATGCCCCATGCCAGGTTCTGGATCGCGATGGCCAGCGAGAATTCCGCCCGAAGCCAGCCAAATTCCTCGGCAATCGGGATCTGGAAAACCCCAAAGCTGGCGCGGATGGCAAAGCTGACCATGATGACGATACAGCCGTCGATCAGCACGGGCGACATCAGGGGCGCGGGGGCGGGCGGTGCAACGTGGGTCATGGCGGGGATTCCGGCTGGATGGCGAGACGTTGCACATGTTCAGCAGCGCCCGCGCGGTGTCAAGGGCGGCTGTATCCGCGGCACCAGCGAAGTCTCAGCCTTTGGACCATGCGTCGATCGCGTCCACCGCCTCGGCCGCAGTTTCGACAAACTGGAACAGCTTCAGGTCATCGGCGCTGATCGTCCCGGCCTCGGCCAGCGCGTCCCAGTTCAGGATGCCGCGCCAGAAATCCGCGCCAAACAGCAAGAACGGCATGCGCCGCATCCGTCCTGTCTGGATCAGGGTCAGCGCCTCGAACATTTCATCCAACGTACCAAAGCCACCAGGGAAGACTGTTACCGCCTCGGCGCGCATCAGGAAGTGCATCTTGCGGATGGCGAAGTAGTGAAAATTGAACGCAAGTTCGGGCGTGACATAGGCGTTGGGCGCCTGCTCATGCGGCAGCACGATGTTCAGCCCGATGGATTTGCCCCCCGCCTCTTGCGCCCCGAGATTGCCCGCCTCCATCACCCCGGGCCCGCCGCCGGTGGCGATCACGCCGCGATGCCCACCGTCTTGCAGCGAGCGCAGGGTCATCAGACGGGCAAATTCCCGTGCCTCACCATAAAAGCGCGACAGGTCGGCCAGTGCCGGGGTGCGTGCATCGGCGGCCCGTGCGGGGATCCGCGCGCCACCGAACATCACGATGGTCGAGGTGATGCCCGCCTCGTTCATCAGCATCTCTGGCTTCAGCAATTCCAACTGCAACCGCACGGGGCGCAGCTCATCGCGGCACAGGAAGTCGGGGTCGGCAAAGGCAAGGCGGTAGGCCGGGTTCCGGGTCTGGGCTGTGTCGGGAATGGTGCGCGTGGTGGCAATATCCTCACCCGCGTCGAGAAAGGGGTGGTTGCGTCGTGTGTCGTGCATGGGGTCCGCCTGTACTGGTCTTGTCGCTGTGCATTGCACAGCGCCCGTGCCAAGGGTATAGGCAGGAAACCGTCAGGACCAGCCTTGAAAAACCGGAGAATTGCCATGACCAACGCCGCACTGGAAACTGCGATCGAGGCTGCCTGGGACGCGCGCGATACCATTTCGCCCGCCACCACCGGCGCCGCCCGCGACGCCATCGAGGCGACGCTGAACGCGCTCGACAGCGGCGAACTGCGCGTGGCCGAGCGTCAGGAAAACGGTGACTGGCATGTCAACCAATGGGCGAAGAAGGCCGTGCTTTTGGGCTTTCGCATCAAGGACATGGCCCCGCAATCGGGCGGCCCGCAGGGTAGCGGCTGGTGGGACAAGGTCGACAGCAAGTTCATGGGCTGGGGTGAGAACCGTTGGAAAGCGGCGGGATTTCGGGCCGTGCCGGGCGCCTTGGTGCGCAAATCGGCCTATATCGCGCCGGGCGTGGTGCTGATGCCATCCTTCGTCAACCTTGGCGCCCATGTTGACAGCGGCACCATGGTGGACACCTGGGTAACGGTCGGCTCTTGCGCACAGATCGGCAAGAACGTGCATCTTTCGGGCGGTGTGGGCATCGGCGGCGTGCTGGAACCCATGCAGGCGGGGCCCACGATCATCGAAGACAATTGCTTCATCGGCGCGCGCTCTGAAGTGGTCGAGGGCTGTATCGTGCGCGAAGGCTCGGTGCTGGGCATGGGGGTTTTCATCGGCAAATCCACCAAGATCGTGGACCGGGAAACCGGCACGGTGATGTATGGCGAGGTGCCGTCGGGATCGGTCGTCGTGGCAGGGTCGATGCCTTCGAAAAACGGTGTGTCGCTCTATTGCGCGGTCATCGTCAAACGGGTGGATGCGCAGACCCGCTCGAAAACCTCGATCAACGATCTTCTTCGGGATTGATTTTTATCAATGGGTTGCCGGGCGTTCTTCGCGTGGCACCCCGGGCCTTGGCGCCCGGCATGGGAACATGACATGAGCGATAAACCCAAACGTCCGCAGCAGGTCTTCACCCTCTTGGTCGAGGTCGGGCGCAGCCCGGGTGATGGGCTGCCGAAAGGCGCGACCGGGGCCGGGCTGTTGCTGTATGCCACCGGCGTCGATGAGGACGAAGCGGTGCGCGAGGCTGTGAAGGTCTTGAAACAAGCTGATTTATCCCCGCTGGATGTCACCGGCTACGGCACGATCGACGAGCGTCTGGCCGAGGGCGACGAGATCGGGGATGAGGAACGTGCCCTGATGCAACGCGCATTGGATGAGAATGCGGTGATTGTGGCGCAGATGACGCCCTTTGACGGAACTGAGTAAAGGCGGGGGGAAATCGTTCAAAATCAGCTCTTTACGCTGCCCTATTGATTTTCCATGCTGCGAATTTTCGGATAAATGATTTAAGATCAACACCTTGCACGCCGATCTTGAACCAGAGCCTCAACTCCGGCCCACGCGGGGCGACGCCCTTGCAGCCGCGCGCACCTGAGCCCTCAGCCGACAGCTTTGGCCGCCAAGTCCTTGTGGCGGCTCGACAATTCTGCGGCAACCAGAAACGCCAGTTCCAGCGATTGGTTGGCGTTCAGGCGTGGGTCGCAGGCGGTGTGGTAGCGTTGCGACAGGTCTTCGTCGCTCAGGTCGCGCAGCCCGCCGGTGCATTCGGTCACGTCGCTGCCCGTCATTTCAAAATGCACGCCGCCGGGGATCGTACCCTCCGAGCTATGCACCTGGAAGAACTCTCGCACCTCTTGCAGCACCCGCTCGAACGGCCGGGTCTTGTAGCCGCTGGTCGATTTGATCGTGTTGCCATGCATCGGGTCGCAGACCCAGACCACGTTCGCGCCAACCTCGCGCACCGCCCGGACAAGGCGCGGCAAATGGTCGGCAACGGCCCCCGCACCAAAGCGCGCGATCAGGGTCAGACGGCCCGCCTCATTGGTCGGATTGAGGCGCTCAATCAGCACCTTGAGGTCATCGGCCTCCAGCGACGGGCCGCATTTCAAGCCGATGGGGTTCTGCACCCCGCGACAAAATTCTACATGCGCACCAGAGGGTTGCCGGGTCCGGTCGCCGATCCAGATCATATGCCCCGAGCCCGCCACCGGCAGCCCCGAGGTGCTGTCGATCCGGCACAACGCCTGCTCATATTCCAGCAAAAGTGCCTCGTGGCTGGTGTAGAAATCGACCGTGGAAAGCGCGTGATTGCTGGCCGATGTGATGCCTGCGGCGGACATGAAATCCAGCGCATCCGAGATCCGGGCCGACATGTCGCGGTAGCGATCCATCTTGTCCGAGCCCTGTCCGGCCTCGGCGAAGCCCAGCGTCCAGTTATGCACCCGGTGCATGTCGGCAAAGCCACCGGTCGAGAAGGCGCGCAGCAGGTTCAGCGTAGCCGCAGCCTGGGTATAGGCCTGCAACATGCGGCTGGGATCGGGGATGCGGGCCTCGGGCGTGAAGTCGAATCCGTTAATGATATCACCGCGGTAGCTGGGAAGCTCTGCCCCGCCGACAACTTCCGACGCGCTGGAGCGCGGCTTGGCGAATTGCCCCGCCATCCGGCCCACCTTGATGACCGGCACCTTGGCGCCATAGGTCAGCACCATGGCCATCTGCAGCATCACCTTGAACGTGTCGCGGATGCTGTCGGCGTTGAAATCATTGAAACTTTCGGCGCAATCGCCGCCCTGCAACAGGAAGGCGCGCCCCGCCCCCGCATCGGCCAGCCGCGCCTTGAGCGCGCGCGCCTCGCCCGCGAAAACCAGCGGCGGATAGCTGGCCAACCGTGCCTCGACACCCGCCAAAGCGGCCGCATCGGGGTAATCGGGCATCTGTACCCGCGGTTTCGCGCGCCAGTCGGTCTTGGTCCAGCCTTTGGTCATCGATCCTCGCCTTGCGTTCAGAGCATATCGGTTAACAGCCTATAAAGCACCCGAACCGCCCGTGAAACCCCTCAAAAAACCCGAAATCCCCCGAAATCCCCCGAAATCCGCCGTCTGGAAACAATATGGAAACCGTATGGCTTTGATACATACGCGCCGCAGCGGTCACGCAGCCGCAACGTCTTGCCGCCACTTGTGCCGGGCGCCGTTTCCTGTTCTCGTGAACATTATAACCGGGCCGCAATGAGGGGCGACAGGCATGACACGATCCGCAGAGCGCGACGCCGCCGATGCCCCGACCCGGCGGTTCGTTTTCCTGCTGCTGGATCAGTTCACCCTGCTGTCGTTTTCCGGCGCGCTGGACCCGCTGCGCATCGCCAACCGGCTGGCCGGGCGCACCGTGTATCGCTGGCGGCTGGCCAGTCCCACGGGGGCGGCGGTGGTCTGCTCGGCCGGGGTGGCGTTTGACGTCGATATGGCGATGGAGGATCTGGAGCGCGATGACACCTTGTTGGTCTGTGGCGGCATGAATGTCGAGGCGGCGGTCACCCGGCCCGTGCTGAACTTCTTGCGGCGCGAAGCGCGGCGCGGCGTCACCATGGGGGGGCTGTGCACCGGCAGCTACGCACTGGCCAAGGCAGGGCTGCTGGAGGACAAGCGCGCGACGATCCATTGGGAGAACCAGGACAGCTTTCTGGAGGTCTTTGGCAATGTCACGCTGAGCCGCGCGATTTTTGTGATCGATGGCGCGCGGATGACCACGGCGGGGGGCACCTCTTCGATCGATCTGATGCTGCGGCTGATCGCCGACGATCTGGGCGAGCAGGCGGCGAATGCAGTGGCTGATCAGTTGATCTATGCCTCGATCCGCACCGATCAGGACACGCAGCGGCTGTCGATCCCGACGCGTATCGGCGTGCGGCATCCGAAGCTGGGGCAGGTGATCGGCATCATGGAGGCGCATATCGAAGACCCGATCTCGCCCGCCGAACTGGCCGCGAAAGTGGCGATTTCGACCCGGCAGCTGGAGCGGCTGTTTCGCCGCTACCTGGGCCGCAGCCCCAAGCGGTACTACATGGAATTGCGGCTGATCAAGGCGCGCAACCTGCTGTTGCAGACCGAGATGAGCGTCATCAACGTGGCGCTGGCCTGTGGCTTTGCTTCGCCGTCGCATTTCTCGAAATGCTACCGGGTGCAGTACCGCACGACACCCTACCGCGAGCGCGGCGCCCACGGCGCGCCGGGCGAGGGGGTGTAGCCGCACCGCGTGGCATGCCGCACAAACCACGACATGAATCGTGGCGGATCGCCGGATTTCTGCGCAGTTTGGTCTTGCAGCCCGGAAAGCCCTTGGGTAAGAACGCGCTCAGTTGGGGCGTGGCCAAGTGGTAAGGCATCGGTTTTTGGTACCGTGTACCGTAGGTTCGAATCCTACCGCCCCAGCCAATATTTTTTATTGTTTGTTTTCAAGGACTTAGTCGGAGTGATCGGACGGCGTCTGGAACAGTTATCCGATACATAAAACCGTCTCATATCGACCTTTTCGACTCGCGAAAGTGAAAAGGGCGAGACCTAAGCCCCGGCCATTCCAATTTGACCACAATAAGTGCGGTACCGCGCAAGCCAGAGATGCAGCCGCCGTGCCGTGTCGGGGTTGATGGACGCTGATCTGCCGCTCTCGATAGCTTCCTGCCAGTCGCGCTCAAGGTCGCTTTAAATTTGTGCGGCCAGCAACTTAGCTTGGGTGAAGTCGGTCGTGTGCAATGAGAACGAAAGAGATCTACGGGGATCGACGTCGCGGAACCGATCAGGAATGGCCCGATGGTAGTGCCACCATCGTCCGCGTTGCTTGACGTGAAGTCCCCACATGCGCTTGGATCCCTGTACCAAGATTTGTACCAAGACCGGAAATTGACCGGTCGGTCGGGATCATCATGCGCTCAACAATATCAAAGCCTTAGGGACGGTGTTCCGTCATACCAAAGAAGGATTGGCGGAGAGACAGGGATTCGAACCCTGGGAACCCGTTAAGGCTCAACGGTTTTCGAGACCGCCCCGTTCGACCACTCCGGCACCTCTCCACACTGCCCGCGATCTATTCGGTCTGGGCGTGGCGTGCAAGGGAAAATTCGCGGGGCCGGCGATGAAATCTGCTGATGCGCGTGCGCTGCCTCGCGCACGGCAAAACTGCCCGATGGAGCAATCATTTCCAGCCATCAGGCCGCGCAAATGCGTTCCCCGGGCCGCGCATGATCCTACCTCGCTGCAATCCTCAGTCGGTGCCGCGCCAGGAGGAGGCGCCTCAGGGCGTTCCGGGCGCGGCTTCGGCCCCGGTGCTCAAAAGTTCATTGGCCAGCCGGAAGGTTTGTTCGCGAATATCGGGGATTGCGGTGATTTCCGATAATGCGCCGCGCGCTGCGGGTCCGACCTCGAAGATGCACCGTGACGGCTGGCCCGTCTTGTTGATAACGTGGGCATCCGGCGTTGTGTCCAGGCTAAGTCGCAGCGGGTCCAGACGCGCGGCGCCGCATGTCAGCAGATCGCGGATGACCGGAGTGGCATCTGTGACGGGATCACGCCGGAGGCCGCCGCCGTCTATGACCTGATCCGCGACGATGGTCCTGGCCTTGTCAGCGCCGCGGGGTGCAAGCACAAGGTTGATGCGTCCGTCGCAGCGCCGCGTTGCCTGCCCACACTTGCTGCGCTGGGTCAGGACCTGGCCGTCTGTCCTTGCCTGCGCGACACATGCGGCGGATCTGGGCGGTATCTGGCCGAACCTTCGGGTGTGTGGACTGCGCGACGGCTTGATCGGGGCTGCAAGCAACGCGCCGCTGATCCTGATCTGAGGCCCATGCGCAAGCAGGCGCGCAATTGCGATCGCCCCCGGCGAATGCCCAACAAGCACGGCACCGGGATGGATCATCGTGGCGGCAGCGATCTCGGTAATCCATGCTTCGGGCGTCGGTTTCGCAAAGCAGTGCTGCTCGGTGATCTTGGCAGAAGGATCTGTGCCGCCCACCAATGCTGCCGATGTGGCGCGGCAGGGCCGTCGAGGCCCGGGATGAGCAAGGTGCGGATCATGGCAATCTCCCTCCCATCTGAACACTACCAAGTTTATCGTGTATTTGAATTCTATAGATTTCCCGTTCCGGAGAAGAATATCTTCCGACTGACAAAACGCCTGTCGTGCAAGCACGAGCAAAGAACGTGGCGCATTGTTGCGGCGTCATGGACATGGTTCAGGGGCAGCCGGGGCGGGGCGGTTCTCGGTGGTAGCACTCGGTAAGGTTGGCGCGTATCAAGGGCTTGCTGGGTCACATGCTGATTTACACACTTGTGCACAAAAGGGGGGGGACGGCAGATGAAAGCGCTGATCCGCGCGGATGCGACCGGCACCATCGGGGGCGGGCATATGATGCGCTGTCTGGCGCTGGCCAATGCCCTGCGCCGCCATGGGCATGAGGCGGCCTTCGTGATGGCGCAGACACAGCAAGATTGGTCAGGGACGGTCACATCGGCGGGGTTTCATGTCTATCCGGTCACCCCAGAGCCGCTGTCACCCGACCCAGATGGCCCGCCGCACAAGGGATGGCTGTCCGCACCCTGGCCCCGCGATGCCGAGGTGACGGGCGCGGCAATGCGCGATTTCATGCCTGATTGCCTGATCTGGGATCATTATGGGCTGGACGCGCGCTGGGTGAATGCCGTGCGCCGCGCCTACAATGTCGGGGTCGTGCTGGCGATAGACGATCTGGATGACCGGGCGCTGGGGTCGGAACTGGTGCTGGATCAGACGCGGCTGGACCGGGCAAGCGCGCGCGCCTTTCCGGCGCTTGCGCAAATGGCAGGGCCGGCATTCGCCACCCTGCGCCCGGAATTCGCCGATCTGCGCGCCGAGGCGCTGGCGCGAAGGGCGGCCGCACCGGGGGGGCGGGTTTTGGTCACGCTGGGCCTCGCGGACAGTGCCGGGATCGTGCCCGGAATCGCGGCGGTCCTGGCGGCGACCGAGGGGCTGGACGTAGATATCGTGATGGGCGCCCATGCCCAGACGTTGCCACGCGTGGCTGATATTTGCGCGACGTATCCGCAACTTACCTTGCATGTGGACACGCCCGACATGGCGGCGCTGATGCTGCGCGCGGATCTGTGCATCGGGGCGGGCGGCATGACGAGTTGGGAGCGGTGCTGCCTGGGTCTTGGCACGCTGCTGATCCCTGTGGCCGACAATCAAAGCGGGAGTGCGCGGGCGCTGGAGGCGGCTGGGGCGGCGCAGGTCCTGGACTTGACGCGCGCCCGCGACCCCGCTGATCTGGCGGCGGCTGTGGCGAGGGCGTTGCGCGCAATACCGGCAATGGCGCAGGCGGCGGCGCGTCTGTGCGACGGGCAGGGTGCTACGCGCGTTGTGGATATTCTGGCGGCGACGCTGCGCCCGGTCGTGCCGTCCGATGCGCACCTGATGTTTGACTGGCGTAACCAGCCGCATATCCGCGCGGCCAGCCTTAATGCGGCTCCGTTGGAGTGGCCCAAGCATCTGGACTGGGTTGCCGCGCTGTCGCACCGCAGCGACGGGTTGTGGCGCATCTATGCCGAAGGGGAACGCGCGCTGGGGCATGTGAATGTGCGGCGGCTTTCGCCGGAGGATCTGGCTGAGAATTCAACCGAGGATTTGGGGGCGCGTTCCGGAGGGCTGTGGCGCTGGGGCTTCTATATCGGTGCGGTGGATGCACCGAAGGGGGCCGGGCGGCGCATGCTGGCGCGCGCCTTGAGCGAGGTGCTGAGGCGCCCGGATTGTGCCGGGATCGAGGCTGAAGTGCGGGTGAACAACCCACGCTCTGCGGCGCTGCACCGCGCTATGGGGTTCCGGCAGACCGCAACGCGCGAGGATGGCGCGGTGCTTGTCTTTTTGCTGACTGAATGCGACATGAACAGGGTATTTGCCATTCAATTCCCGAAGGAACCGCGCTGATGACCCCGTTTCAGATTGCAGGCCGCCAGATTGGCGCCGGGCAGCCGCCCTACATCATTGCGGAACTTTCGGGCAACCATAACGGCGTGCTGGAGCGCGCGCTCGCGTTGGTCGATGCGGCGGCAGATGCGGGGGCGGATGCGGTCAAGTTGCAGACCTATACCGCCGATACGATCACCATTGACGTGGAACGCCCGGAGTTTCGCATCAGCGGCGGCCTTTGGGATGGTCGGTCGCTGCATGAGCTGTACCGCGAAGCCTCGACGCCCTGGGAATGGCACGCGGCCCTGTTCGACCGTGCGCGGGAGCGGGGGCTGCATTGCTTTTCCTCACCCTTCGATCCTACGGCAGTGGCCTTTTTGGCAACGCTGGACGCGCCTGCCTACAAGATCGCCTCGTTCGAGATTGTCGACACGCCGCTGATCCGGGAGGTGGGCGCGCAGGGCAAGCCGGTCATCATCTCGACCGGGGTGGCCAGCCTGGGCGAGATCGAGGAAGGCTTGCGCGCTGCGCGTGAAGGCGGGGCTGCGGGCGTGGCGCTGCTGCATTGCGTCTCGGCCTATCCTGCGGCGGTCGAGGATATGCGGCTGAGCACGATTGCCACACTGGCGGCGGCCTTCGACGTGCCAGTGGGATTATCCGACCATTCGCCGGGCGCGACCGTCGCCGTTGCTGCCGTGGCGCTGGGGGCCTGCATCATTGAAAAGCACCTGACGCTGGCGCGGGCCGATGGCGGGCCGGATGCGGCGTTTTCGCTGGAACCGGCAGAGTTCGCGGCGCTGGTGCAAGATTGCCGCACGGCGCATCTGGCGCTGGGTGCGCCGCGCCATGACCGGGTGGGGATCGGTGGCGAGAATGCGCTTTTCCGACGCTCGCTCTATGTCGTGGCTGATGTGGCGGCGGGTGCTACGCTGAATGAAGAAAATGTGCGGTCGATCCGCCCGGGCCTGGGCCTTGCACCCCGTCACCTGCCCGAAGTTCTGGGCCGTCCCGCCACCCGTGTGCTGCGCCGTGGTGAGCCGCTGGACTTCACCATGGTGGGGCCAAAGGCATGACTATCCGGCTTTTCTGTGTTGCGACGTCGAAAAGCGACACGCCGATCATCGCGCAGATGCAGCAGATCGCGGGTGAGGATCTTACAATTGCGCTGCAACTGGGCGGTACTGATGCGGCGTTCAAGGGAACTTCGCTCAGCCGGATGAACCGAAAGCGCGGCACGGTGGGGCACCTCATGGACCACGATCGCTACCGTGGCGCGGCGCAGGCCCTTTTCCGGCAGCCGCGCTACCTGCAAGCGATGGAGGAATTCATCACCCATCTGGAGCGGCGGAATGAGAACAACGATCTGCGCCCGCACCGGATCCATGCCATGCAGGAATATTCCGATTACTTCCACATTCTCGCTGATGCCATGGCTGCGAAGATCCGCGAAAGTGGCGCCACCCATGCGTTGTTTTTCAACGTTCCGCACCTGGCCTATGATTCCATCGCGTTTCAGGTTGCCCGGGCCATGGGGTTGCCCACGCTGGTGCTGACACAATCGCTGTTTCCGGCGCAGTATTTTTCGATGGGCGATCCTGCCGATCTGGGCGCGTTTGCGCCACGGGACGATGCGCCGCGTTATCCGATCGACAAACAGGCGCAGCTCGACCTGTTCTACATGAAGGATGTGAAGCAAGAGCCCTCGCCGCGTGGGCGGGTTTCGGCGCGCGCGATGCTGAACCTTGCGGCCTTCCTCATCACGCGCCGACCGCGCGCCGCGCTGAACCCCGCCTATTTGCGGCGCATTCTGTTGCGGATGCAGGCGATCTATGGCGGCCTTCCCAACTGGCGCGATCCTTTCGCCAAATTCTTCCATGACAGCCAGTTGGATTACTTCGACCATCTGGTGGAGCACGAAACTGCGCCCGTCGATCTGTCGACCCCATATGTCTACATGCCGTTGCAGTTGCAGCCCGAGATGACCACGGCATCACTGGGCGGTATCTACACCGATCAGGCGCTGGCCATCGAACGGCTGGCCGACATGCTGCCTGAGGGCGTGCGCATCCTGGTGAAGGAAAACCCCAAGCAGGGCGCTTACATGCGCGGCCCGATGTTCTTTCACCGCCTTAAACGTATCCCGCAGGTGCATTTCCTGCCGTCTTTCGCCGACACCCATGCCCTGACCGCCAATGCGCAATTCGTGGCCACCGTTACTGGCACCGTCGGGTGGGAGGCTGTGCGACTGGGCAAGCCGGTGCTGACCTTCGGGCGGGCTTGGTACCGCAGTTTTCCGGGCGTCGTCGAATACCGCGATGGGCTGGAATATGCCGAAGTGGCGCAATTGACATGGGAGCACGCGGCGTTGGAGCGCGCGGTGGGCGACCTGCTGTCGCGCTGCCACGGCGGGATCATCGAGCGGCACTATCGCAAGATGGTGGCAGACCACGACCCTGAGGAAAACGCAGCGCAGGTCGCGCGCAGCATACTGGACCTGTTGTCGGGCCGCGCCGTGCCCACGTTTGGCAGCATGGGCGTGCAGGGTTCATCCGATGCGCCCGGCGCGCTTTAGGGCCAGTCCGTTGAGGCAGCGGGTACGATGACAGCTTGGCGCGCGTTCTCTTGAAAAACGCCCCTCTTCGGCCCAGCCTGTGGCGCAGCCTGAATGCCGCCCCGTAAAAGCACGCCCGTCTAAACGGTGTCTTCAATTTGGCCGATCCCAAGAACGCCGATCCCAAGAACATTGTTCCAGATTTCCTGTAGCGACGGTCGCGTGTCAGCGTCCTTCGACAGATTGCGCCCTTTTCAGACAGCCGTCCGCTGGTCTGAAATTTGACCGGGGCGAGGGGTAGGAGAATGCATGAAACGCTGCAAGCTGTGGATTGCAACGATTGGTCTGGCAAGCGTCGTTGGGTCCGCGCGGGCTGACCCCATCGCGATGGGGCGGCGGATGGCGGAGACATTTCTCAGCGGCGATCTCGAAGCGATCTGGGTGAGCTCGACGCCAGAGATGCGGCAAGCATTTGGCTCAACAGACAATCTGGCATTGCTGCGCGAAGACTTGTTGACCGATTTTGGCGCAGAGGAAGCGATCCTGTCCGAGCGCGCGAAAACACAGGCCGGGCTTGATGTCTTTACCCGGATTTCGCGGTGGTCAAACACGCCCGTGCCGCTGGAGATTCCTCGCCCATTTGCAGCGGGGCAGCCTTGCTGTCGCCAAGGGCGGCTCTGTCACGACGGGACAGCAAATCGGCCAATGCGGAAACAGCGGCAACACATCCGAAACGCACCTGCACTTCCACATGCAAACCAGCCTGATGTTGGGGCAAGGGGAAGGTCTGCCAGCACAATTCAGGAATTACCTGGCGAACGGTGTGCTGATCGACCGAGGCGAGCCGACAGAAGGCGAGACCATCGAGCCTGGAAAGTGCCCGTGTTGTCGGGCAAAGCGTATCGAACGGCACCGCGGCGGGGGTGCTTCTGGCGATGACGTGTCTGGCTGCGCGTATCAGGCGGTGAGGGCGCGGGTCAGGGCAGTGACGACCTGATCTTGCTCGACTTCCGTCAGGCGGGTGTGCAGCGGCAGGCTGATGGCGCGGTGGTAAAACCCCTCGGAGACCGGAAACGCGCCCCAGTCGAAGCCGCGCGCACGCCAGAACGGGTGCGTGTGGACCGGGATGTAATGCACGTTCACGCCGATCCCGTCGGCCCGCAGGGCAGCGAATACCCGCGCGCGGTTTTGCACTTGCACCGGATAGAGGTGCAGCGCCGAATGGCCATCGGGGGATTGCACCGGGCGCACCACGTCCAGACCGGCCAGCAATTGGTCATAGCGGCGGGCAAGGACATGGCGACGCGCGATGAAATCATCGAGCCGGTCCAACTGCGACAGGCCAAGCGCGGCCTGAATATCGGTCATCCGGTAGTTATAGCCGAGCGAGATCTGCTCATAATACCAGCCGCCCTGATCGCCCGCATCTTGCATCTGGGCTGCGTCGCGCGTCACCCCGTGCGACCGGCCCAGCACCATGCGGCGCGCCAGATCGGCGTCGTTCGTCGTGGCGCAGCCGCCTTCGGCAGTCGTGATGATCTTGACCGGATGGAACGAAAAGACCGTGATGTCGGAATGTGCGCAGCCGCCCACGGGCGCGCCCTGGTAGCTGGCGCCGATGGAATGGGACGCATCCTCGATCACCCGCACGCCATGGGCGCGCGCCAGCGCGCCGATGGCCGCCATATCGGCGGTCTGGCCCGCGAAATGCACAGGGATCAGTACCTTTGGCAAGCGGCCCGCGCGCTTTGCTGCGTCCAGTTTCGCGCCAAGCGCCTTGGGGCACATCAGGTAGGTCTGGGGGTCGATATCGACGAAATCGACATCAGCCCCGCAATAGAGGCCGACATTGGCCGACGCGACGAAGGTGTTCGGCACAGTCCACAGCAGGTCGCCCGGCCCAAGGTCCAGCGCCATGCACGCGATATGCAGGCCCGAGGTGGCGGAGTTCACCGCGACGGCGTGGGCGGCCCCGGTGCGCGTGGCAATCGCTGTCTCGAACGCGGGGATGGCCGGTCCTTGCGTCAGGAAGTCCGAGCGCAGGACGGCCTCGACCGCGCGGATGTCGTCTTCCGAGATGTCTTGCCGGCCATAGGGGATCATGTTCAGAACTTCCCGATCTTCTGCGCGTTGCGCGCGATCCAGTCTTGCAATGTCGCGACGCTCATCCATTCGGGGTTGCTGTCGGAGGCGTAGGAGTAATCCGGCGCGACTTTGCGCCCATCCTTGATGCGCACCGGATCGCTGGACCAATTGTGGATCGCGGGGATGATCTTGAAATACTTGTCGTATTCATAGGTGTGATCGGCGTCTTCAGCCCCGATCATCTGTTCGTGCAGCTTTTCGCCGGGGCGGATGCCCACCATATCGTGCCGGGCATCGGGGGCGACGGCGCGCGCGATGTCGAGGATGTTCATCGACGGGATCTTGCGCACATAGATCTCGCCGCCCACCATGTCGTCCAGCGCGTGCCAGACCAGTTCGACGCCTTGTTCCAGGGTAATCATGAAGCGCGTCATGCGCCCGTCGGTTATCGGCAGGACGCCTGTGTCGCGCTGTTGCAGAAAGAACGGGATGACCGATCCGCGCGACCCCATGACATTGCCATAGCGCACCACCGAAAAGCGGCATTTATCGGCGCCGGAATACGAATTGCCCGCGACGAACAGCTTGTCCGATGCCAGTTTCGTCGCGCCATAAAGGTTGATCGGGCTGGACGCTTTGTCGGTGGATAGCGCCACACAGCGCTTCACGCCCTTGTCGATGCAGGCGTCGATGACGTTCATCGCGCCGTTGATATTGGTCTTGACGCATTCAAAGGGGTTGTATTCAGCGGTAGGCACGATCTTGGTTGCCGCAGCATGCACGACATAATCCACCCCGTCCATCGCGCGGTACAGGCGATCGCGGTCGCGCACATCGCCGATGAAAAAGCGTACTTCGGGGTGCTGGCCATAGATCTTTGCCATGTCCCATTGTTTCATCTCGTCGCGCGAATAGATGATGATGCGCCGGGGCTTGTAGCGCGCCAGTGTCATCGGCACAAACGCCGAGCCGAAGGACCCGGTGCCGCCGGTCAAAAGGATTGTCGCGCCTTCCTGCATGTCGAAGCCTTTATTCTTGGCGGCGTGGTCGTGCCGCGCTCTGACGTGATTTCAGCCTCGGGCACGGTAAAGGCCCGAGGCTGGCCATTCGCGGTCCGCTCTAGCCCAGCCGCCGGTCTCTGTCCAGCCAATGGGCGGGCTGGCGGGGTGGCAGCGGGGTCAGGCGGGCGGCACCTCGACATAGGGTTTGCGCACCGGAATGCCTGCTGCGGCCAGCGCCTGCTTTGCCCCGGCGGGGGTCAACTCGGTGAAATGGAAGATGCTGGCCGCCGCCACGGCTGAGGCGCCGCCCTGCACGACCGCGTCGACCATATGCTGGTAAGTGCCTGCGCCGCCCGATGCGATGACCGGGACCGTCACGGCCTGGGCGATGGCGGCGATCAGGAGCAGATCATAGCCTTCGAACGTGCCGTCCCGTTCGATCGAGGTGACAAGGATCTCGCCCGCGCCGCGATCTTCCAGCGCCCGCGCCCATGCGATCGCGTCGCGGCCGGTGTCGCGGCTGCCCGCATGGCTGAAACAGGTCCATCGCTCCGGCGCGGTCTGGCGTACATCCATGCTGGCGACGACGCATTGCGTGCCGTGACGCTGCGCGATCTGAGTGATCAGGTCCGGCGACCCAAAGGCGGCGGTGTTGACGCTGACCTTGTCGGCCCCGGCGCGCAGGAGGCGCTGAACCTGCCCGATGTCGCGCACCCCGCCGCCATAGGTCAGGGGCACGAAGCAATCCTGCCCGTATTCGGCGATGGATTCGTAATCCGGTTCCTCGCCCGTCTCCTGGGCGGTGATGTCGAGCAAGATCAGTTCATCCACCTCGCGCTGGTTATAGACACGGATGGAGGGAAGAACCGGGCCGACCCGGCGCCACGAGTCGAACCCCGACCCCTTGACCAAACCGAACTGCTTCCACAACAGGGTAGGGATGATGCGGGTCGTCAGCATGGCAGATCGCCCAGGAAGTTGCGCAGCAGCCGGAAGCCTGCGCGCGAGCTTTTTTCGGGGTGAAACTGCGTGCCCCAGACCCGGCCGCAGCGCACGGCGGCCACGAAGGGAATATCATGGGTGGCGGTGGCGATCACATGATCTGGCGTTTCGGTGTCTGGCGTTTCGGTGTCTGGCGCTTCGGCGTCCTGCGTTTGGGTTTCCAGCGCGAAACTGTGGACGAAGTAAAAATTCGTGCCCGCCGGGATGCCCGTCAGCAAGGGATCTGGCCCGCCCGCCGGGTCAATCGCATTCCAGCCGACATGCGGCAGCCGCAGGCCGCATCCCAGGTCGCGCAGGTGGCGTACCGTGCCGGGAACAAAGCCCAGCCCCGCCGTGGCCCGGCCCGCCGTGGCCCCCTCGGAACCGCGCATGGCCAGCAATTGCATGCCGACGCAGACCCCCAGCAATGGCGTGCCCGCCTCATCTACTGCGGCGCGCAGGGCCTGCGGCCAGCCGCCGGCGCTTAGCGCGGCCATGCAATCGGTGAAGCTGCCCACACCGGGCAAGATCAACCGCGCGGCATCCGCAATCTGGTCGGGGTGGCTGGCCAGCGTGGGCTGCGCGCCCAGTTCCTCCAGTGCGCGCAACATCGAGCCCAGATTGCCCGTGCCGTAATCTATGACAGCAACGCGCATCATCCCTCAGAGGTTGTCGTGGTTGATCTTGGTCAGGTTGCCGTTGCGGTCCTTGACCAGCGTGCCGTCCGAATTGCGTTTGAACAGCTTCTTGTTGGTGAAGCGGTCGCAGATGACGATGAATTCGTCCACCGACATTTCCAGCGGCGCCAAGATCTTGTCGAGCGGTTTGCCCAGATAGGTCGAAGGAAACTGCCCGTCCAGCCTGCGCACCGCGTCCAGCCCATCTTGCCGCGTCAGCCGCCCGCGCCGGATGTGCAGGCACGCGATGTCGGTGGCCCGCCCAAAGCCGAATTTCAGGTATTTGAAATAATCGTGGATGCCGGTGTGGTGGTTGTCCAGGTTCTCATAATTCACCATCGAGCCTTCGACCGTTCCCTCAAAGCTGCGAAAGCCGTTCGCTCCTGCGATCAGCGCGTTCGACAGACCATCCCACGGGATGTAGTGTCCAAGGAACAGGCCCGTCACGCCCACGCGCGCCAGTTCGGCGTCGCTGGGATAGACATAATTCAGCAGGTGCTTCTGCTCGATCCCGTCTTGCCCGATCAGATCGGTGACACGCATGCCCAGGAGGCCGCCGAATTCTTCCAGCCAGCGGCGGTTGAGCACGTTGTTGCCTGCGGCTGCGGCGGGGCCACCGTATTCGTTTTGCGAATTTTCGCCCCAGATAATCAGCGGTACGTTGAACTGCACCGCCGCGCGCACCGGGATCGTGAAGATCCCCACATGTTCCGGCCAGGAGATGTCGCCCACCTGCTTCAACCCGACACGGTTGAGCCGGGCGCGCACCAGCGGGTTGGGCGAAACCTCGATGTAATCGACGCCCAGACGCTTAAGATTCTCGATATTTGCGCGACCCAGGTCCGAGAGGTCGCAGGTGGTCGAGGTCACGCACAGCGGGTTCAGCCCCATCTGCAACATGCGCACCACCTGATAGGTGCTGTCCTTGCCGCCACTGACCGGAACGATGCAATCCCAATTGCTGCCGTCGCGCTGACGGTAGCGTTCCAGCACGTCTTGCAGCTCGGCATAGCGGGCGTCCCAATCGACCGACTTGCGGTTTTCATAGGCGCGGCAGGCGTTGCAGATCCCGTCGGAATCCAGATGCAGATCGGGCTTGGTGCTGGGCATCACACAGCGTTTGCAATAGGTCAGCATGGCGTCTCCTTAGCGCTTTTCCATCAGGAACCAGGTGATGTCATCCTGCGGGAATTTCGGATCGCGGCGATAGGCGAAGCCGTAATCCACCAGGGTCATTGATGGGTGACGCTCCATGATCTCGCCCGCGAAATCGCGTTTGAACAGGCGGTCGGTATGCGCGCGATAGGGGATCGCGACCGGCGAGGGGTTGTAATATTCCGCCACCAAGAGCCAGCGCCGCGTGGCCTCCACCAGCTTGTCATAGACCTGCGGCAGCATGTCGGGGTTTTGGTGGATCAAGACGCCCTTGATCAGCGCGAGGTCACAATGCGGCGGTTCCAGTTCGAGGATCGAGCCCTGCTGCACGTTGTCGGCGCCCACCACCTGCGCCAGTTCGGCAGCGGCATCGGCGTTGATCTCGATCCCGTGCAGCGCCATGTCGGGATGCAGCAGCCGCAGCGCGCGCAGGTTCATGCCGATATTCGCCCCGAATTCGACGCAACTCCCCAGCCCTTGCGCCACCGCCAGTGCCTTGGCGAAGAACGCGAGGTTTGCCGCCAGCAGGTGATCGCCCTGGTTGCGCTGGATGTATTCGGTGCCAAAGCTGCCGGCCCAGAATGCCTCCTGCTCGGTCGTGTACCTGGTCATCTGCTACTCCTCCTCTGTAGGCATCTGCGACAGGGCGCGGTGCATCAGTTCGGCGCGCTGCCAATCGTCTGGGGTGTCGATATCCTGAACGCGATGCCGGGGCATCAGGATCGTGCGGGAATGGGGGGCATAGATTGGCAGCCCGTCCACCCAGGCCTGCGCGCGGCCCCAGTAGAATTGCCCCGCGTCATGCACATGCTCGGCGAGGTCTTGCGAACGCGTGATCTCGTATTCGGGGTGCAGCATGTGCACCGCGCCAGCGGCGTCGCGGGCAAGCGCGCGCTGAATCGGAAAGGCGAAGGTCGTTACAGGAAAGCAGAACGGCGCGCCGCTGTCATGCAGCATGGCAAGGGCTGCGCGCAGGTCGGCCGGGCGCACGAAGGGCGCGGTTGCATAGAGGCAGCACACATCGTGCGGCGCCGCGCCCGCGTCGCGCAGCCAGCCCACCGCATGGGCGATCACCGCGATTGAGGTCGCATGGTCATCTGACAAGTCGGCGGGGCGCACAAAGGGCACCTCGGCCCCGCATTCGCGCGCGACATCGGCAATAGCGGCGTCATCGGTCGAGACGATGATGCGGTCAAAGAGGCCCGAGTCGCGCGCAGCCTCAATGCTGTGCGAGATCATCGGACGGCCAGCAAAGGGGCGGATGTTCTTTCGCGGAATGCGCTTGCTGCCGCCACGAGCGGGGATGACGGCAACTTTCATGCTCAGCCGATCTGGCAATGGTGCATGTATGACGCGGCGTCCCTGAGCATGATCGAGGTTATTCCTTTATGCGTTGACCATATGGCACCACCTTTGGCTATGCAATGACAACGCCGAGTCGTCAAGCCACAGGCAAGATGACAGGCCGGTAGGACGGGCTGGCAACACGGGCTGGCAACACGGGCTGGCAACACGGGCTGGCAACGCGGGCTGGCAACGCGGGCAGTTTGGCGCGCAAGGGTCCACCGGGCGTCGGGTGAACCTGGGGGCAGGGCGGACGTGTCCGCACGGGACGCTCCAAGCGGAGGCGATTCCGTCTGGCGCGCTTTGCTTACGGGACCAGGGTCGGATGCGGGGCCGCGCCACGCCGGGCTGCAGTGCCATGCTGCGGGGAGGTCTCTGCGTTTGATGCAATGCCGCTTGGCGCGATGAAGCTGGGGGCGATGGTGCCATCCAGCAGGCCCATCAGTTGCTTGGCGACGGTCTGCACATTGGCCGCGTCGGAATAGCCTTCTACGATTTCGATGTAGTCGCGGTCCACGACGCCGGGATGACAGCGCCCGAGCATTGCGCCCACAGCCTGTTGCAAGGCGTCATGCGCGAACGTCTTGCCCGCCACGTCCTGATAGCGCAGACCCTCGCGCCACTGCACGGCCCCCGGAAAGGCCCGATACCACGCGCCGCCAAAGACCAGCACGGGTTTGCCCATGCACAAGGCTTCCCAGCCAACAGTGCCTGTGATGGTGGCAACAAATTGCGCATGGGCCGTCAGGGCATGGGTATTTGCGTAGGAGGGCAGGAATTGCACCTTCGGAATGCGCTTCAGCCGGTGAAAGAACATCGGCCCGCGCATGTAGGCACCCTGTTTGGGGTTTTCCTTGACAAGGATGCGCACGCCCTCGGGCAGCATTTCTGCCAGACGCTCGATCATATAGGCCTGATCGCGGAACCGCCCACCAAGCGAGGATGTCGTCATCTCGGGCTGCATTTGCAGCGGCACATAGACATATTTGCCCGACAGGTCGATCTCTTGCCCTTCGTAGCTGGCCAACTGGTCGAAATAGCTCAGCGCGTGTTCATGGAAGAAGCCGGCGAAAGGGTCGCGCCAGCGCGGAAAGGCGCCGTAGACCTGTCGCATCCGCGCCAGCAGACGCCAGACATAGACCGGGTTCAGCGCGCGCCAGCGGCCCTTGAGCACCAGAAATGTCATCATCTCGGCCAAAGCCGCGGCGGTTATCTTGCCGCCCGCCTCGCGCTCTTGCTTCACGCCTTTCATGTAGAACAACTGCGGCTGTTCGCCCTGCGTAATCTCATGCGGTGGCGCATCAGGATCGGCGGGAAACAGCCCCATCGCCCCCACATCAGTGGTCGAAAAGAACTGGTTGGGAAACAGCGACTGTGTAACGATCAGCACCGGCAGCCCCATGGCCTTTGCCAGATAGTAAAGCGCGGTGTCATAGCCCAGATGCGGGACCGAGAAGATCAGCACATGGGTAACATTCCGGTCGCGCAGTTGCTGGGCGATGGTGTCGTAGAGGACGTGGAAATAGCTGTGATATTCGTCCAGCGTTTCGATCGGGTGCGACTTTTGCTTGAACATTGACGCGTTGCGGGTCAGGTGGTCGGCGAATTCGTCGCGCTGGCGGAAGTAATCCGGGGACTGGAAGACGACTTCGGCTGCGCCGCGATAGGAACTGCCTTCCATGACATGTCCTTCGGCGCCCCGGCTGGCCTTCATCCGCGACATGCTGGAGGCGCGGAATTGCGCTGTCTTCTCGCCAAATTGCAGCACGACGCGAATCGCGCCGCCGCTCTGGTCCTGCATTGCGGCCAAAACCCGGTCCGTGTCCTTGGTGGTTGAAATAACGGCAAGGCGCATGGTCATGGTGAAGTGCTTTCGAGACAGAAGATGTACCAAGGCAGCGCGCGACTGCCGCGCCGCACCAGTACCGCCCCCGACAGACCAGAGGCAAGGCCTGGAATCGCCCGGCGGTGGGGTGCGGTAGTGCCAAGGCGAATACCCGCCGAGGCCCGGGGCGATGGCGCGGCGGCAGCTGCGCGCGGCGGATGTGCCGCAACATTGATGGTTTTTGCTGCATGCGCGAAAGTCGCGCACGCATCTGGTTCAGGGCATTGTGTGCGGTAGCAATAGAATGCAACACTGCTTTGGGGCGTCGTGCACCAAGCGGCACCGTTGCAAGGAGACGGACCATGATGCGTCTGAGTGAACGCGCCACGGGTGAGACATGATTTCGCGCTATGTCTGGCACCTGCGTGAGACGTTGAAACAGGTCTGGGTGCGCGTCCTGGGCTTTGCCCTGCTGGCGCTGCTGGCGGTTGGGTTGGCGCGCCTCTTGTCGCCGCTTCTGCCTGAGACACTGGCGATTCAGACCGGGTCCGGCGCCGTGACGCAGCTTCTGGGCATTCTGACCTCGTCGATGCTGGCGGTCACGACCTTTTCGCTGTCGATTGCCGTATCGGCCTTTGCTGGCGCCGCCAGCGAGGCCACGCCGCGTGCCACGGTGCTGTTGCAGCAGGACCGCACGACGCAAAATGTGCTGGCGACATTTCTGGGGGCCTTTGTTTTCGGGCTTGTCGGACTTGTCGCGCTACATGCGCAATTGTTCGATTCGACGGGCAAGGTGGTCGTGTTCATCTTTACCGTCGCGGTGATCGGGCTGGTCGTGGCGGCGCTGATCGGTTGGATCGGGCACCTGATGCAGTTCGGTCGGATGGGAGATACGCTGGACCGGGTTGAAGCGGCCGCCAGCGATGCGCTGTCATGGCGGTTGGAGCATCCCTATCTTGGCGGTGTGCCGGGCTTTCAGGAACCCGCTTGCACGGGGCCGCCGCTGCTGTGCACCGAAACCGGCTATATCCAGCATATCGACATGATGGCGCTTCAGACCTGCGCCAAGGCCGTCGGCCTGCGGGTGTTCGTGCGGCGCGGCCCCGGTGCTTTCGTGGCCCCCGGCGTGCCGCTGGCGCATCTGGAGGGCGCACCTGTGGATGATGACGCCGCTGCCGCGCTGCGACGCGCCTTCACCGTTGGCACGCGCCGCACCTTTGAGGAAGACCCGCGCTTTGGCTTCGTGGTGATGACCGAAATCGCCACGCGCGCGCTGTCGCCTGCGGTGAACGACCCCGGCACTGCCATCGACATCCTGGGGCGGCATGTGCGCATGCTTTCGCTCTGGCGCGACCGCGCGGATGTCGAGGCTGCGTTCGACCGGATCATCGTGCCCGCAATCGCGCCGGTCGAGGTGGTCGAAGACGCGTTTCGCCCCATCGCGCGCGATGGGGCATCGCTGTTCGAGGTGCAGATCCGCCTGCAAAAGGCGCTGGCCGCGCTGCGTCAGACGGCGCCGGGGATCTTTGCCGCGCCCTGCGCGTCGATGGCGGCCGAAGCGCTGCACCGCGCCGAGGCGGCAGGGCTGTTGCCTGAGGAATTGCGGTTGATCCGCGGTGCCGCGCAGTTGCAAGCGGGCGAGGCAGCGGGGGGCAGTGCGCATTCATCCAGCCGGGACACAGCCCCAACCGGTATCTGAGGCGGACGTGGGCGGGGAACGCCTGCCTGTTGCTGCGTGCCTTTGGGCGCGGCCGCGTTGCATTTGGTCGCGCGCTGTGCCGGGGCTGGTGCTTGTCGCAACACCCGCCCGCCCGCGCCCGCCCATGCGCCACCAGCGCGCGACAGGCGGACGCGGCGTGGGTATTACACCGCCGGTTTGGGGCGGTTTGGGGTGCGGCGTTCCAGGACCATCAAGCAATAGGCCACGGACGAACAGACCAGCACGCCCAGCACCGCCGGGTAGGCCGTGCCGTTGAAGGCTTGCCCGATGGGGATCGCGATTATCACGGCCAGCACCGTGGACAGCGACCCCACGACCGCCGAGGCCATGCCCGCGATATGGCCCATATCCTCCAGCGCCAGCGCATTCAGATTGCCGAAGGTCAGCCCGATAGAGAAGAAGCTGCAGCACATGTAGACGAAGAACACCGCGAAATTCCACGGCGCGGGCAAGTTCAGCGACATCAGCACCAACGCCACCACCGACACCGTGGCCTGCCATGCAAAGGCGGTCGTTGCCAACTTGCGCATGCCCAGCCGCATCACGAGTTTCGCATTCACCAGGCTGGCGCTGCCCGCGAACAGGGCGACGCCTGCGAACCACAGCGGGAAGGTTTCGGCGCGGTCGAAGACCTGATCAAAAATCTGCGGCGCGCTGGAAAGCCAGGCAAACATCTGGCCAAAGCCGAAGGACATCGCGGCGATGAAGAACTGGACCGAGCGGTTGCTCAGCACCTCTTGCAGCGCCGACCAAAGCGAGGCCACCTGAAGCGGGCGACGGTCCGCGACGGCCAGCGTTTCGGGCTGACGAATGGCCAACCACAGGGTCGAAATCACGCCAAAAACGATGAAGGCGCCAAAGACGGCGCGCCAGCCCGCCAGGCTGATGATGACCGCGCCAAGCGACGGCGCCAGCGCGGGCACAAGGATGAACACCGTCATCACGAAGGACATGACCCTTGCCATTGCCCGGCCCTCATAAAGGTCGCGCACCATTGCCACGGTGACGATGCGCGGCCCCGAAGCGCCCAAGCCCTGGACAAAACGCGCCAGCAGCAGCATTTCCAACGATTGTGAATATGCCGCCACGGCGGCAGCCAGCATGTAAAGCCCCATGCCCCAGACCACGATGGTCTTGCGACCGTAAGCATCTGACAGGGGCCCTGCGATCAGCGTGCCCGACCCCATGCCCAGCATGAACGAGGTGACGACCAGCTGCGCGCGGTTCACGTCGCCGGGCGACAGGTCCTGTCCGATCTGGATCAGCGCGGGCAACATGGCATCGACGCTGAAGGCGATGGTGGCAAACAGCATGGCAAAGAGCGCGATGAATTCGGGAAAGGCGACCTGCCTCTTTGGTTGAAACAAGGGCATTCAGATTTCCTTCCGGGTGATCTCATCAATGACGTCCTGCCAGAGCCGGACGGGTTGCGCGCCGCTGACCACATGGGTATCGGCGACGACAAAGCAAGGGACGCCCTGGATGCCGCGCGCGCGTGGATGGCGGTCGCGTTCGCGGATGGCCTCCATATCCGCGTCGGTTGCCAACAGTCGCGCGGCGACGTCGGCATCCATGCCAGCGGTTCCGGCGATGTCGGTCAGCACCAGCGCATCCCCAATGTCGCGGCCCTGCTGGAAGTACGCGCGAAAGAGCGCCGCGACCACGGCGCTTTGCCGCCCCTCCAGTCCCGCCCAATGGATCAGGCGGTGGGCGTCAAGCGTGTTGGGCGTGCGGCTCACCGCGCCCAGATCCAGCGTCAGGCCTGCGGCCTCGGCTGCTTCAATCACCGGCATATAGGCCTTCACCGCGTCATTTGGATTGCCGAATTTCAGCGTCAGGTAATCACGGCGGTCCATCCCCTCGGCAGGCATGTCGGGGTTGAGCTGGAAGGGATGCCATTCGATCACAAAGGGATGATCGGGGCGACTTTCCAATGCGCGGTCCAGATTGGCCTTGCCGATGTAGCACCAGGGGCAGATCGGGTCCGAGAAGATATCAAGCCTGACCATGTGCGGCCTCCCATTCCTGCCGCAGCACGCGGCGTAGCAACTTGTTATTCGCCCCGCGTGGCAGGGCTGTGACGGGGACAAACAGCCGGGGCTGTTTGTAGCGTGCAAGGTTCTGGGCGGCGAAGCGCGCCAGGTCGTCAGGGTCCGTGGTAGGGTCGGCTGGCGGCGTCTGGCCGGCGTATGGTGCCGGTGCAGGGCGCGCCGCTGCGGGCGATCCCGGCGGTGCGAAAGGAGCAGGTCCGCCCGAGGCAGGCTCGCTGGATGCTGGTCCGCAAGACGCTGACCCGCCGGGCGTGTCCGCCATCCGCCCGCCAGGGTCCGTCGCGACATAGAAGGCTGCGATCACGCTGGTTCCGGGTTTCACCTGCACTTCGGCGCAGGCGCATTCCAGGATGGCGGGGTGGGTATTCAGCACACGCTCTACCTCGATGGGCGAGACGCGAAAACCGCCCGCGTTCATCATATCATCGTCGCGGCCCATGTAATGCACGGCGCCGTCTTGTGCCAGCATCACGCTGTCGCCGGTCAGGAACCAATCCCCCGCGAAGCAGGCTGCGGTGGCCTCTGCCGCGTTGCGATAGCCCAGGAAGAGGCCCGGGTCGCTGCGGTGGATTGCCAGCGTGCCGGTCTGGCCATGGGGAAGGGGCGCGTGGTCCGGTCCCAGCACCGCGATGCGTCGCCCCGGCTGCGCATAGCCTGAAGCACCGGGCGGCACGGGACGGTCAGGCGCCGCCGACACGAAGGTCGAGCATTCGGACATCCCCAGCGCCTCATAGACCGGGCGGCCCGTCGCTGCGACCCAGGCATCACGGGTGACATCGGGCAGTTTCTCGCCCGCTGAAAGGGCATGGCGCAGGTGGGGCAGGGGCAGCGCATCCGCCCCACGCAGCATCTGGCGGAAGACACCGGGCGCCGCGGCAAAAAGTGTCGCGTCAAACCGGCGCAGCATCAGGGCCAGGGTTGCGGTGTCGGACGGGATCAGCGCTGTCGCCCCGATCGCCCAGGGATCCATAAGCCCCGTGCCCAGCGTATAGGTCCAGTTGAATGCGCCCGCATGCAATAGCCGGTCGTCGGGGCGAAGGCCGTACCAGCCGTCCCACATCATCCGTCGCGCCCAGACGGCGCGATGTGCATGCATCACTGCGCGCGCCACGCCTGAGGTCCCGGATGTATAAATGATATAGGCCAGCCGGTCGGGGTTGCCCTGCCCATCCGCGCCCATATCCCAGTCGCAGGGCGGCATGTCGCGCATGGCCACCAGATCGGCGGCGCGCAGGGTAGGGATGCTGTCATCTTGGGGCAGGGCGATGCCGTCCCCCGCGACAATCAGCGCGGGCTGCAGGCCATGGGCCAGCGACGTGACCTCGGGCATCGTCAGGGTGGCGGGAGTGGGCACAGGAATTAGGCCTGCGGCAATCGCCCCCAGATAGGTCAGCGGGAAATCGACACTATTGCCCAGCCGCATCAGCACCCGGTCACCGGGGCTGAGGCCCTGTGCCAACAGGCCGGTGCCCACGCCGCGCACCGCTGCACTCAGGCGCGCATAGCTCCACCGCTCTGCGCCCGAGGTGCGCAGGATGTGGAGTGCGATCTTGTCGGGCGTGGCCTGCCCTGCGGCCAGCACATAGCGCGCCATGTTGAACGGCGCGGGGCAGGCGACGGGCGCGGTGGATGGGGTGAGTGAACGCATAGCATATCTGCTACGCCCGGGCGGGGGCACATGCAAGCCACGCCTGCCCCCGCAGCCGCGCACAGGCTTTTGTGTGCCGATGCACGGGTCTGGTTGCGTGTTGACGCGCGATGGCAGGGTGATGAACCTTTGCCGGGTGCGAACCCCTTTGCGTCAGTCACCTGTACGAAGGCAATCCCGTGTGGACAAGGAAAGCCCGACATATCCCCGTCCGTGCGCAACGTTGTCCCGCTGATCGCTTCGGTCAGCATTGCAACGGATCGCGCCCACGAATTGGGGGACGGGGGATTTGACCCTTGAGACTTGAAAAGGTATCTAGCACCGCATGGGCATAGCGTAGCATGCAAAAAACCGTCACGCTGCCGGATCGCGCGCGTGTCCCATGCTGTCACAGGCCTCTTTTCTGGCCCTCTCAGTACCCGCCGCCGCCGCCGAACCAGCCCTGAACGGTCTGCGCCCCGGATGTAACGTCAGTACCGACCCCGGCAACGGTATTGCAACCTGCAAGTCCTGCCATGCAGACGGCGATGAGGATGACTGCTCGCATTGTTTTTATTCCTCTGACCACCAGACCTCTGGTTGGAAACCCAACCAGTCGCCATACATAGGCAGCCTTTCAGGGAATTTCAAATATGATGCGTGGGCGATGCGCGACACCGGGCTGTGCCACAGCGGGATCACATAGCGCCCGGCGGTCAGCACCCTGTCCAGCGCCTTGGCGGCGGCAATGAAATCGTCCTGCGCGGTCCCGGTGAGCAGGCGGTCGATCATCGCTTCGGCGGCGGGGCTGTTCATGCCCATCCAGTTTCGGTGCCCGGGCTGTTCAACGCCATCGCTGCCCCAATAAAGCATCTGTTCATTCCCGGGGCTGAGTGAGAGCGAACGCACGATATGCGTCATGTCGAAATCATAGACCTGCGTGCGTTCCGTGTATTGCGCGCTGTCCACGGTCTCGACGCGGGCGGTGATGCCCAGACGCCGCAGCGATTCCACATAGATATCAAGGATCGCCCCCATTTCTGTTGCGGCCTGCCGCATCAGGATCGTGAAGGTGAAGGGCTGGCCGTCTGCGTTGCGCAATACACCTTCTTGCACGCTCCATCCCGCGTCTTGCAGCAGGCGGGTGGCAGCGCGGATATTGGCGCGGTTGGCAGACGATCCGTCGGACAGCGGCACGCTGTAGCCCTCCAGCGCCCCCGGCGGCAGATCTGCGGCGAAGGGTTCCAGAAACTCGGACACACGGCCCGTTGCAGGGCCATGATCCATGCCCAGAACGGAATTCGAGAAATACGAAGTGATACGCGGCTGATCGCCGCCGGTGACCGTCCGGTTGATAAGCTCAAAATTGAACGCATGGATCAAAGCGTCACGCACGCGCAGATCGTCAAACGGCGCGCGGCGGGTGTTGAACACCAACCCGGTCATGCCGCTGGGCCGCTGGTGCGGGATCTCGGATTGCACCACATCACCCGATTGCACGGCGGGAAAATCATAGCTGTCAGCCCAGCGAGCGGCGTTGCCTTCGCGCCATGAGGTCACGATGCCTGCCTTGAATTGTTCGAATGCAACGCCCGAATCCGCAAAGAACTCATAGCGTACTTCATCGAAATTGTGCTGCCCGCGATAGAAATTCAGATCGGCCCCCCACCAGTCAGGGTTCTTCACGAAGCTGATGGTCCGCCCGACATCGACTTCGTCCACCACATAAGGGCCCGAGCCGATGATCGGCTGCATCGAGGATTGCGCAAAGTCGCGCCCCTGAAACTGTGCCTTTTGCAAGATTGGGCGCAGACCGAGGATCAGCGGCAGCTCTCGATCCGCTTCGGTGAATGTGAAGCGCACGCTGCGCGGGCCTGCAGCCTCTGCCGTCGCGATCTTTTGCCACGCACCGAGGTAGCGCGGCTGCCCTTCGGTGCCCAGCGTCTCGAAGGACCACAGCACGTCCTCGACTGTGACGGGGCTGCCATCGGAAAACCGCGCCTCGGGGCGCAGGGTGAATTCGACAAAGTCGCGCGCGGCGTTGGTTTCCACCGATTCGGCCAGCACGCCATACAACGCGAAGGGTTCATCGTAGTTGCGACCCAGCAGCGTCTCCACCGTCAGCAGGCCTACGCCGTAGGGGGCCGAGCCGCGCAGAATGTAGGGGTTGAGGCTGTCGAACCCGCCCACTTCGGCAAAAACAATCTGCCCGCCCTTTGGGGCATCCGGGTTGGCCTGTGGCAGTGACACAAAATCTGGGGGAAGCGCCGGCGCACCGTACATAGCGATGCCATGCGTGGGCTGTGCCCAGGCGCCGGACCCTGACGCGACCGCCAGCGAAAGCGTGAGCGAAATGCCAAGAGCCACCGATCTGAAAGCGCGCATGGGTGCAGTTCCTTTGCCTGAGTGTCAGCTTTGCTGTCACATTGTTGCGTTTCACGCTACTGATAGTTTGATGCTATTTCAAACTTTTAGCTTGGATAGCTCAGAAAGAATGGGTATAACACACGTACTGCTCGATAGGTTTCTTGCCTGTATGAAACCTGCCTCAATGACTTGCGCCCGCCTTGTGCGGGCGCTTTTTTTTGGCCAATCGGCGGCTTCTCGCAGCGAAGTGATGCGACCCCCACTGGGGGGGCTGGTCATCAGCACGCGCGCGCGTATGGTGCCGATAACCTTAAAAAAAGGAGGATTCTATGACCTTGGCAGGAAAACGCGCAATCGTGACCGGTTCGACTTCGGGCATCGGGCTGGGCATCGCCCGGTCGTTGGCCGAAGCGGGTGCAGAGGTGATTCTGAACTCATTCAGCGATTCGACCGAAGACCATGCGCTGGCCACCGATCTGGCGACGGAATTCGGCGTGACCGTGCGCTACATTCAGGCGGATATGTCCAAGGGAGATGCCGCGCGCGCGCTTGTTGAAAAGGCGGGCGGCTGCGACATTCTGGTGAACAACGCAGGCATCCAGCACGTCGCGCGGATCGAGGAATTTCCGACCGAGAAATGGGATGCGATTATCGCGATCAACCTGAGCTCTGCCTTCCACACCACCGCCGCAGCGCTGCCCGGCATGGTAAAGAAGGGCTGGGGCCGGGTCATCAACATCTCGTCCGCGCATGGGCTGACGGCCTCACCTTACAAATCTGCCTATATCGCGGCTAAACACGGGGTCATCGGCCTGACGAAGACCACCGCGCTGGAAATGGCGGGCAAGGGCGTGACGGCCAATGCGATCTGCCCGGGCTATGTGCTGACCCCGATTGTCGAAAAACAGATCCCCGACCAGATGAAGACGCATGATATGGACCGCGAGACGGTCATCAAGGAGGTCATGCTGTCGCGCCAACCCTCGGGCGAATTCGCGACTGTTGAACAGATGGGCGGCACGGCGGTGTTCCTGGCTTCTGACGCGGCAGCCCAGATAACCGGCACCACGATCAGCGTGGATGGCGGCTGGACGGCAATGTAGGCTTCGCGACCCTTACCCGCGATTGTTCCGGGTAAGGTGGGCGGTCTTTGCGCGCGGCTGTCACGCGGGCTGGTCGAACGCCTCCAGCGTCGCGTCGAGTGCTAGCAGGATCGAGGCATGGCGGTTCTTGTATTCCCGCGCGGGCAGCAGCACCTCGAACCCGTCGAAAGGTGCGTCGGGGGGCGGGGCGTCGGCCTTCAGCATCGCGTGCAGCGCGTCGCGGGCCGCCCGGATCTGAGGCTTGGTGCGTCCGATCACAGCCGCGCCCAGCACGGCGGCAGCAGCCTGACCCAGCGCGCAGGCCCTCACCTCCTGTCCGAAACGGCTGATGCGCCCGTCGGTCACATCCATGTCCACCGTCACGGTCGACCCACACAGCGGCGAGCGTTTGCGCGCGGTGAATTGCGGCGTGTCCAGTCGGCCCAAGTGTGGAATATCGGCGGTCAACGCCAGAATCCGGCCGGAATACAGTTTTATCAGCTCGGCATTTTCAGACATCCGGGTTTTCCTGTGTGCGGCTTTAGCGTAAACGATGCTGTAATCTTGAACAGGATTTAACTCATGAACTTCGATCCGCAATCCCTGCGCTACGATTCCAATGGCCTGATCCCGGTGATCGCGCAGGACCATCTGTCGCAAGAGGTGCTGATGATGGCCTGGATGAACGCGGAATCGGTGGCGCAGACCCTGGCCACGGGGAAAGTGACCTATTGGTCACGTTCGCGTCAGGCCTTCTGGGTGAAGGGCGAAACCTCGGGGCATGTGCAGCGGATGGTAGAGCTGCGGGTGGATTGCGACCGCGATTGCCTGCTGGCGCTGGTAGATCAGGTGGGGCCCGCCTGCCACACCAATCGCCGGTCGTGTTTCTACACTGCCGTGCGCGACGGGGAAGAGGTTGAGATCATGGCGCCGATGGCAGATTGAGCAGGTCGCGAATGTCGCTCGGCGTGGCACCGGCGTCGCGGTAGCTGCGGATCGCGCGGGCGGCATCGCGTTTGGCCAGCCGCTTGCCTTCATCGTCGCGGATCAGCCGATGGTGGTGATAAGCGGGCGTGGGCAGGGCCAGCAATCGTTGCAGCAAGACATGGATGAATGTCGCTGCAAAGAGGTCCGCGCCGCGCGTGACTTCGGTGATGCCCTGCGCCGCGTCATCCACCACAACTGCAATGTGATAACTGGTGCCGATGTCGCGCCGAGCCAGCACGATATCGCCGATGCTGTGCGCCATGTCGCTGGGCGTCATCTGGTGCACGCGCTGGGAGTATCCGGGGCCGGTATCGGTGAAGGTGACCGGCCCGGTCAGGGCGCTTGCACGGGCGATGTCGAGGCGGATCGCGTCGGTGGGTTGCGCGTCGGCCATCGTCCGGTTGCGGCAGGTGCCGGGATAAAGCGGGCCATCGGGGCCAATCGGCGCGCCTTCTTGCGGGGCGGACAGGGCGGCACGGATGTCGGCCCGCGAGCAGCGGCAAGGATACGTCAGGCCCATGGCCGACAGCCGCGCCAAGGCCGATGTGTAATGATACAGCCGGTCGGATTGTCGCCAGACCGGGCTGGGCCATGTCAGGCCCAGCCAGCGAAGATCATCATAAATCGAGCCCTCGAACGCAGGCTTGCAGCGCGCGGTGTCGATGTCTTCCAGCCGCAGCAAGAAGGTATCGCCGCGCCCGGCAGCGATCAGGGCAGAAAACGCATGACCCAGATGCAAAAGCCCAGTTGGCGAAGGGGCAAACCGGGTAATTCGTGCTTCATGCGGCATCTGAAGTTTGCGCGTCAAGCCATTGAAGATAGGCGGCTTTGGCCCGGTCGGTATAGCCCTTGTAGCGTGTCATGCGCCCCCGGCGCCCGCCCTTGGCGTCGATGGGCGGGAAAAGGCCGAAATTTACGTTCATCGGCTGAAAGGTCTTCGCCTCGGCCCCGCCGGTGATGTGATGCACCAGTGCGCCCATGGCGGTTTCGCGCGGGGGGGCACCCACGGGCTGGCCCAGAATGTCGCCCACCGCCAGTCGCCCGGCCAGAAGGCCCATGGCGGCGGATTCCACATACCCTTCCACCCCCGTGATCTGTCCGGCAAAGCGAATATGGGGCCGGGATTTCAGGCGCAGGTGATCATCGAGCAGCGTAGGCGAATTGAGGAAAGTGTTGCGGTGGATGCCACCCAGCCGGGCAAACTGCGCGCCTTCGAGTCCTGGAATTGTTTTAAGAACAGATACTTGCGCGCCGTACTTCATCTTTGTCTGGAACCCTACGATGTTGTAGAGCGTCCCCAGCGCATTGTCGCGGCGCAGCTGCACCACGGCCCAGGGCTTCACATCAGGGGCATGCGGGTTGGTCAGGCCTACGGGTTTCATCGGGCCATGGCGCAGGGTCTCGCGCCCGCGTTCGGCCATCACTTCGATCGGCAGGCAGCCGTCAAAGTAATTGGCGGTTTCACCGGCGTGGAATTCGGTCTTTTCGGCTTCTAGCAGGGCGTCGATGAACGCGTCATATTGCGCGCGGTCCATCGGGCAATTGAGGTAGGCTTTTTGTTCGGCCTCGGTCTCGCCCTTGTCATAGCGCGATTGGAACCATGCCTTCGACAGATCAATGCTGTCGAAATAGATGATCGGCGCGATGGCGTCGAAAAAGGCCAGCGCCTCGGCCCCGGTCTCAGCCCGGATCGCCGCGCCAAGGGCGTCCGAGGTCAGGGGGCCGGTGGCAATGATCCAATGGCCGCTGTCGGGCAGCGCGGTGATTTCGCCGGGTTGCACGGTGACATTGGGATGCGCGCGCAGCTTTGCGGTGACGGCGCGGGCAAAGGCCTCTCGGTCCACGGCCAATGCGCCGCCGGCGGGCAGGGCATGGGCATCGGCCATGGCCATGATGAGGCCGCCCGCCTGTCGCATTTCCCAATGCAAGAGGCCTACGGCGTTCTGTTCGTCATCATCCGAGCGGAACGAGTTGGAACACACCATTTCCGCCAGATCCCCGGTCTGATGGGCGAAAGTGCCGACCGAGGGCCGCATCTCATGGATGATGACGGGCACGCCTGCGTTGGCGGCCTGCCACGCGGCCTCGGCGCCGGCCATGCCGCCGCCTACAATGTTCAGGGGGGCGATGTTCAGTTGATTTGTCATCTGCGATATGTCGCCTTTTCTGTATCAGATTGCAAAGCCTGACGGCTTCAAGCCTATTTTTTGAACCTGTGGCGGCCCAAGCCTTTGACAACCGGCCCTAGGGGACAAGCTGCGCGCGATGGAAGGCTTCGGCCTGCGGCCCGCTGTCGGGGCCATGGTAGAGATGGAGCGCGCGCGCACGGGCAAAAAAGCCCGGTGCGGGAAGGGTGCCGGGCACGCGCGCCAGCACCCGGGCGGCGCGCAGGGGGCGGTGAGCGGCAATATCCTGCGCCATGCTGCGTTCCAAGGCGGCGGTCAGTTTTGCGATGGAACCGGGGCCGGGGATGTTGAGCACGCGCGCAAGGGCGCCGTAGGTGGTGACGGTTCGAGTGGCGGCGAGAGCGGCGAGGGCAGCGTTGAGACGCGCCTCCAGATCCGTGGTCGCGTGCGCGTCGCGGTGATGATCCTGCGTGTCGGGGCTGTCCGCGTCAACCGGCGGGACGCTGTTGCCCCGCCGATCATGTGACCCGATCCGACCCGTCATTCCGTTTCGGTGGCGGTGTCATCCTCGGTATCCACGATCCGGGCGACGGAAACCACGATTTCGCCTGCAGCAGTGTTGAACACCTTGACCCCGCCCGCCGCGCGCGAGCGGAACGAGATGCCATCGACCGGGCAACGGATCGACTGGCCGGTCGAGGTCGCCAGCATGATCTGGTCGGACATATCCACCGGGAAACAGGCAACCAGCGGCCCGCCGCGCATCGCCTTGTCCGACGCGCCGACGCCCATACCACCGCGCCCGCGAACCGGGTAGCCGTGGCTGGATGACAGCTTGCCGGTGCCGCGCGACGTAATGGTCAGCAGCAGATCTTCATAGGCGGACATTTCTGCGTAGCGTTCGGGGGACAGTTGCCCGCCCTCGACCGCGTCTTCATCTTCATCCACCTCTTCCTCGGCCGCACCCAGCATGGCGCGGCGCATTTTCAGATAGGCGGTGCGTTCTTCGGCGGTGGCGTCGAAATGCCGGATCACTGCCATGGAGACAACGCGGTCGCCGTTCGCCAGCCGAATGCCGCGCACCCCGGTGCTGTCGCGGCCCTTGAAGACGCGCACATCGGTCGTGGGGAAGCGGATGGCCCGGCCAAGCGCGGTGACCAGCATCACATCATCCATCTCATCGCAGATCCGGGCATTCACCAGTTTCACGCCTTCGGGCAGCTTCATCGCGATCTTGCCGTTGCGCATGACGTTGGTAAAGTCTGAGAGGGCGTTGCGGCGCACATCGCCCGCGCTGGTGGCGAAAGTGATTTGCAGGTTCTCCCACTCATCCTCAGGGCGTTCCACTGGCATGATCGCCGCGATGGAGACACCGGGGGTGATCGGCAAAATGTTGACGATGGCCTTGCCGCGCGCGTTGCGGCCCGCCAGCGGCAGGCGCCATGTCTTCAGCTTGTAGGCCATGCCGTCGGTGGTGAAGAACAAAAGCTGGGTATGGGTGTTGGCCACGAAAAGTTGTGTGACCAGGTCATCTTCCTTCGTGGTCATCCCGGCCAGACCCTTGCCGCCGCGACGCTGCGCGCGGAATTCGGCCAAGGGTGTGCGTTTGATATAGCCGGCCGAGGTTATGGTAACGACCATATCCTCGCGCTCTATCAGGTCTTCGTCATCCATATCGCCGGCCCAGTCGACGATTTCTGTACGGCGCGGGACGGCGAAATTCTCGCGCACTTCGCGCAGCTCGTCGCTGATGATCTCCATGATCCGGGTGCGCGACCGCAGGATGTCGAGGTAATCCATGATCTTGGCGGCGAGGTCTTCCAGCTCATCCGTGACCTCCTTGACGCCCATCGCGGTCAGGCGTTGCAGGCGCAGTTCCAGAATGGCACGGGCCTGAATTTCCGACAGGTTATAGGTGCCGTCGTCGTTCATCGTATGGCTGGGGTCGTCGATCAGCCGGATGTATGCGGCGATGTCATGGGCGGGCCAGCGGCGGGTCATCAGTTTTTCGCGCGCTTCGGCCGGGTCGGCGCTGGCACGAATGGTGGTCACGACTTCGTCGACGTTCGACACCGCCACCGCAAGACCGCACAGCACATGGCTGCGTTCACGCGCCTTGCGCAACTCAAATGCAGTGCGGCGCGCGACGACTTCTTCGCGGAAGCCGATGAAGTAATGCAGAAAATCGCGCAGGCGCAGCTGTTCGGGCCGCCCCCCGTTCAGAGCCAGCATGTTGCAGCCAAAGCTGACCTGCATCGGCGTGAAGCGGAACAATTGGTTCAGCACGACATCGGGCGTCGCGTCACGTTTCAGTTCCACAACCACGCGCACGCCGATGCGGTCGGATTCGTCTTGCACATGCGAGATGCCTTCGATCCGCTTGTCGCGCACCGCCTCGGCGATGCGTTCCACCATGGTGGATTTGTTCACCTGGTAGGGGATCTCGTCGATGATGATGGCGTAGCGGTCCTTGCGGAGTTCCTCGATATGGGTTTTCGAGCGGATGATGACCGAACCGCGGCCTTCCATGTAGGCCTTGCGCGCGCCGGAGCGGCCCAGGATCAACCCGCCGGTGGGGAAGTCGGGGGCTGGGATGTATTGCATCAGGTCTTCGGAAGACAGATCAGGCGACTCGATCAGTGCCAGCGTGGCGTCGATGACTTCGCCCAGGTTATGCGGCGGGATGTTGGTCGCCATGCCGACGGCAATACCGCCCGCGCCATTGACCAGCATGTTGGGGAAGCGCGCAGGCAGGACGCTGGGCTCGCGGTCCTGACCGTCGTAGTTGTCCTGAAAATCAACCGTGTCCTTGTTGATATCGGCCAGCAGCGCGGCGGCGGGCTTGTCCATCCGGACCTCGGTGTACCGCATGGCGGCGGGGTTATCACCGTCCATGGAGCCGAAGTTGCCCTGACCGTCCAGCAGTTTGAGCGACATCGAGAACGGCTGCGCCATCCGCACCAGCGCGTCATAAACGGCGGAATCACCATGGGGGTGATATTTACCGATCACGTCGCCGACCACCCGGGCCGATTTGCGGTACGGTTTATCGTTGTAAAACCCGTTCATGTGCATGGAAAACAGGATGCGCCGGTGTACGGGTTTCAACCCGTCGCGCAGGTCCGGAATGGCGCGGCTGACGATAACGCTCATGGCGTAATCAAGATAAGACGTGCGCATCTCCTGTTCGATGGAGATCGTCGATCCTATCGGCGTCCGCTTTTCTTCTGTGTTTTCAGGGGTTTCGGGCGTATCGCTCACGAAGGCCTCTCATTCCATGGGGGTCACAAGATATAGTTTCACGCACTATAACGTAAGCTGCATCTGGGGTGCAATGGCCGATGCCCGCGCGCATTGGCAGCCGTGGCATTCGGCTGCTAGCAGATTGTTTTTATTGATAAGTTAATAATTTTGCGATGCACTCAAGGAATCGTCCCATCTGATGAGGTGTACCATGCAGGCTTCTGAAACCGAATTGATGCTGAAGGGCTACGGGCTGACCACAGCCGAACTGTTCTACCGGATGCCGGATTACCGCAATGTCCTCAATATCTTCGTCTGGCAGGAATATGACCTTGCCCCGGATTATCCGCGACTGTTCGGGTTCATCGACTTCTGGAAGGGCCAGATCGAAGGGCCGCTGCACTCGGTCCGCTTCACGTATCGCAAGCTGCTCTCGCCGGGCAAATGGCGCAATGTGGTGGGTGAGCTGGTATTGCACTGAGGGGCCGGGCGCGGGCAGGGAAGTGACGCAGCAAGCATGTCCCGCGCCTAGGGCCGCCGCAGCGCCGAAAGCCACAGGGCGGCCAGCACCAGGGACAGCAGCGCGTTCCAACTGGCCATCGACAAGCCGAGCAATTCCCACGGCACCTCATCGCAACGCACAACGGGGGCGGCCAGCACGCGGTCCAGCAATTGTTCAGGCGTCAGGGCGGACATGTCGCCACCGCCGGAGCAACTGGTGGGGCCGGGCCACCAGCCGCGTTCGACGCCTGTGTGGTAGATGCCGATGCCGCCCGATGTCGCGGTGCCCGCAGCGCCGATCAGTGGCCAAACGGGCCCCGGCAGTATCAGCCCCATCGCCCCGAGAAATGCTACAACATGCGGCCAGCGTTGCCAGATGCACAGCTGGCAGGGCGCCATGCCGCCGATATGCTGAAACGCCAGCGCGGCAAGCAACAGCCCCGCCGACCCTGCCAGCGCCAGCGCGATGCGTATTTGCCTGGTCATGCAAAGCCTCCTCACAGGAACCGGACCACGATGAAGCCGCCGATCAGCAGCACGCAGAACACGGTAAACATCAGCCCCAGACGGCGTTCGATGAAATCGCGGATCGGCGCGCCGAATTTCCACAAAAGCGCTGCCACGATAAAGAAGCGTAGCCCCCGTGCCACGACGCTGGCCAGCATGAAGACCGGCAACGACAGGTTCGTGGCCCCTGACAGGATGGTAATGACCTTGTAGGGAAATGGCGTGACCCCCGCGATCAGCACGGCCCAGGCACCGTATTCGTTATAGCGCGCGCGGAAATCGTCGAAATAGGCGTCTTTGCCGTAGAATTCCAGCACAGGTCGGCCGATACTCTCAAACATGCCATACCCAATGTAATAGCCCAGCAGCCCGCCCAGCACCGAACTGACCGTGGCGACGGCGGCGATCAGGAAGGCGCGGCGCGGCGCGGCGATGATCATGGGAATCATCAGGACATCGGGAGGGATCGGGAAGACCGAGCTTTCGATGAACGCGACCAATGCGAGCGCCCAGAGCGCATGCTTCGATTGCGCCAGTGACAGGGTGCGTGTGTAGAGTGCTCTGAGCATGATCTTCCCGTCTGCTACTGCTCGTTGCATCCACCATGCGCAGGCCAAATGGTCAAGCCGTGGAATGTCGCGGTCGCCGCAAAGGACCCGTTGACCAGCGCGCATGTGCAAGGTATCAGCACTTCGCTGGCATCACAGCTGGCCCGAGTGGCGGAACGGTAGACGCAGAGGATTCAAAATCCTCCGCCCTTGCGGGTGTGTGGGTTCGAATCCCACCTCGGGCACCAAAAACCCTGTTTTCATACCAACAAGATCCAATTCTGCCGCGAAGTTTACTGCATTGCGGCGCGCTATGCATGATTCGTGCGGCTTTTTGGGTGGTGTCACGACAATCTGCGCAGTAACGTTCCTTGTGAGTTTGTGCGGACAAAGGAATTGGTGATCTGAAGGCAGGAATTACGCTATTGCACCGCGTGATACACGCAACGGCCCCGCAAATTGTATGACTCGTGTGCGGAACGGGGGCCGATATCTCCGATTGTTGGATCGGAAACAGCATGTTTCCTTATTTTAGACAGATTCTTGCGGAAAGACTGCATGACAAGTGTCACTTTGGTATAGTCTTTCCGTAAGCCGTTAGTATGACGAAGATCGGCGGGGATGCGGTGCCTTACCTGATGGATCGCAACACCCGCGGCCTCTGCCTCCTTCGCGGTGGCTGGGACGATTTGGAGGAATGATAGAATGACAACGCTTAACGATCTGATTTTTCTGACCGACGATGCCCCGCCGATCACCACCGGCAGCCAGGGCGTTGTGTACGATCTCGATCAGATGGATCGCGTGGTTGATGGGGTCGAAGTGACGCTGCCGGATGACCGGCCCGGCGCGATCGGTGTTGGCGACCTTGCGACTATAGACGGCGTTGAATATCGCATTTCAGAGATGTTCGATTACTGGGCGACGGTGACGGTGCAGGACCCCGTGACCGGGGACATCAGCACAGTGACCGGGCAGTTCTTTACCATCAATTTCATCAATGATGCGGGCGATGTCATCAACACTTTGGCGCCCGGCGACAGCTTGACCGACCCGGCCACCGGCTGGACCGGTGCGCCGATTGTCTCGGTTGAGGTTTTCACCCCGCCGACTGTCACCGAATTCACCGAAGTCGACCCTGCCACCGACGTGTCGAAAGTCGGGCGCGATGATGAGACGCCGCTGTCGTGTTTCACTGTCGGGACAATGATCGACGTGCTGGGCGGTCGCAAGGCGGTCGAGGACCTGCGTCCGGGAGACATGGTGCTGACGCGCGACAATGGCTACCTGCCGCTGGCCTGGACCGGGTCGCGCGTGCTGGACGCCGCCGAGATTGCAGAGACGCCGGATTATGCGCCGGTGCGTATCGCCGTCGGCGCCCTTGGCGACAATCTGCCCGAACGTCCGATGCTGGTGTCGCCGCAGCACCGGATGCTGGTCACCAATTCACGCGCCGAGCTGATGTTTGGTGAGCGTGAGGTGCTGGTACCTGCCGTGCATATGGTCGGCCTGCCGGGTATTTCCCGGGTCGAAGGGCAGGGCGTCACGTATGTTCACATCATGTTCGACCAGCATGAGATCCTGCGCGCCGATGGCGCATGGTCCGAAAGCTATCAGCCAGGCGTGCGATCTGTCGCTGGGTTGAACGATGCGCAGCGGCGTGAGCTGTTTGCGCTGTTTCCCGAATTGGCCGATGCGGAGGGGCTGCAAAACTACGTCGCCGCGCGCATGACCCTGCGCCATCATGAGGCGCGCGCCTTGCTGGTCGCCTGACCCCCTGGCCTTGCGGGCCTCTTGGCGTGCGTAACCCCGATTGAATTTGCCCCGTCTGTAAATGCAGGCGGGGCTTCTTGTTGAAAAGGTGTCGAAAGGTGCCCTGCGCGGGACGGCGTGCGCGGTTGGGCGCAAAGGCTCTGCGCGTCCCGTTCATCGCTTGTCTGCTTCGATCATGCTGGTCACTCTGCCCTCCTGCGGGCCTGCTTTGGGGTGGACAGCCGACGCCAGCCGGGGCAGTCTGGCCCCAACACAACCGGAGATCCTGACATGACCCCCCGTACCCGTCCGGCACACCTGCCGCTGACCGCATTGCTGGCAATTTTGTGGTTTGGCCTCTGGGCCGTCGAATATGTACTGGTCCGCTACGATCACATGGGCACCCTTGCCGGGCTGCCCGAAGGCTGGGGCCTTTGGTTTGATGCGCTGCCGGTATGGACGGGGGCGGTGCTGGCGGTCGGCATCTGGGGCGGGCTTCTGGGTGCGATCATGATGCTGGCGCGTGACCGGGGCGCGGTACTGATTCTGGCCTTTGCCTTTCTCGCGATGCTGGTGGTGGCTGTGTGGTCGGTGCTTTCACCGGCTGGGCCGCGCCCGTTGCCGGGCTTCGACCCTTGGCTGGTGCTGGTGGCACAGGTTGTCGTGCCCGCGTTGTTCTGGTTTTATGCGCGGTCGATGAAACAGGCGGGCGCGCTGGCCTGACATCGCGCCTGACCCCTGATGCTATGCGTGCAGTTGCTTGTCATCCGCCGGGGCGGTAATTACCTGTGCGCGTAACGTTGAAGGGAAAGCACCATGGTCATACGCGCGAATCTGGTCGAGGCGATCGGCAACACCCCGTTGATCCGGCTGAACGCCGCATCTGACGCCACGGGCTGCGAGATTTTGGGCAAGGCCGAGTTTCTGAATCCTGGCCAATCGGTAAAGGACCGCGCCGCGCTTTACATCATCCGCGACGCTGTTGCCTCGGGGCAGCTTAAACCCGGCGGCACGATTGTCGAAGGTACGGCGGGCAATACCGGCATCGGGCTGGCGCTGGTGGGGTCGTCGCTGGGCTATAAGACAGTGATCGTTATCCCCGAGACCCAGAGTCAGGAAAAGAAGGACATGCTGCGGCTTGCGGGTGCGCAACTGGTCGAAGTGCCGGCAGCCCCCTACAAGAACCCCAACAATTATGTGCGCTATTCTGGCCGTCTGGCCCAAGCGCTGGCCGCGACCGAACCCAATGGCGCGATCTGGGCCAACCAGTTCGACAACACGGCGAACCGGCAGGCGCACATCGAAACCACCGGCCCCGAGATCTGGGACCAGACGGACGGCCGGGTGAACGGTTTCATCTGCGCTGTAGGTTCGGGCGGGACGCTGGCGGGGGTGGCCGCTGCGCTGCAACCGCGCGGCGTCAAGATCGGGCTGGCCGACCCGGACGGCGCGGCGCTTTACAGTTACTATACCGAAGGGGTGCTGGCCTCATCGGGCAACAGCATCTCCGAAGGCATCGGCCAAGGGCGCATCACCGCGAATCTGGAAGGCCTCACCCCCGATTTCTGCGCGCGAATCCCCGATGCCGAGGCGCTGCCGATCGTCTTTGATCTGCTGGCCAATGAAGGGCTGTGCCTGGGGGGGTCCTCTGGCATCAACGTGGCGGGGGCAATCCGCATGGCGCGTGACATGGGGCCGGGCCATACGATCGTGACGATCCTGTGCGATTACGGCACCCGCTACCAGTCCAAGCTGTTCAACCCGGAATTCCTGCGCAGCCAGTCGCTGCCGGTGCCAGATTGGATGACGGGCAGCCCACGCGCCTTGCCCGATGTGATGGCCTGATATGTTGAGCAGGTTCTGCGCTGCCGCGCTGATCTTGCTTGCCGTGGTGTTGGGCGTGGCGCCCGGGGCTTACGCGCCCGCAGCCCATGCGCAGACCGTCGCCGAGACCGCACCTGATTATGCCCGGTGGGAACGGCTGGCAACGCAGGTTGAGGACGCAATCGAAGACCCGCGTGTCGCGGATGGCGAGCTCGATACCCTGCGCGGACAGGTCGTGGACGCGCGGGCCCGGTTCCTCGCGGCGCAAGATGCCAACCGTGCGCGGATCGACACGCTGCGCAGCCAGATCGAGGTGCTGGGTCCGCCGCCCGCCGAGGGTGGGACCGAAGTGGCCGAGATCGCCACGAGGCGGACCGAGTTGAACGAGCAGTTGTCGCGCCTGCAGGTTCCCGGGCTGGCGGCGGAAGAAGCGTTTCGCCGTGCAGATGGCCTTGTGAGCCAGATCGACCAGGTGCTGCGCGACCGGCAGGCCGACGCGCTGATGACGCTGGTACCCTCGCCACTGAACCCGGCCAACTGGCAATCCGGGTTGAACACTTTGTTCAGTTCTTTCGTGGCCATCCTGGGCGAAGTGCAGAACAACTGGGCCGAACCCCGGCTGCGCACAGAGTTTCAGGCCAATTTACCGGTCATACTGGCGTATCTGCTGTTCGCGGGGGTCCTGCTGACGCGGGGGCGGCGCTGGATGGAGCAGTTGACGGAACGCTTGCTCAACGCCTCGACCACGTTGCGCGGGCGCAATGTGTGGGCGTTGATCGTGTCGCTCGGCCAGATCGTCCTGCCGCTGGCCGGCGTGCTGGCGCTGGCCGAGGCGGTGAAGGCGACCTCGATGACCGCGCTGACTGGCGAAGAGATTCTAGACGCCTTGCCTGAGGCGGGTTTCGTCGTGCTGGCCGCGCGCTGGCTCGGGGGGCAGATCTTCCCGGCGGCGGGCGCGGCCTATGCGCCGCTGAACCTTTCGCTCGAACGGCGTCGCGAGGGGCGGCTGCACAGCCTGCTGATCGGTGTTGTGCTGGCGCTCGATGTGCTGCGCGTGCCGCTGACCGCGCCCGACCTTCAGCCGCCCGGCGCCAATGCGATGATTTCATTTCCGCTGATCGTGGTTGCCGGGCTGCTGGCGTTGCGCATCGGCCAACTGCTGCGCCTGCATGCCGAGGCCCGGCCGCAGCCAGACCCCGGTCTGTCATTCTTTGACCGGATGATGGGGATCGTTGGGCGCCTCGCGATGGTGCTGGGCGTGCTGGCAGGCGTTCTGGCTGCCGTCGGCTATGTCCCGGCGGCCGAGGCGGTCGTTTACCCGGCGGTGATGTCGCTGGGTCTTATCGGTGTTCTGGTGCTGGCGCAGCGGCTGGTGTCGGATATCTACGGCATGATTACCGGCACCGGGGCCGATGCGAATGAGGCTTTGGTGCCCGCGCTTGTCGGACTGGCGCTGGTGGTGGTCTCGGTGCCGGCTTTCGCGCTGGTCTGGGGCGTGCGCGTAACCCAACTGCGCGAGGTCTGGCAAAGCATCGCAGAAGGCTTCAGCATCGGCGGCACGCGCATATCCCCCTCCAATCTGCTGACCTTCTTCATCGTCTTCGTGTTGGGCTATACGGTCACGCGGCTCATTCAGGGGGGATTGGGCACCTCGGTTCTGCCGAAAACAAGGATCGAGAAGGGCGGGCAGAAGGCCATCGTGTCCGGCGTGGGCTATTTGGGGGTGTTTCTGGCAGGGATCACTGCCTTTGCCACCGCGGGCATCGACTTGTCGGCGCTGGCGCTGGTGGCGGGCGCGCTGTCGGTCGGGATCGGGTTCGGTCTGCAAAACATCGTATCGAACTTTGTCTCGGGGATCATCTTGCTGATCGAACGCCCGGTGTCGGAAGGGGACTGGATTGAAGTCGGCGGTACGATGGGGGTGGTGCGCTCTATCTCAGTCCGCTCTACCGTCGTCGAGACCTTTGACCGCACCGATGTGATCGTGCCGAATGCCGATCTGATTTCGGGCACGGTGACCAATTGGACGCGCTATAACAACACAGGGCGGCTGATCGTGCCGGTGGGCGTGGCCTATGGGTCTGACACCAGGCGGATAGAGGCGATCTTGAATGAGATCGCCGAGGCGCAGCCGCTGGCCGTGGTCGACCCCGCGCCCGCCATCCTTTTCATGGGCTTTGGCGCGGATAGTCTGAATTTCGAAATACGGCTGATCCTAAGCGATGTGGCATTCAAACTGGCGGTCATGTCCGACATGAACCACGAAATCGCCCGCCGCTTTCAAGAAGAGGGGATCGAGATTCCCTTCGCGCAACGCGACATCTGGTTGCGCAACCCCGAGGCGCTGCGCGCCACACCGCATCCTGCGCCGACACCCGAACGGCCCGCGCCGCCCTCCATCCCGCCCCATGAACCGCAAGAACCGGGTAGGCCCGCCCCACCACCGCGCCGCATCGATCCGGTGATGGGCAGCCGTGCCGACCTGTCGGACGCGAAGCTGCCCGATCTGGGGTCGGATGACGGGGCGGGCAGTGGCGGCGGCGACGGCCGCTGAGGCTGGGCTTGCCCTATCAGGGTTGTCCATGATTCACGCCGGGGTGCCGCAATCCGCGCTGCGCTAAATACACCTGAACACGGGCGACCACGCATCAGGCTTGGCGCCCGTGTCCGTCGGTATGGCTCCCCGCGCTATGCTCAGTCGTTTTGCCAAAGCGCGGGCCCGCCACAGATCGCAGTGTCGACCCCGCGTGGCAGTTTGTCAGGGCGGCCCGGATAGGGAATGTCGCCCAGTACATGCCGGATCACTGCAAGGCGGGTGCGGTATTTATCCTCGGCGCGGATCACGGTCCAGGGCGCGTCGTCATGGTGGCTGCGGGTCAGCGTCTCGTGGATCGCGTTGGAATAGGCATCCCATTTTGACAGGCCGCCAACGTCAATGGACGACAGCTTCCACTGCTTCAGCACGTCGCGTTCCCGCGCCAGCATCCGGCGCAGCTGTTCCGCCTGCCCGATGTTAAGCCAGAACTTCACAAGCCGGATGCCATCTTGCGCCAGCATTGTCTCGAACTGACGCACCTGGCGGAAGAACAATTCGCGCTGCGCAGGCGTGCAGAAGCCGAAAACATGCTCGACCACGCCACGGTTGTACCAGGATCGGTCGAAGATCACCATTTCGCCCGCGGCAGGCAGGCGTTCGATATAGCGTTGGAAATACCATTGCGTTTGCTGCCGGTCGGTGGGCTTCGGCAGCGCTTCTACCCGGGCGATGCGCGGGTTGAGCGGTTCGGTCAGCCGCCGGATCGCGCCCCCCTTGCCTGCGGTATCGCGCCCCTCGAACACCAGAACCATTCGGTTGCCCGATGCCGCCAGCCAGTGTTGCAGCTTCACCAGTTCGACTTGCAGCGCTTTCAGTTCGTCTTGATACGCGTTCTTTTCCATCCAGCGGTCATAGGGGTAGCTGTCAGACAGGATGTCGCGTTTCGACGCATTTTCGACCGCCTTGCGCACCGCTTTGGGGGCTTCGTTTTCATAAAACTGGCTGATCGCCCCGTCGAACGGGATTTCGGGCAGCGGCAGGATGGTCATGGCGGTCCTTTCACGGTGGAGCACACACCAAACCCCGGATTGCGGCGCGGTTCAAGGGGCGGCGTCAAAGGACCAACATGCAGGCATCTGGCAACGTACTGTGCATATCACACGGCATGATTGCCTGTTTGTCTCCGGGCGGTAGATTGCGGCCAAAAGGCAGTTAGGACACATGCGCAGGCGTCGAGTTTCTGGCGGTGTGTCCTGAGTTTCAGCGATAGGGCGCAATTGGCCTTTCGGTCCGCCTGTGCACGGGGTTGGACGCGACGCGCGCGCAAACGCGGCCTAGTTTACTCTGCGCGCGCAGCCGCTGGCGACTTTAACGTGCGCGCGCAGCCGCTGGCGACTTTAACGTGCGCGCGCAGCCGCGCGACGGATCGCGGCGACAACCGCTTCCGGATCGGCGTGGTGCGGCATATGGCCGATGCCGTCCAGCACCGTCAGGTTGGCGCTGTCCACATCTGCCGCCAGTCGCTGTGAATGAATCGACAAGCCCACCGTGGTGTCAGCGTCGCCATGTACCATCTCGATCGGCAAGGTAAGGTCGGGATATTCCGGCGCCATGCGTTCCAGATAGGGTTTCAGACCGTTAACCTGTTCCGAATTGGTGTTGAACTGCCCGCGCCGCATGGCAAGCCCGACTCCCACATGTTCGACATAGCCGGGCGGGGCGGATTGCGGCGCAAATATCCCACGTGCGACCGATTCTGCCTGCGCCTGGGTGGCGAAGGCCGCGATCATGGGGGCTACGGTATGGCGGCCTATGGCGGTGTCGGTGAAGGAATAGAGCGCGCCCAACCCCCCGTCCCACGGGTAAGAAGCCGCAGCCAGAAGCACAAGCGCCGACACCTCGGATGGTGCGCGCAGCGCCCAGGCCAGCGCGACCGCGCCGCCATAGGAATGGCCCAGAATGATGGGCTGGCGCACGCCCAGTTGGCGCGCGGCATCGCGCAGCGCATCAGCCTGCGCGACAGGGCTGACCGTCGCCGGGCCCAGATCGTCGGAATAGCCCATACCCGGGCGGTCGAACGCGATGACGCGGAAATCCCGCTCCAGCCGGCCGACCAGATCGAAGGTGAAATCGCGCAGGTTGCCGCTGGCACCGTGGATCAGCACCAGATCGGGGCCGCTGCCGCTGACCGTCGCATGCACGCGCCGTCCCGCCGTTTCGATGAACTGCCCGCTGGGAGGATGCATCGCTTCCCATGCGGTCTCGCGCCGGGTTGCACGGTTATCCACAGCGGCGGCGCAGCCTGCCAGAAACAACGCTGCGGCAGCAAGGCCATAGCCTGCGGTGCGCCGCTTCATGTGAAGCCCGGCGCGCTATGCGCCCCGGCGGCACCCTGGCGGACCGACAAACCGCCCGTCATCGCGCTTTTGCGGCGATCATTTGCCGATCTGGGTAAGGTCATAAGGCGTGCTCTGGTAAATCTCATTTATCCAGTTGCCATATAACAGATGCGCGTGACTGCGCCAGCGGTTGAGCGGCACCCTCGCGGGATCGTCATCAGGGTAGTAGTTGCACGGCACCTTGACCGGCTTGCCGGAGGCGACATCGCGGTCGTATTCCTCTTTCAGCGTCGTGCTGTCGTATTCGAAATGGTTGAAGACATAAAGCGCGCGATGCGATGGGTCCTCGATCAGGCACGGCCCTGTCTGGTCGCTGCCCAGAAGGGTTGTCAGCCCGGGGGCGGCCTCGATCTCGGCCTGCCGCATTTCGGTCCAGCGGCTGACCGGGATCAGCAGATCATCCGAGAAACCCCGCAGATAGGGCGAGGCCGGGGCAAGGTTTTGATGCCTGAAACAGCCAAACGCCTTTGCGTCCAGAAGGTGCTTGCGCACCCCGTGGAAGTGATAGGCCATCGCCATGCCGCCCCAGCAAACGCCGAAGGTGGAATGCACATGGGTCTGGGTCCAGTCGAAGACCTGACGCAATTCATCCCAATAGGTCACATCGGTGAAGGGCAGATGTTCGATCGGCGCGCCGGTGATGATGAGACCGTCGAAATATTCGTCCTGCATCTCGGCAAAAGGGTGGTAGAATTCCGTCATGTGTTCGGCGGCGGTGTTGCGCGTCTCATGTTCGGTCATGCGGATCAGCGACAGGTTGATCTGCAAAGGCGTCGCGCCGATCAGCCGGGCAAATTGTGTCTCGGTCTGTATTTTCTTTGGCATCAGGTTCAGCAGCGCGATGCGCAGGGGCCGGATGTCTTGCCGCGCGGCCTTGTCATCAGCCATGACCATAACGCCCTCGGTGTTCAGGACATCATAGGCGGGCAGGGTGGCGGGCAGGGTGATGGGCATGGCGGTAACCTGATGTAATTTCAGTCAGAACGGGACGCCGGGCGGCGCTTCGGCGCTTTGGTGGTCGGGTGGTTTGTACTACAGGGCGGCAATTAACAGCGCGTTGAAATCCTGGGGGCTTTGCACGTGCATTACGTCTTCGGCGCGCACGCGGATGCCCCAGTTCTCGGCCATCGCGCGGTAGCGCGGCTGCCGGTGGGCCAGCGCGCGTGCGTAGGTCCAGCGCACGAAATGGTCAGGGTCCACGCTGTCCTCGGTCACGGCATACTCGGCCAGGTAAGCGTCCCAGGCGGGCAGCAGGAAATCGGGGTGATAATACATCGGCTTTGGCGCGCGGTCGAAGCGGCGGATCAGCTCGGCCGTGTGCGCGTCAGAGCCTTCGATCCAGACCGGCAGCATATGGGCGGCGAGCGTGGTCATCAGCGGGTCGTCATGGTCATCAGGGTCGATCACCTCGCAGATCGAGCCGCCGGTATCGCAAATGAAATTCTGATAGCCATAGATGTCGAGCGCCCTGTCGATGAAGGGCACGGCATCTTGCAGCGCGGCGGTTTCGGCCCCGTGGTGCTGGCGTTGGCGGCGTATGTACTCGGCAAACGGCAGGCCCCCGCGCGTGGGATCGCCGGGCTTGCCGAGGTAGGTGGACAGTGGGGCGAGGTTATCAAACGTGATGTTCGACGCAATATAGACACTGTCGGTCATCAGAAGGTCACGCAACAGCGGCACGCGCATTGCCTCACGCTTGAAGTTATCGGCGATATGTTCGCCCATGTAGCGTGTACCGATGCGGTAATCGACCGAGTAGTGGAACCATTCCCCGGTGCCGCGCAGCATGCTGGCCAGATGGGTCTTGCCCAGCCCCGACATGCCAAACAGCATAACCCGTCGGATGGGCGCATCGGGCGAATTGGGGGCAGCGGGGTGGCGCATGATCGGCATACCTTTGGGAACGGGTCTTCAGCATGATGCCTAGCCAGCGCGCGCGTGGGCGTCAATGGCGTCGGGCAGGGACGGGGATTGGCTGCGTGGAATTGGCGGGGCGGCCCTACCCGGGCGGTAGCAGCGTCGTGATCCCCACGGCGCCTGCCCGCGCCAGGTCAGGGTCCAGCGACATGGGGATGTATTCGCCGCGCCGCCACAGGTTTCCCAGATCGTCATAATGCCGCGACAGCGGATGCCCCGATTGCCCGGTCGACGTGATGAAGACCGAACTGTCGGGATCGGCAAAGTCATAGACCCCGCGATACCCCGCGCCATGCACGTTCTGGAACGGCTCGGGGTCGCGCCCCGAGGTGACGCCGCGCATCAGCGTATGATCGCCACCGCTGGTGGATTGGCGGATATTGACGAAATACCGCAGCGCGCGCACATCGCCCAACGCCGTGTGGTCATGCGTGGCCTGGTGCGCATCGCCCCAGCGCCAGCTTGCTACCGCGCTGCCGTATTTCTCGGTCAGGGTCAGCAGGGCCGCATCGAGCGCGGTCTGCGCGATTTCGGTGCAGCCCTCGGTGACCGAGGATTGTACCACGTTGCACCAGGCGCCCGCACCGTCAGTGTCGCGGAACACGCGTTCGATAAAGACCGGATCGATGTGGGTATACGCATCGGCCAACGGCCCCAGCTCATCGCGGATCAGCCTTAGCTGAAGCTCACGCATCCAGGCGGCATAGATCAATGGCTCTGGCAGGTGTTCGTTCATCTCGCCGTTCCAGTCCGCCAGCAATTGCAGTGCGGACTGGCGCAGATGCGCCCGCGTGCCGGTGGGCGCGGCCTCGCCCGAGAACCACAGATCGGCGGCGACCAGCGGCAGCAGGGTGCGCGCCGCCTGGCTGACGGTATCCAGTTGCGCCTCGATGAAGCTGTCCCGGGTGTGTACCTCGCGCGTTTGCATCAGCCGCATCCAGCGTTGAATGCGCTGCGTATCGCCCCAGCGGTAGCTGACGTGCAGCGGAAACGGGCGCTCCAGAATTTTATTGTTGGTATTGCCCAGCAGGCCGCTGGGGGGCGCAGTGAAGCGCGGGTTCGAGGCATAAGGAAACACCCCCTGCCACTGGTTTTCCGCCAGCCACCCGGCGGATGGCATGCGACCTTCGGTCAGGTGCGCAACATCGCGGCGCGGCATGTGGCCGATGATTTGCAACGCGATGGTTTCCGCATCCGCCAGCATCAGGTTTTGCGACGGGGCGACATAACCCTCGGCGGCCACGATCGCCTCATCCACGTTGTCCGACCGCATGATCGCCATGCCCGCGCTCAGCGTCGTGTCCGCGCCGTTCAGCGCGGTCCAGCTTAGCGATGCCACATGCCCTGGCGGGGTCACCGTGGCCAGGTCGAAATGCGTCCCGGGCAGGACCGGACCGTTGGTGGTCCAGCGCAGGGTGACGGTGACCGGGTCGCTTTCCTTCACACGGATGATGCTGCGCCGGGTCTCGAACGGGGCCCAGCCGTCGGGTGTGCGGTATTCTTGCGGATTTTCGGGGTTGAGCTGTTCGATGAACACATCCTGATCGTCCATGTAGCTTGACGTCAGGCCCCAGCCCAGCGCGGCGCTCCGCCCCGACAAGATCAGCGGAATCCCGGGGATTGAGCCGCCGATCACCCCGCCGCCCGTCAGTTCCACCCGCGCCAGATACCACGGCGAGGGGGCGGTGAGCGTCATGTGCGGGTCATTGGCCAGCAGCGTGCCACCTGCTGCCGCCCGGTCCGGGGCGGCGGCAAAGCTGTTTGATGCCCCCGCAAAGGCCGGCGCGCGCAGGGGCGACAATGGATCGGCGGCCAATTGCACCGGGATGGCACCGTCGCGCGGTAGGTTGGGGAAAAGGGCGCCGTATTCGGGCAGCGCTGCGTCGCGGTCACCCGGCGCGTCGGGAAGGATGTCGCGCAGCCGGTCCTCGCTCACCTGAAGCGAGGTACGGGCGCGCAGCACTTCATCTTGCGCCTGTGCCGACAATTGCAGCGCCAGCAGTTTGACCAGCGCGATGGAATCAGCCGGGCTCCAGAGGGAGACCTCGCCGGGGAACAGAAAGAACTCGGGCGCGCCCCGACCGCGTGCGCGCAAGTTGACCTGGTTGATCCAGGCGTTGACGCCGCGCGAATACGCCTCCAGCGCGCTGCTGGTCTGGGCATCTTGCGCCGCGACCGAGGTGACGGCCAGCCCGTTCAGGTCCAGCCGCCGCATCAGTTCATCCGTGCGCAAGGTGCGCGGGCCGAACACCTCGGACAGGCGGCCCTGAACGGTGCGGCGCATCATCGTCATTTGCCAAAGCCGGTCCTGCGCATGGGCATAGCCCAGACCAAAGAACACGTCATCGTCGCTTTGCCCAAAGATATGCGGCACGTTATGGATGTTGCGCACGATCTCGACCGGCGCGGTGACACCTTGCACGCTGAGGCGCGCGTCATACTCAGGGACCGATCGGGCGACGAAATAATACACCCCGACCACGCATAACGCGCCCAGTGCCATCAGCCCCAGAACCCCGCGCAGCAGCCATCTGAAAAGCGTACCCATGAATCATCCGTTGTTGTGCCGCCGCATGCGGTGGCCCGTGATAGGCCGTGCTGGCCCCCGAAATGTCGTCGTGGCATCTGGCGTCGCGGGCCGCAATGGTTGCGGTCTTGACCTGCCCTCGTCACACGGTAGGTATGACGAAGCGCCGCAAAGCGCAATTCCATCAACAGATCACATGGAGGCGATCATGGCGAAAGTTGCATTTCTGGGGCTGGGCGTGATGGGGGCACCGATGGCGGGGCACCTGGCAAAGGCCGGGCACAGCGTCACCGTTTACAACCGCACGGCGGCGAAGGCATCGGCATGGGTCGGAGCCTATGGCGGCAAAATGGCTGACACCCCGCGCGCCGCAGCCGAGGGCGCGGATTTCGTCATGGCCTGCGTCGGCAATGACGATGACCTGCGCGCGGTCTGCACCGGCGACGCCGGGGCTTTTGCGGGCATGTCACCCGGCGCGGTCTTTGTCGATCATACCACCGTGTCGGCGCAGGTAACCCGCGAACTGGGAGATGCCGCGCGTGGCAGCCATCTGCATTTTGTTGATGCGCCGGTCTCGGGCGGGCAGGCGGGGGCAGAGGGTGGCGTGCTGTCGGTGATGTGCGGCGGTGACGGCGATGCCTATGCCCGCGCCGAACCCGTGATCGCGGCATATGCAAAGGTCTGCCGCCTGATCGGGCCCACCGGGTCGGGCCAGTTGGCCAAGATGATGAACCAGATTTGCATCGCCGGGCTGGTGCAGGGACTAGCCGAGGCGCTGAACTTCGGTGAGAAGGCGGGCCTTGACGGTCGCGCCGTTGTCGAGGTCATCAGCGCCGGTGCCGCCGGTTCGTGGCAGATGGCCAACCGGCATGGCACCATGCTGGACGACCAGTTCGATTTCGGTTTCGCGGTGGATTGGATGCGGAAGGATCTGGGCATTTGCCTCGACACCGCCGATGAGGTCGGCGCGCCCCTGCCTGTCACCGCGCTGGTCGATCAATTCTACAAGGACGTTCAGGCTATGGGCGGCGGACGCTGGGACACCTCCAGCCTGATCCGGCGGCTGCGGAAGTTTGACGACTGATCGGGGGCGGGCAATCCGAATACGGCCTGGGCCTGGGTCCTTGCTGTCGCGGCGCGGGTGCGGTGGATCCGGGCGCGGGCCGCGCGAGATGGGCCGCCACCGCTCAGGATGTCCCGGTCCGGCCCGCCTTTCGCGCCGCGCGCCAATCCGCCCATGCCTCGGGCGTGTCCAGATCAGTCAGGGCGCGCGCGCCGGTCAGGGGGTGCAGGCGGACGGGGTGCCCGCGCAGCGCCGCACGCGCGCCGGTGTCGCCTTGGACTCCCTGTAAGGCCGCGAACAAGCTGCTCGGCAAGATCACCGGGTTCCCGGCCGCGCCCTCGGCGCTGGCGGCACGCAGCACCATGGCGGGCGTGCTGGCGTGATCTTCTATCAGGGCTTTGATGTCGTCGCCGGTAATGTCGGGCATGTCGGGCAGATGCACCATCAGGGCCGATGCACCCAGCCCTTGTGCCCAGGAGGCCGCAGCGCGGATCGATCCGGACATGCCCGCATCCGCATCCGCGACGGGCAGCACATGCACTGGCAGGCCTGACAATGCGGCGCGGCGCGCCGCATCATCGGGGCGCAGGGTCACGGCGACCGGGTAGCCGACAGCCAGTGCCGCACGCGCAGCATGGCGCAGCAGCGGCTGTCCTTCTACATCCATCAACAGCTTGTCGTTGCCGCCCATCCGCGATGATGCCCCTGCGGCGGGCAGCGCTATGACGGGGAGCGCGTCCTCAGCGTGCATTGCGGCGCGCCGATGGCCACGGGGCTCTGCTGCATCGCTGCACAGGCATGCGCATTCTCACCGCTCCGGGATCAGCCCGCGTGGACTGAAACGCAGCACCAACAGCATCGCCACCCCCATGGTCAACAGCCGCATGTGCGCGGCCGAGTTCAGCAGATGGGTTTTAAGATCACCCTCGGCCATGCCCGCCGTCACCAGCTCCATCACGAAGCGGCCCGCCGGTTCGACCTGCACCCACAGGAACCACACCACAAAACCGCCCAGCACCGCGCCCCAGTTGTTGCCCGACCCGCCGACGATCACCATGACCCAGACAAGGAAGGTGAAGCGCAAAGGTTCATAGGTGCCGGGGTTCAACTGGCCGTCAAGGGTGACCATCATCGCCCCGCCCAGCCCGCACACGGCAGACCCCAGCACGAAGATCGTCAGATGCCGTCTTGTCACATCCTTGCCCATGGCGCGGGCGGCGGTCTCATTGTCGCGGATCGCGCGCATCATCCGGCCCCAGGGCGAGTTCAGGGCCTTTTCTGCCAGCCAGATCAGCCCGCCCAGGACCAGAGTGAACAGCCCCGCATAGCCCAGCATGACAACGATCGACGCCGTCTGCGCCAGCGACCAGCCCAGCCCATCTGCCAGCGACTGCACCCAAGGGGCCGCCTGCATGTCCACCGGCTGTGGCACCGGGCGCGGCAGGCCCGATACGTTCTTCACCCCGCGCGCCAGCCAGCTTTCGTTCTTCATCACCGCGATGATGATCTCGGATATGCCCAGCGTCGCGATGGCCAGATAGTCTGATCGCAGGCCCAGCGACACCTTGCCGACCAGCCATGCGGCGGCGGCGGCAAAGACTGCGCCCACGGGCCATGCCAGCACCACCGGCAGGCCAAGGCCGCCCAGATAGCCGGTTGTGGCCGGATCCACGGCTTCAATCGCATCGACGGCGGGCACGAAGAAATACCGGTTCAGTGCGAAGCCCGCGACCAGGACGGCAACCAGCGCCAGCGCGCGCCCGCGCCCCGGGGCCATGCGCCGCCACAACGCCACCGCGGCCATGACAGTGCCGACGCCGATCAGCAGGCCAAACAAGGTACCAAAGCCGCCCGCGCGCCACGCCTCGGGCACCGGGGGTTGGGCCACCAGCACCACGGCCAGCCCGCCCACGGCGGTAAATCCCATGATGCCGACGTTGAAGAGGCCCGCGTAACCCCATTGCATGTTGACGCCCAGCGCCATGATGGCGGAAATCAGGCTCATGTTCAGAATGGTAAGCGCCAGCGTGGGGGACTGGAGCACAGCCACCAGCAAAAGCGCCATGCCCATCAGACCGAAAAGGAGGATATTGCGCGGGTTTACACTCATACCGACCGCCCCCGGAAAAGGCCCGTAGGCCGGAAGATCAACACCACCACCAATAGCGCGAAAGACACGGCGAATTTGTAATCCACCGACATAAGCTGCACCAATCCTTCAGGCGCCAGGCTGTCGGGCAGCAGATGGGTCAGCACCCGTTTCCACGCGTAGGTGATGCCCATTTCGGCGAAAGCGATGACATAGCCGCCCGCGATCGCCCCCATCGGGCTGCCAAGGCCGCCCACGATGGCGGCGGCGAAGATCGGCAGCAGCAACTGGAAATAGGTGAAGGGGCGGAAGCCCTTGTCCAGCCCGTACAGCACGCCCGCCACCGCCGCCAGCGTCGCGGCCAGGATCCATGTGACCTGCACCACCCGGTCGGGGTTGATGCCCGACAGCAGCGCCAGATCTTCGTTATCCGAATAGGCGCGCATGGATTTGCCGGTCCGCGTGCGGTTCAGAAACCAGAAAAGCGCCGCCATGACGATCAGCGCGGTGATGACCGTCAGGCCCTGGGTGGTTCGCAGCGCCAGCCCCTCTTCCATCCCGGTATACGCGCGAAACTGACTTACCGAGAAGATGAAGCGCGCGCCGTCGTCGAACCGCTGATCGCCCGGCCCGATAATCAGCCGCACGACACCGTTGGTGATGAACATCACGCCCAGCGACACCATCACCAGCACCACGGGCTTCACCTTCTGGCGCCGGTAAAACCGGTAGACCACGCGGTCGGTGACCAGAAGGTAAACCACAGTCGCGGCGATCCCCACTGGCAGGGCCAACAAGGCGGTGGGCAGCACGCCAAAGCTGACGCCGGCGCCCTGCAAGGCCCAGGTGATCAGAATGGTGACCATGGTGCCAAACGCCATCGTGTCGCCATGGGCGAAGTTGGAGAACCGCAAGATGCCATAGATCAGCGTGACGCCCAGTGCACCCAGCGCAAGCTGGCTGCCATAGGTTATCGCCGGAAACAGCACGAAATTCGCCAGCGTAATCAGCGCGTTGAGAATATCCATCACTCGGCCACCCGGCAGGTGCCTGCATAGGTCGCCACAGCGGTCGGGGCGCTGGACTGCACAGACAATACGGTTGCGCCGTCTTGGTCGCGGGTCAGCAGATAGGCCGCGCGCGCATCCCGCGCGCCCACCACCAGCGTGGACTCCCTTGCGTAGGCCAGACCTTCGGCAGGGCCGGTTTCGGGCAGCAGGCTGGCCCGGCCGGGCAAGATGCCAGGCACGGCGATGTCGATGGCGATGGGGCCGGGGGCACAATCCGCGCAGGCCGGTGCCAGCGTGCACAGCAGCATGCGTCCGTTGATCGCCCCGGCCCGCTCTGCCGTCGCCTGGGACGCAAAGCCGCCTGCCAGTACCAGAAATAGTGCAAACCGCATCGGTTCAGCCCCCCAGAAAACTGTTGCGCACTTCGGGGTTGGCCAGCAGCGCCGCCCCGGTGTCGGTGAAACGGTTGGCGCCCTGCACCAGCACATAGCCCTTGTCGGCGATTGCCAGTGCCTGCCGCGCGTTCTGTTCGACCATCAAGATGGGAATGCCGGTGCGTGCCACCTCGATGATGCGGTCGAACAGTTCGTCCATCACGATCGGGCTGACGCCTGCGGTGGGTTCGTCCAGCATCAAGACGCTGGGTTTCGTCATCAACGCGCGGCCAACCGCGACCTGCTGGCGCTGCCCGCCGGACAATTCTCCCGCCGCCTGATGGCGTTTGTCGCGCAAGATGGGAAACAGGGTATAAATCTGCTCCATCGTCTGGCGGATATCGTCACGGCGGATAAATGCCCCCATTTCAAGATTTTCCGCGACGCTCATCGAGGGGAAGATGTTGTTCGTCTGCGGCACGAAGCCCATGCCACGCCCGACCCGCGCCTGTGGAGAAAGGCCGCTGATATCCTGTCCGTTCAGCCGAACGCTGCCCGCGCGCAGTGTCAGCATGCCAAAGACCGCCTTCATCGCGGTGGATTTGCCTGCGCCGTTGGGGCCGACGATTACCGCGATTTCGCCAGCATCCACCGCGATGGTACAGTCGTGCAGAATGTCGGCGCCGGTGCCATAGCCGCCGGTCATGCCTTCGCCGATCAAGACGGGTTCAGACATGCCCAACCTCTTTATTCGTCTGGTTTTTCAGGCCAGTGCCCAGATAGGCTTCGATCACCTGTTCATTCGCCTTGATGTCTTCCAGCGTGCCCTGCGCCAGCACCTTGCCTTCGGCCATGCAGATCACGGGGCCACAGATGCGGCCGATGAAATCCATGTCATGTTCGATAACCACGAAGGTATAGCCCCGTTCGCGGTTGAGGCGCAGGATGGCATCAGCGATGGTGTTGAGAAGGGTGCGGTTCACGCCGGCCCCGACCTCATCCAGAAACACGATGCGCGCATCGGTCATCATGGTGCGGCCCAGTTCCAGAAGCTTCTTCTGCCCGCCAGAGATCTGGCCCGCCTTTTCATCCGCAATGTGATCTATGGTAAGAAATTCAAGTACTTCGTCGGCGCGGGCGTGAATCTGGCGGTCTTCCTCGGCGACACGTCCACGGTGGAACCAGGCGTTCCACAGGTCTTCACCCGCCTGGCGCGGCGGCACCATCATCAGGTTTTCGCGCACGGTCATGGAGTGGAATTCATGCGCGATCTGGAAGGTGCGCAACAGGCCCCGGTGAAACAATGCGTGCGGCGGCAGGCCCGAGATATCTTCCCCCTCCATCAGCACCCGACCAGATGTAGGTTTCAAGACGCCTGCGATCACGTTGAAAAGCGTGGTTTTGCCCGCGCCATTTGGCCCGATCAGCCCGGTGATCGACCCCGGCGCGATGTCCAGCGTCGCACCATCGACGGCGTGAAAACCGCCAAAATGCTTATGCAGATTTTCGACCCGGATCATCGGCGTCCTCGTAAAACAGCGCGTCTGGAAAGCGTATGGATCTGGTATGGGTTTGGTATGGCTTTGTCACCCATATTTCGCACGCTCCGGCCCCCAACGCGCGCAGGCCATGGTCCAGGGCCCGGCGCGCGTGTTGCGCGTCCGGGCCCCGGGGTGGTGTTGCGGTCAGGCGTGCAGATCAGCGGAAGCTGACGGTCGTGAACGCGCCATCTTCCACGATGTATTCGCGGTAGGTGCCAGCGGCTTCGCCCGGTCCGATCAGTTCGACGTTGGTCGCGCCGACATAATCGATCTCGCCACCAGCGGCGAGGATCTCCAGGCCCTTGGCCAATTCGCCGGGCATGATGGGTTCGCCCGGTGCGTTTGCGACGTTCAGGATGTTGGCGGCGATGCCTGCAGATGTCGCCTCACCGGCGGCCTGTGCGGCCAGTGCCAGCAATGCGGCGGCGTCGTAGCTTTCGCGGGTATAGCTGCTTTCAGCATTCACACCATTTTCGGTTGCGAAGGCGGCGAAGGCTTCGGTGCCTTCGCCTTCCGACCATGGCACGGTGCCAATGGTGCCGTTCAGATCGGACCCGATGGTCTCCAGCAGCGCATCGCTGTACATCCCGTCGCCCATGGCGAAGGTATCGAATGCGCCCGATTCAATAGCGTTGATCATGATGCCGGCACCGCCCTGGTCGGAATAACCGAACACCACAAGAAGGTCACCGCCCGCGGAAGCCAGCGCGCCGACTTCGGCGGAATAGTCGCCCTTGCCGTCTTCATGCGGTGCGTTGATGGTGATCGATCCGCCCGCCGCCGCATAGCTTTCGGCGAAGGCATCCGACAGGCCCTTGCCATAGTCATTGTTGGTATAGGTGACGGCAACGCTGGTAATGCCGCGTTCCATCAGCACGTCAGCCATGACCGCACCCTGGCGCGCATCGGAAGGCGCTGTGCGAAAGAACAGGCCGTTCGATTCGGTGGTGGTAAAGCCCGGCGAAGTTGCCGAGGGCGAGATCAGCGGTACGCCATTCGCCATGGCGACGTTTTGCAAAACGGCCATGGTCACGCCCGAGCAATCCGGGCCCATGATCCCCACGATCCCGTCCGAGGTAATGAGACGTTCGGCAGCGGCCGTGGCTGCAGAGCTGTCGACGCATGTACTGTCGGCGCGCACCGGCGTGATGGTCTGGCCATCGAGGAACAGCCCGCTGTCGCTGATTTCCTTGAACGCCAGTTCAGCGCTGTCGGCCATGTGCGGGGTCAGCGATTCGATGGGCCCGGTGAATCCCAGGATCACGCCGAACTTGACCTCTTGCGCGATGGCCCCGCCTGTCAGCGCGCCCGTCAGCGCCATGCCAGCGGCGGATGCGAGAAGCAGCTTTTTCATGTCAGTCTCCCTGATGGTGTATTCTTGGTGTTGTCTCAAAATGAAGGTTAATCCGGCGTTTTGTAAATGAAAAGTGGTTCCGGCGGGGCCATGCGCGAATTTATCCGCGCATGGCCCGGTGTATGGCGGATGGGAACGGGGGGCTTTGGCCGCGCGGGGCGCGCGGGATCTTGCCGATGCGGCCCTTGCGTGTTTCAGGCCGTCACCCGAAGTGAAGGCGGGCAGGCGCCGGGGACCGCGCCGGGGCATTGCACCCCCGCGCCAAGCGGGTACAAGCGGGGAAAAGCTAAAAGGGCTGATGATGGCTGTATCGCTGGTGATCCTGGCTGCCGGGCAGGGCAGCCGCATGAATTCCGACGTGCCCAAGGTGCTGCACCCGCTGGCGGGCGTGCCGATGGTGGTGCATGCGATGCGCGCGGGCGCGGCGCTGGACCCCGACCGCGTGGTGGTTGTCGCGGGCCACGGCGCAGATGCGGTGCGCGCCGCGGTCGAGGCCGAAGATACGGCCGCGCAGGTCGTCGTTCAGGCCGAACAACTGGGCACCGGCCATGCTGTGGCGCAGGCGGCCGGGGCGCTGTCGGACGTGGCGGGCGATGTGGTGGTCCTTTATGGCGACACGCCCTTTGTCAGCGCGGACACGCTGGACCGGCTGGTCGCGGCGCGGGCAGCGCATGATGTTGTGGTGCTGGGTTTTCACGCCACCGATCCGGGGCGCTACGGACGGCTGATCCTGGAGGGCGATGCCCTGTCGCGCATCGTCGAATACAAGGACGCCTCCGAGGCAGAGCGCGCAGTGGATCTGTGCAATTCCGGCGTGATCTGTGCCGACCGCGCGGTTTTGATGGACCTTGTGGCGGCATTGTCGAATGACAATGCCGCGGGCGAATATTACCTGACCGATGTGGTTGGCGCGGCCCGCGCCCGGTCGCTGAGCGCGGGCGTTGTGGTCTGCGACCAGGCCGAAACGCTGGGCGTGAACACCCGCGCCGAATTGGCGGTGGCTGAAGGCGTATATCAGGCCCGCGCCCGGGCCGCGGCGCTGGAAAACGGGGTGACATTGCTGGCGCCCGACACGGTATTTTTCGCTCTGGACACCCATATCGGACGCGACGCGGTGGTGGAACAGAACGTGGTTTTCGGCCCCGGCGTCACGGTGGAAAGCGGCGCGGTGATCCGCGCCTTCTCGCATCTGGAAGGATGCCATGTCAGCCGCGGCGCGGTGGTGGGCCCCTACGCCCGCCTGCGCCCGGGCGCCGAGCTGGCTGAGGATGTGCGCATCGGCAATTTCGTCGAAGTGAAGAATGCCGTGCTGGATGCCGGCGCGAAGGTGAACCACCTGAGCTATATCGGCGATGCGAATGTGGGCGAGGGTACGAATATCGGCGCGGGCACCATCACGTGCAATTATGATGGTGTGTTCAAGCACCGCACGGAAATCGGCGCGCATGCCTTCATCGGATCGAACACCATGCTGGTGGCCCCGGTGCGGGTGGGGGCGCGGGCGCTGACCGCGTCAGGCTCGGTCATCACTGCGGATGTGCCTGACGGCGCGCTGGCCGTGGCGCGCGCGCGCCAAGAGGTGAAACCCGGCCTGGCTGAGCGGCTGATGGACCGGCTGCGCGCGGCCAAAGCGGCAGGCAAGAAGGGCCGGGGGTAGCGTTTGGGCGCGCGTCCCGCCTGAGGCGCGGGGCCAGCGGCAAACAAGGGCGCGGGACAAGCGCCACAGGCAGGCAGAAGGAAGCGGACCATGTGTGGAATTGTCGGCGTGCTGGGCAGGCATGAAGTCTCACCCGGGATTCTGGAGGCGCTGCGGCGTCTGGAATATCGCGGCTATGACAGTGCAGGCATTGCCACGGTGAACAATGGCGTCCTGGACCGGCGGCGCGCTGTGGGCAAGCTGGTCAATCTGTCGGATGTTTTGGTGCATACCCCGCTGCCAGGCAAGTCGGGCATCGGGCATACCCGCTGGGCCACGCATGGCGCCGCGACAGAAGACAATGCGCATCCCCACCTCGCGGGGCGGGTGGCGGTGGTGCATAACGGTATCATCGAGAACTTCCGCGCCCTGCGCGCTGAACTGGCCGCCGAGGGCATCGCGCATCAGACCCAGACCGATACGGAAACCGTGGCGCTGCTGACGGCGCTGCATCTGGACCGGGGCATGACGCCAGTGGCGGCGGCGCGTGCCACGCTGGCCCGGCTGGAAGGGGCCTTCGCGCTGGCCTTCCTGTTCGCGGGCGAAGACGACCTGATGATCGCAGCGCGGCGCGGCAGCCCGCTGGCCATCGGGCATGGGGTGGGCGAGATGTATCTGGGATCGGATGCCCTTGCGCTTGCGCCGCTGACTGATCAGATCACCTATCTGGAGGAAGGCGACCACGCCATTCTGACCCGCGCGGGCGTCACGGTATTTGACGCGGGCGGCGCGGCCGTGCAGCGCGGCGTGGCCACGATCCGGCTGGATGCGGCGGCGGCGGATAAATCCGGGCACCGTCATTTCATGGCCAAGGAAATGGCCCAGCAACCCGCCATCCTGCGCGCCGCCCTTGCGGCATACACCGATGCCACGGGCACCGCGCTGGCGCTGCCAGAGGGTGCGGGCTTCGACGGCGTGGACCGGGTGACGCTGGTGGCCTGCGGCACGGGGTTCTATGCCTGCCAGGTGGCGAAATACTGGTTCGAGCAGATCGCGGGCCTGCCTGCCGATATCGACATCGCGTCCGAGTTTCGCTACCGCGCGCCGGTCCTGTCGCCGCATAGCATGGCGGTTTTCGTCAGCCAGTCTGGCGAAACCGCCGATACGCTGGCGGCGCTGCGCCATGTGCAGGGCAAGGTGGCGCGCACGCTGGGGGTGGTGAATGTGCCCACGTCCTCGATCGCGCGGGAAACCGATGTGGCGCTGCCGATCCTTGCAGGGCCCGAGATCAGCGTCGCCTCGACCAAGGGGTTCACCGCGCAATTGCAGGTGCTGATGCTTCTGGCGCTGCAAGCGGGCGTGGACCGGGGCCGCCTGACACCCGCCGCGCTGGCCGATCATCTGTCGGCATTGCGCGCGCTGCCCGGGCTGATCAATCAGGCGCTGGACCGTGAGGGGCAGATGCGCGACATCGCCCGCCATCTTGCCGAGGCGCGCGATATCTTGTTTCTGGGCCGGGGAACCATGTATCCGCTGGCGCTGGAGGGGGCGCTGAAGCTCAAGGAACTGAGCTATATCCACGCCGAGGGCTATGCAGCAGGCGAGTTGAAGCACGGCCCCATCGCGCTGATCGACCAGCATGTGCCGGTGGTGGTGCTGGCCCCGCATGATGCGTTGTTCGACAAGACATTGTCGAACATGCAAGAGGTCATGGCACGGCAGGGGCAGGTTTTTCTGATCGCCGATGCGCGCACGCTGGCGGCGGCGGGCGAGGTCACGCACAGCCTCACAATGCCCGAGGTGCCGCCGCTGCTGGCGCCGATCTTGTACGCCATTCCCGCACAGATGCTGGCTTATCACACGGCGCTTTTTCGCGGCACCGATGTGGACCAGCCGCGCAACCTGGCGAAATCGGTGACGGTGGAATAGGGGCGCGCCCCAGCCGCGTGCCGTTGGGGATGTCGGGATGCAATTTGCGTGGGCCGTTGGCGCAGGTGCGGTGGCGTCGCAGCAGGGCAGTGGTGCGCGCGCGCCGGCCTTTCGCTTGTTGCGCTGGGCAGGGTGTGCGGCATTCGCAGGCTTTGACAATCTGTCAGCCCTGCTTGGGCCGGTCTGATGCGTTTTTGCCCTGGCGCGCGCTTTGGCGAAAGCCCCGTGGCCCCGGCGTGCCGGTGCGGGCGAGATTGACCCAGATCAACGCGCACATCCGCGCGGCCGCTTACAAAAGCGTCATCACGAACCGGCAACAGGAGGGAACATCCCATGTATACGCGGATCATCGTCGCAGTGGATTTGACGCAGATCGAACAGGGCAAAGCCCTGCTGACCCGGGCGCTGGCGCTCTTGGATGCGGGCGGTGAGGTGCGGCTGGTACATGCGCTGGAAGACGTGCCCGCCTATGTCGTGGCCGAATTGCCGCGCGACATCGGTGAGCGTCGTCTGGCCGAAGCGCGGGTGGAGCTGCGCGACCTGGCCCATGGGTTGGATCAGCATGTAGAGATCGAGGTGCGCCACGGCTCGGCATCGAACCAGATCCTCGAGGCGGCTCAGGAAAGCGGCGCGGATCTGATCATGATCGCCTCGCACCGTCCGGGGTTGAGCGATTACTTCATCGGCTCGACCGCCGCGCGGGTGGTGCGCCACGCGCAATGCTCGGTGCTGACCAGCCGCTGAGGCGGACCCATAGCCCGAGGTAGCGCCTGACAGGGTGTTAAAAAGTGCCCGGAACGCGGCCCCGCAGGGAAAGCGTTCCAATCGGGCCCGGCACCACGACCCGGCCCGGGCGGATCAGGAAAAGCAGTGCTTTTCCCCGCCCGCAAGGCCCATACCAGAACGCGATCACTCCAACCCGCACGGGCCGCCGCCAGCGTCCGGGCGTCAAGGGGCCGGGGCAATCCCCGGACCCTCGTTGGGGCATGCGGTGAGCGTAATGCCCGTCCAGACAGGTCTGGCGCCCCTCGGCCCCCGGCGGACAGGCAAGACCGCGCAAAGGCGATAAAGCGCCGGCACAATGGCCCGGCGCTGCCGCGCCGTCCTTCGCCAAGGCTAAACCCAGACCGCCGACACACGAAACCCGGCCCGTAAACCCGGCCCGGGTTTGCTTTTTTGCGCTGGCCCTGACAAAGTGACAGCGCGCGGGCTGTGCGGGTTGCCGCGCAGGTTGCGTCTGCGCGATGCGCAGGGTCGCGGAATTATCTGGTGCGAGGCGCGTGGCAAGCAGTCCAGCCAAGCGCCCCGAAAGGAGAAAAGTTTATGTATGATGCCATTGTCGTCGCCGTTGCCCTGTTCAACAAGGGCGCGACCAGTCGCGGGTTGATCGAAAAGGCGGCCAAGATGCTCAACCCCGGCGGGCAGATCACGCTGGTGCATGTGATGGACGAACTGCCTGCCTATATCGCGGCCAGCGTGTCGAAGGAACAACTCAGCGGGCACCGGCGTTCGGCGATGACGCAGCTTGAATCGCTGGCTACCGTGGCGCGGGGCAAGGACGTTCGCATCGACATGCGCTCTGGCATGCCGTCGGTGGGGATTCTGGAATCCGCGAAAGAGTCGAAGGCCGACATCATCATGATCGCCTCGCACAGCCCCGGTCTGAAGGATTACTTCATCGGTTCTACCGCCACCCGGGTGGTTCGGCACGCGCATTGTTCGGTGCATATCGCGCGCAAACGCGATTGAGGGCGTTGCATCCGGGCGCGTCATGACGCCGCCGCGGGTGGGGCAGGGTGGGGCGATCCCCAGCCGCTTGGCCGGGCGCTTGCGGAAATTCCGCTAAAAACTGTCGCAGCACCCGTGCCATCCGGCCCGGTCTGGCTTATGTAGCCGCTGTACGCATAACGGAACGGGACGGTTGGCAATGTCGGATGCGCTGGTGATCTTCACGCCCTCGGGCAAGCGGGGGCGGTTTGCCCATGGAACGCCGGTACTGACGGCTGCGCGGCAACTGGGGGTCGATCTGGATTCGGTCTGCGGTGGACGCGGCATCTGTTCCAAATGCCAGGTCAGCCCCGGCGTCGGCGCGTTTACCAAGCACGGCGTGACCGTATCGCCCGATGCCTTGACCGAATGGAACAGTGTCGAGCAACGCTACAAGGACAAGCGGGGCCTGCTGGATGGGCGGCGGCTGGGCTGCCAGGCGCGCATTCAGGGCGATGTGGTCATCGACGTGCCTGCCGAAAGCCAGGTGCACCGGCAGGTTGTGCGCAAGGATGTGACCGCGCGCGATATCGTCATGGATCCCGCGACGCGGCTGTTCTTCGTGCAGGTGGCGGAACCGGACATGCACGAACCCTCGGGCGATTTTGAGCGGTTGAACGCGGCGCTGGCCGACCAATGGGGTATCGGCCCGGTGGATGCAGGGCTGGATGTGTTGCGCGCGCTGCAACCTGCGTTGCGCAAGGGCAAATGGGGTGTCACCGTCGCGGTGCATCAGGGGCATGGCATCGCGCGGCCCGTGGCGGTCGACATCTGGCCGGGGCTTTATGATGGCGGGCTGTTCGGGCTGGCGATCGACCTTGGATCGACCACCATCGCCGCGCATCTGTGTGACCTGCGCACCGGGGCGGTGCGTGCGTCAGGCGGGATCATGAACCCGCAGATCCGCTTTGGCGAGGATCTGATGAGCCGGGTCAGCTATGTCATGATGAACCCCGGCGGCGATATCGAGATGACGCGCGTGGTCCGCGAAGGCATGAACACGCTGATCGCCGATATTGCGCGGGCCGAAGGGATCGACCCCCGCGCCATGGTCGAGGCTGTGGTGGTCTGCAACCCGGTAATGCACCACCTGTTCCTGGGGATCGATCCGGTGGAACTGGGTCAGGCGCCATTTGCGCTGGTCACGTCGGGGGCTATGAACCTGCGCGCGTCCGAGGTGGATCTGGTCGCGATCAATGCGCAGGCGCGGCTTTACATGCTGCCGTGTATCGCGGGGCATGTGGGCGCGGATGCTGCTGCCGTGGCCCTTTCCGAGGCGCCGGAACTGTCGGATGACCTGGTCCTCGTGGTCGATGTGGGCACCAATGCCGAGATCTTGCTGGGCAATAAAACGCGCGTGCTGGCATGTTCCTCGCCCACTGGCCCCGCGTTCGAGGGCGCGCAGATCTCCAGCGGTCAGCGCGCGGCACCCGGCGCGATCGAGGCGATCCGCATTGACCCGGTCACCAAGGAGCCGCGTTTCCGCGTGATCGGCTGTGACCTGTGGTCCGATGAGGACGGGTTTGGCGCCGCCACCAAGGCAAGCGGGATCACCGGCATCTGCGGGTCAGGCATCATCGAGGCGGTTGCCGAAATGCGCATGGCGGGGTTGGTCGATGCGTCGGGCCTGATCGGCTCGGCTTCGCAGGCGGGCACCGAACGCTTGCAGCCCGAAGGGCGCACGCATGTCTATGTGATCCATGATGCAAGCGACACCGGCGGACCGCGCATCACCGTGACACAGGGCGACATCCGCGCGATCCAACTGGCAAAATCGGCGCTTTATGCGGGCGCGCGGCTGTTGATGGATGAAATGGGCGTGGACAAGGTGGATCGCGTGGTGCTGGCGGGCGCGTTTGGGGCGCATATCAGCCCCAAACATGCAATGGTGCTGGGCATGATCCCCGATGCGCATCTGGATCAGGTGACGAGCGCTGGCAACGCCGCAGGCACCGGCGCGCGGATTGCCCTGTGCAACATCGCGGCGCGGGCAGGGATCGAGGTTACTGTGGGCAATATCCACAAGGTGGAAACCGCGATTGAGCCACGGTTTCAGGAACATTTCGTCGCGGCCAATGCGCTGCCCCATGCGGTGGACCCGTTCCCCGAATTGTCGCGGATCGTGACGTTACCTAATGTCAGCTTCAACACCGGGGGCGATGGCACGGGGGGCGGACGGCGCAGGCGGCGGGCGTGATGCGGCCCGCGCACCAACCGCCTGTGCCCTATGCACCTGTGGCGCTGGCCCAGATGTCGCTTACCCAGATGTCGCTTATCCACGTCATTGAATTGTGTGTTGATCCTGCGGCAGCGCTTCGGTAAGCCCGCGCCCAGACCAGATCGCCGGGCGGCGGCTTGCCCGGCACACTGACCCCCTGTTTGCCTTGGAAGGGCCAGCGATGATCCAGACCCCCTATTACCTCATTGATAAATCCCGCCTCCTGCCGAATATGGAGAAGATCGCCTGGCTGCGCGAAAACTCTGGCGCGAAATCACTGCTGGCGCTGAAGTGCTTTGCCACATGGTCGGTGTTCGACTTCATGGCGGAGTATATGGACGGCACCACCAGTTCCTCGCTGTTCGAGATGCAGTTGGGCCGCGACAAGTTCGGCGGCGAGACGCATGCCTATTCGGTGGCATGGTCCGAGGCCGAGATGCCGCAGGTCGTCGCCAATTCCGACAAGGTGATCTTCAACACCCTGGGCCAGTTGGACCGCTTCGATGCCGCTACCGCAGGCCACGCACGCGGGCTGCGGGTGAACCCGGGCGTCAGCACCTCGGAATTCGATCTGGCCGACCCGGCGCGCCCGTTTTCACGCCTGGGCGAAAGCGACCCCGCGGTGGTGGCAAAGGCGTTGGAGCGGGTGAGCGGCTTCATGTTCCATAACAACTGTGAAAACGCCGATTTCGACCGTTTCGACGCGATGTTGAACCATATCGAAGACCGTTTCGGCCCGCTGATCCGGCAAATGCAGTGGATCAGCCTGGGCGGTGGCATTCATTTCACCGGCGAGGGGTATCCGCTGGACCGGCTGGCCGAACGGCTAAAGCGCTTCGCCGGTGAGAATGAGGTGCAGGTCTATCTGGAACCCGGCGAGGCGGCGATTACCCGGTCCACCACGCTGGAACTGACGGTGCTGGACACGCTGTTCAACGGCAAGAACCTTGCCATCGTCGACAGCTCGATCGAGGCGCATATGCTCGACCTGCTGATCTACCGGGAGCCCGCCCGCGTCAGTCCCGATACTGGCGATCACGCATGGATGGTGTGCGGAAAATCCTGCCTTGCAGGGGATATTTTCGGTGAATTCCGGTTCGAGGCGCCGCTGCAACCGGGCGACCGGGTGTCCATTCAGGACGCGGCGGGCTATACAATGGTGAAGAAAAACTGGTTCAACGGCGTACAGATGCCCGGTATCGCGGTTCGGGAACTCGACGGTTCGGTGCGGTTGGTGCGGCAATTCGGCTATGATGAATTCGTCAGCGCGCTTTCCTGAGCCATTCTGAGCAATAAACGAAAAGGGACTGCATCACATGAAACGCAATGTCTTGATCATCGGGGCCGGGGGTGTCGCACAGGTGACGGCGCATAAATGCGCGCAGCATGCACCAGCCCTGGGCGATATTCACATTGCCAGCCGCACAAAGGCCAAATGTGATGAGATCATCGCGTCCATCCATGAAAAGGGCAGCCTGAAGGGCGGCGGAGCGTTGTCCGCGCACGCGCTCGATGCGATGGACACGCCCGCCGTGTCCGCCCTGATCCGCGAAACCGGTGCGCAGATCGTCATCAACGTGGGCAGCCCGTTCGTGAACATGTCGGTATTGGCCGCATGTATTGAGACAGGCGCGGCCTATATGGATACCGCGATCCATGAAGACCCCGAAAAGATCTGCGAGACGCCGCCCTGGTATGGCAATTACGAATGGCAGCGCCGCGATGCCTGCGCCAGGGCGGGCGTTACTGCGATCCTGGGCATCGGGTTCGATCCGGGCGTGGTGAACGCTTATGCGAAGCTGGCAATCGCCGATCATGTGCCCGACCCGGTGTCGATCGACATCGTGGACATCAACGCAGGCAGCCACGGCCGCTGGTTCGCCACCAACTTTGACCCAGAGATCAACTTTCGCGAATTTACCGGCACGGTCTACAGCTGGCAGGACGGCGCGTGGCAGACCAACAAAATGTTCGAGGTCGGCAAGGTCTGGGATCTGCCGGTCGTGGGAGAACAAAAGGCCTATATGACTGGCCATGATGAGGTGCACAGCCTTGCCACCCATTACCCCAATGCCGATGTGCGGTTCTGGATGGGCTTTGGCGATCATTACATCAACGTCTTTACTGTACTGAAAAACCTTGGTCTTTTGTCCGAACAGCCGGTGAAAACGGCTGAAGGGCTGGAAGTGGTGCCACTGAAAGTGGTGAAGGCCGTATTGCCCGACCCCGCGTCGCTGGCCCCCGATTATGAGGGCAAGACCTGCATCGGCACGCAGGTGCGCAATGCCGCCGGGGCCGAGGTGTTCATCTACAACGTCGCCGACCATCGCGAGGCTTTTGCCGAGGTCGGCAGCCAGGGCATCAGCTACACTGCGGGCGTGCCGCCGGTGGCTGCCGCGCTGCTGATCGCGGACGGCACCTGGGACACTGGCACAATGGTCAATGTCGAAGAACTGGACCCCAAACCCTTCTTGCGGCTGCTCGATGGCATGGGCCTGCCCACACGGTTGCGCGATGAGCGCGGGGATCGTGCCTGGGATGAGTGATGGGCATTTTGATTGCGCAAAGGTTGATCCCTGTGCCGCGATGCAAGCGAGATGATGCTGCCCAGCGGCCTTTTCCTTTGACTTTTCAAGGTTCTGCAATATCTTCGGATAGGCGCAAGACAGGTAGTACGTTGTGACGTTTCAGCCCCCCTCTGACCCTTCCGGGCCGCTGCTGGCCAAAATTGCCCTGCAGGACCGCTCGGCGTTCCGCACGCTTTATTCTGCCAGCGCCTCGAAACTTCTGGGGGTGCTGGTGCGTATGCTTGGGAACAGGGCTGAAGCCGAAGATGCGCTACAAGAAGTTTTTACGCGCATATGGCTGAATGCCCACAAGTTTGACCCGGATAAAGGCGGCGGCATGGGCTGGTTGATCACAATTGCGCGCAATCACGCGATAGACCGGCTGCGCACGCGCAAGCCCGAGGCGCAGCGCAGAACGCGCGATGATGGTGATACGGTCGATCCTGTGGATATGCTTGCAGATCCGACCCCAGGGGTCGAGGCGATGCTGGCCACGCGCGGCGACATGCAGCGGGTGGTGGAGTGTTTCGGCACGCTGGAGCGGGAGAAGTCCGCCGCCGTAAAGGGCGCCTACCTCGAAGGGCTTTCCTATCAGGACCTGTCCGAACGCTTCAACGTGCCGCTCAACACCATGCGCTCCTGGTTGCGCCGCAGCCTGCTGCAACTGCGGGAGTGTCTTGACCAATGACCGACCGCATTGATCTGCCCCATAACGAAGATGATGAGATGCTTGCCGCAGAATATGTGCTGGGCGTGCTGGATCTGCCTGACCGGCTGGCGGTGGAAAAGCGACTGCGCAATGAGCCGCAATTGGCCGCGCGCGTCACCGGCTGGCAGGCGCGGTTGGGTCCGCTGGACGAGGAATATGAACCCGTCAAGGCCCCCGACCTGATGCCCCAGATCGAGAGCCGGCTGTTCCCGAAAGCCAGCCGCGAGAACCCCGTGGCACTTCCGCGACGCTGGGCGTTCTGGCGTGGTGCGGCGCTGGGGTTGGTCATCGTGGTGCTGGCCGTGGCGATTGTCAGCATCAGCCAGCCGCGCGACCCCGGGTCTCCGTTCGTGACCCAACAAGCAACGCTGGCAGCCGAATTGCAGGCCGAAACCGGGGAACTGGCGCTGAGCGCCGCGTGGGGCGGCGGCACGCTGTCGCTCACGCGGGTTTCGGGCAGTGATGCCGGGCCGGGACAGGATTACGAGGTCTGGGCGATTGCGCCGGACAGCGCGCCGGTGTCCTTGGGCCTGTTACGCGGCACGCAGGTGCGGCTGAGCGCCGAGGTGGCCGAGGGCTGGACCCTTGCCGTCAGCCTGGAGCCTGAGGGCGGGTCGACCACGGGCGCGCCCACCGGGCCGGTGCTTGCTGCGGCGGCGCTGTCGCCTGTCTGATTTTTGTGTCTGATGTCGGGGCAGGTCTGCTGTTGGGGTCGGCGTGATCTGGCCCCATGTGGTGTCGGCCCGCGACAATCTACCAGAGCAGTTTTATCTGTGCGACTTTGCTCCGGTAAATTTGGCCAAGTGTGATTTGGGGTATGGCGCGCAGCTGGGTTGAAGCGATGCCCTGCCACAGCAAGCGCGCGCCTGATCTTTTCATGACCGGATTGGCCCTATACCCCTGAGATCCCGGTAACCCGAACGCCCGGGCGGCCTTGCCCGGGTGGCGCTGTTTGGCTTCCAGGCACGGCGCGCTGCTCCGGCGATGCCCATGCGATGGCAGGGTCTACTGCAACTGCGCGATCTGACGCGCCAGCGTGTCGAGCGCGCGCGCACTGGCGTCAGCGATGGCGCCGTATTCCTGGGCGGCCATTGGCACCGTGATGTCGAAGCGGCGCACGATATCGCTGCCGCTGCCCGATACCGGAACCAGGAAATACTGCCCGCTCAGGCGGTAGCGGCCATCGTTGCGCGCGACCATGCGGTCGATGCGCACTTCCAGCCGACGCGGCGGCAGGTCTTGCAGCGGCCAGGGTTCGACGATCACAGTAGCGCCGCTGACGGCGGTGATCTGGCGCGCCAGTGTCGTGGTGATGCCCAGCACAGGATCGTCGGCCCAGATGTTTGACGGCCCGGCGCGCAGGGTGCCGTCTTCAGCCTGAAGTGCAATCTCCTGACCCGCCGCATAATCGGGCAACCGCACCTCGCGCAGTTCGGTCGTGCCGATGCGGTTGGGCACGGTCTGCCCGCTGACCGGTGGCTCGATCAGGTAGCGCGCCACGTCCTGGGCGTCGGAACAAGCGGCCAGCGCCAGCACTGCGGATAGGATCAGGGGAAAACGACGGTTCAACAAAACGGGGTCCTATCTGCCCAGGATGAGCGAATTTGGGTTGCGTTCAAGGGTGCGCGCCAGCGAGCCTGCGGCGGCGGCGGCGCGACGGATCTCGCGCAGGGCGGCCACGGTTTCCTCGTTGAAGGCCGACCGCGCGCCATAGGTGGCCACCGCGCCATCGACGCTTTGCACCACGGTATCAAGGCGTTGCAGCAGCGCGGGCAGTTGCGCGGCGCTGTCTGCCACGGCATCGGCGGCATCGCGCGCCGAGCCAAGCGCGAGGTTGAGGCTTTCCACCGCCCCCCCGTCGCGCAATTCGGTCAGCGACTGGCGCAGCTCTACCAGCGTGTCGGTCAGCGCGCCGGGCAGGGCGGCGGTCTCCTCGGACCCGAACAGCCCGTCGAGTGTGAGCAGCAGTTCATCGGCGCGGCGCGCCAGTGCGTCCAATGGCAGGGTGCGGACACCGCGCGCCAGTTCTTCCAGCTCTTGCAGCAGCGGCGGCACGGATTCCGCAGCCAGATCGACGGCGCGGATCGCGCTGGCGGTGTCATCGACCAATATGCTGATCTGGTCTGGCAGGCCCGCATCGCGGAATTCTTCCAGAATGCTGGCGAATTCGCGCAGGGCCGCGCGGGCATCTGCCGGGATCGCCTGCACATCTTCCGACGCCACCAGCAGCGCCACGCTGTCGAGAACCGAAACCAGCCGTTCGGGTACCTGTTGCGTGCTGTCGCGGCCCACAAGATCGGTGCCCGCGTTCAGCAGTCGGATGGCGGATTGCATCAGCTCTTCAATGGGCAGGTTACCGACCCGGGTCAGCAACCCTTCGGCGGTGGCACCTGCATCTATGATCTCGGACGGGGCGGCGGGCAGCAGCGGGAAGGGTTCGTGGCGGAAGTCGATCACGCCGGGTTCGATGTCATCGAATTCGATCAGCTGCACCTCCAGCGTGGTGCCGAACAGCCCGGTAGAGGCGATGCGCCCACGCATCCCCAGGCCCACGCGTTCTTGCAAGAAACCCAGCGTTTCGGCATAGCTGGTGTCGGCGCGCAGGCCCAGCCGGGCCGGTTGCAGCGTCATGTTCAACTGAAGCCGCACCTCGCGCGATCCACGTACGCCGCTTTGCACCACCACGGCAAAATCATTGACCCGGCCCACGCGCAGGCCGCGATAGGTCACATCCGCGCCGACCTCCAACCCCTGCACCGACCCGTCGACCAACAGCGAAACGGGGACGAAATTGTCGGCATCGTCCAGCAAGATGGCATCGCGTGCCGCCGCTTCATCATCGAAAAGCCGGTATTGCTGCCCAGCTTCTACTGGCACCCCGCCCGAGATGATGTCGGAAAATTCGACCCCGCCAGTAATAAGCGACGCGATGGAGCGCACGTCGAGTGACAGGCCCGACCCGCCGACCGACACGCTGAAGCCCGAAATGTCCCAAAAGCGCGTGCCGCTGGTCAGGCGTGCGTCGTAGGGTGCGCGGATGAAGGCGTCGATCAATGCGCCCGTACCTGCGGGGTCAAGGCGCAGGTTGAAGAGCTCGCCCACTTCCAGACCCCGGAACAGCACCGGCGCGCCTTCGCTTACGCCGCCGGCATCTGCGGTGCGCAATTGCACCACGCTGCCACCACCGACAAAGCGCGCGACCGGCGCACGGTCCAGCGCGCGGTAAAGCGGCTGGCGCTCGCCGATCTCCGCATCCCACAGCCCTTCGATGAAAGAGCCTGACAGAACAGTATCGAGGCGCGAGATTCCGCGCGCCGACACCTCGGGCTGGACCAGCCAGAACTGTGCCTCTTCGCCGATCAGAGGGGCCACGTCGTTGTCGACGCGCACACCTACGATGACCTCGGTCAGATCATCGGAAAAGCGCACGGTTTCCACCATACCCACAGCGACCTCCCGAAACCGCAGCGGCGTCTGGCCCGCGACAATGCCCGCCGCATCTGGAAAGGCGATCTCGATCAGCTGACCCCGGTCGGTATATGCCTTGAACGCGACGCCCAGCGACACGATCAGCGCCAGCACCGGCACCGCCCAGACCAGCGAAAAACGTTCGCGCAGCGGGCGTTTGGCGGGCCGGATATCGAGGGGGGCAGGATCTTGGGTATCGCTCATCAACGGTCCTTCATGTGCCGGGCGGTGCCGGGGTCGATATCTGGGCCGGTTTGGTGTCCGGGAGGGGGCGCGGGGCCGTCCGGTGTCGCGTTGACCGCATCCCAGATCAGCCGCGAATCAAACGAGCGCGCTGAAAGCATGGTAAAGATCACCGACAGGGCAAAGGCAACCGCCGCAGGCCCGGGATTGATCGAGGCGACCAGCCCCAATTGCACCAATGCCGATAAAATCGCCACGACGAACACGTCGATCATCGACCATCGGCCGATGAACTCCACCATATCGTAGAGGTGTTGCAACCGGTGGCCCGACAGCGTGCCGGGCCGTTTTACCGCATAGGCGAGAAAGCCGATGGCGATGAACTTGCCCACCGGGATCGCGACCGATGCGATCAGCACGATCAGTGCCACAGGGATTTCGCCGTAGCGGATCAGCTCGATCGCGCCGCCGACAATGGTGCTTTGCTGGGCATCGGTCAGGGTGGTGGTCAGCAGCATTGGGTAGATGTTCGCCGGGAAATAGGCGATAATTCCTGCCGCCATCCACGCCAGCGCCGTCTGTACTGAAGAATGGTCGCGGCTTTTCAGCGGGCTTTCGCACCGTGGGCACAGCGTCGTGCCCCGGGGAGAGACCTTGCCGCAGGTGCGGCAGCCAACCAGACCGGCGGCGCGCGCTGTCGAGTAGGTGCCGGAGCGGTGGGCGGGGCCGCTCATGCGGTTGCCCTGCGGCTATCGTCCGACGATTCTGACCGTTCCAGCGCCTGCCATATGCTGAAGTTGCACATGAAGAGATCTTGCACAGCGACCACGATGACGAGCGCGACGAAGGTGTAGAACGCCGGGCCGAAGGTGACCATGGCCAGCCCCGCCACCTTTACCAGCGCCACGGCGACGCTGATGATGAAAATCTCGGCCATCGACCAGGGGTGCAGAAACTCGGCAAAGCGCAGCATCGGCTTGGCATAGCGCGCGGCGGGCCGGTCGCGCACCAACGGCACCAACACATATACCAGCGCCGCCGCGCGCATCACCGGGATCAAGATGATGAAGGCGACGGTCAGCACTGTCAGCGGCAACAGCACCCCGCTGGAAAAACTGAGCGCCGCGTCAAACACCGACGTGCGCCGCGTCATGCCGGAAACCGAGATGGCGATGAAGGGGTGAAAAAGGGCGCCCAGCATCAAGATGGCCACGGTGATGCCCATGGCGATGACCTGCAAGAAGGCATCGCGGCGCGGCGCAATCAGGCGGTGGCCGCACTGGCTGCACCGCGCCTGTTCGCCCGGCGCCAGCGGCGTCACCCGGTGCAGCGTGTCGCAATGCGGGCAGGCGATCAGGTCGTCCAGATCACGCGCCACGGTCGCAACAGGCACTGTCTGCGCTGCGGTTGGGGGGGAAGCGGCAGACATCAAACTGAAGGCACGCCAAATGGCACCGGGCCGCTGGCCGCGCGCAGGGCGCGCGGCGACGGCACGGGCGCGTCGGCAATCAAGGAGCGGTGGGCGATCAAGTGCCCGCGTATTCTCAAGGGGGCGAGCGCGGTCATTGTGCCGATACTTCGACGCGGTGCAGATCGGTAAGCGACAGATTCAGCGCGCGGAACGCGGCCAGCGACAACTGGCTGCCCCCGCCCGCCGGATTGCCCGAGGGGCGCAGCTCTACCGTCACCCCAGCACCGCCGTCGGCCCGCGCCACGCGGCCCTGGGTGACTGACTGCACCAGCCCGGTGCGCAGCCAGAAGCCCGGTTCGGCTGGATTGCCCAGCGATGCAACGGTCTCGCCCAACGCTGTGCCACTGGTCGGCGCGGCCTGCACGGCCTCGGCGCGTTGCGCGGCTGTGGTGGTGTCAAACGCCTCGGCGGTGCGGGCGCCTTCCGGGGGGCGGGGGGCGGCACCCGGGCGGCCCTGCGGGCGCGGCGTATCGGCGCCCGGGGTCGCCACGGCAACCTGCGGCCCGCCGTCACGCTGTAAAAACGCAGGGCGCGCGCTGTCACCACATGCCGAAACCAACCCAACCAGCAGAAACGGGGCATAAAAAACTGTTTTCATGGTGTCACATTAGGCAAGACTGCGCGCGACTGCAACGCGCTTCGCCCTTGCCTGTCGGGGAATTGATGCCTAGCTTGCATCGCATGCATACCCCCCTGATCGATCCATTTGCCCGACCCATCAGCTATTTGCGCGTCTCGGTGACGGATCGCTGCGATTTTCGCTGTGCCTATTGCATGGCAGAAAACATGACCTTCTTGCCAAAGAAGGAACTGCTGACGCTGGAAGAACTGGACCGGATGTGTTCGGCCTTCATCGGGCTCGGGGTGGAAAAGCTGCGCATCACCGGCGGCGAACCTTTGGTGCGCCGCGACATCATGCGCTTTTTTGACGCAATGACCCGGCATCTGGATCGGGGAGCGCTGCGCGAACTGACGCTGACCACCAATGGCTCGCAATTGCGGAAATACGCGCGCGATCTTTACGCGTGCGGGGTGCGGCGGGTGAATGTCTCGCTCGACACGCTGGATGATGCGAAATTCGCGCGCATCACGCGCTGGGGACGCTTGGCGCAGGTGCTGGACGGCATCGACGCTGCGCAAACTGCGGGTCTGCGGGTAAAGATCAACGCCGTGGCGCTGAAGGGTTTCAATGAGGATGAGCTGTTTCATCTGACCGATTGGTGCGCGGCACGGGCGATGGACCTGACGTTTATCGAGGTGATGCCGATGGGTGATCTGGGCGGCGAGGACCGGCAGGACCAGTACTGGCCGCTGCGCGACCTGCGCGCACGGTTGGCAGAGCGCTTTACGCTGGTCGATCTGGCGGAACGCACCGGCGGTCCGGCGCGATATGTGCAACTGGCCGAGACCGGGCAGAAAGTCGGTTTTATCACGCCGCTGACGCACAATTTCTGTGAAAGCTGCAACCGTGTGCGGCTGACCTGCACGGGGGAGCTGTACATGTGCCTGGGTCAGGAGGACATGGCCGACCTGCGCGCGCCGCTGCGTGCCAGTGCCGAAGATGGTCCGTTGGTGGACGCGATCCGCGCTGCGATTGCGCGCAAGCCGAAGGGGCATGATTTCGACTATACGCGTCAAGGAATCAGCGGCCAGATGACCCGGCACATGAGCCACACGGGCGGTTGAGATCTGTCTGTTACGGGTCGTGAAGCCCTGCGGGCTTGCGGAACTGCAGGAATGTGAAGCCCCGCAGTCATCCCGGGCGGATTGGCGCGATTTTTCTCAGGGCAGGGGCGGTTTTTCCGGCCGGTCGGTCAGATGTGCCGCGGCCTCGCGCGCGGCAAAGGGTTTCATCGCGGCGCCATGCGCCTCCAGAAACGCCGTGCTGCGGGCGCGGTCGTGTTTCGACAACTCGCGAAGCCAGGTGGCAATCGCCTTCTGGATGAACCAGTCCCGATCGGGCACATAGGTTGCGGCCCAATCCAAAACCCGCTCGCGGATCGCGGTATCGTGCGCCGAGGGGTGGTTGAGCCGCGCCCAGGGCAGGGTGATGACCAGCGCTGCGCGCCGGGTCCACAGGTTGGGGTGCAAGGTCCAATCCGCCACCACATCCACCCGCGCAGGGTCGGCCACCAGCCGCCGCGCGCCCGCCGCGCAGGCGTGATCGGCGAGCGCCCAACTGTCGAACCCTTCGGCCCAGTCCACGATCAGCGCCCAGGCGCCGCTGTCATCGGGGCGGATGCGCGCCTGCGTCAGAAGTTTCGCTGCTGCGACGCGCCCCTCATGCACGTCGCTGTCCCACAGGCCTGCCGCAAGCTCCAGCCGGGCGGGGAGGCTTATGCGTTGCCGCCAGCCGCGCGCCATGTCGTCGATCACCGGTACGCGCACGCCGAAGAACGCGCGCGACGTCTTGTGATAGGCGGCCTGTTCGGCGGCTACACCAGGGTCGCCCGCGGCGCGCAGGGCGTCGAGCGCGGTATCTACGGTCAGGCGATCAGGCATCTTGCGTATCCGCATTGGCCGACAGGATGCCGGTGGGCAGACCGTTGATCGTGTGTTGATTTTTCTCGGCCCAATAGGCGTGCACACCCGCGTCACCCTTGCCCTCGGCCCAGGTCTTGAGCGTGTCGCGCGGGCCGGTGTGCTCGTAGAACGGCACTGCATAGCCGCAAGATGTCTGAACCATCTCGACCTGCATGTCATAGATCTGGCGCGTCCCGGGCAGGGGGGGGAAGTGGCCGATCAGGTCTGCCCATGCGGAATCATGCGGATATACCGCCCGCGCAGTACCATAAAGCCGCAAGATCATCGGGCGGGTGTCGAAGGACACGAACATCAACGTCATGCGGGGGCTGTCGGCCAGATGCCCCGCCGTCTCATTCCCCGACCCGGTGACCGACAGCCAGATGACACGATTATCGGACAGGACGCGCAGGCAATCCATCCCCTTTGGCGAGATATTCACCCGGCCCTCACGCGCGGCGGTGCCGGTGAAGAACATCTGCTGCGCTGCGATGATGCTGCGGTGATCGTCGGTCAGGCTGTCGAACTGCTTGGCCATGCCGCGTTCCTTTGATGAGATGCGATGCCCCCACGATAGCCTACGCAGGGAGGCGGCAAAAGCCCGAATTGTGCCGCGCGGCCCCTGCGCGGCTTTAGCAGACGCGCTGCGTCCCTTTCAGCAAGGTTGGGCGAAGATCGTTACCCAGCGCTTGCGCCCGCGCCCGTTGCTGGGGCCGGAAATGCCAATGCCGATAAAGGCATAATCCTGGCGCAGTATATTGTCGCGGTGGCCGGGGGAGGCCATCCAGTTGCGATGCACCTGCGCGACGCTGCTTTGGCCCATCGCGATATTCTCGCCGGTCCAGCAACTGCGAATGCCGGCTTCGTGGACGCGCTGCGGCGCGCCCGCGCCGCGCCTGTCGGTATGGCTGAAATAGCGCTGTTGGTGCATGTCGCAGGCATGTTGATGCGCCACCGAGGTCAGTTCCGGCGACAAAAGCAGCGGCGGCAGGCCTGCGCGGGCACGGTCCATGTTGGTGCGCGCCACCAGTTCCTGGGCCATCTGGCCGAAACCTTCGGGCGTGCAGGCGGCAGCAATCTGGGGTGGTGCCAGCGCAATCAGCATGGCCAAAGCCATACGAAAAAATGCCATCTGTGGCGGGTGGCGCAACGCTGAAAAAAACCGGGCTGACATGCGACCCTTCCCCAAACCCTTACGCAAGACCCAGCTTGGCCCTTGCACCGATTAGGAGGAAATACCGCAGCCCAGTCAAGTTTCAACCCGGGCACGGACGCAGCAAAGCACGCCGGATTTAGCTTAAATTGCCGCGTAGGCGTCGCAGGCCAGGTGCGGCAAGCTGGCGCAAAATCAGGGGATGATGCGGTTGTAGCGAACGCCTGCCAGCGACGCGCCGGCAATCAGCCCTGCCTGCCCGAAGACCACAGCCACGACAGGGGCGAATTGCGTGGTGGTTTCCGCCCCCATGCTGCCACCGCGATCAGGGAGTGCATAGCGCAGGTCGGCGCTGCCTGCCCAGCCTTCGGACTGGCGGAATTCGGTCAGGGCCTGCGAGGTCATGAAGAACAGCGCATGGGCATATTGCTGCGCGCCGATCTGAAATCCGACGCTGGCGCGGGTGGCGGCGAAGTAATCCACCGTCACATTGTTGATCCGCAGTGCGCCCTGCCCGTAGCTGCCGCCGACGAACAGCCCGGCCTCGGTCACGACGGGAATGTACAGAATGCCGTGGGCCTTGTCGAAAAGCTCACGCATGCCGGGGTAGTTCTGCATCAGAAAATCGCGCGAGGCATCGACGCGTGCGTCCAGCCGCGCTGCACCAGTGCCGCCCACCGGATTGCCGCAGGCCGCCAGCAGCGCCAGCGCGGCGCCACCCGCCATGAAGTTGCGGCGGTTGGACGTGGTGAGATGTGTGGGGTGCGGGGTTCGCAAGGTGGGGCTGGTCATGTCTTTTGCCTTTGTGCTGCCTCGGGGGTGCCGCGTTGCGGCTTTTTGGGGTTTTCCCTTTGGCTACAATATACGGGGGTTTTGTGGCGATGTCATCACAGGGAATGCGCCAGCGACGGGGATCGGCGAAGCTTTGCGCCCAGGCGACTACCCCGCACCCTGTCGCGGCCAGAGGGGGGCCACCGGGGTATGGCGCGCCATCGCTTCCAGCAGCGCGCGCATGTCATGGCCAAAGCCCGGGCGGGCGCGCAGCGCCGCCAATCGGATGCGCAGCGCTTCCTCTTGCTGGTTTTGGGCGGCACGCAATGCGGGGTCTTTCAGGGCGGAAGCGACGGCCTGCGTCGTGGCTTCGGCCTGCGCGGCGGCGCTGTCGTCGGGGGTGGGCGCATCGTTGAGCCGGGCGAATTCGGCCAGATCGGCGGCGCTCAGCGGGGCGGGCCGCGAGAGCAGATATTCCTCGGCCGAGCGTAGCGGATAGCGGTTGATCCGGGGGGCCTGTGCGCTGTTGGGCTGCGCGTCGCCCGGTTCTGCGGTAAACGCCGCATCCTCGGGGGGCAGGAACCATGTCAGGCTATCGGCGGTGCGCAGGGTCCCCCCGGGGGTAAGCCATTGCGCTGCTTCGTCCTTTGGCAGCGCGGGGCGGTGCAGGCCCCATGTCCAATCCTTGCGGTAGCGCGCCAAGACCCGCAACGGCAGCCGCTGCACGGACCCTGCTGCTTGCCGGTGGGTGAAGCGGGCAGGGATCATGCGGCGGGCGCAATGCGCCTGCCCGCCGGACCCGAAGGTGACGCATGGCAGCGCCAGCCCCGAGGCTTCGGTCAGTTTGGCAAGGCCGGGCAGGAGGCCGGCGGGGGCGTGCAGGAAATCAGTGACCTCGGCCACCAAAAGCCAGTCGCTGCCATCCAGCGCCGCTTGGGCCGCCGGGCTGTTGACCGCCGCGCGGACCTGTGCAGCGCGGTCGCCGTCTGTGCTGTTTGGGACGGCAACGCCATGGGCAAGACCCTGCCGGGACAGCGCGTCTAGCAGATCCGCCGCGCCACCGCCCGGCGGATCGCACAGGATGACCTGGTCAAACCCCGCCAACCGGTGCCAAAGCACCCAGTCCAGCAGCCACGGCCCCTGACCTTCGGCCAGCGCGATGATGCTGACGCGAGGTCCGGGGCCGGGAGATGGCGACATATCAGCCGCGCAGGATGCTGCGCCCGGCATAGACGGCGGTTTCACCCAGAGCTTCCTCGATACGGATCAACTGGTTGTACTTTGCCAGCCGGTCGGACCGCGCAAGTGAGCCGGTCTTGATCTGCCCGCAATTGGTGGCAACCGCCAGATCGGCGATGGTGGTGTCCTCGGTCTCGCCCGAGCGGTGCGACATCACGCAGTTCATGCCCGCGCGCTGCGCCATGGCCACGGCGGCGAGGGTTTCCGACAGCGTGCCGATCTGGTTGACCTTGACCAAAAGCGCGTTGCCGCAGCCCTTCGCGATGCCTTCGGCAATGCGCACGGGGTTGGTGACAAAAAGGTCGTCGCCCACCAATTGGCACCGGTCGCCGATGGCGTCGGTCAGCAGTTTCCAGCCTTCCCAGTCATCTTCCGAACACCCGTCTTCGATCGAGATGATGGGATAGTCATTCACCAGCGCCTCAAGATACGCGACATTCTCGGCGCGCGTCAGGGATTTGCCCTCGCCGACCATCTCGTACTTGCCGCCCTTGAAGTATTCGGTCGCCGCGCAGTCCAGCGCCAGATAGATATCTTCGCCGGGTTTGTACCCTGCCTTTTCGATGGATTTCAGGATGAAATCGAGGGCTTCGCGCGTGCTGGAGATATTGGGGGCAAAGCCGCCTTCATCGCCGATGCCGGTGGACAGACCCGCGGCATGCAGTTCCTTCTTCAGCGTGTGGAAGACTTCGGACCCCATGCGCACCGCCTCGCGGATGCTGGTGGCCGCAACCGGCATGATCATGAATTCCTGAATGTCGATCGGGTTGTCGGCATGTTCGCCACCGTTGATGATGTTCATCATCGGCACCGGCAGAGTACGCGCCGACGTGCCGCCGATGTAGCGGTAAAGGGGTTGTGCGGTGAAATCCGCTGCCGCCTTGGCCACCGCCAACGACACACCCAGAATGGCATTCGCGCCCAGACGGCCCTTGTTGGGGGTGGTGTCGACTTCGATCATCACCTTGTCGATGGCTTCTTGTTCGGTGGCGTCAAACCCTACCAGCGCCTCGGCCAGTTCGCTGTTCACCGCCGCCACGGCATCCAGCACACCCTTGCCGAAATAACGCGATTTGTCGCCGTCGCGCAGTTCGACGGCCTCATGTGCGCCGGTGGAGGCGCCCGAGGGGACGGCGGCCCGGCCCATTGTGCCGTCTTCCAGGATCACGTCCACCTCGACCGTCGGATTTCCGCGGCTGTCAAGGATCTCACGGCCGATGATTTCGATAATGGTGCTCATATCCGGCACTCCTGATGTTGCAAGTGACTGTGCTGCGGCGTCTATACCCCGGCTTGCGGCGCGGGGGAAGACCTGCGAAGCCGCTGTTCGCGGATGATCGTGTAAAGCCCGGCGCAAACGATGATTGCTGCGCCCATATAGGTCAGCGCGTCAGGGCGTTCACCGAAGACGGCGACGCCCAGCACCATCGCAAACAGCAAGCGGCTATAGCGGAAGGGCGTGATGACCGCAATCTGGCCCAGCCGGACCGAAGCGACCAGCATGTAATATCCCACCATCCCGGAAGTCAGCGCCAGCACCAGCAGCAGCACATTCAATGGGTCCGGCATTGCAGGGGCCTGCTGGCCCCACACCAACAGCATCGCGCCCGCCGGGATCACCGACAAAAACCCCCAGGCCGAGACTTGCCAACTGCTGAGGGTGGCCGGGATGCGCCGCGTCGCCAGGTCGCGTCCGGCAAGGCCGAAGACGCCGACGACTGCCAATAGCGACGCGGGCTCAAACCCCTGCAGTCCCGGGCGCAGCACCAGCAGCACGCCGCAGAACCCCACGATGATCGCGCTCCAGCGTCGCCACCCCACATCCTCACCCAAAAACAACGCCGCGCCCAGCGTCACCGCCAGCGGCAACGCCTGAAGGATCGCCGAGGCGCTGGACAAGGGCGTCAGCACGATGGCGCTGACAAAGCCGGTGGTGCCCACCATCTCGCACAGGTTGCGCAGCACGACGGGGCGACTCCAGAGCGCGCGGGGAAACAACGGGCGCCGGATGCGCAGCAAGACGATGGAAAACAAGATGCCGCCGCCGATGCCCAGCAAGATCAGGATCTGGCCCAGCGGCAGGGCATCCGAAATGATCTTGATGAACACATCCTCGGTGGCGAAGGCCGCCATGGCCAGCACCATCAAGATCGCGCCGCGCAGGTTCTCAGTCATTGGGGGCGGCTCCGGTCTGGCTTTCGGGTGTGCGGCAGGGGTATCCGGTTCGGGCGGCGATGAAAAGCCCGGGTGTGGCACAGACTTAGCCCTTTGGCGCGCGCGCCTTGGCCGTGTCGCCGGTTCCTGGTTGCGCCGCCGCCCGTCTGCTGATCGGCACGGCGTAAAGCTCCAGCCGGTGGCCGACCAGGCGATAGCCCAGACGTGCCGCGATCTTTTCTTGCAGCGCTTCGATCTCGGGGTCGAGGAATTCGATCACCTCGCCCGAGTTCATGTCGATCAGGTGGTCGTGATGGTCGCGCATGCTGTCTTCATAGCGTGCGCGCCGGTCGCCGAATTCGTGCCGGTCCAGAAGGCCCGATTCCTCGAACAGCTTCACCGTGCGATAGACCGTCGCGATGGAAATCCGGGGGTCCAAGGCGGCGGCGCGGGCGTGCAGCGCCTCGACATCGGGGTGGTCGTCGGCCTCTTCAATCACCTGCGCGATGGTGCGACGCTGATCGGTCATGCGCAGGCCCTGCGCCTCGCAACGGGTGATGATGGTGGTGGTCATGGGCAATCCTGCTGTTTGGCGGCCAGCCTAGAATAAAATTCCGCGAAGGGGAATCCGGATTTGACGGGCAGGGACGCGACTGCGCGCAGGTGGCGGGCGCTCTAGGTGCCGCAGAAGGTTGCTGTGACGCGTTGATCGGCGTCAGGTGCTGCCATCAGTTCGGGCGGATGGTTGGCCAGGAATGGGGATTGCGTGGCTTCCAACATCTTGTGAAATAATGTGAAATCCCCCGCAACAGCATCCCAGATCGCGGTTTCGATCAGGTGGTTGCGCGGGATTATTGCGGGGTTGGCGCCGCGCAGGGTTTCGTGCGGATCGACCTCTGACGCCAGCCGCGCCTGCCAAAGCGTATGCCATTGATCATAGGCCTCGGGGGCGGCAAATTCGGCCCGCGCGGTGCCATCCGCAAGCCCGTGGAAGGTGCGGGTGAAATCCGCCCCACCTTGTGCCATGCGGGTCAGCAACCCCTCGATCAGGTCGCGGTCATTGTCGTGCGCGGTTGCCAGTCCCAGCTTCGCGCGAAACCGTGCCAGCCATGCGGTTTGATACTGTGGTTCAAAGTCATGCACGATCTCGGTAGCGATCTCGATGGCCTTTTCCTGATCCGGGTCGATCAGTGGCAACAGGCAGGTGGCCAGTTGTGCCATGTTCCAAACAGCGATTTGTGGTTGGTTTCCATAGGCATAGCGGCCGTGCCGGTCGATGGAGGAAAACACCATGTCGGGGCGGTAGGCATCCATGAAGGCGCAGGGGCCGTAGTCGATGGTCAGGCCGCCGATATGGCTGTTGTCGGTGTTCATCACGCCATGGATGAAGCCAAGGCCCATCCATTGCGCGATGAGTTCCGCCTGTGCCGCGACGACGGCGCGCAACAGATCGGTGGCGTTTTGCGCATCGGGAAAATGGCGTGCGATGGCGTGGTCGGTCAGGGCCTGCAAGCCTTCGCGGTCATGGCGCGCAGCGAAATACTGGAAGGTGCCAACGCGCAAGTGGCTGCGCGCCACCCGGGTGACGATCGCGCCGGGCAACCTGCCTTCGCGGTAGACCGGGTCGCCGGTCAGCGTCGCGGCCAAGGCACGGGTGGTTGGCACGCCAAGGGCGGCCATCGCCTCGGACACAAGGTATTCGCGCAGCACCGGGCCGAGCCATGCGCGCCCGTCGCCCCCGCGTGAGAAGGGGGTGCGGCCCGCGCCCTTCAACTGGATATCCTGCCGGATACCGTGGCGGTCCACGACTTCGCCCAGCAAGATCGCCCTGCCATCGCCAAGTGCCGGCACAAAGCCGCCGAACTGATGCCCGGCATAGGCCATGGCAAGCGGCGCGGCCCCGTCAGGCACGATGCTGCCCGAGAAGACCGCAGTCGCCTCGGCGTCGGTCATGTCGGGCAGGCCCAGATCTGCGGCCAAGTCCCGGTTGTAGACCACCAGCGCGGGGTCGCTGGCAGGGCTGGGCATCTGATGCGCGAACAGGCGTTCGGGCAAGCGGGCGTAACTGTTGTCGAATGCAATCTCTATCATGGAATTCTATCTAAACCGTTAACCCCGCCGCGCACAGGGGGGATGGCTACAGTCGCGCCAGCCGCTCGGTCAGCAAGGCAAAGAAGCCTTCGGCATCGACATCGCCGATAAACTGCGCATTCGGGGCGCGCCCCGACACCCGCCACCAATCCGCGACGGTCATGCCAAGGGTAAATTCACCTTTGGTTTCAATCATCACATTGATGTGCCGCCCGCTGAAGATGTCCGGGCGCAACAGCCAGGCGACCGTGCAGGGGTCATGCAGCGGCGCCCCTTCAGAGCCATATTTCTCTTTGTCGAACCGTTCAAAAAAATCGGTCCAGCTGGCCACCGCAGGGCCAACGCGGCCCGGCAGGCTGCGGAAGGCATCGACCCGCGCGGCATTGGTCAGCGCCTTATGCGTCACATCAAGCGGCATCACCACCAGCGGCGCGCCAGATCTGAAAACGATATCAGCCGCTTCCGGGTCGACATAGATGTTGAATTCAGCCGCCGGGGTGATGTTTCCCACCTCAAAATACGCGCCGCCCATCAGCACGATCTGCTTGATGCGCGCGGCAATGTCGGGCGCGCGGGTCAGGGCGGTCGCGATATTGGTCAGCGGCCCGATGGGGCACAGGGTTACCGTGCCCGCAGGTTCCGCACGCAGGGTTTCGATCAGGAAATCAACGGCATGGCCGTCCTGCACCGGCATCACCGGATCGGGCAGGGTGATCCCGTCAAGGCCGGTCTTGCCATGCACATGCTCGGCGGTGACCAGCGGGCGGGCGATGGGGCGATCGCAGCCCGCGAAGATCTTTACATCCGTTTTGCCCGCCAACTCACAGATAATACGTGCATTTTTGATGGTGAGGGGCAGCGGCACGTTGCCCGCGACGCAGGTGATGCCCAGAAGATCGATCTCTTCAGGGCTGGCCAGCGCCAGCAATATCGCCACCGCATCATCTTGCCCGGGGTCGGTGTCGATGATGATCTTCTGCGGGGTCATACGCTTTCCTTCCGGGCGTTTTTTTCGGCTTTTTCAACAGCTTTCGCGGCGTTCCACAGAACGTCCATCTCGGCCAGGGTGCTGTCTTGCGGGGCACGATTGTCCGCGGCCAATGCGGTCTCGATCGCGCGAAAGCGGCGGGTGAACTTGGCATTGGCGGCGCGTAATGCAGCCTCGGGGTCGATGTCGAGATGGCGGGCGAGGTTGGCCATGACGAACAACAGATCGCCCATTTCCTCAAAGGTCTCGGCGGGGGTCAGGGTGTCGCGAGCCTCGATAAGCTCTTGGGATTCCTCGATGATCTTGTCCATCACCTGAGACGTGTCGGGCCAGTCAAAGCCCACGCGGGCCGCGCGTTTTTGCAGTTTGACTGCGCGCAAAAGAGCGGGAAGTGCCAGCGCCACGTCATCCAGAACGCCGGTCTGGGCGCGGTTGGCGCGCTCGGATGCTTTTATGGTTTCCCAATCGTTGACCTGCTGGGCGGGGGTTTTGGCGTTGCTTTCGGCCCCGAAGACATGGGGGTGGCGGGCGACCATCTTGTCCGAGATGTCGCGGGCCACATCGGCGAAGGTGAAATGTCCGGCCTCGGCCGCCATCTGGGCGTGATACACCGATTGCAACAGCAAATCGCCAAGTTCGCCGCGCAGGCCGTTCCAGTCGTGGCGCGCGATTGCGTCGGAAACTTCGTAAGCTTCTTCAATGGTATAGGGGGCGATGCTTTCAAAACTCTGGGCGATGTCCCAGGGGCAGCCGTGGTCAGGATCGCGCAGCGCGCGCATGATTTCCAGCAGGCGTGGCATGCCGCCATCGGGGGCGTGGATCAGGGTTGTGTCATGGGTCATGACGCCTTTTGACCATGCGGCGCGGGCCGTGTCCAGCGGTCAGATGGCCTGATTATCACAGGTTAACGCAGGAATTTGGGCGTATGGAAAGCGTATGGGTTCGGTATGGTTCTGGTATGGCTGCCTTGGCGCATCGTTAAGAGGTGTTAACGACATGAAATCGCCACCGGCGCGGGGCCGGTGGCGATTTGTGCGTCGCAAAAGGCGCTTACGGTCTAGCGGTCTTCAACCTCGATATAGCCGCGGGCCGGTGCGCCGGTGTAAAGCTGGCGCGGGCGGCCGATCTTCAGTTCGGGATCGAACATCATTTCCTTCCACTGCGAGATCCAGCCGACGGTGCGCGACAGCGCAAAGATCGGGGTAAACATCGCGGTGGGGAAGCCCATCGCATCGAGGATGATTCCGGAATAGAAATCGACATTGGGGTAGAGCTTCTTGGAGACGAAATACTCATCTTCCAGCGCGATCCGCTCCAGCTCCTTGGCGACTTTCAGCGTCTCGTTGTCCTCGATCCCCAGCAGTTCGAGGACTTCATCCGCCGATTCCTTCATCACTTTGGCACGGGGGTCGAAGTTCTTGTAGACCCGGTGACCAAAGCCCATCAGGCGGAAGGGATCGTCCTTGTCCTTGGCGCGCGCAATGTATTCGGGAATGCGGTCGACTGTGCCGATCTCGCGCAGCATTTCCAGACAGGCCTGATTGGCGCCGCCATGTGCAGGACCCCAGAGGCAGGCAATACCGGCCGCGATACACGCAAAGGGGTTTGCCCCCGAAGAGCCCGCCAGCCGCACGGTGGAAGTTGACGCGTTTTGCTCATGGTCGGCATGCAGGGTGAAGATGCGGTCCATCGCCTTCGACAAGATCGGGTTGACGATGTATTCCTCTGCCGGGACCGAGAAGCACATGTGCAAGAAGTTGCCCGCATAATCGAGGCTGTTCTTGGGATAGACGAAGGGTTGACCGACCGAGTATTTGTAGGCCATCGCGGCAATCGTCGGCAACTTGGCGATCATGCGGATTGCGGCGACTTCGCGCTGCCAGGGGTCCGAAATGTCGGTACTGTCGTGGTAGAAGGCCGACATCGCACCAACCACGCCCACCATGGTCGCCATAGGGTGCGCATCGCGCCGGAACCCACGGAAGAAGTTGTGCATCTGTTCATGCACCATGGTGTGGTTGGTGACGCGGTGCTCAAAGTCTTCAAGCTGCGCCGCCGTCGGCAGTTCACCGTAGAGCAGCAGGTAGCAGACCTCAAGGTAATGCGACTTTTCGGCCAGTTGTTCGATGGGATAGCCGCGATACAGAAGCTCGCCCTTGTCGCCGTCGATATAGGTGATGGTCGAGGTGCAGGACGCGGTAGAGGTGAAGCCGGGGTCATAGGTGAAGACATCGCCCTGGGCATAAAGCTTGCGAATGTCGATCACATCTGGCCCCAGTGACGGCGAATGCATGGGCATTTCAATGGTCTTGCCGTTGAAGCTCAGCGTGGCGATTCCGGGTTTGTCAGTCATTGAACGTCCTTTCACATCGGGCCCGCCGGCAAACCCGGTCGGGCAAATTCAAGTCCTGATTTTGGGAAAGTCACCTTTCCGATGCTCAGGCCACCGCGTCAGTTACCTAAAGTCAGTTCTTGTCAGTCTTCCACGCCGGGCGCGCCGGGCGCGTCTGATGCGGCATCCCCCAGCCGGGCGAGGGTTTCTTCCCGGCCAAGTAAAATCATCATGTCGAACACGCTGGGCGCGTTGGTGCGGCCGGCAAGTGCGGCGCGAAGCGGCTGAGCCAGCTTGCCCAGACCGAGTTCGCGCGACGCGGCAAAACCGCCGACAACCGTTTCCAGATCATCCCGCGACCAATTAGCAGTTTGCAGATGCGGCGTCAATTCCCGCAGTATACCACGGGATACATCCGTCAGGGAGGCCTGTGCCTTTTCATCCGGTTGCACGGGGCGGTCGATCAGAACAAATCTTGCCTTTTCAATCAGTTGGTCGAAGTTCTTCATCTTGTCCTTGACCAGCGGCATCGCGGCCAGAAGACGTGACTTCTGCGCGTCAGACAGCGCGGGCCGGTCGGTCGCGACCAGATATGCCTGCAGTTCATGCAGCAGCGCAGCATCGTCGGCCGCGCTCATGTGTTGGGCGGTCAGGTGGTCGAGTTTCTTGAGGTCGAGGCGCGAGGGCGCGCGCCCGATTCCCGGCAGGTCGAACCATTGCTGCGCCTGCGCATCGGTGAAGAATTCATCATCCCCGTGCCCCCAGCCCAGCCGCGACAGATAGTTGCGCACCGCCGCCGCCGGGTAGCCCAGACGCTGATATTCCTCGACGCCCAGCGCGCCGTGGCGTTTCGACAGCTTCTTGCCATCCGGTCCGTGAATCAGCGGGATATGCGCGAAAACCGGCACGTCCCAGCCCATGGCCTGATAGACCTGAATTTGGCGCGCGGCATTGTTCAGATGGTCATCCCCGCGAATGATATGCGTCACCCCCATGTCATGGTCATCCACCACCACCGCCAGCATGTAGGTCGGCGTACCATCAGATCGTAAACAAACCATGTCATCGAGTTGATCGTTGCGGATGGTCACGCGGCCCTGCACGGCGTCCTCGATCACCGTCTCGCCGTCGCGCGGGGCCTTCAGCCGGATCACGAAGGCTGCGTCGGGATGGGTGGCGGGATCGGCGTCGCGCCAGGGCGAATGGTAGAGGGTAGAGCGGCCGTCGGCGCGCGCGGCCTCGCGGAACGCTTCGATTTCTTCTTGCGTGGCAAAGCACTTGTAGGCGTGGCCGCTGGCCAGCATGGCCTGCGCGACCTCGGCGTGGCGGGGGGCGCAGTCGAACTGGCTGACCGCATCGCCGTCCCAGTCGAGGCCCAGCCATTGCAGGCCGGTCAGGATGGCTGCTGTCGCCTCGGGGGTTGAGCGGGCGCGGTCGGTATCCTCGATGCGCAGCAGGAATTTCCCGCCGCGCCCGCGCGCGTAGAGCCAGTTGAAAAGCGCGGTGCGCGCCCCCCCGATGTGCAGGTAGCCCGTGGGCGAGGGGGCAAAGCGGGTGACGACCGGGGATGTGGACATGCGGCGTTAACCTTTCGGAAACCATTGGGAGGGTAGCGTTGGCCATGTTTTAGGCAATGACCCGGGAGGAAACAAGGTTGCGCGGTCTGGCCCTGTCTTTGCCGGCGTTGGCCGGGCTGGCGCGCCTGGCGGACGGGTTGGCGGACCGGGTCACAGGACCGCTGCGGGGGCGGCTCTTCTTATGGGTGCCGGTGTGCCTTTCCGTCGGCATCGGGGGATATTTCGCGCTGCCGCGCGAGCCTGCGGGCCTGGAATGGGCGGCGCTGGCGGTTGTGGTGGTGGCGCTGTCGCTCTGGGCGCGGGGCGGGCGCTATGGCCTGGGCGTGGGGCCACTGGCGCTGGGTCTGGCGATGATCGGGGGGGGTGCAGGGCTGGCGGGGCTGCGCAGTCACCTGGTCGCCGCACCTGTGCTGGACTGGCGATATTATGGCGCTGTTGAGGGGCGGATTGTGGAAATCGACCGCTCGGTCTCGGACGCGGTGCGTCTGACGCTGGACGATGTGGTGCTGGAACGCATGGCGCCTGCACGCACGCCCACGCAGGTACGGGTATCCCTGCACGGAATGGCGGGTGATTTCATCACGCCTGAACCGGGGTTGCGGGTGATGCTGACCGGGCACCTCGGCCCGCCGGGTGGCGCGGTGGAACCCGGCGGGTTCGACTTCCGGCGCATCGCGTGGTTCGAGGGGCTGGGCGCTGTGGGCTACACGCGCTCGCCCGTGCTGGCGCTGGCGGCACCCGAACCGGGGCCGGGCCTGATGGTAACGCGGCTGCGCATGCGGATTTCCGGCGCGGTGCAAGACCGGCTGCCGGGCGCGCCGGGGGCCTTTGCGGCGGCGGTGCTGACGGGAGACCGTTCTGGCATCGACCAGACCACGATGGAGGATCTGCGCCGATCGAACCTGGCGCATCTGCTGGCAATATCGGGGCTGCACATGGGGCTTTTGACCGGCTTCGTGTTCGCCGCCCTGCGGCTGGCGTTGGCGCTGGCCATGCCACTGGCGCTGCGTGTGCCTGCGCGCAAGATCGCGGCATCGGGCGCACTGGCGGCGGGGGCGTTCTACCTGGCGCTGTCGGGCGGCAATGTGGCGACCGAACGCGCCTTCATCATGGTGGCAGTGATGCTGCTGGCGGTGCTGGTCGACCGGCGGGCGATCTCGCTCCGCTCGGTCGCGATGGCGGCGGTGATCGTGCTGGTGCTGCGGCCTGAGGCTTTGTTGGGCGCGGGGTTCCAGATGTCCTTTGCCGCCACGATTGCGCTGGTCGCGGTGTTCGGCGCGCTGCGCGATCAGCCGGGCTGGCGCGGCTATGGGCGGCGGCGCTGGCTGCGCCCGGTGCTGTCGCTGGTGGTCTGTTCGGTCGTGGCCGGGCTGGCAACCGCGCCGGTCGCGGCGGTGCATTTCAACCGCGTGGCGGAATATGGTCTGCTGGCCAATGTGGTGACGGTGCCGCTCATGGGGTCGGTCATTATCCCGGCGGCGGTGGTGGCGGCTGTGCTGACGCCGCTGGGCCTTCAGGCGCCGGCGCTGTGGGCGATGGAGCAGGGCGCGCGCTGGATCCTGACCGTCGCCGCCTGGGTCGCGGGGCTGGACGGCGCGGTCTTTCCCGTGGCGCAGGCGCCGCCGGTGGTGTTGCCGCTGATGGCAATATCGGCGGTCTGGCTGGTGCTGTGGCCCGGGCGGATGCGATGGGCCGGGGCCGCGGGCATTGCGCTGGCGCTGGCGCTGTGGGGGCAGGGTGCGCGGCCCGTGCTGCTGATCGCCGACACCGGGGGGCTGGTAGGGGTGATGACCTCTGCGGGGCGCGCGGTCTCCAAACCGCGCGGCAGCGGCTTCGTGGCCGAGAAATGGCTGGAGGCCGATGGCGACAGCGCGACCCAGGCAGATGCGGCGGCGCGCTGGCGCGATGTGCCGGGTGCCCTCTGGGCCGGGGTGCTGCCCGCAGGCGTAAGCCAAGAGGCCCGGGATGCCGCCGCCGAGGTGCCGCGCTTCAGCTTGGCCGGGCAGCGCTTTGCGCATGTCACGGGGCGCGCGACCGAGGGACACCTGCCTGTCCTGTGCGCCGAGGGCCGGATCGTCATCACCGACCAGCGCATCCGCGCCGCACCGGCAGGCTGCGCGGTTTGGGACACACGCGCGCTGGCCGCAAGCGGGGCGCGCAGCGCCGGCCTGCGCGGCGACAGGCTGATCTGGCGCAGCGCGCACGACGTGTCGGGTTTGCACCGCTGGACGCAGGGCGGGCCATAGGGGGCGAGATCACAGCGGCGACCTGCCCCGTGATGGGCCAAATTGGCGGCACATATGCGGGGCAATGGCGCAATATGTCGAAGGCGGGGGCCATGGCGGAAGGATGCAGGCAGGGGGACTGGATCTGACGCGAACGCGCGCCAGGTCTCGGGGCCACGGGTGGTGGAATTGGGGCGGCATTGGGGCGGCATTGGGGACGCCTCGGCACTGGCCGCGCCGCGAGCGCCGTACCTGCGGCCTTATCGTGTGAACGGCAGCGCTTGCACCAGGGGACTGCGCCGTCCCGCGCGCCACCGGGTCATCCGCGCATGACACGCGGCCGGGACGGGGGCGCCGCCCATCGGCATCATGCGGCGGCATGCAGTGGCATATCGCAGGCAAGCGCCGTGGTCAGCACGCTTGACAGACGCGCCGGGCTGGCCGACCTTGGAAGGCTGGTGTGCCGGGCCCGGCACGCGGAAAACAGGACGGATTCACATACGGGGAGGTATCTGAATGCTGGTAAAGCAAATTTTGAAGACAAAAGGCACTGGCGCGGTGGCGACCTTGCCGACCAAGGCGACGCTGACGGATGCGGTGGCGCTGCTGTCCGAACGCAAGATCGGCGCTGTCGTGATCTCGGACGGCGGGGGGGCCGTTGCAGGAATTCTATCGGAACGCGATATCGTGCGCGAATTGGGCGCGCGCGGACCGGAATGCCTGTCGCTGCGGGTCGATGCGGTGATGACGCGCAATGTCTTTGGCTGCAAGCCCGAGGACAAAGCCGATCTGGTTTTGCAGACCATGACCGCGAAACGGTTCCGCCACCTGCCGGTGATGGAAGGTGACAAGATGATCGGCCTGATTTCCATCGGCGATGTCGTGGCGGCGCGGCTTTCGGAACTGCAACTTGAAAAGGACGCATTGACCGGCATGATCATGGGGTACTGAGCGGCGGCGCGCTGGATCAGGCCGCTTTGCTGCCCGGGGCTGGGCTGCGGCGGGGCAGGGGCTGAGGGCCCCCGTTGCGCGCGTGTCTGGCGCAACGCCGGGGGCGAGGCGCCAAGTGCACGAGTGCACGTGCACCCGTGGGACATCACGCGTGTCATTGGCCGGGGCGCGACCGTGCGCCACGCCAAACCGATGTGGCCCCCGCCGTGGGGGTGCCACATCGCGGGTGCGATCACCGTTCCCGCAAGCCGGAGCGAAGCCCCCCAGCCAAAGGCGCGCACCCTGAATGCCAGTGCAAAATCCTGCACCCGCAGCGCGGCGGTAAATCTGGCCCTTGCATCCCGCCACGCAATATCGTTGCTTGGCCCTGAGAGAATAAGGGAGGCGGCATGCGCATTGGTCTTTATCCGGGGACTTTCGACCCGCTGACACTGGGGCATATGGATATTATCAGCCGTGCCAGCGCGCTGGTGGACCGGCTGGTCATCGGTGTGGCGATCAACCGCGCCAAGGGGCCGCTATTCTCGCTGGAGGAACGCGTCACGATGATCGAGGCGGAATGCGCCGACCTGACCGCGCGCACCGGGGTAGAGATTGTCGCCCATCCGTTCGAGAACCTGTTGATCGACTGCGCCCGCGATGTGGGCGCGCAGATCATCATCCGTGGCCTGCGGGCAGTTGCAGATTTTGAGTATGAATATCAGATGGTTGGCATGAACCGCGCGCTCGATGCCTCGGTCGAGACGGTGTTCTTGATGGCAGAGGCGCGGCATCAGGCGATTGCGTCGAAACTGGTCAAGGAAATCGCGCGGCTGGGGGGCGATGTGTCGAAATTCGTGCCCCCTGCGGTCGAACAGGCGCTGCGCCGCAAGCTGGACTGAGGCGATCGCGACCGCGCGCGCGGTGCACGGTCAGTGAAGACAGCCTTGCCACGCAAAAAGGCCGCCCGTTTCGGGGCGGCCTTTGGGCAGCTGGCAATTTTGCGTTCAGGCGCGGTTCAGTGCCCGTAGACGGCGCGTTGCGCGATTTGCTGCGCATCGTCTTTGAACAATCCCAGGTCGATGGCGGTGGAAGTCGGCATCTTCTCGATCTCGGCCACGGTGCGTGCATAGGCGGCGCGTTTGGCGATGCGGGACTGGAGTTCAGCAAGAAGCATGGTCATTGTCTGATCCTTTCAGTTTGTGTTGCGTGCTGTCATGTTGTTCTTCGTGTTGTCCTCAATATGAGGTATGCCGCGATGCAGCACAACTTCCAGACCGACAATGCCGCCCTGCGGCATATGCATAGGTGCGCGCCCCGCACCTGTTAGAGATCCCGACCACACAGGAACGAAAAACCCCCGGTATCACGCGGATACCGGGGGCTTGCGGCCTTACAAAAAAGGAGGCGGCGTTACAGCTTGCCCATCACCACGGCGGTGTCGAGCATGCGGTTCGAGAAGCCCCACTCGTTGTCATACCACGTCAGGATGCGCACCATACGCCCGCCCAGAACCTTCGTCTGGTCCAGGTGGAAGATGCTGGAACGCGGGTCATGGTTGAAATCCATCGACACGTTGGGCTGGTCGGTCACGCCCAGGATGCCCTTCAGCGGGCCATCGGCGGCGGCGGCCTTGATGGCGTCATTGATCTCTTCCACGGTGGTGTCGCGCACGGCGTCAAAGGTCAGGTCGACGACCGAAACATTGGGGGTGGGCACGCGGATCGCAACACCGTCCAGCTTGCCGTCGAGTTCGGGCAGCACCAGACCGACGGCCTTGGCCGCCCCGGTCGAGGTGGGGATCATGCTCATCGCGGCGGCGCGGCCGCGGTAGAGATCCTTGTGCATGGTATCCAGCGTCGGCTGATCGCCGGTATAGCTGTGGATCGTCGTCATGAAGCCTTTTTCGATCCCGACGGCTTTATGCAAGACGGCGACGACGGGGGACAGGCAGTTGGTGGTGCACGACGCATTCGACACGATGCGGTCATCGGCGGTCAGCGTCTCATGGTTCACACCGTAGACGATCGTCTTGTCCGCGCCCTTGGAGGGGGCCGAGACCAGAACCTTTTTTGCCCGCGTCAGGTGAACCTTTGCCTTGTCGGCATCGGTGAAGATCCCGGTGCATTCCAGCACGACATCGACATTATCCCAAGGCAGATCCTCCGGATTGCGGATGGCGGTGACCTTGATCGGACCACGGCCCACGTCGATGGTGTCGCCGTCCACCGTCACGGTGCCGGGGAAGCGGCCATGCACGGAATCGAAGCGGATGAGATGCGCGTTGCTTTCCACCGGCCCCAGATCGTTGATGGCTACAACCTCGATATCGGTGCGGCCCGATTCAATCAGCGCGCGCAACACGTTGCGTCCAATCCGCCCAAAGCCGTTAATCGCAACTTTGACTGTCATTTTCAAAATCCTCCGTCATTGTGACCCCGGCGGGGCCGTTTGCATTTCAATAAGCCTGCGTTATCGCTAACACAAGGATGCGCCCGCAAAAACCGCGATGCCTCAGCGCCAGACCGCCAGCGTTTCCAGCAGCAAGACCAGCTTGCGGCCCACGAAAACCGGGATGTTCCAGTCCAGCACCAAGGCGTCCAGCGCCAGAACCCCCGCGAGGAGCACGATCAGCGAAACGGCGATGGCGTTTGTCATGGCGATGGGTTCCGGTTGTCCGGGGGCGCTGGGTGCTTGGCTGGGCCAAGCGGTAGCTTTTATGGCCGGGCTGTGCAACATGCTTGCGCAACCGGAACCCGGGTGCTGCGGGCATTGCGCGTTCCCGCAGGGCGGATGCGCGACATTTCGCACCCCTTCGTTTTCCGCCGCCCCCTTTTCCCTCGCCCCGCAATGGTCTATCTGCACCTGACTTGCCCTACAGAGGTGTGCGCCATGACGTTTGAGAACCCCGGCCCGGTCGAAGAAAACTGGCGCGACGCGATTTCCACGGTCGAAGAGATCATCGACGACGCCCGCAACGGCCGGATGTTCATCCTGGTCGACCATGAGGACCGCGAGAATGAGGGCGATCTGGTGATCCCCGCGCAGATGGCCACGCCCGAGGCGATCAATTTCATGGCCCAGCACGGGCGTGGGCTGATCTGTCTGACCCTGCCCGGTGAGCGGATTGACGCGCTGGGGCTGCAACTGATGTCGACCAAGAATTCGTCACGCCATGAAACCGCGTTTACGGTGTCGATCGAGGCGCGCGAAGGCGTGACTACCGGCATTTCCGCCTATGACCGCGCCCGCACCGTGGCGGTGGCGATTGATCCCAGCAAGACCGGCGCCGATATTGCCACGCCCGGCCATATCTTCCCGCTGCGCGCGCGCGATGGCGGCGTTTTGGTGCGCGCGGGCCATACCGAGGCGGCGGTGGATATCTCGCGCCTGGCGGGGCTGAACCCTTCGGGCGTGATCTGCGAGATCATGAAGGACGATGGCGAAATGGCGCGGCTGCCTGATCTGGTGGCCTTCGCGCAGCGCCACAACCTGAAGATCGGCACGATCTCTGACCTGATCGCATATCGCCGCCGCCACGACAATCTGGTGCGCGAAAAGACCACCAGCGAGGTGCACAGCAGCTTTGGTGGCGACTGGACCATGCGGATCTTTACCGATGAGACGCAGGGCGCGGAACATATTGTGCTGTCCAAGGGCGATCTGACCACGGATGCACCCGTGCTGGTGCGGATGCATGCGCTGAACCCGCTGGAGGATGTGCTGGGCATTGGCGCGCAGCACTCGGGCGATCTGCAAGGTGCCATGCGGGTGATTGCGGATTCCGGGCGCGGTGTGGTGGTGTTGCTGCGCGACACGGCCATGAAACTGGCGCTGAACGATGAGGCCTCGCCCCATACGCTGCGGCAATACGGCCTTGGCGCGCAGATCCTTGCGGCGCTGGGGCTGCACCGCCTGACACTGGTCACCAATTCACCGACCCCGCGCGTGGTCGGCCTTGACGCTTACGGTCTGACCATCGTGGGCACCCAACCGATTTCAAAGGACTGACCCATGGCCGCATCCGAGCCCCACACCACCCTGCCGCTGCCGACATTCGACAAGCCCGTGAAGCTGTTGATTGTCGTGGCGCCGTATTATCAGGATATCGCCGACCAGCTTATCGCGGGTGCGCAGGCGACGATCGAGGCCGTAGGCGGCACGCATGAGCTGATCGAAGTGCCCGGCGCGCTGGAAGTGCCAAGCGCGATTGCGCAGGCGCATCGCATGGCGAATTTCGACGGCTATGTGGCGCTCGGCTGCGTGATTCGCGGTGAGACGACGCATTACGATACCGTGTGCAACGACAGTTCGCGCGCGATCTCGCTGTTGGGTCTGCAAGGGGCCTGCATCGGCAATGGCATCTTGACGGTGGAAACCCACGATCAGGCCGCCGTGCGGGCCGAGGCATCGGGCCAGAACAAGGGCGGCGGTGCGGCAGCGGCGGCGCTGCATCTGGTGGCGCTGGGTCGGCGCTGGGGTGCGCCAAAGGCGAATATCGGCTTCCGCACTGCGCCCGACGAGATCCAGCTGGCCGGTGATATGGGCCACGATACGGGGCGGGGCGCATGACCGACACCCCGCGCAAGGGCATGATGCCCGCATTGGACCAGATCCTGCCCGATGCGGTGGCAGGCAAAACGCCCAAGCCCGACCGCCGCGCCCTGACGGCGGCTGCGCGCTTCTATGCCGTGCAGGCCTTGTTTCAGATGGAAGTGTCCGGCCAGACCATCGAGGCCGTGCGCCGCGAATTTGAAGCGCATCGCATCGGTGTCGAGACCGAGGCCGAGGCCTGGGTTGATGCCGATATCGGCAAGTTCCGCGCCCTGATCGAGGGTGCCGTGGACAATCAGGCCGCCGTGGACCAGTTGACCGACCGGGGGCTGGTGGCGAAATGGCCCATCGACCGCATCGACCCTACGCTGCGCGCGCTGTTCCGCGCCGCCGGGGCCGAAATGTTGGCAGGCAAGACCCCGCCGCGCGTGATCATCACCGAATTCGTCCGCATCGCCGAGGCATTCTTTCCCGAAGGCCGCGAGCCGAAATTCGTGAACGCCGTGCTGGACCATATGGCGCATGACGCCAAACCAGGCGGGTTCTGACGAGGGCCTTTCGCCGGCGATAGCCCACGGCAACGATCATCATTAAAAAGACCGGCCGCGCGGCCGGTCTTTTTAGTTTGCACGGATCGTCATGGCTGATCGTCCCCGATGGGGTGCGATGGTTATCCCGCGACCAGCAACCCCTCATCTTGCGCGATCTTGTAGGTCTCATCCAGCGCCTTGCGGGCGCGTGCGACCACAAGGTCCAGATCGGCGGGCGTGATGACCAGAGGCGGCGAGATGATCATGCGGTCGCCGACGTGGCGCATTACCAGATTGTTGGCAAAGCAGCGTTCGCGGCAGATGTAGCCCACGGTGCCCTTTTCGGCGGCGAAGGGCGCGCGCGCGGCCTTGTCCGGCGTCATGGCAAGCGATGCCATCAGGCCGTGGCTGACCGCTTCGCCCACCAGCGGGTGATCTTCCAGCGATTTCCAGATCTTTGCCAGATAGGGCGCGGTCGTGTCCTTCACGCGGGTCACGATGCCTTCCTCATCCAGAATGCGCAGGTTTTCCAGCGCGACGGCGGCGGCGACCGGGTGGCCGGAATAGGTGTAGCCGTGGTTGAATTCGTCGCTGCCGATGACCTGCGCGATCTCATCGCAGACCACCGACCCGCCGATGGGCTGATAGCCCGAAGACAGGCCCTTGGCGATTGTCATGATATGCGGGTGGATGCCGACCGATGTGCTGCCAAACCATTCGCCGGTACGCCCGAAACCACAGATCACCTCATCCGCGATCAGAAGGATATCATGCGCGTCGCAGATCCGCTTGATCTCGGGCCAGTAGCTGGCGGGAGGGATGATGACGCCACCCGCGCCCTGAATGGGTTCGGCGATGAAGGCGGCGACGTTGTCCTCACCCAGCTTTGCGATCATTTCTTCCAGTTGGCGGGCGCGGGCGATGCCGAATTCCTCGGGCGCGGTATCGCCGCCCTCACCATACCAATAGGGCTGGTCGATATGTACGATATCGGCAATCGGCAGCCCGCCCTGCGCATGCATCCCCGCCATGCCGCCCAGCGAGGCACTGCCCATGGACGACCCATGGTAGCCATTCTTGCGGCTGATGATCGTGCGCTTCGAAGGTTTGCCCTTCAGCGCCCAGTAATGACGCACCATGCGGATGTTTGTGTCATTCGCCTCTGACCCGCTGGAGGCGAAAAACACATGGTTCAGGTCGCCCGGCGCCAGATCGGCGATGCGTTTGGCAAGGGTCAGCGCGGGCACCGTCGTGGTCTGAAAGAAGGTGTTGTAGAACGGCAGTTCCATCATCTGGCGTGCGGCGGCATCGGCCAGTTCCTTGCGGCCATAGCCGATGTTGACGCACCAAAGGCCCGCCATGGCGTCCAGCAGCTCGATCCCGTCCGAATCGGTCAGCCGCACGCCCTCGGCCCGGGTGATGACCCGCGCGCCCTTGCGGCCCAGCGCCGTGTTGGCGGTGAAAGGGTGCATATGATGTGCCGCATCAATCGCTTGCAGCTCTGCGGTGGGCAGGTGGTTGGTCATCTGGTTCATGGCGTTCTCCGATATGTCGCGGGCGGGCAGGGGCCTTGGCCGGGGCCGGGGGGAAGGGCGTCCTGCGCCGGTTTTACGTGCTGCCCCTAGAATATGATCAAATTCCGCGGCGTCAACCGGATTTGATCAAATTCATTGCGGCTGGCTTGGGGCTGCCGGTCAGGCCGCGTCGAATGCCCCGGCGTCCAGCCCTGCCGCGATCTGCGCCACGCCCTGCGCGATGTCGGCCCGGATCGCCCCCACCACGGCAGCGCTGTCACCCGCCCCCATGCCCGCCAGCGCATGTTTGTGGTTGTCAGGCAGGGTGATTTGCCCCGGCGCGGTGCAGACCACGCGCAGTGACGGCCCAAAGCGCAGCCAGAGCGACCGGGTGATGTCCAGCAGCACCCCCGATCCCGCATGGGCATAGAGCGTGAAATGAAACTGGTGGTTGGCGCGCAGGTAGCCCGCCACATCGCCCTGCGCGATGGCGGTATCAATTGCCGCGTCGATGGTGCGCAGGGCCTCGGTATCGTGCGCCGTCAGCGCGTCCATCGCCATGACGGTCAGCCGCGCCTCGATCGCGTCGCGGGCAAAGCCCAGATCTTTCAACAAGGCGGGCGTCAGGCGCGGCACGCTGACGCGGCGGTTGCCCTGAAGCGCCAGCGCGCCCTCGGCGATAAGGCGGCGGATCGCCTCGCGCACCGGGGTCATGCCAAGGCCAAGCCGCGCGACCAGCCCTTCGATGGTGACAGCCTGTCCGGGCACCAGATCGCCGAACAGTACCATGTCGCGCAGACGCGTATAGGCGATCTGATGGGCGGGTCTGGTGTCGGGCATCGGCGGTCTTTCATGTGTCGTGGAATATGACAGGCTTACGGCAGGCAGGGGGCCGGGTGCAAGCCGGGGGACATGGGCGGGCGAATGGCCCACAGCGCGCACGGCACAGGACAACGGCACAGGACATGGGCACAGGACATGGGCATATCATGATCGGCGTTGACCGCTTTCATGCCGGACCAGCAGCGGGGCCGGACGCGTCACACGGCGGATTGGCAGGCATCACCGCCCCCTGAATATCGCATTTCCGCCACTGCATTTCCGCCACCGCCGCTTTGCCCGCCCATGCCGCAGCCGCCAAGCTTGCCGCCCGCGACGGGCCACGCATGTGGCCCCCCGTGAAGGAACAGCCCGCCCCGGCAGGGGCGGGCTTCCGCTGTTTCAAAGCCAGGGCATGCCGTGCGCCGTCAGAAAAATGCCTGCAACCCGGTCTGGGCGCGGCCGAGGATCAGCGCGTGCACGTCATGGGTACCTTCATAGGTGTTCACGGTTTCCAGGTTCACCATATGGCGCATCACCTGGTATTCCTCGGAAATCCCGTTGCCGCCGTGCATGTCGCGGGCCACCCGCGCGATTTCCAGCGCCTTCCCGCAATTGTTGCGTTTGATCAGGCTGATCATCTCGGGCGCGGCGCGGGCATCGTCCATCAGGCGGCCCACCTGGAGTGCAGCTTGCAGGCCCAGCGCGATCTCGGTCTGCATGTCGGCCAGTTTCTTCTGGAACAATTGGGTCTGTGCCAGCGGTTTGTTGAACTGCTTGCGGTCCAGCCCGTATTGCCGCGCGCCGTGCCAGCAGAATTCCGCAGCCCCCATCACACCCCAGGCGATGCCATAGCGCGCGCGGTTGAGGCAGCCGAACGGCCCTTTGAGCCCTTCGACACCCGGCAGCAGCGCGTCCTCGCCGACGTCCACGCCGTCCATCACGATCTCACCGGTGGTCGAGGCGCGCAGGCTCAGTTTTCCGCCGATCTTTGGCGCGCTCAGGCCCTTCATGCCCTTTTCCAGCACGAAGCCCCGGATCTTGCCGCCATGTGCCTCGGATTTCGCCCAGACCACGAAGACATCGGCAAACGGGCTGTTCGAGATCCACATCTTCGACCCGGTCAGCCGGTAGCCGGTGGCGGTTTTCTCGGCCCGGGTCTTCATCGCGGCGGGGTCGGACCCGGCATCGGGTTCGGTCAACCCGAAACAGCCGATCAGTGTGCCCGCGCTGAGGCCCGGCAGGTATTTCTGGCGCTGTTCCTCCGAGCCATAGGCATAGATCGGATAGATCACCAACGAGGCTTGCACCGACATCATGGAGCGGTAGCCGCTGTCCACGCGCTCGATCTCGCGCGCGATCAGGCCGTATGTGACGTAGGATGCCTCCAGCCCGCCGTATTCTTCCGGCAAGGTGGCGCCCAGCAGCCCCGCCTCTCCCATCAGGGGAAAGAGGTCGGGCGCGCTGACTTCTTCGCGGTACGCATCGATGACACGCGGTTGCAGGACCGATTGCGCGAAACTGGCGGCAGCGTCGCGGAGCATCCGTTCATCCTCGGTCAACTGGTCTTCCAGCCGCAGCGGATCGTCCCAGGTGAAGCGGCCCAGATCGGGGGCGTCTTTGGCTTTCAGTTTCGGGGCATCAAGGGCCATGGGGCACCTCCGTTCAGGGGTAAGAAGGGACTGGCATCGGTCAGTTGTCGTCAAGATGTAGCATGTGCATTGCAGGTGCAAAAGACTTTTGCCTATGGACGGCGGCCGCCCAGCGCGGCGGCGTGTCGCAGTGTGTGGCGGTGGCTGGCTGGGTATCGTTGTCGATATCGGGCCGATTTGTGCGGTCCGCGCGGCGCCGTTCCCGCCCGATCCGCCCCAGCGTGGCGGACGATAGAACGTGAAGAAAAGTAAAATAATCATCTGCGTTCCCCTTGTCTTGGCGATCGGCCGTCCTACCACCAGAGGTGGACGGGGTGTGACGCGCGTGCCACCCCCGCAGACGCAGGAGGAATTGGTATGGCACTAAGGGCAACCCGATTGTTGGGCGATGCGGAGGTGACACTGCTGACGGATGGGTCGTATACATTTGGCCCCGATCTGTTTCCCACGACAGATGAAGCCGGTATCCGGGCCTTGCTGGCCACGGCGGGCGAGCATGACATCAAGACGAATTTCAACGCCGTGCTGCTGCGGCTGGGCGGCAAGCTGGTGCTGGCCGATGCAGGGCCGCGCGATCTGTTTGGCCCGGCCTGTGGCAAGCTGCCCGACGCGCTGGAAGAGGTTGGGGTGACGCCCGATCAGATCGACACGGTTTTTGCCACCCACATGCATCCCGACCACGTTGCGGGCATGCTGACGGTCGATGGCGCACCGGCTTTTCCGAATGCAGAACTGGTGGTGACCGCCGAAGAACACGCGTTTTGGTCTGACGACCGCTTTGGCGGTGCCAGCGTACGGATGCAGGACTGGGCGCGTCTGGCGCAGCAGGTGTTTGCAGCCTATGGCGACCGCCTGCGTCTGATCGGGGCCGAGGATGCGATTGCTCCCGGCCTGACTGCCCTGCCGCTGCCCGGCCATACGCCGGGTCACAGCGGCTGGCGGCTGGAATCCGACGGGGTGCAATTGTTGCACGCGGGTGACATCGTGCATGCGCCGGTGTTGCAGGTCCGCGATCCGTCGATCGGGATCGCTTTCGACATCGACATGGACGCCGCCCGCGTAACGCGCGAGCGGTTGCTCGACGAACTTGCCACCGATAATTTGCTGTTCACTGGCGGGCATTTTCTGCATCCGGCCTTTCATCGGGTAGAGCGGTTTGCTAATGGCTACCGGCTGAAGCGTCCCTGAGGGTTGCGGCGCGCAGGTCTGCGCACCGGGCAGGCCGGGGATGTCCTCAGGCGCCACCCCGAAGGTGGCGCCCGTGTCCCGTCGTGTCTGAAAGGCCCCATCCATGACCCCCAGCGCCCGGCTTCAGGCCGCCATCGAGACTCTGGACCAGATCATTGGTGGCGCCCCGGCGGAAAAGGCGCTGACCGCCTGGGCGCGCGGCAGCCGCTTTGCCGGGTCGGGCGACCGTGCCGCCGTGCGCGACCATGTGTTTGACGTGCTGCGCATGTGGCGGTCCTGTGCAGCGCATGGCGGGATCGCGGCTGATGCCGCGCCGGTGCAGATGCCCGGCGTTGCCGAGACGGAGATGCGCAGCATCACAACGACCGAGACGCCCCCTGGCGGCACGCTCAGCGGTCGCGCCCTGATCCTTGGCCTGCTGCGTCAGAGCGGCGATGACGTTGATGCCCTGTTCAACGGGCAGGGCCATGGGCCCGCGACTTTGACGATGGCCGAGCGTGGGGTGCTGGCGCAGGCCCCCGACATTGCGCCGCTGGTGGCGCTTGATTGCCCCGACTGGCTTGCCCCGACGTTGCGTGCGGATCTGGGCGAGGATTTCTCGCCGGTGATGGAGGCGCTGCGCAGCCGCGCGCCGGTCTTCATCCGGGTCAATACGGCACGCGCCGCGGCGGCGGATGTGCGCGCGGAGCTTGCCCAGCAGGGCATCACGGCTCAGCCGCATCCCTTGTCGCCAACTGCGCTGCATGTCACGGATGGCGCGCGCCGGCTGCGCGCCAGTGCCGCCCTTGCCGATGGCCGCATCGAGATGCAAGACGCTGCCTCGCAGGCAGTGGTAGACATGATCGAAGGGCTGCAAGGTGCGCGGGTGCTCGATTTCTGCGCGGGCGGCGGTGGCAAGGCGCTGGCGCTGGCGGCAAAGGGCGCGCAGGTTTTTGCCCATGACGCGAACCCCGCACGCATGGCCGACCTGCCCGCCCGCGCCGCCCGTGCCGGGGTCAGCGTGCCGGTTCTGAGCACCGCCGATCTGCCGCAGGCCGGGCCTTTCGATGTGATCGTGGCCGATGTACCATGCTCGGGGTCGGGCAGTTGGCGGCGCGCGCCGACAGCTAAATGGGCGCTGACACCCGAGCGGCTGGCCGAACTGGTGGAGATACAAGCGGGCATCCTGGACCAGATTGCCGCGCTGGCGGGGCCAAAGACCCGGCTGGTCTATATCACCTGCACGCTGCTGGCATGCGAGAATGCCGACCAGATCGCAGCCTTCCTGGCGCGCAATCCCGGCTGGCGGCCCGGCGCCACCCGCCGTCTGACCCCCTGCGACGGCGGCGACGGGTTCTTTACCGCGCAGGTGCACCGCGCGTGAAAATGGACCCTGTGCGGGGGCGCTGCGTTTTGCGGTGTGGCTGAAAGCGGGTTTTGCACCGCGATGCCCGGGATCGCCGCCCGCGCGCTATTTTCTTGCAAGAACCGCAAGCTATCATCTGAGTTGCAGCGCAGGTCCGTTGTCCTGAAAGCGTCGTTTCGCCGCCACGTTAAGGGGGCGTTAACCTTTTTGACGGACACCGGAACCGGGGGGCAGTCTGCGCGGTGGCGGTGGGCCGCGCTGTTAGGGGATGGTGGTGTCGCAAACTTTGATCATGCTCAGCCATGGGGTGGCGTACAGGTGGGCCTTGATCTGGGGCGGGGCATCGCTGGCGGTGGCGCTGGCGATTGCGCTGGCACTGACACCTTATGACCCGCGCGCACTTTTTGCAGCAACTGTCGCGGCCAGCCTGCTGTGCGTCGGCCTTGGGCTTGGCGCGCTGCGCTGGTGGCGGCGGCAGAAGGGCCTGGCGGTGGCTTCCCTGTTCGAGGCTGCGCTGGCCCATGCACCGCATCCTGCCTGTCTGACCGACCCTGCCACCGGGCGGGTGATCTGGCAGAACGCGGCGGCAGGGGCTCTTTGGGGGGTAGCGCCCGGGCATGCGATGGCCGAACTTCTGGGCGACTGGCTGGCGGATGGACCGGGCAAGATGGCGCAGTTGCACGACCGGCTGGAGGCGCAGGGCGTGGTGCAACACAGCATCGTCACCCGGCGTGGCGCGATGTCGCTGACCGGTTATCGCCACCACGGTGGGTTGCATGTCTGGCAGATGGTGCCGCAGGGCCGGGGCTTCTATCTTTCAGAGCGCGATGACGCCTCGCCGCTGGCCGATCTGCCCGCGCCGGTGCTGCGGGTCGATGCCGCCAACCGCATCATCAGCATGAACGCCGTCGCGCGGTCCGTGCTGATCCCATTGCCGCAGTACCTGACGGATCTGTTCCACGAGGTTTCGCCGACCTTTGGCGAATTATGCGACCTTGGCCCGATGGGCGGGCAGGGGCATGCGGTCGTGCTGGACCTGCCCGTGCGCGATGGTGCGCGCGACATCGCGCTGATCCCCGTCCCCGACGAGATCGGGCTTCGCCCGGTCGGCGGATGGACCTTTGACGACCTGCCGGTGGCAACGGTGCGATTGAAAAGCAGCGGTGAGGTCGTCGCGGTCAACCGGTTGGCGCGCAATCTGTTGTCGGTGCAACCCGGGCAGCGCGCGCAATTCTCGAATCTGGTCGAAGGGCTGGGCCGTCCCGTGGCTGACTGGCTGCAAGATGCTGTGGCGGGCCGGTCGCTCAACCGTCCTGAGGTGCTGCGCATCAGCCAGTCCAATGCCGACCGCTATGTGCAGGTGACGCTGCGCAAATCCGATTTTTGCGGCCCCGGCGAGGTCATGGGCGAATTGACCGATGCGACCGCCCTGCGCACCCTGGAAGAGCAGTTTGTCCAAAGTCAGAAGATGGAGGCGATCGGCCAGCTTGCCGGTGGGATCGCGCATGATTTCAACAACCTGCTGACCGCGATCAACGGCTATTGCGACCTGCTTTTGCTGCGCCATGACACCAGCGATCCCGATTATCCCGACCTGGTGCAGATCCAGCAGAATGCCAACCGCGCGGCCTCGCTGGTGCGCCAGCTTTTGGCCTTTTCGCGCAAGCAGACGATGCAGCCCGAGGTACTGGACCTGGGCGACACGATGTCCGAACTCAGCCATCTGCTCAACCGGCTGGTGGGGCAGAAAATCACGCTGACCTTCCGGCATGACGACAATCTGGGCCATATCCGCGCGGACAAGCGCCAGTTGGAGCAGGTGATCGTCAACCTCGTGGTCAACGCCCGCGACGCCATGCCCATGGGCGGCGAGATCCGGCTGGAAACCGAAGCGGTGGTGCTGACGCAAGATCTGGTGCGCGACGGCGCCGTTGTCGCGCCGGGGTCCTATGCGGTGATCCGGGTGGTGGATGAGGGGGTGGGCATTCCCGCGGACAGATTGCCCCGGATATTTCAGCCGTTCTACACGACCAAACGCACGGGTGAGGGGACGGGGCTGGGCCTGTCGACCGCTTATGGCATCGTCAAGCAGAGCGGCGGCTTCATCTTTGCCGACAGCCTGGAGCGTGGCGGCAGCATCTTCACGCTGTATTTCGCCGTTCACCGCCAGAGCGATCCCGACCCCGACACCCCTGGCGAAGTGCATGCCCCCCTCGGCCCGCCGCAGGCCGAGATTCCCCCCGCGATCGCTGGCGGCGTCATCTTGCTCGTCGAGGATGAGGCCCCTGTGCGCGCCTTTGCGTCGCGCGCCTTGCAGATGCGGGGCCACACCGTGCTGGAGGCGGATTCGGGCGAGGCCGCGCTGCACCTGCTGGCTGATCCGACGCTGCATATCGATCTGTTCGTGTCCGATGTCAGCATGCCGGGGCTGGACGGGCCGGCCTGGGTCGGCGAGGCCCGCCGCGACCGGCCCGATGTAAAGGTCGTCTTCATCTCGGGCTACGCGCAGGACAGCGCGGTTGCGGCCCAGACCAGAATCGAGAACGCGGAATTCCTGGGCAAGCCGTTCTCGCTGATGGACCTGACCAGCGCCGTCGCCCGCAGCCTGTCCTGAGCGCTACGCCCTGATGAAGGGCTCCCTGCGATCATGTGCTCTGCGGGCAGACAGGGCGTCGGGGGCGTCGCGACCCGGGGCCGTGTCGGGGCCGTGTCGGTGCCGTGTCGGTGCGGCCCGCGCGGAGGGCCACGCCAGACAACCGGGCCTGTGTCATGCGCCCTGGCCAACGTGCAGGGCGCGCAAGGCTTGGCTTTCCTGCGCTATTGGCAGCGTTGTGCCGCTTGTTGGGCACGCGAAAGCTGTCGCAGCGCCGTCCGCCGCAGGGCGCGGTTTGGACTTGAAACGCGCAGCACCACCCCCTACCACTCGGCCCTCAATGGCCCCCTTGCGACGGGCCTACAGGCACAGATCAGGGGACCAGAATGACAGATCAGGACCGCGCCGCCTTCCGCGCCAGCGTGCAGCATGCCATCGACACCAAGACGAAGCCGCCCGGGTCGCTGGGCCGGATCGAGGATCTGGCGATGCAGGTTGCCTTGGTGCAGCGCAGCCTGACGCCCCGGATGGCGCAATGCACCCTGACGATCTTTGCCGCCGATCATGGCATCGCGACCGAGGGCGTCTCGGCGTTTCCGCAAGCGGTCACGCGCCAGATGGTGGGGAATTTCCTTGCTGGCGGCGCGGCCGCCAATGTCTTTGCCGCGCAGTTGGGCATCGCGGTGCAGGTGGTCGACGCGGGTGTGGCGGGCCCCGCGATGGCCGCGCCGGGCCTGATCGACCGGCGCGTCGGCGCGGGCACCGCCAGCTTTCTGCGCGGCCCTGCGATGACGCCCGCCCAGGTCGAACAGGCGTTGGCGGCGGGTACGGCGATCGCGGGCGCGACATCGGGCGATGCGCTGGCCTTCGGGGAAATGGGCATCGGCAATACCGCCACGGCGGCGATCCTGGCGCATAAGCTGACCGCGCTGCCGCTGGATGTTCTGGTGGGCCGGGGCACCGGGCTGGATGATGCCGGTGTGACGCGCAAACACGACATCTTGGCGCGCGCTGCGGCACGGGTCGCAGGCACGCTGACGCCGATGGAGGTATTGGCCGAGTACGGCGGGTTCGAGATCGTGATGATGGCGGGCGCGATGCGGGCAACGGCGCAGGCCGGGCGCGTGGTGCTGGTGGATGGGTTCATCGCCACGGTCGCCGCGCTGGCGGCGGTGCAACTTGCGCCCGAGATCCGCCCCGCGCTGGTCTTTGCACATCAAAGCGCCGAGGCCGGCCACAGCATAGTGTTGGAGTGGTTGCAGGCCCAACCCCTGCTGTCGCTCGACATGCGGCTGGGCGAGGGGACGGGCGCGCTGCTGGCCTGGCCCATGGTGCAGGCCGCTGCGGCGATGCTGCGCGACATGGCCAGTTTCGACAGCGCAGGCGTCAGCTCGGGCGTCGATTCGGAGGATTAAGCCAGTGACCGGCCTGCGTGATCATCTGGCGGCGCTGATACTGGCGGTGCAGTTCCTGACCCGGCTGCCCTTGCCTTTCGATGTGTTCAGTGCGCCGCGCATGGCGCTGGCGCCGCAATGGTTCGGCGCGGTGGGGCTGTTGACCGGCGGGCTGATGGCCGGGTGTGTGCTGCTGTTCGCGCAGGTGCTGCCCATGTCGCTTGCCGTTTTGCTCAGCGTTACGCTGGGCATCTGGCTGACCGGCGCGCTGCATGAGGACGGTTTCGCCGACACCTGCGACGGGCTGGGCGGCGGGGGCACTGCCGCGCGCGCGCTGGAGATCATGCGCGACAGCCGGATTGGCGCATATGGTGCGTTGGGGTTGATGCTGCTGCTGGCGTTGAAGGTGCTGGCTCTGGTGCAACTGGGGGCCTCGGGCGCGCTGGCGGTGGCTGTGGCATTGGTGGCGGGCCAGTCGGTCAGCCGGGTGATGATGACGGTCGCCTTGCGCAGCGGCGCGTATCTGCGGTCTGGTGGCGGCGCGGGGGCGGCGATGGTGCAGCCCTTCGCGCCCATGGGTTGGCTGGTGCTGGGCCTGTCTGGCGGCCTTGGCGCGGGGCTGGCCGCGACCGTCCTGCCGCTGGGCGCGGTCGCGCTGGGGGGCGTTGCGTCGGCGCTGGGGCTGTTCACCTTGCGTCGGATCTATCTGCGCCGGTTGGGCGGGCATACTGGCGATCTTCTGGGCGCGGTGCAGCAGGTGAGTGAAGTCGCGTTTTATCTGGGGGTGCTGATATGGCTTTGATCCTGGTACGTCACACGCGGCCCCTTGATGCGGCGGGCCGCTGCTATGGACGCAGCGATCTGGCATTGGATGACGGATTCGAGGCGCATGCCGCCCGGCTGGTGGATGCGCTGCCCGCCGTGGCGCGGGTCGTTACCTCGCCGCTGTCGCGTTGTGCGCGGCTGGCCGGGGTTATCGCGGGCGCGCGCGGCCTGCCGCTGACGACCGACCCCCGCCTGACCGAGATCGACTTTGGTGCGTGGGAAGGGGTCGAATGGGATGCGATCCCGCGCGCGGCGCTGGACGCCTGGGCCGCCGATCTGTTGCACGCCCGCCCGCATGGCGGCGAGTCGGTGGCGATGCTGCGCGACCGGGCCTTTGCCGCCTTCGCGCATTGGGGCGCGCAGGGTGCGGGGCAGGGTGCGGGGCAGGGCGGCGACAGCCTGCTGGTGACGCATCACGGTGTTATCAAGGCCGCGCGGTTCCTGACCGAGGGCGCGGCGGCATGGTCGTCGAACCTCGATTTCGGCGGTTGGATCACGCTGTCGGACAAGGTGGTGCCCGATGCAAGCTGACGCCCCCCTCACCTTGATCCTTGGCGGCGCGCGGTCCGGCAAATCCGCGTTGGCCGAAGCCGAGGTGACAGCCCGCCCCGGTCCCTGGACGTATATCGCCACCGCACAGGCTTTTGACACCGAGATGGCCGAACGCATCGCCCAGCACCGCGCCGATCGCGTGCCGGGCTGGCGCACGGTGGAGGCGCCGCTGGATCTGGCGGGCGCGCTGAAGGCGCTGCCCCCTGGCCAACCCGTGCTGGTAGATTGCCTGACGCTGTGGCTGTCAAACCACCTGCTGGCCGAGCATGAGTTGATCGTGGTCAACAACGGCCTGATGGCCGCGCTGCAGGCGCGGCGCGGCCCGGTCTGGCTGGTCGCCAATGAGGTAGGATTGGGCATCGTGCCAGACAACGCGCTGGCCCGCCGGTTTCGCGACGCGGCGGGGCGGCTGAACCAGCAGATCGCGGCACAGGCCGACCGCGTGGTCTTCGTCGCGGCGGGGCTGCCGCTGATGCTGAAGGGCGGGTAGCACCTGTCACGCAGAATTGCGCGCCGTGTTCGTGGCTTATGGAGATGCGATGATCGCAGGTCAGCGCGCGCGGCGCGGGCGTGAAGGAACGCGCCCCGCGCGCGCAGGGCGTTGGAAAAGTTGATACTTGGGGAATTTTCCGTTCGGTAGCGGGGGCAGATGCCTGATCGACGCGGATCGTGGCGCATGCCCCGCGATGCGCCGCGGGCCAGCCTGTCAGCGACCACACCCCTTGGCCGGACCGGTGGTGGCCGCGCCACCTTGCGCCCGGCCTGTGTTCCCGGCACAACATCGTGCATGAGCCAGAAATCCCCACCCCCCCGCCGCACGCCCCCGACCCCCGCACCCGCTGGTCGTCCTGTGGTGGGTATCTTGTGGATGCTGACCACGGGGATGTGTTTTGTCGCGGTGACGGCCATCGTCAAATACCTGGGCACCGAGATGCCCGCCGCGCAATCGGCCTTTTTGCGCTATGCGCTGGGGCTGGTCTTCCTGATCCCCATGCTGCCGTCGCTGGCGCGCGCGCAACTGGACCGGAGGGCGCTGGGGCTGTTTGGTCTGCGCGGCGCGGTTCATTCCATTGGCGTGATCTTGTGGTTTTATGCCATGACCCAGATCCCGCTGGCCGAGGTGACGGCGATGAATTACCTCTCGCCCATCTATGTAGCCATCGGAGCGGCCTTGTTCCTGGGCGAGAAACTGGCGGCGCGGCGCGTCATGGCGATTGCGGTAGGTCTTCTGGGTGCGGTCATCATCCTGCGCCCCGGGTTTCGTGAGATCTCACCCGGACATATCGCCATGCTGGGCACGGCGGTGCTGTTCGCGGGCTCTTACCTGATTGCCAAGGCGATGTCGGGGCGGGTCAATGCGGCGGTCGTCGTGGCGATGGTGTCGATCACGGTGACCATCGGGCTGGCCCCCTTTGCCGCCGTGGACTGGGTCACGCCCAGCCTGCACCAACTGGGTGGCCTGTTCCTGGTCGCGGCATTCGCCACGGCGGGGCATTACACCATGACGCTGGCCTTCGCCGCCGCACCGCTGACGGTGACGCAGCCGGTGACTTTCTTGCAACTGGTCTGGGCGGTGCTGCTGGGCGCGCTGGTCTTTGCCGAACCCGTTGACGGTTGGGTGCTGCTGGGCGGCGGGATCATCATGGCATCGGTCAGTTTCATCACCTGGCGCGAGGCGATGCTGCGCCGCCGCCCGGTCACGCCGACCTCAGTGGAGACGAAGCTGTAAGGGCGCTGCCTTTCAGCGGCCCTTCCAGATCCATCCGCCGCCAAAGATCCGCGTGCCCTCGGGGTCATAGAATACGCAGGCTTGCCCGGGGCTGATGCCTTCCTCAGGCGACAAGAGCGTGACCTCGGCTTCGCCATCGCCCAAGGGGCGCAAGATCGCAGGGCGGGGCGGGCGGGTTGAGCGCAGCTTGACGGATACATGCCATTCCGCCTGGCTGTTCAGGGCCGCGTCGCCCAACCAGTTGATCTCGCGCAGCGGCACGGTACGGGTGGCAAGCGCGGTGCGCGGCCCCACGATCACGCGGCGCGCATCGGGGTCCAGCCGCACGACATAGAGCGGGTCAGCATGCCCGCCGATCCCAAGGCCCCGGCGCTGCCCGATGGTGTAGTGAATCACCCCCGCGTGCTGGCCGACAACATTGCCGTCCATATCCACGATCTCGCCCGGGTCTGCGGCATTCGGTCGCAGTTTGCGGATCACCGCAGCGTAATCGCCGTCGGGCACGAAACAGATGTCCTGGCTGTCGGGCTTGTCCGCCACGCTCAGCCCGTGTTTCAGCGCCAACGCGCGGGTCTCCGCCTTCGTGGGCAGATGGCCCAGTGGGAAACGCAGATAATCCAGCTGTTCGGCGGTGGTGGAAAACAGGAAATACGACTGGTCGCGCACCGGGTCGGCGGCCATGTGTAACTCAGCGCCCTGCGGGCCTGACTTGCGCTGGATATAATGGCCGGTCGCCATGCAATCGGCATCCAGATCGCGCGCGGTCTGCAAAAGGTCCTTGAACTTCACCCGTTCGTTGCAGCGGATACAGGGGACCGGGGTCGCGCCTGCCAGGTAGCTGTCGGCGAATTCGTCAATCACGGCTTCACGAAAAGTGTTTTCGTAATCAAGGACATAATGCGGGAAGCCCATCGCCTCGGCCACGCGGCGGGCGTCATGAATATCGCGGCCCGCGCAGCACGCGCCCTTTTTTGCCAGTGCTGCGCCATGGTCGTAAAGCTGCAAGGTCACGCCGACCACGTCATACCCTTCGGCGGCCAGTTCCGCCGCCACGACCGAGCTGTCGACGCCGCCCGACATGGCCACGACCACCCGCGTATCGGCAGGCGCTTTGGCAAAGCCAAGCGAGTTCAGCGCCGGGGCGTCTGCCTGTGCGCCCATCATCTGCGCTGTCGATGCGATGTCATTGGCCATTGGAACCCTTCCGAAGTTGTTGGGCAATATAGGAAAATGCAATGTATTCTCAACCCCAGACCTAACTGCCCATTAAGCCTCCTGCGCCAATCTCGCCTGCATGACATGTGAAAGCGCGGCAATGGAGGCTGAGATGTATCTGAAACGGATCAATGGTCCAAGGGCTGTCACGCTGCCCGACGGTACTGTTTTAACGCGCGCGGATCTGCCGCCCGAAAGCACACGCCGCTGGGTTGCACGGCGCAAGGCAGTGGTGGTGCAGGCCGTCAACGGCGGCCTGATCACATTGGAAGAGGCGCTGGAACGCTACGACCTGTCCGAGGAAGAGTTCGAACTGTGGCGCGCGGCGATCTCGGAGCACGGGATTCCCGGCCTGAAAGTTACGACGCTCCAAAAATACCGGCATCTTTAGGTTGCATTCACGAAAAGATGTTGGACGGTAACTGTCAGTTAACCTTTACTCGTCAGTGTCCTTCGTATGTGTTTTAACCCGGAGAATCTTTATGCGTGTCCTGCTTGTCGAAGACGATGCCGCTACATCCCGCAGTATCGAACTGATGCTCACCCATGCCAGTTTCAATGTCTATTGCACCGATATGGGGGAAGAGGCGATCGAGCTGGGCAAACTCTATGATTACGACCTGATCCTGCTCGATCTGAACCTGCCCGACATGACCGGGCTGGAAGTCCTGCGCCAGATCCGCCTGGCCCGTGTGGACACGCCCACGTTGATTCTGACCGGCGAGGATGACACAGAAAGCAAGCTGCGCGGCTTTGGTTCTGGCGCAGATGATTATCTGACGAAGCCCTTCCATCGCGAAGAATTGGTGGCACGCATCCATGCGATCATCCGCCGGTCGCAGGGGCATGCGCAATCGGTCATCAACACGGGCCGCATCTCGGTCAATCTGGACGCCAAGGTGGTCGAGGTTGAAGGGAAAACCGTGCATCTGACCGGCAAGGAATACCAGATGCTTGAACTGCTGAGCCTGCGCAAAGGCACGACGTTGACGAAAGAGATGTTTCTCAACCATCTTTACGGCGGACTTGATGAGCCTGAACTGAAGATCATCGACGTGTTCATCTGCAAACTGCGCAAGAAACTGGCCGAAGCGACGGGGGGCGACAATTACATCGAAACCGTCTGGGGCCGTGGCTATGTTCTGCGCGATCCGCTGTCCAACAAGCTGATCCCGCAAAAACACGCCGTACGATCCGCCTTGGGCGCGTAGCGGGCGTTGCTGTCTCGGGCCATGGCAAGGCTGCGGCGGCTGCGCCGTGGTGGGCCAGATGGTGCAGTGGCAAACCCGCGCGCGGCGGGTCTTGGCGTCGATTTGCGCGCATGCAGCATCTGGACCTGAGCGCGCAGCACCCCTATCACATGCGCAGAACGGTGTCTGGGGGGCCAAAGTGGCGCAAGAGAACATTGAAGACCTGACTGAAGCCGCAGCCGCGGCCGAACTGGAGCGCCTCACGGTTCTGCTGGCTGCGGCCAACAGCGCCTACCACGCTGAAGACGCGCCTGTGATGAACGATGCCGCGTATGACGCGCTGCGCCGCCGCAATGCCGCGATCGAGGCGCGGTTTCCCCATCTGAAACGCGCTGACAGCCCGTCTGATCAGGTCGGGGCTGCGCCCGCTGACGGGTTCGGCAAGATCCGGCACAGCATCCGCATGCTGTCACTGGGGAATGCCTTCAACGACGAAGACGTGGTGGATTTCGTGGCGCGCATCCGAAAATACCTCGGGTTTGCGCCCGACATGCCCCTGCGCTTTACCGCCGAGCCAAAGATCGACGGCCTGTCGCTGTCGCTGCGCTATGAGGGCGGGCGGCTGGTGCATGCCGCGACGCGCGGCGACGGTGAAACCGGCGAAGATGTGACGGCCAATGCACGCACCATCAGTGACATTCCGACCCGGTTGACAGGCGCCCCCGATGTGCTGGAGGTCCGGGGCGAGGTCTACATGGCCCATGACGATTTCCAGCTTCTCAACACCCGGCAGGCGGCACGGGGGGCCAAGACCTTCGCCAACCCACGCAACGCCGCCGCGGGTTCCCTACGGCAACTCGATGCCGAGATCACACGCAGCCGCCCGCTGCGGTTTTTCGCCTATGCCTGGGGCACATTGTCCGAACCGCTGGCGGACACGCAGACGGGCAGCGTGGCGCGGTTGGCCGACCTTGGCTTCAGCACCAACCCGTTGATGCAGCTGTGCGATGGCAGCGCCGGGCTCATCGCGTGCTACCGTCAGATCGAGACGCAGCGCGCGACGTTGGGCTATGACATCGATGGCGTTGTCTACAAGGTTGATGATCTGGCGCTTCAGGCGCGGCTGGGGTTCCGCGCGACCACGCCGCGATGGGCGATCGCGCATAAATTCCCCGCCGAATGCGCCTGGACCCGGCTTGAGGCGATCGACATCCAGGTGGGCCGCACCGGCGCGCTGTCCCCCGTCGCCCGCCTGACCCCGGTGACGGTGGGCGGCGTCGTCGTGTCGAACGCGACCCTGCATAATGAGGATTACATCGCCGGGCACGGCGCCAAGGGTGCCCCGATCCGCGAGGGGCGCGACATCCGCGTCGGCGACTGGGTCGAGGTTTACCGCGCGGGCGACGTGATCCCCAAGATCCGTGATGTGGATCTGTCGAAGCGGCCCGCCGACAGCGTGCCCTACGTCTTTCCCACCACCTGTCCGGAATGCTGTTCGGATGCGCCGCGCGATGAAGGCGATGCGGTGCGGCGCTGCGCGGGGGGGCTGATATGCCCGGCGCAGGCGGTTGAACGGCTGAAACACCTTGTCAGCCGGGGCGCGTTCGACATCGACGGGCTGGGCGCGAAACAGGTGGAACAATTCTATCGTGATGGCTGGGTGCGCGAACCGGCGGAAATCTTCACCTTGCGCGATCGCTATGGCAGCGGCCTGCAACAGCTGAAGAACCGTGAGGGGTGGGGCGAGAAATCGGCCGAGAACCTGTTCGATGCGATTGAAGACAAACGCAAAATTCCACTTGCCCGCCTGATTTACGGACTGGGCATCCGCCATGTCGGCGAAAGCTCGGCCAACCTTCTGGCCGGCCATTACGCCACATGGGCTGCGTTCGAGGATGCGATGACCCATGCCACGCCCGACACGCCCGCATGGGCGGATCTGATCGCGGTCGACGGGATCGGCCCGGTCATGGCGGCCTCGCTCAGCGCAACCTTGCAGCAACCCGCCGAACGCGCGCTGATCGACCGGCTGGTCACGCAGTTGCAGGTGGAACCAGCAACCGTGCGCGGCGCGACCGACAGCCTGGTGTCGGGCAAGACCGTGGTTTTTACCGGCACGCTGGAGCGCATGACCCGGGCCGAGGCCAAGGCGCGGGCCGAAGCATTGGGGGCAAAGGTCGCAGGCTCGGTCTCGGCGAAGACCGACATCCTGGTCGCGGGGCCGGGGGCGGGGTCGAAGGCTGCAAAGGCCGCCGATCTGGGCATCAGCGTGCTGGATGAGGACGGTTGGCTGGCGCTGATCGGGGCGCAATAGATGGCGGGTCGCCCCGAGGCGCTGTTTCCGCTGTTCGCCGGGCTGGAAACGCTGGGTGGCATTGGGCCCAAGACCGCGCAGAATTTCGCGTCGTTGTCGGTGGAACGCCCGCGCGACCTGCTGTTTACCCTGCCGCATGCCGGGGTGGACCGCGCGCGCCGCGCCAGTCTGCGCGACGTGGTGCCGCCTGATGTGGCAACGGTGGAGGTCAGCGTCGGGCGGCATTTCCCGCCCGCCAGCCGTGGCCGTCCCTACCGGGTGATGGTGCACGATGACGCGGTAGAGTTCATCTTGCTGTTCTTTCGCGCGCATGGTGAGCATCTGCAAAAGCTGCTGCCCACGGGGCAGCGCCGCATCGTCTCGGGCAAGGTAGAGCTTTTTGACGGCGTGCTGCAAATGGTCCACCCCGATCACATCCTCGCCCCCGACGAAGCCGCGGATTTACCGATGTTCGAGCCGGTCTATCCCCTGGCGGCAGGCCTGACTCAGAAGCTGATGGCGAAAAGTGTCGCCTCTGCGCTGCGCCTGCTGCCCGAACTGCCCGAATGGATCGACCCGGGTCAGAAGGCGCAGGCCGGGTGGCCTGACTGGGCAGATGCGTTGCGCGCGGTGCATGCGCCCGCAGGCCCCGACGATCTGACGCCGACCAGCGCGGCCCGGGTGCGGCTGGCCTATGATGAGTTGATGGCACATCAACTGACACTGGCGCTGGCGCGCGACGGGTTGCGGCGCGCGCCAGGGATGGAGACGCGGGGGAACGGGGGGCTGCAGGCCCGCGCGCTGGCGGCGTTGCCCTATGCGCCGACAGGTGCGCAGACCCGCGCGATTGCCGAGATCACCGCCGACATGGCCGCGCCGCGCCGGATGAACCGGCTGTTGCAAGGCGATGTGGGCGCGGGCAAGACGCTGGTGGCGCTGATGGCGCTGTTGACGGCGGTCGAAGGGGGCGGGCAGGGCGTGCTGATGGCCCCGACCGAGATTCTGGCGCGCCAGCATCTGGAAGGTTTGCAACCCTTGGCCGAGGCGGCGGGCGTGGTGCTGGAATTGCTGACCGGGCGTGACAAAGGCGCGGAACGTACCGCGAAACTTGCCGCGCTGGCGGCGGGGGACATCCAGATCCTGGTAGGCACCCATGCGGTGTTCCAGAAGGGGGTGGAATTTGCTGATCTGCGCCTTGCGGTGATTGACGAGCAGCATCGCTTCGGCGTGGCGCAGCGCATGGCGCTGGGGGCCAAGGGGGCGCGGGCCGATGTGCTGGTGATGACCGCGACGCCGATCCCGCGCAGTCTGGCGCTGTCGCAATATGGCGATATGGATGTGTCGGTGCTGGATGAAAAACCGCCGGGCCGCAAGCCCGTGACCACGGCGTTGGTTTCGACCGCGCGCATTGCCGAGGTGGTGGAAAAGCTGCGCGCCGCCGTGGCAGACGGCCGACAGGCCTATTGGGTCTGCCCGCTGGTCGAGGAATCCGAGGCCGTAACCCTGACTGCCGCGCAGGTGCGGTTTGAACGCCTGCGCGCCGCGCTTGGCGAGGGGGTGGTGGGGCTGGTGCACGGGCAGTTGCCTCCGGCCGAGAAGGACGCGGCCATGGCACGGTTCGTCGCCGGGCAAACCGGCGTGCTGGTCGCCACGACGGTGATCGAGGTGGGGGTGAACGTCCCCAATGCCTCAATCATGGTGATCGAGCGCGCCGAAAGTTTTGGCCTGGCGCAGTTGCACCAATTGCGGGGCAGGGTGGGGCGCGGTGATGCGGCGTCCACATGTTTGCTGATGTACGAGCCGCCACTGGGCGAGACAGCGGCGCGGCGGCTGAAGCTGCTGCGCGACACCGAGGACGGGTTTCGCATCGCCGAAGAGGATCTGGCCATCCGGGGCGCGGGCGATCTGATCGGCACCGCGCAATCCGGCCTGCCACGGTTTCGCATCGCCGATCTGGAACGACAGACCGCGCTGATGGCGGTGGCACAATCGGATGCGCGCGCGTTGCTGGCGCAAGATCCAAAACTGCATAGCCCGCGCGGGCAGGCGGCGCGGGTGCTGCTGTACCTGATGGAACAGGATAAGGCGATAAAGCTGCTGTCGGTGGGGTAATGCGCCCCATTGCGTGAAACCACGCACGGCACAGCACCCCCCATACTGACACCCAAAACGCCGAAATCCTCATTTGTTCCCTTTTGTTCTCACAAAGTTCTTGATTTATACGTGAGCATATGTGAACAAAGGGTCAACACGCAGCGAATGAGGAGCCGGTGTCATGGTAAAAGACCTCAAGTCAATCATCGCCCGCAATCAGGCCACGCTGGCCGAGGATGCGGTGGGGATTTGTGCCCTGATGGTGATTTTACTGGTCGGCCTGTATCTGCCGCTGTTGGTGTGACCCTGCCTGCGGTCTGACAGGGCGGCGCATTTGTCCCGCGCCCCCTCTCCCTTGCCTCGGAGCCATCAGACCCAACACTTGCCGCCGCGCTGCCCCTGAGGCACGCGGCGGTTTTTTTATGCGGGATGTCAGGCGTCTGCGTGCCCCCGAAGGGGGGGGGCTGCGCGATCACTCCGCCTCAAATTCCAGCAGCAGATCCTTGGCGTCGATCTGGGTGCCGGGCTGAACATGCACGGCCTTGACGGTGGCGGCACGGTCGGCATGCAGGCCGGTTTCCATCTTCATCGCCTCGATCGTCAGAAGCAGGTCGCCGGTGTTGACCTTTTGCCCGGGCGTTACCGCGACGCTGGCCACGGCACCGGGCATCGGCGCGCCGACATGGGCGGGGTTCGACGCATCGGCGGTCATGCGTTGCGCGGTTTCAGCCTTCACCTTGCGGTTGGCTATCCGCACGGTGCGTGGCTGGCCGTTGAGCTCGAAGAACACCCGCACATCGCCGTCATCGGTGGTTTCGCCCAGGGTGATCAGCCGAACTTCCAGCTTCTTGCCGGGGTCGATCTCTACCGAGATCTCATCGCCGGGCTGCATGCCGTAAAAGAAGGTGCGCGTCGGCAGGCTGCGTACCGGGCCATAGATGCGGTGGCGGCCCATGTAATCGAGGAAAACCTTCGGATACATCAGGTAGCCGTTGAGGTCTTCTTCATCGATATTGTAGCCCTCCAGCTCCTCGGTCAGCTTGGCGCGGGTTTCGTCCAGATCGACGGGGGGCAGCGACTTTCCGGGGCGCTCGGTCAGGGGTTTCTCGCCTTTCAGCACCTTGTCGCGCAGGGCTTCCGGCCAGCCGCCATGCGGTTGGCCCAGGTTGCCCTTCATCATGTCGATCACGCTGTCGGGGAAACTCACATCCTTTTTGGGGTTTTCCACATCGGCGCGGCTGAGGCCTTGCGTCACCATCATCAGTGCCATGTCGCCCACCACCTTGGAGGACGGTGTGACCTTGATGATATCGCCGAACATCTGGTTGGCCGAGGCGTAGGCACGCGCCACTTCGGGCCAGCGGTCTTCCAGCCCCAGGCTGCGGGCCTGCGCCTTCAGGTTGGTGAACTGGCCGCCGGGCATTTCATGCAGATACACCTCGGAGCTGGGGGCCTGCTGGCCGGTTTCAAACGCCGCATAATGGCCGCGCACCTCTTCCCAGTAATCCGAAATTTCACGCACTGCGGCCATGTCCAGCCCGGTGTCACGGTCAGTATGGCGCAGGGCTTCGACAATGCTGCCCAACGTGGGTTGGCTGGTGTTGCCCGACAGCGCGTCCATGGCGCAATCGACAGCATCCACCCCTGCCTCGGCAGCGGCCAGAATGGTCGCCCCGCCCAGCCCGCTGGTGTCATGGGTGTGGAAATGGATCGGCAGTCCGACCTCTTCCTTCAGGGTGCGGATCAGAACCCGGGCCGAGGCGGGTTTGAGCAGCCCCGCCATGTCCTTCAGCCCCAGCACATGCGCGCCCGCATCGCGCAGCGCCTTGCCCATGGAAACGTAATAGGCCAGGTCGTATTTCGCGCGGTTGGCGTCCAGCACATCGCCGGTATAGCAGATCGTGCCTTCGCAGATCTTGTCGGCCTCCAGCACGGCATCCATGGCGACGCGCATGTTTTCAACCCAGTTGAGGCTGTCGAACACGCGGAACACGTCAACGCCGGTTTCGGCGGCGCGCGCGACAAAAGACTGCACCACGTTGTCGGGATAGTTGGTATAGCCCACGCCGTTCGACCCGCGCAGCAGCATCTGCGTCATAAGGTTGGGCATGGCGGCGCGCAGATCGCGCAGCCGCTGCCAGGGGCATTCTTGCAAGAAGCGGTAGGCCACATCGAAGGTGGCCCCGCCCCAGCATTCCATGCTGAACAGTTGCGGCAGCTTATGGGCATAAGCGGGGGCCACGCGGATCATATCGATGGACCGCATGCGGGTGGCCAGCAGCGACTGATGCGCGTCGCGCATCGTGGTGTCGGTGATCAGCACCTGTTTTTGCGCGGCCATCCAATCGGCCACCGCCTGCGGGCCTTTTTCCTCCAGCAGGTTGCGCGTGCCGTAATCGGGCGCGCTGTCGCTGACGCGGGGTGCGACGGGGTCGGGCAGGTCCACCGGCGGGCGCACGCGACCTGCGGTTTCGGGATGCCCGTTCACCGTGATATCGGCGACATATGTCAGCAGTTTCGTCGCACGGTCGCGGCGTTTCTTGAAGGTGAAGAGGTCCGGCGTCGTGTCGATGAATTTGGTCGTGTAGGTGTCGTTTAGGAAGGTCGGGTGCTTCAGCAGGTTTTCCACGAAGGCGATATTGGTGGACACGCCCCGGATGCGGAATTCGCGCAACGCCCGGTCCATGCGGGCGATGGATTCTTTGGGCGTCGGCGCCCATGCGGTGACCTTCACCAGAAGCGAGTCATAGTAGCGCGTGATGACGCCCCCTGCATAGGCCGTGCCGCCGTCCAGACGGATGCCCATGCCGGTTGCGGAGCGATAGGCGCTGAGGCGGCCATAATCGGGGATGAAGTTGTTCATCGGGTCTTCGGTTGTGACCCGGCATTGCAGCGCGTGGCCCGACAGCGTGATGTCGCCCTGGCTGGGCGCGCCGGTGGCATCGGACAGGCTGGCGCCTTCGGCCACGCGGATCTGCGCCTTCACGATGTCGATGCCGGTGACTTCTTCGGTGACCGTGTGTTCCACCTGCACGCGGGGGTTCACCTCGATGAAATAGAATTGCTCATCATCCATATCCATCAGGAATTCGACAGTGCCCGCGTTCTGATAGCCAACCGAGCGGCCGATTTTCAGCGCAAGGTCGCAGACTTCGGCGCGCTGCGCTTCGGTCAGATAGGGGGCAGGGGCGCGTTCCACGACTTTCTGGTTGCGGCGCTGTACGGTGCAGTCGCGTTCAAACAGGTGGTAAAGGCCACCATGGGTGTCGCCGATCAACTGCACCTCGACGTGGCGGGCGCGCTGGATCATCTTTTCCAGATAGCCTTCGCCATTGCCAAAGGCGGATTCTGCCTCGCGCCGTCCCTCGCGCACTTTGGTTTCCAGTTCATCCGCCGACAGGATGGGGCGCATGCCGCGTCCGCCGCCGCCCCAGCTGGCCTTGAGCATGATGGGATAGCCAACCTTCTCCGCCATCTCACGGGTTGCATCCATGTCGTCGCCCAGCACTTCAGAGGCCGGGATGACCGGCACGCCCGCCGCGATCGCCACGCGGCGCGCGCTGGCCTTGTCGCCCAAGGCACGCATCGTCTCGGCGCGCGGCCCGATAAAGGTGATCCCGGCATTCACGCAGGCATCCACCAGAGCGGGGTTTTCCGACAAGAGGCCATAGCCCGGATGGATCGCATCGGCGCCCGACATCTTGGCAACGCGGATGATCTCTTCAATCGACAGATAGGCTGCGACCGGGCCAAGGCCTTCGCCGATCCGGTAAGCCTCATCGGCCTTGAAGCGGTGCAGGCCCAGCTTGTCCTCTTCGGCATAGACGGCCACGGTGCGTTTGCCCATTTCATTGGCAGCGCGCATGACGCGAATGGCGATTTCCCCACGGTTGGCGATCAGGATTTTCTTGAAGGCGGCCATGTGTGTCCCTTGTTGTGTCGGGCTGAAGTTTTCAGCAATTATCTGTCGCTTATACGATATTTCTGCATCGCGGCAAATCGTTTGATGTGCGCGCTAACATCTCAGGGTAGTTCTGGCTGCCTAACAAACAGGCAATCCGCCGCCTGATCGGGCCGCGTAATACCCATCTGCATCATGTTGGCGGCCATATCCTCGCGCAAGATGTGCAGCAGGTGCGCCGCGCCCTGTGGCCCAAAGGCGCCGAGCGCATAATGCCATGCGCGCCCAAGCATGACGAAATTTGCCCCCATGGCAAAACCGCGCAGAATATCAAGGCCACTTTCCACGCCGGAATCGAAGATCAGCGGATAGTCCGGCCCCACGGCAGCGCGCACCGCCGGAAGGGTGGTGATGGACGGTGGGGCGGCGTCGAACTGCCGCCCGGTATGGTTCGACACCCAGACGGCATCGACCCCAGCTTCCTTCAGCCTTGCAGCATCCGCGCCCTCCATCACCCCCTTGACGATCAACGGCCCGTCCCATTCGTCGCGCACCGCGCGCAGATAATCCCAATCGGGCGCGGCGCGCAGCAGGTAGCCCGCATGGGCGGTCGAAGACGCGTTCTTGTCGGTTTTCAGATACCCCTCCATCAATTGCAGGCGGGGCGTTCCGTTGCGCAGCGTGCCTAAAGACCATGCCGGCCGACGCGCCATCTGCCACAGCATGCGCGGCGTCAGTTTTGGCGGAATGGCCAGTTCGGCCCGCCGCTGGCGTTCCCGGCGTGAAGTGCCGGGCACATCCACCGTCAGCACCAGCGCCTGAAACCCGCTGTTCTTCGCACGCGCCAGAAGATCGCGCCGGATCTCGGGGTCGGTCGGCGGATAAAGCTGGAACCAGCCCATGGCACCCGCAATAGGCCCGATCTCTTCTGGAAGGCGCGTGGCGACAGTGGACAGGCCGTAGGGCAGGCGTTCGCGCGCGGCCAGCGCGGCCAGCGCCTGTTCCGCCCCCGGCCAGATCAGCCCCGACATCCCCAAAGGGGCAATGCCGAAGGGCACGGTGTAATCGACCCCCATGAAGGTCGTGCTCAGGTCCGGCACGATCTTGCCGCGCAACACGGCGGGCCGGAACAAGACCGCGTCAAGGGCGGCGCGGTTATGCGTCTTCACCGCCTCGGTTCCCGTGGCGCTGTCGACATATTCCCACACGAAATGCGGCACGCGGGTGCGGCAGCGGTGACGCAGATCGGTGAGGGCGGGGTAAATCAGGTCCATATCCATGGCGTGACTATACGCAGGCGCAAATCCGCCGCAAGTTGGGCCGAATGGGATTTGTGATAAAAGAATGCAAGAACAGAGTGCGAACAAATCTTTTACTCTGGCGCGCTTCGCGTTAGGATAGATGCCATGAGCAATTTTGACGATTCCGACGCCTTTGAGGCGGCAAGCCAGTCGCATTCGGCCCGAGCACAATCGGCCCGTGCACAATCGGCGCAGTCCCAATCGGCGCAATCCCTGTCCGCCCGCGCCATGGCAGCGCGGCCTACGCCGTATCTGGACGGGCTGAACCCCGCGCAGCGGCAAGCGGTGGAAACGCTGGATGGCCCGGTCTTGATGCTGGCGGGCGCGGGCACTGGCAAGACCCGCGCGCTGACGGCGCGCATTGCGCATCTGTTGACCATGGGCAAGGCCCGCCCCAATGAAATTCTGGCGGTGACCTTCACCAACAAGGCCGCGCGCGAAATGAAGCTGCGCGTCGCAGCATTGTTTGGTCAGAGCGTCGAGGGCATGCCCTGGCTGGGCACCTTCCACTCGATCGGGGTGAAACTGCTGCGCCGCCATGCCGAACTGGTCGGGCTGAAGTCGAATTTCACGATTCTGGATACCGACGATCAGGTGCGGCTGATGAAGCAACTGATTCAGGCCGAAGGCATTGATGACAAACGCTGGCCGCCGCGCATGCTGGCGGGCATCATCGACAATTGGAAGAACCGCGCCTGGCGCCCGGATGCCGTGCCGGTCGAGGAAGCGGGCGCGTTCAACAACCGCGGGATTGAGCTCTACGCCGCCTATCAGGCGCGGCTGCGTACCCTGAATGCCACCGATTTCGGCGATCTTTTGTTGCATTGCGTGACTTTGTTCCAGACCCAGCCCGATATTCTGGCGCAGTACCAGCGCTATTTCCGCTATGTGCTGGTGGACGAATATCAAGATACCAACGTCGCACAGTACCTGTGGCTGCGGCTGCTGGCAGGCGGGCACAAGAATATCTGCTGCGTGGGCGATGACGATCAGTCGATCTATGGCTGGCGCGGCGCCGAGGTTGGCAACATCTTGCGGTTTGAACGCGACTTTCCCGGCGCGCATGTGGTGCGGCTGGAACAGAATTACCGATCCACCCCGCACATCCTTGCAGCCGCCGCCGGTGTTATCGCTGGGAATGAAAACCGGCTGGGCAAGACCCTCTGGACCGATGTCGAAGAGGGTGAGAAGCTGCGCCTTATCGGCCATTGGGACGGCGAGGAAGAAGCGCGTTGGATCGGCGATGAGATCGAGGCGCTGCAACGCGGCACCCGCAACCTGCCGCCGGTATCGCTGGACGGCATGGCAATCCTGGTGCGCGCCAGCCACCAGATGCGCGCGTTCGAAGACCGTTTCCTTACCATCGGCCTGAATTACCGCGTCATCGGCGGCCCGCGTTTCTATGAACGTTTGGAAATCCGCGATGCGCTGGCCTATTTCCGCCTCGCCATCAGCCCGGATGACGATCTGGCGTTTGAGCGGATCGTGAACACGCCCAAGCGCGGCCTTGGCGACAAGGCGCAGCAGACCATCCAACGCAGCGCCCGCGACGCCGGGCTGCCGCTGGTCGAAGGCGCGCGCCGGTTGGTCGAGGCAGGCACGCTGGGCGGCAAGGGTGGGCGCGAATTGCGCGAGCTGACCGACGGGCTTGCCCGCTGGCACCAAGGCGTGCGCGACGGGCGCAACCATATCGAACTGGCCGAGATGATCCTCGACGAATCCGGCTATACCGGCATGTGGCAGGCCGACAAGACGCCAGAGGGGCCGGGGCGGCTCGAAAATCTCAAGGAACTGATCAAGGCGCTGGAGCAGTTTGAAAACCTGCAAGGCTTCCTCGAACATATCTCGCTGATCATGGATAATGAGCAAGAGGAAGGCGCCGAAAAAGTCACCATCATGACGCTGCACGCCGCCAAGGGACTGGAATTTCCGGCCGTGTTCTTGCCGGGGTGGGAGGATGGGCTGTTCCCCTCGCAACGCTCGATGGACGAAAGCGGCCTCAAGGGGGTGGAAGAGGAACGGCGGCTGGCCTATGTCGGCATCACCCGGGCCGAGGCCCTGTGCACCATCAGCTTTGCCGCCAACCGCCGGGTTTACGGGCAATGGCAATCACAGATGCCGTCGCGCTTCATTGATGAATTGCCCGCCAATCATGTGGATGTCCTGACCCCCCCGGGGCTTTATGGCGGGGGCTTTGGCGCGGCAGGCGGGGCGGATTTCGGCGGCACAACGGGTGGCGGCGGATCGACGATCGAAACGCGCGCAGCCTCGGCCGATGTCTATAACTCGCCGGGCTGGAAGCGGCTTCAGGACCGCAGCGCCCGCCCTGTCACCCAACCGCGCGAGGCGCGCAACATGGTGATCGACTCCACCGCCTTGCCTGCGTTCGCGCCAGGCGACCGGGTGTTCCACCAGAAGTTCGGCTATGGCCGTGTTGAAACGGTCGAGGGTGACAAGGTTTTCGTCGATTTCGAGAAATCGGGCGCGCGCCATATCGTGGCGCGCTACGTCGTGCCCGCAGACCGTGTGGATGACGTGCCGTTCTAAGCTGTGGGTGCAGTCCTGATCCCGCACATATACCGCCATCACAACCGCGCAAGCCGGTGTCGATTTCGCCCGCCCGTCGCCCGGCTTGCCTTGCAAACCCCCCGGGCCGCCGCTAGGGTGCGGCGCAATTCGGGGTCCGGTTGGGCCCTTTCAACAATGTCCGAATGGACCCGAACCCAAATGGGAGCTTTAATGTTCGTTTCGCCCGCCTATGCTCAGGATGCCGGTGCTGCCGCCGGTCTGGTGTCGATCCTGCCTTTCGTGCTGATCTTCGCCATCATGTATTTCCTGCTCATCCGCCCGCAGCAAAAGAAGCTGAAGCAACACAAGGCGATGGTCGAAGCGGTGCGCCGCGGCGATCAGGTGGTGACCGCAGGCGGCTTGATCGGCAAGGTCTACAAGGTCAAGGAAGACGGCGAGGTCGAGGTTGAGGTGGCCGAAGGCGTGCGCGTGCGCGTTCTGAAAACCACGCTGGCCAACGTCATCAGCAAGACCGAGCCTGGTGCGAAGGAATAAGCGCGGCATGTCAACAACTTGATGGGGGGCGGGCGCGCAAAGGGCACGCCGCCCCCTTGATGTTTCAACGATTGCGCGCGTTGCCGCGCACCGGCCCGGGGACCGACCCGGCGCTCTCTCGGACAAGGATGTTGGGTCACCATGCTGCAAATTCCAATGTGGAAACGTTTCCTGATCTGGGGGCTCTGCGTGCTGGGTGTGGCATTCGCCACGCCGAACCTGTTTTATGATCGGGTCGAACGGCACAACGACGCTGTCGGCCTGATCGAAACCGGAACCGCCACCCCGGAACTGGAGGCCGAGGCCGCGCTCTGGCCCGATTTTCTGCCCAACGCGCTGATCAATCTGGGCCTTGATCTGCGCGGCGGTGCACATCTGCTGGCCGAAGTGCGGGTGTCAGATGTCTATGCAGACCGGATCGACGGGCTGTGGCCATCCGTGCGCGACCTTCTGAGCGATGAACGCAGCGTTGTGGGCAACGTTCGGCGTATGCCCTCCGACGCGGGCGAGCTGCGGGTGCAGGTGTCCAACCCCGATGGCATGGCCCGCGCGCTTGAAGTCGTGCGGACGCTGGCCCAGCCGATGCAGACCCTGACCGGTGTGGGCGCCCGCGATCTGGACGTGACGCAGGACGGCGAAGACATCGTCGTCACCCTGTCCGAGGCCGAGCGGACCGCGACCGATGACCGCACCATGCGCCAGTCGCTGGAAATCATCCGCAACCGCGTCGATCAGGCGGGCACACGCGAACCCACGATCCAGCGGCAGGGCGAAGACCGCATCTTGATCCAGGTGCCCGGCATCGGATCGGCGGCGGAACTCAAGGCGCTGATCGGCACCACCGCGCGGCTGACCTTTCATCCTGTTGTCAGCCAGACCTCCGACCCCGATACGGCCCCCGGGCCGCGCAACATCATCGTGCCGTCGATGGAGCAAGCGGGCCTCTACTATATCTTGGAACAGACCCCGGTGGTCAGCGGCGATCAACTTGTGGACGCGCAACCCGCGTTCGACCAAAACAACCGCCCTGCTGTCAGCTTCCGCTTCAACCCCGCCGGGGGGCGTGCCTTCGGCCTCTACACGGCGGCCAACATCGGCTCGCCCTTTGCGATCGTGCTGGACAATGAAGTGATTTCCGCGCCCACCATCCAGTCGCATATCTCGGGCGGGTCGGGCATCATCACGGGCCGTTTCTCGGTCGAGGAAACCACCCAACTGGCCGTCTTGCTGCGCGCCGGTGCGCTGCCTGCGGAAATGGACTTTCTGGAAGAACGCACCATCGGGCCCGAACTGGGTCAGGACAGCATCGAGGCGGGGAAGATCGCCGCGATCATCGCCATGCTGGCCGTCGTGGTCTTCATGGTGCTTTCCTACGGTGTCTTCGGCATCATCGCAAACATCGCGCTGATGTTCAATCTGGCGCTGATCTTCGCGCTCTTGTCGTTGATCGGGGCCACGCTGACGCTGCCCGGGATCGCGGGGATCGTGCTGACCATCGGCATGGCGGTCGATGCGACCGTGCTGATCTTCGAGCGGATCAAAGAAGAATCGCTAACCGCCAAAGGCCCGGCGCGCGCCATCCAACTGGGCTATGAAAAGGCGATGTCGGCGATCCTGGATGCCAACATCACCACCTTCATCACCGCCGTCATTCTGTTTGCCATGGGTTCAGGCCCGGTGCGGGGCTTTGCGGTGACGCTGGGTCTGGGGATCATCACCTCGGTCTTCACAGCACTGTTTGTCACGCGGCTTATGGTCGTGCTCTATTACGAACGTGCCCGCCCCAAAACCCTTGTGATCTGAGGAAACACCATGCGCCTTAAACTTGTCCCTTCGGTCACTTCGGTTGATTTCTTCCGCTTCTGGCGCGTCACCTTTGGCGCGTCCGTCGTGGCGATGGTGCTTTCCATCGTGGTGTTTTTCGTCATGGGGCTGAACTTTGGCATCGACTTTCGCGGTGGTACCACCATCCGGACCGAGGCCGTTCAACCCGTCGACATCGGCGCGTACCGCGATGCGATGACGCCGCTGGGATTGGGGGATGTGGCGATCACCGAGGTGTTCGACCCGTCGTTCGGCCCCGATCGCAACGTGTCAATGATCCGCGTTCAGGCGCAAGATGGTGTGGAATCGGTGACGCCCGAAACCATAGATGCTGTTCGCTTGGCGCTGACCGAAATCGACCCCAGCCTGGTCTTTGCTTCGGTGGAATCCGTGGGGCCAAAGGTATCAGGGGAACTGGTACAATCGGCCGTGCTGGCCGTGGTGCTGGCGCTGGTCGCGGTGCTGTTCTACATTTGGCTGCGGTTTGAATGGCAGTTTTCCGTGGGCGCGGTGGCGGCATTGGTGCATGACATCGTGCTGACGGTGGGCGTCTTTTCGCTCTTTCAGATCCGCTTTGACCTTGCCATCATCGCAGCGTTGCTGACCATCGTGGGCTATTCGCTGAACGACACTGTCGTGGTCTTCGACAGGGTCCGCGAGAACCTTATCAAGTTCAAGAAACGTCCGCTGAAAGAGGTGCTGAACCTCTCGATCAATGAGACCTTGTCGCGCACCATGATGACGTCGGTTACCACGCTGGTCGCGCTTATCGCGCTGTTCATCCTGGGCGGCGATGTGATCCGCGGTTTTGTTTTTGCCATGATCTGGGGCGTGCTGGTCGGCACCTATTCGTCGGTCTATGTGGCATCGGCGGTGCTGCTGTTCATCGGCGCCAAACGCGATTGGTCAAAGAGCGACAGCGACACCGGCGGCACGCAATTTGCAACGGATGACAAGTGATGCAACTGACCGAAGTCCAGTTTCAGAACGCCCAACCCATTGATGGCTATGGCCCCGGGTTCTTCCGGGTCGGCGGGAAGGTCCATGCGGCCCCGCTGATGGTTGCGCCCGGCGTCGTGCAAAGCTGGGGCGGATATGATGACACCGCGACGCTGCTGGCACTGGCCGGTCAGGTGGATGTATTGTTCATCGGCACCGGCGGGCAGGTGGCGCATCTGCCGCAAGCCTTCCGCAGCACGCTGGAGGATGCGGGCCTTGGTGTCGAAAGCATGACAAGCGACGCGGCTGCGCGCAGCTATAACGTGCTCTTGTCCGAGGGGCGGCGCATCGCCGTGGCCCTGTTGCCGGTCACCTGAGACGTGGCGCACGCAGCCCAGCCTGTTGCGGATGCCCCCGGTCAGCCCTTGGCGCTGCATGTGAATGACCTGAGCGTTGCGCGCGGCGGGGTGGCCTTGCTGGAGGGGCTCAGCTTTTCCCTCACAGCGGGGTCGGCGTTGGTGCTGCGCGGGCCAAACGGGTCGGGCAAGACCACGCTGCTGCGCACCCTCGCGGGGTTGCAACCGGCGCTTGCGGGCAGCGTGTCGGTTCCGCCAGATGCCATTGCCTATGCCGCCCATGCCGACGGGTTGAAAACAACGCTGAGCGTGGCCGAGAATCTGCGTTTCTGGGCCGCGATCTACGGCACGGGTGCGGTTGCGCCCGCCATGACCGCGATGAACCTGACGGCGCTGGCGGACCGGCCCGCGCAGAACCTGTCGGCGGGGCAGAAGCGGCGGCTGGGGTTGGCGCGGTTGTTGGTCACCGGGCGCTGGCTGTGGATGCTGGATGAACCGACAGTGTCGCTGGATGCCGATTCAGTCGCGCTTTTTGGGAATGTGGTGCGTGCGCATTTGGGCCGCGGCGGCGCGGCGCTGATGGCCACGCATATCGACCTTGGCCTGCCGCAGGCTGCGGTGCTGGACCTTACGCCCTTCAAGGCGCGTCCCGGCACGGTAGGCGCGGACGGATTTGATGAGGCTTTCCTGTGATCGCGCTGCTGGCCCGCGACCTGACCCTGGCGATCCGTGCGGGCGGGGGCTTTGGGCTGGGGCTGGCGTTTTTCCTTATTCTGGCGGTACTTGTGCCGCTGGGTGTGGGACCAGAGGGGGAGATTCTGGCCCGTATCGCGCCGGGCATCTTGTGGGTCGGCGCGCTGCTGGCATGCCTTTTGTCGCTGGATCGGATCTTTGCCCTGGATTTTGAGGATGGCTCGCTGGACCTGCTGGCGACGGCGCCGATCCCGCTGGAAGGCGTCGTCAGTATCAAGGCGCTGGCGCATTGGCTGACCACCGGCCTGCCGCTGACACTGGCCGCACCCGTGTTGGGGGTGCTGTTCAGCCTGCCCGCAACGGGCTATCTGTGGCTGGTTGTCAGCCTGACGCTGGGCACTCCCGCGCTGTCGGTGATCGGCACCTTTGGTGCCGCGCTGACCGTGGGGTTGAAGCGCGGCGGGCTGCTGCTGTCACTCCTGGTGCTGCCGATGTACATCCCTACGCTGGTCTTCGGGGCTGAGGTGGTGGCGCGCGGCGCGGCTGGGCTGAGCGTCACGACACCCCTTGTTTTATTGGCCGGGATCACGTTTGGTGCTGCGGCCCTGCTGCCCTTTGCCTCGGCCATGGTGATCCGGATAAACCTTCGGTGATGGCCCGTTTCGTCACATTGAGCGCCCTTGCAAGAGAGGTTAGACATACGCCATGACATCGCTTTGGGAATATGCGAATCCGCGCAAGTTCATGGCAACAACCGGTTGGTTGCTGCCATTGATTTCCATGTTGGCGGCGGTTTGCGTGACGGTTGGACTGATCTGGGGGTTCTTTTTCACGCCCGATGACTTCCGGCAGGGATCGACGGTCAAGATCGTTTTCATCCATGTTCCCGCAGCGATGATGGCAATCAATGCCTGGGTGATGATGCTGATTGCGTCGCTTATCTGGCTGATCCGGCGGCACCATGTGTCGGCGCTGGCGGCCAAGGCAGCCGCGCCGGTGGGGGTGGTGATGACCCTTATCGCCTTGTTTACAGGGGCAATTTGGGGTCAGCCGATGTGGGGGACATGGTGGGCGTGGGACCCGCGGTTGACGTCCTTCCTGATCTTGTTCCTGTTCTATCTGGGCTATGTCGCGATGTGGGCGGCGATCGACGATCCCGACACCGGCGCGGACCTGACGGCGGTCTTGTGCCTTGTGGGATCGGTCTTTGCGGTGCTGTCGCGCTATGCGGCGATTTTCTGGAATCAGGGGTTGCATCAGGGGGCATCGCTGTCGGTCGCGCCGGGCGAGCGGATGGATATGACCTACAAATTACCCCTGTATGTCAGTATGCTAGGGTTTGGCCTGCTGTTTCTGGCATTGGTTTTGGCGGGCACACGGACCGAGATCCGGGCACGCAGAATGAAGGCGCTGATCGCGCGGGAGCGGATGGTATGATGCCGGATCTGGGGCGCTATGCCTTTGAAGTTACAATGGCTTACGCGGTTTCGCTGGCCTTGGTCGCGGCGCTGGTTGCGCTGATCTGGGCGCGGGCGGCACGGGTGCGCCGTCAGTTGGATGACATGGAGAACCGGATGAAAGTTGGCCCGAATGGCTAAGATCAAACCCCTCATGCTGCTGCCGCCCGTGCTGTTCGTGGGGCTTGCTGCGCTGTTCTACTTTGGCAACACGCGCGAGGATCGCAACACGCTGCCTTCGGCCCGCGAGGGGCAGGTGGCGCCTGCTGTGGTGCTGACGCAACTGGGTGATGATGCGCCGTTCAGCGATGCGACGCTGCGCGACGGCGAGGTCAAGCTATTGAATTATTGGGCAAGTTGGTGCGCGCCTTGCCGCGCTGAGCACCCGCTGCTGGAGGAGCTTCAGGCAGAGGGCATCCCGATTTACGGGGTCAATTACCGCGATGATCCGGGCCGCGCCATGGCGTTTCTGGATGAATTGGGCAATCCGTTCACCGCGATGGGCGCCGACGGCGCGGGGCGCATGGCGCTGGATTGGGGCCTTTATGGCGTGCCGGAAACCTATGTCATCGCGGGCGACGGCACCGTGATGCTGCGCTTTGCCGGACCGCTGACCGAGGCGGTGATGGAGAACCGCATCCGCCCCGCGATGGCCGAAGCCGCCGCGCGTTAAGATCGGGTTAAAATGCGCGTGCCATACGCCGCCTGCCGCGCGGCGCGGGAGCGTGTGAAAGCCGTTAATTTGTTGACGATGGGCCAAAAAAGCGCCGTCTGTAAACGGTATGGTTTCGGTATGGGTTTGATACATACGCGCGGTGCGCGAAATGCACGTTAACCATTTAGCGGCGCGGTGCTTTTTGGGCCCGTTACGCGGCGCCATGGGGCGGGGCCGCGACACGCGCGGCACGCAGGGCTTCGGCCGCATCGCGTACCACCCCCGCGATCTGTAGCAGCTGCGGTGCCAACGGGTTGGTGTTGCGCCAGATCATGCCAATGCGCCGCGCGGGTTCGGGCGGCGGGAAGCGCGCCAGCGCCACATTGGCTGAGCGTATTTCTACCGGCACCGCCATTTCGGGGATCAGTGTCACGCCGATGCCCGAGGCGACCATTTGCACCAGTGTGGTGAGTGAATTGCCGTCGAGGAATTCGCGCGGGCGGCTGGCGCCTGCATTGCAAAACGACAGCGCCTGATCGCGGAAGCAATGGCCTTCGTGCAGCAACAACAGGCGCAATTCGCGCAGGCCTTCGGCATCGGGGACGGGCAGGGCGGCATCACGGGCCGGGCGGACCAGCACGAAGGATTCGGAAAAAAGCGCGACCTCGGTGAACGAGGGTTCCGACACCGGCAGGGCGACGATGGCGGTATCGAGCCGCCCGTCGGTCAGGTCCTGAATGAGCCGGGGGGTGAGGGTCTCGCTCAGATGAAGCTCCAACCCCGGGTTGGTCTGCGCCAGATCGCCGATGAGCGCGGGCAAGAGGTAGGGCGCAACGGTGGGAATGACGCCGATGCGCAGGCGCCCGGCCAGTTGATCCTGCGCGGCGCGGGCCATATCGCCAAGTTCATCCACCGCGCGCAGGATGTCACGCGCGCGCGGGGCGAATTGCACACCAAAGGGCGACAGGCTGATCTGGCGCGCGGCTCGTTCGAAAAGCGGCGTGCCCAGCGTTTCCTCCAGTTCCTTGATCTGCATCGACAGCGCGGGTTGCGAGATCGCGCAGGTCTCGGCCGCGCGGCCGAAATGGCCCTGGCGGGCCAGCGCCTCGAAATATCGCAGGTGTTTCAGGGTCAGGTTCGCCATCAGGCAATCTTATCGTTCAGATCAGCAAATACAACTTAAACTAATCGGTATCCTGCGCTAGAATGATTCCATATTGTCAGGGATCGCCGTGCACCATGCACGCACCCTGCCCATGATTTCATGAATGAAGGAGCGCGTTATGGACGGTAATGATACCCCGAAGGGCAAATGCCCGGTGATACATGGCGGCGGTGGCCAGACCAATATGGGCATCCGGTCGAACCGCGACTGGTTCCCCAACCAGCTGAACCTGAAAATCCTGCATCAGAATGCACCGGCGGGCAACCCGCTGGGCGAAGATTTCGATTATGCTGCGGAGTTCAAGAAGCTGGATCTGGCCGCGCTGAAGCAAGACCTGTATGCGCTGATGACCGACAGCCAGGATTGGTGGCCCGCAGATTACGGCCATTACGGCGGCCTGATGATCCGCATGGCATGGCACAGCGCAGGCACCTACCGGGTCGGCGACGGGCGCGGGGGCGCGGGCAGCGGGTCGCAACGGTTTGCGCCGCTGAACAGCTGGCCCGATAATGCCAACCTCGACAAGGCGCGCCGCCTGCTGTGGCCGATCAAGCAAAAATACGGCAACCAGATTTCCTGGGCCGATCTGATTGTGCTGACGGGCAATTGCGCCATCGAATCCATGGGCGGCAAGACCTTTGGTTTCGGCGGCGGCCGCGTCGATGTCTGGGAGCCCGAGGAAGACATCTACTGGGGCTCGGAGACCGAGTGGCTGGACGATGCGCGCTACAGCGGCGACCGCGAGTTGGAAAACCCGCTGGCCGCCGTGCAGATGGGGCTGATCTATGTGAACCCCGAAGGCCCGAATGGCGAGCCTGACCCGCTGGGCTCTGCCCGCGACATCCGCGAAACCTTCGCGCGCATGGCGATGAACGACGAAGAAACCGTGGCGCTGACCGCCGGCGGCCACACCTTCGGCAAGACGCATGGCGCGGGCGACGCCGCCCATGTCGGCCCGCTGCCCGAGAATGCCGAGGTCGAGGAACAGGGCCTGGGCTGGATCAGCAGCTATGGCAGCGGCAAGGGCCGCGACGCGATCACCAGCGGGATTGAGGGCGCCTGGACGGCAAACCCGATCAAATGGGACATGGGCTATTTCGACGTGCTGCTGGGATACGAGTGGGAGCTGGTCAAAAGCCCCGCGGGTGCCTGGCAGTGGACGCCGAAGGACCTGGCCGAAAAGGACATGGCCCCCGATGCCGAAGACCCGTCGAAGAAAGTGCCGATCATCATGACCACCGCCGATATGGCGATGAAGATGGACCCGGCCTATGCGAAGATCTCGCGGCATTTCCACGAGAACCCCGAGGCCTTCGCCGATGCCTTCGCCCGCGCGTGGTACAAGCTGACGCACCGCGACATGGGGCCGGTGGCACGGTATCTGGGGTCCGAAGTGCCCAGCGAAGAGCTGATCTGGCAAGACCCGGTGCCTGCGGTGGATCACCCGCTGGTTGATGCCGCCGATGTGGCGGAACTGAAGGCGCATATCATCGCCACCGGGCTGTCGGTGCGCGACCTGGTGGGGACGGCCTGGGCTTCTGCCTCGACGTTCCGGGGATCGGACATGCGTGGCGGCGCCAATGGCGCGCGCATCCGGCTGGCGCCGCAAAAGGACTGGCCGGTAAATGATCCGGCGCAATTGGCGCAGGCGCTGAACGCGCTGGAAGGTGTGCAGACCGCGTTCAATGCCGCGCAGACCGGCGGCAAGAAGGTGTCGCTTGCCGATGTGATCGTGCTGGCGGGCAATGTCGGCGTGGAACTGGCGGCGAAGGCTGCCGGGCACGACGTGACCGCGCCCTTTACGCCCGGTCGGACCGATGCGACCGAGGCGCAGACCGATGTGGAAAGCTTCGCCTGGATGGAGCCCGGTGCCGATGGGTTCCGCAACTACCTGAAGACCGCCTACACGGTGTCGCCCGAGGAACTGCTGGTTGACCGCGCGCAACTGCTGACGCTGACCGCGCCCGAGATGACGGTGCTGGTGGGGGGCCTGCGGGTGCTCGACATCAACACCGGGGGCGCGCAGCACGGCGTGCTGACCGACCGGCCGGGCCAGCTGAGCACGGATTTCTTCGTGAACCTGCTGGACATGGCGACCGCATGGAAACCGGGCACCGAGGCCGGGATCTATGAGGGACGCGACCGGGCCACGGGTGCGGTGAAATGGACCGGCACGCGGGTTGACCTGGCGTTCGGGTCGAACTCGCAACTGCGCGCGCTGGCGGAAGTCTATGCGCAAGCGGATGCGGAAGCGAAGTTCCTGGCCGATTTCGTCGCCGCCTGGACCAAGGTGATGGAAGCGGACCGCTTCGACCTGGCGTGAACGCGCCGCACTGGCCGACATCTGGGGCCCACATCTGGGGGTCACGTCTGGGGGTCACGTCTGGGCCGATGTAATCTGAGAAACAGCGGCCCGGTGGGGAACACCGGGCCGTTTTTTTGTGCGGCATCTATCGGCCGGGGCGGCGGGGTTCCCGCGCCGCATCGCCAAGCACCAGCGCCCCGGCAAGATTGCGCAAGGCCGCGTAGGGATTGCCCGTCATGCCCGTCATGCCCGCCGCGACCCGGCGGCGCCGTTTGAGGAACGACGCATCAGGCGTGCCCGAAAAGCAGCCGATCACGGGTGAGGGCGCGGTGTCGCGCGTGCCGCAGCACTGAGCCTTCGCGCGAAGCAGCGATGCGGCAGCGCGGCATGTCAGAGTGGTATTGCGTGCATTGGACGACATTTTGGGGGAGGCGGATTGTTGCTAGGCGGACGGAGCGCCATTTCGCTGCGCAACGCATGAAGGTCCGTTTCCCACGGCCATACTTAGTGGAACTGTTTTGATCGGTTGACTCCTCGGATGGAAGCTTCCTTTGTTGTTCTCACTCAGCAAGGGGACGATGCGATGGAACTTCAGGCATTCTTGATCTTCGCGACGACACAGGCCGTCGTGATCGCGTCGCCCGGTCCGTCCGCGATTCTCGTGGCGTCGCAAGGCGCGACGAACGGCTTGCGCAGGACGGTTTTCCAGATGTTCGGGATGATGCTCGCAACGGCGATCTACTTCGTTATGTCGGCGACGGGCCTGGCCGCTCTCATCCTCACGTCCAACCTTATCTTCCAAATCATCAAGTGGGTTGGCGTCGCCTACCTTATTTATCTCGGCTTAACCGCTTTGCTCAGCCGCGCGGGCGGGCTCTCGGTCGCGCGGACGGGCAAGGTGAGGTCCCGGAAGGCTCTCTTTTCGCAAGGCTTTGTCGTGGAGTTTGCCAATCCCAAGGTGCTTCTCTTCTTCGCGGCCATCCTGCCGCAGTTCCTCAACACCGCCGCGCCGATTGCGCCGCAGATGATCATCATGGGGCTGACGGGGGCTGCGATGCAGTTTGTGATCTACTCGGCCTATGCGAAGCTGGGGGACACGCTTGCCAATGGCGGCCTCCGTGCCTGGATCGTCGGTATGATCAACAGAACGGCAGGGGCAGCTCTTATCTTCGCGGGCATCAAGATGGCGAGCGTCACCGCCGAACGATAGGGTGCGCCCATTCGGGAAGTCTGAATGAAACGGTTCGACCGCAGCGCAATCCGCCAAAGCCGCCGTCCATGCTAACCGCAGCATCACATGCTCTGGGCTCGAAACTGACCTTTGCTGCGGGAGCGCAGGCCTTACCGTCGGCGCGCGCCCCTCACACGCTTTCGCGCGGTCATCCGGATCGCTGCCAGACCGCCCCTATTTCGGCAAGATCCGGGCGGGCTGGACAGAGCGGGGCATGCTGTCGGGCAGGTTGATGCGCGCCACTTGTTCGGCGATGGGGTGCACGGACAATGGGTGCGTGGCGGCGGAATAGCTTTCGGGGTTGCCGATGGATTGCCATTGCCCCTTGAAATACACTTCCAGCCCCGAGAACCGCGATTTGTAGTGCATCTTTGGACTGCCCGGCACCCAATAGCCCAGGTAGACATAGGGCAGCCCGGCGGCACGGGCCATTTCGATATGGTCGAGGATGATATAGGTGCCGAGGCTGTCTGCCGCGCGCTCGGGCTCGTAGAACGAATAGACCATGCTCAGCCCGTCGTCGAGCACATCGGTCAGGCACACGGCGGTCAGGTGGCGGCGCGCGCGCGTGGTCCGGCCCCGCCCGTCATCCGGCGCACCGGGGCGGGTGTATTCCACCACGCGCGAGCGCACGGGCGTTTCCTCGATCATCGCGGCGAATTCGAAGATGTCCATATCGGCCATGCCACCATCGGCGTGGCGGGTGTCGAGATAGCGGCGGAAGAGGTCGAACTGGTCTTCGGTGGCCCAGGGGCTGGTCGCCTCACGCTCCAGATCGGCGTTGCGGCGCGCCACCTTGCGCTGGGTTTTCGAGGGCGCGAAATCCGCGACCCGGATGCGCGCGGAAAGGCACGCGGCGCAATCGGCGCAGGACGGGCGGTAGAGCACGTTTTGCGAGCGGCGGAAGCCCTGTTTGGACAGCGAATCGTTCAGCGCGCCAGCCTCTCCGCCGGTGAGGGCGGTGAACAGCTTACGCTCCATCCGCCCCTCCAGGTAGGGGCAGGGCTGGGGGGCCGTCACATAGAATTGCGGCGCAACAGGAAGGGTATGGCGCATGAGAAAAGATCGCGTTTGCTAAAAAAGGGGGAGATGTACATGAACTGTGAGCTTGATCTGGCGGCAGGTTAGCAAGGCTTTTGCCATTCGCCAAGGGTCAAGCGCGTCTTGTGGTTCCCACCCGGTTTGATGCCCGCGCCGCGTGCACTGCGCGCTGCCTCAGTCCGGGGCGGCGCGGTTGAGCACCGCCGTGCCGAGGATCTGGTCATGCAGCCCGCGTTTTTGCGGCGACAGCAGCATCATCGCCACCGACACGATCTGAAGCACGATCACCGACAGCGCGAAAGAATAAAGCGCGCTATGGGCGAAGGCCAGCATCGCATCCGGGCGGCTGCCGTCCAGCCGGCGCAGTTTCAGCGCGGTCAGCAGCATGCCCGGTGTCGCGCCATAGAGGCTGATCGTCACCGTGCGATAGGCCAGCCCGACCGCGATGTACAAAAGCGGCAGGAAGAAAATACCGATGAACAGCGTCAGCACGATGGGAATCAGCGTCAGCACGATGGTGGCCAGGCTGTCGATGAGCCATGCAATAAGCCGCTTGGCGGGCACATCGGCGTAGAATTCGGGTTGAAACTCGGGGTCGGGAAGGGTCATTGCGTGAAATCCGCCAGTGTTGCGCCTGTCAGCGACATAAGCACGCGGGGGTCGCATGAAAAGATGTGACGTGGTGTGCCTGCCGCTGCCCAGACCGTCGGGAAGGCCAAAAGGCGCGGATCGGCCCAGACGGGCAGGGCGCTGAGGTGGCCGATGGGTGCCACGCCGCCGATGGCAAAGCCCGTGATCCGGCGCACGGCAGTCGCATCGGCCCGGCCCAGCGTCTGGCCTGCAAGGGCGGTGGCGCGGGCGGCGCTGACCTGATTGCCGCCCGCCGTCAGGAAGAGGAACAGGCTGTCGCTGTTTTCCCCGGCAAAGAGGATGGATTTTACGATCTGATCGAGGGCGCAGCCAGCGGCCCCGGCGGCCTCTGGGGCGGTGCGGGCCGCGCCGACCTCCATGATCGTGTCGGGCAGGGCGGCGGCATGCAGGGCGGCGCGGACGCGCGACAGGCTTTTGCTCATGCGGGGTTTTTCCGGTTGTTTGCGGGTGTTGGTGGTGGGGACCAGTCTTCGGCGATCTGACACGGGATTCCCAGCCCTTTTCGGGGTGTGGCGGATGCCGGGCCCGCGGTGCGTGCGCATTTGATGCGCGCGTCGGGGCCGCGATGCGCGGCATTGCGCCGGGAATATCTGCGCGGTCAGCGCAGCGCCGCTGCGTGCCAGATCGCCCATGTGGCAGGCGGCCCCGTTGACCCCGCCCGCCCGCGCGCGCATGGTGTGGGGCATGACACACGCCCCAGTTCCCGCGCAAGAGTCGAGACCTTTCAAAGCCCGGCTGACCCGTGCGCCGCTTGCCTATGACGCGGGGGCGGGGGCGGATGGCGTGGCATTGTTTGCGGACGCCGCGCCGGAGGTGGCCGAGGTCCTGCGCGGTGCCGCCGGGTGCAGCCCCTATCTGAAACACCTGATGGCGCGCGAGCAGGCGTGGCTGGCAGGCGCGCTGGACGGCGCCCCCGAGGCGGCATTGTCGGATGCCCTTGGCGCACTGGATGGTGTCGCGCTGCCCGATCTGGGCAGCGCGCTGCGGCAGGCGAAGCGGCGGGTCGCGGTGCTGGCCGCGCTGGCCGATCTGGGCGGGGTATGGGCGCTGGAAGATGTCACCGGCGCGCTTACCGCGCTGGCCGACCGCGCGGTGAACGACACCCTTGCCGCGCTGGTGGGCGATGAAATCCGGCGCGGCAAGCTGCCGGGCATGGGCCCCGACGATGCCGCCACCGGCGCGGGCATGTTCGTGCTGGCCATGGGCAAGATGGGCGCGCATGAACTGAACTATTCCTCGGATATCGACCTGATCTGCCTGTTCGATGAGACGCGCTATGATGCGGACAGTTTTCACGATGCCCGCGCCGCCTTCGTGCGCGTGACGCGCAAGATGATGTCGCTGATCGCGGACATCACGTCGGAGGGCTATGTGTTCCGCAACGACATGCGGCTGCGCCCCGATCCCAGCGTCACGCCTGTGTGCCTGTCGACCGACGCCGCCGAGCGGTATTACGAAAGCATCGGCCGGACGTGGGAGCGCGCGGCCTTCATCAAGGCGCGGCCCTGTGGCGGGGACATCGCGGCGGGGTGGAAGTTCCTGCGCACCCTGACGCCGTTTGTCTGGCGCAAGCATCTGGATTTCGCCGCCATTCAAGATGCGCATGACATGCGGCTGCGCATCCGGGCGCACAAGGGGTATGGCGGCAAGCTGGTGCTGGACGGGCACAACATGAAGCTGGGACAGGGTGGCATCCGCGAGATCGAATTTTTCACCCAGACCCGGCAGCTGATCGCGGGCGGGCGCGACCCGGACCTGCGCGCGCGCGATACCGTCGGCGGGCTGCGCGCGCTGGCCGCGAAGGGCTGGTTGCCGGGCGATGTGGCACGCGATCTGGAGGGGCATTACACCTGTCATCGCGAGGTAGAGCACCGTTTGCAGATGGTGCAAGACGCCCAGACGCAATTGTTGCCCAACAGCCCCGACGGCTTTGACCGGCTGGCGCGGTTCATGGGGCAGGGCGATACCGACGCGTGGCAGCGCGATCTGAAGGCGCGCCTGACCCATGTGGCCGAGTTGACCGAGGGCTTCTTTGCCCCATCCGAGACCTGCGCGCGCCCGGCGCTGTCGGACAAGGCAGAGACGCTTGTGGCGGGGTGGCGGTCCTATCCGGCCCTGCGTTCGGACCGGGCGCGCGAGGTGTTCGCGCGGGTAGAACCCGAATTGTTGAGCCGGATGCAGCGTGCGGCCAACCCTGATGAGGCGTTGGGCCAGTTTGACCGCTTCCTGTCGGGGCTGCCTGCGGGGGTGCAGGTGTTCTCGCTCTTCGAGGCGAACCCGCAACTGATTGATCTGGTGGTGGATATTTGCGCCACGGCGCCCCGGTTGTCGGCCTATCTGTCGCGCAATGCGGGCGTGTTCGATGCGGTGATCGGCGGTGATTTCTTCGCTCCATGGCCGGATCGCGCGGCGCTGACGGCGGATCTGACCGCGCGGCTGTCGGGCATCACGGATTATGAGCGGCAGTTGGACGCCGCGCGCGTCTGGGCGCGCGAATGGCATTTCCGCGTCGGCGTGCACCATCTGCGCGGGCTGATCGACCCGTTCGAGGCCGGGCATCATTATGCCACGCTGGCCGATGCGGTGCTGGCGGGGCTGTGGCCCTGCGTGGTCGATGCCTTTGCCGCCAAGCACGGCGCGCCGCCGGGACGCGGCGCGGTGGTGCTGGGCATGGGCAGTCTGGGCGCGGGGCGGCTGAATGCGGCATCCGATCTGGACCTGATCGTGATTTATGATGCGGATGGGGTAGAGGCATCGGATGGCCGCCGCCCGCTGGATGCCCGGCCCTATTACGCGCGCCTGACGCAGGCCTTTGTCACGGCGCTGACCGCCGCCACGGCCGAGGGGCGGCTATATGAGGTCGACATGCGGCTGCGGCCTTCGGGGCGGCAGGGGCCGGTCGCAACCTCGCTTCAGGCATTCGAGAGCTATCAGCGCGATGAGGCCTGGACATGGGAGCATCTGGCGTTGAGCCGCGCGCGCGCGGTGGCGGGCAACGCGCGGCTGGGGGCCGAGGTCGAGGATTTTCGCGTCGCGCTGCTGGCAGAGAAAGGACAGGGTGCCGATGTGCGCGCCGACACCGCCGCAATGCGCGCGCGGCTGGCATCGGCAAAGCCGGGCGCGGGGCAATGGGATGTGAAGGACGGCGCAGGACGGCTGCAAGATATCGAGCTGACTGCCCAGCTCTGCGCGCTGATCGCCGGGTCGCCCGCCCGCCGGGTCGAGGCGCAGTTGCGCGCCGGTGCGCGCGCCGGGGTGATTGACGCGGGTGCCGAGGGCGATCTGGTGGGCGCCTACCGGCTGTGCTGGCGGCTGCAATGCGCCGGACGCTTGCTGACCGATCACTTGTCGCGGATGGATGACCTTGGCGCGGGCGGGCAAAGCCTTATCTTGCGCGAGACCGGGTTTGAATCGCTTGATGCGCTGTCGGCGGCTTTGGCGGCCAGTGCCGCGACTGCGGCGGCGCGGGTCGATGCGGTCATGAATGATACGCGCGGCCGATTGGACGTTGAAGAAAAGGAACATACGCCGTGAATGACGCACCTGACGGGCAAAGGCCCGCCGACCCCGCCAGCGCCGACCCAAAGGGGCTGATCCGCGAAAGTTATGCCATCGACGCGATCAGCGCGGCGCAATGCCGGTCGATCCTGGTCGACTGGGCGCTGAGCCTGCCCGAGGGGGTGACGCAATCGGCGGGGTTGCAGCAGATGCTGGCGGTCTATGGCGACGCGCATCCGGACCATCCGATGACCGCGCTGCTGCGCGAAGGGCTGCATGCCCCGCTGACATCGCCCGGGCGGCGCGGCGGGCGCGCGGGGCGCTTCAGCGCCTGACAGGGCTTTGACTGCGCTGCCCCATAAGGCCGCGACCATGGTGCGGGATTGACCCCATTGTGACCCCCGCACCGCCCGTCAGGGCTTGCACCGCGCGGCGGTTCAGGGCAAAGCCGGATCTCAGGCGCGAAGATATGAGAAGGACAGGCAAATGGCGGACAAGCACCCACAGCCGCGCAAGGTTCCGGTAGCGAAAGTTGTAGGAAAACCCGTCCCGGCGGGCCTGAAGCTGGGGCTGGAACTGGGGCCGGTGCTGGCGTTCTTTGTCGCCTATATCTGGCTGCGCGACCGGACTTTCATGATCGGCGGCACGGAATACGAGGCCTTCATCCTGATTACCGCCGCTTTCGTGCCCGTGATGGTCATCTGTTCGGGTATCTTGTGGAAGCTTTCGGGCCACCTGAGCCGGATGCAGGTGGTCACGCTGGTGCTGGTTGTGGTGTTCGGCGGGCTGACAGTCTGGCTGAACGACGACCGTTTCTTCAAGATGAAACCCACGATCATCTATGCGCTGTTTGCCGGCGTGCTGGGCGTGGGGCTGTTGCGCGGGCAAAGCTGGCTGCAATATGTGATGGACGGCATGATGCCGCTGCAACACGCAGGTTGGATGTTGCTGACCAAGCGCCTTGCAATGTTCTTTGCCGTGCTGGCCGTCGCGAATGAAGTGATATGGCGCACGATGTCCACCGACGCCTGGGTGAATTTCAAGACCTTCGTGCTGCCGCTGGCGTTGTTTGGCTTCTTCATTCTGCAATCGAAACTGTTCGAGCGCTATAGCAGCGCGCCGAAGGACGAGACGTAAGCGCCACCTTGCTGGGTCTGACGGGATGTGGGGCGCTGGTTGCCCGCGCGCCCTGTTGTGTGCGCGTCCCTCTCAGATTGCTGCGTCGAAGCCCTCCAGCACGCCCACAGCATTCACCCCGATCTCGGCCACGGCATAACCGCCCTCCATCACGAACAGCGTGGGCAGGCCAAGCGCGGCAATGCGCGCGCCGATCTGCGGGAAATGCGCCGATGTCAGGCGGAACTGGCTGATCGGGTCGCCGATGAAGGTATCGGTCCCAAGCGAGATGACCAGCGCCGTGGGGCCGAAATCTGCCACTGCGGTGCACGCGCTGTCCAGCGCGGCGTGCCATGCGGGCCATTCGGTGCCCAGCGGCAGCGGCAGGTTGAGGTTGGCCCCCACGCCGTCGCCCGCGCCGCGTTCATCCGCATGGCCCAGGAAATACGGGAATTCGTGGCGCGGGTCGGCATGGATATTGACCACCAGCACATCGCGCTGGTCGTAGAAGATTTCTTGCGTGCCGTTGCCGTGATGGTAATCCACATCCAGCACCGCGACCCGTGCATGGCCCGCATCGCGCAGCGCCTGCGCGGCCACCGCGGCATTGTTGATGAAGCAATACCCCCCTGCAAAGGCACGGCCCGCATGGTGCCCGGGCGGACGGCAGAGCGCGAAGGCCGCGCGGTCGCGGGCCAGCAGCGCGGCCCCGGTCAGCGCCACGTCATGGCTGGATTTCACCGCATCCCATGTCCCTGCGACAAAGGGCGCGCCGCCGTCAAAGCTGTAATGACCCAAAAGCCCCTCGATGTCGGCGGGCGGCACATCGGACCGCAGCCCGGGGCGCGGCCAGATGAAGGGCAGGGCGGGGCCTGTGTTGCCGCGCGCGAGCCACTGGTCATAGGCGGTTTCCAGGAAGGACAGATAGGCGGCGTCATGCACCTTGCGCGCAATGTCGAGGCTGTGGGTTTCCGGCGGCAGTACCGGCCCCAGCGCGACCTCGGCCAGCCGGGCGCGAATGAACTCGGCGCGTTCGGGTTTCTCGAACGCGGGCACGATGGCGCCCGAGACAAGCTCATACTGGCCGGACTGGCCGTGGTGGCGGGGGGAATATACGCTTTTCATGGGGCGGAAGCTATGCGGGTGCGGGGGCCGGATCAAGGGGATTCAGGCGGGGCTTTGAACGCCCGGAACGGGCGTGCCCCGACCCTTTCAAACCTTGCCGCCGAAGATCAGCGTCAGATGCGCAGCATTGGTTCGGGCAGTTGGGGCGACAGCGGCGCTTTTTGCCGTATCAACGATCAAATCTGCGGGGATGAATGTGCGGTCATGGGCCCCCGTGCCTGCCATGGGCGCCGGGCGCACCAGTTGCGGGCGTGGGGTTGCGGGCTGCGCATTCAACGCGGCGCGCGGGGCCTCTGACGGCACTGACGCCAGCCCGGTGGGGGTATCCGCCGGGCGATGCGTGCCGCCTGCGACGATGCGGGTCGAGGCGAGGCCGAGTTTGCGCGGGAAAGCCCCCGGCGTCCCGTTCACGCCGATCACGCCAAGGATCTGGGTGACCGCGCCATCGGCGGCGCGCAGCGGCATCAGCGCCATGACGGCGGTCAGCCGGGGCTGGCCGGGCAGCGGCTCTGACTGAAGCGGCAACAAGACGCGCGCGCCGGAGGCGACCTGCGCGAAGGCGTCGCGCAGCTCCTGCCGGGCCGGTTGGGCAAACAGCGCGCAAAGCGCCATGCCGCGCGGGTCCAGCCCCATCAGATCGCTGATCCCCGCACCCACGATGCGCAACCGCGCCACCCGGGGCGTGGTCAGCGCGGCGATGAACACCTGCCCCAGATGCGCGCCGATTTCCTTCGGATCGACGGCAGCACGCGCGGGGATCCCGCCCTCGGCGCCCAGGCGCAGGCGGCCCCAATAGGCCATGACATCGCCAATCACCGGGGGGACCTGCACGCCCGCCGAGGGCAGGGTGATGAGGTTGGAGGGCGCGCTGGCAGGGCCCGGAACCCGGCCCGACAGGGCCTCAGGCGCGCCATCCGCAACGGCTGTCACGCGGCGGGCGTCCGGCAGGCCCTGCCCGCCACGGACTTCGCCCGGACGTGACTTTTGCGCCGCATCGGACCGGCTGTCGATTGGAAACACTGTATCTGCCATCGGAGTCACCCATCAGGTTGCCCACGCCCATCGTGATGCCAAGGCCTGCCCCCAATGAGGACGCTTGTGGCGGGATCGCGGATGCGGCGTTAAGGTCTGTTCAGTTATCTTACCCAAATATGAATATAGCCGCATTTGAGATCTTTTTGGACCAAATTGTAATCAAATGGTTAAGGACCCGCGTGGCGCAGCCTGTGGCGGTTGCGGCCGCCATCCCCCGTCGCGGGCTTGACCTTGCGGGCGCAATCGGGGATGCCCGGCAAAGTCTTGCCCCAACCCCCGGAGTTTCCCCGATGCAGCGACGCGGCCTGTTGATCATCCTGTCTTCCCCCTCTGGCGCGGGAAAATCGACGCTGGCGCAGCGGTTGCGGGCCTGGGACGATACGCTTGGCTTCTCGGTCTCTGCCACGACACGCGCGCCGCGCGCGGGCGAGGTCGACGGGCGCGAATATCACTTCGTCAGCCGCGCCGAATTCGAAAAGATGGTGGCGGCGGGAGAGATGCTGGAACATGCCGAGGTCTTTGGGAACCTCTACGGCTCACCCATCGGGCCGATCCGGGCGGCGGTGGATGGCGGGCGCGACACGCTGTTCGACATCGACTGGCAAGGCGGCCAGCAGGTCCGGAATTCGACCCTCGGGCGCGATGTGGTGTCGGTTTTCGTGCTGCCGCCGTCCATCGCCGCACTGGAATCGCGGCTGCGGGGCAGGGGGCAGGACAGTGACGTGGTGATCGGCGACCGTATGGCGAAATCGCGCGATGAGATCAGCCATTGGGCGGAATATGATTACGTGCTGGTCAATGACGATCTGGACACGACCGAGGCGGCGCTGCGTGGTATCATCTGTGCCGAACGGTTGCGGCGCGAACGTGTGCCGGGGCTGAACGAATTCGTGCGCGGGTTGAACCATGAGTTCGACGGCCGCGCCTGATGGATGGGTGGAGGTGACGATGATCTATACGCTTGATGGGCAGACGCCCGAATTTCCCGAGGATGGCGATTACTGGATCGCACCCGATGCCAACCTGATCGGCCGGGTTGTGATCCACAGTGGTGCATCGGTCTGGTTCGGCGCGACGCTGCGCGGCGATAACGAGGCGATCACCGTGGGCCCGGGCAGCAATGTGCAGGAACTGGGCGTGCTGCACACCGACATGGGCTATCCGCTGGATATCGGGCGCGACTGTACCATCGGCCATCGCGCGATCTTGCACGGCTGCACGATCGGCGACGAGACGCTGATCGGCATGGGCGCCGTGGTGCTGAACGGCGCGCGCATCGGGCGCAACTGCCTGATCGGCGCTGGCGCGTTGATTACCGAGGGCAAGGAAATCCCTGATGGCGCGCTGGTCATGGGATCGCCGGGCCGTGTGGTGCGCGCGCTGGACGCAACGGCGATTGACGGGTTACGGGCCTCGGCGCGCGGGTATCAGGAGAACATGCGCCGCTTCCGCCTGGGCCTGCGGGCGCCGGAATAAGGGTTTCGGGGTGTTTGCGGTGCATTTTCACCGGAAACCGCCTTCAGTGGTCAGCACTTATTTAACATAATACTGATTATGGGTATTTGGGATGTGAGAATGCAGCGGCTGTGCCCGGCTTGCACAAACCCCTTCGCATATATTACATATTCAATACTTGAAATGTGTTTGCGCCCCGGTTAGATGCAGGTCAGTTGCGGCTGTGCCCCCATGACGCCCGTGCTGGCGGCATGAAACTGCGACAGATCACACAGTTACAGCGTTTCGTTCATAAGACGGAAACCTGTGGCGCATCATATGGGAGACGCGCGATGGACGCGGCGCACCGAAATTCTGAACCGAGGGCCTGTCATGCTTGAGCGGATCTTTCCCGCCCTGACCTGGGCGCGCGGCTATTCCCGGGACATGCTGGGCGGCGACCTGATCGCGGCGATGGTGGTCACGATCATGCTGATCCCGCAAGGCATGGCCTATGCGATGCTGGCGGGCCTGCCGCCCGAGGCCGGGTTATACGGCGCCATCGTGCCGCTGCTGATCTATGCTGCGCTGGGCACCTCGCGCACGTTGGCGGTCGGCCCGGTCGCGGTGGTGGCGCTGATGACAGCGGCGGCGGCAGGTACGGTTGCTGCGGCGGGCACGCCGGGGTTTCATGTCGCAGCGCTGGCAATTGCGATGATGTCGGGCGCGATCATGCTGGCGCTGGGGTTGTTGCGCCTGGGGTTCCTGGCGAATTTCCTCAGCCATCCGGTGATTTCGGGCTTCATCACGGCGGCGGGCATCCTGATTGCGGCCAGCCAGTTGCGGCATATGCTGGGCAATGCGACATCGGGCAAGACCCTGCAGGAGCTTGTGCCGTCGTTCCTGGCCAATCTGGGGCAGATCAACCGGATCACGCTGGCGCTGTCGCTGGTGGTGGTCGCGTTCTTGTTCTGGGCGCGCACGGGGTTGGCCCCCCTGCTGCGCCGGTTTGGCCTTAATCCAAAGCTGGCGCTGCTGTTGTCACGCACAGCGTTGCTGGTGGCGGTGGTCGTATCCACGGCGTCGGTCTGGGCCTTCGGGCTGGACGCGCGCGGTGTGCGGATCGTGGGTGAGATTCCGCGCGGGTTGCCGCAATTCGGCTGGCCTGCGCTCAGCTTTGATCTGGCACAGGCGCTGTTGATACCTGCGCTGATGATCGCCGTTGTGGGCTATGTGGAATCGCTGTCCATCGGCCAGACGCTGGCTGCGAAACGCCGCGAAAGCCTGGACCCCAACCGCGAGCTGATCGCGCTGGGCGCGGCCAACCTGGGCGCGGGGCTGAGTCAGGCGATGCCGGTCACCGGCGGGTTGTCGCGGTCCATCGTCAATTTCGATGCAGGCGCGCAGACGCCTGCAGCGGGCGCGTTCACAGCCCTGATGATCGGGGCGGCGCTGATGTTCCTGACGCCGGCGCTGTATTATCTGCCCAATGCGACGCTGGCCGCGATCATCATTGTCGCTGTCATGTCGCTGCTGGACTTCCGCGCCCTGCCCCGGGTCTGGGCGATCTCGAAGGCTGATGGCGCGGCGATGGCGGCGACGATGCTGGCTACGCTGTTCATCGGGGTGGAACAGGGGTTGCTGGCCGGTGTCGGGCTGTCGCTGGCGCTGCATCTCTACCGTACCTCGCGCCCGCATATCGCGATTGTCGGGCAGGTGCCGGGGACCGAGCATTTCCGCAACGTGGCGCGGCACCGCGTGGTGACCGACCCCGCCGTGCTGAGCCTGAGGGTGGATGAAAGCCTGTATTTCCCCAATGCGCGCCTGTTGTCCGACCGCATTCTGGCCGAGGTGGCGGGCAACCGCGCGCTGACGCATGTGGTGTTGCTGTGCCCGGCGGTGAACTCGGTCGACGCGTCGGCGCTGGAAAGCCTGGAGGCCGTGAACCTGCGGCTGCGCGACGCGGGCGTGACCTTCCATCTGGCCGAGGTGAAGGGGCCGGTAATGGACAGCCTGAAACGCTCGCATTTCCTGGAGGATCTGAGCGGGCAGGTGTTCTTGACACAATACGACGCGATGCAGACCCTGTCGCCCGTGCTGACCCGCGACACCCGCGCCGCGCCGCGCTGCGAGACAGCGCTGTAACGGCGTGCGTTGAACGACGGACATGCCCGGGCGGATCAGGAAAGGCCGCGCTTTTCCCCCCCGTGGCAAGAAGGCGTGTCGGGTTGACCTGCGCTTCGACGTGAGATCTCTGGCCGGGGCACCGACCGGCGGCCTTGCTGTCCCTGAGCGCGCGCGCGCCGAATGTCCCGCCCATGAACGCGGCGCTTGCAGCGGGGCGTTGGTTGCGGCATCACCAAGGGCGATACGAGGTCACAGGACGCGACGCCATGCCCAGCACACTCACCCCGCTGAACCCCGCCGTTGCGCAGACTTTTGCGCCGCCGGTGATGCAGGCGCGCCGCTGGCTGGACGGGGTGAGCTTTCCGCCCGACCGCCCGCTGCTGAACCTGTCGCAGGCCGCCCCGGTCGATCCGCCGCCCCTGCCCCTGCGGCAAGCCATAGCGGATGCGGTGCTGAACACCCCCCAGACGCATCTTTATGGCCCGGTGCTGGGCATGCCTGCGCTGCGCGCGGCGCTGGCTGCGCGCACGACGCAGATCTATGGCGGCAGCGTGCGCGCCGATCAGGTTGCCATCACCTCGGGGTGCAATCAGGCGTTTGCCGCTGTCATCGCCACGCTGGCAGGTGCGGGGGATGAGGTGATCGTGCCGGTGCCGTGGTACTTCAATCACAAGATGTGGCTGGAGATGTCGGGCATCCGCGCGGTTCCGCTGTCCACGCTGCCCCCGAATCCGGCGCAGGGCCTGATCCCCGACCCCGAACATGCCGCCACGCTGATCACCCCGCGCACCCGGGCGATCGCGCTGGTCAGCCCCAACAACCCGGCCGGCGTCGAATATCCCGCGCCGCTGCTGGCGGCGTTCCGCGATCTGGCACGGCGGCACGGGCTGGCGCTGATCGTGGATGAGACCTACCGCGATTTCCACAGCCAGGAAGGCGCGCCGCATGCGCTGTTCACCGACCCGGCATGGGACGATACGCTCATCCACCTTTATTCCTTCTCCAAGGCGTACCGGCTGACCGGGCATCGGGTCGGCGCGATCGTTGCAAGCCCCGCGCGGCTTTCCGAGGTGGAGAAATTCCTTGATACCGTCACGATCTGTCCGACCGGGCTGGGCCAGACGGCAGCGCTTTGGGGGCTGACGCATCTGGATGAATGGCTGGCGGGCGAGCGGCTGGAAATCTTGCGCCGCCGCGTCGCGATTGCCGCGGGCTTTGAAACGCTGCCGGGGTGGCGGCTGCTGGGATCGGGGGCGTATTTCGCCTATGTGGAACACCCGTTCGACGCGCCCTCGGCCGAGGTGGCGCAATGGCTGGTGCGGGCGGCGCAGGTGCTGGTGCTGCCGGGGTCGATGTTCATGCCGCAAGACGGCAGTACCGACACCGGGGCACGCCACCTGCGGGTGGCCTTCGCCAATGCCGATACAGCCGGTATCGCGAAACTGATTGAAAGGCTGTCAGAACTGCAGCCCTGACCGCTTGCCCCGCTGCGCGGATATCCGTAAACACGGGGGAAATGCGGGGCCAGTGCGGCGCCAACACATGGCCAGCGCGGGGAAGACGGGTCTTGCGGCCGACGCCCCGGACAGAGGCCAGATACAGGGAAGTGACGAACACCATGGCGGAAAAGAAAAACAACACGGCGCGCAACCTTGGCGGCGGGCTGCTGCTGGGCCTTCTGGCGGTCAGCCTTGTCGGGTTTGGCGTTGACGGTCTGGGCGGCACGGTACGGTCCATCGGGCAGGCGGGCGACCGCGAAATCTCGACCGATGATTATTTCCGCGCCCTGCAACAGGAATTGCGGGTGCTGACGCAACAATTGGGCCGGCCCGTGACGCTGGACCAGGCGATCACCTTCGGTGTCGATCAACAAGTGCGCGCGCAACTGGTCACCGCCGCTGTGCTGGACCATGAGACGCAGCGGCTGGGTATCTCGGTCGGGGATGACGTGGTGCAGCGCGAACTGCTGGCCGTGCCCAACTTTCGCGGCGTTGACGGCAATTTCGACCGCGAAACCTATCGCTTCACCTTGCAAAACGCCAACCTGAGCGCCGTGGAATTCGAGGAACAGCTGCGGCTGGACGCGGCGCGGGGCATCCTTCAGGCCGCCGTCGTGGGCGGCGTGACGGCACCCGACGCGCAGGTCGATCTGCTGGCGCAATATGTCGGCGAGCAACGTGCCTTCAGCGTGCTGACCCTGACGCGCAGCGATCTGGATGAGGCCCTGCCCGCCCCCACCGATGCGCAGATCGAGGCATTCTATGAAGAAAACCTGGACCGCTACACCCTGCCCGCCGCCAAGCGCATTGATTATGCCTGGCTGACGCCCGCGATGCTGCTGGACGAGGTGACGGTGGATGAGGACATGCTGCGCTCCGCCTATGACAGCCGTCTGGATGAATTCGTGCAGCCTGAACGCCGGCTGGTCGAACGGCTGGTTTTCCCCGACCAAGCGGCCGCGCAGGCCGCGATGGACCGGCTGACTGCGGACGAGGTCAGCTTTGAGGACCTGGTGGCCGAGCGCGATCTGACGCTGGAAGACGCCGACATGGGCGATGTGGCCATCGGCCAGTTGGGCGAGGCCGGGCCGTCGGTCTTCGCCATGGACACGCCGGGCGTGACCGGGCCGCATGCCTCGCCGCTGGGGCCTGCGATCTTTCGCATGAACGCGATTCTGGCCGCGCAGGAAGTCCCGTTCGAGGAAGCGATCCCCGAACTGCGCGACGAACTGGCGCTGGACCGCGCACGGCGCGAGATTTCCGACACGCTGGACCAGTATGAGGACCTGCTGGCCGGGGGCGCCACGATCGCGCAATTGACCGAGGAAACCCGGATGCAAGGCGGCCAGATCGACTGGCGCGCGGGCGACAGCGAGGGCATCGCGGGCTATGCGGAATTCCGCGCCGCCGCAGAGGCACTGGCCGTTGGCGATTTCGCGGAAATCGGCGTGCTGGCGGATGGCGGGATCTTTGCGCTGTCGATGGTCGAAGAAATCCCCGAAGCGCCACGCCCGCTGGCCGATGTGCAGGTGCGCGTGATCGAGGATTGGGAAGTCGCCGAAACCCGCACCCGGCTGCTGGCCCAGGCCGACACGCTGCGCGCGGCCTTGGAATCGGGCGACAGCTTCGAGGATCTGTCGCTGGCACCGGAACGGTTCGAGGGGATCACCCGCGATGCGTCGGTCCCCGATCTGCCGCGCGCGCTGATTACCGAGGTCTTCGCCATGCCCGAAGGTGCCGTGACGCGCCTGCCCGGCGACGCTGGCCGCGTGCATGTGGTCGCGCTGCATGACATCAGCGCGCCCGATGCGGGGTCCGACGATATCGTGGCGCTGCGCGACACGCTGGACACACAGATCGCACAAGGGGTGGCGCAAGATGTGTTCACCTATTTCGCCCGCGCGCTGGAGGTCGAGGCGGGCGTGACCCTGAACCAAAGCGCGATCCAGGCGGTGCACAACAACTTCTGATGCGCTGCGGCGCGGGCTGGTTCTGTGCCGATGCCCGCGCACCTATTCGCGCCTTCCTATCCCCGCCTTCCTATCTCCGGGGCGTTGCATGACGCCCCCTGCCCCCTTGCTTCTGACCTGAGGAACCCCTGCCATGCTGACCCCCGACTTCGACACCTTTGCGGCAGGCTGGGCGCGGGGGGAAAATCAGGTGGTCTTTGCCCGCCTTGCCGCCGATCTGGACACGCCGGTGTCGCTGATGCTGAAGCTGGCAGGCACCCGGCCGCACAGTTTCATGCTGGAATCGGTCACGGGCGGCGAGGTGCGCGGGCGCTATTCGGTGGTGGGGCTGAAGCCTGATCTGATCTGGGAATGCCGCGGCACCACCAGCCGCATCAACCGTTCGGCCCGGTTCGATCTGGAGGCGTTCAGCGATCTGGACGGCGCGCCGCTGGACACGTTGCGCGCGCTGATCGCGGAATCGCGGATTGACCTGCCGGGCGACCTGCCCGCCATTTCCGCCGGGCTGTTTGGCTACCTGGGCTATGACATGATCCGGTTGGTGGAACACCTGCCCAACGTGAACCCCGATGTGCTGGGCGTGGCCGATGCGATGCTGCTGCGCCCCTCTGTGGTCGCGGTGCTGGACGGGGTGAAGGGCGAGGTGACCATCGTCTCGCCCGCCTGGGCCGGATCGGGGCTGTCGGCGCGCGCGGCCTATGCGCAGGCCGCCGAACGGGTGATGGACGCGCTGCGCGATCTGGAACGCGACGCGGGCGGGGCCTCGCGCACGTTGGGCGATGTCAGCCCGGTGGGCGAGGCCGTTTCGAATTTTGCGCGCGCCGATTACCTCGCCGCCGTGGAGAAGGCCAAGGAATATATCCGCGCGGGCGACATCTTTCAGGTGGTGCCCAGCCAGCGCTGGGCGCAAAGTTTCAGCCTGCCGCCGTTTTCGCTGTATCGGTCGTTGCGGCGCACCAACCCCTCGCCCTTCCTGTTCTATTTCGACATGGGGGATTTTCAGATCGTGGGCGCCAGCCCGGAGATCCTTGTGCGGCTGCGCGATTCCGAGGTGACGATCCGCCCCATCGCGGGTACCCGCAAACGCGGCGTCACCCCGGAAGAAGACAAGGCGATGGAAGACAGCCTGCTGTCCGACCCCAAGGAACTGGCCGAGCATCTGATGCTGCTGGACCTGGGGCGCAACGATGTGGGGCGCGTGTCGAAAATCGGTACGGTGCGTCCGACGGAACAATTCATCATCGAGCGCTACAGCCATGTGATGCATATCGTGTCGAATGTGATCGGCGAAATCTCGGACGATCATGACGCGCTGTCGGCCCTGCTGGCCGGGCTGCCTGCGGGCACGGTTTCGGGGGCGCCGAAGGTCCGTGCGATGGAGATCATCGACGAGTTGGAGCCTGAGAAGCGCGGCATCTATGGCGGCGGCGTCGGCTATTTCTCGGCCAATGGCGACATGGATATGTGCATCGCGCTGCGCACCGCCGTCATCAAGGATGAGACGCTGTATATTCAGGCGGGTGGCGGCGTGGTCTATGACAGCGACCCCGAGTCGGAATTCGAGGAGACGGTGAACAAATCGCGCGCGCTGCGCCGCGCCGCCGAGGATGCCGGTCTGTTCGTGAACCGTCGCGGCAATTGAAACGCGCGCTGAAAGGTCTGAGCCCATGAAAATCGCCAGTTTCAACATCAACGGGGTCAAGGCGCGCGCCGATGCGCTGGGCGCGTGGCTGGATGCGACCCAGCCCGATGTGGCCGTGCTGCAAGAGATCAAATCGACCGACGAGACCTTCCCGCGCGCGCTGATCGAGGATCGCGGCTATAATCTGGAAACCCACGGGCAAAAGGGGTTCAACGGCGTTGCCATTCTGTCGAAACTGCCGCTGGAAGACGTGACGCGCGGCCTGCCCGGCGATGATGATGACATTCAGGCCCGCTGGATCGAAGCGACGGTGGTGGACAGACGGGCGGTGCGCATTTGCGGCATGTATCTGCCCAACGGTAACCCCGTGGAACTGGACGCCGGCGGCCAACCGGTGACGGGCGGCAAATACGCCTACAAGCTGGCGTGGATGGAGCGGCTGCATGCCCGCGCGCGCGATCTGCTGATGCTGGAGGAACCTTGCGTGCTGCTGGGGGATTACAACATCATCCCGCAGCCCGAAGACGCCGCCCGCCCCGAGGTCTGGCGCGAAGATGCGCTGTTTCGCCCGGAATCGCGCGCAGCCTTCCGCCGCCTGCTGAACCTTGGCTTCACCGAGGCATTCCGCACCCGCACGCCCGGGCCGGGGCATTATACCTTCTGGGATTATCAGGCGGGGGCGTATCAGAAGAACCACGGCATCCGCATCGACCATATCTTGCTGTCGCCGCAGGGTGCCGACTTGATGCGCGATTGCCAGATCGACGCCGATGTGCGCGCGGGCGACAAGCCATCGGATCATGTGCCGATCTGGGTCGAACTGGACGCCTGAGAAGCCGCGCCCTGACGGCGGCTTTGCAAGTGGCGGATCAGAACTGGCGCGTCACGCCCAGCGACATGCGGGCGTTGTCATAGCGCGCGGTCGGGATGTTGCTGCGCTGCTGCTCCAGCCCCAGTTCAAGGACCGGGGCAAAGCCCATGACCGACAGATCGCGGTGCATGATCTGGCCGGTCAGCGCGGCACGGGTATCGCTTTGCACGACGCCGAACAGGGGGCTGCGCCCGTCTGCCTGCCCTGCCCCAAGGCTGAGCGTCATCGACCCCACCAGCCCGCCCTCGAACGCATATTGCCCGCCGAAGCTGGCGCCGTAATCGATGCGGCTGTGGAATTCCTGCGCCGCCCGGTGGTGGATCAGGTGCAGGCTGCCGCGCAGCAGCAGTTGCGGCGACCACGCATAGATCAACTGCCCCGAGATCGCGCGGCGCTGCCCGTTGCGGCCCGGCACATTGGCAAAGCGCAGGTCGTCCATCTCCAACCGGCCCGATAGTTGCATCGCGGGTGCCGGGCGGCCGGACCATGTGGCATAGATTCCGCGCCCGTCCATCACCCGCGCGCCGCCTGCGAATTGCGCCTGTGCGCTGAGGCCGAGCCCGAATTGTGTGCCCCGGTCACGGGTCAGGATGCCCCCGCCTTCCAGCCGCAGCGACTGGCTGTTCAGCGCGCTGTCGGAAAACACCCGTGCGCTGGCCGACACCGCCAGCCGGGCGCGCAGGCTGGGGGCAACATGCGGCAGCCAGGCGGCATTGGCCGAGACTTCCGCCCCCGTCCCGGGCCGGGCCTGCGACGATTCAGGGATCGGCACCACGCCGAAAGGCAGGTCGACGGTGGTGTCAGAGGTGCCGCGCACCGCGTTCGACTCAGGCGCTATCTGAAAGCTGAGGCCCGCCGACCATGTGCGCCGCCCGTCGATCACCGACAGGTAGTGGCGCACCGCCGCGACCTCTTGCGGGGCAAGTGGCGCGCCAAGCGCCCGGTCGAAATGCAGCCGCGCGCGGTCGTCATCGGCGATCAGCACCAGGGTGCGCGCCAGCTCCAGCCGGAAGCGCACCACCTGCGGTGCGTCCGAGACCAGCCGTTCCAGATGCACGAGGGCCGCGCGCGGCGCGTTCTGACGCAACAGGCTGCGCGCCAGAATCCACTGGCGTTGCAGCGCCTCATCCCGGGTAGCGGGGCTGATGGCGCTGGCGGCGCGGTGGGCGGCGGCCAGATTGCCGGTATCGAGCAGGCGCTGCGCCTCATCCAGGCCGCCCGCGCAGGCGATGGATGCCGCCAGCGCAAAGGCCGCGGCCGGGCCTGTGGCCCGCAATACTCGGTTAAGCCGCATTCATCTGCCCGTATCCTTTGCCCGTATCCTTTGCCCGTGTATCCTTTGGGGCCACACCGACGGGCCCGTCGGTGCCGGGTGCGGGGAAAGTGTTGCGGCAAACGGCCCGCGTGTCAACGCGGGCCGTTTGCCGCCGCGCCGTGACGCCCCGGCGCAACACGCGCTACAGGGCATGGGCAATAGGGCATCGGCGGGAGGCCCTGATCGGGGCAAGGCCCAAACGTCAAGCCAAACGCGCCGCAGCCCCGCAACGTCGCGCGCAGGCGACAGCCCTCAGCCGATACGGTAGTTCGGGCTTTCACGCGTGATGGTCACGTCATGCACGTGGCTTTCCTTCAACCCCGCGCCGGTGATGCGCACGAACTGGCAGTTGCGGCGCATTTCCTCGACCGTGGCGCAGCCGGTATAGCCCATGGCCGCGCGCAGGCCACCGATCAACTGATGCAAGACATTGGCGGTCGGCCCCTTGTAGGGCACCTGCCCCTCGATCCCTTCGGGGACCAGCTTGTCGCTGGCCGCGTCCTTCTGGAAATACCGGTCCGCCGAGCCACGCGCCATCGCGCCCAGCGAGCCCATGCCGCGATAGGATTTGTAGCTGCGGCCCTGATAGAGAATGACCTCACCGGGGCTGTCATCGGTGCCCGCAATGGCGCTGCCGACCATGGCGCAAGACGCACCCGCCGCGATGGCCTTGGCGAAATCGCCCGAATACTTGATGCCACCGTCGGCAATCACCGGGATGTCGCCTGCCGCCGCCACGGTGTCCATGATGGCGGTCAATTGCGGCACGCCGACACCTGCGACGATGCGCGTGGTGCAGATCGACCCTGGGCCGATGCCGACCTTGATCGCATCGGCGCCCGCATCAATCAGGGCGCGCGCGGCACTCGCCGTGGCGATATTGCCCGCCACCACCTGCACCGCGCTGTTGTAAGCCTTGATGCGTTCGACCGCCTGCGCCACGCCCGCAGAATGGCCATGCGCCGTGTCGATGACGACCAGATCCACCCCGGCCTCGATCAGCGCGCAGGAACGTTCAAAACCCGCGTCGCCTACAGTGGTGGCCGCAGCCACCCGCAGGCGGCCCAGATCATCCTTGCAGGCATTGGGGTTGAGGACGGCCTTTTCGCTGTCCTTCAGCGTCAGCAGGCCGGTCAGGCGGCCATCGGCATCGGTGACCAGCAATTTCTCGATCCGGCGGGCCTGCATCAGGCTGCGCGCCTCATCGCGGTCGGCGGGTTCGCGCAAGATGGCAAGGTTGTCAGATGTCATCATCACCGACACCGGCGTCTTGTCGTCGCTGGCAAACCGCATGTCGCGGTTGGTGACGATCCCCACGACCCGGCCTGCCGCATCCACCACCGGAAAGCCGGTGACGTTGTAGCGGTCCTGCAGGGCCTTGGCATCGGCGAGCGTCTGATCGGCGCGCAAGGTGATCGGGCTGTAGACGATGCCGCTTTCAAACCGCTTGACGCGCCGCACTTCGGTCGCCTGTGCGTCCACGTCCAGATTGCGGTGGATCACCCCCATGCCGCCGGTCTGCGCCATGGCGATGGCCATGCGCGCCTCGGTCACGGTGTCCATGGCGCTGGACAGAAGCGGGATGTTCAGGCGGATCGATTTTGTGACCTGCGTCGAGGTATCAGCCTGCGAGGGCAGCACGCTGGATGCTGCCGGAACCAGCAGAACGTCGTCAAAGGTCAGGGCCTCACGAATCTCCATTGGGTGCTCCTTTGGGGGTGTCGTTTGGCGGTTTGCTGTTTCACGGACCGGGGCGGATGACAACCCCCCGCGTTGCGGGCCCACCGTGGTGGTCCATCGTGTCACAGGGGCCCTGCCGGAGGCCGCCCTTTCGGGCGGCCCGGGGGCTCAGACCTCTGCGGCGTTGGTCTTGGCGGCCAGTCCGCCCTTGGCCCAGGCTTGCAAGATGCGCACAGCGATTACCGGGATGGCAAGGCTGGCTGCGACGAGGACCAGCCCGCCCGCGACGCCAACCGCGCCGCGCCCATCCGATACCGACAAAAGCGCCCCGGCAAAGGCTGCCAGCGGGAAGGTGAAGGCACCCCACAGCGCCGAGAACCCTGCCGCTGTCAGCCAGCGGGCAGATAGCAGCAGCGCCGCCAGGATCAGCGCACCCAGCGCGACCGCCCCTGCCGCCAGCATGTCGTACCCCAACCCGTCCGAGACGATTGCAAACAGCGAAGCCGGGGCCAGGTGGATGGCCAGAAGCGGGCGCAGCGGCGCAGGCGGAATACGGGTCCAGAGCTGCCAGAGGCTTACCGCCCAGATCGCCGCCGCCACCGGCATCATGGCAAAAAGTGTCACGGTGGGCAGCAGCGTCAACCCCAGCGGGATCGTGGTCAGCGGGCCCAGGATGAAGCCCACGAAGGTCAGGTGAAAGACCGGGGTGACCACGCGCCCCTCGACCGGGCCGGTGACCAGCGAATGCACGATCAGCCCCAGGATACAAAGGTGGAAGATCGCGCCCACCGCCGCCGTTGCCGCCGCCAGCCCCGGGGCGAAGGGCACCAGCGTGGCGGCCAGCAGCACGCAGCAAAGCGACATCGCCGTCAGCCCTGCGCGCCCGGGCAGGATGCGCAGATCCTCAATCACCACGCCGGGGCGGCGCAGGGGTTTCGCCAGATAGGCGACAAGCGCGAAGGCATAGATCAAGACCGTCGCACCCAGCACCATATCGCCGATGAAGACCGGCGCGCCCAGCGTTTCCGCCGCCAGCCGCCAGCCCAGTCCCAGCCCGAACAGCCCCATCAGGGGCGGAAAGATCGCGGGCGGCGTGCGGGTCCACAGGCCGGGCTTCGGTGGCATGAAGCTGGGCGGTGCGGGGGGAATGCGCGGACGGGTGCGGGGGGGAGTGGTCATGTCGGCCCTTCTGGATGGCAATGTGGCGCGCGTGGCGCCGCGCGACAGCGCAGCGATACCATCGGGCGCCGCGTGCCACCATGGCGAAGGCAGGGCGATGGCGCAAGTGTCGCAGGGATTGCAGGGAAATTGAGAATGCTCCCCGATGTTTCGGATTGGAAGGGGCTAATTCCGGTGGGCGAAGGTGTGCCTTCAGACTCGTCTTGTCGGCACGGCAGGCGCGCAGCGGGGGATGATGCAGCGGCGCGCGGGGCGAATAATGGAACGGCGTTCAGATCCTGCCCGCCAAGGATCGCGGGCGCGCGTGGGATGCGCCTTCGCCCTGCATGCGGGCAAGAGGCATGCCCCTGCACGGCCCCCCCGCCCCTGCCCGCCCCTGCCCGCCCCGCGCGGTCAATTCTCATCGAGATCGGCGAAAGCCCAGGCGTTGCGGATCAATTCGCGCAGCATCGGCTGCGGCGCCCATAGGGCGGGATCGTCGGCACCGAAACGCTCCATCTCGCGCCGCACCAGCATCAGGCCGCGCAGATCGGCGGCGAAACACGGGCCACCGCGCCAATGCGGCCAGCCCAAGCCCCGGATGGCGCAAAGGTCCAGGTCCGAGGGGCGCTGCGCCGTGCCGTCTTGCAGCAGCCGTGCGCAGGCATTCAGCAGCGCCGCATGGAGCCGGGCGAAGGGTTGCGCGGGGTGCGGGGTGGTCGCACAGGCGGCATCCGGCAATCCCGCAAACCCCGGCGGCAGCCCGGCCCGGATGTAATCAGCGGCGATCTCTGCATCCGACAGCCCCAGCGCACGGGTCGCCGCGATGCAATGCGCGATCGTGGCGCGCAGGTCAGGGATGGCGGCGCGGCCATTCAGCCGCACGGGTTGCAACTGCAAGCGCGCGGCCAGATGGAAGGCGCAGATCACCGCGCCGGCGGGCGCGCCGCTGCCGATGACAAGCTGCGCGATACGCCCCGCTATGGCCAGTCCGACACTGCCTGGCGCGATGGTGGAACCCGCCGCCTGCGGCAGCGTGTCGGCTGTGTGCGAAGTATCCGGGCCAAACGCGGTGTCGGCGGGAGGCGTCGCGCCGGTTACGGGGTTGGAAACCGAGACATCCCCGGGCGCGTCTGCATCTGCGTCCAAAAGCTGGATCAGGCAGCCCCCGGCGGGCAGATGCGCGGCCATCGGCCCCGCCAGATCCGGCGTGCCCAGCATCACCGGGCTGCGCGGCAGGCGCGACAGATCGACATGGCCTGACAGGCGGTTCCAGTCGCCCTCCAACGCCTCGGCGGTGATCTGCCCGGCGCGCAACCGGGCCTCATGCAAGGCGGCGACGGCTTCGACCTGCGCCTGAAGCTGCGCCCCGTCCGGCGCCCAGAGCGCCACGGCAAACCCGGCGCGCAGCACCCGCGCGATCAGCGCGGCCCCTGCCCCGGCCATGATCAGGTGATCGGGCAGCGACACGGGCGCCGCGACCGGCACGCTGCCCGCGCGCAATTCGGGGATGCGCAGGGTCCGAAGCTCTGCCCGGCGCAGGTTTTGCAGCGCCAGCGCCACCGGCCCCTGCGCCACATCAGCGGCCAACAGCGCGGCACGCTCTGCCCCCGCATCAAAGGGCAAGAGCATCGCGGCCTCGACACAGTCGATCACCCCTGCGGCGGCGGTGACCTGATCGGGCGCGCGGCTGACCGTGCGCGCCGCCGCCAGCGCCGCCAACCCACCCGCCGCATCGCGCAACCGGTCATCACGCGTGCGCGTGGGGCGTAAGGGCGCCGGGCTTCCCGTCAGATCAGCGGCCAACATGGCCGCCAGCGTCGCATCCTCATACCCCGACAGCCCATCGATCACGCGGTCGAAGAACGGCCCGGGGGCATCGGGATCGGCACGCAGGGCATGACGGTTGAGCAAGATTTCCAGCGTTGCCGCCACGCCGATCAGCCGCGGCAGGCGCTGCGTGACGCCGCCCCCCGCGATGCGGCCCAGCCGCAGATCGCCCGCGCGCACCAGCGTGCCCGGCGCGGCCCAGCGGGCATGCGCGGCCAGCGCCAGAGCCAGCCCCGCGCCATCCACCCGACCGTGCAGACAGGCGATGACGGGCAACGCGAATGCCTCGATCATTTCACAAAGATCATCGGGGGCGGCATCGGCAGGGTTCAGCGCGACGTCGGCGCAGGTATCGGCCCCCGCGCTGCGCAGCAGCACCGCCCGCACCCCGGGCCGCCCCGCCGCCTGTGCCAAAGCATCGCGCAGCCTGGCCACAGGCAGCACGCCGCGCTGTGCATCCATGCGCAGCACCACCACGCCCGCGTGGTTTTCCGCTATGTTTTGCATGGAAAGCAGCGTTTTTTCATGACGTTGGATTAGAAACGTTGCCTGCGGCGATTGCAACGCCCCGCCGCACCGATTTATCACATTCAATACTTGCAATATGTTGCCCGCTGGCTATATGTCCCCCATCACGGATATGAAAGGCTAAAGCGATGCAACCCGACGTCACATCCTTCTTTGACGACGCAACCAACACTATCACCTACGTCGTGCGCGACCCTGCCGGGCAGCATTGCGCGATCATCGATTCGGTGCTGGATTTCGACTATGCTTCGGGGCGGACGGACACGTCCTCGGCCGACAAGGTCATTGCGTTTGTGCGCGACCAGAACCTGACCGTCGACTGGCTGCTGGAAACCCATGTTCACGCCGACCACCTGTCCGCCGCGCCCTATCTTCAGGACGCACTGGGCGGCAAGATCGGCATCGGGCGCAACATCACGGTGGTGCAAGACACGTTCGGCAAGGTGTTCAACGCCGGCACCGAGTTCGAGCGGGACGGCAGCCAGTTCGATCAGCTCTTTGGTGAGGGCGACGCGGTGCATATCGGCCAGATGCGCGTCGACATCCTGCACACGCCCGGCCACACGCCCGCCTGCCTGACCTATGTGATCGGCGACACGGCCTTTGTGGGCGATACACTGTTCATGCCCGATTTCGGCACGGCGCGCTGCGACTTCCCCGGCGGTTCGGCCGAGACGATGTTCGCCTCGGTCCAGAAAATTCTGGCACTGCCCGATGCGACGCGGGTCTTCGTCGGCCATGATTACAAGGCCGAGGGGCGCGAGCATTACGCTTGGGAAACCACCGTGGGCGCGCAGAAGGCCGCGAATGTGCATGTCGGCGGTGGCAAGACGCAGGCCGAGTTCGTGACGATGCGCGAGGCGCGCGATGCAAAGCTGGCCATGCCAAAGCTGATCGTACCGTCGTTGCAGATCAACATGCGGGCAGGCCAGATGCCCCCCGCCGACGATAACGGGCAGGTCTATCTGAAAGTCCCGATCAACAGGCTGTAAGCCCCCTGCCCTTGCCGCAAAACGCGGCGGGGCAGCTTTTTGGAGTACGTTATGATGGAAGCAGACTGGATCCGCGGGCTTTTGGGTGGCGTGATGATCGGTGGCGCGGCGGCGCTGTTCTTGTTGGTGAACGGGCGGATCATGGGGGCCAGCGGGCTGATCGGCGGGCTGGTGGACCGATCGGGCTGGGGCAATTGGGGCGAGCGCGCGGCCTTCGTTGCGGCACTGATCGCGGTGCCGGGGCTGATGGTGGCCTTGTTTGCGCAAGATGCAGCGACCAATATCACGGGCAACATTTGGGCTATCGTGCTGGCCGGGCTGTTGGTCGGCGTGGGCACGCGGCTGGCGAATGGCTGCACCTCAGGACATGGGGTCTGCGGCATTTCGCGTCTGTCGCTGCGCGGGATCGTGGCCACGGTTTTCTACCTGCTGGCTGGCGGAATAGCGCTGGTAGTGTTTCGGCATATCCTGGAGGTGGTGTGATGCTGCGGCTTTTGTTTTCGGCCCTGTCGGGGGGATTGTTCGGCGCGGGGCTGCTGGTGTCGGGGATGACCGACACGCTGAAGGTGCAGGGCTGGCTGGATGTGTTCGGCGCCTGGGACCCGACGCTGGCCTTCGTGCTGGGCGGTGCCATTGCGCCGATGATGCTGGCCTGGAACTTTAGCACGCGGCGGGCGCAGCCGGTGCTGGGCGGTGCATTTCCAAGCCCGCCCGCAGCACTTCTGGACCGCAACCTGGTGCTGGGGTCGGTGCTGTTTGGCGCGGGCTGGGGCATCGCCGGGCTGTGCCCGGGGCCTGCGCTTGCCTCGCTCAGCTGGGGCGGGACAGGCGGGATGGTCTTCCTTCTGGCGATGTTGGCGGGTATGGTTGCCACACCTTCGCTGCGCTTGTCGATGGACCGGCTGGCGGGTGCGACACCTTGAGCGTGAGAGACCGCACCCCCAGCCTGCTGACCGACCTGCGCTTTACCTTGAACCCTGATGAGGCCCCATGGATATTCGTGCGCTGACCGACACCTACGCGGTTGCCCCGCAACTGATGCCCGACGAAATGCCCGCCGTTGCTGCGGCGGGCTATACCACGGTGATCTGCAACCGCCCCGACGGTGAGATCCCGCCCGACATCGCGGCGCAGAACATGCGCGATGCTGCCGAGGCCGCAGGGCTGGCCTTCGTGATCAACCCCGTGGTGGGCGGTGCCATCACGATGGAGAATGTGCAGGCCCAGGCCGCTGCGATCCAAGACGCGACCGGCCCGGTGCTGGCCTATTGCGCATCGGGCAACCGGTCATCCATCGTCTGGGCCATGGCGCACGCGGGCACCCGGCCCACCGATGAGCTGATCGGCCTGCCTGCGAAATTCGGCTATAATCTGGAGCCGTTCCGCCCCACGATCGAGCAACTGGCCAAAGCCGGGGGCTGAGCAGGTCGCGCCCGGGTGCGGCGCGCGCCGTTTCGACACACCCGAGGCTTGCAATAGCCTCGTGGGGCCTGCGCGCCGCCGTCAGTAGACCGGGTCAGCGTCACTCCCGGCGCCGATCAGGTTCGACGCCGTTCCCCCCATTTCGGGCGGGGGTGGCGCGGCGGCACCCTGTGGCCCGGTATCGCTGAAGGGGATCGCGGTGATCCGCACGGCGCGCGCGCCTTTCGACTGACCCAGACGGCCCTTCGCCACCACATGACGGTCCAGCGACAAGAGGCTGATTTCCTCCAGCGCGGACATGGGGAGTTCCAGCACGGTCCCGGGCCGGAAATCCAGCACCTCGGCCAGGGTGAGGCTGCGGCGCAACAGCACGGCATCCAGCCGGGTTTCACAAACCATCACCTGCTGCGACAAGCTGGGGGTGTGTTCCATCGGCGGCGGCGTGGCGGTGAAACTGTCGCCGGGATCGAAATCGAACATTGGCATCTGCATCGGGCGGTCAGGAATCGCGCAGAGCCACTGACCGTGGCGTCCCCCCTCACCGATTTCCAGCGCGGCCGAGATGAGTTGATACTCCTGATCCTCCAGCATCAGGCTGAGCGGGCGCGGATCATCCATGAATGAGGCGAATCGGAACCCGCCCATGACGTCGGCCTGCGGCATGTTGACAAGCCCGGCCTCCAACAATTGCAAGAACTGGTCGAGGATCGGCGAGACCAGCGTTGCATCGGTGAAGGTGGGTTTGCGTGGCGCGATCTCGCCGGGGGCGACGCGCCCCGTTGTCAGCATTTCCAGACAGGCGGCAAGCAGCCCCGCATCCATCGCCAACAGGCCCAGCCGGTCATCCGGGCCCTCGATAACAGTCAGCAGCATGCCGGGCGACAGTTTTTCGATCACCTCGGACAGCGAAACGGTTGTCACGCCCGGGTCGCGCACCGACACTGACATTTTGCATGCCAGATGTACCGCCTTCGACATGGCCAGCCGCACGATCCGGCGCATCGGGGCGTCGGGATCGGGCAGATCGAAGCTGATGGGGAAGGGTTCGGGTTCCGCCACTGCCGGGCGGCGGCGGATCAGGCGACGGTGCAAGACGCCAGTGCCACGCGGGGCTGCGGCACGCGGGGGCGCACCAGTGCCGGTACGGGCGGAACCATCGGGTGCCGCGCCGCCCGCAGTGCTGGCCCCGGTGGTGCGCATCGCGTCGGCGCCCGCAGCGGAAAACGTTTCAGATGCCGCTTCAGTCGCAATATCTGCCGCCGTGTTGCCCGCCAGATCACCGGCAGTACCATCCGCTGCATCCCCGGCAGCGCGGGCATCCCCAGCAGTACCGGCGGCATTGGCAGAACTGGCATCCCCGGCAGTACTGGCGGCAAATCCCTGCGCCGCGTCAAAACCCGCGTCACCCACGGCGCTGTCGGCAAAGCCACCCTCTGCCGGGTCGGCGCCACTGTCGCCCGGGCCGGTTGCAAACCCATCGGCAATGCCCGTATCGGCGCCTTCGCTGGTGTCGGCACCGGCGTCGGCACCGGGGGCGGGATCGGGGGCGGCACCGGGTTCTGGTGCGGCGCGCATACCCGCCGCCCCGGCACGACGGTCCACGGCCGCACCCCCCGGCGCGGGCCCATCCTTATCCGCATCGGTCGCGGTGGGCCTGTCAGTGCCCGGACCGGCCACGCCGTCGTCATTGTCCTGAACCATCACCCGACCCCTTCGTCTTTGGTGTGTTGTGTGCGGGTTCCCGAATCCCCGCAGGCACCGTCGGCACCCTGCAAGGCCGGTTTCTGGGACACTGACAGACAAAGGTTATCGGATGGTTGCGATGGCCATCGGCGTTCGTGGCAAACACCCCCCGCCTTATGGCGTTGCCGGGCGCAGCTGAAGCGGGACGGTTACGCGGAATGCCGCCCCACCCTGCCCCGGCACATAAGAGATGTCGCCACCCAGATTGACCATGATCTCACGGCAGATCGCCAGCCCGAGGCCCGCGCCCCCCGCCTGCATCTGATCGGTCAGGCGGGCGAATTTTTCAAAAATCAGACCCTGCGAGATCGGCGCGATGCCCGAGCCGTTGTCGATGAAATCCACCTCGACCTGCGCACCGCGCCGCCGCACGACGATGCGCAGCCGGGGATGCGCGGCATCGCAGTATTTCCGGGCGTTGGACAGGATGTTGATGAAGACCTGCGTCAGCCGCCCGCCATCAGTGGCGATCTGCACGCCCTCGGACGCGCGGTCGCGGTCGATCACGAAGCGGCGCTGCGGCTGGACCGAGTTTGAGGCTGTCACCGCGCGGTCGATCAGTTGATGCAGGCTGACAGGCTGAATATCCAGACTGACCTTGCCGTTTTCCAGCACGCTGAGGTCCAAGAGATCATCCAGCAGGCGGGTCAGGCGGATCGTTTCATCATGGATGATGCCTGCGTACTTCAATTGCATCTCGACGGGCATGTCGCCTTCGTCCATCAAGATCTCGGAGAATGCGCGGATCGAAGTCATCGGGGTGCGCAACTCATGGCTGATCTGCGACAGGAAAGCGTCCTTTTGCACCGACAGCTTGGTGAGCATGTCATTGGCATCGCGCAACTGCCGCGCCGTGCGGGCCAGTTCCTCGGATTTCGCCTCCAACTGGCTGGAATATTCCATCATTTGCGCGGTTTCCGAGGCGACGGCCATCAGATCCTCGACCGAGACCATGGCGCCGCCGACGATCTGCGCGATCATCGCATGGGCCGTGGCGGCCCCGACCGACCCCGCCATTTCACGTTCCAGAAGGTCGAGGAAATCCGGCGTCATGTCAGGCAAGAAGCCCGCGCGGCCCTGCGTGCCGGCCTCGGCCTGAAAGAACGCCTGCGCCTGGGCCGAGCCTAGGACGCGTTGCGCCATGGCCAGCAGATCCTCGGCCTCGGCCGCGGATTGCGACCAGCCGCGCGCACCGCCCTGAATGTCGAAGACATTGACGAATTGCACGCCCTGCACGCGCTCCAGCGGGCTGGGAAAGCCGATCAGCGAGGCCAGGATGAAAACCCCGGTGTTGAGCGCAAGACTCCAGAACAGGGCGTGCAGCAGCGGGTCCAGCGTGGTGACGCCGAACATTGCCTGCGGGCGCAGCCAGCCGATGCCAAAGGGCCCCGATTGCAACACCTGCGCGGGCATGAACACATCGGGGCCGAAACTGGGCAGGAACAGCGCATAGACCCAGATGGCAAAGCCCGTCACCAGCCCCAACGCGGCGCCCTGCCGGTTCGCCCCGCGCCAATACATCGCCCCCAGGAGCGCTGGCAGAACCTGCGCCACCCCGACAAAGGCGATCAGCCCGATGGCGGCCAACGCCTCGGACCCGCCGGTGGCAGCGTAATACACATAGCCCAGCCCCAGCACGCCCACGATGGACAGGCGGCGGGCATTGAGAACAAGGCCGCGCATGTCGCTGGTCTCGCCCACGCCGCGGTTTGCGGCCAGCCATAGCGGTACGACAATATGGTTCGACACCATGGTGGCCAGCGCAATCGCCGCCACGATCACCATGGAGGTCGCCGCCGAGAACCCGCCGATGAAAGCCAGCAGCGCCAGCCCGTCTTGCCCCAGCGCCAGCGGCAGGGTCAGCACGAAAAGGTCGGGGTTCTGCCCCGCAGGCAACAAATCAAGCCCGACAACCGCGATGGGCAGCACGAAGAGGCTCATCAAGAACAGATAGAGCGGGAAGGCCCATGAGGCGACGGCAAGGTGGTGTTCATCCGAATTCTCGACCACCATGACCTGAAACATGCGCGGCAGGCACAGGATGGCGACAGCGGACAGGAAGATAAGACCGCTCCAACGTCCGGGCTGGATCGCCCATTCAGGCCGCGCGCTGTCCGCGATGCGGGTCAAGATGTCGCGCGGCCCGTCTGCGACCACCCAGACCACAAAAATCCCCACCGCCAGAAGGGCCACAAGCTTCACCACCGCCTCGACCGCGATGGCCGTGACGACGCCGTGATGCTGCTCATTCGCGTCCAGATTGCGGGTGCCGAAGAGGATGGTGAACAGCGCCAGCCCGACCGCGACCCAGAAAGCCACCTGCGTGCTGTCAGGCGCCACATCGAGACCCTGAAGGCTGGCCGAAAACGCCCCGAACGACAGCGAGATGGATTGCAGTTGCAGCGCGATATAGGGCGTTGCCGCCGTGATCGACAGCAGCGTGACCAACACCCCCAGCAAGTTCGATTTGCCGTAGCGCGCCGAAATCAGATCGGCGATGGAGGTGACGCGCTGCGTCTTGCCGATCCGCACCAGCTTGCGCAGCAGCCACCACCAGCCGACGAAGATCAGCGTGGGGCCGAGGTATATCGTCATGAATTCTGGCCCAGACCGCGCGGCATATCCCACCGCGCCGTAGAAGGTCCAGGCGGTGCAATAGACCGACAGCGACAGCGTGTAGATGAGGGGCGACCGTAGCCAGCCCATTCGCCCCTGCGCCGCGCGGCGTTCCACCGCGAAGGCCACAAGAAACAGCGCCACAACATAGCCAAGACAGGTCGCAATCAGCAGGTTGAGGGTCATGGGCCTAGCCCTCGGGTGTGTCGGCGTCGCGCATGATGCGCGACAGCTTGCGCGACAGAGCCGCCGCCGCCAGCACCAGCGCCGCCCAGATGCCAAACAGGTATTCCGCCTGCCGCGCCGTCGCGGGGATGCCGCTGTCGGGGGCCTGCCAGAGCATTGGCACGATCAGCAAGAACATGCCCGTCACCGGCAAGAAGCGCGCCGCATCCATCAGCCGCCGGGAACGGTATCCGGCGCGCGCCAGATAGACGGGGCGACGGGACGCCGGGGACTTTAGCGACGCGATGTCTTGGTTCATGTCGGTGCCGCTGCCGCGCCCGCCGGGGGCAAGCGCAGGTCCCTGCCCCTGGCCTGCGCCCGTGTCAGCGCCCGTGTCAGCGCCCGTGTCAGCGCCCGTGTCAGCGCCCGTGTCAGCGCCCGTGTCAGCGCCGGTATCACCGCCCGTGTCAGCGCCGGTTTTGGCGCCGCGTCTGGTCCCTTGCGCGCCGGTTCGGCCGTGCCTGACGCTCATGGCGCATCGCAGGCGCGGGCAAGGTCCCGGATCGCCGCCACGATTTCTGCATTTGCGAAAGGTTTGGTCATGAAGAGGGTCGCACCGACCTCTTGCGCCATGGCGCGGTCAGCGGCCTGCCCCTTCGCAGTCAGCATCAAGACCGGCAATTGCGCCGTGGCCGTTGCCCCCCGCAGGGCGCGCAGGATGTCGAAACCGCTGCGCCCGGGCAGCATCACATCCAGGATCAGCACATCAGGCACCGTGCGGCCGACCACGTCGACCGCATCGCCGCCCTCGGCATGGGTGAGCACGTCCCAGCCATCCCGTGACAGGATGAACTGAAGCGCTTCCGAGATATTCACCTCATCCTCGATCACCAGAACACGCTTGCCCATATTGTCCCCCCGGATGGCAGCGTCGGATTTTCCTCAGACCCGATTTTCCTCAGGTCCGGTTTTTCCTCAGGGCCGACTATCACAGCGTTTGCGGCCCATGTCAAAACGCCAATGCCGCCCCACCTGCGCCCCCGGGTCAGACCGGAAGGGGACCGGGCATGTCGGCCAGAATCGAGGGTTCCCGCCGGGCCGGGCAGGTATGACGGGCGCAGATACGGCAACTGGGGCCGACGCTCAGGGCGTCGGGCGTCGGTGCTGCGCTGTCGGGCGTCAGCAGCATCACTGCATCCACCACCGACGCCACGCCGAATTGCGCAGGCCCCCGCGCGCAGGCATAGCTGTAAGCGATGAAGCGCTGCGGCACGCGCGCCGCCGTCACAACCGGGGTGCGCAGCGCAGCATAGGGCTGCGCCAACGCCTGATAAAGCGGCCAGAGCGGACAGGCCCCGCCAAAGCGCGGCACCGCAAAGCCATCAATCGGCCGACGGGCAGTCAGGGTGCCCGAACGGTCGCAGATCAAGAGGCCGAAGCGCGGCAGCCCGGCGCCTTGCGGCAGATAGGCCAGCCGCCGCAGCACGGCATCGAGCGGCGCGTTGAAGCGCGCGGCCAATGCATCAGGGGGGATACCGGGATCGGCGTGCAGCGCGGACAGCACGGCATCCAGCGGCAAGGCCTGCGCATCTGCGCGGTAGCGGATGAGCCATTGCGCCGCAAGATCGCGCGCGGCCTTCGACGCCAGATCGATCTCTCCTGACAGAAGCTGCGCGATGTCGGGGGCCGTGTCGCCCTCCAGCGCCGCGATGTGGTAGCCGCGCGCGGCCAACCATGCCTCCAGTTCCTCTTGCGGGGCGGCAAGCCCGGTTTCTTGCGCACCAGTGGAATCGAGGTAGCTCACCAACGCCTCGGCCCCGTCGGCCAGCCGCACGGAATCTTGCAAGATGTTGGCGTGAAATTTTCGCTGCCAGACAGGATCAATATCATCGGTATCGGCCAGAATCGCCGCCGTCGACTGGACCGAGGTGACCGCCGACACGATCTCATGCAGCGCGGCGGACAGGTAGGGGTCATGGGTCATCCGGTCGCTGAGGTGTTCCACCGTGCGCTCCAACCCTTCGGCACGGCTGTGCGCCGATGCCAGCGCCGCCGCCCACCCCGGAAAACGGCCCAGGAATTCGTCGATCCGCTCTACCTCAGGGACGGCAGCGGTCCCGGGATCTGAAAGGGCGGCCACGGCGCGAAGTCCCTGCACCATCGCCCCGCCCGACCCTTCGGTCAGCGTTTCGGCAGGCACGTCCAGACTGCCCGCCAATGCGCTGACCACCTCTGGCGTGGCGCGGCGGCGATTGTGTTCGATCAGATTCAGATAGGAGGGCGACATGCCCACCGCGCGTGCCAGATCTGCCTGCCGCATCCCCAGCGCCATGCGGCGCGCACGGATTCGGGTACCGGTCAAAACGGATTTGGACATGGGACAGCCCTCCACCCCGCATCGGCGCGACCAAACCCGCACCGTTTCAGTCAATTTACACGGATTTACAGCTACATAAAGCAAGGATTTTACACCAGGCGGCCCAACAGCGCCCCGGGGCGGCAAATGCGACCTTTTCAGCCCAGCCCCCGTGCCGTATAAGCCACAGTCAGAAAACCCGACGCACCGTTGCCGGATGCGCCCCCCATCCCAGTGCCCGGGCCCCGTGTCTGGGTCCGTCACCCAGCACCCGGCACGGCCTTAACCGAGGACGGCATGACCAAGAACCGTAACGACGCAGATGTTGATTTCATCAAGGCCCTGGCCGAATTGCTGAATGAAAACAAACTGACCGAACTGAACGTGAAACGCGAATATGGCGAGAATGACAGCCTGAACGTGCGGGTCTCCAAACAGATGACCCCACCCCCTGTGGCTGCGGCCCCGGCAATGGCAGCACCCGCCGCATTTGCGCCTGCAGCGGCATACGCAGCACCCTCGACCGATCCGGTGGACGCGCCGGGTGCCGTGACCTCGCCCATGGTTGGTACCGCCTATATGGCTGCCGAACCCGGCACCACACCGTTTGTGTCGGTCGGCGCGCAGGTGACCGAGGGGCAAACCCTGATGATCATCGAAGCAATGAAAACCATGAACCACATCCCCGCCCCGCGCGCGGGCACCGTGAAACGCATTCTGGTCGCCGATGGCAGCGCTGTCGAATATGGCGCGCCCCTGATGATTATCGAATAAGGCCGCTTTCGCATGTTTTCAAAGATCCTGATTGCCAACCGTGGCGAAATTGCCCTGCGTGTGATCCGCGCGTGTCAGGAAATGGGCATCGCCTCGGTGGCGGTCCATTCCACAGCGGACAGCGACGCGATGCATGTGCGCATGGCGGATGAGGCGATCTGCATCGGCCCGCCTTCTTCGACCGAAAGCTACCTTTCGGTGCCCGCGATCATCTCGGCCTGCGAAATCTCGGGCGCCGAGGCGATCCACCCCGGCTATGGATTCTTGTCGGAAAACGCGGCCTTCGTGCAGATTGTCGAGGACCATGACCTGAAATTCATCGGCCCATCGGCAAAACATATCCGACTGATGGGCGACAAGATCACCGCCAAGGACACGATGAAGGCACTGGGCGTGCCCTGCGTGCCGGGGTCGGACGGCGGCGTGCCGGATTTCGAGACCGCGCAAAAGGTCGCGGCCGAAGTGGGCTTTCCGGTCATCATCAAGGCAACCGCCGGCGGCGGTGGGCGCGGCATGAAGCTGGCGCGCAGCGCTGAAGATCTGGAAACCGCCTTTCGCACCGCACGCGCCGAGGGCAAGTCGAATTTCGGCAATGATGAGGTCTATATCGAGCGCTATCTGGGCACGCCGCGCCATATCGAAGTGCAGGTTTTCGGCGATGGCCAGGGCCGCGCCGTGCATCTGGGGGAACGCGACTGCTCGCTTCAGCGCCGTCACCAGAAGGTGTTCGAAGAAGCGCCCGGCCCCAATATCGACGCCGCAACCCGCGCCCGTATTGGTAAGGTGTGCGCCGATGCCATGGCCAATATCGGCTATTCCGGCGCTGGCACGATCGAGTTCCTGTATGAGAATGGAGAGTTCTTCTTCATCGAGATGAACACCCGCCTGCAAGTCGAACACCCGATCACCGAGGCGATCTTTGGCGTCGATCTGGTGCGCGAACAGATCCGCGTCGCCGCCGGGTTGCCGATGTCGTTCCAACAAGACGACCTGAAGGTGAATGGCCACGCAATCGAGGTACGGCTGAACGCTGAGCGTTTGCCGAACTTTGCGCCCTGCCCCGGCCTCGTCAACACGTTCCACGCGCCGGGCGGCCTGGGCGTGCGGGTCGATTCCGCGTTGTATGGCGGCTACCGCATCCCGCCCTATTACGACAGCCTTATCGGCAAGCTGATCGTGCACGGCCGTGACCGCCCCGAGGCGCTGGCCCGTCTGCGCCGCGCACTGGGCGAGTTGATCATCGACGGCGTGGACACCACCCTGCCGCTGTTCTTCGCCCTGCTGGAACAAGAGGCCGTACAGACCGGAGAATACAACATCCACTGGCTGGAAAAATTCCTCGCCGAAAAGCTGGAAGCCTAAGCGGCGTTGCGGAAGACCACAGTTTGCAGGTGTTCCGCGACGTTTTGCGCAAGGTGGGCTTCGTCAGGCGTGGCCATGAACCGGCGCGGGCCAAGGACATGAAACAGATCACCCCGCAGATCCTGTTGCGCGCCTACCAGATGGGCATGTTCCCGATGGCCGAGACGCGCGCGTCGTCCGAGATCTTCTGGCTGGACCCTGCCGAGCGTGGGATCATGCCGCTGGACGGGTTCCGCATCGCGCGCTCACTTGCCAAACGGCTGCGCGCGATGCCGTTCCAGGTATCGGTGGATACCGCCTTCGCGCGCGTCGTCGACGGCTGCGCTGCACGGCCCGAAACCTGGATCAACGCTGAAATCTTTGACCTGTTCTGCACGCTGCACCATGCGGGCCACGCCCATTCGATCGAGGTCTGGGACGGGCCAGAGCTGGTCGGCGGCGTCTACGGTCTGGCACTGGGCGGCACGTTTTGCGGGGAAAGCATGTTCTCCATCCGCCGCGACGCGTCCAAGGTTGCGCTGGCGTATCTGGTGGACCGGCTGCGCATCGGCGGATTTGTCCTCTTTGACACGCAATTCGTCACCGGCCACCTGGAAAGCCTGGGCGCAGTAGAGATCCCCCGCGCCGAATACCACCAGAGGCTATGCGCGGCACTTCTGGTCGAGGCAGATTTCCATGCGCAGCAAGGAATGCCTGCGGTTCACGACCTGTTGCAGCGCAACACCCAGACATCATAGCGCGGGTGGTCCATGGCGTTCAGCGCCGGGCTGGCTGCGACCATCCAGCCGTCGAAATGCACCACGGCGCTGTCGGTATCCCAGACAGTCACCCAGGCAAAGGCATTGCCTTCAGGGTTGTCCACCGGGTAGCGGCATTGCGTGACATTGATCGAGATCCGACCAAAACCGACGGTTTCGCCAGCGGCAAGGCTGAAATCCTCAGACTCCCCTGCCGCGCGGTCCAGCGCGCGCACCATCGCGCCGGTGCCATTGGCAGTTTCCTGCGACGCGGCCGGTGCCGTCGACAGGCCCAGCGTCAAAACGATGGAAAGGGTACGAAGTGTCATCAATTAGCCTTGGTCTGGCACGGTCTGGCCGGGCTGTTGCGCCGCCGCAGGGCGGGCAACGGTCATTCAGGCTGCCATGCCTCATAATCCGTGCGCTCTACCGGCTGTGTGCGGCGGATCGAGCCTGTGGGGGCATAGGCCAGCGGCGTCCCCGTCAGGTTTTCGATATGCGCCTTTTCCCAGACCTTGTGCACCAGCGGACGTTCGGTCGGCGGCTCATTCCAGGTGAAATGCAGCCAGCCATGCCAGTCGGGCGACACGCGGCTTGCCTGAATCTCACCGTTGTAGATCACCCAGCGTTTCTTGTCGTCGGCGGAGTGGTAAAAGATATTGCCCTGATCATCCTCACCGACGCGGATGCCCTTGCGCCAGGTGAACAGCTGGGTGCCCAGCGTCTGGCCGTTCCACCAAGTCAGAAGCCGCAAGATGAAATTCATAGCATCCCTCTTTAGGTCAGGTTCAATGGCACTGTCATGCAACACCGCGCGACGGAAATCCAGACACCTTCGCGCGACAATCTAGCGAAAAAGCGCCATGTCCTGAAAAGCGCAGCCTTCCCAAGAAGCCCGCCACCCTGCGTGGCGCGGCAAAAAGCCCGCCTTGCGGCGGGCCTTGTGCGCTATAGCCTGTGGCTTAGCCCGCGCTGGCGGGTTCGCGTTTGCTGTCGGCATAGATCATCAGCGGCTTGGCGTCCGAGGTTACGGCCTCTTCATTCACCACGACCTCATTCACGTCGTTCATACCCGGCAGATCGAACATGGTATCGAGCAAGATATCTTCCATGATCGACCGCAGCCCGCGCGCACCGGTCTTGCGAGAGATCGCGCGTTTGGCAATCGCGCTGAGCGCGTCGGTGGTAAAGGTCAGCTCCACCCCTTCGATGTCGAACAGGCGTTGGTACTGCTTCACCAGCGCGTTCTTCGGCTGGGTCAGAATGATGATCAGCGCCTCTTCGTCGAGATCGGTCAGCGTGGCGACAACCGGCAGACGACCGACGAATTCCGGGATCAGGCCGAATTTCAGCAGATCCTCAGGCTCCAGCTCTTTCAGCGTCTCACCGATGCCCTTCAGGCTGTCGTCCTTCACATCGGCACCAAAGCCGATGGCCGAACCCTTGCCGCGCTGTGCGATGATCCGGTCGAGGCCCGCAAAAGCACCGCCGCAGATGAACAGGATATTCGTGGTATCGACCTGCAAGAATTCCTGCTGCGGATGCTTGCGCCCGCCTTGCGGCGGGACAGAGGCGACCGTGCCTTCCATCAGCTTCAGCAGGGCCTGCTGCACGCCTTCGCCCGACACATCACGGGTGATCGACGGGTTGTCGGATTTGCGCGTGATCTTGTCGACCTCATCAATATAGACGATGCCGCGTTGTGCGCGTTCCACGTTGTATTCCGACGATTGCAGCAGCTTGAGGATGATGTTTTCCACATCCTCACCGACATAGCCCGCTTCGGTCAGCGTCGTGGCATCAGCCATCGTGAAGGGCACGTCAAGGATCCGCGCCAGCGTCTGCGCCAGCAATGTCTTGCCGCAGCCCGTGGGGCCGATCAGCAGGATGTTGGATTTCGACAGCTCAACCTCGCCGGTCTTGCCCGAATTGTTCAGCCGTTTGTAATGGTTATGCACCGCCACCGACAGCACGCGCTTCGCGTGCACCTGGCCGATCACATAATCATCGAGGACGTTGCAAATCTCGCGCGGCGTTGGCACGCCATCGGTAGATTTGAACCCGGTGCCCTTCGTTTCTTCGCGGATAATGTCCATGCACAATTCGACACATTCGTCGCAAATGAACACGGTCGGACCGGCGATCAGCTTGCGCACCTCGTGCTGGCTCTTGCCGCAGAAAGAGCAGTAGAGGGTGTTTTTGCTGTCGCCGCCGGTTGAATTTGCCATCTGTTACCTCTGGTGGCTTCTTGTATGTCGCCGCGACCGGACCGGTCTGCCCGGCATCGGATGCCTCACCTTTCAGACTAAGCGAGGCAGCGCCGGGGAACAATCCCCAAATATGGAGGCTGCGGCGCGGGCAATCTGACGCCCACGCCGCAGGTATTATCACGCCTTCGCAGCGTCTTCCTTGCCACGGCTGGCGACGATTTCATCAATCAGGCCCCAATCCTTGGCCATTTGCGCCGTCATGAAGTTGTCACGCTCCAACGCGGTTTCGACCTTTTTCAGGGTCTGGCCGGTGTGGGTCACGTAAATCTGATTAAGCCGTTCCTTCAATTCCAGGATCTCACGCGCATGGATCGAGATGTCCGTGGCCTGCCCCTGGAACCCGCCGGAGGGCTGGTGCACCATGATGCGGCTGTTGGGCAGGCTGAAGCGCATGCCCTTTTCGCCCGCAGTCAGCAGCAGCGACCCCATGGAGGCCGCCTGGCCGATCACCAGCGTCGACACCTTGGGGCGGATGTATTGCATCGTGTCGTAGATCGCGAGGCCCGACGTCACAACGCCGCCGGGGCTGTTGATGTACATCGAGATTTCCTTCGACGGATTCTCCGCCTCCAGGTGCAGCAACTGCGCCACGATCAGATGCGACATGCCGTCATGCACCGGGCCGTTCACGAAGATGATCCGCTCTTTCAGCAAGCGCGAGAAGATATCGTAGGCGCGTTCGCCCCGGCTGGTCTGTTCGACCACCATCGGCACCAGGTTCATGTACGTTTCAATAGGGTCTTTCATTCAGATGCCTGCCTTGCGCTTGGGGGCTGGTGCGATCCTTCCGCAACCTGCCCGGTCTTACCCTCTAATTCTTGACTGAGTCTTAGTGCCCTGCCTGACACGCTGCAAGGGGCCGGGGGGAATTTTGACCTGTCCCCCGGACGTCAGCCGCGCCCGATCAGCGCGGATTGCCCGCGCGCAGATCAATTTTCGGCGCGACCCTGCGGCTGTCTTTGCGGAGTAAGGTCGCTACCCGATCGCCGTCTTTGATCCGTTCGGCCTCATGGATGTGTTGCACGTCATTGGTGGCGTCGACTTGGGCCGGCACGTCGGACAGCGGCGGAGCGTTCGGCGAAGGCTGCGTATCGGCCGCGGCCGCGCCCGCGAAAGACACGGTCGCCAGCGGCGCAATAATCAGCCTTTCCAGAATGCTACATGTTGTTCTTCGTTCAATTATCCCTGGAAGCTATGCGCGGCGCGGCGGTTCGCAACACCGGGTCCGGCCATTCGCGGATAACGACAACGCCATGGCAGCCACCGGGCCTTCTGCAGATCCTGCGGAGGCATCTGGCGCGGAAGCATATGGACTGCATGCCGTTGCGGCATCTCGGCCTGCGCGCCGAAAGTGCTTCCAACCGAAACGAGTTCCGGCGTATGCTCGGCTAACTAAAATTGCACCGATTTCGGGAACTGATGACCAACGACACCCCAACCGATGGCACCTTGCGCGGATTCGAACAATCCCTGCCGATCGCGCTGCTGCGGGCGCGCGATGTCACCTCGCGGCGGTTCAAGCCCTATCTGGACGATCATGACCTGACCATGCCGCAATGGAGCGTCATGCGCGCGCTGGCCGATGCCGGGCCGCTGGACGCCAAGACCCTGTCGGAACGCTGCGTCATCCTGCCGCCGTCGCTGACGCGGATCTTCCGGACGCTGGCGGCGAAGGGGCTGACCGAAGCGATTGAAAGCCAGGATGCCCGCCGCCATACGGTGCAACTGACCCCGCAGGGCCGCGCGCTGTTCGAGACCATGGTGCGGCAGGCCGAAGCCACCTATGCCGAACTGGAACATGCCTTTGGCCGCGACCGTATGCTGGAGCTGTTGAACCTGTTGTCCGACCTGCGCCGCACCACCGAGGCGCTGCCCCCTGTCCGATAATCGCGCGGGGCGGCGTCTGTCCGCCGTTCTGCGCCCTATCCGTGCCCCGGTCATGAAGCCTTCATGCGGCGCGTACTTGCTTGCGGTTTTGCGCGAGCCTGGTCGGGCGCAGAACGGCCAAGGTTTCGAAGCGCCATGCCGTCAGGCGCCGTCGGTGCGCGCCGTCAGTGCGCGCAGTCAGTTTTGGCCCATCAATTGGAAGCGGCGTTGCTGGCGGGCGGTCCAGTTGACATACACACGCACGGTGTCTTCGGCCTGTTCTTCGCCCGTCACCACACCCTGCTCATAGAGCCACGCACGGCGGCGGCCATCGGCATGGGACAGGGTCAGGGTGTCTTGTGTCCGTGTCTCATCGAGCGTCTCGGTGATCGCGGTTGCCAGCGCCTCCAACCCCTCGCCGGTCAGGGCGGATGTGGCCAGTGTGCCATCCGTCCGCTCGGCGCGCGCCAGCGCAGCGGCGCGGTTGTCGGGGTCCAGTTGGTCGATCTTGTTCCAGACCTCCAGCTGCGGGGTGGATTGCTGCACGCCAAGGGTGCTTAGAATAGCGGCAACATCTGCGGCCTGTTCGCCGGTTTCAGGATGAGCGATGTCACGAACATGCACGATCAGGTCGGCGGACAGGACCTCTTCCAGCGTGGCGCGGAAGGCCGCGACCAGTTGCGTCGGCAGGTCCGAGATGAAGCCCACCGTATCGGACAAGATCACCTGTTTGCCGGTGGGCAGGGTCACGGCGCGCATGGTCGGGTCCAGCGTGGCGAACAGCATGTCCTTTGCCAGCACCTCAGCCCCGGTCATGCGGTTGAACAACGTCGATTTGCCCGCGTTGGTATAGCCCACCAATGCGACAATCGGAAACGGCACCTTGGCACGCGCGGCGCGGTGGAGTTCGCGCGTCTTGACCACCTTGGACAATTGGCGGCGCAGGCGGACCACCTGTTCGTCAATGGCGCGGCGGTCAGCCTCGAGCTGCGTTTCACCTGGACCCCCGACAAAACCAAGGCCGCCGCGCTGACGTTCCAGGTGCGTCCAGGCCCGCACCAGTCGCGTGCGCTGATAGGACAGCGCGGCCAGTTCGACCTGTAACACCCCTTCCCGGGTTCGGGCGCGATCGGCGAAAATCTCAAGGATCAGGCCGGTGCGGTCCAGAAGCTTCACATCCCAGTCGCGTTCCAGATTGCGCTGCTGCACCGGGCTGACTGGGCCATCGATCAAGACCAGATCGACCTCACGCTCATGGATCAGCGCCTTGATCTCATCGAGCTTGCCCGATCCGAACAGCTTGCCGGGATGCAGGCGCGGCAGGCGCACGATGGTTTGGCCCACCACGTCGATGCCGGGCAGCGCATGGGCCAGCGAAACGGCCTCGTCCAGCGAGTGTTCGGCGGTGCGGCGACGGGGCGCGGATTTCAGGTCGGGGTGCAGAACCAGCGCGCGCGTGCGGCGCGTGCCCCCTGCCCCGGACAGTTCGCTGACATCAATGGTCATTGAAACAATCAGTCATCGCCTTCATAGAGCGAGATCGGCTGGCCCGGCATGATCGTCGAGATCGCGTGTTTGTAGACCAGTTGGCTTTGCCCGTCGCGCCGCAAGAGCACGCAGAAGTTGTCGAACCAGGTAATCACACCTTGCAATTTCACGCCATTGATCAAAAACACCGTCACCGGGACTTTGTTTTTCCGCACATGATTGAGAAAAGCATCTTGAAGATTTTGCTTGTCGCCGGCCATTTTTCGCGCCTTTTTTCTTGGTAATCCCTGCGGTTGGCTGCGGGATACTATCTTTCAGCACCCTAGTATGAAACGGTCGGCGGCAAGTTTCCACCCCAAAACTGCGCGCCTGCGCAAATCGCGCCAAAGGCAATGCTGCGTGGCAGCGCGCACCATCAATCCTTGCGCGTGCTCGACACAAGCAGGCCAAGGAACAACAACAATTCCAGCCGCCCCAGCACCATCGTCACGGCAAGGATGGCGCGCATCCCGTCGGTCAGATCAGCCCAGGACAGCGGCACATCGCCCGCCACGCCCACCAGCGGCCCCGCCGTGGTCAGCGCGGCAATGGTATAGATCAGCGCGGTATCGAAGCTGAGACCCAGCAGCAAAAGCAGCCCCATGACCACCGATTGCGTCAGGATGAACACCATCAGGAACAGCCACGCGGCAAAGGCCCCGCGCGTCCGGAAATACCGCAGCCGTGGCCCGTCTCCGCCGACGGAAGACGGGCTGACCATCTTTTCCAGCTCGCGACGTCCCTGAATAAACAACGCATAGACCCGCAACAGCTTCAAGCCACCCGCCGCCGTGGCCACGCCGCCCCCCGCCATGGCCAGCCCCATCAAGATCAGCCCCGGCGTGGTCAGGCCCGACCAGGCGCGCGCGGCCACCCAGTCCTGACTGACAAAGCCCGTGGTGGTCAGGAAGGACAGCGCCGTGAAGGCCGCACCCCACAGCGCCCGGCCTGCGGCGGGCAGGTTCTCGCCCTCGGCCACCTGCGCCGCGCCCAGCCAGTGCCGCACCAACAGGGTCAACGTGACCGTGGCAACCAGCAAGCCCGCCAGCCGCAATTCGGGGTCCTCACGCAGGGGCGGCAGCGACGCTGTGCGGATCATGCCCGGCAGGCTGCGCCGCGTCAGGGCGAACATCAGGCCCACGGCAATCACCGCCTCGGCCCACAATCCCCCGGCACCGGGAAAACCTGCAGGCAAGATGCCTGATGTCGAGATCGTCGACATCGCCTGCGACAGCGACATCAGCGGCCTGTTGCCCGTCAGCGTCAACGCCAGCCACAAGACCAGCGTGATCCCGGCATATGCCGGCAGAATGGCGGCTGCGGACGCCCAGAAACGGGCCAGCGGATCGGCGCGTTCAAAATCCCTGCGCTCTTGCCGGGGCACATCGCCGAGGCTGGCGAGGCTGCGCTCGGCCTCCTGGCTGGACCGACCCGACAACAGCTCGAACCCACCAAGGTTGAGCGGTGCCAGATAGGCCACCGCCGCCACCAGAATAAAGCCGCCCCCCATCCAGCCCGCAAGCGCGCGCCACAGGTGGATCGCATCGGTGACCCGGCGCGGGCTGTCAAAGACCGTGGCGCCGGTCGTTGTCAGGCTGGACACCATCTCGAACCAGGCGCGGGCGAAGGACAGGTCGGCCACGCCCTCGACCATCGGGACGGCCATCAACGGCGGCAACACCACGTAAACGCCGACCAGCGTGCCGAAAATATGCATCGTGCCACGCTGCCGCGCACCCCAGAGCGCGCGCGCCGAGGCACTGGCCCCATCGTCTTGCGCGTGTCGCGCGGTCGCCACCGCCAGCAGCAGCGCCAGCGTCAGGAACAACGTGCCGGAATAGAAGAACGCCCGCGCAACCTCATGGTCGCGCTGGATCAGCGCGACGGTGGCGGGCAGATACATCGCCGCCGATACGACCCCGATCAGGGCGATCAGCAGCGGCAGGCGCATCAGCCAGTTCATGGGCGGGCCTGCGGGATCATTGGGGGCACCGGCTGTTCATCCTGTATCCGAACCTCTGCTGCGCGCATCGGCGGCGCAGGTATTCCGGGGGCGGGCCACGCGGGCCCGCCGCCCTCAGAAATATTCGACCGCGACCTGCATCAGACGCTCTACCTCGGCGACGTCCTTCGCCAGGGCGAAGATCACGATGATCGCGCCTTCCTCGACCCGCGTCGACCCGGTGGGCTTGATCATAACGCCGTCCTGCATGAGCCCACCGACCAGCGCGCCTTCGGGAAAGTCGATCTCGCGGATCAGCTTGCCTGCCATGGGGGATGAGGAAAGCACCTGCGCCTCGATCACCTCGGCCTCGCCGTCACCAATGGCATAGATCGCGCGCACCCGGCCCTGCCGCACATGGCGCAGGATCGACGACACGGTCGTGGCGCGCGGGTTGATATAGGCGTCGATGTTCAACGGCCCCATCAGAGGCACCAGCGTCGGGTCGTTCACCAGGCTGATCGCCAGCGGACAGCCCAGAGCCTTCGCGCGGACCGAGACGAGGATATTGGTCTTGTCATCATCGGTGAGGGCCAGCACGGCATCGGCGCGCTCGATCCCCGCTTCGCGCAGCAGGTCGGCATCCATCCCGTCGCCATGCAGAACGATGGTGCGTTCCAGCGCATCGGCGGCAATCTCGGCGCGGGCGCGCGATTTCTCGATCACCTTGACCCGCACCCGCACCGCGCGGCTTTCCAGTTCGCGCGCCACCGACAGGCCGACATTGCCAGCGCCCACAATCACGACGCGTTCCTGTTTTGCCACCGATTTGCCGAAGATCTCCAGCGTGCGGTCCACATCGCGCCGGTCGCAGAACACATAGACCTGGTCGCCACTGAACAATTGGTCCCCGGCCTCGGGCGCGAAGATGCGGTCGTTGCGGCGCACGCCCACCACCACCGCGCGCAGGGTCGAGAAAAGGTCCGTCAACTGGCGCAGCGGCGTGTTGAGCACCGGGCAGTCATCTTCCAGCGCGATACCCAGCAATTGACCAAGACCGTCCAGAAAATCCTCGATATCGAACGTCGCGGGCGCGGCGATACGTTGGAGCGCTGCCTTCGATACCTCGCGCTCGGGGCTGATGACCACGTCGATGGGCATATGCTCGCGCCGGAAAAGGTCGGAATATTGCGGTTCCAGATAGGTCTGTTCGCGCAGGCGCGCGATCTTGCGCGTGACGTTGAACACCGAATGCGCCACCTGACAGGTGACCATGTTGACCTCGTCGGAATAGGTCGCGGCGATCAGCATGTCGGCATCGCGCGCGCCCGCAGCCTCCAGCACATGGGGATGGCTGGCAAAACCTGTGACGCCTTGCACATCGAGCGTGTCGGTCGCGCGGCGCACGAGGACGGGGTTGTTGTCGACCACCGTCACCTCGTTGCGTTCGAGCGACAATTGCCGCGCGATCTGCCAGCCGACCTGACCGGCCCCACAGACGATAATCTTCATCACGCACCTATCTGCTTGCTGTCGTGGCCCGAAAGACTCGGGTCGCTACTCGTTCTGCGCCGTGTCGGGATCGCGTGCAACCGAAAGTGCACCGGAATTCACGCCCAATGTCTTGAGTTTTCGGTGCAGGGCAGAGCGTTCCATGCCAACAAAAGACGCCGTGCGGCTGATGTTGCCGCCGAAACGGTTGATCTGCGCCAGCAGGTATTCCCGCTCGAACAACTCTCGCGCTTCGCGCAGCGGCAAGGTCGTCAGCGCGGCCGAGACCACCATCTGCCCGTCGCCGTCCGACACCACGGCATCGCCCTGAATGTCGCGCGGCTCGATCAGGTCGCCGCCCTCACCCAGGATCAGCGCACGTTCCACCACATTGCGCAGCTGGCGCACGTTGCCGGGCCAGTTCATCGCCTGCAATTGTGCCTCTGCCTCGGGGCTGAGGTTGCGGTGCGGCAGGCCCTGTGTCTTGTGAAAGAAATCCACGAAATGGGCGGCCAGCACCGGAATGTCATCGCGCCGCTCTGCCAGCCCGGGCACGACGATGGGTACCACGTTCAGCCGGTCGAACAGCTCTTGCCGGAAGCGACCCGCGTTGATTTCGGCCTTCAGGTCACGCGTGGTGCTGGAGACCACGCGCAGATCGACCCGCACCTTGTCCACGCCGCCGACGCGGGTGAACTGTTGATCGACCAGCACGCGCAGGATTTTGGACTGGGTGCCCGCGGGCATGTCTGCCACCTCATCGAGGTAGACGACCCCCCCATGCGCCTGCTCGAATATCCCGGCCTCGATCCCGCGGTCAGCGGTTTCGCGGCCAAACAGCACCTCTTCCATCCGCTCTGGCGCGATTGCAGCGGCGCTGACGCTGAGAAACGGCGCCGACGCGCGGTTCGACAGACTGTGAATATAACGCGCCGCAACTTCCTTGCCGCAGCCCGCCGGACCCGTCAGCATCACCCGCCCGTTTGAGCGCGTGACCTTATCAAGTTGCGACTTCAACACCTTGAAACTGTTGGATTGCCCGACCATTTCTGCATTCGTGGTATCTCGGTTGCGCAGTTCCGAATTCTCGCGCCGCAGCCTGGATGCTTCCATCGCCCGGGTAATCACCACCATCAACTGGTCGATGTTAAAGGGTTTCTCAATGAAGTCATAGGCACCGCGCTTGATCGCCGCCACGGCGATTTCGACATTGCCGTGACCCGAGATGATGACCACCGGAATATCGGGGTTGGAACGCTTGACCGTCATCAAGATGTCGATCCCGTCCATCCGGCTATCTTTCAGCCAGATATCCAGAATCATCAAAGCGGGCGGCTCGGCGTTCACGGCCGCCATAGCCTCATCTGAATTACAGGCAAGACGGGTGGTAAACCCTTCATCTTGCAGGATTTCCGATATCAGTTCGCGAATGTCGCGTTCATCGTCAACGATTAGAATATCGCTCATGTTTCCCCCTGTCGTCTCCAGACCCGTCGCATGGAAGGGTCAGTCTGTCGCTGTGCGCGCCGCGTTCAGCAGCGGCAATCGGATTTCAGCCATGGCGCCCGCGCGGCCTTGTCCGGAAAAGTCTTGCGCGTCAATTAGTTGCAAGGTTCCACCATGTTCCTCGATGATCTTCTTGACAATCGACAGGCCCAGCCCTGTGCCCTTGTCGCGGGTGGTTACATAGGGCTCGAACAGGCGCGCGCGGTCCTGCGGCAGGCCGACACCATTATCGGCGATGGTTATCACGACGGCCCGTTCGAGGGCGCGCAACGTAATCTGAAGCTGCGGTGCATAGGCGCCCTTACCCGCCTTTTCGGCATGGGATTCAGTAGCTTCCACGCCGTTCTTTATCAGGTTTGTGAAGGCCTGTGACAGCATGGTTGCATCAATTTCCATTGTCAGCGGACCTTCAGGTATGTCGCGGTTAAACGCCACACCAGGCTGAGCGGTTTCCTGCAACAAGATGGCATCGCGCAAGATAGCGGCCAGATCATGCGGCCTGCGGTCGGGTTCGCGCATGCGGGCGAATTTGGAAAACTCATCAACAATGGCGCGCAAGTCATTGGTTTGACGAATAATTACATCGGCAAGCTGGTCCAGCGTGTCGGCTTCCGCCCCCACCATCGGGCGGAACTTGCGCTTGATGCGTTCGGCGGAAAGCTGGATCGGGGTCAGCGGGTTCTTGATTTCATGCGCGATACGGCGCGCGACGTCGCCCCATGCTGCCATACGCTGCGCGCTGACCAGATCGGTCACATCGTCAAAGGCGATGACATAGCCCTCAAGCGTGCCGTCAATGCGCATCCGGCCCGCGATCCGCACCAACAGGCTTTCCAGCCGCCCGTCGCGCGACAAACGCACCTCATCTTGCACGCGGCCCACATCGACGGGCGCATCGCGCAGCCGTGCCAGCAGCGGCACGAATTCCGGCGCGACCGCATCCATGTCGGTCCCCTGCGACACCGCCCCTTCGCAGCCGAGCAGGCGTTCGGCGGCGCGGTTGATGAACTGCACGCGGCCCTCGGCATCCAGCCCGATCACGCCCGCCGTGACCGACCCCAGCACGCTGTCAAAGAGGCGCCGCCGGGCCTCGATCTGACGGTTGTTTTCCAACAAGGTTTCGCGCTGTTTCTTAAGTTGTCCGGTCATCTGGTTGAAAACACGGCCCATGGTGGCGATTTCGTCATCACCCGGTTCCTCGCGCACCTGCGCATCAAAATCGCCGCCGCCGACCCGCGCCGCCGCCGCCGCCAGCCGCCCGATAGGCCGCGAGAGGCGTTCGGCAAAGGACAGGCCAAGCCAGATCGCGGCCAGCATCAAGATAACGGCAAAGCCAAGGTATAACAGCCCGAAATCAAACAACAAACGCCCGCGCTCGCGCTCCATCTGCTGATAGAGACGCACGGTTTCGCGTGTTTCGTCCAGCAGGCTGAGAATGTCGCCATCCACCGCGCGCGCCACATAAAGATACCTGTCGAGGTAGGTGTCCAGGGGAACAAGGGCCCGGAACTCGTTGCTGCGCCAGTCTTTTATCAGGGTTATCCCTGTCTCGCGGGCGCGGGTGAAATCCTCGGGCGCAAGCGCGGAGAAATCAAACAGGTAAGACCGTTCGCCGCGCGCGCGGATCGTGCCGTCGCCGTCGATCACGAAGGCTACACGCAGTCCGCGTTGCACCTGCCCCTGCGCCTGCGACAGAAGTTGGCGCAGTTGCCCGTCGTCGATCAGCGGAAATGCCTGCCGTGCCGCCTCCAGATACGCGGCCAGTGCCAGCGTGTCTTCGGTCAGGTCGCGCTCTTGCTCCTCCTGATAGGCCTCGGCGGCGGCAAGCGAATTGCCGACCACAAGGCGCACCCGGTCAGAAAACCACCCCTCCAGCCCGACATTCAGCGTCAACCCGGCAAAGACGGCCACCGACACCGTGGGGATCAGCGCGCTGAGCGCGAACAGCCCCGACAGCCGCAGATGCAGCTTCGATCCTGCGCTGTCCGACCGACGTTCGGAGACAATACGCGCCACGCGCGCCAGCACCAGATAGGCCACGACAAGGATATAGACGAGATCGGCCAGCAGCACGAGGCGCAGTTCCGTCCCCGCCAACCCACCCTGCGCCAGCCCCAAAGCCCACAGCGTGGTGAACACCAGCACCGGCGCCAGGGCGACCAACACCAGCGTGCTGATGGTCTGCACCCGGCGCGTGCGACGAAATCGAGCGAAGCGCTGAAATACCCGTTGATCAACCGCCCGCTGCACGGAGTCTCCTTACGCACCGGGGCGAACACGCCCCACTTTCCACATTCCGGCACGGAAAACGCCCCGGTACGCAGCGCGCTGACGTATTTGCGCAACGCCGCCTGTTGCTGTTTTACATCAACTTGCGGCGGCGTGTCACGCGAATATCGAGATCGGAAATCTTCTTGCGCAGGGTATTGCGATTGATCCCCAGAAGATCGGCGCAGCGCGCCTGATTGCCTGCGGTGGCATCCAGCGCAATCTCGATCAGCGGGCCCTCCATCTCGCGCAGGATACGGTTATACAGGCCCGGCGGTGGCAGTTCACCGCCATGCAGGTCGAAATAGCGGCGCAGGTGACGCGTGACCGATTCCGCCAGCTTCTCGCCGCTGCCCCCGCCGCCGCCTTCGCGCAGAGGTTCCATCGCGGGCTGGTTGCGCATGATCTGTTCGACTTCGGTGCGCGAGATTTCGGGTTCATGCCCGGTCAGCGCCAGACGCCGCATGGTATTGTCCAGTTGCCGCACATTGCCGGGCCAGCTGTACGCGCGCACCATTTCCAGCGCTTCTGCAGACAATCGGCGCGCGGGCAGGCCTTCGCGGTGGGCGCGGGCCAGAAAATGCTCGCACAGCAGGTCAAGGTCGTCGACGCGCTCGCGTAATGCGGGCACCACCATGCTGACGCCGCTGATGCGGTAGAACAGATCCTCGCGGAAGGTCCCCGATGACAGCCGCGCGTTCAGATCCACCTGGCTGGTGGCCAAGATGCGCGGGCCGTTTTCAGTAAGGGTGTCAAGCATGCGCACCACGCGGGCCTGCTTGTCCTCGTCGTAATCGCCCAACTCGTCGAAGACCAGCGTGCCGCCGCGCGCCCGTGAAAGCATGGTCGCGGGACCATCCAGCCCGTCCAGATCGCTGGCCGATGCCACGACGTAGGGCAGCGCGCGTCGGTCGGAAAGATCGTGGATCGTGCGCGCGATCAGTGTCTTTCCAGTGCCCGATTCCCCGGTGATGAGCACCGGCATGTCGCTGTTCATCACCCGCGCCACGAGTTTGTAAAGCGCCTGCATCGACACTGTGCGACCGACCAGAGGCAGGTCGTTGCCGATGCTGTCGCGCGGCGGCGGTGCGGTGATAGCGGGGCGCGCGACATGGCGGCGCTGATCCATCGCGCGCGCCGCCCGCTTCATCAGATCGGGCAGATCGAAGGGCTTTGGCAGGTAATCATAAGCATCCACCTCGGTCGCCTGAATGGCGGTCATGATGGTGTTCTGCGCCGAGATCACGATGACGGGCAGGCCCGGGCGTTCCTTGCTGATTTTCGGGATCATCTCCAGCCCGTTGCCGTCGGGCATCATCACATCGGTGATGACCAGGTCGCCGCGCCCTTCTTCGACCCAGCGCAAAAGCGTCGTAAGGCTGGAGGTCGCATGCACCTTGCACCCGGCCCGTGTGAGCGCCTGCGTCAGCACCGTGCGGATGGTGCGGTCATCGTCAGCAACCAGGATCGTTCCGTCCATCAGGACTGCTCCTTACTTTTCATCGGTTTTATCTTTTGGGGCCATCGGCAGTGACACACGAAACACGGTACGGCCCGGCGCGCTGTCCACAGCGATCCAGCCGCCATGATCGGCAATGATCTTCGACACCAGCGCCAGGCCCAGCCCGGTGCCGTTTTCACGCCCGCTGATGAAGGGGTCGAAGATATCCGCAGCAATCGACGGCGGCAGGCCCGGCCCGTCGTCGATGATCTCGACATGCAGTGGCAGCGCCACGCCCTGCCCGTCAGGGCCGCGAACCCGCAGGGATTGTTCAAAGAAGGTCTTGATGCGAATGCGCCCGCCACCCGGCTGCGCCTCGGACGCATTCTTCAGCAGGTTCAGGAACACCTGTTGCAGCTGGTCGGGATCACCCCATGTCAGCGGCAGCGACGGGTCGTAGGCCTCGCTCACACTCATATGCGCGGCAAAGCCCACCATCACGGAACGACGCGCGCGCTCCAGGATGTCATGCAGATTGACGGCACGGCATTCAGGCGGGCGCTGGTTGCCAAATTGTTCGACCTGTTCCAGCAGCTTCACGATGCGCCGGGTCTCTTCGACGATCAGATCGGTCAGTTCCAGATCTTCGGCCTTAAGCCCCATCGACAGCAACTGCGCCGCACCGGCAATGCCTGCCAGCGGGTTCTTGATCTCATGGGCCAGCATGTCGGCCATGCCGATGGCTGATTTCGCGGCGGATTTCACCGCCTCGGCCCGGCCCAGCCGTCCGGCGATCTCGCGCGGGGCAATCAGCATCATCACGATATTCGGATCGTCGCCAAGAGGCGCCAGTTGCAGGTTGCAGATGATCGGCGCGCGGTCGCCGGTGCCGACCAGCACATCATTGATGAAGATCGCCGCGCGGTTGGCCCGCGCGCGATCCAGCGCCAGTTCGATCGCCGCATCAATCATCAGGCGGTCGAACGCAGGCGTGGACATCAGGCTTCGGCGCGAGGCGGACAGGAATTGTTCCGCCGCCGGGTTGCAATCGGTAAACACCTCGATGCCGTTGTCATCTGGGGCCAGCAGGACCGTGGGCACGGGGAGCGAGGCCCAGATGACGCCGGTAACCGGACCTGTGAGGGGCGGCCGCTTCATGCGGCAGACTTTCGCGGCGCGTCTGCGACGGCGTGCAGCGGCGTGGGCATCGCCGGGCTGGGCATCAACGCGGCGGGCAATGCGGCCAACACCTGCGCCGGGTCGGTCTGGGTCAACACAAAGCGGCGCGCAGCAGGCTCGCCCCCTGCCTCTGCCATGTACCAGCCCAGGTGTTTGCGCGCGACCCGGATACCCAGATCACGGCCATAAAACGCGAGCATGTCCTGATAATGCGCCGCAACCAGATCGACAAGCGCCGCACCGACCGGCACAACCGGGGCGGGAGTACCAAAGAGGTCTGCGGCGATCTGCGCCAGCATCCAGGGGCGGCCCTGTGCGCCGCGACCCACCATGACCCCGGCCGCACCGGACGCCGCCAGCGCCGCGCGTGCAGTCTGCGCGCAAGTGATGTCGCCATTCGCGATCACCGGAATTTCCAGCGCCTGAACCACGCCCGCAATGGCAGCCCAATCGGCGCGGCCCTTGTAGAATTGGCAGCGAGTGCGCCCATGCAGCGTCAGCATGCTGATGCCCGCATCCTGCGCGCGTCGGCCCAGATCGGCGGCGTTGCGGCTATCGTCATCCCAGCCCAGCCGGGTTTTCAAGGTCACCGGCACGCTGACCGCGCCTACGACCGCCTCGATCAGCCGCAAGGCATGGTCGAGGTCGCGCATCAGGGCCGAGCCTGACATCCCGCCCACAACCTTCTTGGCCGGGCAGCCCATGTTGATGTCGATCATCTGCGCGCCGGATGCTTCGGCAAGACGCGCCGCCTCGGCCATCCAATGGGGATCGCAGCCCGCAAGCTGCACCGCCGACGCCACCGTGCCGCCGTCCAGTTCCAACCGGGCCCGGGCGCGGGACGAGGGCTTGGCCTGCACCATTTCCTGGCTTGCCACCATCTCGGACACGACCAGCCCGGCGCCAAAGCGCGCAACCATACGGCGAAAAGGCAGGTCAGTGATCCCCGCCATCGGCGCCAGGATCACCGGCGGCGTCAGGTCAACCCGGTGACCGTTGCGCACAAGCTGTAACAGAGTGTTCGGCGTCGTCATGTCTGGTTGTGTCCTTCGTCTTAATTGCGGTAGCGCGCGTCGGGGTGAAACGCAAATCAACCCCGGCCACGGGCGACGGAAATTTTGGCGAACGTCTAAATTTTAGGCAAAACCGCCTGGCCAAGACATTGATTGCCAGAACATGCCCCCGCGCGATATAGCACAGCGAGCGCCTTTTCCAGATGAGTGTCCATGCCCCAGCCCCCCACGTCCGCCCTGCCCCACGATGCGCCCGCTGCGACAGCCGGTGATGTGGCCGCAATCATCGTCGCTGCGGGACGCGGCACACGGGCAGGCGGCGACGCGCCAAAGCAATGGCAAACCCTCTGCGGGCAGATGGTGTTGGCGCACACGCTGGACGCGATCCTCGCCGCCGGAATCGGCCGGGTCGTGCTGGTCCTCCATCCTGATGACACGGCGCGGGCACGCCCCTTGCTACGCGACGGCGTCACTGTCGTCACCGGGGGTGAGAGCCGCGCAGGATCCGTGCGCAACGCCCTGGAACATCTCAGCCACGCCCCGCCCGGGCTGGTCCTGATCCACGACGGCGCGCGCCCGCTGATTGCCCGCGCGGTGATCGCCCGGGTGCTGGACGCGCTGCATAGGCATCCCGGTGCCGCGCCCGCGCTGCCCATCACCGATGCGCTGTGGCGCGGGGTGGATGGCCGCGTCACCGGCACGCAAGCGCGCGACGGCTTGTTTCGCGCCCAGACGCCACAGGGCTTCCGCTTCCATCAGATCCTTTCGGCGCATCGCGCGCATCAAGGCGATGCCGCCGATGATGTAGAGATCGCGCGCGCCGCAGGGCTTGACGTCGCGATTGTGCCGGGGGATGACGATAACCTGAAACTGACCTATCCGCAGGATTTCGCGCGCGCCGCGCAGATCTTGCAGCAGCGCGCAACACAGCAAGAGGCCTGAATGGACATCCGCACCGGCAATGGCTTTGACGTTCACCGCTTCGGCCCCGGCGACGGCTGCTGGCTGTGTGGCGTCAAGGTGGCGCATGACCGGGGGCTGATGGGCCATTCCGATGCCGATGTTGGCATGCATGCCCTGACCGATGCGATCTATGGCGCGCTGTGTGAGGGTGATATCGGCCAGCACTTCCCCCCGTCGGACCCGCAATGGAAAGGTGCCGAGAGCCGGATTTTCCTGGCCCATGCCATGTCCCGTGTCGCGGCGCGCGGCTTCACCCTGACCCATGCCGATGTGACGCTGATCTGCGAATTCCCAAAGATCGGGCCGCACACCGTTGCGATGCGGCAGGCATTGGCGGCGATCACCGGGGTGGACGCCGGGCGCATCAGCGTGAAGGCCACCACGTCGGAACGGCTGGGCTTCACCGGCCGGGGTGAGGGGATTGCCGCCATGGCCACCGCCACGCTGGTGCAGACGGCCCCCATGCAGCCCGTACCGATCCCGCCGACACCCGTGGCACCTACACCACCAAAGCCGGTGCAAGCATGAGTTTTGCGCGGCTGATCGCCACTTTCTTCGGCGCGGGGCTGTTGCGGCCTGCACCGGGCACGTGGGGCACGCTGGCCGCCCTGCCCGCCGCCTGGGTCATTGCCACGCTGGGCGGCTTTCCGGTCTTTGTGCTGGCGACGCTGGCGGTATGCGGCATCGGATGGTGGGCGACCGCGCAGGCGACGCGCGGCATGGCCGACCCTGACCCGTCCGAGATTGTGATCGACGAAGTCGCGGGCATGTGGATCACCCTTTTGCCCGTGATCTATGGCGCATGGTCGCGCGATATGGCGCTTCTGGCACTGTGGCCCGGCTGGGTCGTCGGATTTCTGGCATTCCGGGCCTTCGATATCACGAAGCTGGGGCCGATCGGCTGGGCCGACCGGATGCACACGCCGCTGGGCGTCATGCTGGACGATGTAATCGCGGGCGTTTTCGCCGCTTTGGTGGTCACCGTTGCCGCCGGCATCGCGCATGGGATCATCATGGCATGAGCGCGACAAGGATCATCGAGGCCGCCCGCGCCGCCGGGCTGCGTATCGCCACCGCCGAAAGCTGCACCGGCGGTATGATCGGCGCGGCGTTGACCGATGTCGCGGGATCCTCGGCGGTGTTTGACCGCGGCTTCATCACCTATTCCAACGCGGCAAAGGTCCAGATGCTGGGGGTGAGCGTTGCGACGCTGGACGCCACCGGCGCAGTGTCGGAAAAGGTCGCGCTGGAAATGGCCCAAGGCGCGCTGGCGCGGTCCGGGGCCGATATCGCAATCGCCGTCACAGGCATCGCAGGCCCCGGCGGGTCCGAGCATAAGCCCGAGGGACGTGTGTGCTTCGCCCTCGCAACCCCTGCGCAGAGCGATAGCGAAACGATAGAATTCGGGGCGATCGGGCGCAGCGAGGTGCGCGCCGCAACCGTGGCGCATGCGCTGGCGATGGTGGTGCGTGCGGTCACTGGCGGGTAGCAACAGGCGCAATCGCAAGCCAGCGTGTGTGGTCGGCCCCTTGCCTGAAGGTCTCACGCCCGCAACCTCCTGAACCTGCGACACTCATCCCGGTTCGATTCGGTCCCTTCCCCACCGCGCTTGCAACCCGCGCCGCACAGCATCCGGCGCCATGCACCGGCGGCATACAACCAATGCGGGAAATATTGTGTTGCGTTTTCAAAGCGATGAAGCCTTGCGCAGCATGCATCAAAATCGCCTGAATTTTGGCGAAACACAGTCAGGCAAAAAAAAGGCCGAGCAAAAAGCTCGGCCAAAGTCCAACAGGGAGGTAAAGACGAAGATCACTTCGCCTCGTTACGATATAGTTTGCTGAATATATGTGCGCAAGTTAAACATTATTGCAGCCAACACATCCCGGCTATGCGTTGCAAGCATGCCTCACTACACAGCCATGCGGTCTCTGTCCTGCATGCAGGTTGTGCATCAGCCGAACCCATCCCGAAATTCAATCGAACCGCCCTCCCGCAAACTGCGAGATAAAGACCACAGCAGCGCCCTCAGGAACCTGTGGTCTGACCATCGCGGCGGTTGCGCCGGTAGTTGAAAATCTCTTCCACCACGAAATCGCGGAAGGCCGCGACCCGGCGCGATTGCCGCAGTTCTTCAGGATATGCGAGGAAGACCGGCACATCGGCGCTGTCCAAATCGGGCAGAACGCGCACCAGATGCGGGAAATCCTCGGTCACATAATCAGGCAGCAGTCCGATGCCCAGATGGTTCAGCACCGCCTGCAACACCCCGAAATAGTTGTTGACCGTGAAGGTCGAGCGCGAGGGGTGCGCCATCAACTGTGCGATCAGCGCTGCCCCCGCGCTGACCTGTGCGGCGCTGGGGCTTTGACAAATCAGGCGGAAATTCACCATATCCTCGATCACCTGCGGCGTACCATTCGCCCGCAGATATTCGGGCGTCGCATAAAGCCGCATGCGCACGCTCATCAGGCGTTTGCGGATCAGGTCGGCCTGGCTGGGCTCCTTCATGCGGATGGCAACGTCAGCCTCGCGCATCGGCAGGTCCAGCACGCGTTCTTCCAGCATCAGGTCGATTTTCAGATCGGGGAATTTCGCATAGAGCGCGGGCAAACGCGGTGCCAGCCACAAGGTGCCAAAGCCCGTGGCGCAGGTAACGCGCAGCTCGCCAAACACCTCTTCCTCGCTGTCGCGGATGCGGGCCGATGCGGCGTCCAGGCGTTTGGACATCGCACGGGTCGCGTCGAACAGCAGTTCGCCCTGTTCCGTAAGAATCAGTCCGCGCGCATGGCGGTGGAACAGGTTGGTGTTCAAAGCCTCTTCCAGCCCCCGGATCTGACGGCTGACCGCAGATTGCGACAGATGCAGCACATCCCCCGCATGCGTCAGGCTGCCTGCATCGGCAACCGCGTGGAAGATTCGCAATTTATCCCAGTCCATCATGCTAACTCTTTATCACTTGTGACGCGGCTTGTGTCACTTTCTATCCAAAAGGCAGCGCTGGTTCACAAAAGGACCAGAACGCCAGAAACCGCTTTGTAGGTCATACATCTTGACCTAATATAGGCCTAACTGAACCAGAATGCTCGGGAGGTGCAAGATGGGACTGCAAAATATCAGCCTGAATGATCGCTTTGACCTGGAGAAATCGCCAGTTTTGCTTAATGGCACGCAGGCGCTGGTACGTTTGATGCTGGCCCAGGCCGCGCGCGACCGGATGGCAGGCCTGAACACGGCGGGTTTCGTGACCGGCTATCGCGGGTCGCCGCTGGGCGCGGTGGATTCGCAGATGAACCGCGCGCAAAAGCAACTGATGGCGGCGAATGTCCGCTTTCAGGAAGGTCTGAATGAGGACCTGGCCGCCACCGCATTGTGGGGCAGTCAGCAGGCTGAACTGCGCGGCGAGGGCAAGTATGATGGCGTGTTCGGCATGTGGTACGGCAAGGGACCGGGGGTGGACCGTTCGGGCGATGTGATGCGCCATGCGAATATGGCGGGCACCTCACGCCATGGCGGCGTCTTGATGGCGATGGGCGACGACCATACCGGCGAATCCTCGACCACGCTGCACCAATCGGACTGGGCGCTGGTCGATGCCTATATGCCCATCGTGTCGCCCGCAGGCGTGCAGGAGATCTTCGATTTCGGGCTTTACGGCTACGCCTTGTCGCGCTTTGCCGGGGTCTGGGTCGGCCTGAAGACGATGAAGGACACCGTCGAGGCCACGTCGATCATCAATGGCGACCCGCACCGCCTGTCCTTCGTGACCCCTGATTTCAAGATGCCCGATGGTGGGCTGAACATCCGCCTGAACGACCATTGGCTGCCGCAAGAAACCCGGATGATCGACTTCAAGCGTTTCGCCGCCGAGGCGTTTTCCAACGCCAACGGCATGGACCGCCGCGTCTGGGGCAAGCCGGGGGCGAAGATCGGCATGGTCGCTGCGGGCAAGAACTGGCTGGATCTGACGCAGGCGCTGACCCTCCTTGGCATTGACGCCGACCGGGCCGAGGCCCTTGGCATCTCTACCTACAAGATAGGCCAGACCTTCCCGCTGGACATGAACGGCTTTCACGACTGGGCCGAGGGGCTGGAGCTGATTATCGTCGTCGAGGAAAAGCGCAAGCTGATCGAAGTGCAGGTCAAGGAAGCGATCTTCGACGACCGGCGCGGCCGCCGCGTTTATGGCTGGCACAAGGGCGACACCTGGGAAAACGGGCGGCGGCTGGAATTGTTCCCCACCCGCTACGCGCTTGACCCGATCATGATCGCTGAAAAGCTCGGGGAGATCTTGCTGGAGGAGGGCCGCAATGCCGACCATATCCACGCAGGGCTGGCGCGACTGAACGAGGCCCGGCGCGCCGACAACGCCACCGACCACGCCAGCCGCCTGCCCTATTTCTGCGCAGGATGCCCGCATAACACCTCGACCAAGGTGCCGGATGGATCACGCGCCTATGCAGGTATTGGCTGCCACATCATGTCACTGTGGATGGACCGAGAGACCTCGGGCTTCACCCACATGGGCGGCGAGGGTGCGAACTGGATCGGCGAGGCGCCGTTCTCCAACACGCCCCATGTGTTTCAAAACCTTGGCGATGGCACTTACAACCATTCCGGAAACCTCGCGATCCGCGCGGCATTGGCCGCGAACGTGAACATCACCTACAAGATCCTCTTCAACGATGCCGTCGCCATGACCGGCGGGCAGGCCAATGAAGGAGGGTTGACTGCTGACAAGATTGCGCGTGAAATCAAGGCGATGGGCGTCGAACATATCGCGCTGGTCTATGACGACAAGGAAAAGCCCGACCTGTCGCTGTTCCCTGCCGGTGTCGAAAACCACCCGCGCGCCGAGCTGATGACCGTGCAGCAGAAGTTTCGCGAAATCAAGGGCGTATCAGCCATAATTTATGCGCAAACCTGCGCGGCCGAGAAACGCCGCCGCCGCAAGCGTGGCGAATTCCCCGACCCCGATCAGCGCGTCTTCATCAACACCGATGTTTGCGAAGGCTGTGGGGATTGCGGCGTACAATCGAACTGCGTCGCCGTGGTCCCGGTGGAGACCGAACTGGGCCGCAAACGCGCGATTGACCAGTCCAGCTGCAACAAGGATTTCAGTTGTATCAATGGCTTCTGCCCGTCTTTTGTCACGCTTTCGGGCGCCAAAGTCCGCAAATCCGCAACGCAGGCGGTCGAACTCCCCGACATGCCCGCGCCTGCTCTGCCCGCGATAGACGGCACGCATAACATCGTGATCACCGGCGTCGGCGGCACCGGGGTGGTGACCGTGGGCGCGATATTGACCATGGCGGCGCATCTGGACGGGATCGGCGCGGGCATGATCGAGATGGCCGGGCTGGCACAAAAGGGTGGCGCGGTGCATATCCACTGCCGCTTGGCGAAAAAACCCGGCGATATCAGCGCGATCCGCGTCGCAACGGGGGAAGCGCATGCCGTCATCGGCGGCGATCTGGTCACCACGGCGGGCGCGAAGACCCTGGGCCTGATGACCGCAGGGCAGACCGGCGCGGTGGTCAATGCCGCCGAGATCATCACCGGCGACTTTACCCGCAACACCGAATTCCGCCTGCCCACCAACGACTTGCGCGGCGCGCTTGAGGCGCGTCTGGGCGACCGGCTGCGGCTGTTCGATTATTCGGAAATGGCACAAAAACTGCTGGGTGACAGCATCTTTTCCAACATGATGATCCTGGGTGCCGCCTGGCAAATGGGGCTGATCCCGCTGAGCCGCGACGCCATCTTGCGCGCCGTGGAACTGAACAAGGCTGCCATTGAAGGCAACAAGCGTGCGTTTGAGCTGGGCCGCTGGAGCGTGGCGCATCCCAAGGCCGCAGGCAAGGTCCTCACCGCAGAAGTGGTCGATAAGCCGCAGACTTTGCAGCAAAAAATCGACTTCCGCGCCACGCACCTGACCGCTTATCAATCCGCCCGCCTGGCCCGCCGCTACCGCAAGCTGGTGGACAGCGTCAGCGACCCCGCGTTGCAGGAATCCGTGGCAAAAGGTTACCATAAGGTATTGGCCTACAAGGATGAATACGAGGTCGCGCGGCTGCATCTCGACACGTTGGAGAAGGCGCGCGCGACCTTTGACGGCGATCTGGATGTGACCTTCCACCTGGCCCCGCCGATCCTCAGCCGTACCGGCAGCGACGGGCGGCCCGTGAAGCGCCGCTTTGGTGCGTGGATGCTGCGTGGCTTCAAAGTGCTGGCACCGCTGAAACGCCTGCGCGGCACGCCGCTGGACGCCTTCGGCTACAGCGCCGAGCGCCGGATGGAGCGCGCCCTGATCGCGGAATATGAGCGCGACATGGCCGAAATCCTGCCCAAGGTCGCGCCCGCAACCCTGCCCACCGCCTTGGCACTGGCTGAACTGCCCTTGCAGATCCGAGGCTTTGGTCCGGTGAAGGCCGCCAATGCCGAGGCCGCCGCGAAACGGCGTGCGGAATTGCTGGCCGAATTCCGCGCCGGGGGGCCGAAGGTCGCCAAAGAAGCCGCATGAGCCTGCCCGCAAAACAGCCCATGGATTTATCTCTGGGCTGGTCCTATGACTTGGGGTCAGTCGCAGGAAGCAAAGGCAGGCGCAAATGGCAGTCGGAGTGTTTGATTCAGGTCTGGGCGGGCTGACGGTTCTGGGTGCGGTAACGCACCGGCTACCCGATGTGCCCTTCGTCTATCTGGGTGACAATGCGCATGCGCCCTACGGCGTGCGGAATTCGGATGACATTTTTGACCTGACCTGCGCCGGGGTCGAAAGGTTGTGGGACGAAGGCTGCGATCTGGTCGTCCTGGCCTGCAACACCGCCAGCGCCGCCGCGCTGAAGCGCATGCAGGAAACCTGGGTGCCACGCAACAAGCGCGTGCTGGGCGTCTTCGTCCCGCTGATCGAGGCGCTGACCGAACGGCAATGGGGCGACAATTCCCCCCCGCGTGAGGTCGCGGTAAAGCATGTCGCGCTGTTTGCCACCCCCGCCACGGTGTCCAGCCGCGCATTCCAGCGCGAACTGGCGTTCCGCGCCATCGGCGTGGATGTCGAGGCACAGCCCTGCGGCGGTGTGGTCGATGCGATCGAACAGGGCGACATGATCCTGGCCGAAGCGCTGGTCCATTCCCATGTCGAGGCGCTGAAGCGCCGCATGCCGATGCCCGAGGCCGCCGTGCTGGGCTGCACGCATTATCCCCTGATGGAAGAGGCGTTCCGCACCGCCCTAGGTCCCGGCGTTGCGGTCTATTCGCAGCCCGAACTGGTGGCGGCCAGCCTGTCGGATTATCTGGCGCGGCGGCCCGAAATGGTCGGGCCGGGCGACCAGTCGAAATTTCTGACCACCGCCGACCCGGTGCGCGTCAGCCATAAGGCCACGCAATTCCTGCGCCGTCAGATCAGCTTTCAGTCGGCCTGAGGAACGCGAGCCGGCGTCGCCGATCCTTCGTGGTCCCGCAACGCGCCCCCGCTGTCTTCGCATGTCTGCGCCGCGCAGGACGGGCGCACATTTTCACGCGGCACGCGTTTTAACGCAGCCCGCCACCCAGCACCACCGGCGGCGCCACGGGCCGCCCGGTCAGCCGCCCGTGTTCCTGAATGGCGAAACGGTCGGTCATGCCCGCCACATAATCTGCCACGATCCGCGCCAGCGCGACCTCGTCCACCGCGTCCACCACATCTTGCTGCCATTCGGCGGGCAGAAGCGCGGGGTCGTTCATGAACAGCGGAAAGAGGTCATTCACCATCTGCGTCACCTCGGACCGCATGGCGATCACGCTGGGTGCGCGGTACATCCGGTCGAACAGGAACTGGCGGATCACCTTCAACTCGCGGAACAGCCGGTCGGAAAACCGGATGATCGTCACATCCAGGTCGCGAATTTCCTGCGCAGATTGCGGGGCCGAGGTCGAAAGCCGTGTGCCCGCGACATGCAGCACATCCTCGACCATGACGCCGAAGACCCGGCGCAGCGCCTCATGTCGACGCCGCATCACGTCGAGGTTGGGATAGAGCCGGTCCACCTGCGCAAACGCAGGGCCGGTGATCGGCAGCTCCATCAGATCCACCTCGGTGAACAAACCAGAGCGCAGGCCGTCATGCAGGTCATGATGGTTATAGGCCACGTCATCAGCAATCGCTGCGACCTGCGCCTCGGCGCTGGCGAAGCTGGACAGCTCCAGATCGTGGCGCGCGTTGTAATCAGCCAGCGCGAATGCCAGCGGCCCCTTGCGCGGGGTGCCGTCAGGCCGCAGCAGCGGGCCGTTGTGCTTGGCCAGCCCTTCCAGCGTTTCCCATGTCAGGTTCAGCCCGTCGAATTCTGCATAGTGGCGTTCCAACGAGGTGACGATCCGCAAGGCCTGCGCATTGTGGTCGAACCCGCCGTAAGGCGCCATCAGCGCCTGCAAAGCGTCCTCGCCCGTGTGGCCGAACGGCGTGTGGCCCAGATCATGCGCCAGCGCGATCGCCTCGGCGAGGTCGGTGTTCAGCCCCAGCGCGCCGGCCAGTGTGCGGGCCACCTGCGCCACCTCGATGGAATGGGTCAGGCGGGTGCGGTAGTAATCACCCTCATGCTCGATGAACACCTGCGTCTTGTGCTTCAGCCGCCGGAAGGCCGAGGAATGGATGATCCGGTCGCGGTCGCGCTGAAACTCGGACCGGAAGGTGCTGACCGTTTCGCTATGAAGCCGCCCCCGCGACTGCGCCGCCTGCGCGGCATAGGGGGCCAGGCCGGAACCGGTGAACGCCAAAGGATGTGTCATATGTTTCAGTGCCTTTACTTGTCGCAGAGGACATGGAGGGTTATATCTGGTTCAATACCAATCGGAAATGAGGAAACGGTGACATTATGACCCTCACCCTGCCCCCGCGTGTGACAGACCGTGCTTTCGCGCGCCTGACCGAGATTGCCGCCGATGCCGGCAATGCGGTTGCCTTGCGCGTGGGCGTCGATGGCGGCGGCTGTTCAGGCTTTCAATACGACATCCGGCTGGATGACCCGGCACCCGACGACATGGTGCTGGAAAAGAACGGACAGCGCGTGGTGATCGACCAAGTCTCCCTGCCCTTCCTGGCGAATGCCGAGATCGACTTTTCCGAAGACCTGATCGGCGCGCGTTTCGTCATCAACAACCCCAACGCCAGCTCCAGCTGCGGCTGCGGGATCAGCTTCTCGATGTAAGCCGGGCGTTCCCGTGGGACAAGCCCGGCGCCTGTGGGCGGCGCGTAGCACTTGTGTTCCGCTGCCCGTGCGATTGTTGGCATTCTTGCGCCGCAAGGCAGCGATGCGCGCTCACTCTCCCCGCAAGGTTGCGGATACCGGGGCCAGTGCCACGTCCGATGCCCGCCCTTCCATCCGCCACGAGATGATCGCCTCCAGCGTTGGCGCATGGGCAGCACGGCCCATCACCACCACACGCCCGTCGCGCGCGGCCTCGAACACCGCGCGGTCCAGATAGCGGCGCAGAACGAAGGGATTTGGCGACTCGTCATCCAGATCGCGGAACACCCGCACCTGCGCGAGGCCTGCCGATTGCGCGACCTGCGCCGCCGCATTCAGCCCCCGGTCAAAAGTGATGAGGCCATGCCCGTCCTGCGCCAGCACCGGCACGATCAACTGAGAAAGGTTGCGGTTGCCCTGAAACCCGGCGCGCGGCAGATCCATCACCGCCGTAGCCTGCGTCAGCGCACCAAGGTGGCTACCAAGCGTCACGTCGATATCCGCCGCCGTCGCGCGCGCCGGGATCGCTGTGGCAAGCGCCACGACTTCCTTACCGCCATCACGGTAGGCCTGCGCGATAGCATCCGCGTCAGGCAGCGTCGGATCAACCGCCATCGTCAGCGGGAACGGCAGATCGGCGATCAGGTCACGGATTGCGGCAGGCAGCCCATCATCCAGCAGCACGATGGCCATCAGCGGCAGTTGGTCCGGATTTTCAAACGGTATTGCGTAGCGCAGATAGGCAGGCAGGCTAAGATCGAAAGCGTCATCTGCCGGGGCTGCGCCAGCCCCTGCCACACTGCCTGAACCGCCTGCGCCTGCCGCCCCAGAGCCACCAAAGTCAGATGCGGGCGCGTCCTCGGTGATCGAGGGCAGCCGGTTCGTGCGCACCCCGTCAAACGGGGTAAAACCCGGCTGCGGCGGCAATGCCGCGCTATCGGATGCCGGGGCCGTGTCGGAAGGATTGTCTGCGGTGGGCGCATCTGTGACTTCGTCTGCCGGAGCTGGTTCTGCCGTACCCGTGTCCGGAAAGAAAATTCCTGTGGTAGCTGGGTTTGTTGTGTCGGCGGTAGTTGGCGCGGCGGGGGCATCGTCCGCAAGAACCTCGTCATTGGGGGCCTCGCCGGTCGGGGGTGGGCCCGCGTCGGTCTGGATGCCTGCAACCGGGGCGTCAGCGCCCACATTGTCCGTGCTCTGGCCAGCCGCATCCTGTTGCGGTGCTGCGGCGGCGTCAGGCAGGCTTTGGCCCACAAGGTCTTGGGCAGTGTCAGCAGCCTGTGATGGGTCAGGCGCACCGCCTGCGGACCCCTCCGCTGCGCTTTCCTGCGGCGCCTCGGCGGGTTGCAGCGCGGGTGCTTCGGTATTTAGGGCGGGCAGATCCGGCGCGGTCAGACCGGGCTGCGGGATCGCCTGCGGCCCGCCACTATCAGCTATCTGCGGTCCCCCGATGCGGGACGCCGTTTCGGGGACGCCAATGCGGGGCGGCATATCGCCTTCAGGCGCAACCCCGCGTGCCCCCGCACCCGGATCGAAGGCGGGCGGGCTGGGCGGCGCGGCGCTTGCACCTTCTGCAGGCGCCGTTGCCTGCGGCTGCGGTTCAAGCGTAGCATCACCGGCACGATCCGAGGCGGAGATCCCGGCGCCCATGGACGCGGCTGAGGGGGTGTCCGGGGCCGCTAAATCGGGGGATGCAGTGGCATCAGCAGACGCCGGTCCGGCGTCCGATCCCGTCGCGCCGGTGCCGCCCCCTGCATCGGCAGGACCGGGCGCACCGCTGGGCGGCAAAATGCCCTGCAAGGTGAAGCCCGTTCGCGGATCGACAGAATCGCCCTGCGGCGCGGGCGCAGAATCCTGAGGGCCCGCGAGGTCGGCAGGTGTATCGGGCGCCACATCCGTCGTCGCCGCAGCATCCCGGTCGGGTGCGTCAGCGGCCCGTTCATCACGGCCCGGGGCATCAGAAGTGGAATTGCCCCCACCCTGCGTGGGCGAAAGCGCAATATCAGCGGGCCGCCCCATCTCAGGCCGCCCCATCTCAGGCCGCCCCATCTCAGGTCGCCCCGTCTCAGGCCGCCCCGTCTCAGGTCTGGGGGCCAGCACGGCAAGCACCCCGAACCCCACAACGAAAGCAACTGCCCCCCACGCCAGACCGGATAAAAAACCCCTGCTCACATTATGCTCCTGCTGCTGCTTGGGCAAACCCTACCACCCCTTGGGTTTTCCACAAACTGCGCGTGGGATCAAACACTTCGACGCGTCCGGGCAGCGGAACGGCTCGGATCGCGCCCAACCGGCACGCGTACCAGCCAACAGACCGGTCAGCAGACCAATCAACAGATCGCCCCCCGTTCCCGTCCCCCTATTCAATCGCGCGGGCCGGGCCTGCCCGGGGTGCCGTCTGCACGGTCTGCAAACGCCTGCATCAACCGGTCGGCATAGGCGCGACGTTCGTCCAGCGGCATTGCGGCGATCCGCGCAACCAGCGCGCTGTGTCCCTGTTCGGCCAGTGCATTCGCCCGCAACATCGGCGCAGCAAGTGCGCGGGTAATGACCCGGGGATCGAATTCAGGCGCGCGCAGCGCCTCGATGACCCCGTCGGCAGGTGCAGCGGTGGCAATGCCGCCCGGCGCATCCCCCCCCGCCCCTGCGGGCGGCACGCCCCGCTCCCCGGCGCGATGTGCCTCGCGGGACAGACGGAACTGTCGGCGCAGGTTTTCGCGCATGTCCCGCCGGTCCGCCTCGGGGAGGGCCGAAACGGCTGTGCGAAAGCTCAGGTCACCCGGCACGGCATTTTGCCCGACCCGAGGCGGCCCATCCGCTCCGCCCCAGCGCAAGACCGCCCCCCCCATCACCCCCGCAACGCCCAGATTCAGTGCGAGCGACACAACCAGCACGATCCGCATCCAGCGCGGTGCGGCGGGTTTTTGGGTCTCATTGGTCATCTTGATCCTCCGCGGTCAGAAAGGGCGTGATCTCGGCCAGCAACAGCGCCTCGGGGTCGTCAAAGGTGGCGTCATACACGGCATCGGTCACGGCAATGCCCGTTACGATGCCCTCCAGCGCGCTCAGCGGCGCGGGCGCGGCAAAGCCGATCCAGACGCCCGCCAGCGTGGCCGACGTCAGCCCGGCCAGCCCCGGTGCCCCGCCCAGCGGCGCAAGACCGCGCAAGACGTCGCCCATGATCCGGCGCAGGCGCTGCTGCCATGTGACGCCTGGCGCCGGAAGGGCGCGAAAAATGTGCTGCGCCGCCGCCCCAGCCTCGGTCTGGGCAGACGACTTTTGCGTTCCAGATTGTTGCGCGGCCGCATCCGCCAGCAACCGCGCCATGAAGGCATCCGAAGGCACCGGCGGCGCCTGCCGCGCTGCAGCAAAGCAATCTTCCAGAACATCCCGGTTGCGGCGTCCCTGCGGGCCTGCACCCGATGTGTCTTGCTCAGTCATCATCATACCCCAATGCCGCACGTTGCCCGGACAGCCGGGCGGTCAATGCGCGTTTGCCCCGCGCGATCAGGCTTTCAACCGCCTCGATCCCGGTGTCGAGGATTGCCGCGATCTCGGGGTTGGACAGCCCCTCCAGGTGGCGCAGGACCACCGCCTGTCGTTGACGGTCCGGCAGCGCCTGCAATGCCAGTTCCAGCGCCTGCGCACGGTCTGCCTCGATCATTCCTGCCTCGGCGCCCCGCCCGGGATCGGGCGGCTCGGCCACTTGGTCCAGTGCCACGCCGGGGCGCGACCGCCGCCGCCGCAGTCTGTCGGTGCACAGGTTCGCCGTCACGTGGTAGGCCCAAGTGCTGACCTTTGCCTCACCCGCGCGCCATTGCGGCGCGATCCGCCACAGCCGCAGCATGGCATCTTGCGTCACATCCTCGGCCTCGGCCAGATCGCCCAGCAGCCGCGCCGCATAGCGCAAGAGCCGGGGCGCCAACTGCGCCGTCAGCGCAGCCCCCGCCGCAGCGTCGCCCTGCGCATAAGCCGCCAGCAACGCTGCATCCGGATCATATCCGACCGCCGGCGCCGACAATGCCGACGACGGGACAGCAGGCTCTTGGCGTGCAGAGGCTGGAGGTCGGAACATCAGGGCAACCACCGCAAAGTCAGGTTTCGTCAAGCACCCCGCCCAAGACCGGGCGAGGTGTCGTTTTCTCAGCCTTTCAGCCGCGCCGCAAGGCGTTCGTCACACGCCGTTACTGCGCCGACGGGGCAGCGCCACGCAGCCCCTGCCCGGCCATGCGCGCGCGCACAGCGTCATATTCGGCGGCAGAGATCGTGCCGTCGTTATCACTGTCGACACGGTCAAACATCCGGTCCATGCCACTGCCGCCCGCTCCCCCGGCTTCCGCCTGGCGGCCTTGGCGACCACCTGCACGCTCACCATGTGCGCCCTCGGCATGGCGACCGCCGCGACCCTCAGCGCGATGCGCACCGCGCGGCCCCGCCCGGCCACCTTCGGCGCGCATTTCCTCCATCGCCGCATGACGGGCGGTGGCGATGCCGCCAAGTGCGGCGCGCAGTTCGTCGGCGCCCAGCATCCCCTCGGGGTTGGCGAAGGTCATGATCTCGGCGGCCATCTGGTCCAGACGCTCCTGCCCGGCGGTCGCGCGATGCGCCTCCATGCCAGCGGCCAGTTCGTCGCGCGTCAGTTGGCCGTTGCCATCGGCATCCAGCGTGGCGAATTCGGGCGGGGTCGCGCGCATGCCACCAAAGCCGCGGGCGCCAAGATCGCTGGCCAACGCAGAGGCGGCCACGGCAAGGCTGGCAACGGTCCCCAGCGCGATCATCGTATTTCTGAATTTCATGGTAGTGCTCCTGCTACAAAGGCCGAACTGTCGGCGTTCTGCCCATAGATACGCGGCACCCCGCCAGTTCCGTCGCGGGCCGACGGTGTTTTTCTGAACCCCGTGTTTCCTGAGGCCACCGTTTTCCGAAATCCGCGCCGCAGCCCGTCCCGTGTGGTTCTGTCGCACTTACAATTCATCTTTACGCTGATACATGCAGGCTGTACCGAAACGCCGAGGTGGTAAATCATGAACGCACAGACCCAGACTGCCGACGCTGAACTCTTCGCCGCCGAAGGCACTGATTCACGGCCGTGGAAACCCGCGATGTTGCGCGGCTGGCAGCGCAAGTGCCCGTGCTGCGGCACCGGGCCGATGATGAAGGGGTATCTGACCGTGCGCGACAGCTGCGCGGTCTGTGGCGAGGACCTGCACCATCACCGCGCCGATGACGGCCCGGCCTATCTGACCATTCTGGTGGTCGGCAAGTTGCTGATGGTGCTGTTTCTGTGGGTCTTCATCCGGTGGGAGCCGGAGCCGCTGGTGATGATCGCGGGCTTTTCGGTGCTGGCCGTGGCAATGTCGCTTTACCTGCTGCCGCGCTTCAAAGGCGCAATTGTGGGACTGCAATGGGCCCACCGCATGTACGGGTTCGGCCCCGCCGACGGGCAACCGAAGGACTGAGCGATGCAGCATGGCGGCGGCGCATGACGGCGGCACCAGCAGGCATGCCAATCCGGCCCGCCGCCACGGTGCTGGCGATTCGTCCCCATGCCGACGGGCCGCGCGTCTTGATGGGGCAACGCGGTGCCGGCGCGGCGTTCATGCCTGACAAGTTCGTGTTTCCTGGCGGCGCGGTCGACGCGGATGACGCGTTGGTGCCACTGTCACCGGGTCTTGACGCGCTGTGCCACACCCGCCTGTCGGACACCAATGTCCCGCCTGCCGCGCTCGCCGCTGCCGCGATTCGCGAGATGTGGGAAGAAACCGGCCTGATGCTGGGCCGTCCCGGCACCTGGCCGGGCGCGGTACCGACGGACTGGGCCGGGTTTGCCGCGCGGGGGATGGTGCCGTCGGCGGATGGGTTGCGGTTCATCTTCCGCGCGATCACGCCGCCGGGTCGCAGCCGCCGGTTCGATGCCCGGTTCTTCATGGTTGACGCAGCCGGGATCGCGGGCGACCCGGACAATTTTGAGGGTGCCTGCGATGAGCTACGGTGCCTGCAATGGGTGCCGCTTGCCGAGGCCCGCGCGCTGAACCTGCCCTTTATCACCGAGGTTGTGCTGGCAGAGGCCGCGCGCATCATGCGCACCGGCGAAGCGCAGAGGTTCGTGCCGTTCTTCGACAGCTCTGGCCCGGCATCGATTTTTCGGCAGATACCTTAAAATTGCTCAGTTTCTAATATTTTTCTTTAAAAACAAAAAGTTGATCGTTCCTTCTTATGCAAGACCTGAGCACGCGTCCAGGTTGAGTCAACGCCTTGCGCGCCGTTCTTGCACCAAAACCTCAACTCCGGCCCACGCGGGGCGACGCCCTTGCCGCCGCGCGCACCTGAGCGCTCAGCCGACAGCTTTGGCCGCCAAGTCCTTGTGGCGGCTCGACAATTCTGCGGCAACCAGAAACGCCAGTTCCAGCGATTGGTTGGCGTTCAGGCGTGGGTCGCAGGCGGTGTGGTAGCGTTGCGACAGGTCTTCGTCGCTCAGGTCGCGCAGCCCGCCGGTGCATTCGGTCACGTCGCTGCCCGTCATTTCAAAATGCACGCCGCCGGGGATCGTACCCTCCGAGCTATGCACCTGGAAGAACTCTCGCACCTCTTGCAGCACCCGCTCGAACGGCCGGGTCTTGTAGCCGCTGGTCGATTTGATCGTGTTGCCATGCATCGGATCGCAGACCCAGACCACGTTCGCGCCAACCTCGCGCACCGCCCGGACAAGGCGCGGCAAATGGTCGGCAACGGCCCCCACCAAAGCGCGCGATCAGGGTCAGACGGCCCGCCTCATTGGTCGGATTGAGGCGCTCAATCAGCACCTTGAGGTCATCGGCCTCCAGCGACGGGCCGCATTTCAAGCCGATGGGGTTCTGCACCCCGCGACAAAATTCTACATGCGCACCAGAGGGTTGCCGGGTCCGGTCGCCGATCCAGATCATATGCCCCGAGCCCGCCACCGGCAGCCCCGAGGTGCTGTCGATCCGGCACAACGCCTGCTCATATTCCAGCAAAAGTGCCTCGTGGCTGGTGTAGAAATCGACCGTGGAAAGCGCGTGATTGCTGGCCGATGTGATGCCTGCGGCGGACATGAAATCCAGCGCATCCGAGATCCGGGCCGACATGTCGCGGTAGCGGTCCATCTTGTCCGAGCCCTGTCCGGCCTCGGCGAAGCCCAGCGTCCAGTTATGCACCCGGTGCATGTCGGCAAAGCCACCGGTCGAGAAGGCGCGCAGCAGGTTCAGCGTGGCCGCAGCCTGGGTATAGGCCTGCAACATGCGGCTGGGATCGGGGATGCGGGCCTCGGGCGTGAAGTCGAATCCGTTAATGATATCACCGCGGTAGCTGGGAAGCTCTGCCCCGCCGACAACTTCCGACGCGCTGGAGCGCGGCTTGGCGAATTGTCCCGCCATCCGGCCCACCTTGATGACCGGCACCTTGGCGCCATAGGTCAGCACCATGGCCATCTGCAGCATCACCTTGAACGTGTCGCGGATGCTGTCGGCGTTGAAATCATTGAAACTCTCGGCACAATCGCCGCCCTGCAACAGGAAGGCGCGCCCCGCCCCCGCATCGGCCAGCCGCGCCTTGAGCGCGCGCGCCTCGCCCGCGAAAACCAGCGGCGGATAGCTGGCCAACCGCGCCTCGACACCCGCCAAAGCGGCCGCATCGGGGTAATCGGGCATCTGTACCCGCGGTTTCGCGCGCCAGTCGGTCTTGGTCCAGCCTTTGGTCATCGATCCTCGCCTTGCGTTCAGAGCATATCGGTTAACAGCCTATAAAGCACCCGAACCGCCCGTGAAACCCCTCAAAAACCCCGAAATCCCCCGAAATTCGCCGTCTGGAAACAATATGGAAACCGTATGGCTTTGATACATACGCGCCGCAGCCGTCACGCAGCCGCAACGCTGCGGCTTTTTGGCCACCGGGCGCATTTTGGGTCTGGTTGCTGACTGCGAGCGGGTCTACCAATCGGCGTATGAGCACGCCATCCACACCCCCCGCAACTGGCCCCGCCGCACCCCTTGGCGCTGCACCCGATGACCGTATCGCCCGACGCAATGTCTGGGTTCTGGTCGCCGCGCAGGCGATTCTGGGCGCGCAGATGCCAATGCTGTTTACCATCGGGGGGCTGGCCGGGCAGACGCTGGCCAGCAATCTGTGTTGGGCGACCCTGCCCATTTCGATGATCGTGTTGGGGTCGATGGTCACGGCGACGCCGCTGTCGGCGTTCATGCAGAAATACGGACGGCGCGCGGGCTTCATTGCCAGTGCGTTGGGCGGCAGCGCGGGGGCAGCGATTGGCGCCTTCGGATTGTTGATGGCGTCATTCCCGTTGTTCCTGCTGGGGTCTTTCCTGACGGGTATCTACATGTCGGGGCAAGGCTTCTACCGTTTTGCCGCCGCTGATACCGCCAGCGCGGCGTTCCGGCCCAAGGCGATTTCGTGGGTTATGGCGGGGGGGCTTTTGTCTGCCGTGTTGGGCCCGCAACTGGTCAAGGTGACGGCGGACAGCATGGTGGTGCCGTTTCTGGCGACGTATCTGGCCGTGATCGGATTGAACCTGATCGGCGTGGTCTTGTTCATGTTCTTGCGCATTCCGGTGCCGCCGGTGCCCTCGGTGGATGCGCCGCGCGGGCGCACGCGGATGGAATTGCTGAAATCGCCCGCCGTGGCGGTCGCGGTGATCTGCGGCACCGTGTCTTATGCGTTGATGAACCTTGTGATGACATCCAGCCCGCTGGCGGTGGTGGGCTGCGGCTTTACCACATCGGACGCGGCGAATGTGGTGTCGGCGCATGTGTTGGCGATGTATGCGCCGTCGTTCTTTACCGGGCATCTGATCGTGCGGTTTGGCGCGACGCGCATCGTCGCGCTGGGTCTGATCATTCTGGCGGGTGCCGGTGCCGTGGCCATGACCGGGGTAGAGCTGGAACAGTTTTATCTGGCGCTGATCTTGCTGGGGCTGGGCTGGAACTTTGGTTTCATCGGGGCAACGACGATGCTGTCGAGCACGCATGGCGCGCATGAGCGGGGCCGCGTGCAGGGCATGAACGACCTGATCGTGTTCGGGGGCGTGTTCATGGCGTCGCTGTCATCGGGCGGGTTGATGAATTGCTCTGGCGGGTCGGTCGAGGCCGGGTGGCAGTTGGTGAACCTGGCCATGCTGCCATTCCTGGTGCTGGCGGGCGGTGCGTTGATCTGGCTGACGATGCGCCCGCGCGAGGCGTGATGCGCCCCGCTGCCCGTTTGCCCCATTGCCCGCGCGCCTTACCAGCGCCCCGACAGCGCCCGCAGCAACAGGCTGCCACGCCGGGTGAATTCGGGCTGTACCAGCCCACCGATGGCAACCGTTTGAGGGTAGCGTGCGGCATGGTGCAAGATCGCGCCTGACCGCCATGCGGGCAAGGCGGCCGGGGTGACATGGGCAGGCACGCGCGCCCGGTTGGCCCGTGCGCGGTGCAGGCGGGCAAGTGCCGTTTGCGCCAGCGCAGCGACCCCTGCCGGCGTGCCGTCGATCAGCGGGATGCGCCCTGCCCCATCAAGCGCCGGGATGGCCTGCAACCAGCCCGCGACCCCCATGGCATAGGCCAGATCGCGCAGCACGGGTTCCGCCTGTGCCGGGGCGTCCAGCGTCAGGGCGGCCAGCCACATCAGGTTGCCCGAGGTCGCGTCGATATGGGCATCGAACGCCTGCGCATCCGCGAAGGCATCGGTGTAAATGTCCCAGCGGCGCGCGGCGATCAGGGCGTGGAAGGGTTCAGGCGGCAGGGCGTGGGCGCGGATCACATCGGCCAGCGGCTGCGCTACCTCATGCGCGCGGGCGGGTTTGCCGTTGGCAATGTCATCGATGGTGTCGTGCCAGAATTGCAGCCGCATTTCAGCGATCATCGGCTCTGCCGTGACCCAAGGGGCGCGCGCCACCTCCAGGTTCAGCGCATAGAGCGGCCACAGCCGGTCGCGCACCGCGACAGGCGCGGCCATGGTGGCCGCAAAGCGGTCGGCGTCACCACGTTCCACCTGCGCGGCGCAGAGATCAAGGCTCATGCGTTGCCTATCGCGGCGGGGGCCGGTCTGGCGGCCTGTTTCGGTGCCTCTGCCCCGTCGCGGATCAGTTTCCAGTTGATCGCGTCCAAAAGCGCCTCAAAGCTGGCATCGACGATGTTGGGCGAGACGCCGACCGTGGACCAGCGGCGGCCCGCGCCGTCCTCGCTGTCGATGATGACGCGGGTCACGGCCTCGGTCCCGCCCTGGGTGATGCGGACCTTGAAATCCACCAGTTTCATGTCGTCGATGATCGCCTGATAGGGGCCGAGGTCTTTTGACAGCGCCTTTGACAGCGCGTTGACCGGGCCACGGTCATGGCCCAGGGCATCCATGGATTCCGAAACCGAAAGCATTTTATCGCAGCCGATCTTCACCACGACGACCGCCTCGGACAGCGAGACCATCTGATCGTACTTGTTCTTGCGGCGTTCCACGGTGACGCGGTAGCGCTTGACCTCGAAGAAGGTCGGCACGAGGCCAAGCTCGCGGCGGGCGACCAGCTCAAAACTGGCCTGCGCGCCGTCATAGGCATAGCCCGTGTCTTCGGCCATCTTGACCCGGTCAAGGATGCGGGCCAGCGCCGGGTCGCCGGGGGCGACGGTCAGGCCTGCATCCTTCAGGCGGGCGCGCAGGTTGGATTGGCCCGCCTGGTTGGACATCGGGATGATGCGGGCATTGCCGACACGCGCAGGGTCGATGTGCTCATAGGTCCTGGGGTCCTTCAAGATCGCGCTGGCGTGCAGCCCGGCCTTATGGGCAAAGGCCGAGGCGCCGACATAGGCCGCCGCGCGGTGCGGGACGCGGTTGAGGATATCATCCAGCCTGCGCGAGGCGCGGGTCAGGTTTTGCAGCGCGGCGGGCGTGATGCCGGTGGCAAAGCGGCTGGCATAGGGTTCCTTCAACAGCAGCGTCGGGATCAGGGTGGTCAGGTTGGCGTTGCCGCACCGCTCACCCAGCCCGTTCAGCGTGCCCTGGATCTGGCGCGCGCCCGCGTCTACGGCGGCCAGCGTGCAGGCGACCGCGTTGCCGGTATCGTCATGGGCGTGGATGCCCAGCCGGTCGCCGGGGACGCCCGACGCGATGACATCGGCGGTGATGCGGCCCACATCGGCGGGCAGCGTGCCGCCGTTGGTGTCGCACAGCACCACCCAGCGCGCGCCTGCGGTCAGGGCGGCGTGCAGGCATTCCAGCGCATAGGCGGGGTCGGCGCGGTAGCCGTCGAAGAAATGTTCGGCGTCCAGGATCGCCTCGCGCCCCTGCGCTACGATATGGGCGATGGAGGCGCGGATGTTGTCGAGGTTTTCCGCAAGGCTGATCCCCAGCGCGGTGGTCACATGGAAGGGATGCGTCTTGCCGACAAGGCAGACGGCGGGGGTGCGGGCGTTCAGGACGGCGGCCAGCACATCGTCGTTTTCCGCCGAGCGGCCCGCGCGTTTGGTCATGCCAAAGGCCGTCAGCGTGGCGCGGGTCTGCGGCGGGGTGGCAAAGAAATCGCTGTCGGTGGGGTTCGCGCCGGGCCAGCCGCCCTCGATATAATCCACGCCGAGGTCGTCAAGCAGTGCCGCGATGGCCAGCTTTTCGCCGGTCGAGAATTGCACGCCCTGCGTCTGCTGCCCGTCGCGCAGCGTGGTGTCATAGAGGCTGAGGCGTTCGCGGGCGTCTGCGGCTGGCTGCGTCATTGGGCTTTGGCCTTTGGGTTGGGTTGGGCGGTAGGGTGGTGACATGAGGAGTGGTGTATTTGCACTAGCGCTTCAAGGGCGCGACATTGCCGCCATCTCGCGCCCGAACCGAGGGGTGGGCGAGAAGCGCCCGCCCCGTGGGGGCGGTTCGGGCGCTGTCGGGGATGCTTTGCATCCCCGACTTGGGTGGTGAATTGCGGAGATGGCTGACTCGACGTGCGTCCGGGCTCATTTCGGCGCGTCCAGTTTAGCGGGGTCGAAATCGGGGCCGGGGATAAGTTCAACGCCATCTTTCGACATTCGGACTTCTACACCCATTTCACCCAAACTAATTTTCAGTTGATCGAGTCTGGAGAAATCTCGGTCTGAAAGTGCCTTCATTCGCTCGGCATTCATCATTGTCTCTGCTTTCGCAAGAGACAATCCTTGTCTGCGTTTTCGGGTTGAAAGTGAGATCAATGGGATTCCCAGAGCCTCAACACTCAAGATGAAATCAAGCCGATGTGAGAATTGTTGAGTCGCCTCAAGGTTAAGAAATTCTGAACTGTTATCCAGAAATCTTCCAAGTTTCTTCAGTCTCGTGAGTGCTCTTGAAGTGTTCAGATCGTCACTGAGTGCCGCAACAACTTCAGCGTCGATTCTAAATTCTGCGCCTTCTCCAAGCCTCGCGGCAGCCAAAACTTCAGGGTCAGTTGAAAATGTGGTTGCCCACCAATCCAACGTTTCTCTCGCCTCCCGCGCCTTCTCCTCGGTCCAATCCATCGGCTTGCGATAATGCGTCGACAGCATCACAAACCGGATCACCTCGCCCGGCCAGCCCTGATCCAGCAAATCCTTCACCGTGAAGAAATTGCCCAACGACTTGGACATCTTCTTGCCGTCCACTTGCACCATCTCATTGTGCAGCCAGACATTGGCAAAGCCCGCCTCAGGATGGGCGCAGCACGATTGGGCGACCTCGTTTTCGTGGTGCGGAAAGGCAAGGTCGATGCCGCCGCCGTGGATGTCGAAATGATCGCCGAGCAATTCATGGCTCATGGCCGAGCATTCGATGTGCCAGCCCGGACGGCCCTTGCCCCAGGGCGACGGCCAACCCGGTTCATCATCCGCCGAGGGTTTCCACAGCACGAAATCCATCGGATCGCGTTTATACGGCGCAACCTCGACCCGCGCGCCGGCGATCATGTCGTCCAGCGACCGGCCCGACAGGCGGCCATAGTCCGGGTAGGCGCGCACGTCGAAAAGGACATGGCCCTCGGCGGCATAGGCGTGGCCGCTGTCCACAAGCCCTTCAATCATCTTCACCATCTGGGGTATGAATTCAGTCGCGCGCGGCTCATGCGTGGGGCGCAGCGCGCCGAGCGCGTCCATATCGGCGTGGTACCAGCCGATGGTCTCATCGGTCAGGGCGCGGATGATGGTGTTCAGATCGCGGGTATCGCCGTCCTCCTGCATCTGCCGCGCGCGGGCGTTGATCTTGTCATCCACATCCGTAAAGTTGCGCACATAGGTGACGTGATCCGCGCCGTAAACGTGGCCGTGGCGCAGCAGGCGGAACAGCACGTCAAACACCACAACGGGCCGCGCATTGCCCAGATGCGCGCGGTCATAGACCGTGGGGCCGCAGACATACATCCGGACATTATCCGGGTCGATCGGCGTGAACGGGTCTTTTTTCCGGGTCTTGGAATTGTGCAGACGGATCTCAACCATGGTGTCCTCAAAGGCATGCGCGCGCAATGCGGCGGGACGATCAGCAATGGTTGATTAAGAAAACACCCCTGATCCCGCCGCGTGGCTCAGCAAGTAATACAAATGCAGATGATGCGGGTGGTGTTCATGGGCAATATCATAACGCGGGCCGCGCGCCCTGCCAAGCCCGAATTCGGCAGGGCGCGGGCGCGCGGGTTGTGCACGCAGTACGGCTGCACGCCATAACGCCCCGCTATTCGGCGGCGAATTTGCGCGGGTCCAGCAGGGATTTGAGGTAATGGCCGGTGTGGCTGCCCTCGACCGCGGCAACGGCCTCGGGCGTGCCGACAGCCACGATCTGACCGCCGCCGTCGCCCCCTTCAGGCCCGATGTCGATCACCCAATCGGCGGTTTTCACCACGTCCAGATTGTGTTCGATCACCACCACCGTGTTGCCCTGTTCAACCAGTTCATGCAGCACTTCCAACAGCTTGCGCACGTCTTCAAAATGCAGGCCGGTGGTCGGCTCATCAAGGATATAGAGCGTGCGGCCCGTGGACCGCCGCGCCAGCTCTTTCGACAGCTTCACGCGCTGCGCCTCGCCGCCCGACAGCGTGGTGGCCTGCTGCCCGACCTTGATATAGCCCAGACCGACGCGCATCAGCGCATCCATCTTTTCGCGGATGGAGGGCACGGCCTGGAAAAAGCCCTGCGCCTCTTCAACCGTCATCTCCAGCACGTCGGCGATGCTTTTGCCTTTGAACAGAACTTCGAGGGTTTCGCGGTTGTAGCGCGCGCCCTTGCAGGTCTCGCAGGTGACGTAGACATCGGGGAGGAAATTCATCTCGATCTTCAAGACGCCGTCGCCCTGACAGGCCTCACACCGCCCGCCCTTCACGTTGAAGCTGAAGCGCCCGGGTTTATAGCCGCGGGTTTTCGATTCCGGCAGGCCCGCGAACCAGTCGCGGATGGGGCCGAACGCGCCGGTATAGGTGGCGGGGTTAGAGCGCGGGGTGCGGCCGATGGGGCGCTGGTCGATGTCGATCACCTTATCAAGGTGTTCCAGCCCCTTGATGGTTTCACACGGCGCGGGCGTCTGGCGCGCCCCGTTGAGACGCATGGAGGCGGTCTTGAACAAGGTCTCGATGGTCAGCGTCGATTTGCCGCCGCCCGATACGCCGGTGACGCAGACGAATTTACCCAAGGGGAATTCGGCACTCATATCGCGCAGATTGTTACCTGTGGCTTTTACCACCTTGATTTTCTTGCCATTCCCCTTGCGTCGCACGCTGGGCACCGCGATCTGGCGCGCGCCCGAGAGGTATTGCCCGGTGACGCTGCCCGCATCAGCCATCACCTGCGCGGGCGTGCCGTGGCTGACCACGCGACCGCCATGCACACCGGCACCCGGACCGATGTCGAAGACGTAATCCGCCTCGCGGATCGCTTCCTCGTCATGTTCGACCACGATCACGGTATTGCCCTGATCGCGCAGGTTTTTCAGCGTGGTCAGCAGGCGGTCGTTGTCGCGTTGATGCAGCCCGATGGAGGGTTCATCGAGGACATAAAGCACGCCCGTCAGCCCCGAGCCGATCTGGCTGGCCAGCCGGATGCGCTGCGATTCACCGCCCGACAATGTGCCCGCGCGGCGCGAGAGGGTGAGGTAATCAAGGCCCACGTTCACCAGAAAGCCGACCCGTTCGCGGATTTCCTTCAGGATGGCGCGCGCGATCTCATTCTTCTGGTTCGTCAGGTGGTCGGGAACCGATTGCACCCAATCGTAGACCTCGCGGATGGATTTATCGACCACTTCACCGACATGCAGCCCGCCGATCTTCACGGCCAGCGCCTCGGCCCGCAGGCGGTGGCCGCCGCAGGTCGCGCAATCGCGGTTGTTTTGATATTGCTCAAAATCCTCGCGCACCCAATTGCTGTCGGTCTCGCGGTAGCGGCGTTCCATGTTGGGGATCACGCCCTCGAACGCGCGGGTGACGTTGTAGATGCGCCCACCCTCATCGTAGCGGAAAGGCAGTTCCTCGCCGTTTGAGCCGTAGAGCAACACCTGATGCACATGCGGGGGCAGATCTTTCCACAGGGTTTTGGGGTTGAATTCATAATGCGCCGCAAGCGATTGAATCGTTTGCAAAAAGTACGGTGTCTTGCCCTTGCGCCAGGGCGCAATCGCGCCATTGGCCAGCGTCAGTGCGCCGTCGGGCACCACGAGGCGTTCGTCAAAGAACAGCTCTAACCCCAGCCCGTCGCAATCCGGGCAGGCGCCGAAGGGCGCGTTGAAGCTGAAAAGCCGCGGCTCGATCTCGGGGATGGTGAAGCCCGACACCGGGCAGGCGAATTTTTCGGAAAAGGTGATCCGCTCTGCCACGCCGTCTTCGCCCGCATCGGCCATTTCCAGCACGGCGATGCCATCGGCAAGGTCCAGCGCGGTGCGCAGACTGTCAGCCAGCCGGGTCTCCAGCCCGGTGCGCACCACCAGACGGTCCACAACCACGTCGATGTCATGGCGGAATTTCTTGTCGAGCGTGGGCGGTTCGTCCAGTTCGTAGAATTGGCCATCGACCTTCACACGCTGGAAGCCCTGTTTGCGCAGTTCCAGAAATTCCTTGCGATACTCGCCCTTGCGGTCGCGGATGATCGGCGCAAGCAGGTAGGCGCGCGTGCCTTCGTCCAGCCCCATGACACGGTCGACCATGTCCTGGACCTGCTGCGCCTCAATCGGCTTGCCGGTGGCGGGGGAAAACGGCGTACCCGCGCGGGCAAACAGCAAACGCATGTAGTCGTAGATTTCGGTGACCGTCCCGACGGTGGAACGCGGGTTCTTGCTGGTGGTCTTCTGCTCGATGGAAATCGCAGGCGACAGGCCGCTGATATGGTCCACATCAGGCTTTTGCATCATGTCGAGGAACTGGCGCGCATAGGCCGACAGCGATTCAACGTAGCGGCGCTGCCCCTCGGCGTAGATGGTGTCAAATGCCAGGCTGGATTTGCCCGAGCCCGACAGCCCGGTGATGACCACCAGTTGATCGCGCGGAATATCCACGTCGATGTTCTTGAGGTTGTGTTCGCGCGCGCCGCGCACCTCGATGAACTTCTGTTCCGCCATTTGCGACCCCCGGGGCTTTGATCTGAGGGCACAGATAAGCGTGTGGCGCCGAGTCTCCAACCCGAAAATGTGAACGAAGGGTGAATATGTGCCCCAGTAGGCAGATAAATGTCAGATCATGGGCTTTGGCGGGATGGAATAGGTGATGCCCGCGCGCGCCACCGGGTCAGACAGCCCTTCGGAATGGATCAACGCGTCGCCCACCGCCAGCACGCGGCCCAGTTTCAAAAGCCGCGCAACGCAGATCAGATCCGCCCCGGCGGCAGGTTTGCGCATGAAGTCGATGGCGCAATTCGTGGTCACCGCCAGCCCCTGCGGCCCGATCATCGCCAGCACCGCAAGGTAGATCGACACATCGGCCAGCGCAAACATCGATGGGCCCGACACCGTGCCGCCGGGGCGCAGGTGGTGGTCCTGCACCCGCAAGGCAACGCTGACGCGCATCGGCGCAACATCAATGATGCGGAAGTCATGCGCGACCTGTGGAAACTCTGCCGCCAGAAAAGCGCTGAGTTCCGTTGCGTCCATCTGTAGCTGCATGGCCTTCCCCCGTGTGACCTTTGCGGGTTAAGGTTCCGCAAACGGCGGAAGGGCGCAAGATGCAAGACAGTATTCTGACCTGTGACGTAGCGGCGGGTGTGGCCGTTCTGACCATGAACCGGCCCGAAAAGCTGAACCCGCTGTCGGATGCGATGCTGGCCGCGCTGGAGGCGCAACTGGCCGCGATTGCCGCCGATGCGGCGGTGCGCGTGGTGGTGCTGCGTGGGGCGGGCAAGGCGTTCTGCGCGGGCCACGACCTGCGTGAGATGCAGGCGGGGCGCGCCGCGCCAGACGCGGGCGCGGCCTACTTCGCCGACCTGTTCGACCGCTGCGGCGCGGTGATGCAGATGATCCCGGCAATGCCGCAGCCGGTGATCGCGCAGGTGCACGGGATCGCGACTGCCGCGGGCTGCCAGCTTGTGGCCTCGTGCGATATGGCGGTGGCGGCAGAGGGGACGCGGTTCGGCGTCAACGGGGTGAATATCGGCCTGTTCTGTTCCACCCCCATGGTAGCGCTGACCCGCAATCTGGCGCGCAAACAGGCGTTCGAGATGCTCGTGACGGGCGATTTCATCACCGCTGAGCGCGCGCGCGAAGTCGGCCTGATCAACCGTGTGGTGCCCGAGGGCGAACTGGAAGCCGCGACGCAGGCGCTGGCCGCACAGGTGGCGGGCAAACTGGGCGCGGCGGTGCGCATCGGCAAGCGGGCGTTTTACGACCAGATCGCGATGAACCTTTCGGATGCCTATGCCCATACGGGCGCCGTGATGGTCGAGAACATGTTGCTGTCCGACACCGATGAGGGGATCCGCGCGTTTCTGGAAAAGCGCCCGCCGGGCTGGACGCAGCAAGGCTGAGGTGTTTCGATGAGTGCCTTGATTTTACGGGGTATTCAGGGGAACGCCGGTTTGCGCAGCAGGGTTCGCGCATTGCGTGAAGGTGAAGCGTCAGGCCTTTTGAATTAAACGGTATTTTCCCCATGCCTGCGGGTCAGCGCCAGTGCCAGCCCCAGCGCCAGCAGCGCCGCCGCAAAGGCCGCCGCGATCAGGGCCATCGGGCCGATCCCGTCAAACAGCAGCGCCGCGAACAGCGGGGCCACCGCCATTGCGCCCTGCGCCGGGATCGACAACATGCCGTTGATCGCGCCAAAGCCCGCCTGGCCCAACGTCTCGGCCACCATGACCGGGCGCAAGATCGTCATGATCCCAAGTGCGGCACCCTGCAACAGCGCGAAGGCCAGCACCACAACCGGCGACAGCCCCACTGCCAGCAGCATAAGTGCGGCCACCACCTGCGCCCCCGTGACGATCAGCGCAGTGCCGCGCGTGCCGATCCGCCCGTCGTACCGGAAAAGCACAAGGCGCCCGATGGTCTGCGCCACCCCCACGCTGGAGGCCGCAGTGACCGCCCACGTCAGCGCCACGCCCTGCGCGCTCAACAGCGGCACCATGAAGGCGACCAGCATCCAATGGTTCAGCGACAGTGACGCAAACAGTGCGGCCAGCCCCCAGAAGGCCGGGCGGCGCAGGGCAATGGCGGGGGCGGCGCGCCCCTCGGCCAGGCTGGCAGCGCTGGGTTGCGGCGTGCCCGCCCGGATTGCGCGGGCCGCAAGGAAGTGCAGCGGCACCATGACGCAGAGCACCGCGCCCGCCGCCACCAGCACCGCGCCGCGCCACCCCAGCGCACCTGCCAGCGCCGCCCCGGTGGGAAAGGCAATGGTCGAGGCGAAGCCCGCAACCAGCGTCACCCGCACGATGCGCGGGCGCGCCTGCGCGCCGAACCGGCGGATCAGGAAGGCAAAGCATACGTCATAAAGGCACGCGGCATGCGCCAGCCCGATCACTACCCAGGCGGCGATGTAGTGCGCGGGCGTGGTGACCTGCGACAGCCCGATCAGCGCCACCCCGCCCAGTGCGGCGCCAAAGGTCAGCATGTAGACCCCCAGGCCCCGGTCGACCATCCGCCCGGCCAGCGGTGCCAGCACCGCGCTGAGCGCGACCGACACCATGGGACCCAGGGCGAAAGTGGTCTTGGACCAGCCCAGATCCCCCTCCCATGACAAGATCAACGCCGCGAAGATGTAGGCGAACGCGGCATAGCCCAGCGTCTGCCCCACCGCCAGTGCCCAGACGGGCCATGCGGCGGTGCCTGCGGCGGGGTGTGTCGGTGTGGGGGGCATATGTGGGACGGGCTCTTGAACTGCGGGGTTTCGGTTGCCCGGTTTCGGGGGCCCGGTTTTGGGGCCGGGTTTTGGGGGCCGGTATCAGACGGGCGCGCGGCGAGGCCAAGGCGAGGCTGGCGCGATCCCCGGGCAGCCAACATCAGCGGCCCGGGATGGTCAATGAGAAAACACGACATAACTGGTTTTCTCGTTTTTTAATGCCGTGTGCAGCGGGACCAGACCGGCGTGGCAGGCGGCCTGCCCGGACCCCGAGACCAGCGGCCCGAATCCACACGCCCTGAATCCAGACGCCCTAAATCCACATGGCCCGCATCCACACGCCCCCCATCCACACGCCCCGGCACCACCGGCCCTCACCCTGACCGCGCGGATTCCCACAGCCCCGATTCCCGCAGCCCCGATTCCGACAGCCCCGATTCAGGTCCCGCCCGATCCCTCGACGCGGCCTCCGCCGCCCTGCCCCGCAGCCACCCGTGGCATCGCGGCCACAACTTCCGCTATGACCGGCTTGTTACCCCGGCGGCGTTGTATTTCGTGCAAGGGTCTGGCAAGGCCAGTTCAAGTTTTTCACGTTCGAGGATCACGCGCCATGAGTTCAGTTTCCAAAACAGCTTTCGCCGCAGCGGCGGCCATGATGCTCGCGTCCGGCGCCGCGCATGCGCAATCAGCGCCCGCGCTGGAATTTTCGGTCTATGGCGGTGGCGCGGTGGGTCCGGCCTATCCGGGCAGCGACGACTACGATGTCTCGCCCGGGCTGGGGCTGTCGTTTGGCTATCTGTCGCTGCGCGGCTTTCAGTTTGGCGCCGTGGGTGGCGCGTCCTTTGCGCCGGGGCTGTCGCTCAGCCCGTCGGTGAATATCCGGGGCGAGCGTACTTCGGCGGATCATGCCGATCTGGCGGGGCTGCCCGATGTGGACCGCGCCTATGAGCTGGGCCTGCGCCTGTCGTATACCACCGAGGACTGGCAGGTTTTTGGCGCGGTGCGGCGCGGTTTCGAGGGGCATACCGGCATTGTCGGCGAGATCGGCGGTAATGTGATCTACCGCCCGAACGAGCAATGGACCCTGAACATCGGGCCGCGCGCCACCTTTGGCAACGCTGCCTTTACCGACACCTATTTCGGCGTGGCCCCCGGCGGCGCTGTGCTGGCGACGCCCTACACCGCTGGCGGCGGCATCGTCTCGACCGGGTTAGAGGTGGGCGCGCAATACCGCATCAACCGCGACTGGGCCGTGGAAGGCGCGGTCAGCTATTCGCGGCTGCGCGGATCGGCGGCGGATTCGCCCATTTCGCGGGCTGGATCGTTGGATCAATACGGCGCCAGCATCGGCCTGCGCCGGTACTTCCGCATCGGCGGCTGAGGGCGGGGCGCAGACGCGCCCAACGCCGCTCCCAACGCGGCTCCTTGTGATTTGGTCACATTTCACAAACCCGCGCTATCACAGACAAAAGGCGCCCCGGATCGGGGCGCCTTTGTTGTTTGAGCGATTGGGCCCGATGAAGGGCCAAGGCTGGCCCCTGACCCTATTCTGCCGCTTCCTGATAGCTTTCCAGCGGCGGGCAGGTGCAGATCAGGTTGCGGTCGCCGAACACGTTGTCGACCCGGCCCACGGGGGGCCAGTATTTGTCGACGCGGAAACTGCCTGCCGGGAAGCAGCCCTGTTCGCGCGAATAGGGACGAGTCCAGTCGGCGACCAGATCCTCGACCGTGTGGGGCGCGTTTTTCAGCGGGTTCTCGGCGGCGTCCATACGGCCGGTCGCGACCTCTTCGATCTCAGCGCGGATGTTGAGCATCGCTGTGATGAAGCGGTCAAGCTCGGCCTTGGTTTCCGACTCGGTCGGCTCTACCATCAGGGTACCTGCGACGGGCCAGCTCATGGTGGGGGCGTGGAAACCGTTGTCGATCAGACGCTTGGCGATGTCATCCACCGTGATGCCCGCATCCGCGAAGGGGCGGGTATCGAGGATGCATTCATGCGCGATGCGGCCCTGGCGACCACGGAACAAGATGTCATAGGCGCCTTCCAGCCGTTTCGCGATGTAATTGGCGTTCAGGATCGCCACGCGGGTGGCCTGTGTCAGCCCCGCGCCGCCCATCATCAGGCAATAGCCCCATGAAATCAGCAAGATCGAGGCAGAGCCATAGGGCGTGGCCGAAACCGGGCCTTCGCTGCCCGTGCCTGCTGCCGGATGGCCGGGCAGGTATGGGGCCAGATGCGCCGCCACACCGATCGGCCCCATGCCGGGACCGCCGCCGCCATGCGGGATGGCGAAGGTCTTATGCAGGTTGAGGTGGCTGACATCGCCGCCGATCTCACCGGGTTTCGACAGGCCGACCATCGCGTTGAGGTTCGCGCCGTCGATATAGACCTGCCCGCCGTGGTCATGGGTGACCTTGCAAACCTCGTGCACGGTTTCCTCGAACACGCCGTGAGTCGATGGGTAGGTGATCATGCACGCGGCCAGCCGGTCGCCCGCCGCTGCGGCCTTGGCGCGGAAATCATCGAGGTCGATATCGCCATTTGCCGCCGATTTCACCACGACCACCTTCATGCCGCACATCTGCGCCGAGGCCGGGTTGGTGCCATGCGCCGAAACCGGGATCAGGCAGATGTCGCGCTGCCCCTCACCCTGCGCGCGATGATAGGCCTGAATGGTCAGAAGCCCTGCATATTCGCCCTGCGCGCCGGAATTGGGCTGCATCGACATGGCAGCGTAGCCTGTGATCTCGCACAATTTATCCGACAGATCGACCAGCATCTCGGCGTAGCCTTGCGCCTGATCTGCGGGCACGAAGGGGTGCAACGTGGCGAAGGCGGGCCAGGACAGTGCCATCATCTCGGCCGCGGCGTTGAGTTTCATGGTGCACGAGCCCAGCGGGATCATCGCGCGGTCCAGCGCCAGGTCGCGGTCCGACAGGCGGCGCATGTAGCGCATCATTTCCGATTCCGCGCGGTTCATGTGGAAAATCGGATGGGTCAGATATTCGCTTTGCCGGATCAGCGCATCGGGAAAGCCGATATCTTGTGACGGCGTTGCCGTATCGTCGATCCCGAAGGCGGCAAGCACCCGCGCGATCACCCCCGCGTCGGTCGTCTCATCCAGCGAGATGCCGACATGGCGCGTGCCGATGCGGCGCAGGTTGACACCTTGCGCGCGGGCGGCCGCCAGAATGCCCGCCTGCCCCACGCCGACCTCTACGGTCAGGGTGTCGAAGAACGCATCGGGGCTGACCGCCGCGCCCGCAGCGCGCAGTGCGCGCGCCAGTGCTGCGGTGTTGAAATGGATCCGTTCCGCAATGGCGCGCAGCCCCTGCGGGCCGTGGAAGACCGCATACATCGAGGCCATGACCGCCAGCAGCGCCTGCGCGGTGCAAACGTTCGAGGTCGCTTTTTCACGCCGGATATGCTGTTCGCGGGTTTGCAGCGACAGGCGGTAGGCCTGATTGCCGCGCGCATCCACCGACACGCCGACGATGCGGCCCGGCATCGCGCGTTTCATCTCATCACGACAGGCCATGAACGCGGCATGCGGCCCGCCATAGCCCAGCGGCACGCCAAAACGCTGGCTGGAGCCGACGGCAATATCGGCCCCCATCGCGCCGGGTTCCTTCAGCATCGTCAGGGCCAAGAGGTCCGTTACCATGACCGGCACGGCCTTTGCCGCCGTCAGCGCGGCGCATTGCGCCGAGAAATCACGCACCTCGCCATAGGTGCCGGGGTATTGGAAGATCCCGCCAAAGACGGCGGCGGCGTCCATGTCATCGGGGTTGCCCACGATGACCTCGATCCCCAGCGGCGCGGCACGTGTCTGCATCACGGCAATGTTTTGCGGGTGGCAGTTTTCATCGACGAAGAAGCCCTTGGCCTTCGATTTCGCGACGCGCTGCGCCATGGTCATCGCCTCGGCGCAGGCAGTGGATTCGTCGAGCAGCGAGGCATTGGCCACCGGCAGGCCAGTCAGGTCGCTGACCATGGTCTGGAAGTTCAGCAACGCCTCTAGCCGGCCCTGCGCGATCTCGGGCTGGTAGGGGGTATAGGCGGTGTACCACGCGGGGTTTTCAAAGATGTTGCGCTGGATCGCGGGCGGCGTGATGGTGCCGTAATAGCCCTGCCCGATCAGGCTGGTCATGACCTTGTTCTTTGCCCCCACGGCACGCAGTTTTGCCAACAGCGCGCCTTCCGACAGCGGCGGCCATGCCAACGGGTCGGCCTGCCGGATGCTGCCCGGCACCGTTTGATCAATCAGCGCATCAAGGCTGTCGACCCCCAGCGCCGCCAGCATCTGCGCCATTTCCGACGGCGAAGGGCCGATGTGGCGGCGGTTGGCGAAGTCATAGGGATCATAGGTCGTGGGCGTATAGGGCATGGAATGCTCCGGTTGGGCGGTGGGGCAACGGTGTGGCCTTAAGGCGCGCGGCGCGGACCCTGGCAGTGCAGGGCCGCGCGGCGCAGGGGCTTGAAATGGTGCTCAGCGGCAGGGGTTCAAGCGATGAAATCCTTGTATTCATCTTCGGTCATGAACTCATCAAGGACCGAAAGATCGTCGATCTTCAGCTTGAAGAACCACGCATCGCCCGCCGGGTCTTCATTGACCAGCGACGGCGTGGCGCTGAGGTTGTCGTTGACCTCTACCACCTCGCCGTCGAGCGGCGCGAGGATGTCGGACGCGGCCTTGACGGATTCGATCACGCAGACCTCATCCCCTTTGGCGACCTGGGTTTCCAGCTCTGGCAGTTCGACGAATACCACGTCGCCCAATTGCTCGGCGGCGTGTTCGGTGATGCCTACGACGACCAGATCGCCCTCCAGGCGCAGCCATTCGTGATCTTCGGTATACTTCATGAGGCCCTCTTGGCTCTATGGGGTTATCGTTTGAATTGTGCGGGGCGAAACGGCAGCGCCGCCACGACCACCGGCATGCGCTTGCCCCGGACCTCACCGTAAAGGCGGGTGCCCGGGGTGCAAAGTGATTCCGGCACATAGCCCATGGACATCGGTGCCTGAAGCGTGGGGCCGAACGCGCCTGAAGTGACATGGCCCACGGGATCGGCGGCGGTTGTGTCAGCAAAAAGCGCCGTGCCTTCGCGCATCGGCGCGCGGGTTTCGGGCAGCAGGCCCACGCGGCGGCGAAGCGCACCGTCCGTCAACTGGGGCAAGATCACATCGGCACCGGGAAAGCCGCCTGCGCGCGCGCCATCCGTCCGCCGGGACTTCTGGATTGCCCAGTTCAGCGCAGCCTCTACCGGTGTTGTGGTGATGTCGATGTCATGGCCATAAAGGCACAGGCCAGCCTCCAGCCGCAGGCTGTCGCGCGCGCCAAGGCCAATGGGGGCGACGGCCTCAAGCGCCAGCAAGGCGCGGGCGAATTCCACGGCATGGCTGTGGGGAACCGAGATTTCAAAGCCGTCCTCGCCCGTGTAGCCCGAGCGCGAGATCCACAGGTCGGCACCATCCCACGCATGCGTTGCCACATCCATGAAGCGCATGTCGGCAACGGCGGGAATCAGGGTCGCCAGCGCGCCCTCGGCGCCCGGACCTTGCAGCGCCAAGAGCGCGCGGCCGCTGTGTTCGGTGACGGTGATCCCGGGCAGGTTTGCGCGCATGTGGGCGATGTCATCGGCCTTGCACGCAGCGTTTACCACGACGAACAGGTGATCGCCGCGGTTGGCAACCATCAGATCGTCCAATATCCCGCCCGCCGCATCGGTGAACATCGCATAGCGCTGCCGCCCGTCCTTCAGTTCCGCCAGCGCCACCGGCACCAGCCGCTCCAGCGCCAGCGCGACATCGGGGCCGTGCAGCGTGACCTGCCCCATGTGGCTGACATCGAACAAACCGGCCTGCGCACGGGTGTGCAGGTGTTCGGCCATCACGCCCATAGGATATTGCACCGGCATGTCATAGCCGGCAAAGGGCACCATCTTTGCGCCCAGTTCCACATGCAGGTCATGAAAGACCGTGCGCCGCAAGCTGTCGGACATGAAAGCCCCTGTCATCTGGCCGGGCATATTCCGGCACTGTACGGGCAGGAAACTGCCTGCCGTTCAGTGCCCCCTCTGTCCTTGCGCCTGAGATCGTTATCCCTTCGGCGGGCCTGATGGCCACTCTCCAGAGTTGTCGTGTCAGGACCGGTCCTTTTGCCTGAGAGTTTACCGGGGCGGTTGCTCCTTCGGCCCTGTGGGCAAAGCCACAGTGTCTCCCAATCCTGATGAGGTTTGGTAGCGAATGGGTTTGCGCCGCGCAAGGGGCAATATGCCGCGCGCCGGTCCCCGGCGTGCCGGGTGCCGCTTTATGCGCCACCTGCCCCCCTTGCAGCAGCGTGAAAGCTGAGGCAGACATGGGGGATGAGTGATCCTTTCTTCTTTGGCTACGGCAGCCTCGTGAACCGCGATACCCATGTCTATGCGCGTGCCCACCGGGCGCGGGTGCAGGGCTGGCGGCGGGCCTGGCGGCATGTGGCCCCGTTCGAGCGCGCTTTTCTGACCGCCGTGCCCGCGCGCGGCGCGGTGATCGACGGGCTGATTGCCGCGGTCCCCGGCGCGGACTGGGCGGCGCTGGATGCGCGCGAAACCGGATATGCCCGCCACCGCGTGGCCGAGGGGCTGGCGCATGAGGCCGGGCATGACGTCTCGGCCGAGATCTACGCCGTGCCGCTGGACACCAGCCGCCCGGCCAGCGACGCGCATCCGATCTTGCTGAGCTATCTGGATGTGGTGGTGCAGGGCTATCTGCGCGAATTCGGGGCGGAAGGCGTGGCAGGCTTCTTTGCCACGACCGACGGCTGGGAGGCCCCGGTGATGAACGACCGCGCCGCCCCGCAATATCCGCGCCACAAGCTGCTGCATGAGGCCGAGCGTGATCTGGTGGACCAGTACCTGACACAGATCGGCGCGCGGGTGATCCCGGGTTAAGCGATGTGGCGGGCTGAAGTGCATGATGCACCCTGCCCTGCTTTGTGGTGTTGGCGGGATGCTTTTTGATCGCATTCAGGACCTGTGCTTCCCCTGTCTTTCAGGGGAAATCCTTATGCGATGCGCGCACTGGCTGAGGCCACGCGGTGGCCTCTCAGCACATGGACGGGCCCCCAAAGCCCCCGGCATGCGCCCGCCCCGCCACCAGCGCGCGCCGGCCTTCGGGTGTTCCGGGTGACACGGACGGGGTGCAGCGTGACACGCACGGGCGGGGAAAGAGCGGCGCTTTTCCTGATCCCCACCCGGGCGCGGGGGTTCTTACGGTTCTAAAAGAATGACTTTCCCAGCCGGAGCCGGTTGCTCATGAAGGCAGGTAAGAAGCGAGTTCCCCCCCGAACAAGGTTCAGAGCCGTTTCAACTGCCCCCGCTGAAGCCGCCTGACCCCAGGGACCAGACGGCTGTTTCATGCGATCCTTGCGTTAGCCGCGCAGGGTGCCGCCGGTGGCCTTGTTGACCTTCTCGATGATCCTGGCGCTGGCCGCCTCGATCTCGGCTTCGGTCAAGGTGGCGTCGCGGGGTTGCAGGCGCACCGTGATGGCGAGGGACTTCTTGCCATCGCCCATCTGCGCCGCCGCGCGTTCACCGGTGAACTCATCGAACAGCCGCACACCGTCGATCAGCGCCTTGTCGGCACCAGCGGCGGCGTTGATCAGCGTCAACGCCTCGACCCCGGCATCCACGACGAAGGCAAAGTCACGTTCGACCGCCTGCAAGCTGTTGGCCGCCAGCGCCGGGCGGGCAAGGCTGCGCGTCTTTGGCAGCGGCGGGTTTTCCAGCAGCACGGTAAACGCCACCGCAGGCCCTTTGACATCCAGCGCCTTGAGCACCTTTGGATGCACCTCGCCAAAGGTGGCGAGCACCAGTTTCGGGCCAAGGGTCATCTGGCCAGCGCGGCCCGGGTGGAACCATGCGGGCACGTTGCGCCCGATCTGGACGCGCGCGGGGGCCTTGATCGCGGCCAGAACAGCCTCGGCATCCGCTTTGGCGTCGTAGACATCGGCGTTGCGGCGGCTGCCATAGGGATCGCGCGGCGCGGTCGCACCGACCAGCAGGCCCGTGGCCTGCAGATGCTGATCGCCCGGCTCACCGCCCGTGAAGGCAGGCCCGACCTCGAACAAGGCCAGATCCATCGCACCGCGCGCCTGGTTGCGGCTTGCGGCCTGCAAGAGGCCAGGCAGCAGATCAGGGCGCATGTGGCTCATCTCGGAGGAGATCGGGTTGTCCAGCCGCACGGCATCATCACCGCCGCCAAACAGCGCCGCCGACGGCCCGTCGATGAAGCTGTAGGTGACAGATTCGTTATAGCCCAGCGTAGCGAGCGTGCGGCGCGCCAAGATCTCGCGCTGTTGCACGAGCGTCAGCACGGGTTTGGGCACACCGGCCTGCGTGCGCGGCAATGGCTTGCCCACCAGCTTCGTCAGCGATGCGATGCGCGCGACCTCTTCCACCAGATCGGCCGAGCCCAGAATGTCGGGGCGCCAGCTGGGCGGGGTGGCAGAGGTATCGTCCACGGTGAAGCCAAGCGCTTGCAAGCTGGCGCGTTGTGTCGCCGCGGGGATGTCCATGCCCACCAGCCGCACCACGCGCGCCGGGTCGAACGGATAGCTGCGGGTGGTATCGGGGACAGCGCCGGCCTGTGCGACATCCGACGCGGTGCCGCCACACAGATCGAGGATCATCCGGGTGGCAAGCTCCAACCCGTCAAGGGTGAAGGCCGGGTCGATGCCGCGCTCGAACCGGTAACGCGCGTCCGAGTTGATCTTCAGCGCGCGGCCCGTGGCGGCGATGGTGATCGGGTCCCAATAGGCGGATTCGAGGAACACATCCACGGTATCTTCGCCACAGCCCGACGGCGCGCCGCCCATGATGCCCGCGATGCTTTGGGGGCCTGAATCATCAGAAATCAGCATGTCGCCCGTGCGCAGGGTGTAGGTCTTGTCATCCAGCGCGGCCAGTGCCTCGGTGCCCTGCGCGGCATGGACCCGCAGCCCGCCGGTCAGCCTGGCCGCGTCGAACACATGCAGGGGGCGGTTCTGATCGAAGGTGAAGAAGTTGGTGATATCGACCAAAGCCGAAATGGGACGCAGCCCGATGGCGCGCAGCCGCTGTTGCAGCCACGCAGGCGACGGCCCGTTGCGTACCCCCCGGATCACGCGGCCCGCAAACAGCGGACAGCCACGCGCCCGCACATCAGCGTCAATGCTGACGGGCACGGGACACGGAAACTCACCCGGGACCGCCGTCACGCTGAGGGGTTTGAGCGTACCCAGCCCCCGCGCCGCCAGATCGCGTGCAACACCGCGCACCCCAAGCGCATCGGGGCGGTTGGGGGTGATCTTGATGTAGATCATCGGATCATTCAGGCCCGCATAGTCGATATAGCGCACACCCAAAGGCGCATCTTCGGGCAGCTCGATAATGCCGTCATGGGCGTCCGACAGCATCAGCTCACGCTCTGAGCACAGCATGCCGTTGCTTGCCTGCCCCCGGATCACGCCGGGTTTCAGGTCCACCCCGGTGCCGGGCACATGGGTGCCGATGGGGGCAAAGACGCCCACCAGCCCGGAGCGCGCATTGGGCGCGCCGCAGACGACCTGCACCTCCTCCGATGCACCGTCGGGGCCATTTGGCCAGGTTGCCACGCGGCACAGGCGCAGGCGGTCGGCATCGGGATGTTGCGCCGCCTCGATCACGCGGGCGATGGTGAAGGCCCCAAGGGTGGCGGCGGGGTCGCTGACTTCTTCGACCTCCAGCCCCAGATCGGTCAGGGCATAAAGAATGTCGTCCAGCGGTGCTGCCGTTTCCAGATGATCTTTGAGCCAGGAAAGGGTGAATTTCATCGGGCCGTCCTTGGGTAAATATCAGTTGCGACAGCGGTAAACGAAACCTGCGCGAAGGAAAAGCAGGTCTGTGCATTTTCGCGGCCTGCAATGGCGTGCCGGAAAGACGGCGCGGGTGGAATGCGCCGCGCAGGCCACCGCCGCCCTGCCCGCAAAACGAAAACACCCGCCGTCCGGTGTCGGAGGGCGGGTGTCTTGCAACGGGCCGTCGCGCGATGCTTCCTAGCGGCGTGCGGGCGTGTCGTCGTTATCTTCGTCGTCTTCATCATCCTCATTACCCGCCTTGTCGTCTTCGGGCAGGTTGAAGAAGCTGTCGGCATCAGAGTAATTGGCGGTGTCGCGCTTTTCCTCAGGCTCGGACAGGGTGAAGTTTTCCAGCCCGGCAATAGACGACGGCATCTTGGGCTCTGGCTCCATGCCCAGCGATTGTTCGGTCGAGACCAGTTTGCGACGCTCATCATCCGACATGACCACGCCTTCGGCAGCGCGTTTCTTGGCGGCTTTCTGTACCTCGATGTCCAGTTCGGACTGACGGCACAGCCCCAGCGCGACCGGGTCGATCGGCACCAGATGCGCGATGTTCCAATGCGTGCGTTCGCGGATCGCCTGAATGGTGCTGTTGGTGGTGCCCACCAGCTTTCGGATCTGCGCATCGGCCAGTTCGGGGTGGAATTTCACCAGCCACAGGATCGAGGCCGGGCGGTCCTGACGCTTCGACAGCGGCGTGTAGCGCGGGCCGCGGCGCTTTTCTTCGCCAGCCGCAGCGGGGTTGTGCTTCAGCTTGATGCGATAAAGCGGGTCTGCCTGCGCTTTTGCAATCTCGGATTCGTCCAGCTGGTTGTGCGCGAGGGGATCGAACCCCTTCACGCCGGTGGCCACGTCACCATCGGCGATCCCTTGAATCTCCAGCTCATGCAGGCCGCAGAAATCGGCAATCTGCTTGAAGCTCAGCGTTGTATTGTCAACCAGCCAGACCGCGGTTGCCTTGGCCATCAAGGGTTTTGACATCGGATTACTCCACATTCTATATCGACGCAGACGGGCCTGCGAACACTTCTTTCCCGCGCCGGGAAAACGGCTGCAAGGCGGTCCTTGCGTATCCTCGCTTTCGGGGAATGGCGGGGTTATACGCGCAGAGTGGAAAAGAGGAAAGCAAAAATGCGCGAGCGCATGATGGTGTTTCATGGCAGGGGGGCGTTTGCGTGCCTGGCGCTGGTGCTGTGTGTGGTGCTTGGTGCGGCGGCACGCGCCGAGACGCGGGCACAGGCTGACGCAGATGGGTTTGATTACTACGTTCTGGCGTTAAGCTGGACACCGTCTTGGTGCGCGCAGACCGGCGATGCGCGCGACGATGCGCGGTGCGACGCGGGGGCCGGGCTGGGCTGGCTGGTACATGGCCTCTGGCCGCAACATGACGCTGGCGGCTGGCCGGAATATTGCGCAACGACCGCCGCCCCACCGCGTCGCGACCAGATGGCGGCGATGACCGACATCATGGGATCTGCTGGCCTTGCACGGCATCAATGGGACAAGCACGGGCGCTGCGCGGGCGTGGACGGGGCGGCCTATTTTGACGCGACGCGGCAGGCCTTCGGCGCGGTGACAGTGCCTGACCTGTTCGAGCGCATCACCCGCGACCTGCGCGTACCCGCCGATGTGATCGAAGAAGCGTTCCTGGAGGTGAACCAGCGCTTCACCCCCGACATGATGACGGTCAGTTGTCGCGACGGACGGGTGCAGGAGCTGCGGGTCTGTCTGACGAAAACGCTGGCACCGCGCATCTGCGACGCCCAGTTGCGCGCCCGAGCCTGCCGCGCTGACGGCGTTTCACTGCCACCGCTGCGCTGAGGGGCAGGCTGACCCCAAAGTGCGCCCTGCCCCACGCCTAGCCTGAGGTCGAGATCACATGCGCATGGCCGGTCCGGTCGCGCTGCATCATTTGGCGGGCGACGGTGGTCAGCGCCTCGTTCAGGCGTTCGGTTTTCAGCGGTTTGGTCAGGCAATCGTCAAAGCCTGCCTCCAGATAACTTTGTACCTGGTGCGACATGGCATTGGCGGTAAATGCCACGACCGAGGTGCGCTGCAGGCCCAGACTTGCCTCGCGCGCCCGGATGGCCTGCAAGACCTCGACCCCGTCCATCCCGGGCATGGAGATATCGAGGATGACCAGATCGAACGTCCCTGCGGTAAAGCGTGCCAGCGCCGCGTGCCCGTCTTCGACCATGACCGCGCTGGCGCCAAGCTGCGCAAGCATCGCGCCCAGGATCATGCGATTGGTGCGGTTGTCATCGGCAGCAAGGATGCGCATGCCGCGCAAAAGTTCATTGCGCTGGCCGGAAGTGGTCTCGCTCACGGCAAGCGGCGTGTCCTGCGCCATGGGCAGCGGCAGGGTAATCAGCACCTGGGTGCCAACCCCCTTGGTGCTGCTCAGCGTCACCTCACCATGCATCATGCCCACCAGCCGCTTGACGATGGCCATGCCCAGCCCGGTGCCGCCATATTTGCGGCTGATGCTGCTGTCTGCCTGGCTGAATTCTTCGAACACGCCAGCCAGTTCGGGCGGCGACATGCCGATGCCGGTGTCAGTGACCCGGATGATGACGTCGCCGCCCAAGGGGGCCTCGAATGCGACATCGACGCGGCCCGCGCTGGTGAACTTGATCGCGTTGCTGATGACATTGTGCAAGATTTGCAAGATGCGGTGGCTGTCACCCATGCGGGCCGTCCCGCAGCCCGGCCCGGTGGTGACCGAGAACGACAACTGCTTGTCCGACGCCTTCAGGGTATGCACCATTTCCACCCGCTGCGCGAGGTCGCTCACCGAGAATGGCACCGATTCAAGGTCCAGCGAATCGGCCTCGATCTTGGACATGTCGAGAAGGTCGTTGATGATGCTCATCAACAAGCCGCCCGAGTCGTGCAAGATGCCCACCATCCGCTTTTGATCGGGGTCACTGATGATGTCGTCCAGCACTTCGGCAATGCCCAGCACACCGTTGAGGGGGGTACGCATTTCGTGGCTCATCTTGGCCAGAAACTGCGATTTCGCGGTATTGGCGCGGCGCGCTTCCTCAAACGCGGCTTCGCGAGCCAGTTCGCTTTGCATCACCTGGGTGATGTCGTTCATTGCCCAGACGACGCGCGTGATCTCGCCATCGGCATCCAGCACGGGTGCGGCGTTGAGCGACATGTAGCGCAGTCCTTCGGGACAATGCAGCGCCCAGCGGATGTTTTCCACCGTGCGGCCCGTGCGCATCACGACGTTGAAGGGCAGTTCATCCTCGGGCACCGGCTTCATGTTGATATTGGTGAAGCGCCAGCGCGGGTCGTCATGCTTTCGGCCCAGCAGTTCATCGCTGGTCACGCCCAGCACGCGTTCGCCCATGTCGTTGATATAGATCGCCGTGCCGGTCGCATCATAGACGCAGATCCCCAGCGCGCCGGTGGTCAGGATGCTTTCCAGAAACGCGCTTTGCGCGGTCAGCGCCGCCTGCGCGCTGGCCACAGCCCGGGTGCTTTCCCGCCGCCGCAAGACCGAGTTCACCACATCGGTGACCGAGCGCAGCAAATAGATCTCGCCGGGCAGAAATTCGCCCGCAACCTCGACCCCGTCAAACCCGACGAACCCCGTCAGCTTGCCATCGGGCAGCATTGGCACGATCAGCAGCGACCGGATGCCCTGCATTTCCAGTGTCTCACGCTCGACCGAGCCTTCGGGCAGTTCGTGCACATCGGGCAGGTGCAACACCTCACCAGCCTGAAGGCGCGGTCCCAACGGGCCATATGCCTCCAGCGGCAGCTCCTGCAACTGGTCGATCACCGGCTCGATACCTTGAGCACACCATTCATGGGTGTTCTGGGTCATGTCGCCAGTGACTTCGAAGACATAAGCGCGGTCGCGTTTGCAGAAGGTGGCGATCCGGGCAAGCGCCTGGTCGATCTGGGTGTCGATATCGTCAATCGGCGCGCGCAGCAGGTTGTTCAGTACATCCACGACAAGACCCTGAATGCGCGTCAGACGCGCCTCATTCGTCAAGTCCAACATTTCTTGTCTTTCGCCTGCCATCGCATTTCCTTGGGGGCGGGGGTGCTGCGCGTTTGCTGCGGGCGCCGCACCTGAAATTTAGATAGCACGACGCCAACGCCGAGCCGCTGACAGGATGACCCTGAAATCAACTCAGAACCTAGCGCAGCCGGATCGCTGCGCCAAGCCTTCATATTTGCTCAATCAATTGCGTGACATCAAGAGCCGCCTCACCGACCCCCACTGGCCCCGCCCACTGGCCGCGCGCCCCGGTCCATTCCGCCAAAGTCGCGCCCGGTGGCACGGGCGTCTGCCAGATCGGGGCGATATTGGCTTGCACCGGCACCGCCCTTGATTATAACCCGCAGCAATTTGCACAGGGTCCGCACCGGGGCCTGTCTGCGCGTGGAAGTCAAAGGGGATAGTGATGCCGAAAAGAACCGATATCAAGTCAGTCATGATCATCGGCGCGGGTCCCATCGTGATCGGTCAGGCCTGCGAGTTCGATTATTCCGGCGCCCAGGCCTGCAAGGCCCTGCGCGAGGAAGGCTACCGCGTGATCCTTGTGAACTCCAACCCTGCCACCATCATGACCGACCCGGGGCTGGCCGATGCGACCTATATCGAGCCGATCACCCCCGAAGTTGTCGCCAAGATCATCGAAGCCGAACGTCCCGACGCGCTGTTGCCCACCATGGGCGGGCAGACCGGGTTGAACACCAGCCTTGCGCTGGCCGACATGGGCGTGCTGGAAAAATTCGGGGTGGAACTGATCGGCGCCAACCGCGCCGCCATCGAGATGGCCGAAGACCGCAAATTGTTCCGCGAGGCGATGGACCGGATCGGACTGGAAAACCCCAAGGCGACGATCATCGCCGCGCCGAAACTGGCCAGCGGCAAATATGACATCAGCGCCGGCGTCGCCGAGGCTATCGCCGCCATCGAATATGTCGGCCTGCCCGCGATCATCCGCCCCGCCTTCACGCTGGGCGGCACCGGCGGCGGCGTGGCCTATAACCGCGACGATTACGAACGCATCTGCCGGTCGGGGCTGGAGGCCTCGCCCATGGCGCAGATCCTGGTGGATGAATCGCTGCTGGGCTGGAAAGAATTCGAGATGGAGGTGGTGCGTGACCGTGCGGATAACGCCATCATCATCTGCGCGATTGAAAACATCGACCCGATGGGCGTGCATACCGGCGACAGCATCACCGTGGCCCCTGCCCTGACGCTGACCGACAAGGAATACCAGATCATGCGCAACGGCTCCATCGCCGTGCTGCGCGAGATCGGTGTGGAAACCGGCGGGTCGAACGTGCAATGGGCGATCAACCCCGCCGATGGCCGCATGGTGGTGATCGAGATGAACCCGCGGGTGTCCCGCTCTTCCGCGCTGGCGTCGAAGGCAACGGGGTTCCCGATTGCCAAGATCGCGGCAAAGCTGGCCGTGGGCTACACGCTGGATGAGTTGGACAACGACATCACCAAGGTCACACCGGCCAGCTTTGAACCGACGATCGACTATGTCGTCACCAAGATCCCGCGTTTCGCGTTCGAGAAATTCCCCGGCTCTACCCCCGATCTGACCACCGCGATGAAATCGGTGGGCGAGGTGATGGCCGTGGGCCGTACCATCCACGAATCCCTGCAAAAGGCGCTGGCCAGCATGGAAACCGGGCTGTCGGGTTTCGATGAGATCGCGATCGAGGGCGCGCCGGACCGCGCCGCCGTGGTCAAGGCGCTGAGCCGTCAGACACCGGACCGGCTGCGCATCATCGCGCAGGCCATGCGGCACGGGCTGTCGGATGACGACATCCAGCATGCAACCTCATTCGATCCGTGGTTCATCGCGCGTATCCGCGAGATCGTCGAGACCGAGGCCGAGGTGCGCCGCAACGGCGTGCCGGTCACCGTGGGCGCATTGCGGCATCTGAAGATGATGGGTTTCACCGATGCGCGACTGGCGCAACTGACCGGCCGGGAAGAGGGCCAGGTTCGCCGTGCCCGGCGCAATCTGGGCGTCAATGCGGTGTTCAAACGCATCGATACCTGCGGCGCAGAGTTCGAGGCACAGACGCCCTACATGTATTCCACCTATGAAATGCCGATGATGGGCGAGGTGGAATGCGAGGCGCGACCGTCCGACCGCAAGAAAGTCGTCATCCTGGGCGGCGGTCCCAACCGGATCGGTCAGGGCATCGAATTCGATTATTGCTGCGTCCATGCCTGCTATGCGCTGACCGATGTGGGCTATGAGACCATCATGATCAACTGCAACCCCGAAACGGTGTCCACCGATTACGACACCTCGGACCGGTTGTATTTTGAACCGCTGACGCTGGAACATGTGCTGGAAATCCTGCGGGTCGAACAGGAAAACGGCACGCTGCATGGCGTGATCGTGCAGTTTGGCGGGCAGACGCCGCTGAAACTGGCCAATGCGCTGCAAGATGAAGGCATCCCGATCCTTGGCACCACCCCCGACGCCATTGATCTGGCCGAGGACCGTGAGCGGTTTCAGGCGCTCTTGAACAAGCTGGACCTGCGCCAGCCGCATAATGGCACCGCCCGGTCGCGCGATGAAGCGTTCGCCGTCGCCGCCGAGGTCGGCTATCCGCTGGTCATCCGCCCGTCCTTTGTGCTGGGCGGCCGCGCGATGGAGATCATCCACGACGACGCCCAACTGGAACGCTATATCCGCGAGGCCGTGCATGTGTCGGGCAAGAACCCGGTGCTGTTGGACAGCTATCTGTCCGGCGCGATCGAGGTGGATGTGGATGCGCTGTGCGACGGCCACGCCGTGCATGTCGCCGGTATCATGGAGCATATCGAGGAAGCGGGCGTCCATTCGGGCGACAGTGCCTGCTGCCTGCCGCCCCATTCGCTGGATGCCGCCACCGTGGCCGAGTTGAAGCGCCAGACCGAGCTGATGGCCCGCGCGTTGCATGTTGTCGGCCTGATGAACGTCCAATTCGCGATCAAGGACGGCGAGATCTATGTGTTGGAGGTCAACCCCCGCGCCAGCCGTACCGTGCCCTTCGTCGCCAAAGCCACCGACAGCGCGATTGCCACCATCGCCGCGCGGCTGATGGCGGGGGAACCGCTGTCGAACTTCCCGCTGCGCGCGCCCTATGCGAAGGGCGTCGGCCCCGACACGCCGCTGCCGCTGGCCGATCCCAACACGCTGGCTGATCCGATCACGCCCTGGTTCTCGGTCAAGGAAGCGGTGCTGCCTTTTGCCCGCTTCCCGGGCGTCGATCCGCTGTTGGGCCCGGAAATGCGGTCGACCGGCGAGGTCATGGGCTGGGACCGCAGTTTCGCGCTGGCTTTCCTGAAGGCGCAGATGGGCGCGGGCGTGGTACTGCCCGAAACGGGCCGGGTGTTCGTATCGGTGAAGGACAGCGACAAATCCGACGCCCTGGCGCAAGCCAGCCGCGACCTGAAAACGCTGGGCTTCGAGATCGTGGCAACACGCGGGACGGCTTCATGGCTGAAAGAACAGGGTGTGGCAACCACCCATGTCAACAAGGTCTACGAGGGGCGTCCGAATATCGTGGACCGGCTGAAGAACGGCGACATTGATCTGGTTTTGAACACCACGGCGGGCACGCAGGCGATCAACGACAGCCGCGACATCCGCCGCGTCGCGCTGATGGACAAGATTCCGTATTTCACCACCGCCGCGGGTTCTATCGCCGCTGTCGCCGCCATGCAGGCGCGCAACGAGGGTTACGGCGTGCGGACCCTGCAAGGTTGAGGCATTGGGGCGCGCCGGGGAACCAGCGCGCCCGCCTCACCCAATGCGTGAAGATCATCGCGCATGCATCTGATTTATAATGATACTTTGGAAAATATGGTTCGACGGGCAACTGGCGGCCTGCACCGGTTTGGGCGATAAACCTCTGATTGTCAGATGTTTTCGCGAAAAGACGCAAAAGCCTCTTCACAAGCGGACTGAGGGCAGCTGCGTATCCCGTTGAAAAGGCGCGCAATGCTGACCTGCCAGGCGGCCCCCTTCATGCAAAGCATGAGGGGGGCCGCCTAACCTGCTGATACTACGCTATAAAGCGCCAAATTACTGCGCCGGTTCGGTCTGGGCCGCCTCTTGCGCCATTTCTGCCTCGATCACTGCGGCGCGGGCTTCGACCTGTTCGACGATATGTTCGACCATCTGCTCATTCGACAACTTGTGGCTTTGCTTGCCCGCCAGATAGACCATGCCCGACCCGGCGCCCCCGCCGGTGAAGCCCACGTCAGTCATCAAGGCCTCACCCGGGCCGTTGACCACACAGCCGATGATCGACAGGCTCATCGGCGTCTTGATGTGCGACAGACGTTGTTCCAGCGTCTCGACCGTCTTGATGACATCGAAGCCCTGCCGCGCGCAGGACGGGCACGAGATGATGTTGACGCCGCGATGCCGCAGGCCCAGAGATTTCAGGATGTCATAGCCCACCTTGACCTCTTCCACCGGGTCGGCCGACAGGCTGACGCGGATGGTATCGCCGATGCCCATCCACAGCAGGTTGCCCAGCCCGATGGCTGACTTGATCGTGCCCGACATCAGGCCCCCGGCCTCGGTGATGCCCAGATGGATCGGGGCATCCGTCGCCTCGGCCAGGCCCTGATAGGCAGCGGCGGCCATGAACACGTCAGAGGCTTTCACGCTGATCTTGAATTCGTGGAAGTCGTTGTCTTGCAAGATGCGGATATGGTCCATACCGGATTCGATCATCGCATCCGGGCAGGGTTCGCCGTATTTCTCCAGCAGGTGCCGTTCCAGCGACCCCGCGTTGACCCCGATGCGGATCGAACAGCCGTGATCCCGCGCGGCCTTGATAACCTCGCGCACGCGGGCGGCATCACCGATATTGCCGGGGTTGATGCGCAGGCAGGCGGCGCCGGCCTCGGCGGCCTCAATCGCGCGTTTGTAGTGGAAGTGGATGTCGGCGACGATGGGCACCGGGCTTTCGCGGCAGATTTCCTTCAACGCGCGGGTGGCGGCCTGATCGGGGGCCGAGACACGGACGATATCGGCGCCCTGATCGACGCAGCGCAGGATCTGTTCAATCGTGGCCTTCGCATCGCCGCTGTCGGTATTGGTCATGGTCTGTACGGTGATCGGCGCATCGCCGCCCACCGGAACCTTGCCCACCATGATCTGGCGCGACTTGCGCCGGTAAATGTTGCGCCACGGACGGATGTGATTCAGAGACATGAGGACGAGCCTGTCAGGTTAGGGTATTTCCCCAATAGATAACCCGCCACCGCCCCTCGGGCAATGGCGGGTTCATGACAATGACAAACGTTGGATGTGACACGGCCCGCCTGTCGGCGCACGGGGTCATTCGGCCTGCGCTACATCCACCATGCGGGCAAGATCGGCGTCGCGCGACAGGTCGGCGACGACGTAGTCTTGCTGCAACGCATCTGCGGACAGGGCGACGTTGTTGACGATCTGCGCGCCCGGTGCGGCCGGGCCATAGGCATCGCCATTCACCACGAAATAGAGCGAGCCGGAATTGCCCGCCCGCAGCGTCGCAGGCTCTTCGGTCTGCGGGACGGTGTAGCGTTCGCCAGCGTCCAGGATCTTTTCGAACAAGACCGTGCCATTCGCGGCGCGCACGCGCACCCAGGACGGGCGCACGGCCAGCAGTTCGACCTGCGCCACGGTGGGTTCGATCACCTGCACCTCGGCGGGCTGTGCCTCATCGCGCAGCGCCAGTTGGATCGCGTCTTCAATGGCGTTGCCATCGGTCCGCTCGGTCGTCTGACGCGGGTTGATCTCCGAGATCGGGCCATCGCGCGACACCATGACAGGCATGTCCAGCGCCTGCGGCCGGTACACGCGCACCAAGCCTTCGGCAACCGGCATGGCGGCGGGGTCCCCCTCGGGCAGCAGATCGGCGGTGACAGAACCTGGGGTATCTGCGGCTGCAGGGCGCCCGATCGCTACCGGGTCGAGTTCGGCCATGACGCTGGGTACGCGGTCCGAAGGCGCAATCTGCACGCGCTGCACTTCTTGCAGGACAGTCCAGCCTGCATAGCCCAGCCCGGCAATCAGCGCCAGCAACACGGCGATGGAGCCGACTGCACCCGGTTCAACCCGTTCCCAGATCGACCGGGGCGCAGGGCTGAAGGTCATGCGCGACAGCATGTGCCCCTCGGGCGGCGCGGCCTTCACCGGCTTCTTGGGCTTTGGCATTTCAGACATGCCATGCTGCACCGAAAAATTGTGTTCATCGCAGAACTTCGCATAGGCCCATTCGGGGTCCATGCCGAGGTAGCGGGAATAAGACCGGACATAGCCCGCAACGAAATTCGGCGCCTCGAAAGCTTCGATATCGCCGTTTTCGATCGCCGCAATGTAGGCCGCGCGAATGTGCAATTCGCGCTGCACATCAAGCAGGGATTTGTTGAGCGTCGCGCGTTCACCCCGCATGAGGTCGCCAAGCTTCAGCTCAAAATCGTCAAAGCCAAGCTGTTTGCTTGTATCGTCAGCCGTCGGCTGCTTTGTCCGCCATTTCATTGCCTGCCCCTTGTCCGCCCGTTCTGACCGCCAAATAATCGTGGACCTGTTGTCGCAAATGCCATGCGAGTCAGCTCTCACCCCTGTGATCTTCGTACAGAGAGTTTACCAGATCACAAGGTTTTTTAAAGCGGCTCCAAGCGTCAGGCGGACAGTTCGGCACGATTCAGCGCACAATGCGACCACAGGTCATCCATTGCGCGTATCAAATGGTCGATCATGGCGGAATCGTGCACCGGAGACGGGGTAAAGCGCAGCCGTTCGGTGCCGCGCGGCACGGTGGGGAAGTTGATCGGCTGCACGTAAATCCCGTAGCTTTCCAGCAGCATGTCCGAAATCAACTTGCAATGCACCGGATTGCCAACATGCACCGGCACGATATGGCTGCCGTGGTCGATGATCGGCAGACCCATCCCTTTCAGCCGCATTTTCAGGATACTTGCGGTGGTTTGCTGCCGGTCGCGCAGGTCTTGCGCCGTCTTCAGATGGCGCACCGATTCTGCCGCGCCCGCCGCCACCGCAGGCGGCAGCGAGGTGGTGAAGATGAAACCGGGCGCGTAGGATCGGATGGCATCGCACATCTTGGCGCTGCCGGTGATGTAGCCGCCCATGACGCCGTAGGCCTTGGCCAGCGTCCCGTTGATCAGGTCGATCCGGTGCATCAGCCCGTCGCGTTCCGCCACACCGCCACCGCGCGGGCCGTACATGCCGACGGCGTGCACTTCATCCAAATACGTCAGGGCGTTGAATTCATCGGCAAGGTCGCAGATTTCCGCGATGGGACCGAAATCACCGTCCATCGAATAGATCGATTCAAACGCGATCAGCTTAGGCGCTGCGGGGTCGTCGGCGGCGAGCAATTCGCGCAGATGCGCCACGTCGTTGTGGCGGAAAATCCGTTTGGCTCCGCCGTTGCGCCGCACGCCTTCGATCATCGAGGCATGGTTGAGCGCGTCCGAATAGATGATGAGGCCGGGAAACAATTTCGGCAGCGTCGAAAGCGTGGCATCATTGGCCATATAGGCAGAGGTGAAGATCAGCCCAGCCTCTTTGCCGTGAAGGTCGGCAAGCTCGGCTTCCAGCCGTTTGTGGTAGACCGTGGTGCCAGAGATATTGCGCGTCCCGCCAGAACCAGCGCCGGTCGCCAGCAGCGCATCTTGCATCGCGGCCAGAACAGACGGATGCTGCCCCATGCCCAGATAATCATTCCCGCACCAGACAGTGATATCTTGCCGGGTGCCATCGGGCCGATTCCAGACCGCATGGGGGAAATGACCCTTGCGACGCTCAATATCGATGAAGGTCCGGTAGCGTCCCTCATCATGCAGGCGTTGCAGCGCGGCCTCTAGTGCGGCTTCATAGTTCAAGGTCGTCTCCCTGGCTTTCGAACGCTCGGTCAAATTCAATGATATAACTTCATCGGATAGATGAAACCCTATCCCGTCTCTCATCTGTTATAAAATGATGCAGATCAATTAACCCGACGCGAAAAAATGGTCAGGCGCGGCCCTATGCCGCGCCCTGGGCCACGCCCTGGGCCACGCGTCTAGCCCAACGCCCGTGCCGGACCGCAGCGGTGCAGCAAACCGCCCGCCGACACCCTGCCGCAGGGCGCGGCGCGCGGGGCAGCAGGGCGCGGCGCGCGGGGCAGCAGGGCGCGGCGCGCGCGGCAGCCGGGGTCAATCCGCGATCCGCACCGCGCAATCACCGGCCGGGGCGGCAGCGTCAGCACAGGCGGCGCGCGCGTCGTCCAAGGCGGCAGCGCCTTGCCCGATGGCCCATTGCCCGGTGGCAGGCGACAGCGCCATCGCCTTTGGCGCCCGGGCGGGCAGGTAATCGCGCGTGAAGGCGGCGGTCGCATCGGCATTCAGTTGCAGATCGCGCGCGGTCCAGCCGGCGGGCCTTACTTCCAGCACGATCAGGCAAGGCGTGTCGCTTTCGCGCAGGCTGTCGCATTCGCGCAGAGCGGCGGCGCGGGCAGCGGCGACGTCATGGTAATTGGCGGCCAGCACGGTGGCCTGATGCAGCAACCCGTGATCGGGGGCCAGCGCCATGGCGGCATAGTATTTCTGCCCCTGCGCAATTTGCGTGACAATCGCCTGATTTTCAGCCGACAGGACCGACGTGTCGTAGATCACCACCTCGGCTTGCTCGGGCGCGAAGAGCTGGCCTTCGACCTCGGCACCAGACAATGTCTGCGCCAGCGCCGCGCCGGGCAGCATGGCGATGGGCAGCAAAGCGGCAAGCGCCCGCCCCGTGATTGACCGACCATAAGCACATTTCATCCGCATCCGCTGTGACCTCCGTATCGCATATCCGTTGACGTATCGGGGCACGACGCGCCCCATTGCCCCCGCTTATAGCGCAACCGACGGGGCTGGACACCCCGGCCCGGGCTGATAGGTCTAGCCACAACCCAATTGTGAACACATGCCCGGAGGTGCCGATGTCATCCCTTGATCCCGTCCTGTCCCATATCGACGCAACCCTGCCACAGGCGCTGGACCGTCTGATGGATCTGTTGCGCATCCCCTCGATCTCGACCGATCCGGCCTACAAGGCGGATTGCGACCGCGCCGCCGACTGGCTGGTGGAAGACCTGGCCTCGATCGGCCTTAGCGCCAGCAAACGCCCTACGCCGGGGCATCCTATGGTGGTGGCGCATGGGCAGGGTGCGGGACCGCATGTTCTGTTCTATGGCCATTATGACGTGCAGCCGGTGGACCCGTTGAACCTGTGGGATCGCGAACCTTTCGACCCGGCGCTGGAGGATGGACCCAATGGCAAGGTGATCCGTGGCCGCGGGACAGCGGATGACAAGGGGCAGCTGATGACCTTTGTGGAAGCGTGCCGCGCCTGGGTCGCGGTGCATGGCGCCCTGACCGCCCGCGTGTCGGTGTTTCTGGAGGGGGAAGAGGAATCAGGCTCACCTTCCCTCATCCCCTATATGAAGGAGAACGCCGAGGAGCTGCGCGCCGATCTGGCGCTGATCTGCGACACGGGCATGTATGACCCTCAGACGCCCGCCATCACCACCATGCTGCGCGGCCTTCTGGGTGAGGAGATCACCATCCACGGCCCCACGAAAGACCTGCATTCGGGCATGTTCGGCGGCGCGGCAATGAACCCGATCCGGGTGCTGAGCCGTGTTCTGGCCGGGCTGCATGACGATAATGGCCGCATCACCCTGCCCGGTTTCTATGATGGCGTGCCCGACCTGTCTGATGAATTGCGCGCGCAATGGGATGCGTTGAATTTCGATGCCGGCGCCTTCCTTGGCAGTGTCGGGCTGCAATACCCGGCGGGCGAGGCCGACCGCACCGCGCTGGAAATGATCTGGGCCCGCCCGACGTGCGAGATCAATGGCATCTGGGGCGGCTATACCGGCGCGGGTTTCAAGACCGTGCTGCCCGCCGAAGCCCATGCCAAGGTCAGCTTCCGCCTTGTCGGCACGCAAGACCCCCATGCCATCCGCGCGGCGTTCCGCGACTATGTCAGTGCTGCCCTGCCCGACGATTGCACGGTGGAATTCAAGGGTCACGGCGCTTCGCCCGCCTCGCAGATGACGATCAGCCACCCGGCGTTCGAGGCCGCGCGGCAGGCGCTGTCGGATGAATGGCCAAACCCGGCGGCCTTCGTCGGGTCGGGGGGGTCGATCCCGATCGCGGGCTATTTCAAGACCTATCTGGATATGGATGCCATGCTGATCGGTTTTGGCCGCGACGACGACCAGATCCATTCCCCGAATGAAAAATATGATCTGGAAAGCTTCCACAAGGGCATCCGGTCGTGGGCGCGCATCCTCGACGCGATTTCCAAAGCTGACGCCTGAGGGGCCATGCAGCGGATTGCGCAATCGCCGCTGGAGCCCGGCTTCGTGCAGAACCCGTATCCGTTCTATGACCGGATGCGGGCGCTGGGGCCGGTTGTCTGGTGGGAAGACTACGGCATGCCCTGCGCCGTCAGCTATGCTGCCGTGAATGCCATCATGCGCGACCGCCGCTTTGGCCGAGAGCCCATCGCGCCGCTGGAGGTCGCCGACCATATGCAGCCGTTCTATGCGGTAGAGGCGCATTCGATGCTGGAGCTGGAACCGCCGCGTCACACACGGCTGCGCGGGCTGGTGGTGCGGGCCTTCACTTCGCGCCGGATTGCAGCGCTTGAACCCGAGATCACGGCACTGGCGCATCAATTGGTGGATGCGCTGCCTGAAGGTGAATTCGACCTGCTGACCCATATTGCGCAGCCGCTGCCTGTGATCGTGATTGCGCGGCTGTTGGGTGTACCGGACCATATGGCAGATGACCTGCTGCGCTGGTCCAATGCAATGGTGGCGATGTACCAGGCAGGACGCACCCGCGCGGTGGAGGATGCCGCCTCTGCCGCCGCGCGCGATTTCAGCGCCTACCTGCGCGACCATATCGCCGCGCGCCGCCACCAGCCCGCCGATGACCTGATCACCCATCTGATCGCAGCGGAGGGCGATGATGACCGGCTGAGCACCGAGGAGCTTATCACCACCTGCATCCTGCTGCTGAATGCCGGGCATGAGGCGACGGTGCACACCATCGGCAATGGCGTGAAGGCGCTGTTGCAAAGCGGTCAATACACGGCAGATGCCCCGGTGGAGCCGCTGGTCGAGGAGGTGTTGCGCTTCGACCCGCCGCTGCACATGTTCACCCGCATTGCGTATAGCGACATTGACGTGATGGGCCACACCCTGCGGCGCGGCGATCAGGTGGCCTGCCTGTTGGCCGCAGCCAACCGTGACCCCGGTCATTGGGACCGGCCGAACGATTTCGATCCCCGCCGTGTGGCAAAGCCGAATGCCGCGTTTGGTGCGGGGCTGCATTTCTGCGTCGGCGCGCCACTGGCGCGGCTGGAACTGGCGGTGATGCTGCCGATCTTGATGCAGCGCCTGCCGGGGTTGCGGCTGGCCCGCCCGCCAAAGTTCGCGCCGACCTACCATTTCCACGGGCTCAGCCGTCTGGATGTGCTGGCCTGAGCGGTGTCGCCTGCTGGGCGGCTGTCAGACCTGCAACACCGTCGTCGCCTTGATTTCTTCCATGGACAACAAGGCGGTGACGTTGAAGATGTTCACCTCGGCAATCAGCGCCTGATAAAAGGTGTCATAGGCGCGTGCATTGGCCACCCTGACCTTCAGGATATAGTCGATGTCGCCCGCCAGGCGGTGCGCTTCCAGCACCTCGGGCCGGGCGCGGACGGAAGCGAGGAATTTCTGCTGCCACCCGGCCTCATGGGCCGAGGTACGGATCAGCACGAAGAAACACGCCTCCAGGCCCAGGGCGTCGGGGTCCAAGAGCACGGTCTGACGGGTAATCACCCCCGCCTCGCGCAGTTTGCGGATCCGATTCCATACGGGGGTTTTCGACGACCCCACCTTGCGCGCGATGTCATCGAGCGACTGGCTGGCGTCGTCTTGCAGCTCGGACAATATCTTTCGGTCCAGATCATCCATGCGTACTGCCACTTCACCATGCCCCTTTGAATGGAATGAAAGCCCTGTTGCTACCTGCCTATAGGAAATAATTTCCGATACGGCAATCGAAATGCGGAATATCGGAACAATGTTCGGAAATCAGCCGCACAGCGGTTGCGGCGTGGTGCCGGGCGGGCTACATCGACCTTCAATTGAATGGCACGGTGGCAAAGTGTCAACTTGCGGCACGCCGCCCGCTGCGCCCATATTGCTATGACCACACCGTCAGGAAAGAAGCCCCGTGATGTCCGAACCTGCCTCTGCAATCCCCGCCGACACCCCGCCTGCCGCGGCCCACAAGGCGCTGCCCGATGCGCAGACCGTCACCTCGGTGCGGCACTGGACCGACCGGCTGTTTTCCTTCCGGGTGACGCGGCCACGCTCTTTGCGCTTCCGGTCCGGGGAATTCGTGATGATCGGACTGATGGGTGACAACGGCAAGCCGCTGCTGCGGGCCTATTCCATCGCGTCGCCCGCGTGGGACGAAGAACTGGAATTCTATTCGATCAAGGTGCCGGATGGCCCGCTGACCTCGAAGCTGCAACATATCCAGCCCGGCGATGAGATCATCTTGCGGCCCAAGCCTGTCGGCACCCTGGTGCATGACGCGCTGTTGCCCGGCACGCGGCTGTGGCTGTTTGCCACCGGCACTGGCATCGCGCCCTTCGCGTCGCTGATGCGCGACCCCGAGACCTATGAGCGCTATGACCAGATCATCATGATGCATGCGTGCCGCGAGGCAGCCGAACTGGAGTATGGCCGCGAACTGATCGAAAGCCTGCCCGAAGACCCGCTGATCGGCGAGATGGTGGGTGACAAGCTGAAATACTATCCCACCACCACGCAGGATGATTTTGCGCACAAAGGCCGGATCACCGACAATCTGACCTCTGGCAAGGTTTTCGCGGACCTAGGGCTGCCGCCGATCACACCCGGGGCGGACCGCGGCATGGTTTGCGGCTCGCTCGGGTTCAACACCGACATGAAGGCGGTCCTGGAAGGCTTCGGGCTGCGCGAAGGTGCCAACAGCGACCCGGCGGAATATGTGGTGGAAAAGGCCTTCGTCGGCTGAGGAATGCCGCACGGTCTGCAATGGCCGGCGCACACCGATACCAACAATGGCGCGGGTTGGCAGGGCCATCGCCCGGCGATAGCGGTGGCGGGCAAGGTTGTGACCGCTTCGGGGCAGCAATTGCCGCCCCGGGCGGTGTTGGATCAGCGGGCCACGCGGGGGCGCCGTCGCACACCGCATCAACCGCCGCCCAATGCAGTGAACGGCAGCGAGCTCTGCCATCTGCCCCCCCTGCGGGAAACCGCGTCCCCCCCATGAAAAACGCCGCCCCGATCCGGGGCGGCGTTTGCATTTCGTCTAGAGATGTTCCGTCAACCGGACGGTTTACTCGACCGTGAGCGTGCCGAGGCGTTCCATCACCTCTTGCAGCATGTCCTGATTGTTGCCGGCGGCCTCCAGCAGCGCACGAAGCGAGATTTTCTGGGTCGCGTCCAGGCTGGAATCCTCGATCTCTGTTGCAACGACATCATTGGTCAGCGGCACTTGGGTCGCGACGTTGGTGTCAGCGGTAGAAGCCTCAGGTGACGTGGTTTCCGGCGCCATGGTCTCGGGTGCCGTTGCTTCAGGTGCTGCGGTTTCAGGTGCCGCCTCGGTCGTCGCGGGTGCCGTTTCAGTCGCTGCCGGTGCAGTTTCCGTAGCGGCAGGCGCGGCATCGGCAGGCGCGGTTTCAGTGGCCGTTTCGGGCGTCCCGGTCAAGTTATCCAGCGCGTCAGATGCGGAGTTCATCGCATCTTCCAATGCGGTCTCGGCCTCTTGATGCGCGGCGCTCAGGGCGTCCTGCGCCTCGTTCATCGCGTCGGTGGCAGATTCTGTGGCGGCTTCCTCGGCTGCCTGCATCTCTGCCTCCACTTCCGCCTCGGTCGGCACCTCGATCACGGGTTCCTCGGCTGCGGGTTCGGCGACTTCAGGCTCCTCGGTCGCGGGGGTTTCAACCTCTGGTGCCGTAACTTGCGGCGCGGGTTCGGGGGCATCAGGGCGGTTGCCCAGCCACAGCCCGACCCCTGCGGCCAGCACGACCAGTGCGATAATGAGTGTTTTTTTCATCTGTAAGATCCCAGTGGTTACAGGTTAACGCTGCCCCCCATATGTCAGATTATTCTGCAACTGCAAACACCACGCCAGACGACATGGCCGATTTATGCCCATAATCGCCAAAAATCGCGCTTGAAAGACCACCACGCCAAAGGTAGTTTGCTCGCAGCCGAAAATAATGCAAGGAACAGCACCATAGCCCGCAGACCGCACAATGCCCCGCCCTCACGCGATACCGGACCCCGCGTGAATGAGCGTATTCGCGCACCAGAAATCCGCCTGATCGGTGCCGAAGGCGAAAATCTTGGGGTTGTCACGCCCGAACATGCGATGAGCCTTGCTGAGCAAGCCGGGCTGGATCTGGTCGAAATTTCGCCCAATGCCGCCCCGCCGGTGTGCAAGATCATGGATTTCGGCAAGTACAAGTACGAACAGCAAAAGCGCGAAGCCGAAGCCCGCAAGAACCAGCATGTGATCGAGGTCAAGGAAGTGAAATTCCGGCCCGGCACCGATGTGCATGACTATGACGTGAAAATGCGCAACGTCATGCGGTTTCTGGAAGGCGGCGACAAGGTGAAGGTGACCCTGCGGTTCCGCGGCCGTGAGATGGCGCACCAGCAACTGGGGCTGGAACTGCTCAACCGCGTTGCCGATGATGTCGGCGAACAGGGCAAGGTCGAAAACATGCCCCGCATGGAAGGCCGCCAGATGGTCATGATGATCGGGCCGCGATAAGCGCGTGGCACCAAGGGTGCCGCGGTGGGTTTGCCACTGCGAGCGTCGAGTTTGATTGATACCGATCGGAAAATTTAAAGTGGCTCAGGCGAAAGCCTGGGCCATTTTACGTTGGCGCCGCCAAGCAGACCCCTCCTGCGGGCGGGACCACACGGCCCGCAGGCGCACGCGCGCTACTGCCCGTCAGTCGCTTCCACAACGGGATTGGCAGGCGGCAAGTGGATTCGATAGCGCCCGAATTCGGTGTCCAGCACGCCTGCCAGACACATGTCCGCAGCCTTGGCGCGGGTCAGCAGACCGATACGACCGCGCGCATCCGTGCTCAGCATGATCTTGCGCAGCACTGTAGCATGCCCGCGCGGCGAATCTGCGAAATCCGCCGTGGGGATCAGCGCTTCGACGGGCGACCCCAGGGTCAGCGCCCGCTGGTGCGACCCCAAGGCCTTGTAGGCGGCCAGCGCGCAGGCCTCGGCGTCCAGCGGGCAGGCGCTGTCGCACAGGGCGCGCAGGGGCGCGGCCTCGGGCGCATCGCGCAGCCAGGGCGCTGCATCAGTTGTCAGGGGGCGCTGCATGTCGGTGATGTCGACCGGCGCCGCATGGGTGATCGTTGGATCCTCTGGCGCGGCGATGAAGCGCATGGAATCGGGGAAATCCGGGTCATCGACCAGCGCGGCAAAGCCGCGATGCTGCCGCGCGAACAGCGTCAGGACAGCATCGCGCGCGGCGCGATCTTCGCCATAGCGCGCGAAGTCCAGCGGCAGGTCGATCGGCGCGTTCACGTCCCACAGCGACACCCACAGCCGTGCCAGCGGTTCTTCGGCGGCGGCGGCACGCATCCAGCTTTGGCCCGACATGCCACCCGGCGCGCGCATCAATGCATTGCGCTGTGCGGCGGGCAGCAACGACAACCAGGGCCCCTGAAATTCGGGCGTCTTGTCGATGACGGCCAGCAGGATCTGCGCCGCCGCAAGCCCCTGCCCGGCCAACATGGCCAGCCCGGTCAGCGCCTCTTCTTCCTCATCCGCCAGCCAGGCCTGCACCGCCGCCTCGAACGCGGCATCGGTCTGGCCCGCCACCGGCGTCGCCAAGACCGGCACCGACCACCACAGGCAGAAGCATGACATCAGAAACAGGCGCAGCATGCGGAAGAGGTCCAATCACGTCCAAAGGTATTAGAGCGGACTATGGAATAGCCGGCCCGCATGGGCAAGGGATCATCGCACATTGAAGGGGCGCGCGGCGCGGCGGAATGCGACATATCTCGCAGGCAGCCGGCAGGCGGCTACCAGATCCTGCGCACGACACGAGGCCCAGCACGCGGTCCCGCGCCAAGTGGCTTGTCGGCGTCCGACCATGTCAGCGCCCTGCCCTGTCGGCACCCAGCCCCCCTGTCCGTGCTCAACCTTGTCCGTGCTCAACCTTGTCCGTGCTCAGCCATATCCGTGTTCAGCGCCCACGCAGCACCTGTGTCAGTTCCGTGTCGACTTCCCCTAAGGAACCGACATGCCAGGCCGAACGACGCCCATCACCGTGTTTCAGACCTGTCGATATGACGTTCTGTCAAAATTGGAATCGGGCATCTGCTGAAGCGCACAGTTTTCTGTGGGTTCCGTCGGTCTGTTCAGGATCACTCGGAGCTTTTGCCGGGCTGGCCTGAGATCCTGCCCAAATTCGATTGCTGCCGCGCGCAACATGTTGCGCGCATGGCTGGCATAGGCCGGACGCTACCCCAAAGGGCCAACCGGTTTGCGGATCAGGAGTGGCCGTATTCTTCCAGCGTCAAGGAACGCTCCTGCAATTTGCATGTTGATGCGGCGAATTGGTGACGGCAGATCGAAAAGATCGCAGAATGACCGACACACAGAATTATGGCGCGCATCCTCAAGTCGTGAATATCGAGAAGGACACGCTCGAAAACCCCAACTTTCGCACGACGCGTTGGACAGGCAGCAATATTCAGGTGACGCTGATGACCATTCCCACCGGGGGCGATATTGGACGGGAAATGCATGAAAACAGCGACCAATTCCTGCGCCTCGAACAGGACAAGGGCCGGGTTCAGATGGGGCCGGGTTCAGATGGGGCCGGGTTCAGATGGGGCCGGGTTCAGATGAGGCCTGCTGAAGATCAGGGCGATTTTGACAAGGAGGTGGGTTCCGATAGAAGCGCGATTTGCGCCGCCAACGCCAAAATTCCGACCGCCTGAAGTGCCAAAGCGCGGTTGCGCTTCGGGTCCTTCCCGCGACAGAATGCAAGCTGGACCGGACACGTTCCAGCCTTCGGCCGGATCACCAGGGAATAAAAATGGTCGGGGCGATAGGATTCGAACCTACGACCTACGGTACCCAAAACCGTCGCGCTACCGGGCTGCGCTACGCCCCGACTGGCGCTGTCTTTAGCGGTGTTGACCCGCGGTGGAAAGCGAAAAACGCACACGCCGTGTCGGTTGTGTCACCGTAGGGGGTGATCGGGGCCTTCTGCCCCCCACCGCGTCGAACTATCGCACGCTATCTGGCGGATCTTGCTGATTTACGTCTTTCCTGCAGCGTCGGCGGGGATGCCCGCACGCCATGGCAAAGGATAGCCGTCGGCGCGATCTATTCCGCGTCGCAGGGCCAGAGCGCCCCGGCCTGCGGCACGCGGGCATGGCGCAGGGCCGTGCCTTCGGTGATGCCCAACCGGCGCGCCATGCCGCCATTGATCTCCAGCACCATCAAGACGTCATCGCCGCCAAAGATCGGGGTTTCGTCCAGCGGCACCGCGTCATGATGAATCCTGGTGACCTCGCCTGCGGCGTCGACAAACAGCATATCCAGCGGAATCAGCGTGTTACGCATCCAGAAGCTGGCGCTCTGCGGCGCTTGATAGATGAACAGCATCCCGGCGAACCGGGGCATGTTTTCGCGAAACATCAGCCCTTGGTTGCGGGTCTCGGGGGTGTCGGCAATCTCGACCGAGAAGCGCGCGGTGCCCCAAGGACCGCGCAGATCGACCTGTCCCGGCAGACAGCGCGCCATGGCGTCCGCCGCGAACACCACCACCAGGAGACCCGCCAGAAGGGCCGCGAAAAACTTTGGTCGCATCAGATCACGCATCACCACTCCTTTTCGCGCGGCCAGGCTGGTTGGCGGCCACTTTGCCCGTCATAGCCCAGGCACCGCAGCCTCGGTCACCTGTTTCAGCGCGGCCTCCCAAGGACCGATGGACAGCGCCATCTTGCCCCGGTCACCATCCGTCACCCGCAGCCCGATCGCCTCGCCCGGCTGAAGATCGGCAAAGCCCGACCGACGCAAAACTTCCATATGGATGAAAATATCCTCGGCGCTGCCGAAAGTATTTGCAAAGCCAAAGCCCTTGACCTTGTCAAACCACTTTACCCGGGCGGGCAGGAACGGCAGGTCGCTTTCGGGCGCGTCATCGGGCGCGCCCGATTCATTGTCGCCATTTGCAAGTACCATTGGCGGCGGTGTGATCCACAGGACCTCGACGGTTTGCAGGCCGCGCGGCGTTTCCTGAACCACCACCTCTATTCCCGCCTCATCGCAGACCGAGCCCTGGCCAAAGTTGCGCAATGCATTGGCATGCAACAAGATATCAGGCCCACCGTCTTGTGCGACGATGAACCCAAACCCCTTTGCGGGGTCGAACCATTTCACATGACCTTGCACCCGGCGATGTTCGGGCTGAACTTGTGTCATTCGTTTCTCTCAACCTCAGCACTAGCGCGCAGTTGACCTGCATCAATTGTCGAGCCTTATGTTGCAATTTGCAACCCTATGCAATGGTATGCAGCCGTGCAGGACACAAAGCTGACCACGCGGTAAAAAACGGTCATCAGGGATTCAGCCGCGTCACCGTCCAGGGCGCAGCGACACCGTCACGCGCCCAGCGAAAACGGTCATGCAGCCGAAAGGCACCATCGGCCCAGAACTCGATTTCCAGCGGCGTGATGCGGATGCCACCCCAGAACGGCGGCCGCGCGGGGTTCAGCCCCAATGTGGGTGTCAGCCGCGCCACCTCGGCCATCAGCGCGCCGCGCGACTCGAGCGGTTGCGACTGCTGCGAGGCCCACGCCCCCAACCGACTTTTGAGCGACCGGCTGGCGTAATATTCATCGGCTTTCGGCCCGTCCTCGCGGCTAGTCAGCCCGCGCACACGGATTTGGCGGCGCAGCGACTTCCAGTGCAGCACGAAGGCGGCCTTGCCCACTCCTTCGGCCTCCTGCGTCTTTACGCTGTTGTAATTGGTGTAGAAAACGAAAGCCGACGCCTCGATCTCTTTGAGCAAGACCATGCGCGCGTTGGGCAGGCCATCGGCATCCACGGTAGCCAGGGCGATGGCATTCGGGTCGTTGGGTTCCGATGCCTCGGCCTGCGCCAGCCACGATTGCGCCAGCGCGAAAGGGTCATCGCCCGCGAAAATTCCGCTTCTGTCAGACATTGCCGCCTCAGCTTTCAGGGGTGTTCAGGAAGTATTGCGCGAAGATAAACCCGGATCGCGCAGGGTCAACCACACATGGCGCCGTTGTCATACCAGTTTTGTCAACTTTAGCATAGCAGCTTGATGCAGGACACACATTCGCCTAAAGATTTAACCACAAATCAACGAATGCAAGGGATGCAAATGTCAGCGAAATTGATGGAGGGCAAGCGTGGCCTGATCATGGGGCTTGCCAACGACAAATCCATCGCATGGGGCATAGCGAAAGCCCTCGGCGATGCGGGCGCGGAGCTGGCATTTTCTTACCAGGGCGAGCAGTTGAAGAAACGCGTCGGCCCGCTGGCCGAAAGCTTGGGTACCCCGCGTCTGTTCGAATGCGACGTGACCAACCCCGCGTCGATGGATGCGCTGTTCGAAGGGCTGGAAAACCTGTGGGGACAGATCGACTTCGTCGTACATGCCATTGGTTTTTCAGATAAATCCGAATTGCGTGGCCGCTACGTCGATACCAGCCCGGAAAACTTCCGCATGACGATGGATATCTCGGTCTATTCCTTCACCGCGATTGCCCAACGCGCGATCCGGTTGATGGGACCGGGCGGCAGCCTGCTGACCATGACCTATTACGGCGCCGAAAAGGTGATGCCGCATTACAATGTCATGGGGGTGGCGAAGGCCGCGCTGGAGGCTTCAGTGCGCTACATGGCCGAGGATCTGGGCAAGGATGGCATCCGCGTCAACGCGATCAGCGCCGGGCCGATCAAGACGCTGGCGGCATCGGGGATCGGCGATTTCCGTTATATCATGAAATGGAACGAATTGAACTCGCCGCTGCGACGCAACGTCAATCAAGAAGAGGTCGGCAAATCCGCGCTATATCTGCTGTCCGACCTTGGCTCTGGCGTGACGGGCGAGGTTTTGCATGTCGATGCGGGCTATCATGTGGTCGGCATGAAGGCGGTCGATGCGCCCGATATCGCCACTGTGACCCATCAACCCGCGCCGAAGGGATAAGCCATGAATGACCGTCTGCCGCACGAAAAAGGCTTTCACATCAGCTGGGATCAGATCCACCGCGACAGCCGCGCACTGGCCTGGCGGCTGGACGGGCTGGGCCCCGATAACGGCGGCTGGCGCGCGGTCGTGGCGATCACACGCGGGGGCATGGCGCCCGCGATGATCGTCAGCCGCGAGTTGGACATCCGTGTGGTCGATACGGTCTCGGTCAAATCCTATAACAACCAGACCCAGGCCGCGCCGCGCGTCATCAAGGCACCGCAGGCCGAGGTGATGGGCGATGGCACCGGCATCCTGGTGGTGGACGATCTGGTCGATACCGGCAAGACGCTCGAACTGGTGCGCGCGCTCTACCCCAAGGCACATTTTGCGACGGTTTATGCCAAACCGCAGGGGCGGCCCATGGTGGACACCTTCATCACCGAGGTGAGTCAGGACACGTGGATATTCTTCCCCTGGGACATGGCGCTGCAATACGTCGAACCATATCGCGCGACCTGACCGGGGCTTTGGCGCCTGCCCCACGGGGCGCGCACCACCCCCGAAACAGCAAGAAGGCCGCGCATCGCTGCGCGGCCTTCTGCATTCCTGTCCCGAAGGATCAGCGCTTCGAGAACTGGAAGCTGCGGCGGGCTTTGGCCTTGCCGTATTTCTTCCGTTCCACCACGCGGCTGTCGCGGGTCAGGAAGCCTGCCGCTTTCAGTGCGCCGCGCAGGCTGGGTTCATAAAGCTGCAACGCCTTCGAGATACCGTGCTTCACCGCACCGGCCTGACCCGACAGACCACCACCGGCAACCGTTGCCATCACGTCAAACTGGTCCGTAACACCGGCCACCTGGAACGGCTGACGCAGGATCATTTGCAGCACGGGACGGGCGAAATAGGCTTTCATCTCTTTGCCGTTCACCGTGACTTTGCCCGAACCGGGGCGAATCCAGACGCGGGCGACCGCATCCTTACGCTTGCCGGTCGCATAGGCGCGGCCCAGCGAGTCGCGCACAGGGGTGCGGACAATCGCGGCTTCTTCTGCCGCAGGCGTGCCTGCTACGGCGGATTTCAGATCGTCGAGAGTTTTAAGATCGTCGGACATGATCAGGCGCTCCGCGTGTTTTTGGGATTCATGGCGCGCAGGTCCAGCACGTCGGGCTGCTGTGCCTCATGCGGATGCTCTGCGCCTGCATAGACGCGCAGGTTGGTCATCTGCTGACGGGTCAGCGGGCCGCCGGGCAGCATGCGCTGGATCGCTTTGGTCACGACACGCTCGGGGAACTTGCCTTCGAGGATCTGGCGCGCAGTGCGCTGTTTGATCCCGCCCGGGTGGCCGGTGTGCCAGTAATAGATCTTGTCATCGCGCTTTTTGCCGGTCATCTGCACCTTGTCGGCGTTGATGATGATGACATTGTCGCCCATGTCCATGTGCGGAGTAAAGGTGGCTTTGTGTTTGCCACGCAGGCGCATGGCGACGATCGAGGCGAGGCGGCCCAGAACGATGCCTTCGGCATCAATCAGGATCCACTTCTTTTCGATCTCCGCCGGTTTTGCGGTATAGGTTTTCATGATCTGCCTATCGAATAAAGGGAACAGACGGGCAAGACCCGCCGAGGTGATGGGCGGGTTTTAAGGGAATTGCGCGTCACGTCAAGTGCGTTCGCGTCGAATTCCTTATGCAAAATCAGTGCTTTGCAAAATAGGTATTATTTTACCCCACAAAATCCGACCACTTCCACCCCCAACAGGCCTTCCGGGCCCGCAGGGGCACCCCTGCCCCGGCTCAGCCCCGCCTTAGCGCAGCCTTGGCGGCGCGTCAGGGTCCATGCCCGGTGCTTTTGGCGTGTGCCCCGTGGGTGCTGCGACCTTTGGCAGGTCGAACCGCAACCCCACCCGCGCCAGCCGCGCGGCAAAGCTGTCAGACGCCTCCAGAAAGGTCACGTCCAGCGCCCCGGCCTCGACCCCGGAAAATGTCAGCGCCTGCGCCACGGCGCGGGCCAGCGTAGGCTCTGCCCCGTCAGCCGTCCCCACGAAGGCCAGGATATGGCTGCGGCTGCCATCGTCATAGGCGACCTGCGCCAGGTAGGCCGCGACGGCCAAGCCGCCCGCACGCGCCAGCGTCGCGTCGAGCGCGGTCAGCAAAGTGTCGGGCAGGCCCTTGGGCGCAAAGACCTCGGACGCGCGGGCCTGCAACTCGGTGGGACGGTTTTCCAGCGTATCGGCCAACCAGCGCAGGATTTCGGCAGGCAACAACCGGGATGAGGGCGCGACGCCCAGGTTCAGGCCCAGACCCAACCCGGCCTCAGGGTCGGCGACCAGCATCTGCACCAGCGCGCGGCCCGGCAGCGCGGCATAGGGTGCGGGCAGGCCAGTGAATTCGGACAACCGTGCCTCGGTATCGAAGGCCAGCACAACCGGCCCATCCTCCAACGCGAAGACGCGCGGCGAAAGCTGATCACCCCGCGCCTCGGTTTCCAGCAGCAAGAACAGCTCTGCCTCGGCAAGCCGCGCATAAAACGCCAGCCGCGCCGCGTCGTCATCGGGGTTGGCCTCGGTGCGCAGATAGGCCGTGTCGAGCAGGGTTTCGGGCTGGTTCTCAGACTGGTTCTCAGACTGGTTATCGGGCATGGCGGCCACCTCTGGCAATGGACCCGGCAGGCAAAGGGCGGGGTCGGGGTGTGGATTTTACCTGACCTAAGGCGCGGCGCGCTAAGGGGCAAGGCCGGTTGCGACGCCCTTGGCCTGCGCGCAGGGTCACGGCACGAATAAGGGGCGGCGGCAGTTCCCTGCCCCGCCCCCCGTTGATCGCCGGTGCCACAGGAGGCACCGCCAGAGATTCCTCAGCCCGCCAGCGTTTTTGCAACTTCGGCAGCGAAGTCTTCTTTTTCTTTTTCGATGCCCTCGCCGACCGACATGCGCACGAAGCCCAGAACCTCGACACCCGCATCTGCCGCAGCTTGCGCCACGGTCACATCGGGATTGATGACGAATTTCTGACCCAGCAGGGTGACTTCTTCAAAGAATTTCGCCATGCGGCCGACAATCATCTTTTCGATGACCGCGTCTGGCTTACCGGATTCGCGGGCCTGTTCGGTCAGAACGGATTTCTCACGCTCGACCAGCGCCGGGTCCAGATCGGCCTCGGACAGTGAGGCGGGGTTGGTCGCGGCGATATGCATGGCGATCTGCTTGCCGATGCCGTTGTCGGCACCTTTCAGCGCGACCAGCACACCGATGCGGCCCAGGTTGTCGGCAGCAGCGTTGTGCACATAGGACACGACCACATCGCCTTCGACCTTGGCCATGCGACGCAGGCCCATGTTCTCGCCGATCTTGGCGATCGCATCGGTCAGCACGACGGACACGGCCTTGCCGTTCACTTGCGCCGCGTTCAGCGCATCCACGTCGGCAACCGCCAGCGCGGCGGTGGTGATGTCGCGCACCATGCCTTGAAATTCTTCGTTCTTGCCGACGAAATCGGTTTCCGAGTTGATCTCGACCGCGACGCCCACGCCGCCGTCAACCGCAACACCCACCAGACCTTCGGCAGCAGTGCGCCCGGCTTTCTTGGCGGCCTTGGCCAGACCTTTGGTGCGCAGCCAATCCTGAGCGGCTTCCATGTCGCCGTCGGTTTCGGTCAGGGCTTTCTTTGCATCCATCATGCCTGCGCCGGTGCTTTCGCGCAGCTCTTTAACCATTTGTGCGGTGACGGCCATAATGCCTTCTCCTTAACGATAAGATTGGAGGTACCGCGCAAGGGATTACCCCTTGCGCGGTGTCAATTCTGTGACAGCGGGCGGCCAGATCAGGCGGTTTCGCCCTCGGCAATCGCTTCTTCGACCGGGGCTTCTTCCAGCGCGCCGATGTCGACACCTGCCGCACCCAGTTGGGCCGACATACCGTCGAGCGCAGCGCGGCTGACCAGATCGCAATAGAGCGCGATGGCACGGGCCGCGTCGTCATTGCCCGGGATCGGGTAATCAACGCCATCGGGGCTGGAGTTGCTGTCGAGGATCGCGATAACCGGGATACCCAGTTTCTTCGCTTCCAGAACGGCCAGATCTTCCTTGTTCACGTCGATGACGAACAGCAGGTCCGGCACGCTGCCCATCTCGCGGATACCGCCCAGCGAGGCTTGCAGTTTGATCTGCTCGCGCTCCATGCCAAGACGCTCTTTCTTGGTCAGGCCTTCGGCGCCACGCTCCATCTGCTCATCGATCGCCTTCAGGCGGGCAATGGACTGCGACACGGTTTTCCAGTTGGTCAGCGTGCCACCCAGCCAGCGGTGGTTCATGTAATACTGCGCGCAACGCTCTGCCGCGTCGGCGACGGGCTTTTGCGCCTGGCGCTTGGTGCCGACGAACAGCACGCGGCCGCCCTTGGCGACGGTTTCGCGCACGACGTTCAGCGCGGCGTCCAGCAGCGGGACGGTCTGCGTCAGGTCAAGGATGTGGATGCCGTTGCGGTCACCATAGATGTACTGGCCCATGCGCGGGTTCCAGCGTTGGGTCTGGTGGCCGTAGTGAACGCCAGCTTCAAGAAGCTGCCGCATCGAAAAATCGGGAAGCGCCATATCGTGTTCCTTTCCGGTTTGCGCCTGAGTGGGGCGTCTCAGGGCATTGCTGCCCCAACCGGCGGACCGAAACAGGATTTCTCCCTGTCTTGGCCCAAGCCCCACCTGTGAAGTGGGGGTGCGTTAGCGGCTTTTGCGGGGCTGCGCAAGGGCAAAGCGGCGCTATGGTGCCAGTTTGGCGACTGTGGCGCTTTGCCCGGGTGTCTTCACGCGCCCAACCGCAACCCCGCCGCGCTGCGCAACACCGCCCCGATCAGGCCGCCTTGGCCTGCCACGCCCAGCTTGGCGTAGATTTGCTTCGTATAGGATCGCGCGGTTTCCTGGGTCACTCCAAGGGCTGCGGCGGCCCCGGCGATACTGGCGCCTTGCACAAGGGCCTGCGTCATCCGGGCCTCGGCGCGTGTCAGGCCGAACATGTCGCACAGCAGCGCGCTCGCATCCGGCAGGCTTTGCGGCGGGCCGCGCAGCGTGCCCAGCACTAAAGGACCTGCGCCCGACGGAACATCGCCGACGTGCGGCGGATCGGTGTCGATCGGTTCTGTCGTCAGCCCGATGCGCGGGGCGGCTTGCAGCAAGATCTCTGCGGCAGGGCTGTCGCACAGGCGAACTGGCACCACATTTCCCGGGCCCTGCGCGGCGCGCTGCAAAGCCCCGGCCAGCGTCTGCGCCAGGCCCGGGTCGGCGCAGGTGGGCCGCGCGCCGCACTGCATCTCGACACCGGGCACCGCCGCCAACACCGTGCGCGCGCCTGCATCCATGTCGGCGACCTGCCCGCGCGGGCCAAAGAGCACCCAGCCCAAGCCGCAGGCCCCAAACGCCTGCGCGCCCCATGCCGCGCGCAGCCGCGCCGCGCGGGCAGCGTGAAACATCGGCACCGCCGCCTCGAGATGCGGGGTAAGGCCGGACAGCATGACACTATGCACCGCATCGAAATCCCGCGCGCCGCGCCCGATTGCCAGCCAAACACGCGAAGCGCCCCCCCCAACACTACCAGCCTGAATGCGGATCATGCGCATAAAGCGGATATTCTGTGCTTCAAGGGCTCCGCGCAACGACTGAGAGGCGCGGCCGTCAAGGGGCAGAATTTCACCCAGATCGTAGCTGCGCCCGGGCCGCAGCGGCACCGACAGCAGCGGCCCATCGGGATCGAACAGCCCCGATAGCGCCCCCTCAGCAGGTGCGATCCCCAGCAGATTATCCGCGCTGGCCCAGACTTGCGCCGGCCCGCCGCCCCCGTCTTCGCCCGCCGGGATCGCGTCAAACGCCAGCGCAGCCACCCCGGCCCGGGCCTGCGCGCGCAGGCCTGCCAGAAACGCCTCCCAGCCCGTGCCACCACTCGCGGCCTGATAAAGCGCGACGATCAAGGCGGTGTCACCTGCCGCTGCCATGGCCTCGCCCCTTCGCGGTAAAGTTGCAGTATTTCCACATACCCCCCATATGGGGGGTTTTTGCCCGGATAGGCTGGCGTAGCGCTGACAGTCAAGCGGAATCACCGCAGGCCACACCGAACCATGCGGCAGACGACCCCAAAGAGAGCCACCCCGAACACACCGGCAATATTCAGACAAAACGGAACACCATGACCCCAACATCCCTGACGCATTTGCAGCGGCTTGAGGCTGAATCCATCCATATTCTGCGCGAAGTGGTGGCCGAGGCCGCGAACCCCGTGATGCTTTACAGTGTCGGCAAGGACAGCGCCGTCATGCTGCATCTGGCTAAAAAGGCCTTCTATCCCTCTCCGCCGCCGTTTCCGTTGCTGCATGTCGATACGACATGGAAATTCAAGGAAATGTACGCGCTGCGCGACAAGGCAGCGGGCGATGCGGGCATGCAGTTGCTTTCCTACCAGAACCCCGAGGCCCTGGCGCAGGGAATCAACCCTTTCGACCACGGCGCGCTCCACACCGATATGTGGAAGACCGAAGGGCTGAAACAGGCGCTGGACCTTTACGGTTTTGACGCAGCTTTTGGCGGCGCGCGGCGTGATGAAGAGAAAAGCCGCGCCAAGGAACGCATCTTCAGCTTCCGGTCGGCCAGCCACCGCTGGGACCCCAAGGCGCAACGCCCCGAGTTGTGGCGCCTGTATAACGCGCGCAAGGCACAGGGCGAATCGATGCGGGTCTTCCCGATCTCGAACTGGACGGAACTGGATATCTGGCAATACATCCACCTGGAAGGCATCGAGATCGTGCCGCTGTATTTCTCGGCCCCCCGCCCCACGGTAGAACGCGACGGGCTGACGCTGATGGTGGATGACGACCGCTTTCCGCTGCGCCCCGGCGAGGAACCTGTGATGAAATCCATCCGCTTCCGCACGCTGGGCTGTTACCCGCTCACGGGTGCAGTGGAATCGACCGCTGACACGCTGCCGCGGATCATTCAGGAAATGCTGCTGACCACCACATCCGAGCGGCAGGGCCGCGCCATTGACCGCGATCAGGCCGCGTCGATGGAGAAGAAGAAGCAGGAAGGGTATTTCTGATGACGACCGCTGAAAAGGATACGAGCTATAAAACCGACGCCCTGATTGCATCCGATATCGATGCCTATCTGGACACCCATCAGCACAAGACCCTTTTGCGCTTCATTACCTGCGGGTCGGTGGATGACGGCAAATCGACGCTGATCGGGCGACTTTTGTACGACAGCAAGATGATTTTCGAGGATCAGCTGGCCGCGCTGGAAGCTGACAGCAAGACCTCGGGCACACAAGGGGCAGAGATCGACTTTGCCCTTCTGGTGGACGGGCTGGCAGCCGAACGCGAACAGGGCATCACCATCGACGTGGCCTATCGCTATTTCGCGACCGAGAAACGCAAGTTCATCGTCGCCGACACCCCGGGGCACGAGCAATACACCCGCAACATGGTCACCGGCGCCTCGACCGCCGACCTTGCCGTGATCTTGATCGACGCGCGCAAGGGCGTTCTGACCCAAACGCGGCGGCACAGCTACCTCGCCAATCTGATCGGCATTCGCCACATCGTGCTGGCGGTCAACAAGATGGATCTGGTGGGCTACGACCGCGCGACTTTTGACAAGATCGTGGCGGAATACACTGAATTCGCGACATCCATCGGCATCGACACCTTCACGGCGATCCCGATTTCGGGCTTCAAGGGCGACAATATTACAGCCCTCAGCCCGAAAATGCCATGGTTCACCGGCCCCGCGCTGCTCCCGCATCTGGAAACGGTGGAACTGGATCAGACCGCCGATCAGGCACGCCCGTTCCGCATGGCGGTGCAATGGGTCAACCGGCCCAATCTGGATTTCCGCGGGTTTTCCGGCACGATCTCCAGCGGCAGTATCCGCCCGGGCGATGCGGTGCGTGTGCTGCCCTCGGGGAAGACATCGACTATTTCGCGCATCGTCACGCTGGACGGTGATCTGGATCAGGCAGTCGCGGGGCAGTCGGTGACGCTGTGCTTCGCGGATGAGATCGACTGTTCGCGCGGGCAGGTCATCACCGCCGCCGACGCGCCCGCCGAGGTCGCCGACCAGTTCGAGGCGACGCTGGTCTGGATGGACGAAGACCGGCTGCTGCCCGGCCGCCCCTATTGGATGAAGATCGGCACGCAGACGGTATCGGTTGCGGTGCAGGAACCGAAGTATCAGATCGACATCAATACGCTGGAACATCTGGCGACCAAGACGCTGGACCTCAACGCCATCGGTGTGGCCAATATCACCACTGACCGCGACATCCCCTTTGCCGCCTATGCCGAGGACCAAGACCTTGGCGGGTTCATCTTGATCGACAAGATGACCAACCGCACAGTCGCCGCCGGGATGATCCATTTCTCGCTGCGGCGGGCGCAGAACGTCCACTGGCAGGCGACCGATCTGGGCCGCGAGCACCATGCCGCGATGAAGCACCAGACACCCGCCGTGGTCTGGATGACCGGGCTTTCCGGGTCGGGTAAATCCACCATCGCCAATCTGGTGGAAAAGAAACTGGCGCGGATGAACCGGCACACCTTCTTGCTGGACGGCGACAATGTGCGCCACGGGCTGAACAAGGATCTGGGCTTTACCGATGCCGACCGGGTGGAAAACATCCGCCGTGTGGGCGAAGTGGCCAAGTTGATGACAGATGCCGGGCTGATCGTGCTGACCGCCTTCATCTCCCCCTTCCGGGCAGAGCGAGAAATGGTGCGCGGCATGATGCAGCCGGGGGAATTCATCGAAGTACTGATCGACACGCCGCTGGCCGATGCCGAGAAACGCGACGTGAAGGGCCTCTATAAAAAGGCGCGGTCCGGGCAGTTGAAGAACTTCACAGGCATCGACAGTCCCTATGAAGCGCCGGAATCGCCCGAGATCCGCATCGATACCACGGCGATGACAGCGGACGAGGCCGCGCAGATGATCGTGGATTACCTGATCCCGTAAGCCACCCTGCTGCCGCGCGGGACGCATCCCGTGCGGCGGCAGTATTGCGGCGGCAACCGCGTGGCGTCAGTCGTCGAACAATTCGCTCTGCCCTTTGGGGGTGGGCGCATCCTCATCGTCTGCGGCATCGAACCGGCCGGGCATGGGGCGACTGTCCAACAGGCCCGCCTGTCGCAGTTCCTTCAGACCCGGCAGGTCACGCGCGGATTCCAGCCCGAAATGGTCCAGAAATTCCTGCGTGACCACGAAGGTAATCGGGCGGCCCGGGGTCATGCGGCGGCGGCCGAACCTGATCCAGTCCAGTTCAAGCAATTGGTCGATGGTGCCGCGCGACACGGCCACGCCGCGGATTTCTTCGATCTCGGCGCGGGTGACGGGCTGATGATAGGCGACAATGGCCAGCGTCTCGATCGCGGCACGCGACAATTTGCGCGTCTCCACCCGTTCGGTCTGCATCAAGAACCCCAGATCGGGCGCAGTGCGCAGCGCATAGGCATCCCCCACCCGCACCAGATGCACGCCGCGCCCTTCATACCGGCTGCGCAGATGCGCCAGCGCCTGCGCAGCGTCGCAGCCGTGCGGCAGGCGCGCGGCCAGTTCGGCCACGCTGAGCGGGTTGGCCGAGGCGAACAACAGCGCCTCGACCATACGTTCCTGTTCGGCCATGGGCGGCACGCTGAACAGGCCGGGGTCGGTCTTGCCCGGGTGAGGGGCGGCGCCTGTTTCGGGGCCTGTTTCGGGGCCCGTTTCAGATGCGGTTTCGTCGGACATGGTCATCTTGCAGCTTTCGGACGCAGGTGGAGGGGCGCGAAGGTATCGGACTGGCGCAGTTCTACCTGCCCCTGTTTCGCCAGTTCCAGCGAGGCCGCGAAGGTCGAGGCCATGGCCGAGCGTTTGCGCGGCCCCGCCCCGCGCCACCCCTCGGGCAGGTAGCGCGACAGATCGGTCCAGTCTGCATGCTGGCCGATCAGGTCGCGCAAGCGTTCCAGCGCAGCCTCCAGCGGATAGATATCACTGCGGTCAAAAGCATAGGGGCGAAATTCGTCGCGGGTGCGCAGCCGTGCATAGGCTTTCATAAGGTCCAGAAGGCTGGCGTCGATATTTGTCTTGCGCGTCAGGGCGATGCTTTGTGGCTGGCCACGCACGAAGAAATCCCGCCCCTTCTGGTCGCGCCCCATCAATCGCGCCGCCGCGTCGCGCATGGCGCCCAGCCGTTCCAGCTGGAAGGCCAGATGCGCGGCCAACTCGGCGCCGCTCGGGCCCTCATCCGCCGGGTCGGGCGGCAGCAGCAGACGCGATTTCAGGAACGCCAGCCACGCTGCCATGACCAGATAATCCGCCGCAAGTTCCAGCCTGAGTGCGCGCGCGCGCGCGATGAAGCTGAGGTATTGTTCGGCCAGTTGCAGCACGGATACGCGGCGCAGATCCACCTTTTGGCTGCGCGACAGCGTCAAGAGCAGGTCGAGCGGCCCTTCAAACCCGTCCACATCAATGATGAGCGCCTCGGCGGCAAGGCGCGCGGCGGGGCTTTCGCTGTCTTCCCACGGATCACGTTCGGGCGGATCACGTTCGGGCGGGTCAAGTTCGGGCGGGTCGGCATCGGGCGGCGCGGCATCGGCCATGGCATGTCCTTTATCACGAAGTGGGGCCCCATATCATGGGACGGGGTGACGCCGTTCCGCGCTCAATCCCATTCACGCGCCCCAACTGAACTGTTCATAACGCAATGCCGGGAAGCAAAAAACCGGTTCAGACGTATTTGCACCATGCTTCAGCCCTGCCCCATGATCCGCCCAAATTCCGACCAGAGCGCGGCAATGTCAACCGCCCCCACAGGCCTGCGTGCCCCGAGGGCGGCATCGGCCCGCGCCCGCGCGGGGTCCACCATCGCATCGCATACACCCGCCAGCGCCTGCATTTCAGCAAGATCGCCATTGCAATGCAACACGACATCGCAGCCCGCCGCCCATGCAGCATGCGCGCGCGACACCACATCGCCCGACAGCGCGCCCATGGAAATGTCATCGGTCATCAACAACCCGTCAAAGCCGATGTGCTCGCGGATCAGCGCGATCATGCGCGGCGACGTGGTGGCGGGCGCATCATTGTCCAGCGCGGCAAAACGCAGATGCGCGGTCATCCCGATCGGCAGGTCGGACAGCGCGCGAAAAACGGCAAAATCCGTGGCCTCCAACGTGGCGGCATCAGTCGCTACCACTGGCAGGCTTTGGTGGCTGTCGGCCTGCCCGCGCCCGTGCCCCGGCAGGTGTTTGATCACCGGCAAAACGCCCGCCTGGCCCATGCCCTCGGCCATGGCGCGGGCCAGTTCAACCACTTGCGCTGCATCGGTGCCATAGCAGCGGTTGCGCAAGAAGGGATGCGTCGCCTCTCCCGCGATATCACCCAACGGCGCGCAGTTTACGTCGATACCCAGATCGGACAATTCCGCCCCGATGATGCGGCCGCGCAGGAACATGGCGCGCGCAGCCAGCGGCCCCGCGCGCTGGGTCTGGTCCAGCGGCGCGGGCCAGTCGCGCCAATGCGGCGCACGCAACCGCTGCACGCGCCCACCCTCCTGATCGATCAAGACCGGCGCGGCCCAGCCCACCGCGGCGCGCAGATCGGCCACCACCGCGCGCACCTGTTCAGGCGTGTCGATATTGCGGCCAAAGAGGATGAAGCCAAAGGGCTGCGCCTTGGCGAAAAACGCAGCCTCCTGCGCCGACAGGAGCGTGCCTGCACAGCCAAGGATCAGCGGACGGCTGCTTGAAGGGATGACCATTCAGCGGATCAGCGCGGGAATGCAATCGGCATTCTGCGCCAGCAGCACGGCGCAGAAACGACGCGAATCCCCCTCATCCTCGAACCCATGGGCGCGCAGGCGGTAGAATGTCTGCCCGCCGCTTTGCGCCGCCTCTACCACCCGGCCCCGCGCGTCCAGATGGGGCGAGAAGCGCGTGGCCAGCGTGTCCCATTCAGCCCGCGCGATCTCGGCCGTGTCAAAGACGCCCAGTTGCACAAGCCGGGTGCCGGGTGCCAGCGTAGCGGGGTCGATGTCAATCTGGCGCGGCGTGCCGCGTTGCGAGGTGAGCGCCTGCACCGCCGCCTGCGCCATCAGATCGGGCCCTCCGGATGATTGCGCGGACGCGGTTCCCCCGCCTGCCGGATAACCCGCGCGCGCCCGGGGCCGGGGCGATACCTCAACCACCATGCCAGAGATCACGGCGCGCGCGACGCTGCTTTCCGGTTCATCATCGGCGCCTTCATCAGGTCCGGGGCGAAAAGCGACCTCCAGCGCGCGGGTCGTATCGATGTCGGACGCGCTGGGGGTGGCGCCGCTGCGGGCGGGCACATCCTCGGCGGTCAGGTCGATGGGCTGCGGGGCCAGCACGACTTCATCAGCGATACCGCCCGCCTGCCCGTCAGCGGCAACCGCGTTGACCGCAAGGCCCTGATAGGCCGCCTGTCTTCCACCCGGATTGTCGGGCGAGATCCGCATCGGCCCTTCCAGCGCGCGCACAACGGGAATGCCCGTCACATCGCGCACCATCAGATTGTAGCTCCAATACCCGATGCCCGCGACCAGCGACAGCGACAGCACCGCGCCAAACCAGTTGGCCAATGCCGCTACGCGAAGCGGCTGCGCGCCCCCGCCAGCCGCACGATATGCGTTGTAATCATACTCTGCCATGTCCTGCCCCAGATCTGACGGCCGGATGGTCCCGGTTATTCCGTAAAGTCTTGCCTGCGTTTCACCGGACCTGCGCGCTTTGTGTCAGCGCATTTCAGAAGCCGGCGTCACGCCCAGGATAGCAAGACCTGACGAAATAACAACGCCCACCGCCCGCACCAGTGCAATTTTTGCCGCCGATGTGGCAGGATCGTCCGCCTGAACGAAACGCAGCGCCGGATCGTCGTTGCCCCGGTTCCACAAACCATGGAACTCGGCGGCGACTTCGGAAAGATAGCCCGCGACGCGGTGCGGCTCATGCGTCCGGGCTGAGAGTTCGACCAGACGCGGCCATTCCGCCAGTTTGCGCAGCATCATCACCTCGGCCGGGTGGGTCAGCCCGGACAGATCGGCAGCACGCAGGCTGTCGTCATCGGTGGCGACCCCGGCTTCCAGCCCCTTCGCGATCGCCGAACAACTGCGGGCATGGGCGTATTGCACATAGAACACCGGGTTGTCCTTCGACTGCTCCAGCACCTTGTCAAAATCGAAATCCAGCGCTGCGTCGTTCTTGCGGGTCAGCATGACGAAACGGGTCACGTCCGCGCCCACCAGTTCGACCACGTCGCGCAGCGTCACGAAGGTGCCCGCGCGCTTGGACATCTTGAACGGCTCACCGTTTTTCCACAGCTTCACCAACTGGATCAGCTTTATCTCCAACGGGACCTTGCCGTCCGACAGCGCCGCCACTGCAGCCTTCATCCGCTTGACATAGCCACCGTGGTCGGCGCCGAAAATGTCGATCAACTGGTCATAGCCCCGGCTGACCTTGTCGTAGTGATAGGCAATGTCGGGGGCGAAATAGGTCCAGCTGCCGTCTGACTTCTTGACGGGCCGGTCGACATCATCGCCATGCGCGGTAGACCGGAACAGCGTCTGGATGCGCGGCTCCCAATCCTCGGGCAGTTTGCCCTTCGGCGGCTCCAGGGTCCCTTCATAGATCAGGTCCATGCCGCGCAATGCGTCGATGGCCTGTTCGATCCGGCCCGTGCCGTACAGCGCCTTTTCGGACGAATAGACATCCATCGCGACCCCCAGCGCCTGCAGGTCATCGCGGATCATTGCCATCATGCGGTCGATGGCGAAGGCGCGGATCGTATCCAGCCAGACGGTTTCGGGCTGGCTGAGGAAACGCTCGCCATACGCCTCCTTCAAGGCGCGGCCCACGGGGATCAGGTAATCGCCGGGGTACAGCCCCTCGGCGATTTCGGGCGACAGGCCATGCGCCTCGCGGTAGCGCTCATAGGCCGAACGTGCCAGCACATCGACCTGCGCGCCGCCGTCGTTGATGTAATATTCCCGCGTCACGTCATAGCCCGCGAAGGACAGCAGGCGCGCCAGCGCATCGCCCACCACCGCGCCACGCACATGGCCCACATGCATGGGGCCGGTCGGGTTGGCCGAGACGAATTCGATATTGGTCCGCGTGCCGGTGCCCATGTCCGAGCGGCCATATTCCGGCCCCTGCACCAGAATATCCGCCGCCAGCGCATGCCAGACCGACAGGTCCAGCCGCAGGTTCAAGAACCCGGGTCCCGCGACATCCGCCGCCGTCACGCGCGCATCGGCCATCAGCCGCGCGGCCAGATCGGTGGCAATGTCGCGCGGGCGCAGCCCTGCCGGCTTGGCCAGCACCATCGCGGCATTGGTCGCCATATCGCCATGGGCCGGATCACGCGGCGGCTCGGCGGTGACGGCGGCGAAGGACAGCCCGGCGGGCAGCGTCCCGTCCGCCACCATCTGATCCAGCGCAGAGAGCACCAGCGCGTGAATATCGGAAAACAGGTTCATCGGATCATCTTTCTGACTGCTTCGGCCCGGCAAGCGCCGGGGTAGGAGATGGGGCGGGGGTTCCCGGTCCGCGCGCGCCGCGTCCCAAGGGGGGCGCAGCGGCAGCCACGGAACATGCTGCCCAGCGGTTTACCACGCAACGGCGCAGGGTCAACGGCCCTGATGCGCGAGGTGGCCATCCCGGCCCCGCGCGACCCGTCATGATCCTATACTTGCTTCACCCGTGTCACAGAGGACCAGCATTGACTGCGCCATCCGGCGCCTGCGCCGCCCGCACCGCGCTGCACCTGACGCAAGCGCGATGCACCGCAAATACGTCGCCATTGCCATGTGGAACCTGCCCTCCCCCCGCCGCAAGGTACGTGCGTCAGCCGTTCCAGGAATGCCTGCGCCGCTGTTACCACCCGGCACATGCTTTCCCAGCGCATCAACGAAACCGTCTGCTGCGGGACGTCACGCATCCTTGCGGATCAGATAGGCCATTGCCGCGCCCGCCCCAGGATCGCCAAGCGGTTGCATACCCTCAAAGCCGTGCCCCGCCTCGGCACAGAAATGCGGGATGTCCACAACCGCCACGGGGTCGCTGGCCAGAAGCCGCAGCACCTGCCCAGGGGCCATGGCCTGCAAGGCTTTGCGTGCGCGCAGCACCGGCAACGGACACAGCAGGCCCGTTGCATCGACCTCCAAGTGCCATGCGGTGTCGTTTTCCATCCCCCTCCCTTATGCCGAGCAGGTGCATTTGTCGATCCGTTTCACGGACCCATGATACCTGAGCCCGCGCCGCCCCTGCCCCGCTTTGGGCGGACAAAAGCCCCGGTATATCGCACCCCCTTGCGCGATCCGACGGCGTCCGACACGCCTGCCCCGCGTCCAGTTTCAGTATCCCGGTTCCGGCGCAGCGGTCTCCTAACCTGGGGTACTGCGTCGCGGTCCTGGTTTTTTGATCCCACGCCTTTCGCGTTCGGGCAGGCGACAGGGCCCGTATCGCCCTGCGGCACAAAGGCCGGGCAGCGCCGCTGCTGGGCGCGGCTCACGTCTCCTGGCGCACGATTTCGGTGATCAACACGTCAATCAGCGCGCTGCCCAGCAGGCGCTGCCCGGTCTCGCGCAGCGCGGTGCGCAGCGCAGTCATGTTGCGCTGCGCCGTATAGACCCCGTCAAAGCCGCCGATGTTGGCGTGATCGAACATCACTTGCAGGAAGGCATCGCGCAGCCGGGGTTCATGCAGCAGCGCGGTATCGGCATATTCCAGGACCACCTCCAGCGTCAGCGAAAGCGCCACCATCGCCACCACCTTGTCTTCCTCGATGACGGGCACGAAGAACTGATTGGCCAGCACTGCAAGTTCCCGCGCTTCCAATGGAGGCAAGGGGGCCTGCGGGGCGGGCGGACTGGCACGCGCGCCCGGCTGTGCATCTGACTGTGCATCTGGCTGTGCACTTGGCTGCGCTTCGCCCGGCGCCGCGCCAGACGCACCTTCTGCCGTCTCCCCCGCCGCATCGGCGGAGACGGCAGGGGGTTTGAGCGCAAACCCCGCCCCCACCCCGCCGAAAAGGCCCAGCAAAACGATCAGGATCGGAAGTAGTTTTGCCATAGCGGCCCCGCCTAGAAAGGAGAAATCATGTCGATGAATTGCTGACCCAGCCGGGGTTGCTGCATGTCCGAGATATGCCCGCGCCCGCCGTAGGAAATCCGCGCGCCCGCGATCTTGTCATAGGTGATCTCGTTGCGGCGCGAGATATCTTCGGCCCGCACATAGCCCGTCACCAGCAACTCGCGCAGTTCGTTGTTCACGCGCACTTCCTGACTGCCCTCCAGCCGCATCACGCCGTTGGGCAGACGTTCCACCACAGTGGCGGCGACGCGCAGCGTCAGTTCTTCGTTCCGCTCCACCGTTCCGGTACCGGTGAAGGCGGTGGCACCCTGCGCCTGCACCGCCTCGGCGAGGCTGGCCCCGGCGGGCAGCCGACGGTTGAGCACCTGCGGCAGGCCCAGAAGCTGCGGCAGCCCCGCCGTGGTACTGCCTTCACGCGACCGCCCGGTGGTGTTGGAAATCGAGGCGCTTTCGTCGATCTCGATCACCACGGTCAGGATGTCGCCCTGCCGTGAAGCGCGCCGATCCCCCAAGAGCGAGCGTTGCGAGGCCGACCAGAGCGAGGCGTCATCGGTGGCGCGCCGCACCTCGGTCACCTCGGGCAGTGGCGTGTTATAGAGGGCGTGATGCGTAAAGGAGCCATCAACGCTGTTGAACACAGGCGGACGGCCGAGATGCGCTGCCTGCGCGCAGGCCGACAGCGCCAGCACGCTCAGAAGACCCAGGCGCACAGTCGTTCGGCGCGGCACAATGTGCGGCACAGGGGCAGTTCCGCATGCACCCTCACGCCCGATAGCGCGGGCAAGGACGGGGTAAGATGCAGGGGCAGTCTGGGGGATTATTGCCATGTGACACCGCCACCATCCGCCGTGTGATCGGCCCCGACCTTTACGGTGCCGTCGGCGGTCACCAGCCCGCTGACCGTTGTGCGCGACGACAGGTTCATCACCCGCACCCGGTCGCCCGGTCCGGCCCGGTCCAGCGCGCGGCCCTCGGTCGCGATGCGCAATGCGCCGACTTGATAATGCAGCAAGACGATCTGGTTGCGGTCAATCACCGCCGCAGGCCCGACATCGGACAGGCGAACCGGGCGCCCCGGATAGAGCGCGACACGCGCTTCCATCCCGACGAACAGGGCGAAATCGCGCGCTGCCCCCGGCACAGCATCGGGCCCGGGGGTGACATCGCCGGGGCGTATCACTTCATGCGCGCGGATCAGCCGCGTGGCGACCAGCGTCTCGGCCGTGGCGCCCGGCGTCAGCATCTGCGCGGCGATCATGACACAAGCGATGCTGCGCCAGCGCATCAGCGCACCTGCGCGGTGGCGGCAAGCATCTGGTCGGCGGCGGTGATGACCTTGGCGTTCAGTTCATAGCTGCGCTGCGCCTTGATGAGCTCGGTCACCTCGCGCACGGCATCGACCGAACTGTCTTCCAGATACCCTTGCCGCAGCGTGCCCAGCCCATCCGCACCGGCCTCGGCAACGAAGGCGGGGCCAGAGGCTTCGGTCTCGGTGAACAGGTTGGAGCCCATGGCCTCCAACCCCTTCTCATTCGAGAAACTCGACAGGGTGAACTGGCCCAGAAGTTGGGCCTGCACCCTGTCGCTAAAATAGGCGTAAACCTCGCCCTGAGCATTGATCGATACGGTGCGGGCATCGTCGGGAATGGTGATGCCGGGCGCGACCTCATAGCCGTCGGCTGTGACGATCAGCCCGTCGCCAGTACGGTGCAGCCCGCCGTCCCGGGTATAGGCCGCGCGTCCATCGGGCAGCGTCACCTCAAGATAGCCGCGCCCCTCGATCGCCAGATCCAGGTCCCCGCCTGTGATGGTCAGCGAGCCCTGCTGCAGCACGATCCCCACGGCCGCAGGGCGCACGCCGAGGCCCAACTGCACCCCCGCAGGCACAACAGTGCCATCCGTGGCATTGATGGTGCCCGCGCGGGTATGCTGCTGGTAATGCAGATCGGCGAATTCGGCGCGCCGGGCGTTATAGCCCGCAGTGCTCATGTTCGCCAGGTTGTTGGCGACAGTATCGACGCGCATCTGCTGGGCAGACATGCCAGTGGCGGCAATGTGCAGGGCTCTCATGATCGGGGGCTCCGTTGGGGGAAAGGTTTAGGTGTGGGTTCGTGGTCAGGAAATTGAATTCAAATCAGAAATTGGAAATCGAGGTGCGTAGACTGCTTCAGCTTCCAAGGGTATCGATCACGTTGCGCTGGCGCCCGTCTTCGGCCTCCAGAAAGCTCTGACCCAGCTCATAGGCACGCTGCACCGCGATCATCCGGGCGATTTCCGTGATCGGATCAACATTGGACCCTTCCAGGAAACCCTGCATCATGCGCGGTGCCTCGACCGGGATCATCGGACCATCGACTTCGAACAATGTGCCCGCGCCACGCCGCGCCGTCAGCGGGTCTTCGGGCAGCATCAGGCCGATCTGCGTCAGGGGCTGGCCGTCGGCCGAGACGGTGCCATCGGGACTGATCGCCACCCCGCGCGCATCGGGCGGGATGAAAACCGGCGCGCCGCCCGCATCGAGCAGGCGAAACCCATCGGGCGTGACCAGTTCACCAGCGGCATTGGGTATGAAATTGCCCGCGCGCGTCAGTCGTTCGCCCGCAGGGGTCTCGATAAGAAAGAACCCCTCTCCCTCGATCGCCAGGTCGAAATCGCCCCCGGTCGGCGCATGAACGCCCTGGGTCTGAAATGTCTGACGCCCGCGCGCGGCAGCCATCGACAGCGAGGGGCTGTCATCGTCCATCCGCCGGACGAATTCCGAGAAGATGACCCCCTCGCGGCGGAAGCCGGTTGTCGCGGCATTCGCGATGTTGTTGGCAACGGCCTGCATCTCTTGCATCAGGCCGCTTTGACGCGTCAGCGTGGTGTATCCGGGCAGGTCCATCGCCTATCCTCCGACAATCAGCGGGATCAGTTCATCTTGAAAGAACCGCACGAGGGTTTCGGTCATGAAGCTGGTGGTGATCCAGAACACGGCGACAATGGCCAGCAGCTTTGGCACGAAGGTCAGCGACATTTCCTGAATCGAGGTCAGGGCCTGAAACAGCCCCACCGCCACGCCCGCGACCAGCGCGACCGACAGGATCGGCGTCGAGATGATGACCGCGACCCACATGCCGTGCCGCAGCACATCGAAAAATGCGCCCTCGGTCATCAGACGGGCATCCGGAGGATTTCAAGATAGGCTTCCACCACCTTGTCGCGCACCGCGATGGTGGTTTCGACCGCGCCCTGAGTCCGCGCCAGCGCCATGACCAGGGCATGCGGGTCGGCGTCGCCGCCCATCATGCTGGCCTCGGCGGTCGTTTCGGCCTGGCGCAGGGTATCGACGAAGCTGGTCGCGGCCCGGCCCAGACTGTCCTGAAACCCGCGCGACCGGGCCGCATCGTTGAGGCCGCCCAAGGGTTCGGGGGCTGTGACCGGGCGCGCCGCACCATAAGACTGGGCGGCAATATTGGGGGAAATCTGCATGGGGAATATCCTTTATCTGCGAAGAAACTCGATCAGGCTTTGCTGCATCTGCTTTGCCTGATCGAACATTTTGAGGTTGGCCTCATAGCTGCGCTGCGCCTCGCGGGCGTCGGCGATCTCGATCACGGGGTCGACGTTGGAGCCAAAATAATGCCCGGTCTCATCGGCCAGTACGTGGCCGGGTTCATAGATCTGCGGCAGCGCGCGCTGGTCCAGTTGCACCTCGCCCGGGCGCACCATTATCGGGCTGCCGGGCGCAGGCGCCACCACCGCATCGAAGGCCACCGTCTTGCGCCGGTAGCCCGGCGTGTCGGCATTGGCGATGTTTTCCGAGACATGGCGCAGCCGCTGCGCCTGTGCCTGCATCCCCGAGGCAGAAACCCCGAGGGTCTGTGACAGATTGCTCATGATCGTTCCTATCCGCCGCGCGCGGCGCGGGTGATGGCGCGCAGGCTGGAATACACCCCAAGCGCGGTTTCATAGCTGAGCCGCGTTGTGGCGGCCTGCACCATCTCATTCTCCAGCGAGACGGAATTGCCGTTCACATTGCCGGTGGCCGCCGACCGGTCCACCGCGCGCAACCCGGCCGCAAAGCCCGGCGCGGCGCGACCCGGCAGATGGCCCTCATGTGTCGTGCGCAGGGTCAGACGGTCAGGCGTGGTGCCGTAAACATCTGAAAACGGATGGACATCCTGCGCCCGGTAGCCGGGCGTATCGGCATGGGCAACGTTTTGCGAAATGACGCTTTGCCGTTTGGCAGCATGCGTCGCCATGGCTTGCGCCATGCGGGACAGTTCCAGACTTCTGAACATTCGGGTTTCTCCCTCTTGCTGGCATACACCAAGCCTTAAGGGTGATTCCTTTAGAAACGGTAAGCATGAGACCGGGTTCAAAGGATTCGACGATGATTTTTGACAAATTGATTGCAGACATCGCCGGGCTTTCGGCGGTCCGCTACCTGGGCCGGGTGGCGGGATCGGGGGGCGGGGTGGTACAGGTGCGGGGCCTGTCGCAGCGCGCGCGGATGGGCGACCGGGTGGTCATCGGACACGGGAGTGTCGCGGGAACCATCGCCGGGGTTGGCCCGGTGATCGGTGCGGTCGAAACCCCCGCCGGGCGCGGCGGCGAGGTGGTCCGCATCGGCCCCGACGCGGTGACGGTATTGACCGATTCCCCCGGCGACGGCATCGCGCTGAACGATCCTGTCACCTTGCTGGGCCAATGCGATATTGCGCCTGATAACAGTTGGATAGGCCGTATCGTCGACCCGTTCGGCGCGGCGCTGGACGGGCTGCCGCTGTCGCGCGGTCGCCTGCCCCGCGCACTGCGCCCGGCCGCCCCGACGGCAACACGGCGCGGCCGTTTGGGCGGGCGGCTGGACACCGGGATGACGCTGTTCAACACGCTGCTGCCGCTGGTCGCGGGGCAGCGGATCGGGCTTTTCGCGGGCTCGGGCGTTGGAAAATCGACGCTGCTGGGCACTTTCGCGCGCGAGGTTCCGGCCGATGTTGTCGTGGTCTGCCTGATCGGCGAGCGTGGGCGCGAACTGCGGGAATTCGTCGAAAGCGTGCTTCAGGCCGAGGGGATGGCCCGCGCCATCGTGGTCGCCGCCACCGCTGACCAGTCGCCGCTGATCCGCCGCCGCTGCGCCTGGGCCGCGATGGCCGTGGCCGAACATTTCCGCGATCAGGGCGGGCATGTGCTGCTGCTCATGGACAGCATCACCCGCTTTGCGGAGGCACATCGTGAGATCGCGCTGGCGGGCGGCGAGCCGCAGGCGGTGCGCGGTTTCCCCCCGTCCTCGGCCCATATGATCACCGCGCTGACCGAACGGGCGGGGCCTGGATTGCCCGATCAGGGGATGATTACGGCGGTCTTCAGCGTGCTGGTCGCGGGTTCGGACATGGAAGAACCCATCGCCGATATCATGCGCGGCGTGCTGGACGGGCATATCGTGCTGGACCGCACGATTGCCGAGCGCGGGCGCTTCCCGGCGGTGGATATTCTGCGCTCGGTCTCGCGCAGTTTGCCCGCTGCCGCCACCCCGTCCGAGAACCAGTATATCGCCGAGGCGCGGCGGCTGCTGGGCGCCTATGACCGGGCCGAGCTGATGATTCAGGCGGGCCTCTATGAGGCCGGGACCGATCCGCTGATCGACCGCGCGATCAAGGTCTGGCCGGCGCTTGACGCCTTTGCGGCGCTGCACGCGCCCGGCCCTTCAGCCGACAGCTTCCCCCTTCTGGCCCGCGCGCTGGAGGGGCGTCTGGCGTGAGAATTGTGTTAACTTCAGCCCGGTAGAAGGGCAAAGCGGCTATCTGGAATCGGTATGGAAACAGTATGGTTTTGATACATACGCGCGCTGGGGGATGGGTGTGTTAACCTTTGCGCGGGCACGCCGACAGGGCACGCGGGATGCGCGGGCGCGCGGCCCCTTGCGGTCGCGCCCTGATTGCGCAACGATACCGTCCAAACCCCTGACCAAGGATACATCACCATGACTTTGGAAACCCGCATCGCGCAGGGCCGCGGTGATCTGCCTGCCGATCTGATCTTGCGCGGCGGCAGCGTGCTTTGCCTTGTCACCGGCGCGCGGATCACGGGCGATGTGGCGATCTGCGGCGATACCATCGTGGGGATCGGCGCGGCATATGAGGGCACGCGCGTGATCGACGTAACCGGCAAGATACTGGTGCCGGGGTTCATAGACACGCATCTGCATATCGAATCCTCGCTGGTGACGCCGTTTGAATTCGACCGCTGTGTTGCCCCGCGCGGCGTCACCACGGCGATCTGCGACCCGCACGAAATCGCCAATGTCGCGGGGCTGGAGGGGATCGGGTATTTCCTCGACGCATCGAGCCGTACGGTGATGGACATCCGCGTCAACCTGTCGTCCTGCGTGCCCTCCACCCATATGGAGACGGCGGGCGCGGCGCTGTCGGCGGCTGATCTGGCGCCCCTGGCCGATCATCCGCGTGTCATCGGGCTGGCGGAATTCATGAACTACCCCGGCGTGATCCACCGTGATCCGGGCTGCATGGAGAAACTGCACCTGTTTGCGGGCCGACATATCGACGGGCATGCGCCGCTGCTGCGCGGGCGCGACCTCAACGCCTATTGCGCCGCCGGCATCCGGACCGAGCATGAGGCGACAACCGCGGAGGAGGCGCGCGAAAAGCTGCAAAAAGGGTTGCGCATCCTGGTCCGCGAAGGCTCGGTCTCGAAGGACATGCTGGCGCTGGCACCGCTGCTGACCCCGGTGACCGCGCCCTATATGTGCCTGTGCACCGATGACCGTAACCCGCTGGACATCGCCGAACACGGGCATCTGGACTACATGATCCGCACGCTGATCGCGCGAGGATGCGACCCGTTGGCCGTCTACCGCGCGGCCAGCCTTTCAGCGGCCGAGGCGTTCGGGCTGAAGGACCGCGGGCAGATCGCACCGGGCAAGCGCGCCGATATCGTGGTGCTGGACGATCTGGCCACCTGCCGGGCCGAGATGGTGTTTTGCGGCGGCGTGCTGGCGGATGACGCGGCTTTTGGCGCGCGCGACATCATCGCACCCGTGGCGCGCGGGTCGGCCAAGGCGCGCAAGGTCAGCGCACAAGACTTCCGCTATACGCGCGCCAGCGACCCGACGCCGGTCATCGGCATCTGGCCCGGCAAGATCCTGACCGAACACCAGTCCGAAACCATCGTTGCCACCGACGGCGACCAGCGCCCCGACCCTGCCCGCGATCTGGCGCGGATCGCGGTGGTCGAGCGGCATGGCAAAAACGGCAATATCGCCAATGGATTCGTGCGCGGTTTCGGGGTGCAGGCCGGGGCAATCGCCTCGACCGTCTGCCATGACCACCACAATATCGCCGTGGTCGGGATGGATTACGCCGACATGGCGCTGGCGGTGAACCGGCTGGGCGCGATCGAGGGCGGGTTTGTCGTGGTGCGCGATGGCGAAGTGCTGGCCGAACTGCCGCTGCCGGTCGCTGGCCTGATGAGCCTGGAACCGTTCGAGGCGGTGCATCAAAGCCTGACGGCGTTGCGCAAGGCGGCGCAAAGCCTGGGCGTGACACTGGAAGAGCCGTTCTTGCAACTGGCCTTTCTGGCGCTGCCGGTGATCCCGCACCTGAAGATCACCGACCATGGCATGGTGGATGTGGACAAGTTCGCGGTGATCTGAGGCCGCGAATGGGCCACGGCGCGGCATGACACCGGGCCGTGGGGCGCGGCTACAGCCGCACGGCATGACACCGGCGTGGGGCGCGGCTACAGCCGCACGCCCTGCCTCCCCGCCAGATCGGTGAAGAACTGCCAGGCCACCCGGCCAGAGCGCGCGCCGCGCGTCGCCTGCCATTCAATCGCCTCGGCCCGCAGTTGGGCGGCGTCCATCGTCACGCCGTAGGCGGCGCAATAGCCGTCGATCATCGCCAGATATTCGTCCTGGCTGCAGGGATGAAAGCCCAGCCATAGGCCGAAACGATCCGACAGCGACACCTTTTCCTCGACCGCCTCGGACGGGGAAATTGCGCTGGAGCGCTCATTCTCGATCATGTCGCGCGGCATCAGGTGACGGCGGTTCGATGTGGCGTAAAGCACCACATTGTCGGGCCGCCCCTCGACCCCGCCATCCAGCACGGCCTTCAGGGATTTGTAATGTTCGTCATCATGGCTGAACGACAGATCATCGCAAAACAGGATGTAGCGCGCATCGGACCGGCGCAGATGCGACAGCAGACGCCCGACGCTGGGCAGGTCTTCGCGCTGCAATTCAACCAGTTTCAGGCGGCTGTCAGGCAGTTGGCGCAAGACTTCGGCGTGAACTGCCTTGACCAGCGACGATTTGCCCATGCCGCGCGCGCCCCACAACAGCGCGTTGTTCGCGGGCATGCCGCGCGCGAATTGCAGCGCATTGTCCAGAAGCGTATCGCGCGACCGGTTGATGCCCACCAGCAGGTCCATGGCGACGCGGTTGACGCGGCGCACCGGGTCCAGCCGGTCCGGCGCGGTGTGCCACACGAAGGCTTCGGCGGCGGTGAAATCGGGCGTCGGGGCGGGTGGCGGGCTGATGCGTTCCAACGCCTCGGCGATGCGGATCAGCGTGGGGTCGGCGATGGTGTCCTTCATGCGTCGGCCTCGTCGTCTTCATCATCCAGCAGCCCGGCTTCGCGCAACTCTCGGTTGCGTTTGCGTTCGACGAGCGCCACGAGGATGATCGAGACCTCATAAAGGCTGTAGACGGCGCAAAACAGGATCAACTGGGTGAACACATCCGGCGGCGTGACCAGTGCGGCCATGGTCAGAATGCCCACAATCGCCCATTTCCGCCCGGCGCGCAGGCCCTGTGCCGACACCAGCCCCGCCTTGCCCATCAGCGTCAGAAGCACCGGAAGCTGGAAGCAAAGGCCAAAAGCGAAGATGAATTTCAGCGACAAATCAAGGGATTCACGGACGGACCCAAGGAAGATGGTGCGCAAATCGCTGTTCTCGGCGACGGCGGCTGCCTCATCCAGACCGTCGCCCGTCAGCACTGCGGCCAGCGCGGGGATGGCATCCGAAAAGCCGATGAAAAAGCTCATCGCCAGCGGCGTGACGATGTAATGCGCAAAGGCCGCGCCCAGAAGAAACAGCAGGGGCGAGGCGACGATGAAGGGCAGAAAGGCGTTCTTTTCGCTGCGGTACAGTCCCGGCGCCACGAAGCGCCACAACTGATGCGCGATCACCGGGAAGGACAGCGCGAAGCCGCCGACGACCGAAATCCGGATCAGGACGAAGAATTTCTCCTGCGGCGCGGTGAAGATCAGGCGCGGGTCTTCGCCGCGCCCGCGCAGCACATCGACGATGGGCCCGGCGAGGAAATCGAGGATCGGTTCCGCGACAGTGAAGCACAGCACCATGGCGATCACGAAGGCCAGAACGGCCTTGATGAGCCGGTTGCGCAGTTCGGCCAGGTGTTCGATCAGGGGCGCGCTGTTGTCTTCGATGTCATCCGTGCTCATGCGTCATGCGTCCCTGATCGGTCTTTGGTCTTGGCGGTTTTGGTGGTCTTGGCGGTTGCGGGTCTTGGGGTCGCGGTTTTGGCGGTCGCGGTTTTGCTGGTGACGGGTTTGGCAGTCGCGCTTTTCGGCGTCGCGGGCTTCTTCGCGGGTGCCTTGGTGGTGGTTTTCTCGGCCTTCGGCTTTGCCGCCTTGGCGTCGGCGGCCTTGGCGTCGGCGGCCTTCGGCTTCGGTGTTCTTGCTTTCGCGGTCTTTGGCTTGCTGACGGCGGGTTGCGGCGTTGCCGGGGCGTCTGCGGGGGGTGCTGTGACTGGTTCGACGGCGGATGCGGCGGGCGGAGTGTCAGCGCGGACGGCGCTGGATGCCGACGCGCGCGCTGTTGCAGGCGCGGATTGCGTCGGGGGCGGCGACAGATCGGCGGAGTCGATCTCATCGGCCGCGGCCTCTTCGGCAACCGAGGGGGCGGGCGATTGCGCGGGGGGGACCTTCGCATCAGCCCGCGAGGCGGCGCGCATCGCGGGCTTCCAGGGCTTGCCTTTGGCGATGTCGCGGAAGTCTTCCAACCCCATGTCCTTGCCCGAGGCCACGTCGCGGAATTCTCGCGCGGCATCTTGAACGCCGGATTCCTTCGCGGCATCTTCCATCGCGTTCTGGAATTCGCGCGCCATGCCGCGCGCTTTGCCCACGATCTGGCCGAAGGTGTGGAACATGCGCGGCAGGTCTTTTGGGCCGACCACGATCAACGCGACGACGCCCACGATCAGCAGTTCGCTCCAGCCGATATCAAGCATGGATCAGGTCCTTAACAATCATTTCAAAGCCGCGCCCGGCGCCATGGCGATTACAGCGTCGGCCGATCACAGAGCCAAGCCGACCACAGCGCCGGCCGATCACAGCGTCGGCCGATCACAATGCCTGTGCGGCACCGGCGCGGGGCGGACGCAGGTTTTGTCCTCAGCCTTTGTCTTTTTCGGGCTGGGGCGTCACGTCGCGGGGGGTCTTGCTGTCTTCCTCGGCGGTGTTTTCGATCCCATCGGTGGTGTCCTTGACGCCGCGTTTGAAGGCGGTGATGCCCTTGCCGACCTCGCCCATGAGCGAGCTGATCTTGCCGCGCCCGAACAGCACCAGCACCACAACCGCCAGAATCAGAATGCCCGGAAGGCCGATATTGTTCAGCATTTTCTGTCTTCTCCCTCTTTGCCGCGCGGCCCGTGTGGGGTCCGGCACGTCGATCTATCGGGCGCGCCTGACCGCGCGCCCCCATGTGGACGTTTTATGAAGTCTTGCGCGGCAGTCAAAGCCCCAAACCGCTGGCCAATGCAGTCTGCTGACAGTATTTTGTCAGTTGCGCATTCGTGCAAGACGGAGACGCGGGCCGAAGGGGGCAGCCGATGAAACGCGACGAAAGGCTTTATGCGCTGGTGCAGATCCTGCGCGACGGCAAATTGCGCACCGCGCAGGAACTGGCGCGGGCGATGGGGGTGTCCACCCGCACCATCTGGCGCGACATGGCGATCATGGCGCAGACCGGCCTGCCGATAGAGGGCGAGCGTGGTCTGGGTTATGTCTTGCGCGCGCCGCTGGTGCTGCCGCCGGTGATGCTGACGGCGGATGAGCTGGCGGCGCTGATGGGTGCGCTGGGTGCGGTGGCCGAGGATGACGCCCATCCGCAGGCCCGCCCGGCGCGCAGCCTTCTGAACAAGGTGCTGGTGCTGTTGCCACAGGCGGGTGTCGCGCCGGAGTGACGCGCGCGCGACATGGGTTACGCCGGAACAGGCGCGCGCAGTATGTTGCCCGCCCGCATCAGGCGCGCCCAAACCGGCGCGCCCGCGCAACCGCTTTACAGCGTGGCGTTTACTTTACAGCGTGGCGTTGACCGCGCCGCCGTCCAGCAAGATGTTCTGCCCCACGATGAAGCCCGCATGCACCGAGCACAGGAAGGCGCAGGCCGCGCCGAATTCCGCCGCCGTGCCGTAGCGCCCGGCGGGAATGGTGGCCTGACGGTTTTCCCGCGCCTGCTCGATCGTGATGTTCTGCGCCTTTGCCACGCCGCCATCGAGCGATTCCGCCCGGTCGGTGGCATGGATGCCCGGCAGAAGGTTGTTGATCGTCACCCCCTGCCCCGCCACTTGCCGCGAGGTGCCCGCTACAAAGCCGGTCAGCCCGGCGCGCGCGCTGTTTGACAGGCCCAGCACGGGAATGGGCGATTTCACCGATTGCGAGGTAATGTTGACCACCCGGCCCCAGCCGCGTTCCATCATGCCCGGCACCAGCGCCTGGATCAGCGCGACGGGCGTCAGCATGTTGGCATCGAGCGCGGCGATGAAGGCATCGCGGTTCCAGTCCTGCCAGCTGCCCGGCGGCGGGCCGCCTGCATTGGTAACCAGAATATCGACCGACCCTGCGGCCTCCAGCACGCGGGCGCGGCCATCGGGCGTGGTAATGTCGGCAGCGACCGTGGTGACGGTGACACCGTAGGTGCTGCGGATATGGGCGGCGGTTGCCTCCAACGCTTCAGCGCCGCGCGCGTTCAGAATCAGCTCTGCGCCTGCTTCGGCCAGCGCCTCGGCGCAGCCCCGGCCCAGCCCCTTGCTCGATGCGCAGACCAGCGCGCGTTTGCCCTTGATGCCCAGTTCCATGATCGTTCTCTCCCCCGGATGAAGTTGTTGTTTTGCGTTTAGCATCCGGGCGGGCAAAGGGAAAGCGGCGGGGCTTCGGTGTTTCTTGTGGTCGGTACCGAAGTGACCTAGCATATCAGGCTATTCCCGCCCTGCGAAGGACCGCTTGATGCCCGCCATTCCCGGATACGCCGCGCAGGTGTTTCGCGCGCAGGATTTCACCGTCGTGACCGGCGCGAACATGGGCGACGGGTTATCGGCGCCCGATACGTTGTGCCCCGGCGACATCTATCAACTGGCGGGACATGCACAGCCCCTGACCCTGTTGCTGCGCCGCGAGGGGGCGGCACCGCAGGACGCGCCGCGCGTGGCGGCGGGGTCCGGCATCGGGGCCGAGGGCGACCCGGTCGAGGTGCTGGGAGAAATGACGCTGATGGCGCAGGACGGCGACCAGATCGGCATCGCGGTGATCCGTGCGGGTGGTGCGATCCACGCCATGCCGCTGACACCGCTGCGCCGCGCGATGGAATACACGCTGATCCGCTGCGCGCCTGCGCAAGACAGCCTGCGGCTGACCGATCTGGCCTGCGCGTCCTTCGTGCGCGGCACGATGATTGCGCGGGCCGACGGGACGCAGGCCGAGATCAGCACGCTGGCCCCCGGCGACCTGATCCTGACGCGGGACCACGGGCCGCAGCCGCTGCGCTGGATCGGGCGGGCGACATTGCGCGCGTATGGCAGTTTCGCGCCGGTGGTGATCGGCGCGGGGGTGCTGGGCAACCGTGGGCCGCTGTCGGTCAGCCAGCATCACCGGATGTTCCTGTATCAGCGCGGGAGTTTCGCGGGCGGCACCCCCCGGGGCAGTCTGCGCGGCAATCTGCGCGGCGGAGCGACCCCCGCAGGCACCCGGCTGGGCACCTCGGCGCTGGGTGCCGCGCGGCCGGGCGGGCAAGCGGTCAACGAAGGGCAGACGGTCAACGAAGGGCAGACGGGCGGGCAAGGTGCCCCCCACGAAAGCACGTCCTCCGGCATACCCCTGACCAGCTCACCCCTTACCGGCAAACCCCTGACCGGCACACAATCCGCTGGCGCACAATCCGCTGGCGCACGTGCCCGTGGTGGCACCCCCGATGACCGGGTCCGCCTTGCGCCGCGCGCCGAGGTGCTGTTGCAGGCGCGCTATCTGGTGGATGGCGACCGCGTTACCCTGCGCACGGGCGGCTTTGTCGATTACGTCAGTCTGGTGTTTGACCGGCATGAGATCATCTATGCCGGGGGCATCCCCGTGGAAAGCCTGCTGGTGTCCGAGGCGACAGTGACCCGCCTGCCCGATGCGCTGGCCGAAGACCTGATGCGCCACGCCCCCGGGCTGGAACAGCGCCAGCACATCGGGGACGAGCCTGACATGATCAGCCCCACCTTGCTGGCGCAGATCTTCCTGGCGCGCGGGCAGGCTGAATAGGGGCCGCGCGCGACATCCATTGGCAGCATCGTGGCCCGCGCATGCGGGGTTTCCGCCAATGGCCGCCGGACCCGGCACATGGGATTTGCGGCGGGCACGAAAACCTGCCACGATATTGACAGGCTGCGCTGCCTGACCCGGGACAGTGGCACAGCACGAAATGCAGATTTCCGCCCGGGACCCATGTTTGCCGCAAAAGGGGCCAGATGCGCACGATCATCGCTGCAACCGATCTTTCGGCACGCTCGGCGCAGGTACTGGGCCGGGCAGTCAGCCTGGCCCGGGCAATGGCAACGGGCCCGGGTGGCCGGCCACAGGCCGCACCGCGCATCATCTTGGTGCATGTGATCGAGCCTGCGGGCTTCTCGCCCCGCCGGGCGTTGGGCATGAAGGGCCGCGAGGGTACCGACGGCGGCGCGCTGGCCGATCTCGAATCGCTGGCAGCGCCATTCCGCGCCGGGACGTCAGGAGGGAACGGCGTCGATATCGCAGGCGCGCAGGGCGAAGCGCCCCCCGGGGCTGGCGCATCGCAAGGCACCACCTTGGAGCATGCGATTGCCCCCAGCCCAGACCAAGGCCCAAACCCCAGCTCCAACCCCGGACCCCAAATTGCGTGCCGCGTTGCAAAGGGCACGCCCGAAGACGTGCTGTCGGCGCTGGTGGCGGAACTGGGCGCGGACCTACTGATCCTGGGCCTGCACCGCGAGCGGCGCGTGCTCGACACGCTGCGGCTGTCGACGATGGAGCGGATATTGCTGGGCAGCGATTGCCCCGTGCTGATCGCGCATCAGCCGCCGACGCAGGCCTATGCGACGGTGCTGGGCGCGGTGGATTTCGGCCCGGCCTCGGCCCGGGCATTGGTGGTGGCGGGGCAGATTGCACCCGGCGCGCGCTTCCATGCCATCCACGCGCTGCACCAGCCGCTGCGCGACAAGTTCAGCCCCGGCGACCCTGATGATACCACCGGCATGATCCAGGCCGCGATGCTGCGCAAGGCGTTCTGCGAGACGCCGGGCCTGCCCGCGGCACTGGACACGCCCGAGATCATCCCCGGCGGCCTCTATGAGGTGCTGATGTTCCGGCTGGACGAACTGCGCCCCGACCTTCTGGCCATCGGCACACAGTCCAACCGGATCGAAGGCGCGCTGGGGCATTACGCCCGCGACCTGATGCGCGCCCCGCCCACAGATATGCTGATCGCCCGGCCGGGCTGAGATGGGTCTGTCCAAGGGGGGGTAGCCTTGTCAGGCGCTTGGCCCCGAAAGATGTGCCGGGCGCTGCACAGGCGTGATCCGGCACTTTGCCGACATCGGGGGATGACACCTTTGCGGCCATGTCCCGGCGTTGGGGCATGGAGAATGGACAGCGCTTTTGCGCGCCGTGACGGGAGGCCGGGAAGCGTGGTGGGTATGGGTCCGTCGCAGCGTTGGACTTCGCCGCAGCATTGGCCACCCCGTGCGACACTGGCGGGAGCCGTGGCAATGGCCCTCTGCATGATACTGGCCCTCTGAATGATACTGGCCCTTTGCTGGATGCTGGCCCCGCGCAACGCAGAGCCCCTGCCGCGACACTGGCCTTCGCCCTTTGTCGGTCCCCCGTCGCGACGCACCCCGGCGCATCGCTGCATTGAGGGTTTGATCCCGGCGCGATCCGCGATATAGCGCTACCATCCCCCTCCACAGCCCCAGAGGACCGCCATGACACCGACCGACCAAAGCCAGCGCACCGCCGCCATCTGCCGCCTTGCCCCTGTCGTGCCCGTGCTGGTGATCGACGATCTGGCCCATGCCCGCCCGCTTGCCGAGGCGCTGGTGGCAGGCGGCTTGCCCGCGCTGGAAGTCACGCTGCGCACGCCCTGCGCGCTGGAAGCCATCGCGGAAATGGCCGCCGTGCCGGGTGGCGTCGTGGGCGCGGGGACGCTGCTGACGCCCGACGATGTGGCCCGCGCCCGCGCGGCCGGCGCGCAGTTCGGCGTGGCGCCGGGCGCAACCGACCGCATTCTGGCTGCCTGCGCGGCCGAGGGCCTGCCCCTGCTGCCCGGTGCCGCCACCGCCTCTGAGGTGATGTACCTGCTGGAGCTGGGCTATACCGTGCAGAAGTTCTTTCCCGCCGAAGCCATCGGCGGCGCGGCGGCGGTCAAGAGCATCGGCGCGCCGTTGCCGCAGGTCAGCTTCTGCCCCACCGGCGGCATCAGCCTGACCCGCGCGCCCGATTACCTGAAACTGTCCAATGTCTTGTGCGTCGGCGGCAGCTGGGTTGCCCCCAAAGCGATGATGGAGGCAGGCGACTGGGCAGGCATCACCGCGCTGGCGCGCGAGGCGAGTCAACTGGCACGCTGAGGGGCTGCGAGACGAAAGCGCTTAGCGCCCGGCAACATCCGCCCGCAGCATCCGTCAGCAACATTCGCCCGCAGCATCCGTCAGGCGCGACCCGGGAGCAGTAACGGGCTGCCGGGTGGGCGCGGCACCGCAATGGTTTGCGGGCCTTGTGCGACAAATCCTGCCGCTGCGGGGTTGTTGGTGAAGGTCGCAATGGCGCCCCCCCCCTTTCCCTGCGGAAACGCGTGATGTCGACCATGCGCTGAAAAAGGCTCTTGTCGCGCAAGGGATCGGACGCTTTTCAGCGATCAGGCCGCCCCAGAAGAGATCAGCGGGCTTTGCAGCGCCTTGCACCACAGGGCTGATGCGCCCGCCTCACCCCTCTCGGTCCAGCCCGACGAGGGCGGCGGCGAAATCTTCGGGGTCAAACGCTTGCAGGTCGTCGATCTGCTCGCCCACCCCGATGGCATGGATCGGCAGGCCGAACCTGTCGGCCAGCGCCACCAAGACGCCGCCGCGCGCGGTCCCGTCGAGTTTCGTCATCACCAGCCCCGACACATCGGCGAGTTTCTGGAAGATCTCGACCTGCGACAGCGCGTTCTGGCCCGTGGTCGCATCCAGCACCAGCAAGGTGTTATGCGGCGCGTCGGGGTCTTTCTTGCGCAGCACGCGCACGATCTTGGCCAGTTCCTCCATCAGATCCGCGCGGTTCTGCAACCGCCCGGCGGTGTCGATCATCAACAGGTCGACACCTTCGGCCTGCGCGCGGGTCAGCGCGTCAAACGCAAGGCTTGCGGGGTCCGAGCCTTCGGCCGCCGTCATCACCGGCACGCCTGCGCGCGCGCCCCAGACCTGCAATTGTTCCACCGCTGCGGCGCGGAACGTATCCCCCGCCGCGATGATGACCGACTTGCCCGCCGCGCGGAACTGGCTGGCCAGCTTGCCGATGGTCGTTGTCTTGCCCGCGCCGTTGACGCCGACCACGAGCACGACCTGCGGGCGTTTGGCATAGATCGGCATCGGGCGGGCCACGGGTTCCATGATGCGGGTAATCTCGGCGGCCAATGCCTGCTTGATTTCGGGCACCGACAGGCGTTTGCCAAAGCGCCCCTCGGCCAGATTGGCGGTGACGCGCATCGCGGTATCGACGCCCATATCGGCCTGGATCAGCACATCCTCCAGACTTTCGAGCATCGCGTCATCCAAGACCCGGCGCGGTGCGGCTGCCGCCGAGGTACCGAAGACCCGACCCAGCATCCCGCCCTGCGGCTGTGGCGCGGGTTGGGGCGCGGATTGTGGCGCGGGTTGGGGCGCTGCCTCAGGGGGCGGCGTTGGCCGTGACGGGGGCTGAGGTGGTGAAGGTGTTGCGGGGGCGGGCGGCACCTTGGGGCCCGGTGTGGCGGGAGCGGGCGTTGCGGGGGCCGGTGTTGCGGGGGCCGGTGTTGCGGAGGCGGGCGGCGCGGGTGCGAGGGACGCCGGTGTCGGGGTATCCGCTGCGGGCGCCTTGGTTTCGGGTGCGTCAGCTTCGGGCGCTTCAGCTCCGGGCGCATCCTGCGGCACATCGACCAGCGCATCCAGCCCCTCTTCCAGGCGGGAGGAGGATTTGAACATCCGGTCCTTGAGCTTCTTGAAAAATGACATCGGTTCCTCCGCCGGGTAAGTGCCGTCCGTTCTGTGCCAGCCTGTTCTGTGCCAGTCTACTCTGTGCCAGTCTACTCTGTGCCAGCCTGTTCTGCGCCAGCTTGCACATTGCCGGCCTGTTCAGTCGCAATCCTTGATGCGCCGCGCTGCCGCGCCGCGTCAGATGCGCCTGCCACTCTCTCAGCTAATACACTCTCGGCGCGGGTGAAAGGGCCAAGCGTGGGGGGATTGCGCGCATGCTTGGGGTCCGGGTGATGCGCGGCGCAGGCCAAGGGCCGCTGCCACCTGCCCGACCGTGCCGCACGACAGGACAATTCGCCCCGGTGACGCCGCGCAGGATCGTGCTATACCCACATTATCATTGAGTTCATCTTGAGCGCGCCCATGACACGCCATCCCGTCACGCCCTTCGCATTTGCCACGCTGATCCCTTTACCGCTGCTGGTGCTTGGCGCGCTGTGGGGCGGGGTGTGGATCGCGGCGGCGGTGCTGTATCTGACGTTATTCGCGCTCGCGCTCGATCAGGTGCTGGCGGTGGCCGACCGCGCGGGGGCGGAGGGGTCAGAGTTTCCCGCCGCCGACGGGCTTTCCGCCGTGCTGGCGCTGGCACATCTGGCGCTGGTGCCGCTGGGCGTGGCCGCGGTAGCTGGCGCGACCGGGCTGGGAATGGGCGAGCGGGTCGCGGCTTTCTTCGGCTTTGGCCTGTTCTTTGGGCAGATGAGCAATTCCAACGCGCATGAGCTGATCCATCGCGGCCAGCGCGGCCTCTTTTCGCTGGGGCAATGGGTTTATATCTCACTGCTCTATGGCCATCACACCACGGCGCACCGGCTGCTGCATCACCGCCATGTCGCGACACCATTGGACCCAAATTTCCCGCCCAAGGGCATGACTTTCTTTCGCTATTTCCCGCGCGCCTGGGCGGGGTCCTTCGTGCAGGGGTTTCGGGCGGAACAGGCGCGGCTGGCGGCACGGCGCGACGATGGGCGCGGTGCAAAGCGCCGCCTGAACCCTTATGTGATCTATGTGGCAGGCGCAGCGGGCTTCATTGCGCTGGCCTATGCCACCCTGGGCTGGCCGGGGGTGGCGGCCTATCTGGGGCTGGCGTTTTATGCCCAGACGCAACTGGTCATGTCGGATTATCTGCAACATTACGGATTGGGCCGACAGCAACGCCCCGATGGCAGTTATGAGGCGATGGGGCCGCAGCATTCGTGGAACACGCCGCATTGGTTTTCATCGGCGATGATGGTCAATGCGCCGCGCCATTCGGACCACCACGCCAACCCGCAGCGCCCCTATCCCGCGCTGCGCCTGCCTGCCGATCAACCGATGCTGCCGCTGTCGCTGCCCGCGATGGGCATCGTGGCGCTGGTGCCACCGCTGTGGCGGCGCATGATGGACCGGCGCGTGGACCGGGTGCTGGCGCGGGCTGCGGCTGCGGCTACGGTGGCGGTTTCTGCGGCGGTTCCGATTGCGGGGGCAACCGAAGGCCCCGCCCACAACACAGTGTGACTGGTCTTGCCGCGCGCGCTGTGGCACCGTTGCCCTGGATCAGAAACACAGGAATTCCCATGACCCCTACCGCCAGACTGACTGCCTGCTTCCTGATGCTTTCGGCACTGTCCCCCCTGCCCGCGCTGGCGCAAGACACGCCCTTGAGCGCCGAGGAATTCGAAAGCTATGTCACCGGACGCACGCTGACCTTTGGCGTCGACGGCGTAGCCTACGGGATCGAACAATATCTGCCCGACCGCCGGGTTCTGTGGTCCTTCATCGGGGATGAATGCCGCGAAGGCGTCTGGTATGAGAAGAACAGCCAGATCTGTTTTGTCTATGAACACGACCCATCGCCGCAATGCTGGACCTTCTTTCAGACCGACGATGGCCTGCGCGCCCGTTTTGAAAGCGAGATGCCTGCCGCCGATCTTTATGAGGTCGAGCAAAGCCGCCAGCCGCTGTTGTGCGCGGGGCCGCAGGTTGGGGTTTAAGGCCGGGGTCGCGGCACGGGACATCCCGGCCCCTGCCCATCGGGGAACCAAGCGGCGCGTCGGCGGGCCGGGGTGCGGGCCGGAGTGCGGCGCTCCCAACCTGCCCGCTGCCGCAGTTTATGCCCGAAACACCCCTGCGCGATCCCCGCTGCGCATCACGCCCTGCCAAATCGCCGTGCCGTGGGGCAGCCCGGCGATGCGCGGCGGGCTGAAGCCCTTGATCCCGCGTGGGGTGAATTGAGGGGCGGTGATGCGGGGCATTGCAGTCATTCGAATAGAACGGCTCTGGGATAGGGCAAAGCCAAGGGCGGCATATCGGCTTCATCGAAAAAACCCAGTTCCATCGTTTCTTTGTCTGTAGGCGGTGCCGCCGGAAACTGAACTTCACACCGAAATGTGAGTACCGTATACTCGACTTTGTCGCCATTTGGGTAGGTATATCGGAAAGTGTCCCCTCCAAACGCGCCGGTCAGAAATGCGGCCAATATCTTAAAGCCGGTTTCTTCAAAGACTTCGCGCCGCAGAGCCTGTTCGGGCGTCTCCCCAGGTTCGATTGCACCGGCGGGTAGGCTCCAACCCTCAGCCCCGGCTTTTCGCTGAAGCAGCAGACGGTCCTGCTCGTCACGAATTATAGCCGCTACTGACGGTACCATCAGGCGATCATGGCCGATCTTTCGCCGCAAACGATTAATGTACGAAGGCGTTGTCATGTCGCATTGATACTTGGTTACTTTGGGACTTGCGGCGGTGGTTTTGCGCTCGAACCCGGCACACGACTGCGTTGCCGGGCAATAATCGGCAACGCAGTCGGCATACCCCCGGCAGCCCCCCGATCAATCCGCCCATGCGCCCTTGCGGAATACCGGGACGCGGCGGCCGTCGGCGTGGACGCCGTCGATGTCCATTTCGCCCGAGCCGATCATCCAGTCGATGTGAATCACCGACTTGTTGCCGCCCGCTGCCGCCACATCTTCCGGCGTCATCTTGCCGCCATCCACGAAGCACTTGGAATAGCACTGACCCAGCGCGATGTGGCACGCGGCGTTCTCATCATAGAGCGTGTTGTAGAACAGCACGCCGGATTTCGAGATCGGCGAGGCATGGGGGACCAGCGCGACCTCGCCCAGGCGGCGCGCGCCCTCATCGCTGTCGAGGACCTTCAGCAGCACCGCTTCGCCCTTGGTCGCGCGCGCCTCGGTGATCAGCCCGTCCTTGAACCGCATCTCGATGTTCTCGATCAGCGTGCCCTGATGCGACAGGGGTTTGGTGGCGCGCACATAGCCGTCGACGCGGGCGGCATGGGGGGTGGTGAAGACCTCTTCGGTGGGAATGTTGGGGTTGCAGATCACGCCGTTTTCCGCAGGCGAGGCGCCGCCCATCCATTCGTGGCCATCGGCGAGCCCCACAGTCAGGTCGGTGCCCGGCCCGGTGAAATGCAGCGCGTGAAAGCGGTGGCCGTTCAGCCAGGACGAGCGGGTACGCAGTTCGGCGTTATGCGCGGCCCATGCCGCCACGGGATCGTCGGTATCCACGCGCGAGGCCGCGAAGATCGCATCGGCCAGCTTGCGCACGGCCTCGGGGGCCGCGTCATCGGGGAAGACCTGCGCGGCCCATGCGGCCCCGGGGTAGGACACGATGTTCCAGTTGATCTTGAAGTTGGTGATCATCTTCATCGCGGGCTGGTAGGCAGCGGAATTCGCGCGGTTGGCACGGCTGACCTTTTCGGGGTCCTGTTCGGCCAGCAACATCGGGTTATCGCCCACAATGGCCATGCGTGCGGCATTGCCGGCATAGGCCTCGGCCATCCCGTTATAGAGCCAACCGGGCGCGCGGTCGAAACTGGCGTCCTGCGCGTGGCGGTAGCGCGCAAGGGTGATTTCCTCATCGCTGAAAACCGGCGTGACCACGCCCGCGCCCGCCGCATAGGCATGCGCGGCAATCCGGCGCACCAGGGGCAGCGCGGTGACGGGCGCTGTCAGCACAAGGTCCTGGCCGGGTTGCAGGTTGACGCCGACCTTCACGGCGACCTGGGCCAGTTTGTCCAGCTTGGTGGCGTCGATGACGGGCGGCATATCGTTCATGGAGAGGGCCTTTCGGGTTGGGATCGGGGTCTTGCGGGCTGTGCGGCATTCGTGCGCCGCACCCGGCGGTATGGGATGCAGCATAGTCCGCCGCCCTGCCGCGTCAATCCAGATCCCCCCGCCTGCATTGCCGTCCCGCGCAACACGGCCCCCGCCACCAGCGGTTTTGCCGCGCGCCTGCGCGTTTGCCCCTGTACTTCCGCCGCCCCACGCGGTAGACGCGCGCCAACTCGGGGTCGGTGCAGCAACTGGTCGCATTTCAGATGCCCGTGCAACATCCCCACCGCGCAAGACTTCAGGGTAGTCGCGGCCAATGGGGACATGACCCATGAAAGACAGATCACATGACCCAGATTGATGGCCCGACCGACGGCCAAATCGATACCCCCGTATTGAACCTGCACCCCGCGCTTGCGACCGCGCTGGCGGACAAGGGTTATGACAAGATGACGCCGGTCCAGCTGGCCATGCTGGACCCCGCCAACACCGATGCGGACATGCTGGTGTCCGCGCAGACCGGGTCGGGCAAGACGGTGGCCTTCGGGCTGGCCATGGCCCCGACCTTGCTGGGCGAGAATACGCGTTTTGGCCCGGCCGCAGCGCCCTTGACGCTGATCATTGCGCCAACGCGCGAACTGGCCATGCAGGTCCGGCGCGAGTTTGAGTGGCTCTATGCCACCACCGGCGCGGTGATTGCGTCGTGCATCGGCGGCATGGACATCCGCACCGAGCGCCGTGCGCTGGAACGCGGCGCGCATATCGTCGTGGGCACGCCGGGCCGTCTGCGCGACCACATCGAGCGCAGCATCCTTGATATGTCGGACCTGCGCGTCGCCGTGCTGGATGAGGCAGATGAGATGCTGGATCTGGGGTTTCGCGAAGATCTGGAATACATCCTTCAGGCCGCGCCCGAAACGCGGCGCACGCTTTTGTTCTCGGCCACCGTGTCGCGCGACATTGCCCGGCTGGCGCAAAGCTATCAGCGCGATGCCGTGCGGGTGCAGACCACGTCAGAGCGTGAACAGCACCATGACATCGAATACCGCGCGCTGGTGGTCGATGCCGCCGACCGCGAGAATGCCATCGTCAACGTGCTGCGGTATTATGAGGCAAAGAACGCGCTGGTGTTCTGTGCCACCCGCGCCACGGTCAACCATCTGACCGCGCGCTTCAACAACCGCGGTTTTCAGGTTGTGGCGCTGTCGGGCGAACTGAGCCAGCAAGAACGCACCCATGCGCTGCAAGCCATGCGCGACGGGCGCGCGCGGGTTTGCGTGGCAACTGATGTGGCCGCGCGCGGGATCGACCTGCCGGGGCTGGAACTGGTGGTGCATGCCGATCTGCCCAACAACCGCGAGACGTTGCTGCACCGTTCAGGCCGTACCGGCCGCGCCGGGTCCAAGGGCGTCAGCGCCGTGATCGTGCCCGCGAATGCCCGCAAGAAGGCCGAGCGGCTGCTGGGCAGCGCAGGCGTGAAGGCGGAATGGGCCAGCGCTCCTTCGGCCGACGAGGTGACGGCGCGCGACCAGGAGCGGCTGTTGTCCGATCCGATCTTTACCGCACCCGTAGAGTCGGGCGAGCAGGATCTGGTCACGCTGCTGATGAGCAACTTCGCCCCCGAAGCATTGGCCGCCGGTTTCGCGCGCCAATACATGGCCGCCCGGTCAGCGCCCGAGGAATTGCGCGAACCCGGTGCCTCCAAGGCGCGTGAGCGGGATGAATTCGCCAACAGTTTCTGGATCTCGCTGTCGGTCGGCGCCGAGCAACGGGCCGAGCCGCGCTGGATCCTGCCCATGCTGTGCCGGTCGGCAGGCCTGTCGAAGCGCGATATCGGCGCGATCCGGGTACAAGGTGCGGAAACCTTCGTGCAGATCCACGGCGATGCCCGCGAACGGCTGTTTGGCGCCATCGGCCCCGATATGTCGGTGGAAGACGGCATCCGGTTGCGCGAATCCTCGGCACCTGCCGGGGGCGGCAATTTCAGCGCACCACGCCCGGAACGCGCACCACGCGCACCCCGCGAAGACCGTGCCCCGCGCGAGGATCGCTTTCAGCGGGATGACCGTTCTCAGCGGGATGACCGGCCTGCCCATGACGATGCGCCCGCGCGCAAACCCCGGGCGACAAAGCCCCGCCCGCTGGACCTGACCGCCGAGCGGCCCGCGCAAAGCTATGCTGCACCCAGCGACGCGGCAGCCAGTGATGGGGCGACCAGTGATGGCGCACCCAAGACCGCATCGCGCAAGCCCCGGCTGAAACCGGCCTATGACCCCGATGCGGGCGCGGCGCCGATGGAAGCCCCCGCGCCGCGCAAACCGCGCGCTGATGCGGCGGATGGCCCTGCAAAGACCTATGCGCCCAAAGGGGCTGCGGCGTCTGCCGCCGCGCGGCGTGCGCCCATGGATGCGTCCGACACGTCGAAACGCTATGCGCCCGCTGGTGCCTATCAGGGTGGCAAGCCCGCTGGCAAACCGGGTGGCAAACCCGGGGCAAAGCCCTTCGGCAAGCCTTACGGCAAACCAGACGGTGCAGGCCGCCCCGAAGGGCGCGGTTTTGGCAAGCCTGAGGGCGCAGGTCGCCCCGAAGGGCGCAGCTTTGGCAAACCCGGCGGCAAGCCTGCGGGCGGTGCGGGCACGGGGCGGCCGTTTGGCAAACCGGGCGGCAAACCCGGTGGCGGCAAACCGCCGTTCAAGGGCAAATCCTGAGCCATTTGAATTGATCTCGCGCGGCCGCCGCGCGCCGTAGCTCACCGAGACATCTGAAAGGGGCGCGCTGAAAGGCCCGCCCCTTTTTTGTCATCTCGCAGTTCCATTTTGCCGTGCACTACCAGACGCGCCTGACCCCGTGCAGCGCGCGCAAGAAGGGCAAGCGCCCTAGCCCGTGGGCAGCTTGGCGGCGGCGCGGGCCTCGGCCTCGGCGGCGGCGCGGCGGCGGTAGAAGACCGTGACGATGGGTGACGTCAGCACGATGAAGAGGCTGTAGAGGATGGGGACAAACAGCACCTCTTGCTGCGCGGGACCGGTGAAGCTGAGCGTCACGATCAGGGCGGCCAGCGGCCCGTTCTGGATGCCGGTTTCAAGGCTGATGGTGCGGGCGCGGTTCGCATCCTGGCCCAGACCGCGCGCCAGCCAATACCCCATGAACATCCCCACCAGCCCGATCGACAGTGTGGCGGCATAGACCGCAGGCGCGGTTTCCAGCAGCATTTGCGCGTTGCGCGGGATCCACGACAGCGCCAGATAGGCGATGACCAGCCCGCCCATGACAGCGCCGATCAGCTCGACCGTGGCGCCGGAATTGGGGTGCAGTTTGCGCAGCGCCATGCCCAGCCCCGTCGGCACCAGCAACAGCGCCAGCACCTGCGCCACATTGGACGCGGGGATGACATATTCGCCCGCAACCCCCGCAAGCCCGCCGTAAAACACCAAAAGCCCCGGCACCAGCACCACGGCGATCAGGCTGGAGACCGTGGTCATCATGATCGACAGCGCCAGCACGCCGCGCGCGAAATAGGCAAAGACGTTCGAGGTGGTGCCCCCCGGCATGCAGGCGATCAAGATCAGCCCGATGGCAACGCCCGGCGACAGGTCCAGCGCCACGGCCATGGTGTATCCCAGCGCGGGCATGATGCCGAACTGGCAGACCAGCCCCACGATGATGCCGCGCGGCCGGCGCAGCGCCAGCCGGACATCGCGCAGCGTCATGCTGGCCCCCATGCCCAACATGATGACCATCATCATCGCCGCGACCAAGGTGGTTTCGGCCGCGGTCAGCATGGCAGCCGCCTGTCGTGGCGCGCGGGGCCCGAGCGTTCCGGGGTGCGGTGTCTGGCCGTTGTGGCTGGCGCTGTCAGTCGGGGCTTCGGTGGCTTCGGTGGCATGGTCAGGCCCTGCCGCGCCCAGCCCGCCGCCTGACAGCGCCGGGCAAAAGCCGCCCCTGCGAATGTGGTTTCAAAGTGTATCAGCATCAGGTCGGTGGCCCTTTTGCGCGCAGGTCTGTTGGTGGCGGGGCGCATGGGCAGAGGGTCGGAAGGCGCCCGGCACCCGGTCCGCCCATCCGCACCCCTCGCCGCCGCGCGTGTCGTTTCAGGACCCCAAAGCATGGCGGATCACCCTTCCTCTTTCAGGGCCTGCGCGCGCAGGTCCTTGCGCATGATCTTGCCCACGGCGGATTTCGGCAGATCCTCGACCACGATCACCGACGCGGGGCATTTGTAGCCCGTCAGCCGCGTCTTGCAGTGGTCGCGCACCATCTTTGGGCTGAGCGCGCCGGTGTAGGCGGGGTTTTTCACGACATAGGCGCGTACTGCCTCGCCCGTCGTGGGGTCTGGCAGGCCAATCACGGCGGCCTCCAGCACGGCCTCCATTTGCAAGATCGCGTCCTCTACCTCATTGGGATAGACGTTGAAGCCCGATACCAGCACCATGTCCTTCTTGCGGTCAACGATGCGCAGGAACCCGTCCGGCCCCATCACCGCAATGTCGCCGCTGCGCAGCCAGCCGTCGCGCAGCACCTCGGCGGTATCCTCGGGCCGGTTCCAGTAGCCCAGCATCACCTGCGGACCGCGCAGCACCAACTCGCCCGGCTGACCGATGGGTACCGGCGCGCCGTCATCGTCCAACAGCACCACATCGGTGCCCTGTACCGGCACGCCGATGCTGTCGGGCTTGGCGCTATCGGTCAGCGGGTTGACGCAGACCAGCGGCGCGGCCTCGGTCAGGCCATAGCCCTCGGCCACCGGCACGCCGGTCATCGCCTGCCAGCGCGCGGCAACCGGCGCATGCAGGGCCGTGCCCCCCGCCACCACCGCGTGCAGGTGGCGCGGCGGATAGATCGCGAACCATTCCTCATTCATCAGCGCGTTGAACAGGGTGTTGACACCTGTCAGCCAGGTCACCTTGTAATTCTCGATGGCGCGCTGAAGGTTGCGGATCGGGCGCGGGCTGGGGATCAGGATGTTGCGCGCGCCGAGGTCCAGAAACGTCAGGAAATTCACGGTAAAGGCGAAGATATGGTACATCGGCAGCGCGGTCAGGATGACCTCATCGCGCGACAGATGCGGCGCGGCCATCAAGCGGGCCTGATAGGAATTGGCGATCAGGTTGGCATGCGACAGCATCGCGCCCTTTGCCGTCCCGGTGGTCCCCCCGGTATATTGCAGCAGCGCCAGATCATCGGGGCCGAGATCTTCCCAGAAGCGGGCGACCTGCGCGCCCGTTTCGGCGCCTTGGGCCAAGGCGTCGGACAGCCGGGTGACCGGCACTTGCAGCGACGGCACAGGCGGGATGACGCGGGACCAGTATTTCTGCACCCCCCGGATAATCAGGCCGGGCAGCGCAGGAAAGAAGTCCGCCACGCCCGCCAGTACCACCTGGCGAATGTCCGTCTGGGGCAGCACCGCATCGAGGTTGCCCGCGAACATGTCGGTGATGACCAGCACCTCGGCACCTGCGTCGCGGAACTGATGCGTCATCTCGGGGGATGTATAAAGCGGATTGGTATTGACCAGCACGCAGCCCGCCTTCAGCACCCCCAACGCCACCACGGGGAAGGCCAGGCCATTGGGCATCTGCACCGCCACCCGCGCACCGGGCTGCACCCCGGCGGGGCCGCGCAACCATGCAGCGAATTCATCCGACAAGCGGCCCAGTTGGGTATAGCTGAGCGAGCCATTCATCCCGTTGGGCATCACACAGGTGAAGGCCACGCGGTCGCCATGGGTCTTGCACGCGGCATCCAGCAGATGTCCGAGGCTTCGCGGGCGATCAGCGGGCAAATCATGCGCCAGTACGCTGCCATAGGCCGTGTGCCACAGGGCGTGGCGGTCGGCCTGGGTCTGGTCGCGGTGCTTCTGGCCGCCGTGCTGCTGGTCGCCGAGCTGCTGGCCGCCGTGCTGCCGGTCGCCCGTCGCGTGCGGTCCGGCATCGTCACGCCGGTCATCAGGCGCGGGATCAGATGCAGGCACGGCGGGGGCGGTGAATTGTGAACAAAATTTGTGCAGCCTCTGTTGGTCCGACGTTGAAACGTCACGATAGTGCATAATTCCCGCCCTGCAAGGGGGCCGCTCTGCCGGTGCAGGCACGCGATGGCGCGGCGGGCTGTGCAAGCTCTCGCCGCGTAAACGCCACCATCAGGACGGCACCGGGGGTGTTCTTGATCTCGATCAAGGCCCGCGCGGCCTGAATTGCAATAGAATTGATGCATGTTTGATGGATGGAGGTTCCCCGATGCGTCTGACCACCCGCACCAGCCTTGCACTGCGCACGCTGATGTTCTGCGCCGTCAATCAAGGCGTCCTGGTGCGCAAGCATGAGGTCGCGCAGGCGATCAATGCGTCCGAGCATCATCTGGCGCAAGTCGTCAACCGGCTGGGGCAACTGGACTTTCTGATGACACTGCGCGGGCGGCGCGGTGGCTTCCGGCTGGCGCGGCCCGCAGCGCAGATCGGCATCGGCGCGGTCTACCGCGCCTTTGAAGCCAGCGTGCCCATTGCCGAATGTTTCGATATTCAGGGCGGCAATACGTGCCCGATCAGCCATGCGTGCCGGATGCGCGGCCATCTGGTCCGCGCCGTCGAGGCCTTCTATGCCACGCTGGACCCGCTGACGCTGGATGATCTGGTCTCGTGCAACGGCGGGCTGCAGACGATGCTGGCGCTGCCCGATGCCCGGCCTGCGACACCGCTGAACTGCGCCGGACACCTGGCGATGGCGCAGTAGCGGGGGCGGGCAGCGCCTGTTGGCAGCGGGCCGAAGGGAGAGGTTCGGTGCCAGTGTTCAGCGGGGGTGTTCAAAGGGGGTGTTCAGCGGGGGTGTCCAGCGCGGGCCCACCTTAAACATCCTCGACCAGCGAAACGCCTTCGATCACCCGCACCGCACCCTTGATCTGGGGGGTGATGGCGTAATCTTCGCCCACGGACACATCGACATGCTGGCCGCCCGCCACGTCATGCACGCAAAAATGCACCGGGGCGCCGCGCTGGCGGCGGTTGGCGATCCGCGCGCCGTCCAGCAGGCGGGCCACGGCGGCGATGGCACCCGCGTGATCGACATGGATGCGCAGACCCAGCGCGCCCGCATCGGCCACCACGGCGTCGACCGGCGTCACGCCGCGCGCCAGCAGTTTCAACTGATCGCCCTCCAACGTCGCCTCGACGGTCAGGACGACGGACGCGCCGGGTTCAAGGAACTGCCGCCCGGCCTCCAGCGTGTCCGAGAAAACCGTGACCTCATAAAGCCCCGTCGGGTCGGACAATTGCACGAAGGCAAAGCGGTTGCCGCGCGCCGATTTGCGTTCCTGACGCGAGGCGACCGCACCGGCCAGTTTCGCCACCATCGGGCCATTGGCAGCCTGCCGCGTCACCTCGGCCAGGGTCAGCACCTGTTTGCGCTTCAGCGCGGTCTGGTAATCGTCCAGCGGGTGGCCGGTCAGGTAGAAGCCTACCGCCTGATGCTCTGCCGTCAGGCGCTCCATCGGCAGCCAATCCTCGCAGGTCAGCGCGCGCGGTTCGGGAATGTCGGTGCCTGCCGCACCAAAGAGCGACACCTGATCTGACGCCTTCGCATCGGCCACCGCCGCCGAATAGGCCACCAGCCCGTCGAGCGCCTGGAACACCCGGTGGCGGTTGCGGTCCAGCACGTCGAACGCGCCTGCGCGCGCCAGCATTTCCAGCGGGCGCTTGCCGACGCGCTTCAGATCCACCCGGCGCGCCACATCGGCAAGGCTGACAAACGGCGTGTCGCCGCGCCCCGCCACGATCAGGCGCATCGCCTCGACGCCGACGTTCTTCAGCGCGCCAAGGCCGTAGACCAGCGCGCCATCGGCCACGCTGAACACCGCCTGCCCGCGGTTGATGCAGGGCGGGATGACGGGGATGCCCAGCCTGTCAACCTCGCGCTTGTAGACGTTCAGCTTGTCGGTCAGGTGCAGGTCGCAGTTCATCACGGCGGCCATGAATTCCACCGGATGGTTGGCCTTCAGCCACGCGGTTTGATAGCTGACCACGGCATAGGCGGCGGCGTGGGATTTGTTGAAGCCGTAATTGGCGAATTTCTCCAACAGGTCGAAGACCTCACCCGCCTTTTCGCGGCTGACGTTATTGGCGATCGCGCCTCCCATGAACTTGGGGCGTTCCTTGGCCATTTCCTCGGCGATCTTCTTGCCCATGGCGCGGCGCAAAAGGTCTGCACCGCCCAGCGAATAGCCGCCCATGACCTGCGCGATCTGCATCACCTGTTCCTGGTAGACGATGATGCCCTGCGTTTCCTCCAGAATGAAGTCGATGGAGGGGTGGATGGATTCGAGCTTTCGCAGCCCGTTCTTCACCTCGCAATAGGTCGGAATATTTTCCATCGGGCCGGGCCGGTAGAGTGCCACCAGCGCCACGATGTCTTCGATGCAGGTCGGTTTCATGCGCCGCAGCGCGTCCATCATGCCCGAGGATTCCACCTGGAACACCGCGACCGTGCGCGCGCTGGCATACAGGCGGTACGTGGCCTCATCCTCCAGCGGGATCGCGTTGATCTGGTTTTCCGCCCCGGGCACGGGATCATAAAGCCGCTTGCCATCCGCGCCGGTATGCAGGTTGCGCCCCGAAGCGCCAATCAGGTCGATGGCATTCTGGATCACAGTCAGGGTTTTCAGGCCCAGAAAGTCGAATTTCACCAGCCCGGCCTGTTCCACCCATTTCATGTTGAACTGCGTGGCGGGCATGTCCGAGCGCGGGTCGCGGTAGAGCGGCACCAACTGGTCGAGCGGGCGGTCACCGATCACCACGCCGGCCGCATGGGTCGAGGCGTTGCGCAACAGCCCCTCGACCTGCTGGGCATAGTTGAGGAGGCGGGCCACGACCTCTTCGGCATGCGCGGCCTCACGCAGGCGCGGCTCATCGGCCAGCGCCTTTTCGATGCTGACAGGCTTCACGCCTTCCACCGGGATCATCTTCGACAGCCGGTCCACCTGACCGTAGGACATCTGCAAGACCCGGCCCACGTCGCGCACCGCAGCCTTGGACAGAAGCGCGCCGAAGGTGATGATCTGGCCCACCTTGTCGCGGCCGTATTTTGCCTGCGTATAGCGGATGACCTCTTCGCGCCGGTCCATGCAGAAGTCGATGTCGAAATCCGGCATCGACACCCGTTCGGGGTTGAGGAAGCGTTCAAACAGCAGGTTGTAGCGCAGGGGGTCAAGGTCGGTGATGGTCAGCGCATAGGCCACAAGGCTGCCCGCGCCCGAGCCACGCCCGGGGCCGACGGGGATGCCCTCATCCTTCGCCCATTTGATGAAATCGGCCACAATCAGGAAATAGCCGGGAAACCCCATGCCTTCGATGATGCCCAGCTCAAACTCCAGCCGGGCCTCGTATTGCGCCACGGGCACCGCATGGGGGATGACCGCCAGGCGGCCCTCCAGCCCGGCGCGGGCCTGACGGCGCAGCTCTTCCACCTCATCATCGGCGAATTTCGGCAAGATCGGATCGCGGCGATAGGCCATGAAGGCGCAGCGGCGGGCGATTTCCACGGTGTTCTCGACCGCCTCGGGGAGGTCGGCGAAGAGCGCGGCCATCTCGTCGGCGGTTTTCAGGTAATGCTGCGGGGTCAGGCGGCGGCGGGGTGCGGCCTGATCGACATAGGCGCCATCGGCGATGCACAAGAGGGCATCATGGGCCTCGTACATCTTGGCCTTGGGGAAATGCACATCGTTGGTGGCGACCAGCGGCAGGGCCATGTCGTAGGCCATCTCGACAAAAGCACGCTCGGTCGCGCGTTCGGCGGGCATCATCTGCCCGCCCTCATCGGCGTGGCGTTGCAATTCGACGTAAAGCCGCCCGTCGAACGCGTTGGCCAGTTGGCGCAACAGCGCCTCCGCCTTGTCACTCTGCCCGGCCTGAAGGAAGTGACCCACCGGGCCATTCGCACCGCCGGTCAGGCAGATCAGGCCATCGGCATGGCCCAGCAGTTCATCGACGCTGACCTGCGGCACCTGCCCGTCGGTCTTCAGATAGAGCGCCGAGTTGAGGCGCATCAGGTTCATGTACCCGACCTCGGACTGGGCCAGCAGGACCACCGGCGCGGGCATCCGCGGCTTTTCGCCCACCTGCACGGGGTCATAGGCGACCGAGACCTGACAGCCCATGATCGGTTGCACCCCCGCCCCCGCCGCCGTCACCGCGAATTCCAGCGCGGCGAACATGTTGTTGGTGTCGGTCACCGCCACGGCGGGAAGGCCCTGCGCTGCCGTGAGCTTCACCAATTGCTTCAGCGGCACCGCCCCTTCCAGCAAGGAATATTCGGTGTGCACGCGCAGGTGGATGAATCGGGGGGTGTTGGTCATGGGTGTGGTCTAGCGCGGTTGGGCCGGGGGGGAAACAGGTTTTCAGACAGTCGGGCGGGACAGGGCGTGTGCATGCATCTGGCGCCTGAACGAAGCCGGGCATTCGGTGATGGCGCAAAAGATGGCAGCAAGACCGCCCAAGGCCGACTGACACCATGCCGCCGCGCGACGCCTTCCAGCCCTGCCGCATGCTGCCAGGCTTGCGCCTACCGGCTGTGCAACTGCGCGCGGCGTTACAGAACACACGCAGATTTTCCTTGCCACCCGGTCAAATCTTGGATTTGCTGCGAGACGCGAGGCCGCTTTACACCGCATCGGGGGGCCCTGCCGTGACACAGACAATGCCAAAGACAGCGGTGGAATTTACCCATGACAGAAGTTGCGTTTCTGCTTAACGGAACGCCGGTGCGGGTGGCCTGCCCCACCCCAACAGTGACGTTGCTGGACTGGCTGCGCGACGAACGCGGGCTGACCGGGACCAAGGAAGGCTGCAATGAAGGCGATTGCGGCGCCTGCACCGTGATGGTCAGCGACGCCGATGGCGCCCGCGCGCTGAACGCCTGCATCCTGTTCTTGCCGCAATTGGAAGGCCGCGCGGTGCGCACGGTCGAAGGCGTGGGCAGCGCAGAAGCGCCGCATCCGGTGCAGCAGGCCATGGTGGCGCATCATGGCAGTCAATGCGGCTTTTGCACGCCGGGTTTCGTGATGTCGATGGTCACGGCGCATGCCGAGGGCGCGACCGACCATGACGACCAACTGGCGGGCAACCTGTGCCGCTGCACCGGCTATGCGCCAATCATCCGCGCGGCAGAGGCGGCGGCGGAAGCCGCCCTGCCCGACTGGATTGCCCAGGATGAAGCTGCGCGCGCGGCCATGGTGGCGGCGGATGGCGTTGAGCGCGATGCGGAGGCTGCGGTGTTCAGGCCACGCACCTCGGACGCGCTGGCCGATTGGTACGCGGCCCACCCGCAGGCCACGCTGATCGCCGGCGCGACCGATGTGGGGCTGTGGGTGACCAAGCAATTGCGCGACCTGTCGCCGGTGGCATTCCTGGGCGGGATCGCGGATCTGCGCGGGGTCACCGTCAGCGACAGCGAAATCCACATTCGCGCGATGACGACGCTTGCCGACCTGCGCGAGGCCATCGCACCCATTCACCCCGATTTCGCCGAACTGATCCGGCGCTATGGCTCTGCCCAGGTGCGCAATGCAGCGACCGTGGGGGGGAATATCGCCAACGGCTCGCCCATCGGGGACAGCCCGCCCGCGCTGATCGCGCTGGGGGCGGTGCTGCACCTGCGCCACGGCGCAACGCGGCGCTCGCTGCCGCTGGAGGATTTTTTCATCGACTACGGCAAACAGGACCGCCACGCGGGTGAGTTTGTCGAGGCGGTGACGATCCCGCGCCAGCCCGACCGGCTGAAATGCTACAAAATCGCGAAACGCTTCGATCAGGATATCTCGGCGCTGTGCGGCTGTTTCAACATCACGGTCGTGGATGGGCAGGTCAGCGCCGCACGCATCGCTTTTGGCGGCATGGCGGGCACACCCGCCCGGGCGCATGGTGCCGAAGCCGCGCTGAGCGGCGCGCCCTGGGACCGCAACAGCGTGGCGCGCGCCATGGCGGCGATGGCGCAAGATTTCGCGCCCCTGTCGGATATGCGCGCCTCTGCCGCGTACCGGATGCAGACGGCGCAAAACCTGCTGCTGCGCTATTTCCTGGAAGATCAGGGCATCGCCACGCGGGTGCTGGAGGTGCGGGCATGAGGATGACAAACCAGCGCACGCGCCGCGTGCCCCTGTGCGCCGCCCCCACGCGCCACCGCCAAGCGACACAGGAGGTGCGGGCATGAAGGCCATGACACCCGAAACCCCGAAAGCGGCGCCGAACGGCGCGGCACTGCCGCATGATGCCGCCGCCCTGCATGTCGCGGGCACGGCGCGCTATGTCGATGACATCCCCACCCCGCGCGGCACGCTGCATCTGGCCTTTGGCTTGTCCGAGGTTGCGCATGGCACGATCACGGGGCTGGATCTTGACGCGGTGCGCGCCGCCCCGGGCGTGGTCGCGGTGCTGGCCGCGGGCGATCTGGCACGGGGTGCCGATTGCTCACCCTCAAACCATGATGAGCCGCTTTTGGCGGATGGCGTGGTGCATTATCTGGGCCAGCCGGTGTTCGTGGTGGTGGCCGACAGCCATCTGGCGGCGCGCAAGGCGGCGCGGCTGGGCCGGATCAGCCATGACCCGCTGCCCGCGATCCTGACAATGGATGAGGCGTTGGCAGCAAGCAGCCGGTTCGAGGACGGGCCGCGCATCTGGACCAAGGGTGCCCCCGATGCCGCCATCGCGCAGGCCGCGCATCAGGTCGAAGGCACGATCGAGATGGGCGGGCAGGAACATTTCTACCTGGAGGGTCAGGCGGCCCTGGCGCTGCCGCAAGAAGGCGGGGACATGATCATCCATGCCTCGACCCAGCACCCGACCGAGATCCAGCACAAGGTGGCCGAGGCCCTGGGCCTGCAGATGCATGCCGTGCGGGTCGAAGTGCGGCGCATGGGCGGCGGCTTTGGCGGGAAGGAGAGCCAAGGCAACGCGCTGGCCGTGGCCTGCGCGCTGGCCGCCGCACACACCGGCGCGCCGTGCAAGATGCGCTATGACCGCGACGACGACATGATGATTACCGGCAAGCGGCATGACTTCCGCATTCGTTACCGCGCGGGCATGGACGCGATGGGCCGCGTGCTGGGCATCACGTTTCAGCATCTGACGCGCTGCGGCTGGGCGATGGACCTGTCGCTGCCGGTGGCCGACCGCGCGATGCTGCATGCAGACAACGCCTATGATCTGCCGCATGTGCGCATCGAGAGCCACCGGCTGCGCACCAACACCCAATCCGCGACCGCCTTCCGGGGCTTTGGCGGGCCGCAGGGCATGCTGGGGATCGAGCGGGTCATGGACCATATCGCCCATGCCGTGGGCCGTGACCCGCTGGAGGTGCGGCGGGCGAATTACTATGCCGATGCAGCGAACATATCGCCTGCGGCGGGCGGGAACGCGGCGGCGCCGCTTGCGCCTGCGGCGGGCGGGAACGCGCCTGCGGCGGGCGGGGGTACAGCGGCGCTGTTGGCGACGGCGACCGGCGATGGGCGCGGAGCGGAGGAGCATACGATTTCGCCTCCGGCAGAAAACGCAGCGCCTGCGGCGGGCGGGGATGGGGGGCTGTCTGCCCCCCAACGGGGCGGCGACGCCGCCCCTCCCCCCCCCGCAGCGCCGGCAGACGGGCCTTGTGGTCAGACCACGCCCTACGGCATGGACGTCACCGATTTCATCTTGCACGCCATGACCGATGACCTTGCCGCGCATTGCGAATATGGCGTGCGGCGCGCCCAAATCCGGGCGTGGAACGCCGGCAACCCGGTGCTGAAGCGCGGCATCGCCCTGACGCCGGTGAAGTTCGGCATTTCCTTTACGCTGAGCCACCTCAACCAGGCAGGCGCGCTGGTGCATATATACCAAGACGGCTCGATCCACATGAATCATGGCGGGACCGAAATGGGACAGGGGCTGTTCCAGAAGGTGGCGCAGGTGGCTGCGGGGGTCTTTGGGCTGGAGGTCGGCGCGGTGAAGATCACCGCGACGGATACTGGCAAGGTGCCCAATACCTCGGCCACGGCGGCATCCTCGGGCGCGGATCTGAACGGCATGGCGGTGCGCATCGCGTGCGAAACCCTGCGCGACCGGCTGGCCGCGTTTCTGATGGCGCAACATCAGGTGGATGCAGCGGCAGGTGCTGGCAGCGCTGTGACCTTCAGCGACGGGCGTGTGCGCGTGGCAGGCGCCGACTACAGCTTTGCCGAGGTGGTGGCGCGCGCCTATGCGGACCGCATCGGCCTGTCGGCCACCGGGTTTTACCGCACCCCGGACCTGAGCTGGGACCGTTTGCGCGGCAAGGGGCGGCCGTTTTACTATTTCGCCTATGGCGTGGCCTGTTCGGAGGTGGTGCTGGACACGCTGACCGGCGAGAACCGCATCCTGCGCACCGATATCTTGCATGACACCGGCACCTCGCTCAACCCGGCGCTGGACATTGGGCAGATCGAGGGCGGCTTTGTACAGGGCGCGGGCTGGCTGACGATGGAGGAACTGGTCTGGGATGCGTCGGGGCGGCTGCGCACGCATGCGCCGTCGACCTACAAGATCCCCGCCTGTTCCGACCGCCCCGAGGTGTTCAACGTGGCCCTGTGGAACCAAGCCAACCTGGCCGACACGGTGGGCAAGTCGAAAGCTGTGGGCGAGCCACCGTTGATGCACGGCATTTCGGTCCTGATGGCGCTGTCGGATGCGGTGGCGGCCTGCGGGGATGGCAGCCGCTATGCCGCGCTTGACGCCCCCGCGACGCCTGAGCGGCTGCTGGCCGCTGTTGCGCGGCAACGCGAAGGCGGCCCCGATGAGCTTTGACCTTGCCGCCCTGCGCGCAGCGGTGGCGCGGCATGGCAGCGTCACCCGGGTGGTGATTGCCGCGCATGCAGGATCGAGCCCGCGCGAGGCCGGAGCGGCCATGCTGGTCTGGGCGCAAAGCGCGCCGGGGCGCAGAGAACCCTCCGAGGGGGCGCGCGGCGCATCGGACGGGTTGGGGCGATCGGGCACCATGGGCGCGCCGGAGAAACTTGGTGTGCCAGAGAAACTTGGTGTGCCAGACAGGTTCGACTTGTCCGATACCCGCAGCCTGACGGATCGCCCGCACCTGCCGGATAGCCTTCGGCAGGCGGAGCGCAGCGCGCAGACGGGGGGCAGCGCGCAGACGGGGGGCAACTGGCCTTCGGGGGCAATCGACAGAGTGGATAGTTCCGCTGTACAGAGCAGCGTTGAACCATGGGGCACCGCCGGACAACCGGACAACGGGGGGCCGCCAATGGGCGGCGATCGCCTGCACCGCTTCGGCCAGTCCGGCACCATCGGCGGCGGCGCGCTGGAATATGCGGCCTGCGCCCGGGCGCTTGCCCTGCCGGGGCGGTCGCTTGTCGAGCGCGTGCCACTGGGCCCGGCGCTGGGACAGTGCTGCGGCGGGGCCGTAACGCTGGTTTATGAGCGTTTCACCGCCGAGACCTTGCCGCCAGAGGGTGACAGCTTTGCCCGCCCGGTTGGTCATGTCGCCGTGCATGCGGGCGGCGCCAGAGACGGGCAACCCGAGGAGGGCCCGCCGCAGCCGCAGCATGGTGCGCAGCAGCAAGGCAGTCCCGGCGCGCAGAGCGTTCCACCGCCCAGCCCCGAAGGCCAGACGCGGGGCTGGGCGGCAGACCCGGCCCCTGACACCGCGATGCCGCTTGCCGTGCGCAAGGCGCTGGCCGGGCTGCGGGCCGGGAATACCGCCCATGCGCCGGTGCTCACGCAGGGCTGGCTGGTCGAGGCCATGGCCCGCCCCGCGCGCCCGCTATGGATCTGGGGCGCGGGGCATGTGGGGCGCGCGCTGGTCGATGTCCTTTCGCCCCTTCCTGATTTTGCGATCACCTGGGTCGATACCGCGCCCGACCGCTTCCCCGCGCAGGTCCCTGAGGGCGTGACCATCGTGCCCGCCGCCGCACCCGCCGGGCTGGTCACCTATGCCCCGCGCGATGCGGCGCATCTGATCGTGACCTTCTCGCATGCGCTGGACCTTGCGCTTTGCCACCACCTGCTGGACCACGGGTTTTGCACGGCGGGGCTGATCGGGTCGGCCAGCAAATGGGCGCGGTTCCAGACGCGGCTGCGGGCGCTGGGGCATGGCACGGCGTCGATTGCACGCCTTACCTGCCCGATCGGCGATCCGCAGCTTGGCAAACATCCACAGGCAATTGCCATCGGCGTGGCGCAGATGCTGCTGACGCAGGCCCGCGCCGATGCACAGGCGCGGCAGCGGGCGTAAGCGGACGGGACCGGGGCCGGGCCGACCTGACGTTTTCGGAGGGGTGCGTTGGGGACAGCGCGCGGCCGCTCTGGTGTGCGGGTTTGCGCTGCGTCGAGGGTGTTTCAACGTGCCACACTGCGCGGCGATGCGAAGCACGCACCACGCTGCGTCCCACCCTGTCAGACCGGAGGGCTTTGCCTGCGGCTCAGAGCCTGCGACCGCCTGCCGCCCTGCCCCCGGCGTGAACTGCCCCTGCCCCCGGCGTGAAAGAGCGCCCGGCAGCATGGATTGCAAGCGTCGGCCCCTGCACCGGGACCCGAATGTTTCTGGGACAACGCACCCGCGCGGCAAGGTGCGCAGGGAAAGTTCTTGCAAATGAATGACATCAATACACGCAGCCTGATCCGGGGGCCGGCAAGCGAGCTGATCACTACAATGGGGGAAATCACTGGTCGGAGTGAGAGGATTCGAACCTCCGACCCCCTGCTCCCGAAGCAGGTGCGCTACCGGGCTGCGCTACACTCCGACCTTACGGGCGAATTACCGCGCGTGGCGGCGGGATGCAAGGGGCAACCACGGCGCGCGCTGCGATTTACACGACGTGGCATGCGATATGCCGACCACGGACACGACGGAGCGCGCAGAGGAATGCGCCGCAGGGATCACGCGGCGTTGGCGCAAAACCCCGGCCGGATCACCGCCCCCCCTCCCTCAGACGCCTGCCGCAGTGTCGCGCTTCAACATCACGCCGTTGATCTGCCAGCCGCCCGGTGTTTCGATCATCTCGTAATCGACCAGATGCAACGCACCTTGCTGGTCGGTGATCATCACCCGCTGCCAGAGCGCGCCCGCCTCACGGCGCAGGCCCAGATAGCGCACCTCGGCAGGGCGCCAGACCATCGGATAGCCGCTGCGGACCATCTGGCCGAACCTGTCGGGTGTTCCGAAGATGGCCTTGATCGTGGGCGAGGCATAGGTGAAGGCGGTAGCGACATCATCTTGCCCGAAGGCATCGAGCTGGCCCTGGATGACGCTTTCCAGTGCGGGGATGCGGGCCAGATCGGCGCGCGCCGCCAAAGTAGACAGGATCATCAGGACGGGAAACACAAACCACAGACGCATGACTGAATTCCTTTGTTGAACCATCATACAAAGGAAAGTTAGCGCAGCGTGGCGCCGGATCAAACCAAAACGCAACCGTGCCCCAGCCCCCGGACACCGCGCCGCAATTTCAGGCGCGAGCGACGGGTATTGCGGCGGCCAGCATCTGTGCCCCGGCTCAGGCGGTGACCAGATCGCCCGCCAGCCCGCGCCCGATCAGAGCGATGGTTTCATCGACGCCGTAAAGAGCGATGAAGCCGCCAAAGCGCGGCCCCTGCGACTGACCCAGCAGCACCTCGTACAGCGCGGTGAACCAGTTGCGCAGCGGCTCGAACCCGTGGTCCTTGCCAACAGCGAAGACCAGCGTTTGCAGCGCCTCGGCGTCCAGCCCGCCGTCCCATGCGCCCAACCGGTCGGCAAGATCGGCCATCGCGGCGGCCTCTTGCTCTGTTGCGGCGCGGAATTGCAGCGTGGGGGCCACGAAATCGGTGAAGTAGCGCAGCGCGAAACCCGCCGCCTGATCCAGATCGGGGTGAGTTTCGGGCGCGGCATCGGGCGCGTAGCGCTGGATGAAGCCCCATAGCCCTGCCTTGCCGGTCTGCCCCGCCACCGAGGCCAGGTTCAACAGCATGGCAAACGGCACCACCAGTTTCGATTCAGGCACGTCGCCGCTGTGGATATGCCAGACCGGGTTTGCGGCCTGAGCGCTTGCGTCTTGCGTCGGAAAGGCGCGCAACTGCTGATGATATTCGTCCACCGCCTTCGGGATCACGTCGAAATACATCCGCTTGGCGGTCTTTGGCTTTTGGTACATGAAATAGGACAGCGATTCCGTGCTGGCATAGGTCAGCCATTCGTCGATCGTCAGCCCGTTGCCGCTGGATTTAGAGATCTTCTGCCCCTGATCGTCGAGGAACAGTTCATAGGTGAAATGCTCGGGCTTGCGGCCGCCCAGAATCTCGCAGATGCGGTCATAGATCGGGGTGTTGGTGGAATGGTCCTTGCCATACATCTCGAAATCCACATCGAGCGCGGCCCAGCGGGCGCCGAAATCAGGCTTCCATTGCAGTTTCACGTTGCCGCCGGTGACCGGCAGCGTCCATTCGCGCCCGTGCTCATCGTCAAATGTCACCTCGCCGCGTGCGGCATCGACATGCTTCATCGGCACATATTGCACGCGCCCGGTCTCTGGATGGATCGGCAGGAAGATCGAATAGGTTTGCTGCCGCTCATCGCGCAGGGATTTAAGCATCACCGCCATAAGATCGTCATAGCGTTCGGCGGCGCGCAACAGCACCGTGTCGAACCGGCCCGAGCGGTAGAAGTCGGTCGCGCTGACGAATTCATACTCGAACCCGAAGGTATCGAGGAACCGGCGCAGCATCGCATTGTTATGGCCGCCAAAACTGTCGAATTTCTCAAACGGGTCAGGCACGCTGGTCAGCGGCTTTTGCAGGTGTTCGCGCAGAGCATCAGGGTTGGGGACATTGCCCGGCACCTTGCGCATCCCGTCCAGATCGTCGGAAAAACAGATCAACCGGGTGGGGATGTCGGAAATCACCTCGAACGCGCGGCGGATCATCGTGGTGCGCGCCACCTCGCCGAATGTACCGATATGCGGCAGGCCAGAGGGGCCATAGCCGGTTTCAAACAAGACATGGCCCTTTTCGGGGGGGCCCGCCTCGTACCGCTTCAACAGGCGACGGGCTTCTTCAAAAGGCCAGGCTTTTGAGGTCATTGCAGCATCGCGGAGGGCGGTCATGTCGGTCACTTTCTTTTGTAGCATCCCGGTCGGGGGACAGATGGCTACCTATTGCCCCCGCGACGTGGCGTCAATAATGTGCGCGGCGACACACGTAATTTCAGGAAACATCATGGCCCCCGAACCGCACCCGCTGTCCCCACAAGATTGCCTTGTGTCGCTGATGATCGCCGTATCGGCCGCGGACGACAATATCCGTACCGCCGAACTGGTGACCATTCAGCAGGTGGTGAACCATCTGCCGATCTTTGCAGGCTATGATACGGACCGCATCAAGGTGATCGCCCAGACGGTTTTCGACCTGTTCGAGGAAGATGACGGGCTGGATGCATTGTTCGGCCTGATCCGCGACAACCTGCCCGAGCGGCTGTTCGAGACGGCCTATGCGCTGTCGTGCGATGTGGCGGCATCGGATGGCCTGCTGGCGCAGCCTGAGTTGCGGTTTCTGGAAGAGGTGCGGCACGAGCTGGACATCGACCGCCTGCACGCCGCCGCGATCGAGCGTGGCGCACGCGCACGCTACGTGCGGGGGTGAAGCCGGGTTCGGGAAGCGGGCGCTGCGCCCTTTCCCGGGCGGGCCAATGCGACCGCCGGGCTGTTGAACGACGACCGCGCCGGGGCGGACCCGCAAGACAAGGGTCTGCTTGCCGCCAGTACCACAATGGTTGCACACCGACGTAGGCCACCTCTGGGGACGGCGCGTTGGCTTACGCGGAGCATTCTGTCAGAGTGCGGCGCGTGGTGCGCGTTGCGCCAGATTGGAAACCCGCTTCGCGCGAAACGCACCTGCGCGCACAATACCGTCGCGCGCGGTTTGCGAATGCGCGCAACACAACATCGCGCTAGCGATTTCCCCACCAGACAATGCTGCCCGGCCCCTGCCCCGCCAGCGCGAGCAATCCCCCGGCAACCGCCCAGTTTTTAACAAAGATGCTCATCTGCCAAGGGTCGGACGGGATCAGGTGAAACACGCTGGTCACCATGCAATAGAAGGCCAGCAACAACGCCCAGCCCCGCACCCAGGGCCCCGTCAGCAGCCCCAGCCCTGCGACCAGCGTGAAGGCTGTGGCGGGCCAGATCAACCAGACAGCCAGGCCCCGCCCGGCCAACAGCGCCTGCGCCGCGCCGGGATCGGCAACCTTCTGCACCACACCCGCCAGGAACAGCGCAGCCAGCAAGATGCGGCCCGCCAGCGTCAGCCAGTCGGTCGCGTGGGCATCGCGTAGGACGCGGATCAAACCATCATTTCCTTGGTCGCGGTCAGCCGGATCTCGGGGTAATCCCGCACCACACGGTCGATGTCCCATTGCAGACGGGTCAAAAACACCACGTCGCCGTCGCTGTCATGCGCGATGTGTTGTTTGTTGGCCAGGCTGAACGCCTCTACCGCGTCCTTCGACCCTGACACCCAGCGGGCCGAGGTGAATTGTGAGGATTCGAACCGCACCGGCAGGCCGTATTCCAGCTCAATCCGGCTGGCCAGCACCTCGAACTGCAACTGGCCGACCACACCGACGATAAAGCCCGCGCCGAAGAACGGCTTGAACACCTTGGCTGCGCCCTCTTCGGCGAATTGCGTCAGCGCCTTTTCCAGATGCTTGGCCTTCATCGGATCGCCCGCGCGCACGGTCTGCAACAATTCGGGCGCAAAGCTGGGGATGCCGGTAAACCGCAGTGCCTCGCCCTCGGTCAGCGCGTCACCGATGCGCAACTGGCCATGGTTGGGGATACCGATGATGTCGCCCGCCCACGCCTCTTCGGCCAGTTCGCGGTCAGCGGCGAGGAACAGCACCGGGTTCGACACCGCCATCTGTTTCTTCGAGCGGACGTGCAGCAATTTCATGCCGCGTTCAAAATGCCCCGACGCAAGGCGGACAAACGCCACGCGGTCGCGGTGTTTGGGGTCCATATTGGCCTGCACCTTGAAGACGAAGCCGGTCACGGCGGTTTCTTCCGGCGCAATCTCGCGCTCTGCGCGTTGCGGCTGCGGTTCGGGGCCGTATTTTGCCATGCCGTCCATCAGTTCCTTGACGCCGAAGGAATTGATGGCCGAGCCGAACCAGATGGGCGTCATATGCCCCTCCAGCACCGATTGCGGATTGAACGCAGGCAGCAGCGCGCGCGCCATCTCAATCTCTTCGCGCAACTTTGCCAGTTGGTGCGCGGGAATGTGATCGGCCATGCGCGGGTCTTCCAGCCCGTTCAGCACGATGGTTTCGGCCACCTTGTTGCGGTCGGCGCGGTCCATCAGTTCCAGCCGGTCGTGCAGCAGGTCATAACAGCCCAGGAAATCCACGCCCATCCCGATGGGCCAGGAAGCGGGGGTCACGTCGATGGCCAGATTTTCCTGAATCTCATCAATGATGTCGAACGTGTCGCGGCTTTCGCGGTCCATCTTGTTGCAAAACGTCAGGATCGGCAGGTCACGCAGGCGGCAGACCTCGAACAATTTGCGTGTCTGAGATTCTACCCCCTTCGCCCCGTCAATCACCATGATCGCCGCATCCACCGCCGTCAGCGTTCGATAGGTGTCTTCCGAGAAATCGCTGTGCCCCGGTGTATCGACCAGATTGAAGCGAAAGCGCCCAAACTCAAACGACATGGCCGACGCCGAAACCGAGATGCCCCGGTCCTTTTCCATCTGCATGAAATCCGAGCGCGTGCGCCGCGCCTCGCCCTTGGCACGCACCTGCCCGGCCATCTGGATCGCGCCGCCAAACAGCAGGAATTTCTCGGTCAGCGTGGTCTTGCCGGCATCAGGGTGGCTGATGATGGCAAAGGTCCGCCTCCGGGCAATCTCGGGCGGCAGGTCGGGGCGGTTGAGGACGATGTTTGACATGATCGCGCTATAGGCCAGCGCGCGCGCCATCGCAAGATGTCAGCGCATGTGCCTGCGACCAGAACAGGCACGCAGCACGCCCGTTCAGATCATCGCGTTCGCAGGTTCTGGCACCAATGCGCAGACCCGGTTTCGCCCGGTCTGCTTGGCGCGATAAAGCTGCGTATCGGCGGCCATCAAAAGCGCATCAGCCGAGTGGCTGTCGGCGCTGCACCCAACCACACCAAAACTGGCCGTGAAACCAATGTGGTGGTAGCGCTGCGATACCGCCTGTTCGATGGCCTGACGCACGCGCTCGGCCACTTCAATTGCCGGAGACAATGGTCCCGACAGAAGGATCGCGAATTCCTCCCCGCCCATGCGGCCGAAACTGTCATAGGCGCGCAACTGCTCTTGCACCACCTCGCCGGTGCGCTGCAATATGGCGTCGCCCGCCGCGTGGCCGAAGGTGTCGTTTACAGATTTGAAGTGATCGAGGTCGAACATGATCAGCGTCGCATCCTGGCCCGAACGTTGGTGCGCCGCCACGGCCTTTTGCAGGTCCAGCGTGAAGGCGCGCCGCGTCATGGCGCCGGTCAGCGGATCGCGGCTGGCCTGACGCCACAATTCGTACTGATCGACGACGAGCGAGGCAAAACCGTCCAGCAGCGTGCGTTCCGCCGAAGTGAACACCCGGCTGGCGCGGTCCAGCACGCGAATGGCCCCAAGCACCTTTTCTTCATGCATCAAAGGCGTCGCCATATAGCCCTGCGCCACGCCCGAGGTACGTACGAAATCGGTGATGTCGAAAGTGATGGAAACCGATGAGGCGTTGAAGACCGCCTTTATCATCCCGCGAATGTTGTCGAATTGCGCAGGGGCCGGTACCGAACGCGGCGCCGGTTCCGGCGCCCCGATCAACTGCGACTGCGCGCCTGAAATCTCGTTCAGGCCGCTGGCTGGCCACGCATGCTTCATTCAGGCTTCACCACAATTAAGGTTTATGCGAAATTAACGGTGGAATACGGCAAAATTTGGCCGAGAATTTATCTGGTATTAGAATAAACTTTGTGAGGCATTTAATCAATACGGCAATGCGGCACTGCTGCCATATTGGCAGTTAATTCACGCCTTGGGCGATTTGACCGGCGTCAAATCGCGCGCTGGCTGCGCCTTTCGGCCGCGATCCGGCGCCAGATTGACGCGATGCGCGTTTTAGGATACGCACGGGCCAGCGGTGCATCGCAAAAACTTGATGCACGCACACCAGATGCCGGGACGCGACAGGCATGCGTCCCCTGACCCCCTTACGGCCCGATGCCGTAAAATATGGACGCTTATGATAAAATTCTCTGACTTGAAGCTGGACCCAAAGGTCCTGAAGGCCGTTATCGAGGCCGGATATGAAACCCCTACCCCGATCCAGGAACAGGCGATTCCCTTCGCGCTGGAAGGTCGGGATGTGCTGGGTATTGCGCAAACCGGGACCGGGAAAACCGCCAGCTTCACGCTGCCGCTGATTACCCGCCTGCGCCGCGGCCGTGCGCGGGCGCGCATGCCGCGCAGCCTGGTGCTGGCCCCCACGCGCGAACTGGCGGCACAGGTCGCCGAAAACTTCGACACTTATGCGAAATACACCAAGTTGACGAAGGCGCTGTTGATCGGTGGCGTGGCCTTTGGCGAACAGGACAAGCTGATCGAGCGGGGCGTCGATGTGCTGATCGCGACACCGGGCCGGTTGCTCGACCATTTTGAGCGCGGCAAACTGCTGCTGACCGGCGTCGAGGTCATGGTGGTGGATGAAGCCGACCGCATGCTGGACATGGGCTTCATCCCCGATATTGAGCGCATCTTCAGCCTGACGCCGTTCACCCGCCAGACCTTCTTCTATTCCGCCACCATGGCGCCCGAGATCGAGCGGATCACCAACACCTTCTTGTCGAACCCCGCACGGATCGAAGTGGCGCGTCAGGCCACGACCTCGGCCACCATCGAACAGGCGCTGATCGAATTCACCCCGTCGCGCAAGGACCGTGCGGCGTCGGAGAAACGCGACCTGTTGCGCGCGTTGATCGCGCAGGAGGGCGAGGCCTGCACCAACGCCATCATCTTCTGCAACCGCAAGGTGGATGTGGATGTCGTGGCGAAATCGCTGAAGAAACACGGGCTGGATGCCGCACCGATCCATGGCGATCTGGACCAGTCGATGCGTACCCGCACGCTGGATGGCTTCCGCGAGGGTAAGCTGCGCTACCTCGTGGCGTCTGACGTCGCCGCGCGCGGGCTGGATGTGCCCTCGGTCAGCCATGTGTTCAACTTCGACGTGCCCAGCCATGCCGAGGATTACGTGCACCGGATCGGCCGCACGGGCCGCGCCGGGCGCTTGGGCAAGGCGTTCACCCTGTCCACACCGTCGGATGCCAAGTATCTGGACGCGATCGAGCATATGCTGCAAAGCACCCTGCCCCGTGGCGTCTCGCCGCTGAGCAAACGCGCCGTGGCCGAAGAGGCGCCCGCCGCCGATGCACCGCAGGTTGCCCCTGCGGCAGCGCAGGCCGCTGCACCCGAGGGGTCCGCCAGCGGCACAGCTGACAGCCCGGCCCCGCGCAGCCGCCGCACCCGCACACGGGGCAGCAAGCCACGCGAGGCAGATGCCACCCCCGACACGGCAGAGGCCGCGACGCACAGCGCCACCGTGGTACCCGCCGCAAAGCGCGGTCGCGTGGCGCTGGCCGAAGCGCCCGCACCGGCCGACACCACGCCGCCCGACACCACGCCGCCTGATGCAACGCCAGTAGCCGACGTCCCCCCCGCCGCGCCGGAAAACGCCCGCGCCGCCGGGCCGCAGGCGGCACTGGTCACCGATCTGCAAGGCCGCCGCCGCGGCGGTCGCCGCGACAATGATGACCGTGGACCGCGCAATTCGGGGTCCAATTCGGGCGGTCAGGTCGTGGGCATGGGCGACCATGTGCCCGAATTCCTGCTGCGCGAATTCCGCCAGTCTTAAGGCGCCGGTGCTGAGTGCTCCAGGGGGCTGACAATCTGGCCCCTTGATGCAGACCAACCTGATTGAAAAAGGGCGCTGACAGCAGGTCAGCGCCCTTTTTGTTCAAGAAGCCTGTGGTAGCAGCCCGGGGCGTACTGACCAGCCCGACCCAGTTGCATCGTCATCACGTCTATCGTTGTCACGCACCCGGGCTGAGTGCGGTGCGGCGCAGCGCGTCACGGTTGAGTGCAAGCCAGAAGGCCGTGGTGATCAGTGGCCCGTTTTCGACCTCGTTGCTGGCAATCAAGTCCATCAGCGTCTGGAACGGCACGATATGGGATCGGATATCCTCATCCTCGCCTTCCACGCCGGCGACGCCCGCTGCGGCGTCAGGCAGCTCGCACAGCGCAAGGTAATTGTAGAGGTATTCGGTCACCGCGCCGGGACTGGGATAGCCGCGCGACACTTCGGTCAGGTCGGTCAGGATCAGCCGCGCCTCTTCCTCGGCCTCGCGGCGGGCGGCGGTCTGCGGTGCCTCACCGGGGTCGATCCGCCCTGCGATGCATTCCAGCGACCAGGGGTTGCGGTCGCCGCGCGCCAATACCCCATAGCGGAACTGTTCCACCAGAAGCACCACATCGCGCACCGGGTCATAGGGCAGCACCGTCACCGCATCCGCCATGATGAAGGCCGCGCGCCGCGCGACATCGCTGTAACTGCCGTCAAACCGGCGAAACCGCAGGTCGGACACCTCGACCCCGAAGAAATACGCATAGGGCCGGTCGAAATGCACCGTCTCTATGTCACCGGGCGCGGGTTGGCGGCGCAGGCGGGCGGGCGCGGAGGCGGCCTGCGCACGCAGATGGGCATCCGCCCGGGCCAGCGCCATGGGATAGCGCACCCGCGCCGCGTCAGGTGTGGCGGGATTGCGGGCAATGGCCATAACCTCGGACACGGCGTGCGCGCTCATCGCTCCGTAGCTGGCCGCCCAGTGGTCCAGATTCCAGTCGCCCGCGGTTTCCCACGCGTTATCGGCAGGCAGGTAGACCTGCGCGGCGACGGGCGCATCGTCCCCGACGCACAGGGCAGTACGGGTCGCGCGCGTGTAGCCGAACGCGCCTTCATAAAGATCCAGCGCGGCAACAGCGCTGTCCGGCAGGTCAACCAGCAGCCCCTCGGCACCCGCCGCCCCGTCGTCCACACACAGCAGCGGAAAAGCCTGCCCCACCACCGCGCGCACCGCATGGCCCGGCAGGGACGCAGGGCGCCCGGCAGGCGCGCAGCCCGCAACCGCATCGAACAGCGGTGCGTGCTGCAAGGTTCCGTACAGAAATACCGCCACCATTCTCAGCCCTTTCGCCGCCCCTCAAACCACCGGAAGGCGGCCACCACAATCAGCCCTACAAGCGCGCTGCCAAGGGCCGCTTGCGTCAGGAACCCGGCATCCCACATCGGTGTGACAAATTCCTGAAGGATGGCGAAGAAACCAAGCACCGCTTCTTCCACGCCGTCGTATTCCATGTCGTAGCCGCGCCGGAAGACCTGCGCCACCCCCAACACCGCCATGGCCACGATCGCCGCCACCACCAGCGCCTGCATCGTGGCCCAGATGCCCATGACCACGCGCCTGTCGATCCGGGGGCCCAGCATTGCCCAGCCAATCCACCCGGCGCTTAGCGCGACGATGACTTCCAACATGCCGCTGGCACGAAATTCCGGGTCCAGCGCCCGGTAGGCACCAGTCAGCACCAGCGCCAATACCGCCAGAAGCAGCGCAGCGGTCGCCCGTGTCAGGGTGAACATGGCCAAGGCTTCCTATGCCGGGCGGGTAACCGTGAATTGCGTCACATCGCAGATGCCGGTATGGAACGCCGCCGCGCAGGAGGTCAGGTAGAAATCCCACATCCGCCGGAACCGCATGTCATATCCCATCTTGCTGACATCATCCCAGCGCGCGCTGAAGGCATCGTGCCAGCGGCGCAGCGTCTGGCTGTAGCTGCCACCAAACTCGACCGAGCCGTCAACGTCAAGCCCCACCCGCGCGGCCTGCGCGCGCAGCGCCTTATCCGCGCCCAGCATCCCACCCGGGAAGATGTATTTCTGAATGAAATCAACATTGCGGCGATAGATATCAAAGCGTGCGTCGGGCACGGTGATCACCTGCAACGTGGCGCGACATCCCGGTTTCAGCCGGGCGCGCAGGGTTTCGAAATAGACCGGCCAGTAGCGTTCGCCGACGGCCTCGAACATCTCGATACTGGCGATGCCGTCATAGATGCCGGTCTCGTCGCGATAATCTTGCATGCGGATGTCCACGCGGTCGGACAGCCCGGCGGCCGCGATGCGGGCCACGGCGTAATCATGCTGCGCCTGGCTGATCGTCAGCCCGGTCACTTTCAGCCCGCGCTGGCCTGCCGCATATTCGGCGAAACCGCCCCAGCCGCAGCCGATTTCCAGCACATGATCGCCCGGCTGCACCTGCATCCGATCCACCATCGAGGCATATTTCTGCTCTTGCGCCTTTTCCAGCGACTCCTGCCCCGTGCGGAACAATGCCGAGGAATAGGTCATGGAATCGTCGAGCCACAATTTGTAGAAATCGTTGCCGAGATCATAATGGTACGAAATATTGCGCCGCGCCTGCGTCTTGGAGTTCGAGCGCAGCCAGTGGCGCATCTTCTCGAAGGCACGCACCAGGCGCATAGGCAAGAAATCATCATAAAGCGCGGGGTTGTCGTCATGGATCAGGTCCATGAAGGCCTGCAGGTCGGGGGTGGACCACCAGCCGTCCATATACGCCTCGGAGAAACCAAGATCGCCGTCGCGGATCAGGCGGGCGAAAACCTCGACATTGTGGATGTCGATTTCCGCGACGAAACCGGGCTTTTCCCCTTCCACACGGAAGCGGCGGCCATCGGGCAGCACCAAATCCAGCCGCCCCTTGTTGATCCGTCCGGCCAGGTCAAAGGCCCGTGCGAAATAGCGCGGCAGATCAGTCTGCCCCTGTGTCGTTGTCAGTACCGCCATGTGTTCCCCGTCGGTTTAAGTGGTTATTACCCATATACGGGGCAAAGTTCCAAGAGTTTCTGTTTTGTAACGCTGTAGGCCCGCCCGCGCGCAATCATGCGCCATCGCTTTGGGCAAGGTGTCATTTCGTGCCATCACTTGCCTCTGTCGCGGGCGCTGTAAGCCTCTAGCGCGCGCGCGCGGCCATCCGACAGCGAGATCATGGGCGCAGGGTCAGGCGCATCGGGGCTAAGGCCCCAAGCCTTCGGGCAGGCGTCATAGAATGCCAGCGCAAGGTCCGAGGCCCCACTGCCCCGCGTCTGCAGCCAGCGCCGCCGGTAGACACCTTTGGCATCAAACTTTTCCGCCTGCGTATCAGGGTTGAAGATGCGGAAATAGGGGCTGGCATCGGGGCCAGAGCCCGCCGCCCATTGCCAGCCCATCGCATTCGCCGCCGGGTCCCAGTCGATCAGACAATCTGCGAACCAGTCCAGCCCGACGCGCCAATGCGTCATCAGATGCTTGGTCAGGTACGAGGCTACGATCATCCGGCCCCGGTTGTGCATGGTCCCGGTCACGTACATCTCGCGCATCGCGGCATCGACCAGGGCGACGCCGGTGCGGCCCTGTTGCCAGCGCCGGATCTGCGGCCCCTCGGCCTGCCAGGGGAAGCTGTCCCATTCGGGCTTCCAGTTGCGGGTCAGGATTTCGGGGGTGTGGAACATCAGGTGATAGGCGAATTCGCGCCAGACCAGTTCCTTCAAGAAGGTCTCGGCCCCCGCTGCGCCCTCGGCCAGTGCGCGTTGCCCGGCGTGCCAGATGGTGCGGGGTCCGATCTCGCCATAGGTCAGGTTTTCCGACAGGCGCGAAGTGCCGGGGGCGGCAGGCAGATCGCGCTGCGCCTTGTAATCAGCAATCGGCCCGTCCGTGAAATGCGCCAGCCGGTCCAGCGCCAGCGCCTCGCCGACATTGGTATGCGGCGCGACAACATCGGCGCCGCGCTGCATGGCATCGCCAAGGCGCAAATCCTCCAGCGCGTCCGAGGCGGGCCAGTCGGCAGGCGCGATCAGGCGCTTTGGCGCGGGTTCGGGCGCATCCACCTCGCGGCCCGCGACGGCGCGCCAGAAGGGGGTGTAGACGCGGTAAAAGCCGCCCTGCCCGGTCTTCACCGTCCAGGGTTCAAACAGCAAGTGACCGGGAAAGCTGCGTGCATCCAGCCCCGCGTCGCGCAGGGCGGATTTCACGTCGCTGTCGCGCGCCTGCGCAGCATCGTCATATTGCCGCCCCCACCAGACCGACCCCGCGCCGGTTTCCGCAATCAGGTCGCGCAAGACCGTCAGCGCCGGGCCGCGCCGCAAGATCAGGCGCGCGCCGAGTTTCTCCAGCGCCGCACCAAACGCCGCCAACCCCAGCCCCAGCCGCCATTTGGGTGCCGCGCCCAGCCCCTCGACCGCATCATCACAGATGAAAACCGGAACCAGCGGCCTGCCGGTTGCCACCGCCTGGGCCAGCAGCAGGTTGTCGGCGGTGCGCATATCGCGGCGCACCCACCAAAGGATCGCGGAAGTATCAATCATGCCTGCCCGTTACACCGAAGTCGTTGTGTTAAAACATCTTAACGGTGATCTAGCAGGGTGCTGAAAAAGTCCATGCATTTCGGATTTTTCCGCCCGCAATCGGTGAAGCGGTTTCCCACCGGCGCGCAATGGCCCGGGCAATGCGCTGTGCCATCAGCCATCATGGCGGTGGGCGCGGACCCCGACACGCCAAAAGCCTAGCGCAACAGGCGCGTTCCGGTTCGTGCGCGCAGAACCTGCAATGCTACCGTATGGTCTGCGCGGGCGCAGAAAAGCGGTGCATTTCCATATCCGCCCATGGCCGACCGTCGTTCACAGTGTTGGCCGCAGCAGCCATAATCCAAAGAGGGGGTCACACACCGTTTTTGAGCAGCTTGCCAATGGGGGCACCCAGTCTGTCACCCCGCATTTTCAATGAAGCGTCCAGCCGATACCCGGCATGAAGCAGCAGGCATTCAGCTTTCAGGCCGCCATTCGCCACTGGCTTTCAGCGCGTCCATGACCTCTTTCGGCATGTAGGTCTCATCATGTTTGGCCAGGATCTCATGCGCGATGAAGACACCATCGACCAGCCGACCTGTGCCGACCATCCCCTCATTTTCAGTAAACAGATCCGGCAGGATGCCACGATACGTCACGGGGACCGAGGCCGGGCCGTCCGTCACACGAAACGACACCGTATCAGACTGGCCGCGCACGATGCTGCCAGCCTCGACCAGCCCACCGATGCGAAACACTTCCGTCTCGGTTGGCGGGGCGGCGACAACTTCGGAGGGCGAGCGGAAAAAATTGATCCCGTCACGCATCCCATAGCCGATCAGTGCAGTGGACAGCGCCAACGCTACCGCAGCCACAGCGATCACCTGAATGCGCCGCTTTTTCTTCAGCGATTTGAACGCCATGCCTTACCCCCCTACGGAAACAGCGGCGCGAACATCAGGCCCGCTGTCTCATCCAGCCCCAACATCAGGTTGGCGTTCTGTACTGCCTGCCCGCTGGACCCCTTCGTCAGGTTATCCAGTACCGCAAACACCGAAGCCCGTCCGGCAACGCGATCCGCCACAACACCAATATGCACGAAATTGGACCCGCGCACATCATGTGTCGAGGGGAGTGTGCCAAAGGGTAGCACATGAATGAAGACCTCATCGGCATAGCGGTCGGACAAAACGCCGTGGATCGCCGCCGCATCGCCCTGCACCCAGGCCGAAGCAAGGATGCCCCGGTTCATCGGGATCAGATGCGGGGTGAACTGAACCTGCACCGGGCGGCCAGCGGCACGGCTGAATTCCTGATCGAACTCGCCCAGATGCCGGTGGGTGCCGCCTGCGGCATAGGGCTGCGCGCCCTCGGACAATTCGGCGTGCAGAAGGTTCTCCTTCAGCGACCGGCCCGCACCAGAGACACCGCATTTCAGGTCCAGAATGATCTGATCCAGGTCGATCACCCCGGCCTCGATCAGCGGGCGCAGGGCAAATTGGCCGGTGGCGGCGTTGCAGCCGGTACCCGCAACCAGCCGGGCGCTGCGGATGTCATCGCGGTAAAACTCGGTCAGGCCATAGATTGCCTGCTTTTGCAATTCGGGCGCATCATGTGCCTTGCCGTACCATTTCTGATAGGCCGCCGGGTCACGCAGCCGGAAATCTGCCGACAGATCGACGACCTTCAGGTCAGCGGGCAGAGCCTTGATGACGCTTTGCGATGTGGCATGCGGCAGGGCGCAGAACGCCAGATCAATGCCGCTGAAATCCACATCCTCGATCCGCGTCAGATCGGGCAGGTCCATGTGGCGCAGGAAGGGGAACACCTGTGCCATGGCCATGCCCGCCTTGCGGTCCCCGGTCAGCGCGGCGATACGCATGTCGGGATGGGTGGCGATGATGCGCACCAGTTCCGCGCCAGTGTACCCGCTGGCGCCCAGAATGGCGATGTTCTTCGTCATGGCATGGTTTCCCTGATAACTACCCGCCCCTGATACGCCAGTCCGGCGGGGCGGTCCAGATCAGACCGTATCACCATGCCCGTCGCGCAGCCCTTCGCGCACCCGATGCGCCAGCGCGATGAATTCCGGGCTGTCGCGGATATCGAGCGGACGCTCGCGCGGCAAGGGGCTGTCGATCACATCGGTGATGCGGCCCGGGCGTGGCGACATGACGACGATTTTCGTGGACAGATACACCGCCTCGGGGATCGAATGGGTGACAAAACCGATGGTTTTCTGCGTCCGTGCCCACAGGGCCAGAAGCTGTTCGTTCAGGTGGTCGCGCACGATTTCATCCAGCGCGCCAAAGGGTTCATCCATCAAGAGCAGATCGGCATCGAAGGCCAGTGCGCGGGCGATGCTGGCGCGTTGCTGCATGCCACCCGATAATTGCCACGGAAACTTGTTCGCAAACCCGGCCAGATCCACCAGATCCAGCACGCGTTCCGCACGTTCCCGCTGTTCGGCGCGGCTAAAGCCCACGATCTCCAGCGGCAGGCAGATATTGCCCATGATCGTGCGCCACGGATAGAGGCCCGCCGCCTGAAACACATAGCCATAAGCGCGCGCCTTGCGGGCCGCTTCGGGCGTCATGCCGTTAACGGTGATACTGCCGCCCGTGGGTTGTTCGAGATCGGCGATGACACGCAGGAAAGTCGTCTTGCCGCAGCCCGAGGGGCCGATGAAGCTGACAAAGTCGCCTTTGTTGATGGTCAGGTTAACCCCTGTCAACGCCTGTATCGGCCCGTCATTGGTGTGGAACGTCAGTTCCAGATCGCGCGCTTCGATTACTGGCGCCTCGACGCCTGCCAAATCTTTCATCAAGGCCCCCTCAGACGCCACTGGCGGGAATGCCGCTGCGCTGGATCGGGCGCGGCGCGGTCAGGTCTTTCCATGCGCTGAGTGCCGTGTTGACCGGGCCATTGGCGGCGCGGGGGACGAATTCGCCATGCCCCTCGGCCCCGATGATCGCGCCATCGTTCACCGCGACACGCCCGCGTGTCAGGGTATAGCGCGGCAGGCCGGTGACAGCTTTGCCCTCGAACACGTTGTAATCAATGGCGGATTGCTGATGCTTGGCGCTGATGGTTTTTGACTTGGCCGGGTCCCAGACCACGATGTCAGCATCCGAGCCGACCGAAATCGCGCCCTTGCGCGGATACATCCCGAAGATCTTGGCGACATTGGTCGACGTGACGGCGACGAATTCATTCATCGTGATCCGCCCAGTCATCACGCCGTAGGTCCAGAGCATCGGCATCCGGTCCTCCAGCCCTCCCGTCCCGTTCGGGATCTTGGTGAAATCGCCCGCGCCAAAGCGTTTCTGATCGGTGGTGAACGCGCAATGATCTGTCGCCACGACAGAAAGCGAGCCCGCCGACAGCCCGGCCCACAGGCTGTCCTGGTGCATCTTGTTGCGGAACGGCGGCGACATGACGCGGCGCGCGGCATGGTCCCAATCGGCGTTGAAATATTCGGATTCGTCCAGCGTCAGGTGCTGGATCAGGGGTTCGCCATAGACACGCTTGCCCTGCTGGCGGGCACGGCGGATGGCCTCGTGGCTGTCTTCGCAGCTGGTGTGCACGACATAGAGCGGCACTCCGGCCATATCGGCGATCATGATGGCGCGGTTCGTCGCCTCACCTTCCACCTGCGGCGGGCGGGAATAGGCGTGGCCTTCAGGGCCGGAATTGCCGTCGGCCAGCAGCTTGGCGGACAGTTCGGCCACCACATCGCCGTTTTCCGCATGCACCATGGCCAGCCCGCCAAGATCGCGCAGGCGGCGGAAACTGGCGAAAAGCTCGTCATCATTCACCATCAGCGCGCCTTTGTAGGCGAGGAAGTGCTTGAAGCTGGTGATGCCGCGGTCGGTCACCTCCTTCATCTCGTCAAACACCTGCTGTGACCACCAGGTGATCGCCATGTGATAGCTGTAGTCGCAATGCGCGCGGGTCGATTTGTTCGACCACATCTGCAGAGCGTCCAGCAGGCCCTGCCCGGGCGACGGCAGCGCAAAGTCGATCACCATGGTGGTGCCGCCTGCAAGTGCGGCGCGGGTGCCGGATTCAAAGTCATCGGCCGAATAGGTGCCCATGAAGGGCATTTCCAGATGCGTGTGCGGGTCAATCCCGCCGGGCATGACATAACAGCCGGTCGCATCGAGTTCGGTGCCGCCCGAAAGGTTCGCCCCGATCTCGGTGATCTTGCCCCCATCGACCCGCACATCGGCGCGGTAGGTCAGGTCATGGGTGACGATGGTGCCGTTCTTGATGATGGTTGTGGTCATGAATATTCCCTTATCGTTTGGCGGGCATCGTTGGGTGCGCGAAGCGTCAGCGAACGATTTCAGCAGTTTCTAGCACGGCGTGCATCAAAACCTCGGTCCCGGCGGCAGCCCAATCCTTGGAGATTTCCTCGGCCTCGTTATGGCTCAACCCATCGACGCAGGGGCACATGATCATGGTCGTCGGGAACAGGCGGTTGATCCAGCAGGCATCATGGCCCGCACCCGAGATGATGTTCATATGGCTGTAGCCCAGCCGTTCGGCGGCATTGCGCACGCGGTCTACCAGCACGGGATCAAACGCGGGCGGGTCGAAGAAGCCGATGACTTCGGAGTGGAATTCCAGCCCCAGGTCGGCGCATAGTTTTGGGGCGACAGTCCGCAATTCGGTCGCCATCGCCTCCAGCACCGGCAGAATGTGACTGCGGAAATCTATCGTGAAAACAACCTTTTCGGGGATGATGTTGCGACTGTTTGGGGTGACATCGATCTGCCCGATCGCGCCCACGGAATTGGGCTGATACTTCATCGCAATTTCGTGCACCAGTTCGGTCACCTGCGCGAGGCCCCGGCCCGCGTTGCGGCGCATCGGCATCGGAGTTGATCCGGTATGCTGCCCCTTGCCGGTGATCGTGCATTCCACCCAGCGCAGGCCCTGCCCATGGGTGACGACGCCGACATCCTTGCCCTCGGCCTCCAGGATCGGGCCCTGTTCGATGTGCAGCTCAAAGAAGGCGTGCATTTCACGTTTGCCGACCGGCTCATCGCCCTTCCAGCCGATACGCTCCAGTTCATCGCCGAACCGCAGGCCCTTGGCGTCGCGCCGGTCATAGGCCCAGTCCTGTTCCAGCACACCCGCGAATACACCGGATGCCAGCATGGCGGGGGCGAAGCGCGTTCCTTCCTCATTCGTCCAGTTCACAACGACGATGGGGCGACGGGTCTTGATGCCAAGATCGCGCAGCGAGCGGATGATCTCCAACCCCGCCAAAACGCCCAGCACACCGTCATATTTGCCGCCCGTGGGCTGGGTATCGAGATGACTGCCGACATAGACCGGCAAGGCATCCGGGTCGGTCCCTTCAAACCGCATGAACATGGTGCCCATGGTGTCGACGCCCATGGTGCCGCCCGCAGCCTCGCACCAGTCCTGAAACAGCTTGCGGCCCTCGGCGTCTTCATCGGTCACGGTCTGACGGTTGTTGCCGCCCGCGATGCCGGGGCCGATCTGCGCCATTTCCATCAGGCTGTCCCACAACCGGTCGGGGTTGATCTTGATATTGGCGGCGGGGGCAGTCATGGGCAGTGCTCTCCTGTTCCGAGGTCGTGTGCCCCTATGCTGGGCGCATCGTTGTTTCTTCGCCTAGTCGAGGGCTTCAAGCACACCGCGCAAGGTGCCGATCAACTGGTCAATCTGCGGTTTCTCAATGATCAGCGGCGGCGACATGGCGATGATGTCCCCGGTGGTTCGGATCAAGATCCCGGCCTCATACGCCTTCAAAAACGCACTGAACGCGCGTTTGGTGGGCGCACCGGCGATGGGTTCAAGTTCGACTGCACCGATCAGCCCCAGATTTCGGATGTCGATCACATGGCGCGCACCGCGCAGGCTGTGCAGCGCATCCTGCCAATAGGGCGCGATCTCGGCGCCACGTTCAAACAGCCCTTCCTCGCGGTAGGTGTCCAGCGTGGCGATCGCGGCGGCCGAGGCGATGGGGTTGCCCGAATAGGTATAGCCGTGGAACAGCTCGATCATATGCTCGGGGCCGTCCATGAACGCATCATGCACCGCACCGGTGGTCATGACCGCGCCCATGGGGATCACGCCGTTGGTCAGCCCTTTGGCGGTGCACATCATGTCGGGCAGCACGTCGAAATATTGCGCGGCGAAAGGCGCGCCAAGGCGGCCAAAGCCGGTGATGACTTCATCAAAAATCAACAGGATGCCGTGTTTCGCGGTAATCTCTCGCAGCCGTTGCAGGTACCCTTTTGGCGGCAAGATCACCCCGGTGGACCCCGCGACGGGCTCGACGATCACCGCAGCGATGGTTTCAGCGCCATGCAGGGCGACGATGCGCTCCAACTCATCGGCGAGGTTCGCGCCGTGTTCCGGCTGGCCCTGGGTATAGCTGTTGAGGTCAGGCAGATGCGTGTGCGGCATGTGATCGACACCGCCCAACAGCGTGCCGAACATCTTGCGGTTGGTGACGATGCCCCCGACCGAGATGCCGCCGAAGTTCACCCCGTGATAGCCGCGCTCGCGCCCGATCAGCCGGGTGCGCGCACCCTCGCCCCGCGCCCTATGGTAGCCGATGGCAAGTTTCAGCGCGGTTTCAACGGATTCCGACCCAGAGTTGGTGTAGAAAACATGCTCCATCCCTTCGGGCGCAATGCCGATCAGGCGATTGGCAAGTTCGAACGCGATGGGGTGGCCCATCTGAAAGGCGGGGGCGTAATCCAGCTCTCCGGCCTGTTTGGCGATTGCTTCGGTGATCTTCGGGCGGCAATGCCCCGCGTTGCAGCACCACAGGCCCGCCGTGCCATCCAGCACCTGCCGCCCCTCGGACGTGGTGTAATGCATATCCTTCGCCCCCACGAACATCCGGGGGTCCTTCTTGAATTGCCGGTTTGCGGTGAAGGGCATCCAGAAGGCATTGAGGTCATTGGGGGTCGGGCGATCAAGCGCCATGAAGAGCATCCTGTCAGCGGCCCGGTCATCCAGTCATGTCGCAAAAGGCATGTCGGGCTTGACGTGCGGGCGGTTTTTTACTTTCTGTTCAAGTCCGGGGTTGACGCTATCAGAGTTGACCATTCAGTCAAGTTTGATTTCCTGCGCCCGCCGCCCAAAGGAATACCACACCATGATGATGCCGACAAACGCTACAAAAGCAGGCAGACGCCAAGGATCGGGCGCGTGACCACCCGCATCCAGCGGCGCAACCGCAAGATCATCCTGGAGGCCGCATTGGACGTCTTCTCGGCCCACGGGTTCCGTGGCGCAACGCTGGACCAGATCGCCGAACGTGCCGGGCTGTCAAAGCCCAACCTGCTGTATTATTTCGACGGCAAGGAGGCCATTCACCACGCCCTGCTGACCAACCTGCTGGATACCTGGCTGGACCCGTTGCGCGCGCTGAACCCCGAGGGGGACCCGCAGACGGAACTATTGGAATACATGCGCCGCAAACTTCAGATGGCACATGAATTTCCCCGTGAAAGTCGTTTGTTTGCCAATGAAATCATCCAGGGCGCGCCCCGGATCGAAGGGTTCATCCGGCATGACCTGAAGGCGCTGGTGGATGAAAAAGCGCGGCTGATCGACCATTGGGTCCATCACGGCAGGATCGCGCCGGTTGACCCCTATCACCTGATCTTCTCGATCTGGGCGCTGACCCAGCATTATGCTGATTTCGACGCGCAAATCCGCATGATCCGGGGCGATCATACCGTGCCCGTCGAAGGGGCGGAGCCGTTTTTGACCACGCTTTTCCTGCGATTGCTCAGCCCGAAGCCGACCGACTGACACGCACTTGGGGCTTTTCTCAGGATCGGACTGTAACGCCTTGATATAAATTGGTTATATGACAAAGAGATTCATCGCGTGTCCAGCGCCGGCAGCCGTCGATTTTTTGTGGGTTTCGCACCGCAATACGCTGATACAAAACGAAATATCGAATATCTTATCCCGGCTGGCTGACCCGCCCGCCGCCGACCGCAGCGGCGACGCCTGTCGTGCCCGGCGCGCTGGTGGGCAGGCCACGCAGCACGCGGACCGCCAGATACGCGAAGGCCTGCGCCTCGATCATGTCGCCGTCCAGACCCAAGGCCTCGACCGGCGACACATCGCAGGGCACGGCGGCGCGGATCATCGCCATCAGGACAGGGTTGTGCCGCCCCCCGCCTGACACCAGCATCCGCGCGGGCGCATCGGGATAATGCTCTGCCGCGCGGGCGACGGCGGCAGCAACGACCGCACTCAGCGTCGCGCAGGCATCGGCATCGCCCAGATCCGCGACGGCGGCCATCAGGCCTGGATCCAGCCGGTCCAGCGATTTGGGCGGTATCTTGTGAAAATACGCGCCCGAAAGGTAGCGATCGACCACGCCCTGATCGACAATGCCCGACGCCGCCAGCGCCCCGTCCGCGTCCATAGGCACCCCGCGCCGCGCCTGCATAAGGTCGTTCAGCGGCCCGCAGGCGGGCCCGGTATCAAACGCCAGGCACGCGCCCGGCGTATCAGGCGTGCGCAGGCGCGGATCGACCCAGGTGACATTGCCGACGCCGCCCAGGTTGAGGAACACGACCGGGGCGTGCAGGCCAAGATGCCGCGCCAGGGCGTGATGGTAAAACGGGGCCAGCGGCGCACCCTGGCCGCCCAGTTCCACATCGTTGCTGCGAAAATCCCACACGACGGGCCAGCCCAACACCTCGGCCAGCACCGCGCCACTGCCGGTCTGATGCGTCCGGCGTGCGCCCGGGTCGTGCGCCAGCGTCTGACCGTGAAATCCAGCCAGATCAATGGCTTCAAAGCCGTTCATCACCTCGGCATGCGCCGTTTCGACCACTTCTGCGGCCTCTTCCACCCCGGCATCGCCCGGCCAGCGGCCCAGGGCTGTGCGCAGCACCGCACGCTCGGCATCCGTATAGGGGCGGTAGGCGCTGGGGCCAAAGCGGCGGATCACGTCTCCATCGGTTTCCAGCACCGCCGCATCCACCCCGTCAAGCGACGTGCCCGACATCGTGCCCAGCACACGCAACATTCCCGTCTTCACCCCAGCCTTTAACATGGTCTTTCCCTCAGGCCACCCAGCCGGTATAGACAGCCCCAACCGACGGCCAAGGACAACAGAAAAATGACCTATCACCCCAAATCGGAATTCCTCCGCATCATCATCGAGCGTGGATTTCTGGAAAACTGCACCGCGTTGCAGGCGCTGGATGAGGCGCTGATCAAAGGGGTGGTTCCGGCGTACATCGGGTATGATGCGACCGCGAAATCGCTGCATGTGGGGCATTTGCTGAACATCATGCTGCTGCGCTGGCTGCAAAAGACCGGGCACAAGCCGATCACGCTGATGGGCGGCGGCACCACCAAGGTCGGTGACCCGTCCTTCCGGTCGGAAGAACGCCCCCTGCTGACCCCTGACGCCATTGCAGGCAACATCAGCGGCATGCAGCAGGTTTTTGCGAAATACCTCAGCTATGGTGATGCCCCTTCCGATGCGATCATGCTCAACAATGCCGAATGGCTGGACGGGTTGAATTACCTCGATTTCCTGCGCGACATCGGGCGGCATTTCAGCGTCAACCGCATGCTGTCGTTTGAATCGGTGAAATCCCGGCTGGACCGCGAGCAATCGCTGTCCTTCCTGGAATTCAACTACATGATCCTGCAAGCCTATGATTTCCTTGAAATCTACCGCCGTTACGGCTGCTTGTTGCAGATGGGCGGGTCGGACCAATGGGGCAATATCGTCAACGGCATCGACCTGACCCGCCGGGTGATTGATGGCGAGATCTACGGCCTGGTCACGCCGCTGCTCACCACCTCGGACGGGCGCAAGATGGGGAAATCCCAGGGCGGCGCGGTCTGGCTGAATGCCGACATGCTGTCACCCTATGAGTTCTGGCAATTCTGGCGCAATACCACCGATGCCGATGTGGGCCGCTTCCTGAAGCTCTACACAGAACTGCCGGTTGAGGAATGCAACCGTCTGGGCGCGCTGCAAGGCGCCGAGATCAATGCGGCGAAGGTGACGCTGGCCAATGAGGTCACAGCGCTGTGTCACGGGGCCGAAGCGGCGGCGGCAGCCGAAGCTACCGCGCGTGAGGTATTTGAACACGGCGGCATCGGCGAGGATCTGCCAACGGTGTCGCTTACCCGGGAAGAACTTAAAGAGGGGTTGTCGATAGTACAGCTATTTGTCCTCACATCACTTGCCAAATCGGGCAAAGACGCGAAACGCCTCATTGCAGAAGGCGCAGCGCGCGCGAATGACGCCCTGGTGACTGATGCAGGACAGATCATCCATGCCAACGATCTGGACACCCCTCTCAAGCTGACTGCGGGCAAGAAACGCCACGCCCGCGTTGTGCTGGGCGACTGAGCAACCCCGGGCGCGCGGGGCGCGCATGCAGCCGATTGCACCGCCCTGCCCGTGCTGGCGCTTGCATCCCCGCAGGGCGCGTGTATAAGGCCCCAACTTTTCCGCATTTCACGTATCCGGCGCAGCCTCTCGTGGACGGGGCGCGGAAAGGTCACTGCCCGTCCTATGAAATGCGCCCAGACATGACTAGGAGTATCCATGGCGCTTTATGAGCACGTCATGATTGCGCGTCAGGACTTGTCCAACACGCAAGCCGAAGGCCTGATCGAACATTTCTCGGGCATCCTGACCGAAAACGGCGGCAAGGTCGTCGATTTCGAATATTGGGGCGTCAAAACGATGGCCTACAAGATCAACAAGAACCGCAAGGGGCATTATGCCTTTCTGCGCAGCGACGCACCCAGCGCCGCCGTGCAGGAAATGGAACGCCTGATGCGCCTGCATGACGACGTGATGCGCGTTCTGACCATCAAGGTCGATGAACACGTCGAAGGTCCGTCCGTGCAGATGCAAAAGCGCGATGACCGCCCAGAGCGTGGCGACCGGCCTGACCGTGGCGACCGCCCGGATCGCGGCGACCGTGGCGACCGCCCCGATCGTGGCCCCCGCCCCGAACGCCGTTGATTGATCTGAGCACAGGAGCCTGAACCATGGCCACCAAACCATTCTTCCGCCGTCGCAAAGTCTGCCCGTTCTCGGGCGAGAACGCGCCCGCGATCGACTACAAAGACACCCGCCTTCTGCAACGCTACATTTCAGAGCGTGGCAAGATCGTGCCCTCGCGCATCACCGCAGTCTCGGCAAAAAAGCAGCGTGAACTGGCCCGTGCCATCAAACGCGCCCGCTTCCTCGCCCTGCTGCCCTATGCCGTGAAATAAGGAGAATTTGACATGCAAGTGATCCTTTTGGAACGTGTGGCCAAGCTGGGCCAGATGGGCGACGTGGTAAACGTCAAGCAAGGCTATGCGCGCAACTACCTGCTGCCGCAACGCAAGGCCCTGCGCGCATCCGACGCCAATATCGCGGCGTTTGAAGCCCAGAAAGCCACGCTTGAGGCACAAAACCTTGAGACCCGCAAAGAAGCCGAAGCCCTTGGCGCGAAGTTCGACGGGACGACCTATGTCGTTATCCGGTCGGCCTCCGATTCGGGCGCGCTCTATGGCTCGGTCAGCACCCGTGATATCTCGGATGTGGTGTCCGAAGCCGGCATCAAGGTCGAGCGTCGCCAGATCATTCTGGTCGAACCAATCAAAATGCTGGGCATCCATGACGTGACCATCAACCTGCACCCCGAAGTTGACGCGGGCATCCGCATCAACGTCGCGCGTTCGGTTGAAGAAGCCGAACTGCAGGCATCGGGCAAGTCGATCCAGGAACTGGCGGCGGAAGAAGAAGCCGCAGCAGAGTTCGAGATCTCGGAACTGTTCGACGATATCGGTTCCGCAGGCATGGACGACGACGATTACCGCAGCGAAGATCCCCGCGACAGCGGCAACAGCGAAGACCCGCGCGACGCCTGATCGGCACGCGCGCGACATTGAAAGGCCGCGTCGGGTCCCTCGGCGCGGCCTTTTTGTCAGCACTGGATCGCCAACGGCATAGCGCCTGGGCGCCGTGCCGCATAATGTCGCGCGGGGCCAACCGAAGCCGCAAAACCCACCGCTTCGTCGGCGGTGCCTTGTGGAACATGCCCCGCCGCCCTATATTCGGCAATCGAGATATGTCTGCAAACGGGTATGACACCCCCCGGCCAAGCCCGGTTCAGGCCATGTGGTCGGTCCGACACCATGCGCGCCGGGTGAATATGTAGCGGACAGCAAACCATATATGGGGTGATGCGGGTGCTTTCGGAAACGACTACAGATGAGAAACCGCATGTCGCCCCGTCAGACATGATCGCCGAGGCACAGGCTGCGTCGAATTTTCTGAAAGCACTGGCCCATGAAGGGCGGCTGATGATCCTGTGCCACCTGGCATCAGGCGAAAAATCGGTGACCGAGCTGGAACAGCTTTTGTCCTCACGCCAGGCGGCGGTCAGCCAGCAACTGGCGCGGCTGCGGGTCGAAGGGATTGTCGCGTCACGCCGTGAAGGCAAGGCGATTTACTATTCGCTGCATGACCCGAAAGCCGCGCGCATGATCGCGCTGGTATATGAGATGTTCTGCAAGGATGCCGCGACCAACTGCTGACGGCATCCATCTTTTTTTTCGTTGTTTTCCATAGATCTGGGTTTTCCATAGATCTGGGTTTTCCATAGATCTGGCGCCTTCCTGACGCGCAAAAACCAAAAGGCGCGCCGGTTTCCCGCCGCGCCTTTGGTCAAAATCGGTGTTGCCCGGGCAGCAATGCCTCAGGCATTCGCCTCCCGGATCTTTTCTGCGGCATCCTTGTCGTAGGTGATGCCGTTTTCGGCGAACAAGGTATCCAATTCACCCGACAATGTCATCTCTGTGATGATATCGCAGCCGCCGACAAATTCGCCCTTCACATAAAGCTGAGGAATCGTCGGCCAGTCCGAGTAATCCTTGATGCCCTGCCGGATATTCTCATCCGCGAGAACGTTCACATCTGAAAATTCCACGCCCATAAAGTTCAGCACCCCGGCAACCCGGCTGGAGAACCCGCATTGCGGCATGGATTTGGTGCCTTTCATGAACAGCACCACGTCGTTTTCAGTGACGGTTTTCTTGATCTGCACTTGTGCGTCGGCCATCTGGCTTACTCCGGTGATTTGGTGGTGAGGGCAAGCGCATGCAATTCGCCATGGCTGCCATCCATTTTGCCCTTCAACGCAGTATAAACTGCGCGCTGCTGTTGCACGCGGTTCTTGCCGCGAAAACTCTCATCAACAACCTCGGCGGCATAGTGGTTTCCGTCGCCCGCCAGATCGGTAATGGTGATCTGCGCCTCTGGGAAGCTGGCGCGCAACAGGGTTTCGATATCTTCTGCGGTAATCGCCATGATCTGGTTTCCTTGGTGTTCCGGTTGAAACGTAATCTGCCCCATGGGGCTTGGCAAGGTCAGGCCACGGCAGCTTGAAAGCTGCTGCGGTAAATGCCGGATAAATCCGTCAGCGGCGCAGAACTGCCACCAAAGCTGACAGCGCTGCCGCCGAAACTGCCCACGCTGGACAGCGCCACCCCGGCCTGCCCGGCAGCGACCATCAGCGCCTCGGCCGCGTCGAACGAACAGGCCACAAGGTAGCGCGCCTGATCCTCGCCAAACAGCGTCGGCGTGTCGCCCGCATTCAACGTGACGCCCAGCCCGGCGGCCTCGGCCATCTCGAACGCGGCCAGCGCCAACCCGCCATCAGACAGGTCGGTTGCCGCGCGGATCAGCTGGCGGTTGGCGCGCAGGAACTCGCCGTTGCGCCGCTCTGCCGCCAGATCGACGGGGGGCGCGTCGCCTTCCTCCTGGTGAAACACCTCGGCCAACAGCGCCGATTGTCCCAGATGCCCCGCCGTGCTGCCGATCAAGAGCGCCACATCCCCCGAAACCGGCTGGCCCGCGATCATGTCAGCGACAGAATCGAGCAGCCCGACCGCCCCAATGGTTGGTGTGGGCAAGATACCCTTGCCGTCAGTTTCATTGTAGAGCGAGACGTTGCCGGACACGATCGGCATGTCCAGCGCGATGCATGCCGCGCCAATCCCCTGAAGTGCGCCGACGAACTGGCCCATGATCTCGGGTTTTTCCGGATTGCCGAAATTCAGGTTATCCGTGGTGGCCAGGGGCCGCGCGCCCACGGCACACAGGTTGCGATAGGCCTCGGCCACCGCTTGTTTGCCGCCCTCAACCGGGTTGGCCTTGACGTAGCGCGGGGTGACATCGCTGGTGAAGGCCAGCGCCTTATCGGTACCATGTACCCGCACCACCCCCGCGCCCATTCCCGGCACGCGGATCGTGTCACCCATGACCTGCGCGTCATATTGCTCCCAGACCCAAGCCTTGTTGGCATAATTCGGGCTGGAAATCAGCGCGCGCAGCCCGTCGATCGGGTCAATCCCCGGCACATTGCCCAAGGGCGCGGCGGGCGGGGTTTCGACCCAGGGCCGGTCATATTCCGGGGCGGAACCCGACAGCGTCGCCAGCGGCAGATCGGCCTTCACCTCGGTGCCATGCATGATGAGAAAGCGATCTTCGGCAATCGTCTCGCCAACAATGGCGAAATCCAGATCCCATTTCCGGAACACGGCGCGCGCCTCAGCCTCTTTCTCTGGCCGCAGCACCATCAGCATGCGTTCCTGGCTTTCCGACAGCATCATCTCATACGCCGTCATGTTCGGTTCGCGCTGCGGCACGTCATCCAGTTGCAGCCGGATGCCAAGGCCGCCCTTATCGCCCATTTCCACCGCCGAGCAGGTCAGGCCCGCCGCGCCCATATCCTGAATCGACACCACCGCCCCCGTGGCCATCAGTTCCAGACAGGCCTCCATTAGCCGCTTTTCGGTGAAGGGGTCACCGACCTGCACGGTCGGGCGCTTCTCTTCGATCGTGTCATCGAATTCCGCACTGGCCATCGTGGCACCACCTACCCCGTCGCGCCCTGTCTTCGCGCCCAGATACACCACTGGCAAACCCACGCCGCTGGCCGCCGAGTAGAAAATCTTGTCGGCATCGACCAGCCCCGCAGCAAAGGCATTGACCAGACAATTGCCGTTGTAGGCGGCATGAAACCGCACTTCTCCGCCCACGGTGGGCACGCCGAAGGCATTGCCATAACCGCCGACACCTTCCACCACGCCGCGCACCAGATGCGCGGTCTTGGGATGATCGGTTACGCCGAAGGACAGGCTGTTCATCGCCGCGATGGGCCGCGCGCCCATGGTGAACACATCGCGCAAGATGCCGCCAACGCCGGTGGCCGCGCCCTGATACGGCTCGATATAGCTGGGGTGGTTATGGCTTTCCATCTTGAAGACAACGGCCAGTTTCACACCATCGGGGCCATCGCCGATATCCACCACGCCCGCATTTTCACCGGGGCCGCAGATCACCTGCGGGCCGGTGGTCGGCAGGGTGCGCAGCCATTTCTTCGACGATTTGTAAGAGCAATGCTCATTCCACATGGCCGAAAAGATACCCAGTTCGGTAAACGTCGGCTCCCGCCCGATGATCTCCAGAATACGCGCATATTCATCGGGCTTCAGCCCATGCGCGGCGATCAGTTCTTGGGTGATGGGGGGGTCTTGCATCATGGATTCATGCATGGGGCGGCCTTCCAATACTGCGGGTTAGGCGCTGTTTACGCCATGGCGCGCATGGGTGGAAGGGGGGATTGCCCGCCAAAGCACACCGCACGAAGCGGGCGCCGGGTTTTACGCCGCCCGCGCACATGCGCAAAACACGCACGCCCCGGACCGCAGGTCCGGGGCGTGGAGATCGCGTGCGGCCCAACGGGCCGCGCATTGGTTTCACGGCAACAGGTGCGCCTAGAAATGCAGCGCGCGCCCATACGCATCCAGAACGGATTCGTGCATCATCTCGGACAAGGTCGGATGCGGGAAGACCGTGTTCATCAGGTCTTCCTCGGTCGTCTCCAGCGTGCGGCCGATCACATAGCCCTGAATCAACTCGGTCACTTCCGCGCCAACCATATGCGCGCCGAGCAGCGCACCGGTCTTCGCGTCAAAGATGGTTTTCACCAAACCCTCAGGTTCCCCCAGCGCAATCGCCTTGCCATTGCCGATAAAGGGGAAGCGCCCGACCTTGATCTCATGCCCCGCAGCTTTCGCCTGCGCCTCGGTCAGACCGACGCTGGCGATCTGCGGGTGGCAATAGGTGCAGCCCGCAATCGCATCGGGATCGACTGCATGCGGATGCCCGCCCGCAATCAGTTCGGCGACCATAACGCCTTCGTGGCTGGCCTTGTGCGCCAGCCACGGGCCGTTGGTGGCGTCGCCGATGACAAAGAGCCCCTCGACCCCACTGCGGCAATATTCATCCGTCACCACGAAACTGCGATCAATCTTGACGCCCAACGCCTCCAGCCCCAGGCCTTCGGTATTGGCCACGATCCCGACAGCGGAAATCACCGTGTCGAATTCTTCCTTCTCGACCTTGCCGTTCACCTCGATATGCGCGGTGACCGTGCCCCCGCCCTTGCCGTCGGGCTTGCGGTCCAGCTGCTTGACCATGGCTTTCGCCTTGATCTTCATGCCCTGCTTTTCAAACTGCTTCTGGGCGAATTTGCTGATCTCCTCATCCTCGACCGGCAGAATGCGCTCCATCACCTCGACCACGGTGGTATCCGCGCCCAGCGTGTTGAAGAAGCTGGCAAATTCGATCCCGATCGCGCCCGAGCCGATGACCAGCAACTTTTTGGGCATGCGTTTGGCGACCATCGCGTCGCGGTAGGCCCAGACCAATTCGCCATCAGCCTCCAGCCCCGGCAATTGCCGCGCGCGGGCGCCAGTGGCCAGGACGATGTTCTTTGCGGTCAGCTCCTCGGTGCCCTTGTCGGTCTTGACCGACACCTTGCCCTTGGCGGGCAGCGTCGCCTCCCCCATCACCACGGTGATCTTGTTCTTCTTCATCAAATGGCCGATGCCGCCCGACAATTGCCCCGCAACCCCGCGTGAGCGTTTGACAACTGCGGCAAGGTCGAAGCCGATCTTGTCGGCGCTCAGCCCGAAGTCTTTGGCGCGGTGCATCAGGTGGAACACCTCGGCCGAGCGCAGCAGCGCCTTGGTCGGAATACAGCCCCAATTCAGGCAGATACCGCCCAGGTTCTCGCGCTCTACAATCGCGACTTTCAGCCCCAGCTGGCTGGCGCGGATCGCGGCCACATAGCCCCCCGGACCGGCGCCGATTACGACAACGTCAAAAGCTCTGGCAGTCATTCGCGCCCCTCCTCAAGAATATAGTTTGATATTAAACTGTATTCCCGGGCGTTGCAACGACCCGGGCGCAAGCCTGTCCTGCGGGTGGCACATACCGGGTCGGATCACCGCCGGGCCCGCCTCAGGCGGCCTGCAATTCCTCGACCACCGACATATAGCCACCCCGCGCCAGAAAGGCGCGCTCTTCCGCCGTGCTGGTACGCCCCAGCGCCTCGTTGCGGTAAGGAAAACGCCCAAAACGACGGATCACGGCGCGGTGCGCGCGCGCATGCAGCACATTGCCCGCGCCGGTTTCGGGCATCCGCGTCAGGAACATCCGCACGCAGCGGTCCTGATCCATCAGGCTTTCGGAATGCATCAGGGGCATGTAGAAAAATTGCCGCTCGGGCTCTGCCACCTGAAGATCCAGTTTATGGTGAATCGCGCGGATCGCCGCTGTGAGCGCCTTGCCATCGGTGGCAAAGGCGCGGGCATCATTGCGAAACAGGTTGCGCGGAAACTGATCGGTCACCACCAGATAAGCCAGAATACCCTGCGGCATCGACTGCCAGTTCTGCAAGGCACCGGCGCGCGCAGACGCCCAGGTGGCGCTGAACCGGGACCGGACGGCCTCATCCACCGCCGCATCGCCGGAATACCAATCGGCTCGCGTCAGCTCTTTCAGCCAGAAATCCAGTACCGTCTTTGCCTGTTCCATCAGCCACCCCTTTGCGCGGGTCCGCGATCTGCGCCCCTTTGGGCCGAATTTGACAGGTTTGCCGGGACCGCGCAATCCTATCTGGCGAAACGACGCTATCTTGCGGCGGCGGCGCCGGGCGTGTCGCCTGCCTCTTCTTGCTCATGCGCCGCCTCGAACACAGGCTCCATCGCGACAATTGATGCGGCCTGCGTCATGGCGGTATAGGCTGATGCCTCGCCCACCACCACGACGGCGCGGCGGCGCATGCGCCAGATCGCATACAGCGTCAGCCCCCCGGTCAGCATGGCGATATACAAGAAGAACCCCTTCGGCCCGATCAGCGACATCAGCCAACCAATCGCCAGCGGTCCGACAATCGCACCGACGCCGTTGATGAACATCAGCCCACCCGAGGCCGCAGCCATATCATCGGCCTGAAGATAGTCATTCGTATAGGCCAGCAGCAGTGAGTACAGCGGGTTGGCCACACCGCCAATCACCACCGCAACGCCCAGAAGCACCACAAACCCAGGGTTGAACACCACCGCGACCAGCGTGCCAAGCGTCCCGAAGGCCGCGACGAACATGATCAGCCGGCGCCGGTCCATCCGGTCTGACAACCAGCCGATGGGATATTGAAACAGCAGCCCACCGATATAAATCGCCGCAACGAAGATCGAAATGTCGCGCACCGACAGCCCGGCCTGCGCGCCCCAAACGGCTGCCATGCCGAACATCGCCGCAAAGACCCCGCCCATCAGGAACATGCCGACGCAGCCCAAAGGCGAAATGTCGTACAGCGCCTTGAAGCTCAGCCGTTTGGCCGTGCCAAAGACCGGCGCAGGGCTGGCCGACAGCAAGATCGGCGTGAACGCCAGCGACACCAGCACGGAAGGGATGACGAACAACAAGTATCCTGCCGGATCGGCCAGGTTGATGAGCCCCTGCGCCGAGATGATCCCCACGACCTGTACGATCATGTAGAGCGACAGCGTCTGCCCCCGCGTCTCATTCGTCGAGGTGTTGTTGAGCCAGCTTTCCGCCGTCACATACACGCCAGAAAAGCTGAAGCCGATCAGGATGCGCAGCCCGGTCCAGATCATCCAGTCAGGCAGGGCCGCATAGAGGATCATCACCGCCGAGATCAGCGAGCCAAGGGCCGCAAACACCCGCACATGGCCCACGCGCCGGATCAGCTCGGGCGCGATCTGCGAACCGAAGAGGAACCCCACGAAATAGCCCGACATCACGACGGACATCTGGAAAGTGCTGAACCCCTCGATCCCGCCGCGGATACCCAGCAGCGTGCCCTGCACCCCGTTGCCGATCATCAGCAACAGCAGGCCCAGAAAAAGCGGCCATGACGATGCAAAGACCCGGATCATGTGCAGCCCTCCTTCCCCTCAGGGATCAATAGTGACGCGTCGCCGTAAGAGAAGAAGCGATACCCCTGCCCTACGGCGTGACTATAAATATTTTGTATCGCCGACTGTCCCATAAGCGCCGCTACAAGCATCATCAGCGTCGATTTGGGCAGGTGAAAGTTGGTCATCAGCCCGTCGGTCACGCGAAAACGGTAGCCCGGGGTGATGAAGATATCGGTCTTGCCGGTCCATTCGCGCAAGGTACCGTCCGGGGCGGCCGCACTTTCGATCAGGCGCAACGCGGTGGTGCCGACGGCGATGATACGCCCGCCTGCCGCACGGGTCGCGTTGATCTCGGCTGCGGCCTGCGGCGTGATCTGGCCCCATTCGGCATGCATCTTGTGGGTCGAGATATCATCCACCTTCACCGGCAGAAAGGTGCCCGCACCGACATGCAGCGTCACCTCGGTGAAGTCCACGCCATGATCGCGCAGCGCCTGCAAGAGATCCAGATCGAAATGCAGCGATGCGGTGGGGGCCGCGACAGCGCCGCGTTCGCGGGCAAACACCGTCTGGTAATCGTCGTCGTCCTGCGCATCGGCGGCGCGTCTGCCCGCGATATAGGGCGGCAACGGCATCGCACCGACCTGCGAAAGGGCGGCGTCGAATGCGTCGCCGGTCAGGTTGAAGCGCAAAGTCGCGTCCTCGGCCCCTTTGGCGGTGACATGGGCATGCAGCGTTTCGGAAAACACCACATCCTCGCCCACCGCCAGCTTGCGCAGGGGTTTGACCATGGCGCGCCAGTCGCCGTCGGGCAGCGGCTCCATCAATGTCACTTCGATCTTCGCGCTGACCCTGCCTTGTGCGCTGTCGCGCCAGCGTCGGCCGGTCAGCCGCGCGGGGATCACGCGGGTGTTGTTCAGCACCATCCGGTCGCCCGGGCGCAACCACAGGCTCAGGTCGCGCACATGGGCATCGGAAATCGCGGTGCCAGATGCCACCAGCATGCGCGCCGCCGGGCGCGGGCGCACCGGGCGGGTGGCGATCAGCCCCTCGGGCAGGTCAAAGTCGAAATCGGACAGCTGCATGGAAGGACACTCTTTGCCACACTATGAAAACTTGAGACGCCCCTTTAACTTTGCCGTCCCGTGACTACAACTGACCAAAGTCCATTTCAGTTGAAAGGTAACCCATGCTTGAACCCGGCGCGACTGCCCCCGATTTCACCCTGCCCCGCGATGGCGGCGGCGACCTGACGCTTTCCGACCTGCGCGGCGGGCCGGTGGTGCTGTATTTCTACCCGAAGGACGACACGCCGGGCTGCACGAAGGAGGCGCAGGGCTTCACCGAGGCGGCGGATGACTTTGCCGCCATCAGCGCGAAGGTCGTCGGCGTGTCCAAGGACCCGGTCGCGAAACACGACAAGTTCATCGCAAAATACAGCCTGAACCTCACCCTGGTGTCGGATGAGACCTCGGACGTTTGCGAACGCTACGGCACATGGGTCGAAAAGAGCATGTACGGCAAGACCTACATGGGGATCGAACGCACCACGGTGCTGATCGCCGCAGACGGCACGATCGCGCGGGTCTGGCCGAAGGTCAAAGTACCGGGCCATGTCGAAGAGGTGCTGGAAGCAGCCAAGGCCCTGTGACCGAAAGCCCGGCGACCGAAAGCCCAACGGCGGAAAGCCCAACGGCGGAAAGCCCAACGACGGAAAGCGCCGCGACCGAAAGCCACGCGACAGACAGCGCCGTGGTTGTAGACGCTGCGGCGCTGCCCGGCACACTTGCCGAAATGGCCGTGGCCGTGCTGAAAACGGCGGACCCGGCGCAGAAAACTGCGCTGTCGCGCGCCTGCGCCGCCCTGTGGCTTGCGATGCGCGACGCGGGCACGCCCATGGCCATCGGCCACGCCACCCCGCCCGATATGCCCGCACGGCCCGCGCAGCCCGAATTGCTGGAGCCGCGCAACGTGCCGCGCCGCAAACCCGGCAGCCCGGCGGGGCGCATCGCCATGCTGCATGCGGTAGCGCATATCGAGTTGAACGCGGTTGACCTGCATTGGGACATCATCGCGCGATTCAGCAATATTCCCATGCCGCCCGGCTTTTATGACGACTGGGTGCGCGCGGCGGATGATGAGTCGCGACATTTCGGGCTCATGGCCGGGTGCCTGGCCGAGCACGGCAGCCATTACGGTGCCCTGCCCGCCCATGCGGGGATGTGGCGCGCCGCACAGGACACTGCGCATGACCTGCCCGCGCGCCTGGCCGTGGTGCCAATGGTGCTGGAGGCACGCGGCCTCGACGTGACACCCGGCATGATCGCATTGTTTCAACAGGCAAAGGATGCTGCCGCCGTCACGGCACTGGAAGTGATCTATGCCGAGGAAGTGGCCCATGTCGCCTACGGCTCCAAATGGTTCAACTTCCTGTGCGGGCGCGAGAATCTCGACCCGCTGCCACGTTTTCACGCGCTGGTGCGGCGCTATTTCCACAGCACGCTGCGCCCACCCTTCAACGAAGAAAAGCGCGCCGATGCAGGCCTGCCGCCGGATTTCTACTGGCCCCTGTCGGAAATCGACCGCCCCTGAGATACCCTTCCCGGGGCGGCTGGAAGCACAACGACACGGCATCGGGCGAGAGCGCTAAACGCACGAAACCGGGCAAAAGTTGCGAGACATCCCTGAAATCGCTGGAATTGTCGGCAAAAATCCGCCCAAAACGGGCGTATTGCCCGGCTTTGCGGCGGCACGCGCGGCAAAATTCTTGCGATATGCGCCTTAGGGTCTTAACACGCTGGTAACCTATCGGGATGCGGTCGCCCCGGGCGATGCGTCTTTTGACCCGATGGCCGACAAAATACGACAAGGAATCACAGGTTTGCAGCGACTTCTAGATCGGCTCGACCAGCGGCTGGAAAAACGTTTTCCAGAACAGCGGCTGTTTCTGAAATCTGATAGCGCGACACGCTATGTCCGGCTCCGACCCCTGACGCAGGCGGTGGGCATCTTCAGCGCTGTCACCTTCTTTGCCTGGGGCGTGCTGGCTGCGTCGATCCTGTTAATGGACAGCATAGGGTCGGGCAATATCCGCGATCAGGCCGCGCGCGAACAGGCGTATTATGAGACCCGGCTGAACGACCTCGCCGCAGAACGCGACGCTCGCGCATCGGAAACCGAGACCGCGCAGTCCCGCTTTACCTATGCGATGGAAAGGATTTCCGACATGCAATCGGCGCTTCTGGCGTCAGAGCAGCGGCGGATCGAACTGGAAACCGGGATCGAGGTCATCCAGCGCACCCTGCGCCGCACGGTCGACGAACGCGACGCCGCGCGTGCCCATGGTGCCGAACTGGCCCGCACCCTGACGGATGAGACCGGGACCGCCCGCACCGGCGCCGAACAGGCGCAAGACGTCGCACAGACGCTTGATTTCCTGATGTCGGCCCTCGACACCGCCACGTCAGAGCGGGACAACGCCGCGCTGGCAGCTGATGATGCGCGCCGGCAGGCCGACCATCTGGCTTTGGAGGTCCGGCTTATTCAGGACCGCAACACCCGCATTTTCGCCCAGTTGGAAGAGGCGATCGAGATGTCAGTCTCGCCGCTGGAACGCATCTTCACCAATGCCGGATTGTCGGTCGACACCATTTTGCGGCAGGTACGGTCTGGGTATCAGTCGCAATCCGCAGCCTTGCAGCCGATCTCCATGTCCACCTCTGGCAGCTATGACCCTGACAGCGACGAGGCGCGGGCCAACCGCGTGCTGGCGGGCCTGGATGAGTTGAACCTCTACCGTGTCGCGACCGAACGCCTGCCATTTGCGCGGCCGGTATCCGGGGCGCGCCAGACTTCCAGCTTCGGCGTACGGCGTGACCCGCGCACCGGCGCATCGCGCCAGCACAATGGCGTCGACTGGGCCGCAGCACAGGGCACCACAATCACGGCAACCTCGGCCGGGCGGGTCAAATTCGCTGGGCGTCAGGGCGGATACGGCAACCTTGTCATCATCGAGCATGACTTCGGGATCGAGACCTATTACGCCCATCTACATCGCATTAACGTCAGCACCGGGCAAAGGGTCTCGCGCGGGGATAAAATCGGTGGTATGGGCACAACAGGCCGGTCAACCGGCGTGCATCTTCACTACGAAATCCGCGTCGGCGGCACACCCCTCAACCCTATGACGTATATAAGGGCAGCGCAAAATGTTTTCTAAAAGCCGCATAAACGAACCAGGTCCCAAAAAAGCGGCCACGCCGGAACCCGCACAGCGGGCGCCCGAACAACCCATGTATCGTGCCCCCGCTGCCGATACCGGTTCCTCCAGCGGCGCGCCGCAGGCGACCAAGGCGAAGCCTGCCGCATCCGTCCTGTCGTCGGATCTGACGATCACCGGCAACCTGAAAACCACCGGCGATGTCGTGGTCGAAGGCATGGTGGACGGCGATATCCGCGCGCATCTGCTGACCGTGGGCGACAGCGCCACCATCCGGGGCGAGATCGTGGCCGACGACATCGTCATCAACGGTCGCGTGATTGGCCGGGTGCGCGGGCTTAAGGTACGCCTGACTTCGTCGGCACGGGTGGAAGGCGACATCATCCACAAGACGATCGCTATCGAATCCGGCGCGCATTTTGAAGGCTCGGTGCAGCGGCAAGATGACCCGCTGGCAACCAACGCACGTGTGCAGCAGCAACAACAGCAACAGCCGGCCGCCTACGCCCCCGCGCCACAGCCGGCACCCGCGCCTGCACCCCAGCCGCGGCCCGAGCCCTCGGCCGCCGTGCGCGCCGCCGCCGAAAGCAAGAAAGCTGCGGATGAGGCCGCGAAGAAGTAACCTTCGCAGGCGACCGCAATCGATAAGTAAAGGGGGCCTGTTGGCCCCCTTTTGCATGGGGCACCGGGCCGTTTGCGCCCTGCATCTTCCCCTTTTCCCAGTGCGCGGGGCACGGATGCGGGTCGGGGAGTGAATGAGAAAGCGGGATTCTGCGCAAGGTTTCTGTGGCCGGTTTCTGCGGCCGGTTTCTGCGGCCCAGAAACACGCCCAGGAACACGCCCGGCATCGCGCCGCACGCAGGCCTTTTCGCGCAGTAGCTATCGGCACAAAAATTTCAGTGCACAGCCTCCCGCAAGATGACGCGTGCGGGGGCCAAGCGCCGCGCGTGCGGAAGCGCCAGCCTCAGCCCGCGTCGTCAGGCAAGACGCGGCGGTAGAGGTGCCAAGTGGCATGCCCCAGCACCGGCAGCGCCACGAACAGGCCCAGGAACCCCGGCAGCATCGCCACGAACAGCACCACCGCGATCAGCGCCGCCCAGATGCCCATGACCTTGGGGTTGTGCGTCACAGTCGACACGCTGGTGATCATCGCGGTGATGAAATCCAGTTCCTTGTCCAGCAGCAGCGGCAGGCTGACCACTGTCAGCGCGAAGAAAACCGCCGCAATAACGCCCCCGATTGCGCCACCGACCAGCAGCATTGTCAGCCCGTTGCCGCTGAGCAGCATCGCGCCCGTACTGCTGGTGATGGATTGCAGGCCGAAGAACAGCGCGAAGATCGTATGCGCGACAAAGACCCAGAACATGAAACCCAGCATGATGACCATGGCCATGGACGGCACCTGCCGGTCCTTCTGCGCCATGACGCAGCCCAGCACGGCGCGCCAGGACAAGGCCAGCCCGGCCTCTTGCCTGCGGGACACTTCATAGAGCCCGGTGGCCGCAAAGGGCGCAAGGATCGGGAAGCCCACCGCGATGGGAATGAACCACCAGCTTTGCCCAGAGGCGACAAACACGGCATAAAGCACCAGCCCGCCCAGCACATAGAAGGTGCTGAAGACCAGCCCGAACAGCGGCGCTGCCGTGAAATCGCGCCAGCCCAGCCGCAGCGCGGCGCGCAGGTCATCGGTTGTAATGCTTTGCACCGGCGGAATCGCCGACGGGCCAGTCATGCTTTGGTCGCTCATTTGGTTGCCCCCCTGTTGGCGCCATGCGCCCGGGATGAGCCTAAAGCAATTTCACATAAAAGTTGATAAACAATTTCCGGCGCAAGGCAGAAATGAGGCCACCCGGCAACGCACGATGACCCGACATTCGGCCAGGCCTGAGCGACCCCGCAGGCGCCGCATCGTCAGCTACTCGGCATTCGCCTCGGCGCGCGATTTGCCTGCCACATCCTGCGCCAGGGTCGCGGCCATGAAGCGGTCCAGATCGCCGTCCAGCACGCCCTGCGTGTCGGATGTCTCATGGCTGGTGCGCAGGTCCTTCACCATCTGGTAGGGATGCAGCACATAGGACCGGATCTGGTTGCCCCAGCCCGCGTCGCCCTTGGCGTCATGGGCGGCCTCGATCGCCTCGGTCCGCTTGCGCAGCTCCAACTCATAAAGCCGCGATTTCAGCGCATTCATCGCGATATCGCGGTTCTGATGCTGGGATTTCTGGCTGGAGGTCGTGACGATCCCGGTCGGAATATGCGTGATCCGCACCGCCGAATCGGTGGTGTTGACGTGCTGCCCGCCCGCACCCGATGACCGGTAGGTATCGATGCGGATGTCGTTGGCATTCACCTCGATCTCGATATTGTCATCCACGACCGGATAGACCCAGATCGAGCTGAACGAGGTATGCCGCCGCGCCGCACTGTCGTAGGGCGAGATACGGACCAGCCGGTGCACGCCGGATTCCGACTTCAGCCATCCATAGGCATTGGTGCCCGAAATGCGGTAGGCAACTGACCGGATACCTGCCTCTTCGCCGGGACTTTCCGACATCATTTCAACCTTGTAGCCCTTCTTTTCGGCCCAGCGGACATACATCCGCGCCAGCATGGATGCCCAATCGCACGACTCGGTGCCGCCGGCACCCGCGTTGACCTCAAGGAAGGTGTCATTGCTATCGGCCTCGCCGTCCAGCAGTGCCTCCAGCTCTTTCTCGGCGGCGCGTTTGGCCAGCGCGCGCAGGGCGTCTTCGGCCTCGGCCACCACATCGGTGTCGCCTTCGGCATCGCCCATTTCAATCAGGTCGATATTGTCCTGCAATTCGGTCGAAATGCTGCGGTACGTCGTCATCGCGTCAGATAGCATCTGGCGTTCGCGCATCAGCTTTTGGGCCTTGGCGGGGTCGTTCCAAAGGTCGGGATTTTCGGTCAGCGCGTCGAATTCTTCCAGCCGGTGCGGCGCGGTTTCATAATCCATCCGCTGCGCCAGCAGGGCCAGCGATTTGCGGACGGCCTCGACCGTGGTGTGCATCTCTGCGCGCATGAAAGACCTCATCCCTTAGGGTTTCGCGGGTGATACCGTGACGGCCGCCGAAGGGCAAGCGCCCGCCCCCGCGCGCGTCGCCCCACCTGCCGCGTCAGTACAATCCGCCCGAACTGATGGTGCCGAAATTCGCCGAAGGCTCCACGGGTTGCTGATCGGTAGAGCCATCGACCTCGCTTGCGGGCCCCGTCGCGGGCGAGAACATCGGCAGGTTCGACCCCAGCCCGAAACCACCGTCGATCATCGCGGCCAGCCCAAAGACCGGCTCTTCGCCCTCGCGGAAGTATTCGGCGACGACGTTGGGGCCACTTGCATCATCCGGCAGGCGCGCGCCCGAAACGCGATCGATCTTGATGAAATACCCCCCCGGCGGCACGGCAAAGCGTCCGCCACCATAGGTCTCGATCGCTTCGGTCATGAATTGCTGGAACACCGGGCCACAGGTGCCACCGCCTGACGCGCCCCGCCCCAGGCTGCGCGGCCGGTCATAGCCGATATAGCAGCCCGCGACGATGTTGGACGTATAGCCGATGAACCACACATCGCGCGAATCGTTGGTGGTGCCGGTCTTGCCCGCCACGGGCACCGGCAGGTTGATGCCGCGCGCCGTGCCGCGCTGCACAACACCCTCCATCATCGAGGTCAACTGATACGCCGTCACCGCATTCATCACCCGGCTGCGTTCCGACGTGATCCATGGCGCGGCCCCGGCGACGAGGTTGGGCTCCGAACATTCGACACAGCGGCGCTGGTCATGACGGTAAACCGTGCGGCCATAGCGATCCTGCACCCGGTCCACCATGGTGGGTTCCACACGCTCGCCGCCATTGGCGAACATCGCATAGGCCGCGACCATCTTGAACAGCGTGGTTTCCTGCGACCCCAACGCATTGGCAAGGAAGGTCTGCATCTGGTCATAGACGCCAAAGCGTTCGGCATAGCCGCCCACGACATCCATGCCGATTTCCTGCGCCATGCGCACGGTCATCAGGTTGCGCGATTGTTCGATCCCCGTGCGTACCGGGGTGGGGCCATAGAACTGGTTTGACGAATTGGTGGGCTGCCACAGACCCTGCGGGGTATTCACCTCGATCGGGGCATCGATCACGATGGTGGCCGGGGTGAACCCGCTGTCGAGTGCCGCGGCATAGACGAAAGGCTTGAACGCCGAACCCGGTTGCCGCTGTGCCTGCGTGGCGCGGTTGAACACCGAATGCTGGTAGGAAAACCCGCCCTGCATCGCCAGCACGCGGCCGGTGTTCACGTCCATCGCCATGAACCCGCCCTGCACCTCGGGCACCTGCCGCAATGACCAGCGCTGGAACGCCCCGTCGCTGTCCGAGGTGACGCGGCGCACATGCACCACGTCGCCCACGCTCAGCGTGTCGGACACCGAACCCGGCAGCCAGTTGATGTCACTGCGCGCGATCACATGCGGCGCGTCCACCTCGGCTGCAACCCCTTCGATGCCGACGCGCGCCTGATCCGCGCTGACCTCCAGCACCACCGCAGGATACCATTCCCCGCCCAGTTTAACGTCACGGGCGACATTGACCCCGGACAGGGCCGCGCGCCATTCGGCGTCATCGCCCAGCACCTCGGCGGGCAGCGTCTCACCCGTGCCACGCCAGTCGCCCTGCGCGCGGTCATAGCGTTCCAGCGCGCCTTGCAGCGCAAGTGCGGCCTGCACCTGAAGGGCGGGGTCCACCGTCGCGCGCACCGACAACCCGCCGGTGAAGAATTCTTCCTCGCCAAAGGTGCCCGAAAGCTGGCGGCGGATTTCATCGGTGAAGTAATCGCGCGGCGGCAGGGTTTCGCGGAAGGCGGGAATATCGCCGCCCTGCACGGTGCGCAATGGCTCGGCGCGCGCGGCATCATGCGCTTCCTGGGTGACATACCCGTTCTGCAACATCTGATCGAGGACGTAATTGCGCCGTGCCGTCACCCGGTCGCGCGCGCGCACGGGATGGTATTCCGACGGGGCCTGCGGCAGCGCGGCCAGAAACGCGGCCTCTTCGAGTTCCAGTTCATCCAGCGTCTTGTTGAAATAGGTCTGCGCCGCGGCGGCCACCCCGTAGGAATTCTGCCCCAGAAAGATTTCGTTCATGTAGAGTTCGAGGATCTGGTCCTTGGACAGCGTCCCCTCGACCCGCGTGGCCAGAATGATCTCTTTGATCTTGCGCTCACCCGTGCGGTCCCCCGACAGCAAGAAGTTCTTCATCACCTGCTGCGTGATGGTCGAGGCACCACGCACCGATTCCCCGCGCGAAGCGATGGCCTCATACGCGGCGGCGGCGATGGCGCGCGGGTCAAACCCTTGGTGGGTATAGAAATTGCGATCTTCTGCCGACACGAACGCATACTTTACCATGTCGGGGATCTGATCGATGCTGGCAAACAGACGGCGCTCTTGCGCGAATTCGTCGATCAACCGCCCCTCGTTCGAGAAGACGCGGCTGATCGTGGGCGGCGCATAGGTGGCCAATTGTTCATGGCTGGGCAGATCGCGCCCATACATCCAGAACACCCCGCCGATGCTGAGCGCCACAAAGAAGATCCCGATGACGATGAAACTGAAGATACCGCCAAAGAATGAGAGAATCGCGCGAACCACTGTGCCTGCCTTTATCTGCTGATGTGTCGTTATACGGCGTCGCTGCGGCAGGGTCAAAACACGGTTGCTTTGGGTGGCTGTGTGGTGCGGTTCCCTTGGGGCTGCCGGACGGCATCCGGAAGGGGGCGCAGGCGGAACGCCCTATGCCTTCGATCCCGGCGCGGCCAACGCCGCCATTTGGCATCCCGCCCCGGCAGGGCTGCTACACAAGTGCGCCGCCATTCTGGGCAGCCCAAAGTCCCTGTCAGGCCAGTGAACACCGACCGTGCGTGTGCGCAACAGGCAGAGCATCGCATTTTCCCGCCCGCACAAACCACGCGCCCCGGCGGGACCGTTCCAGCCCACAAAACTGCGGCCCCAAGGCGGCAGCTTCATATCGACAGGGTGGCGCAGCACCCCCTACCGGCGCACCCGTTCGGCATCGGCAATGTCTGCCACCAGCCAATCCCCGACGCCCGCGACGATCGCCTGCGCAACGCGCGCGCGCCAGACCGGGTCGGTCAGGTTCGCACGGTCGCGCGGGCTGGACAGAAAGCCCAGCTCCAGCAACAGCGCCGGAATATCGGGCGCCCGCAGGACCGAGAAGGCACCGCTTTGGCGCGGATGGCTGTGCAGCCGCACACCGCCCTGCCCGATCGCCCCGATAATCGCCCCCGCCAGCCGGTCGGTGCGCGGCGCGGTCTCTACCCGGGCCAGCGACATCAACACATTGGCAATCACATCGTCGCTGTGGCGCAGATCGACCCCGGCCAGCAGGTCGGCACGGTCATGGCGTGCGGCCAGCGTGGCGGTGGCCGCGTCCGAGGCGTCTTCAGACAAGGTGTAAACCGTGGCGCCCGTGGCCACCCCCTCTTCCAGCGCGTCAGCATGCAGCGACAAGAACACATCCGCCCCCGCCGCCCGCGCGGCGCGCACCCGCCCGTCGAGCGAGACGAAGACATCCGCCGCGCGCGTCAGCACCACGCGGTAATCGCCGGCGCGGATGAAGGCATCGTGCAACTCCCGCGCGAAGGTCAGCATCAGATCACTTTCGCGCACGCCGTTCCGCTCTGCCCCCGGGTCGAACCCGCCATGACCGGGGTCCAGCACCACCACGGTCGGGCGCTGGCCCAGGGGCGCGGCGCGCGCGGGGACGTCGGCGACCGCCGACGGGGCGATGCCCTCAGGCGGCGAGAGGCTTTGGGCAAAGCGCGCCGCATCCACCGGCATCAGCCGCAGCGCGATACGCGCCACCCCTGTGCCATCGGCCACCCGCATGCCTGCGCTTTGCACGCCAAACGGCCCGGCCATGGTGATCAGCAGCCGTGACATGCCTGCACCGGGTCCACCGCGCGCAGTATCGCCGACCCCATCCCCCGCGACAGGGGCCACACCGCTGTGGAGTCCGGTCACGCTACTGGCCTGACCCAAAAGCGAAACATCCCCCGATGCCGCCCAGTCCACCCGGTCGAAATCCAAAGCCAGCCGGGGCGGGTTATCGAAGATCCGCACGCGGTATGGCACGGGCTGCGACAGCGTCAGATCCAGCGCCACACCGCCGCCCGGCAAATCCGACAGCGACGATTGCGCCACATCCAGCCGCGCCAGCCCGCCCAGAGGCTGCGCCTGCGCCGCGCCCATGGAAAGTGCCGACGCCAGCACGCACCCCGTTGCGCAAGCCCGCAGCGGCGCCACGCGCGCCCCGACCGACATACCACACGGCGCACCCCGATGCGCACAGACGCGCACAACATTCCGGACATGCGCCACCGCCAGACGCAGCGCGACGCGCAACGCGTGCCCCAACTCAAACCGCCCTGCCCCTTGCTGCCGCACCTGCACCTGCACCTGCACCTGTCCCGATCGTTCCCGTTGCATTTAAACTCTGCCCGCCGACATAACAGCGCCCGCCCCTTCATATCAACTTCATAGATAACCTGCATATGCACAGGGCGGTTCATCACGTCTGCGTAAATCCCGCGTCCCCCGAGCCTGCCACCTTGATCTTTCGCTTCAGGCCGGGTTTACAGGAAGCAGCGGGCAAAGGCATGGGCCCGCAGGGGCCGGGCAAGGGCGATGGTTCCGCAAGGGCAAGGCAAGCACGAGGGTTTTTGCGATGAAAGAATTCAACGATCATCTTTTGGTTGTGGGGGGCAGCTTTGCTGCGGCGGCGCTGATCATGTTGGCCGCCGGGACGGCGCTGACCCCTGCACCGACGCCTGCCGTGGTCGAACCTGCCGTGATCGAGGCTGCTGGTACCAACCCGGCCGCGCCCTCCAGCACTGAGGAAACTGCCATCGCCGGGCTCGACCGCGCCGCTTTCGGGACCGAAGTACGCCGCTACCTGCTGGACAACCCCGAGGTTATCTTCGAGGCCGTCGCCGAATATGAACGCCGCACCACCGCCCAGCAGGGCGAGATGGACGCGACGCTGGTCGAAATCAACTATGACGCGATCTTCAACGACGGCCATTCCTGGGTCGGCGGCAACCCCGATGGCGACATCACCCTGGTCGAGTTCATGGACTACCAATGCAGCTTCTGCCGCCGCGCCCATCCTGAAGTGTTGCAGCTTCTGGAACAGGACGGCAATATCCGCTTCATCGTGAAGGAATTCCCGATCCTGGGGCCGCAATCCGAAGTCGCCTCGCGCTTTGCCATCGCGGTGCACCAGCTGGGCGGCGACGATGCCTACCAGCAAGCGCATGACGCGATGATGGAACTGGAAGGCGCCGTGACGAATGAGGCGCTGGACGAGATCGCGGCGGGCCTGAACCTTGACCTCGACGCGGTGCAGGCGCGGATGAATGCGGACGAAGTGACCACGATCATCGAAGAAAACCGCGCCCTCGCCCAACGCCTGCAAATCAGCGGCACGCCAACCTTCGTTCTGGAAAGCGAACTGCTGCGCGGCTTCATGCCTGCCGACGCAATGCAGCAGGTCGCCGACGACCTGCGCGGCTGAGGCAGCCCCCGCGCGCCCAACCCCCGACCGCCGCGCTGTCCCTGTGCCTGACAGGGATGCCTGCGGCGGCGCTGTGCCTGCGGCGGCGGGGAGCCAGCAGCGACGTTGCGCACATGATCGGCGGCAGGGTTTAGCGGCAAGGACGGAAGCCTGCGGCGGCGCTGTGCCTGCGGCGGCGGGGAGCCAGCAGCGACGTTGCGCACATGATCAGCGGCAGGGTTGAGCGGCAAGGACGGAAGCCTGCGGCGGCGCTGTGCCTGCGGCAGCGGGAAGCCAGCAGCGACGTTGCGCACATGATCGGCGGCAGGGTATAGCGGCAAGGACGGAAGCCTGCGGCGGCGCTGTGCCTGCGGCGGCGGGGCAGCGCGCGGCGGCAGGAAAGCCGCTTGTGCTGCCCGGCGTTCCGCTCAGGATTGCAGGGGCATGCGGTCCTCGATGATCCCGGCCCACCAGGAACAGCCCAACGGAATGATCTCATCGTTGAAATTGTATTCCGGATGGTGGACCGAGGCGCCCGGGCCGTTGCCGACCAGGATATACGCGCCAGGGCGCTCTTCCAGCATATAGGCGAAATCTTCACCCCCCATGACCAGCGGCGCCTCGACACAATCGCCCGCCACGCGGCGCGCCACGTCCGCCGCGAATGCCGTCTGATCGGGCGCGTTCACCATCACCGGATAGCCCAGTTCATACTCCAGTTCCGCCACCGCGCCGTATGCCTTCGCGGTGAGGTCGATCAGCGCGCTCACACGCTCTTGCGCCTGTACGCGCACGCCCGCATCCAGCGTGCGCACGGTCCCGCGCAGCTCGACCCGTGGCGGGATCACGTTATAGGCATCCGATTCGGTGCGGAAGGACGTGACCGAGACCACCACCTGCTGCGTCGGATCCACATTGCGGCTGGCCACCGATTGCAGCGCCAGCACGATATGGCTGGCCACCACCGTGGGGTCGATGGTTTCTTGCGGCTTGGCGGCATGGCCGCCCCTTCCCACCACCTGCACGGTGAACTGGTCGGTGGCGGCGAAAAACCCGCCCTCACGGATGCCGAACTGGCCTGCGGGCATGCCGGGCCAGTTGTGCATGCCGTACACTTCCTGCACGTTCCACCGCGCCATCAGGCCTGCGTCGCACATGACCTTTGCGCCGCCGCCGCCCTCTTCGGCAGGCTGGAAGATCACCACCGCCGTGCCGTCGAAATTCCGCGTCTCGGCCAGGTATTGCGCCGCGCCCAGCAGCATGGCGGTATGGCCATCATGGCCGCAGGCATGCATCTTTCCAGGCGTTTGCGAGGCATAGTCCAGCCCCGTTGCCTCCATGATCGGCAGGGCGTCCATATCGGCGCGCAGGCCGATCACGCGATCTGACGCCGCCCCGCGCCCCCGGATGACGCCGACAACGCCGGTGCCCGCGATCCCTTCGACCACCTCGTCGCAGCCAAAAGCCCGCAGACGCTCGGCCACCAGCCCGGCGGTGCGGTGGCAGTCAAAGTTCAATTCCGGGTTCTGGTGCAGATCGCGGCGCCATTCGGTGATCTGGGGGTGCATCTCGGCAAATCGGTTCTTCACGGGCATGGGTAACATCCTTCTGTTGCTGCCACATTGCCGCAGCCCGCAGCGGGGTGCAAGCGGCAGAGGGGCGCGCGAAGACCATGAAGCCCGGGCGGCAGGCGCATCACCGAAGGGCCACGACACCCGCGGGCCGATGGATGAACCCTTTACGCGCCGTCAGACCAAGGAGGCACATTCGCAGGCCTGATCGACGGCCAGCGGGAATCCGCAAGAAGTCACGCGCGGCGCCTTGGGATCGCGCTGTCCTGTCAGCCCAGCCCCGTCAGCCCACCCCGTCAGCCCACCCCAGTCAGCCCAGCCCCGTCAGCCTGTGGCCATCATCCAGCGCGGGCAAGTACCCGTTGCCGCGCCGCCGCGCTTTCATGGTCGCTGACGGCCAGCAGCGGGGCGATATGGCGCATCAGCGCGCTTTCATGCGGGTCACGGTGATGATCGACCAGCACGACCTGCCACAACCCCTCGATCAGCGCCACGCGGTCTTCATCCGACAGCGCGGATTTGGTGACTCGGGTGAACCGCACGATGTCGGACGCCTCGGCCTGCGCGACCTCACCCTGTGCGCGCAGAGCCAGGGCGGCATCGGGGTTAAGGTCGAACATATCGGCCAGCAAGCCGCCCACGGCGATCCGTTCGGCGTCGTCATAACTGCCATCGGCGCGCGCAGCCTCGATCAAGACGGCGCAGACCGCCACATCGGGCGCGACTTCATCACGCGATGCCGCGCGCCCGGCGCCGAACATGCCTTTGAGGACATCAATCATCGTCAACCTCCTGTCTGGGGTGGCGTGCACCCGCATCTGGCGGGCCAGTCAAACCCGGACTGCCGCATAAAGCCAGAGTGTGGGGCGACACAACCCATCACCTTTTGCTGACCAGCAAGGTTTTGCGGCAGCGCAGCGGGGACAGGCCCCGCCCGTATACCTCGGCAAGGCTGCTCAGCGCCCTTCGAACGCCGCATCGCGCTTTTCCATGAAGGCCATCACGCCTTCGCGGAAATCGCGGGTCTTGCCCAGATTACCCTGCAACTGCGCCTCCAGGGTCAACTGCCCCTCCAGCGTCTGCGCCGTACTGGCCCGCAGCGCCTGCCGGATCGCGGCATAGGCACGCGTGGGCCCCTTGGCCAGGTGCTCCGCCCGGTCGCGCCACATGGCGTCAAAACCGGAATCGGGCACGCATTGCCAGATCATGCCCCAGTCGGCGGCCTGCCTGGCGGTGATCTTGTCGGCAAACAGCATGGCCCCCATGGCGCGGGCAAGGCCCATCTGACGCGGCAGCCAGTATGTACCGCCCGCATCCGGCATCAGCCCGATGCGGCTGAAGGCCTGAAGGAAGGTCGCGCTCTCGGTCGCGATGACCACGTCGGTGGCCAGCGCCAGGCTGACCCCCGCGCCCGCCGCCGTGCCATTGACCGCCGCCACCACCGGCACCGGGCAATCATAAATCGCATGCAGCAGGGGCTCATATTCCTCGCGCAAGACACGCTCCAGATCCAGATCGGCGGCCGAGGTGCTCCCGTCGCCCAGATCCTGCCCCGAGCAAAACGCCCGCCCCGCGCCGGTCAGAACCAGCGCACGCATCCGTCCGCCAAGATCGCGCAGCGCATACAGCAGTTCCGCCCGCATCTGCGCGTTCAGCGCATTCATCACCTCGGGACGGTTGAGGGTGATGACACCCAGCCCCTCGGCAGTCTCGATCGTCAATGTCTTGTAGTCCATCGCAGCCCCCGGGGGTTTGAAACCTTGCGCAGCATAGCCCATGTTGCGCGGCAGATGGTATCGGTTCTGGCCTGATGCCCGCAGAAATCAAGGGGTTCCGTTGCGGGTGCCGCACCGTGATGCTTCCAGCAGCGGCACAGGCGGGCACATCGGCACAGGATCGGGGCCTTCGTGTGGGGCAATGGTCACGGGCGTGGCGGGGTAAGGAGGCAAGCGCGGCGCGCACCCCTTCCCGCGTCACCCCGGGACAGCATCAATTCGGGACAGCATCAATTCGGAACGTCTTCAGCCCTGCGGCCTTCGACACGGTCGCAAATCAACCCTACTGGGCCTCCAGCCGCCCTCCCCTGCACCCCACAGAAAGCGCGCGCGGCGCCTCACTCGCTCTCCAACTCCCGCAGGCGCGCGCGTTCCGCATCGGTCAGCGTGGCCGACGCGGTTTCGGGCATGGTGGCGCGGCGGCGCAGGTAGATCACCGCGGTACCCAAAGCCAACAGGAACAGGACCGGACCCGAGATCCACAAGATCAGATTCGCGCCATCGGTCTGCGGGCGCAGCAGCGCATATTCCCCGTAGCGCGCAACGATATATTCGATCACCTGGGCGTCGCTGTCGCCCTCGGTAAGGCGTTCGCGCACCAGAAGGCGCATGTCGCGCGCCAGATCGGCATTGGATTCGTCGATGCTTTCATTGCGACACACCATGCAGCGCAACCCTTCAGAGATGTCGCGCGCGCGTTCTTCCATCACGGGGTCGTCCAACACCTCGTCGGGCTGGACGGCCAGCGCGGGTGTGCCCAGCAGCATCACCGCCATCGCGGCCACGCCAAGCGCTGACGCCATGCGGCCAGCAAGACTGGGGCCAGTAAGACCGGGGCCAGCAAGACCGGGGCCAGCAAGACCGGGGCCAGCAAGACCGGGGCCAGCAGAACCACGATCAGCAGAACCGGGGCGCGCAGAACCCTGGCCACCAAAACCGACGTCAGCGAAACCAGCACCGACGAAACCAGCACCGGCAAAACCAGCACCAATGCGCCGCGCCGCGCGACCGAGCGCCGGGAACACCACCGCCAGAACCCGACGGAACAGCCGGCGCGGGCGCGCCTGCCCCACACGGGTCGGCCGCAACCGGCCCTCTGCCCGCATCCCCATCATTCCGCCGGCACCGCGCCCTTGGGCCCAGACGCGCGCTTCTTTGCCCCGGCGGCGACGCGGTAGCGCCGGTCGCTCAGGCTCAGGAAACCGCCCAGCGCCATGATGATGCAGCCGCCCCAGACCCAATTGGCAAACGGCTTGATGTAGGTGCGCAACGCCCAGCCGCCGCCCTGTTGCGGATCGCCAAGCGCCAGATACACGTCACGGGTGAAGCCGTAATCGATGCCCGCCTCGGTCGTCGGCATGCCCGCCACCGGGTAGATGCGCTTTTCGGGCGTCAGTTGCGCCACCAATCGCCCGTCCTCTTCCACATCCACAAACGCCATGGTCGAGGTGTAATTCGCCCCCTCCAACTGCTGCACATCGCGCAGCGTCATGGTGTAGCCGTTATGGGTGAACGGCTGGTCTATCTGCACGACGCGGATGTCCTCGGATTCCCACCCCGTCAGCGCCGCGACAGCAAAGACGGTGATGCCAAAGCCGGAATGTGCCGTGGCCTTGCCCCAATCGGCGCGCGGCAGCCGCGTCAGGCGGCGCAGACGCCCCGCCAGCGGCCCGCGCCCGGTGCGGGTCAGCAGGTCCGCGCCCGCGCCCAGCACGACCCACAGGCCCAGGACCACGCCCACAGGGACCAGCGCCGACTGCCCCGTCTGCATCGCCCAGACCAGCGCGCCCATGGCAATGGCAAAGAGCGCCACACCCAACAAGGGCTGCATGGTACGCGTCAGCACGCCGCGCTTCCACGGCATCAGCGCGCCGACGGGCAAGATCATCGCCAGCGCCACCATGAAGGGCGTGAAGGCCATGTCGAAGAACGGCGGGCCGACCGACAGCACGCGGTCAAACAACATCTCGGCAATCAGCGGCCACATGGTGCCAACGAAAACCACGAAGGACGATACCGCCAGCAAGACATTGTTCATCACCAGCGCAGATTCGCGCGAGATGGTGGAAAACACGCCTTTCGCCTCCATCACCCCCGCGCGCAACGCGAACAGGAACAGCGATCCGCCCATGAAGAACGCCAGGATCATCAAGATGAACACGCCGCGCTCTGGATCATTGGCGAATGCATGCACCGACGTCAGCAGCCCCGACCGGACAATGAATGTCCCGATCAGCGAGAAGCCAAAGCCCAGAATGGCCAGCAAGATCGTCCAGCTTTTCAGCGTCTCGCGCTTTTCCACCACGATGGCGCTGTGCAACAGGGCAGCCGCAAAGAGCCACGGCATCAGGCTGGCGTTCTCCACCGGGTCCCAGAACCAGAACCCGCCCCAGCCGAGTTCGTAATACGCCCACCAGGATCCCAGCGCGATGCCGATGGTCAGGAAGATCCAGGCGGCCAGCGTCCAGGGCCGCACCCAGCGGCCCCATGCGGCGTCCACCCGCCCCTCGATCAGGGCGGCAACGGCAAAGCTGAACGACATCGACAGCCCGACATAGCCCAGATACAGGAACGGCGGATGGAAGGCCAACCCGGGGTCTTGCAACAACGGGTTCAGGTCGGTCCCGTCAAAGGGTGCGAACATCAACCGCTCAAACGGGTTCGAGGTGAAAAGCATGAAGGCCATGAACGCCGCCGCGATCGACGATTGCACCGCCAGCACGCGGGCCTGAAGGCTGACCGGCAGGTTGCCCCCGAACCACGCGGCACATGCGCCAAACAGCGTCAGGATCAGCACCCACAGCAGCAGCGACCCCTCGTGGTTGCCCCAGACGCCCGAAATCTTGTAGAGCAGCGGCTTGGCGGTATGCGAATTGTCCACCACCAGCGCGACCGAGAAATCCGAGGTCACGAAGGCATAGGTCAGCGCGGCAAAGCTGAAGGCCACCAGAATGAACTGCGTCGTGGCCATCGGATTGGCAAGGCCCATCCAGTCGGACCATCCCTTGTGGGCGCCGACCATGGGAATGACTGACTGGGCCAGCGAAATCGCAAATGCCAAGATCAGCGCGAAATGTCCGAGTTCTACTATCATGCTCATGTTATAGGCACAGATCCCGGCCATCGCAAAGACCTGACGCTCGGCCATCACGCGGTATTCAGCCGCAGGGGGCAGGCGGTCAGGCAGGCAGCCCGCCGCATCGCGCCGCAAATGAAGACGGGGATACTGACGCACCCCCGTTTCGTGATCCCCACCCTTCAGCGCCGCAACATCCCGCTCAGGAAGCCCGCGCCATCCAGTCGCGCAATGCCGGGTTGGCCTGAGCAGGGTCTCGCCCCGATTCTGGCCCCGCATCTGGCACGTATCCTGGCGTGGTGCGCCCCACTCCCGGCGACACCGCCGCATCCCCTTGGCCCTGCGTCGCACCTGCCGCCGCCGCCGCCGGTGCCGCCGGCCGCGCAACCTGCCAGCCACTGCGCAGATGGTGCGATTCGCGCGCGCCAAAGTAGAACGCCACCACCGCGCCCAGCAGCCACCAAAGCGGCTCGGGCACCGTGGCCAACCCCTCCATGCGCACGGCAAACCCCGAAGGATCGCGCATCGCATAGACGAACAGCGCCAGCGTACCCAGCGCCAGCAGCGGGCGCGGCAGCCGGTTCAGCCCGTTCACAAACCCATCGAACCAGCCGGTGCGGGCATGCTGAAACTCGGCCCCATGGGTGGCATGCGCTGCCATGTAGGCGTCGTGGCCCAGCTCCATCGCGCGGGTGGCATTGGGGCGGAACACCTCGGCCACGCCGCGCACCCCGTCGCCCAGCGCACTGGCATTGCCCGCCGTGCCAAAGATCAACCCGAAAAGCGACCGCATCAACCCCATGATGCCACCCGTGCCTGATGTTGCGCGGCGCTCAGGTGATAGGCCGGGCGAATGAACTCTTCAGCGCGGGTGATCCAGCCCCCCTTGCCGCCGTCGCGCCTGCGCGCGAATTTGCGGCTGGCCGGGCGCCTGTCGGCCAGCGCGTAGTAATAGTTGCGCCGCGCAATGCCGTAGGCATCGACCAGATGGTCGGGCGCATCCGCCATCGCCTGATGCACCACCCGGATCGTTTGCGGCCCGATCACGCCGTCCACCGCCAGATCGTGCCCCATATCCAGACACAGCTTTTGCAAGATACGCACCGCATTCGCCCCCGCATTGACCTGCATGTCAAAGACCGAGGCCTGAAGCGGCTCGGGCAGCGCATCAATCCGGGGCAGTTTGAAATACGAATCGATGAAGATCTCCACGGCTTGGGCCCGGCTCAGCGCGCGCACATCCGCCGTGGTCACCTGCCCGTCTTCGGTCAGATCAAGGCCCAGCCGCCGCATGGTGTGGATCGTGACCCCGAAATGCGTGGCCCCGCCGGGATCGTCGGGATCGTTCACATAGCCGCCCTCACGGGCGACGATATCGAGCGCGATCTGGCGGACACGCGCGGAAACACTGCTCATCGGGGTTCTCCGTTGCTGTGGAACACCCCGGTAGTGATGCCTCAGGGTTGGTTACCGCCCCGATAGCGGGGGGCGCGCGGGCTTAACCCCGCGTTCACCTTTGCGGACGGGCGATCGGGGCAGACCATGCCGCCAAAGACGCGCCTGCAACCGCAAGATCACGCCTGTCACTGGAACCGGTGCGGCGGCAGCTCGAAAAACCGCTTGACAATGCCGCATGACCTTATCCGGGATAAGGTTTCGCCCCTTGCGCGCCGCCTGGCCCACAGGATCTGGCAGATCAGATCTGCAAAAACCCACCGCAGCCACCGGCCAAGACCCCGCAAACCTTCCCGGCGGATATGCCTTGGCCTCGCACCAACCCGCACCAACCCGCGAGAAACCAAGATGCGGCTCCGTTCACGCTGCATGCAAAACAGGATTTCCCGAAAATAGGCGAAATTCATCGAAACATATCAGAATCAAGCGGTCAGCCCATCGCCGACGTCCTGCCATCACCCGTTTACATCCACAACCACGCGGCCCTGCACCTGCCCCTTCAGGATCTCGGCGCCCAGCCCCGGCCGATCAGCCAGCGTGGCGGGGCGAATCATCGCCTCCAATTGCGCCATCGGCAAATCGGCGGCGATCCGCGCCCAGGCGCGCACCCGGTCGTCATAGGGCCGCATCACCGAATCGATGCCCAACAGGTTCACGCCGCGCAGCAAGAACGGGATCACCGTCGCGGGCAGATCCGCCCCCCCCGCCAGCCCGACCGCCGCAACCGAGCCGCCATATTGCATCTGTCCCAACACGCGGGCCAGCATCACGCTGCCCACCGCATCGACGCAGCCCGCCCATGCCTCGGCCTCCAGCGGGCGCTTGATGGCTTCGGACAGGTCGGCGCGCGCAATGATCCGCGCGGCCCCCAGATCACGCAGGTAATCGCCCAGTTCGGGCCGCCCGGTCACGGCCGCGACGCGGTATCCCAGCGCGGCCAGCAGCGCCACCGCGACCGAGCCGACGCCGCCCGCAGCCCCGGTTACCAACACCTCGCCCCGCTCAGGCGTCACCCCGTGATCCTCCAGCGCCATCACCGCCAGCATCGCGGTAAACCCCGCCGTGCCCACCGCCATGGCCTGCCGTGTGGTCAGGCCCGCGGGCAGCGGCACCAACCAGTCGGCATTGACCCGGGCGCGGGTGGCATAACCGCCCCAATGCACCTCGCCCACCCGCCAGCCGGTCAGCACCACCTTGTCGCCCGGCACATACCGGGGGTCGTCGCTGGCCTCGACCGTTCCGGCAAAGTCGATCCCCGGCACATGCGGATAGGTCCGTACCAACCCGCCCCCAGAACCAAGGCACATCCCGTCCTTGTAGTTCAGGGTCGAATATTCCACCGCGACCGTCACATTGCCGGGCGGCAGATCGCCCAGCGGCAGTTGCTTCACCCCGGCGTGGGTCTTGCCGTCGGCGTCTTTCTCTACGACCAATGCGGTGAACATCGCTTGTCTCCCTTGTTGCGCGCGAAGACATCGCCGCGCGTTCATCTCAAAATCGCGATGCCGCTCCGGCGTCGGGCATCAAGAACAGATCGGTTGTGGGGGCGGAGGTACCGGCATCACTCAGCATGGCATGGATCTGGCCACGGTGATGTGTCTGGTGGTTGAACATATGCACCAGCAACACGTCGATGGGGCGCGAGACTTCAGTGCCCAGCACGCCGGAATGCCAACTGAGCGTCCCCACCAGATCATCCGCGCCCAGCCCCGCCGCCCAACGCGTGATGCGACGGTCGAGGTCCTCCCGCGCGGCGCGCCACGCCGCAAGGCCGGGGAATATCCCGGCGCTGTCTGCCAGCACCACCTCCGGCGCTTGCCCCCCACCAAAGCGCGCCATCCAGACCTGATCGGCCCACAAAACGTGGTTCGCCGTCCCCAGGATCGAGCCCCAGAACGCCCCCCGCCCGGCCCGCAGCGCCGCCTCGTCGAGGCCCCCCATAGCATGGTCCATCTGGCCGTTCTGCCAGGCGTTATAGGCGGCCATGTGGCGGACATAGTCGGGCGTGATCATGACCCGTCCTTTCTTGCAACCCTGCCGCTCAGTGTCGAAGCGCGACGCCCAAAGATCAATCCCCCATGGTTGCCTGTCTTTTCACCGCACCGCACAATCCCTCTTTTCAAACCGCCCATGCATCCCTATATCTGAAGTGTCCTTCGGGACTATGGACATAAACGCGCTCGTAATACGCGGATCGGACCCGGGGGCGGTACCCGGCGGCTCCACCAAACACCCTTCATTTGGGGGTCATGGGGCCGAAACAGGATCGACGAACGTCTAAAGGGGTTAGCTTTGTCTCGGTGAGGTACCACCGTTACCGGTCCGAAAAGTACAATTGCAAATGACAATCGTGCTCCGGTTGCAGTTGCTGCGTAAGCAGTAACAAGACCGAAAACTAAGCCCTTGCGCCTAGCAGCGTAAGGCGGGGTCCGCAGGCACCTGGCAACAGAAGCCTGCACTTCCCTTCGCATACATCAAGTATTTGATTACCTTGATTTTTCATTTTACAGTTTTCCATTGTTTTACAGTTTTGTCCTGCTTGCGTTCTCGCAGTTCACGCAAGACGGCTTGGCCGCCCGCTTTCCGGTCGGCATACCGGCTGTAACGCTCGATCATTTCCACCGACATTCCGACCATGTCAGATATTTGCTGTCCGCTGTGCCCGGCCTGCCGAAGCCGGATAACCGCGTTTGCGCGAAGACCGTGCCATACCGCCCCTTCAAGCTGCGGATATGCCTCGCGTGCCTGATCGAAAATCTTCCACATCTGATTTGCAGTGACGGGCTTCCCGGCGTTTTTTCCGGTTTCTTGTAGCAGGAACGGCCCGGGCCGTTTTTCCCAACCCTGCATTTCGGCCTCCAATTCCGGGAAGATCGGGCACCACGGCTGAACCCCTGTTTTCTTCTGCGGCAGGTTGAAACCGCCCTCATCAACATCGGTCCATCCAAGGCGCACTACGTCGCTGATCCGCTGGCCGGTCCAGCGCCCCAGCAGGTAGGCCCTGCGCAACGTGCCGGTGAAATTATCATCAGCGATTTTCAGTTGTTCGACCGTCCATGGCCGGTGCCCTTCGCCTTTATCAAAATGCGGAACACCTTGTGTCGGATCTCGGGCGAGTAGATCACGCGGCCCCATGGCCCAACGCGACATCGCCCGCAGGGCGTCCAAGGTGTTATTCGCGGTACCCGGACGATCTGCGCCGATCTTTTCGATCAGCGCAAGAACATGAGCCGGGCGAAGGCTTGCCGCTGGCAGATCGCCCCAGGCGTTGCGAATGTGCTTCAGGTGGCGGCGGTAGTGTTCCTGCGTACCAGGCGACAGTTTGCGTGGCAGGCCCGGCCACGCGGTTTCATAGGCGTCGATCAGCGCGCCTATCGTGTCGGTCGGAACTGACCCGCCAGCGCCCTGCGCCTGCCGTATCGCGTTCCAGAATTCCGGCTTCGTAGGGTCGTTCGGCAAAGGGATGCGCTGCCCGGCGTGGCTGGTCCCCCTGCCCGTCTGAAAATAGAAATACTCGCGCCCGCGCGAAATAACCTTATGCACGCTTCGGGGCAACGATACCTTAGCTGACATTTGAAATCCCCTGCATGAACGGATCGGCCTCCGGCCCGGCGGCGCTGGCACTTAGCGATGCATCCACCTGCGCCCAATTCCAGCGGACTGAACCGCCTACTCTGATAGGCTTCGGCAGGATGCCGCGTTGCACGAGGTTGTCCACAGTTGACACGGACATATCCAATTCCTTCGCCAAGGTTGCCTTGGAGACGTAAGAGGGCGGCCGGTCGCCGGATATGTCCCGTCGCGCCGCCATCAGGCCACCTTGAAACCAACCGCCCACACAAGCGGGGCAGAAACAAGTCGCTTGGAAGGGGCACATCGCCGGGGCATTTAGCTCTCTCAAAACTTCATGGTTTGTGTCGGTCAGTGCAGATCGCTTGAAGCCTGCACGTATACTTGAGCCGGAGTCAGCCGGGGCCGCGCTATGCAGCCCCGGCAGTGAGCATTATGCGCCCGAATTTTTGTACCAAGAGGCCCACGAGACAAAACGCGCGTCCAGCGCCCAGACACGGCGGAATTCGGTGCCCAAGGTTTCCCAGCCCGGTTTGGATTCGACGCGCGGGGCCTTGCCGCCATCAAGGAAAGCATGGGCCAAGCCGTCTGCACTGGCCGGGTTGGCGATCAGATACCAAGCGTTCGGGTCGGTCAGTGCCACCTCAACAATAATTTCCAGCGCACCCGAAAAGGGGTTCGTATCGCTGGTTTTGGTGGCGTTGATCTCCGCTACAGCCTGTTGGGCGATGGTTTCCAGCGCGGGCGGCACGATAATGGCCCACGGCTCGTAGGCGTAGAATTCACCCTGTTGGCCACGCTGGCCGCGCAAGGCTTGGCGGGCGGCTGACAGAGTGGTAAGGCCGGGCGCGCCGCCGCTTGCAGAAAGGTTGCCATGGTCCGCATGGAACACGGTTTTTCCGTCTGACATAAGGTGCCCAGAGCCATCGTTTGCCAGAAGGGGTTCGACCAGGGCACGGCGCAAGCGCTCGGTTGCGCCAATGGTCATTTTCTGCGCAATCTGCCCCATCAAGTCCAAATCATCATTTGCGATGGCCTGATTCGACACACGGAAAAGCGCGCCAAAGTCCCGCGGGGTCGGTTTGAATTCCCCGGTTTCATCAATGGTGACGTGTTTGATTTCGCCACCTTCTCGGACCTCTTGCGGCATCCCGGAACCCGACAGGCCCAAAAGCTTCGTCTGGCGGTAGCTGTTGGCCTCGACCTCGTGCGACGCGCGCGCAAGGGCCGGCTGAATGCTGGTCATGTTGCGCGCGACCGTATTGCCGATAGCGCCCTCAAGAACCTGCGCAAAGTCGCTGGTGCTGTGCATCGCCATGCGCACGGCTTCGGCCTCATTGAACGGGCTGCGGCCATGGGCGCGGCAATGATGCGCGGCCATTTGCCCGAGTGTCATATTGGCGAATTGCGCACCTTGGCGGGGCGTGTGGCGGCGATCAATGCGGGCGGTCAAGCCGTCGATCATTGCCGCGCCAAGCCCTGCCAGAGCGTTTACACGGGCGCTGCTCGGTCCGTGGGGGTTGATGCGCACGCGATCTTGTGGACGGCCATGTTTTTGGTCCATGACCAGCCGCAGAAGGCTTTTCGCCTTGGGAATTTCGCTATCGGAAAGCGCATCATCATCTTCGCCCGCGCCCTCGGCTTCATCGGATTGACGCTCCAAAAGCGCGGCCTGAAACAATTCGCGCAACTCCTTGTCGGGAATGCCGTTGCGTTTGGCATAGGCCAAAAGCCCCTTGATTTCGGAAACAAGGGCGTCTTCAACGTCCTCCGGCGTCTCCATGTAAGGGGCGACCAAACTTGCCCAAGCGGGCTTGATCCCCTTTTCTTCGAGGCGCATTTGAACCCCGGCCAAATGGCGCGCGGGAACAGTCCCCGCGTGTTGAAGCTTAAAGTGAAGCATCTTCGGTTTCCTTTTTTTTGGGTGCGGGCGAAACGGTCGCCCATCCGTTCTTGCGGGCCAGCTCCAAAAGCTGCGCAGGCGCGGCTTTAAAGCTGAAATAATTGGCGCGGGCCGCGATCTTGGCCCCGCCCGCCCGCTGGATTTTGTCGGCAAATCGCAGGGAAACCGCTTCTTCAGCGGTCAACCATGTTTCGTCTTTCATCCAGGCCAAAACCCGTTCTACAGGGTGCCCGGTATGGCGCGCATAGGTGCCAGCATAGCCGAGAGACATCTTGTCCAGCGTGTCAGCGATCTGGCGCAAAAAGTCGGCGGGACCATCGGTAAACACAGATGGTTCATGCAGCATCAAAACAGCGGCTTCATGAATTGTGACCTGATAACAGGACACGGCCACCAAACTGGCGGCGCTGGCCGCTATCCCTTCGATATGGCCGGTTACGCGGCCATGACGTTCAATCGCTGCGGCCATCGCCGCGCCATCAGGGGCGCTGCCCCCCGGCGAATTGATATACAGCGCAACGGCGCCGGGGTTGTCGTCGAGAAAGCGCGACAGCTTCACCGCGTCGCCTTCACCGATCACCCCCGAAAGATCATAACGCGCATTCATTGCCGCGCCCGCCCGCACAGCAAAGCAATCGCGGGCGGCGCGAAGTCGAAAGGAAATTCGACGGATTTTTTTATCAGCACTTTGCCACCCTCGGCTGTGCGGTCCTTCAAATACAGATTGCACTGATAATAGCGCCGCCCATCGACAACACGGGTTGGCTCGATCAGGCTGAACAGGTCCAATTCATGGAACGGCGCGGGAACGGCGACGGTCGCGGAAAAGGTTGGGGGGAGCATGCTCACGGTCAGGCCCTCAATAAATGCCATCCATGACCCAAGCGGGCCGGGGGTCATATTCGTTGATCAGATCGAACTCAACGGCACGGGGCAAAACGAACCGCGAAACTTCGCTGGCGTTCACCATGACAACGCGCTGCACCTCGGGAGCGTCGGTCTTTTCTGCGATCTGTGCGGCGATATCAGCGAATGTGCCCACAAAAATCGCGCGGGGCGTCAAATCCTCGAACTTGCGGAACTGGACAAGCGCAACAAACACATCGGTGTCGGGTTGGTCTTGAAAGGCATAGGCCAGCTTGAAGGCCGCGTTCTCAGCGGCATGACGTGCGCTTTCCACATCGATGCCCCCATCGCTGGTAAACTCCAGCATCATCCGCAGCTCGAACGCATTGCAGACGCTGTAATCCGCGCGCTTTTTCCCCTTTTCGGACTCGGGGTCGTGAAGCTCTGACAGCGACGTCACAAAAAAGGGCAAGCGGTCATTGTACAGGTAGTTGTCAAACCGTTTTTCCTCACAGTCTGCCAGATAGATGATTGCACGGCGTTTCATGTGTTCCCCTTTCGTGGGATTTTCTCTTCATGAAAAGAGTTAATGAGCATGGCGACTCCTGTCAAGAAACTCTTTTTTGGAAGTGAAGTTTCAGGGGCTGAAACCCGATGCCACAAAGGCTAGGTAAAGTGGACACCACGCGCCAAGACAGTCGCTAATGTCGCGCGCTGTCCGTCTGGTTGCTCAAGATGTCTGCTATGCGGTCTAGCTGGCGGGTTGCGCGGCAAAGCGCGTCCGAGAGTTGGTAAGCCACATAAAGGGCGGCATCGCGGCTTTGCTCACTTCCTTCAAGGTAGCCTTCACTCACCATCGCCCCAAGCGCGTAGGACAAGTGCAAGGCCTCTTGGACCCCGGCGGGGTGTTTTTTGCCGTTGTCACTCATGAGCTTCAGGGCAGCACGGATAGCCTCTTGGGGATCTGTCGGCAGGCTATCCAGGTACGCTTTCTGCCGGGCGCGTAGTACTTCGGCGTGCGCGACCGTGCCTCGAAAGAGCGGCTCAACGCACAGGGCGAGGCCCTGGCATTGATCGTTCTCCCATCGCGTCACAGGTTCAGCCACCGGATTGCTTTTGTGTTCGACGCTCATTGAATTTCACCCGTGGGAATATTCAGAGAGTCGAGGCGGTCGTTCAAATCGCGGGCCATGTTCTCGGCGACATAGATCAGGGCAGCCTGCCCGTGTTGACATTCGGACGCGCCTTGCAGGTACGCGACTGCATTCAGCAGGCCAGACAGGTTACAGGCAACGCTCTGTGCATCTTCCAGGTGTTGGCGCAAGGATGGACCAGTCATGCCGCACCCCCGATCAGCTTTTCGCAACGGCGCAGCGCTGACCGGACATAGGACCGGGCTTCGCGTTCGCTCTGGCTGTAGCCTTGCGGGCGCGCCGTGGCGTCCAGTGCCAGAACAAGCATGTCGCTGATTTCAAACAGGGTTTCAGCAGGCAAGCCGGTATCGGCCCCTGTCTTGGGGGTGTCGGTCATTCTAATCCCTTTCGGTGTGGGTCAGGTGGTTGCGGGTTCTGAGTGACGGTCCATGCGCTCGCGGATTGCGCGGATCACTTCGCTGTTCTGCGAAGAACCGTTGATAGCGGCCTGTGCCTCAATCCATTCTTTCAGATCGGCGGGCAGTCGTATGGCGATTGGGCGACAGTCTCTCATCGGAACCTCGTGATATTACCGTAATTCATATTACGGTAATATCATTGACCGTCAAGAATTAAAATCACAGTGATATCAAAAAGAGGAGCGCTAAATGTCAGATGGTAAGCCGGGGCGAGGTTCCGATCAGTTTGCTTTGAGACTGCCGGACGGTATGCGCGACAGGATCAAGGCTGCCGCCGACACGAACAACCGCAGCATGAACGCGGAGATTGTTGCGACCCTAGAACGTGCCTATCCGGTCCCAAAGCGGGCCAGCGACTTCGACAAGGTAATCTCGCAGGTGATGGCGGACGGCGTGACCCGCAGCATTGAGCGACCCGACACCACGGTTTATTTTTCGAAGACCGAAGATGGCCGGGTGATTCTGGACGTTGTTGATAACGCCGAAATTCGGGACACCTGATCACATGAACCGCGCGATCGTCGCCACAACCGGAGAACGTGCGGCGCGGAATCAGCCACCTTTCCAAGCGGAATTGATCCAGCAGATATTGAAGCCGACCAAGCTATGAGAGACGCAATTAGCAAGCGGCCCTGCGTATCAAACGCAACAAAGGAAGTTGTTACAGATGACCGTGGTTGACTCAATGGTTTAATGCCTAAATGATTTTCCGTTATGGGGGTAGTCATTTGAAAACTGAGTTCAGGCATTCTGGCAAGTATACAGCCACAACCTTCAACATAGATGAGGTCATTGCATCCCTCTCAGCACAGAAAACCCTGATTGAAGAGGGCGTGAATTTTCTCGCTGAACTTGATCCAGACTTCGACCTAGACAGGGTGACGGTAAGGGTAGAGTCTATTAAGACAGGCACCTTAGGGTGGGACCTTCTGATCGAGGTCTACGGTAAGTACCAAAGTAACATTGAGGACCGGGTAACAGGTAGTTTAGAAGAAATGTTCGGCATCGACATCCCGGCGGAGTATGAGGGCATCGTCACGTTGGCAACGCTGGCGGTGACCTATGTTGTCGCTCGATATGCCTATGACAGGGTATCCCGGTCGCGTGGTGAGACTTCCAGCACAGCACCGATCATCACGGGGGATAACAACGTGGTCATCCAGCAGATTTCGAGCATTGTTGGACAAGACCCTTTGTTTATAGAGAAGGCCCTTGAGCGAAGCCTCCCTCCATCAAAAAGAAGAGCATTGATCCCCAAGGTCGCCGACTTTCTTCGCCCATCAAAGAAGGACAAAACCGCCAAAATAGAGCTCCAGAACTCACCCGATATAGAGGCGGCGGCACTGGCTGAATTTCCTAGCGACGCTGATCTGAAGGCGGTTGACGACAGCACTATCATAGATGTCGAAGGAGCTACCTTGGATATCCGAGGCACAGATCGAGACAAGATCAACACTGGTTGGTACGCTATCGTGATGAACGACGAGCGGTTTCCAAAACGCCTACCGATGGACCTATACCCAACAGTGGACCCAGAAGATTTAGCGAAGTATCAGCGGGTGTTGGCGAACCTTGCGATTGAGTGTGAACGTCAGCCAGATAGGACGCTGAAGCCCAAGCGCATTCACTTGCTGTCGTTTGTCGCCCCACTAAGTGATCCAGACATGTAGACTCTGAACTCGCCGACATCGAAAAGGCACGCAAGCACGAACTTGCCGCGCATTGGTGTCGATATGCTGGGCCACATCATCGCGCCCGTTGATTTGCCCCCGCTCACCCACGATCCGCCGGGCATGCTGTCCAGGCATTGCACCCGGCCCGTAACCTCGATTTCCGGCCCGCTGGCGGCGTCCACCCCCACGCAGCCACCTGCCCCCCCCGCCTGATCCCAACTTGCCCGCCCAGCGCGCCGCTCGTGGCGCTGGCGGAGACAACACAGGGGAACGATGCAGGCAAGGGCACCACACAGCCCTTGCCTGCGGTCGGTCTGGCCCTGACCAGACCTTGCGCCGCGCACCCGGAAAGGTATCGGGGCCGCGCACTCTCGAGGTTTTCCCACTCGCCGAGTAACGGGGCCGCTTTTGGGGGCATCCCCAGGGCGCGACCTGCCAATTCGTCAAAATGTCTCATGCTACCTTTGCTTAACTTGGCGTTGTTAAGGCTTAGTCCGCTGTTAAGCTTAATAAAACTACCGGGGTGCGAATTACCCGCGTGGGGCGCAGCCGGGAAGGACCCAAAGGGGGGTAAGGGGGGGGCTGACAGGTTTTAGCGGCCCGTCTGAATTGCATCCTCCCGGGTTTTTCCGACACGGCGTTGCCGGAATTTCCGACACGGCTCTTGCTGTCTGTGTCGGTTTTTCCGACACGGCTTTCTGTGGCGTTTCTGGCGTGGTTTCGCCTTCATCACTGGTAGGAAGCTCGCGCTTGTTCCTGGGGTCAACGCTGCGAATGCGCTGTCCATCACCCCGCATCAGGCATCCGACGTTCATGTGATGATCCCAGCACGGCGCAGCTGCACAGCGTCAACAAGCCCTTCCGCGATCATGCAAGCCGCAATTTCTTTCGAGATCGCGCTTTGGGGTGCGTATCCCCCGCTTTGGATTTTCTTAGCCCAGAACACTGCAGCCCTGCTTACCACCAGTGAATCAGCCGCTTCGCCAGCCTGATCTGGGAAATCTTCCCATCGCCGGTTGTCCAACCAGCTATCAGCATAGCAAACATACCTCGGCGCGTTCCCGGCCTGCTCGGCGCGATACCGTTCGGCGGCTGTCAACAGCCTTGCAACCGGCACCCCGTCGCTGACGGCCTTTGCCAGCAGCTTTCGGCACCGTTCCCGGTTTCGTGGTCTCGGGTGTGCTTTCCAGAATTCATCGAATTGATCCTGGGTGATTGCGGCGCTTGCGCCGCCAACATATTCTGAACAAGATTCCTTTACGGTTCCAGTACGGTTTGGGTGCAGCTCCTGCACCCCATGGGGTGCAGCTCCTGCACGGGTGGGGTGCATCTCCTGCACGGGTGCAGCTCCTGCACCCCTCTGATTTTGTCCATCTGGTGGCAGTTCTCCACGCTCGGATTTGGCCTTTTTGACCGCCTCTTGCTGCGTCGGCTCCAACGTTTTCACCACGTCCAGACAGATGCGATATTCAACTGTGTACCCATGCGCGCAGCGTCGATTGCCGACCTCTGCAATCAAGCCCGACTGCACCATGTCATCGACCGCCACCTGAACGGTGCGTTTACCGTATTCGAGATCGCGCGCGATGGTGCTCTTGCTGCACCACACGCCGGTGCCGTCATCACTCGCACACCCTGCCATGTACAGCAGGATGGATTTGCGCGTAGGCGAACCGACAATGCGTTTCTGCACAAGGGCGCTGACTATATTGCTCATGCTGGCACCCCGCAAAGCATGCCATGCAGTGCCGCACCTATGGGCGCCAAAACTGTTTTACAGTGCCTTGTTTTGTTCTGCGCTTGTTCTGCTTTCGTCCCATGATGATTGAAAACTGCAAGCATTTGAAAACATTGACCATTGGCTGAATATTTTGGAAGCCTGCACTTTTCTGTTACATTTCCTTGATACATGTCCGCTGACGGGGCGCGCTGTTGCGTGGCTTTCGTCCGGGCGCGGCCATGGTCGGCGCCTTTCCCTGCTGCGTTGCGCGCGCGGGCACCACACTGGCACCGTGCGGCAAGCAACGCTAAGCTTGACCGACACGCCCACGGCCAAAGGAATGCTGATGCCGCCTGCCCCTGCGACCGATCTGCCCCAGACCCCGCCCGCCCATTCTGCGCTGATCCGGGTTTTTGGCCGCATCGGGCTTTTGTCCTTCGGCGGTCCTGCCGCGCAGATCGCCCTGATGCAGCGCGAACTGGTCGAACAGCGCGACTGGCTGACCCAACGGCAATACCTCGACGCGCTGTCGTTTTGCATGCTGCTGCCGGGACCCGAGGCGATGCAACTGGCCACCTATGCCGGGTGGAAGCTGCGCGGCGTGCCCGGCGGGCTGATTGCGGGCGGGCTGTTCGTGCTCCCCGGCGCGCTCGTGGTGCTGGCGCTGTCCTTTGCCTATGCCGCATATGGCGCGGTGCCGCTGGTCGCGGCGCTGTTCCTCGGCGTGCAGGCGACGATCATCATCATCGTGCTGGAAGCGCTGTTCAAACTGTCGCGTCGCGCGTTGGGCACGACCGGCCACCGCCTGATCGCGGCCGCCGCCTTCATCGGCATCTATGTGTTCCAACTGCCCTTCCCCCTCATCATCGCGGCGGCGGCGCTGGCAGGTTTTGCTTCTGTGCGCACCGGCGCTGCGCCCCATGCGCCCGGCACCGCGCCGCCGCCGCTGGCCGGGATGCTGCCGACGGTGGCGCTGTGGCTGGCGCTCTGGCTGGCACCGGTGGCGGTGCTCTGGGCCATTGAGGCGCCACTCCTGACCGATCTGGCGCTGTTCTTCGGACAATTGGCCGTGGTCACCTTTGGCGGGGCCTATGCGGTGCTTGCCTGGATGACGCAGGTGGTGGTGCAAGATTACGGCTGGCTGACCACCGCACAGATGATCGACGGGCTGGGCCTTGCTGAAACCACCCCGGGGCCGCTGATTCTGGTCACGCAATTCGTGGGCTTCCTTGCGGGCTATCAGGCGGGCGGCGCGGGGCTGGCCCTGGCGGCGGCGGGCATCACGCTATGGATGACCTTCGTGCCGTGCTTCCTGTGGATCTTTGCGGGCGCGCCTTATGTCGCGTGGCTGGGCGAACAGCCGCGCCTCTCGGCGGGGTTGCGCGCGATCTCGGCGGCGGTGGTGGGCGTCATCGCCAACCTGTCGCTGTGGTTCGCACTGCATGTGGTCTTCGCCCAGACCGGCATGGTCACAGGGCCGTTCTGGGCCTTCGTCTGGCCGGACCCCGCCAGCCTGCGCCCGCTGGCGCTGGCGCTGACGGGCGCGGCGGGGGCGCTGATCTGGGGGCTGCGCTGGCCCGTGGTGCCGGTTCTGATCGCCATGGCGGCGCTATCTGCGGGGGCGGCGGCGCTTGCATGACGCGGCGCAGAAAACCGCGCCTTCCCCCCTTTCAATCATCCCCGAATGTCTTATGCTGACATCACAGGAAAAGGGCTGAGAGCATGGCGCAGACGATCGACTATGGCAACATGATGCACGACGCGATGCGCGGGCTGATCCGCAACGTCATGTCCATGATCGAGACGGATGGCCTGCCGGGCGAGCATCACTTCTTCATCACCGTCAACATGCACCACCAGGATGTGGACATGGCCGACTGGCTGCGCCAGCGCTACCCCGATGAGATCACGATCGTCATCCAGCACTGGTTCGACAACCTCAACGTCGATGAGAACGGCTTTGCCATCACCCTCAACTTCGGCAACAACCCCGAACCGCTGTATATTCCCTTCGATGCGATCACCACCTTCGTTGACCCGTCGGTTGAATTCGGCCTGCGGTTCGAGATCCAGACCGAAGATGACGATGACGACAGCGACGATGATGACGGCACCAACCCCGACGACACGCCCCCCGATGCCACCCGGCAAAAAGCAGCCGAGGTCGTAAGCCTCGACAAGTTCCGCAAGTAGCCCCGGCGCGGTCCGCATCGTACCTGCGGCGGCGGCGGGGTTGCGACCCCGTCGTCGATGGTTGTGGCCAGCGCTCTGGCCGGCCTGCACCGCAAATCCCCGATGATAGCGCGCGTCAGCCCCCGCAGGCCGATTGATTTCCGCTTTCCGCTCGCCTAAAGCAATTTCAGGTGAAACCAACAGACTTTCTTGGTCCGAAATTGCGATAAATCAACTGCCTGTAGCGTTTGGTCGGCGCATGATGCCGCAACGCTGCGCCGCAGCCCAGAACCCAGTCAGGAGACTTGCCATGACCGCCATCCGTGTTGAAACCGACAGCTTCGGCCCGCTGGACGTTCCCGCCGATAAATACTGGGGCGCGCAGACGCAACGGTCGATCCGCAATTTTCCCATCGGCTGGGAACGCCAGCCGGTGAAGATGATCCGCGCGCTCGGCGTCGTCAAACAGGCCGCAGCCACGGTGAACATGGCGCAGGGCAAGCTGGACGCGACCATCGGTAATGCCATCGTCGCCGCCGCGGCCGAAGTGGTCGACGGCCGGTTCGACGACAATTTCCCGCTGGTCGTCTGGCAGACCGGGTCAGGCACCCAGTCGAACATGAACGCCAACGAAGTCATCTCGAACCGCGCGATCGAGGCGTTGGGCGGCAAGATGGGGTCAAAGGACCCCGTGCACCCCAACGACCATGTGAACATGTCTCAATCCTCGAACGACACCTTCCCCACGGCGATGCACGTCGCCACCGCCATGCAGGCGCGCGACGTGCTGCTGCCGGGTCTGGAAAAGCTGCATCTGGCGCTGGTCGCCAAGGCCGAAGAATTCAAGGACATCATCAAGATCGGCCGGACCCATACGCAAGACGCGACACCGCTGACGCTGGGTCAGGAATTCGGCGGCTATGCGCATCAGGTCGCCATGAGCATCCGCCGCGTCAACGCCGCCCTGCCCGCGATCTATGAGCTGGCACAGGGCGGCACCGCCGTCGGTACCGGGCTGGCAACGAAGATCGGCTGGGCCGAGGATGTCGCGGCCGAGATCGCGCGCATCACCGGCCTGCCGTTCGTGACCGCGCCCAACAAGTTCGAAGCACTCGCCGCCCATGACGCCATGGTCGAGATGTCGGGCGCGCTGCGCGGTGTCGCCGCCAGTCTGTTCAAGATCGCCAACGACCTGCGCTTCCTTGGCTCGGGCCCGCGCTCTGGCTTGGGCGAACTGATCTTGCCGGAAAATGAGCCCGGCAGCTCCATCATGCCCGGCAAGGTCAACCCGACACAGGCCGAAGCGCTGACCATGGTCTGCGCCCATGTGATGGGCAATGATGCGGCAGTAGGCTTTGCCGGGTCGCAAGGGCATTTCGAGCTGAACGTGTTCAAACCCATGATGGCCTATAACGTGCTGCAATCCATGCAGCTTCTGGGCGACAGTGCCGGAGCCTTCACCGACAACATGGTGGTCGGCACGCAAGCCAACACCGCACGGATCGAAAAGCTGATGCAAGAAAGCCTGATGCTGGTCACCGCCCTTGCGCCCACCATCGGCTACGACAACGCCACCAAAGTGGCCAAGACCGCGCATAAGAATGGCACCACCTTGCGGGAAGAGGCGATTGCCCTGGGCTTCGTCGACGGTGAGACCTTCGACCGCGTCGTGCGCCCGCAAGACATGATCGGTCCCAAGGCATGAACAGCGGCCCCATCAACCTGCGCGCCGCCCGCAAGGCGCAATCTCGTCTGAAGAAAAGCGCGCAGGCTGATGAAAACGCTGTGAAATTTGGTCGGACAAAGGCGCAGCGCGCGCTGGAAGAGGCACAGGCCGCGCAGGCGCGCAAAGCGCTGGACGCGCATAAGCGGACATGATGAGCGGGCGGCCGGAAAAGCACTCGCTCACCCTGCGCGGCCACCGCACCAGCGTGTCGCTGGAAGCCGCCTTCTGGCGCGCTTTCCGCGACATTTCCGAAGAGAAAGGCATGTCTATCAATGCTTTGGCGGCTGAAATAGATGCTTCGCGTGAAGACATCGGCCTTGCCTCAGCAATCCGGGTCTATGTGCTGGCACATTACCGGCGCGGCGGGTCTGCGGGATAAGTTTATCGTTGCTTGTCAGGTGACAAGCACACGACGCTCTGACGCCATGTGAAGCCGCGCAAGCCCGTTGGCCGTCGCGGGCAGCGGGTCAGTTTGCTCGTGCGACATGAAAGCCCCGTGCCTGAACTTCGGCGCATGAATTCGGGCGCGTGAATTGGGGCGGGCCGCGATTTGCCCCCCGCATCCTAACGCTTTCTTAACCAGTTCACCCTAACCTCAGCACAACGGGCCGCCATTGATGGGGCGCGCACCGGGCACTGGGTGAGGTTTTGGAATGACTGGGAACATCCTGATTGTTGACGCATTGGTAACCAACCGCATCATCCTGCGCGTCAAACTCGGCGTTGCCTGCTACGCGATGACACAGGCAGAAACCATGGCTCAGGCGCTTGATATCGCGCGCAACGACCAGCCTGATCTTATCATCACCGGCATGTCCCTGCCCGATGGCCCGGCCTGCGCGCTCTGCGCCCGGCTTCAGGCCGACCCGCTCTGCCGCGACATTCCAGTCCTGGTGATCGCACCCAGCAACGACAGCGGCCCCCGGATGCAGGCCCTGCACGCGGGCGCGGCCGAGGTTATGACGCGTCCGATGGACGAAGGGCTGCTGTTGGCGCGCATCCGCAGCCTGTTGCGCGCGCGCAGCAGTGCCGAGGACCGGAGACTGCATGACGCCGCCACCCGGACGCTCGGGTTTTGCGAGCCAGAGCATCGCTATATTGCCCCCGCGCGGGTTCTGCTCATCACCTCGGGCGATGACCACGGGCGGATGCTGAAGCACCGTCTGACCAGCCTGCGCGCCGGTCTGCGGATCGAAACTGCCCCCCCCGCCGAGGCCCTGCGCCCCACGATTGCGGGGCCGCAGCCCGATCTTTACCTGCTGGCACCCAACCCCGACGCGCCCGATGCTGACCTGCGCCTGATCGCCGATCTGCGCGCGCGACCCGACAGCCGCAATGCCACGATATGCGTGCTGCTGCCCGCGCATCATTGCACTGCAGCGGCGATGGCACTGGACCTTGGCGCGGCAGAGGTCCTGACGACTCCGCTGGATTCGGACGAGGCCGTGCTGCGCCTGTCGCGCCAACTGGAACGCAAACGCCAGGCCGACCGCCTGCGCCAGTCAACGCAATCGGGCCTGACCATGGCGATGACCGACCCGCTGACGGGGCTCCATAACCGGCGCTATGCCGATCAGGAGATCCGGCAGATCGCGAAAGCGGCCTATATCGCGGGAAGCAATTTTGCGGTGATGCTGCTGGATCTGGATCGCTTCAAACTGGTGAACGACACCTATGGCCATGCGGTGGGCGATCATGTCCTGACCAGCGTGGCGCATGTGATGCGCAGCGGTGCCCGCCCGCAGGACCTTCTGGCCCGCATTGGCGGGGAGGAATTTCTGATGGTCCTGCCAGACACCACCCTGCAGGCCGCGCATCACGCTGCTGACCGGCTGCGCCGGGCCATCGCCAGTACGCCGGTGCCCCTGCCTGGCCGAAGCGACCAGATCGGGATCACCGCATCGGTCGGCGTCGCGCTTGGACATGTGCACATCTGGACCGAACGGCAGCCCACCCAGCGCCTGATCGACGATGCCGACCGCGCATTGCGCGGCGCCAAGCGTCAGGGCCGCAACTGCGTCATGATCGGCCATTCGGCAGCCTGAGCGTCTGGCCATCGTGCAATCGGCTTGCAGCAGCGCGGGCGCTCCGTCGGAGAGCAAATGGCGGCCTAGGTGCAGCGGCGATTTCTGCGCGGCGACTGCAGCATCCGCACATTAGCCGCGCTGCGGCGATTGGCCAGATGCGCAGCATGTTTGTTCGACGACACGCGGGGGGCTGAAATGATCTTGAATTCCGCCGCTGAAGGATGCTAAGCCCCAAACAGCGCGGGCGTTGTGTAATGGTAAGACCTCAGCCTTCCAAGCTGATGATGCGGGTTCGATTCCCGCCGCCCGCTCCAGCACCTTTTCCCCCGACTGAAACAGACCATACGCGAGCCCCGGTCGTTCGCGCAGGTACCAGCTCCGGAAGCACCCTTGCCGCCCCCGTACGCCCGTCGTCCAGGCGCGGCGCACCGCGCCAATCCCTCAGCCGTAGGCAACCGCCCAGCGTTCCAGCAGTTGCTGCTGCAGACGGCGCGCGTTTCGGCTGAAGTCGCGGGTGCCGGGCGGTGCCTCGCGCTGGCTTTCAGGGATGGCGGCGCGGCGCGGCAGATCGGCGGCGACAAAGCCGAAGCTCAGGTTGCGGGGGCGGTCGGGCACATCGAAGCTTCCCCCCAGCGCCGAGACGAAGTTCAACGTCCCGGTCTTGGCCGCCACCTCCAACCGGTGGTTGCCGACGACCGCATTATTCGCGTCGCGCATCGGCAGGGTGCGCAGCAGCGGCGTCAACACGCCCGCGCGCTGCGTCTGGCTGAAGAACCCCGCCAGATCTGCCGCGCTGATCCGTGACGCCGCCCCCAGGCCCGAGTGATCGGCCAGTCGCAGCGTCGACAATCCGTAAGTCTGCCGCAGCCATTCCGCCTGAAGCTGCGCCGAGGCCGCAAGGCTGCCGGGCCTGGCACCCCGCGCGCGGCTGGCGCTTAGCCCGATCGCCTCGGCGGTGATGTTGGTCGAGAATTCCAGCATGTCGCGCAACAGCTCGGGCAGCGGCCGGGACGCATGCTCGGCCACCAGCGTGCCCTGCGGCGCCGTGGCGCTGACCACCGGCGCCCCGAGCGTGATCCCGTTGGACTGCGCCAGCGTGCGGAACACATCGCCCGCATAAAGTGCGGGCTGACGCACCGGCAGCCAGCGCGCGCCATTGCTGCCAAGCGCGGCGCGCGCCACGGTCCAGCGGTCGCGCCCTTCGCCGTTGCGGAAGGTATAGACCGGGTAGCCCTGCCCCGACAGCTCCATCGTGGCAAAGCTGACCCGCGGCTGGTAGCGCTGGCTGCGCGCATCCATCACCAGATCATAGTCGCCGCCGCGCCTTGTCCATTGAAAGTGCACACGGTTGAAATTGAGGTTCAGCCCCGAGATCGCCGGGTTATACCCCGCCTGCACGACCTGTTCGTCGTCGATCTGCGCAATGCGCGGCAGCGCGCCGTCATAGACCACGAAGCGACCCTGCACCGAAGTGATCCCGGTACGGCGCACCGCCGCGGCCAGATCGGCCAGCGCATCGGTGTCGAGCACCGGATCACCGCCCCCCGCCAGCACCAGATCGCCCGCGACCACGCCGCCGGTGATCCCGCCGGTGGCGAAAACCCGGGTGCGAAAGCGGTGCCCGGCCCCCAGCGCGTCCAGTGCGTAGGCAGACGTCAGGGCCTTTGTCACGCTGGCGGGCGGCAGGGCCAAGTCGGGGTTGCGCCCCTCCAGCAAGGCACCCGTGGCGCTGTCGAGCACGGCAAACGACATTTCACCCGACAGGCGCGCCGCCCGTACCAGATCGTCGGCCGGTTGTGCCAGCGCCAGCGGACGCAGACCATCGGGGCCGGGACGTACGGGCGGACGCTGCGAGCTGGCGGGCGCATTGGCACAGCCCGGCTGCGCCAACAGCATCGCGCCCAACCCCGTCATGGCCTGTCGGCGGGTCAGTGCGAAGCGTTGGCGCGTCTTGTCAGAAGTCATTCAATCCCCATCAGGTACCGGCACTGCCCTCAGTCCCGTCATGGCGAGGTTAACCTTGAAATACCGCCCAATTGCAAATCATATCCTGCCATCCGGTGCCGGCAACGCTGTGTTTCCGTCTGCGAAACAATGCCGCACGCCCCCAATCTGGCCCCCGATCTGGCCCCAGTCATGCCGCGTCTGGCCCCACGCCCCCCCTGACCGGGCGCCCTTCAGCGCGCGGGCGCGCCCTCTGCCTGTCGCAGCCGGGTTGAGGATATGTCGCGCTTTGGCATGGTCAGAAACACCCATGCGGGCGCTTGCGCATGGGCCAGCCGCCCGGCGTCCTGCGCCGCCAGCCGCGTTTGCGCGAAGCGACGCGCGGCCTTTGAGGTCAGGGCGGGCATCTGCTGGCCGGGGCGGGCAAAAACCGCCACCGGCGTACTGCGGAAGATCCCGGCCCAGCGGTCCCAGCGGTGGAACTGCGCCAAGTTGTCCGCCCCCATGATCCAGACGAAGCGCACCTGCGGGTAGTGGTGACGCAGCGCCTGCAGGGTGGCAGCGGTGTAGCGCGTGCCCAACTGCCGTTCCACATCCGTGATGGTCACGCGGGGGTGCCGCATCAGCGCACGCGCTCGAGCCATGCGACCGGCAAGCGGCGCGGGGCCATGCGCCTTGATCGGGTTGCCGGGGGTCACAAGCCACCACAGCCGGTCAAGCCGCAGTCGGCGCAGCGCCTGCTGGCTCAGGTGGACATGCCCGTCATGCGCCGGATCGAAGGATCCGCCCAGCAGGCCCACGGTGCTTCCGGGCGGGGCAAAGGGCATGGTGTAGCGCTGCATCGGCCGGTCCGCCTTGTTGTTGCCGGGCGTGGCGGCAAAGCTGCACCCACCGCGACCCCGCTTGTTCATAAGCGGTTGCGCATGCCCGTGCAACTGTCGGCTGTTGTTGGGTTTTCCGGCGACACCCGATATCACCCAGGGTGTCCCTTGGTGACGCGGTTCGGGTCCTGGGGGAATGGTACCGCCTCCCCGGCTTGAACGGGGGACCTCTGGATCCACAATCCAGCGCTCTAACCAACTGAGCTAAGGCGGCACTGAGGGCGATTTAGCGCCCGTGCGCCCCGAATGCAAGAGGCGATAGCTTGATTGCCGCCGCAAATCGGCGTAGCCCCCGACGATAACCGCGTCATAACCGCATCGAGGACAGCACAATGGGTATCAACAAGGAAAGCGACACCAGCGCCAGCCTGCAAATCGGCCCGACGACGCAAGGCATGGTACGGCTTTATGTCGAAGGCGACGGGATCGACCTGCCGCTGGATTTTGACCCCGACGAGGCCGATGAGATCGCTGAGGAACTGCGCGGCGCCGCCGCCGCCGCCCGCGCGATGGATGCCGCCCCGGCCGCGGGCAAAAAGGGCGGCAAGCCCAAGGGTCCCCGGCAACGGTAAAAGCGACGATTCTGGTGCCGCTCAGGCGGCCCCAGATGAGTCAGCGCGACTCAATCGGCGCCGCCCCAGCCATCGGGCTTGGCCCCGCCGGTCCGCGCCTCGGCCCCGCCTTGCAGCGCGCGCACCCCCGGGTCCGTGAAGAATTGCAGCCGCAGCGCCGCCGTGCGGGCAAAGAGGCCCGCGACCACCTTGCGGCGCGGCGCGGACAGGCGCGTCTCAGGTGCCATGCGCAACACCTCTGCGCTGAAATCATCCGCCAGGATCAAGCCGGTTTCAGGCGGCAGGATGTCAGTCGGAAAATCCGAATCGACCGCCCAGAAAAAGCGGTCGCACCACGGCAGATACCCCTGCCATTTCTGATCGGCGCGGAAATCGGCGCGGCTGGATTTGCATTCCACCACCCATATCTCGCCCGACGGTGCCAGCCCCATCACATCCACCCGCAACCCGCGTGCAGGCACCAATTCGGTGACCGAGGCCATGCCCGCGCTGCGCAGGTAGCGACATACGCCCCGCGCCAGCCGCTGGCCGCGTTTCATCGCGTCATCTGTGTCCTGAAATTCCATAAGACAGATATGAACAAACGGTAAACAAATGCAACCCTTGCCGAAAGCCCGCAGCACGCTTATGTTGAGTGGTGGCGGGTTCTGCTCTGCGCGTGTGCGGCTCTTTTCCAGTGGCCGATAAGCATCTCCGAGGGAGCTGGCGCTGCCAGGGTCCTGGCCTTGGTATCTGGCGACCACCTGAACACTCAGGCTCTCGGGAAATTCACGCTGCCACGGCTGCTGCGGTTCCCGCCACCTTTTCCGACATCTTGCCCGCAGGCATCAGCCGCGCCGGTCGTCGCGGTGCACCGGGATGGCAATAGGCTGCGGGTTGGTGGCATAGCGGGTCAGATCGCGCAGCGGCTTGCCGCCCGATGTATCATCGTCACGCCCTGCCATGCGCATGATCGCAATGGCGAATTGCACGCCGCCAAACACGATGCCGTTGAAAAAGATCAACAGGAACAGCGCCAGATACCCGCCCGAGGTGTTGAACACCAGATGCGCAAGGTTGGCGACATTGGCCCACAGCAGCATGCCCACGAACACCACCGCCAGCGCAAACCCGATCGCCACTTGCTGAATATACAGCTTTACCAGTTTCGGCATTGCGTAACCTCCTGTTTCATTCCGACACAACCTACAGGACAGGTCGGCGCTGTCCATGCGCCCATTCGGCACAGGCCCTGCCCGCGCGTTTTGCCCCCGTCACGCGATGTCGAACCCCGGCGCGGCCAGTTCGAACCCGTCAAACCGGAACCCCGGCGACACGGTGCAACTGACCAGCGTCCAGTCGCCCAGCGTTCGCGCCGATTGCCAGGCACCAGCGGGCACGATCAGTTGCGGCGCTTCACCCGCCAGCACATCACCTCCCAGGGTCTCGCTGCGCGCCGGTCCGGCAGAATCGGCGCTTTGGCGCAGCACCAGCGGTGCGCCCGCATGATAAAGCCAGATCTCGGTCGCATCGACGCGGTGCCAATGGCTGACCTGCCCGGTCGCCAGCAAGAACAGGATCGCCGTGCCCACGGGGCGCTGCCCCGGGGCGGCATCGGCCACCCAGGTCTGGCGGTACCAGCCGCCTTCGGGATGCGGCGCCAGATCCAGCCGGGCGATGAGGTCGGCGGCGCCCGCCATGCTTGCGCTGGCCACGCTGCCTATTCCTTGTCGGTGCGGAAGGTGGCGAACTGTTGAAGCATCGCGCGCTGCATCGCCTCGGCCATCGACTGATAGGCCTTGGCCGCAAAGTCGGCCTGTTGTTCGGAAGGCACGAACAACTCCTTGAACTCGTCCGGGGTGCATTCGATTTCGATGTTTATTTTCATGAGATCCTGCCGTTTGTGACACTTGATCTTCGCCAAACCGGCCCGCCGTTACAAGACCCAAGAATGCGAAAACAAGAGCGGCACAAAAATACCCGCCGCCAAAGCAAAGGACCGGCGCACCCCTGGGGTGGCCGGTCCTTCAGCATCGCATCGCGTCGGGCAGATTACATCCGCGCGGCGACGTTGTCCCAGTTCACCAGCTTGCCGAGGAAGTTCGACAGATAAGCGGGACGCTTGTTGCGGAAGTCGATGTAGTAGGAATGTTCCCACACGTCGCAGCCCAGCAGCGCGGTCTGGCCAAAGCACAGCGGGTTCACGCCGTTTTCGGTCTTGGTGACCTTCAAGCTGCCATCGGCGTCCTTGACCAGCCACGCCCAGCCCGAGCCGAACTGACCCGCGCCCGCAGCGGCGAAATCTTCCTTGAACTTGTCAACCGAGCCGAAGCTTTCGGTCAGCGCCTTTTCCAGCTCGGACGGGATCGCAGAGCCGCCCGGCCCCATCATTTCCCAGAACTGGGCGTGGTTCCAGTGCTGCGAGGCATTGTTGAAGATGCCGCTTTGCGCCACCGACCCGGCCGCATAGGTGCCGCGCACGATGTCCTCGACCGATTTGCCTTCCCATTCGGTGCCGGCAATCAGCTTGTTGCCGTTGTCGACATAGGCTTTGTGGTGGATATCATGGTGATATTCCAGCGTCTCGCGGCTCATGCCGAGGCTTTCCAGCGCATCATGGGCATAGGGCAGGTCGGGAAGTTCAAAAGCCATTTTATCCTCATTCATTTGGATCATCTGATACAATGGAATAGGTACCTAAAGCGCCAAACGTCAAGGGGCGGGGCCGGAAAACCTGCTCGCGCGCAGGCCCGGCGGCGGGGGATCGCCGGGCCTGCGCGTCCTAGGCGAAGCCCGCCACCTCTCCCCCCGGCCTGGCCGAGAGTGCCAGCGCGTCGAATACATATTGCGCGACCGACCGGAAGCAGATCAGCACGAAAACCCCCGGTTCGGGCACCCAGACCGCGCAAGCGACCTGGGCCGCGCGGGTGCGGCGGATGTCGCCGGGGGTCAGCGCGGCCGTATCCACAGGGCACAGCTTTGCCAGCACTTCAGCCCCGCGCGGCCCCGCGATGTGGAACACCGCGCGCGCGTCCGACACATCGGCAACGCTGGCGAAACGATGCGCCAGCGCCGATTGCAGCCGGGCCGCGGTGGCGGGGGCGTCGGCGTAGGGCAGCATCAGCAGCATCTCATCAGGCGACATCCAGGCCAACGCGTGGTCGCCCACCACGCTGACCCGCCGCATCCCGGGCAGGTCCAGCCCGGCTGCCTCGCGCAGCGCGTCGCGCAAGGTATCCGGATCGCCGCGCAGGGTAATCATGCCGCACAGCCCGGCCTCGCGCAGTGTCACATAGCCCTCGTATTCCGCCCCCGGCAGGGCGCTGCGGATGTCATGCATTCTGCTTCTCCCCGGCCTTGTCATACCACACCGGGTCGACGATCCGCGCCTTGACGGTCGCGCCGTATCCGGTCGGAAAGGTCAACACCTCGCCCATCCGTTCCGGCCCGTGGCGCACCAGCCCCATGGCGATCCCGCGCGCCAGCGTGGCCGAGTAATAGCTGGAAGTAACGCGCCCCTCGGTCAGGCGCTGATAATTGTCGTTCTGTCCGTCCAGCACCGCATAGGCACCGTCGGGCAGGACCGAACCATCCAGCGTTTCCAGCCCCACCAGCCGCCAGCGGTCGGGCGCCTGCATCGCCACACGCGCCATCCCGCGCTTGCCCAGAAAGTCGGTCTTCTTCTTGGATATCGCCCAATGCAGGTTGAGGTCTTGCGGGATCACGGTGCCGTCGGTCTCATCCCCGATCATGATGAAGCCCTTTTCGGCGCGCAGGACGTGCAGCGCCTCGGTCCCGTAGGGCATGACGCCAAAGGCGCGCCCTGCGTCCATAAGGCGCTGCCACAGCGCCAGCCCTTGCCCGGCCGGCACCGCGACCTCAAAGCTCAGTTCACCGGAAAAGCTGATGCGGAACACCCGGGCGGGGATGCCTGCCAGCGTGCCTTCCGCCCAGCCCATGAAGGGCAGCGCGCCAAGGTCCATGCCGCCCAAAATCTCCAGCACCTTGCGCGCATTGGGGCCGACCACGGCGATCTGGGCGAATTGTTCGGTCAGGTTGACCGTATGCACCTGCCAGTCCCACCATTCGCATTGCAGCCAGTCTTCCATCCAGGCGTGGATGTGATCCGCCCCGCCCGATGTCGTGTGAACCAGAAACGCCTGATCCTCCAACCGCGCCACCACGCCGTCATCCATCAGAAAGCCGTTTTCGTTGCACATCAGGCCGTAGCGGCATTTGCCCACCGGCAGCGTGCTCATCATGTTGGTATAGAGCATGTCGAGGAAGCGCCTCGCATCCGGCCCCTGCACCAAGATCTTGCCCAGCGTCGAGGCATCGAGCAAGCCAAGGTTGGTGCGCGTGTTCGACACCTCACGGTTCACGGCATCATGGTGGCTTTCGCCATCGCGGGGGTAGCAATAGGGGCGGCGCCAGTGGCCGACGGGCTCCCACGCCACGCCATGCGCTTCGTGCCAATCGTGCAGGGGCGTGCGGCGCAGGGGCTGGAAGGTGGCGCCCCGCGCCTCGGCCGCAATCGCACCCATGGAGATCGGGGTATACGGCGGGCGGAAAGTGGTGGTGCCAGTGGCAGGGATCGGCTGCCCCAGCGCATCGGACAGCACCGCAAGGCCGTTGATATTGCTCAGCTTCCCCTGATCGGTGGCCATGCCCAGCGTGGTGTAGCGCTTCGCATGTTCGACCGACTGGAAACCTTCGCGCGCGGCCAACTGGATGTCGGCGACCTTTACGTCGTTCTGGAAATCCAGCCACATCCTGGCGCGCAGGTCATACCCGGCGGCACGGGGCATGATCCAGACCGGGACCAGCGGGCTGTCGGGGGCGGTGTCGGTGGTTGGCGCTTTCGCCTGAGGGATGGATGATCCCGCCCCCTGTTTTGCTGCCCCCTGTTTTGTCGCCTGCCCCGTCGCCACCTGCCCCGTCGCCGCCTGCCCCGCAGCATGGGCATCGCGCAGCGTGTCGCGCAGCGCCAGCGCGCCGTTCGCGGCCCCTGCCGCCAGCACAAAGCCCGTGCCATCTGCGCCGCGCGGCGGCTGGGCCGGATCGGGGCGGAAGAAGGCGCCCGCATCGTCCCAGATCAGCTTGCCGCCGCAATGCGACCACAGATGCACCACCGGCGACCAGCCGCCCGACATGGCGATTGCATCGCAGGCGATAACCTCGGCCACCGCGCCGCCGGTGCCGTCCACCCGGCACAGTTCGACGCCCGTGACGCGCTTGCCGCCCTTCACCGCGCGCACCGCCATGCCGGGCAGCACCCGCAGTCCGCGCGCTTGCGCAGCACCTGCCATGGCGGACAGTTCTGCACGCGCATCCACAATCACAGGCACCTCCAGCCCGGCGTCCAGCAGCGCCAGCGCGGTGCGATAGGCATCGTCGTTATTCGTCACCACGACACTGCGCGCGCCGGGGGCCACAGCCCAGTTCACCAGATAGTCGCGCATGGCACTGGCCAGCATCACGCCCGGAATGTCATTGCCCGCAAAGGACAGCGGGCGTTCAATCGCGCCTGTCGCGGTGATGGTGCGCGCGGCGCGCATCCGCCACAGCCGGTGGCGCGGAGCATCCGCGCCGGGGGTGTGGTCGCTGACGCGCTGATAGCCGTGGACATAACCATGGTCATGCACGCCCGCGCCCATGGTGCGGGTCAAAAGCGTCACATTGGGCAGTGCGTGCAGCGCGCTCAACGTGGCCGCGACCCAATGCTCGGCCGTCTGCCCGTCGATCCGGTCGCCATCGACCACCGCGCGCCCGCCCCAATGCGCGGTCTGTTCCCAGACCACAACCCGCAGGCCAGATCGCGCCGCCGCCCGCGCCGCCACCAGCCCGGCAACGCCCCCGCCGATCACCAGCACATCGCAAAACGCATAGATCTGTTCATACCGGTCGGGGTCGCGCGCGTCGGCTTTGGGCGCTTTGCCAAGACCCGCCGAGGCGCGGATGAACGGCTCGTAGATATGTTTCCAGAATGGGCGGGGATGGATGAACATCTTGTAATAGAACCCCGCGCTGAGGAAACGCGACAGGGCGTTGCTCACCACGCCGATATCATGGTTCAGGCTGGGCCAATGGTTCTGGCTGGCGGCTTCCAGCCCGTCGAACAGTTCGGTTGTGGTGGCGCGCTGGTTGGGTTCAAAACGGTCGCCCCGGCCCAGCCCCATCAGGGCATTGGGTTCCTCCGCGCCCGAGGCCACGACCCCGCGCGGGCGGTGGTATTTGAACGACCGGCCCATCAGCACCTGCCCAGCCCCCAAAAGCGCCGAGGCCAGCGTATCCCCCGCAAAGCCTTTCATCGCCCGCCCGTTGAAGGTGAAGCTGGCAGGCGCGCTGCGGTCGATCAGGCGACCGCCGGTTTTCAGGCGGTGGCTCATGCGGTGCCTTCCGGGGAGGGGGTTTGAAACTCTGGGCGACGGGATTTGATGTGGTCCAGAAGATGCGCCGGGGGCTGCATGGTCTGGGCGGGATAGGTGCCGAAGACCTCCAGCGTGTCGGTCGCGCGCGCTGCAATGAACCATTTGCCGCAGCCGTAAGCGTGGCGCCAGCGTTCAAAATGCACACCTTTGGGATTGGTGCGGGCGAACATGTAGGATTCGAAATCCGTGTCCGAGGCATCGGGGCCATGCCGCGTCAGATGCGCCTGCCCGCCGGGCGCGAACTCGGTTTCCTCGGCGGTGATCTGGCAGTGGGGGCAGGTCAGGAGGAGCATTTGATGCTTTCAGTACTTCTAAAAAGATGATGATGAAGTCCCGGCCCCGCAGGCGTTAGGCCCGGGCCCCGGGAAAGCGTTCTGTCCACCGTTGCAATGGCCGAGGCCATCGCCGAGGTCATGCGGTACCCTCGCAGCTTGCCGGACGGGGGCTTAAGGCCCCCGGCCAGCGCCCGCCCCGCCAACGGCGGGCGCTTTGCGCCCACCGGGCCGGACGCTGGCCTGTGGCGTGCTGGTTGAAACGGTTGTGTTTCGACGTTGTGAGAACGGGCGGGGAAAAGCAGTGCTTTTCCTGATCCGCCCGGGCGCGGCGTCGGCTGAACCCTGCGCCGGAAAAATTTTCCCTGCGACAATTGTTCACACCAATTTTGGAACACCCTGATGAGCGACGCAGCACTCATGGGAAATGCTTTGCGAGCTTTTGAGCAATATTCTGCTCTGAGTCATCTGCGGAAAACGTCTCAAGCCAATCACCCTGCATACTATCTTTCTTCATAAGTATGCCTGCGCTGTTTACTTCGTACCTGAAGTAAAACGTAGCGTCTTGGTACGTTATCCAAACAGAACGACTCGGCGCACCTTTTCTAAAGAACCACTCAACCAGATCGCGAGAAAAATCCAACTTTGGCGCGATAAAGCCATGCATCAGTTTCACAGTCGGGTGGATACTCAAAGCATGTGGTGTCCGAGCGATAACATCGCTTATGCTGGTGCTTAGTTCGTCGTAACTGTTAATTTTAACTTTCATCTACTTCCCCCATCAATGCGCCACCCCCGCCGCCACGCTCTCGTCAATGAACCGCCCCTCGCGGAAGCGTTCCAGCCCGAAGGCGGCGGCCAGCGGCCCGGGCGCGCCCTTGGCGATCATCTCGGCGGTGGCCCAGCCCGATCCGGGGATCGCCTTGAACCCGCCGGTGCCCCAGCCACAGTTGATGAAACACCCGCCCAGCGGCGTGGGCGACAAGATGGGCGAGCGGTCGCCGGTCATGTCCACGATGCCCCCCCATTGCCGCAGCATTTTCAGGCGCGAGATCATCGGGAAGGTTTCCACCAGCGCGCGCACGGTTTCCTCGATATGCTGCCATGATCCGCGCTGCGTGTAGTTGTTGAACCCGTCCGCGCCGCCGCCGATCACCATTTCGCCCTTGTCCGACTGGCTCATGTAGCCGTGCACGGTGTTGGCCATGACCACCACATCCATGCAGGGTTTTATGGGCTCGGACACCAGCGCCTGCAACGCCACCGATTCCACCGGCAGGCGGAAGCCCGCCATGCCCGCCAGCGCGCCCGAATGGCCCGCGACCACGATGCCCAGCTTCTTGCAGCCGATGCGCCCCTTGGTGGTCTGCACAGCCGTCGCCACGCCCTGCGCCGATTCCACCCCCGTGACCGCGCATTGCTCGATGATGTGCATCCCCATGGCGGAACATGCGCGCGCATAGCCCCATGCCACCGCATCATGCCGCGCCGTGCCGCCGCGCGCCTGGTACAGCCCGCCCAGCACCGGGTAGCGCGGGCCGTCGATATTGATGATCGGCACCAGCTTTCGGACTTCTTCGGGACCGATGAAGCGGGTCTCGACACCTTGCAGGGCATTCGCACGCTCGGTCCGAAGGTAGCCCCGCACCTCATGCTGCGTCTGCGCCAGCATGATGACGCCGCGCGGGCTGAACATGATGTTGTAGTTCAGGTCCTGGCTCAGCGTCTCATAGAGACTGCGCGATTTCTCATAGATCGCCGCCGAGGGGTCTTGCAGATAGTTCGAGCGGATGATGGTCGTGTTGCGCCCGGTATTGCCGCCGCCCAGCCACCCTTTTTCGATCACCGCGACATTGGTGATGCCAAAATTCTTGCCCAGATAGTAGGCCGTGGCAAGGCCATGCCCCCCGGCCCCCACGATCACCACGTCATAGGCATCGCGCGGCGCGGGGCTGTTCCATGCGCGGGTCCAGCCAGTGTGCTGGCGAAACGCCTCACGCGCGACGGCAAAGACGGAATATCGTTTCATCTGGCGGGCCTTCGGTTCCCGGGGACATCCCCCGTCATGCAATACTGGCCCAGATATACCACGACCGCAAACGGCACTTGACGGATAAAACCGACATCCGGTGCCGGGCGGCCTGCGACACTTCATCCCGGCCCGTCCCCCTCGCGCAGAATTGGGCGGTTTGGCCTTTTGCAGGGCCGCGCTGCGGGGTAGACAGGGGGACATGGCTTTGGGGGACATATGATATTCTGGCTGTCGGTAGGCGTGATTTCGGTGATGGTGGCCATCGTGCTGGTGCTCACAGTGCTGCGCGGTCGGCAGGGGGCACCTGAGGGGACGGCAGCGCGCGAAATCGGCATCTACCGCGACCAGCTGCGCGAGGTCGAGAAAGACCTTGCGCGCGGCATCATCACCGATGCCGAGGCGGAACGCCTGCGCACCGAGGTACAGCGCCGCCTGCTGGAAGCCGATCGCGGCGTTGTGCGGGCCGAAGGGCGCGGCGCCTCCCCGCGCAGCATGCAACTGCTCGCGGTGGCGGTTGTGGTCGGGCTGGTCCCGCTGGCGCTCTGGACCTATCAATCGGTCGGCGCGCAAGGCTTCCCCGATCAGCCGCTGGCCGAACGTCTGGCCGACGCGCGTGCGATCCGCGAGAACCGCCCCAGCCAGACCGAGATGGAGGCGCAGATGGCCGGCGGCCCGGTCACCGCGCCAACCCTTGAGGCCCCTTCGGGCGGCGCGGAGCTCGAACAACTGTTGGCCCAACTGCGCAGCGCGTTGGAAAACCGCCCCGACGATCTGCAAGGCCATGTGCTGCTTGCACAAAACGAGGCATCTTTGGGCAATTTCGCCGCCGCCGCGCGGGCGCAGGAAACCGTGATCCAGCTGCTGGGGGACCGTGTGCGCGCCGATGAACACGCGGTGCTTGCCGAATACCTGATCCTTGCCGCAGGCGGCGGGGTCTCGCTGCAGGCCGAAGGTGCGCTGGAACGCGCGCTGCGGCTGGACCCGAACAATGCCCTCGCGCTCTATTACTCGGGCATCATGTTCGCCCAGACAGGGCGCGAGGATGTCACCTTCCAGATCTGGAGCCGCCTGCACGACATCAGCCCGGGCGACGCGCCCTGGATGCCGGTGATCCGCGATGCGCTGCCGCAACTGGCCCAGATCGCGGGCCAGCGCTACACCCTGCCGCCGCTGCCCGCGCCCGCCGGTTCCGGTGCCGCAGGGCAAGGCGCCCCCCGCCCCAACACCCCCGGCCCCAACGCCGACGATATCGAGGCCGCGCGCGACATGGCCCCCGAAGATCAGGCCGCGATGATCGAGGGGATGGTGGACCGGCTGGCAACGCGTCTGGCCAATACCGGCGGCAGCGCCGAGGAATGGGCGCGCCTGATCGGGGCCTTGGGCGTTCTGGGCGACACCGGCCGCGCCCGCGCCATCTGGACCGAGGCGCAAGGCATCTTCGCCACGCGCGACGGTGAACTGGCCTTGATCCGCGAGGCCGCGCGTTCCGCCGGGGTGGCGGAATGACGGGCGCCACGGTGCGGCCCGTTTCCATCGCCGCCCCTGCACCGGAGGATCACAATGCCGGTCTTTGACGATATCGAAACGTTCGCCCGCGCCTTGCCCCGGGCGCAGGCGCTTGCGGGCCTCGATCTGGGCGACAAGACCATCGGCGTCGCCGTCTCCGACAGCATGTTGTCGGTGGCAAGCCCGCTGGAAACCATCCGGCGCACCAAGTTCGGGCTGGACGCCGCCAACCTGTTGCGCATCACCAATGCGCGCGGCATCGGCGGGCTGGTCCTGGGCCTGCCACGCAACATGGACGGGTCCGAGGGCGCGCGCTGCCAGTCCACCCGCGCCTTTGCCCGCAACCTCAGCGCGCTGACGCCGCTGCCCATCACCTTCTGGGACGAACGGCTATCGACCGTCGCGGCGGAACGGGCACTGCTGGAAGCCGACACGTCGCGCCGTCGCCGGGCCGAGGTCATCGACCACGTCGCCGCCGGCTACATCTTGCAAGGCGCGCTGGACCGGCTGGGCTATCTGCGCCGCGCGGGCGATCTGTAGCGCCTGCCGGACAACGCGCAAATGCGGGCAAGTTCGCCCTGCCCTCTGGCTTTTCGCGCCGCGCTGTCTAAATGGGGGCATGGGTGCAGACGACAGCGGCACGGCGCCGCACAATACCAAGAGGACGCGATGACCGACGACATCTGGAAACGCGACGAGGTTGACAGCCCCTGCACCAAGGTCTGCGTCATCGACCCGGCCTCGCGCCTGTGTACCGGCTGCCTGCGCAGCATTGACGAGATCACCGCATGGTCACGCATGACGCCCGACGTGCGGCGCGCGATCATGGCCACCCTGCCCGCCCGTGCCCCGCAACTGGCGCGTCGCAAGGGCGGGCGCGCGGCCCGGCTGAAACAGCGCAGGTGACGCGAAGGGACTGCGACGCGGCGCGCGCGTCAGGGCCGAAGCACCAAAGGGCCACATACGGGCGGCAGACGGGCCGCACCGACATGCGCGCTGTTATCGGCTGTTCGCGATCGGGCAAAAAACCGTCGCTGAAAAACCTGTAAACCTTCCCGCGATCTGCGCTACTGTGCCCCGACCACACGCCCCCGACCGAACGCCCCCGACTGAACGCCCCCGACTGCCCCCGACCGACCGAGCGAGAGAGGCCGCGCCCGTATGACCCGCCGATGATCGACGCCCGCTATACCCTGTTCAGCCACATCCCGCTTTATGCCGATCCTGACGGCGCGCTCCATACCAACCGGCTGTGGGAAAAAGATCTGTCGCTGCACATCGGGTATCTGCCGAACCTGCGCCTGTGCTGCCCGGTCCTGCCCCGCACGCAAGTGCCCCACCCGACCGATGCCGACACGCGCATCGACGGCCTGTCCCCCGAAAGGGTGGTCGCGCTGCGGCCGAACCAAGGGTGGGGGGCGGTGCTGGCCAATATCATGCCGAACCTGCGCATCATCCGCCGCGCGTTGCGCGACAGCGACATCGCGCATTCCAGCGGCGTCGGCTGGCCGTTTCCGCTGTCTTATTACCTCTTGGCATTGCGGCGCAGCGGCGCGTTTGAATGGGTGATGGTCATCGAATCCAGCGACTGGATGATCCCGCAGGGCCAGCGCGGAACCTTGCGCGCGCGGCTGGGCCAGCGGCTGCACGGGCGGCTGATCCGCGCCTGCCTGCGCGCAAGCGATGCGCGCATCTTCACCCAGGCCTGGTACCGCGACACGCTGCTGGGCCATGAGCGCGCCACATTGATCGCCCCGGCGATCTGGCTGGACGCCGAATCGATCCTGCCCGAATCCGCGCTGACGCCGCGCGCGCCGGGACCGCTGCGTGTGATCTGCCCCACCCGGTTGATCGCCGAAAAAGGCCTGCACACCGTCATGCAGGCGCTGAGCGTCTATGCCGGGACCCCCGGCGCGCCGCCGCTGCATCTGGACATCATGGGCGAAGGGCCGATGGCACAGGAACTGGCCCGCTTCGCCAAAAGCCTGTACCTCGCGGCCGGGCCTGCCCGGCTGCGCCTGATCCCGCCCCTGCCCTATGGCCCGGCGTTCTTTGAGGCGCTGCGCGGCTATGACACCGCACTGATCGCCAGCGAGAAGGAAGAGCAGCCACGCATCGTGTTCGACGCCTTCTCGCAGGGGTTGCCCTGCATCGCCTCGCGCACCCACGGCAACCTGTCGGTGATCGACCAGGACCGCACCGGTACCTTCTTCACCCCCGGCGATCCGGCGGACCTGGCCGCCGTGCTGGCACGGCTGGCCCGCGACCCCGCCGCGCTAAGCGACCTGCGCCCCGGCGTGCTGGCCGAGGTGGCGCTGAAGACGCACGAGCACATGCACCGGACCCGCGCAGCCTTCCTGAAACGCGTCCTGACGCGGGCATAGCGCCTGCGGTCGCGCGGGCACGACACGGCGATGGAAAGGGCGCGCGGTGGCAAGGGGGCCTGTGATGAAAGTTCACAGCGACAGGCACCCAAGCGCGGCCATTGCGACAATCAGCGCCGCCGGGCCCTCAGGATGGCACCAGAAAGACGGCGCCAAGAGCGGCGTGCCCAAAAGAAGGCCGCCACGCAAAAGGGCGGACCTGCAAAAGGGCGGACCTGCAAAAGGCCCGCCCCATGATCTGCACGCGCGGGCAGTACCCTGCCCCGGCCCCAACAGGCACCCGTTCAGTCGTCGCTCAATCGGCTGATGACCACGGTGACCTCGGGCTTCTTGCCCAGTTCTTCCATGGTGACCTGCCGGACCACGCGGCGCATCGCCTCGTTCAGCTTGTCGTCATTGGCCATCAGCTTGCGGTCGGCGCGTTGCAGGAAGGTTGCAAGCTCTTCCTCCATCGTGTCGATCAGATCGCGCCCGCCGCGCCCGGTTTTCGACAGGCCCATGATCTCGGCCCAGGCGTCGCCCAGCGGTTGACCACCCTCATCAATAATCAGCGTCACCAGCACATGCCCGCCGATGGCCATGCGGATCCGGTCACGGATCACGCCGTCCATCGCGCCAACAAGGCGCGTGCCGTCCAGATAGACACGGCCGGTTTCCACATGCTCGACCACGCGGGGCGCATCGCCCGACAGGTCCACCATGGTGCCATTGGTCACCACCGCCGCCGTCAGCCCCTTGGCCAGCGCGACCTTGGTGTGTTCGCGCAGCATGCGGTGTTCGCCATGCATCGGGATCAGCATCGCGGGGCGCATCAAATCATGCATCTGTTCCAGATCGGGGCGGTTCGCATGGCCCGAAACGTGGTAGGCCGGATTGCCGCTGACCACGTCAACCTCCATCTCGGAATAGGCATTGATGATGTTGATCACCCCACGCTCATTCCCCGGAATGGTCATCGAGGAAAACAGGAACATGTCGCCCGGCTTCATCGACAGCCCCATGTAGACACCGCGCGCCAGTTGCGCGCTGGCCGCGCGGCGTTCACCCTGCGAGCCCGTGACAATCAGCATCAGGTTCTCGCGCGGAATGTCGCGCGCCTGTTCCACGCTGACGGTGGGCGGCATGTCGCGCAGCAGGCCCGCGTCGGTGGCAGTCTTGGTCATGCGCTGCATCGCGCGGCCCAAAAGGCAGATCGACCGGCCTTGCGCCTGTGCTACCTGCGCCAGGGTGCGCAACCGCGCCACGTTCGACGCAAAGGTCGTGGCGACCACCATGCCCTTGGCGTTGGCGATCAGTTCACCCAGCGCTTCGGGCAACGAGGATTCGGACCGCCCGGGATGGGTGTTGAACACATTGGTGCTGTCGCAGACCAGCGCCTTCACGCCGCTGTCGCCGATGGCACCCATCATCTCGGGGTCGAACGGTTCGCCAACGCCCGGCGCCATGTCCATCTTGAAATCGCCCGTATGGACGATCCGGCCCGCAGGCGTGTCGATGATAAGGCCAGAGGCTTCGGGCAGCGAATGCGACACCGGCATGAATTGCACGGTGAAGGGACCGGCCTCGACCGCCTCGGGCATCGGGGCGACCGTGGTGACTTGGTTGGCATCTTGCCCCTGGTCTTCCATCTTGTGGCGCGCAATGCGGGCGGTAAAGTCGCGGCAGAACACCGGCGCCTTCAGTTTGGGCCACAGATGGCCAAGGGCGCCGACGTGGTCTTCATGGGCATGGGTGATGAAAATCGCCTCCAGCCGGTCCACATTCGCTTCCAGCCAGGACATATCGGGGAAGATCAGGTCCACCCCGGGTGTCGAATCCATATCCGGAAAGGTCACGCCCAGATCCACCAGGATCAGCCGTTCCTTACCGGGCCGTCCATACCCGTAAACATAGGCATTCATGCCTACTTCGCCCGACCCGCCAAGGGGTAGGTAAATCAGTCTGTCTTTTCCGCTCATTCATCGTTCCTATTAAATTCATGTATGATCCTCAGACCATGCATCGTCAGATCGTCGCGTATTTCGTCGAAGATTGCGTCTCCGCTGGCAAACAGCGGGGCAAGGCCCCCGGTGCCGATCACCGTCATGGGGCGGCCGTGCTCGGCCCTTATTTTGGTGCATATCCCGTTTACGAGGCCCAGATAACCCCAGAAAACACCGGCCTGCATGCAGGCCACCGTATTTTTGCCGATCACGCTGTCGGGGCGCGAGATATCGACATGCGGCAGGGCTGCAGCCGCCATATGCAGCGCTTCCATCGACAGGTTGACGCCCGGCGCGATGACACCGCCGATATAGGCGCCGTCATGGTCGACCACGTCGAATGTCGTGGCCGTGCCGAAATCCACCACGATCAGATCGCCGCCATAAAACGCATGGCCCGCCACCGTGTTGACCAGCCGGTCCGGCCCCACCTGCGTACCGACATCAACGCGCACGCCCACCGGCAGACGGCATTCCGGCTTGCCCACCACCAGCGGGCGGCAGTCGAAATAGCGGTTGCACAGCACACGCAGGTTGAACACCACCCGGGGAACCGTGCTGGAGATCACCACATCGGTGATCCTCACATCCAGCTTTTGCAGGCTCATCAGGCTGGAAATCCAGACATAATACTGATCTGCCGTGCGCTGATGCTCGGTCGAGGTGCGCCAGGTCGCCAGGAATTTCTCGCCGTCCCAGATCGAAAAAACGGTATTGGTATTGCCACAATCAATTGCCAGCAGCATCACAGGCCCCCTATCGGAAAAACACATCCGCCGCCGGAATCGCCATGCGCCCCCGCGCCGTGTTCAGGATCAATGCACCGCTGTCGTCGATGGTCTCGAACACCCCGTCGTAACTCTCGGTGACGGTGCGCGCGGTGATCGTCTCGCCCAGCCGGGCGGCGCGGGCCAGCCAGGCGTTGCGGATCGGCGCGAAACCATAGGTGGTGAACTGTGCCTCGTAATGCGCAAAGGCGGGGGCCAAGGCATCCAGAAATTCCTCTGGGGTGACCGCCGCGCCCGCCTCATCCCACAGGTTGACCGGGCGCACGGCACCGTCCTGCGCGGGGGGGGCGTTGCGCAGGTTGACGCCAATGCCGATGGCAAGGTGCGCCACCCAGGCGCCAGAAACACCAACTGACCCGCCGCCTGACCCGCCAACTGACCCAAGGGATTCCAGCAAGATGCCCGCCAGCTTGCAGCCATTCAACAGCACATCATTGGGCCATTTCAGCGCAAAGCCATCCGGGCGCCCGGTCACCGCCACACAGGCATCAAACAGCGCCAGCGCCGCGATGAACGACCGTTGCGCCGCCGCGCCCGGCGGGCCAGCGGGCCGCATCACCAGCGTTGCCGCGAAATTTCCGGTGGGATCAACCCAGGCGCGCCCGCGCCTGCCCCGCCCTGCCGTCTGGCGCAGGGCCAGTATCCATGTCGGCTGGGTCAGGTCGCGCGCGCGGCGCGCGGCCTCGGCATTGGTGCTGTCCACCTCGGCCAGGACCACACGGTCCACACCCGCAGGCCAGTCGGAAACCGCCGCGCCGTGCGCGTCAGCGGACAAGGGCGTCGGCGGCAAGGGCTGCCATGCTTTCGATGCCGAACAGGTTCACCATGCCCAACACCATGATCGCGGCCGAGGCCACCAGCAAGCCGACCTGCAACGGCGGCATGCCGCTGTCCAGCGCGGCACCATCCTTGCCGAAATACATGAAATACACGATGCGCATGTAATAGAACGCGCCGATGACCGATGCGATCACACCCGCCACGGCCAGCCAGGCCATATCAGCCTGCACCGCCGCCCACAGGACATAGAACTTGCCGACAAAACCAACCAGCGGCGGCACGCCCGCAAGGCTGAACATCAAGATCAGCAGCGCCAGCGCGCGCAGGGGTTCCGCCTTGGCATATTGGTTCAGGCTAGCAATGTCGCTGACTGCACGCCCGTCCCGCCGCATCGACAAGATGAAGGCGAAGACGCCGATGTTCATCGTCACATAAATCGCCATGTAGATCAGCATGGCCTGCACACCCTCGGCCGTGCCCGCAGCCAGCCCGACCAGCGCAAACCCCATATGCGTGATGGAGGAATAGGCCATCAGCCGCTTGATGTCGGTCTGCCCAATCGCCGCCACTGCCCCCAGGAACATCGAGGCCGTGGCCAGCAGCGCGACAATCTGCGTCCAATCGCCGGGCACGGCACCGAATGCGTCGAACACCAGCCGCGCCAGCAGCGCCATGGCCGCAACCTTGGGCGCGGTTGCGAAGAACGCAGTGACCGGCGTGGGCGACCCCTCATAGACATCGGGGGTCCACATGTGGAACGGCACGGCGGACACCTTGAACGCCAGCCCGGCCAACATGAACGCCAGCCCCATCAGCACGCCGACCGGCATGCCTTCCTCCCCGATGGTCGAGATGATGCCCGCGAAGCTGGTCGTGCCCGCGAAACCATAGGTCAGCGACGCGCCATAAAGCAGCATGCCAGACGCCAGCGCCCCCAGAACGAAATACTTCAGCCCGGCCTCGGTCGATTTCAGACTGTCGCGGCGGATCGAGGCGATGACATACAGCGCCAGCGATTGCAGCTCCAACCCCATGTAGAGGATGATCAGATCACCCGCCGACACCATCACCATCATGCCCACGACCGACAGCGCCACCAGCACCGGGTATTCGAACCGCATCATGTCGGCACGCGCCATGTAATTCTGGCCCATGACCAGCACCACCGCCGCCGAAATCAGGATGATCATCTTGGAGAATTGCGCGAAAGCATCCGCGATGAACATGCCGCCAAAGGCCAGGCGCGACGCCGGTTCGCCAACGCCGATATACAGCGCGACCAACACGAACATCGCCGCAGTGGCCCACAGGATGATGCCCGCTACCTTGTCCTTGCCGCCAAAGGCCCCGAACATCAGCGCGGCCATGGCGAAAAGCGCCAGAACAATCTCGGGCAAAGCAGTTAAGAGATCAGAGGCGATCATGGTCGGGCCTTTCAGTTCTGTGCCAGCCGTGCGGCGTTTTCAAACGCCGCCAGCGCGGTTTCATGCTGCGCCACAAGCGCGTCAACCGACGGGCCGATGATATCGGTAATCAGGGCGGGATACACGCCCAGCAACAGGGTCATCACGATCAGCGGTGCCATCATCGCCTTTTCCCGCGTGTCCATATCCTTGATGGCCTTCAGGCTCTCCTTGATCAGGTCGCCCATCACCACCCGGCGGTACAGCCACAGCGCATAGCCCGCCGACAAGATCACCCCGGTTGCCGCGAACAGCGCCACCCATGTGTTGACCTGGAACACCGCCATGAAGGTCAGGAATTCCCCCACGAAGCCAGATGTGCCCGGCAACCCGACGTTGGCCATGGTGAACAGCAAGAACACCGCCGCATAGACCGGCATCCGGTTCACCAGCCCGCCATAAGCCGCAATGTCGCGGGTGTGCATCCGGTCATAGATCACGCCGACAGCGAGGAACAGCGCGCTGGCGATGAAGCCGTGGCTGAGCATCTGGAAGATCGCACCATCCACGCCCTGCTTGTTCGCCGCGAAAATCCCCATGGTGACGAAACCCATATGCGCCACCGACGAATATGCCACCAGCTTCTTCATATCGGTTTGCATCAGCGCCACCAGCGAGGTGTAGACGATGGCAATCGCCGACAGCCACAGCACCAGGGGCGCGAAGATATCGCTTGCCACCGGGAACATCGGCAGGCTGAAGCGCAAGAAGCCATAGCCACCCATCTTCAGCAGCACCGCCGCCAGCACGACCGACCCCGCCGTCGGGGCCTGAACGTGGGCATCGGGCAACCAGGTATGCACCGGCCACATCGGCATCTTCACCGCGAAAGAGGCAAAGAAGGCCAGCCACAACAGCGTCTGCATGCCGCCCACCACCTGCCAGCCCATCAGGCTGATCGTGCCGGTCGAAAACTCATGCGTCAGCAGCGTGGGAATATCCGTGGTGCCCGCATCGACATACATGGCGATCATCGCCACCAGCATCAGCACCGACCCAAGGAAGGTGTAGAGGAAGAACTTGAAGGCCGCGTAAATCCGCTCTTTGCCGCCCCAGATGCCGATAATCAGGAACATCGGGATCAGACCGGCCTCGAAGAACAGATAGAACAGCACCATATCCAGCGCCGTGAACACCCCGATCATCAGGGTCTCCAGCAGCAGGAAGGCGATCATGTATTCCTTCACCCGATGCTCTACCGTCCAGCAGGCGGCAATGGTGATCGGCATGATCGCGGTGGTCAGCATGACAAACAGCACCGAAATGCCATCAACGCCCAGCTTATAAGTCAGGCCCATGATCCACGGGCGTTCCTCGACGAACTGGAAGCCCGTATTGCTGCGGTCAAAGCTGACCAGCATGATCAACGAGAACATGAACGTCGCCACGGTGGCGATCATCGCCAGCCATTTCGCATTCCGGTCCGCCGAGGCGTCCCGCCCACGCAGGAAAATCGCCATGATCGCCGCCGCCACCGCGGGGGTGAAGGTAATGATGGACAACAGGTTCAGCATCAGCCTGCCCCCCCGACGAGTGTGACATAGGTGACGATCACCACGATCCCCAGGACCATCGCAAAGGCATAATGATAGACGTAACCCGATTGAACGCGCCCAGCGAGGCGGGCAAAGAACGGGACGATCCCCATCGCCAGCCCGTTGATACCGCCGTCAATCACCTGGCCATCCCCCTTCTTCCAGAGGAACTGCCCCAGCGCTTTTGCCGGACGCACGAACACGGCCTCGTAGACCTCATCGAAATACCATTTGCGCAGCAAGAATTGGTACAGGATCGGCTGGTTCTCTGCCAGACGACGCGGCAGATCAGGACTGCGGATGTAGAACAGCCACGACAGGCCAAACCCCAATGCCATCGCAATGAACGGCGCGACCTTCACCCAGGCGGCAACCTCATGCGCGTCATGGATCAGGTGGTTGTCCTCGGCCATGAAGATCGAGGCACCAAAGAACGCATGCACTGCCTCGGAGGAACCGAAGAAAGGCTCATACCAGATCATGCCCGCGAAGACCGCACCCACGGCCAGCACGGCCAGCGGGATCAGCATGGTCTTGGGGGATTCATGCGCATGGTCATGGGTTTTCTTCGATCCGCGCGGCGTGCCGAAGAAGGTCAGGAACATCAGCCGCCAGCTGTAGAAGCTGGTCATCAGCGCCCCCGCCACCAGAATCCAGAACGCATAGGACTGGCCCGAGGCGAAGGCGGATTCGATGATCGCATCCTTGGACACGAAACCCGCAAAGCCGAAATGCGTCAGCGGGATACCCACGCCGGTGATCGCCAGCGTGCCGATCATCATCGCCCAATAGGTCATCGGCAGCTTGTGGCGCAGCCCGCCGTAATTGCGCATGTCCTGCTCGTGATGCATCCCGTGAATGACCGACCCTGCCCCAAGGAACAGCATGGCCTTGAAAAAGGCATGCGTCAGCAGGTGGAACATCGCGACCGAATAGACCCCGATACCCGCAGCGACGAACATGTAGCCCAGCTGCGAACAGGTCGAATAGGCGATCACCCGCTTGATGTCATTCTGCACCAGCCCGACCGACGCGGCGAAAAGCGCCGTGAAGGCCCCGATGAAGACCACGATATTCATCGCCTCTGGCGCGTATTCCATCAACGGCGACATGCGCACCATCAGGAAAACCCCGGCGGTGACCATGGTCGCGGCGTGGATCAGCGCGGAAACCGGCGTCGGCCCCTCCATCGCGTCGGGCAGCCAGGTGTGCAGGAACAACTGCGCCGATTTCCCCATCGCGCCGACGAACAGCAGGAATGCGATCAGGTTTGCAGCATTCCAGTCGGTCCACAGGAACCGCACTTCAGTCTCGGCAAGCTCTGCGCCAGAGGCGAAGATCACGTCGAACTGGATGCTGTCGGTCAGGTAGAACAACGCCATGATGCCCAGGATGAAGCCGAAATCGCCAACGCGGTTGACGATGAAGGCCTTCATTGCCGCGGCACCGGCGCTCGGCTTGCGGAAATAGAAACCGATCAGCAGGTAGGACGCAAGGCCCACGCCCTCCCAGCCAAAGAACATCTGCACCAGGTTATCCGCTGTCACCAGCATCAGCATCGCAAAGGTGAACAGCGACAGATAGGCAAAGAAGCGCGGGCGATAGCTTTCATTATCGCGGAAATTCTCGTCATGCGCCATGTAACCGAAGGAATACAGATGCACGAGCGCGGAAACCGTGGTGATCACGATCAGCATCACCGTGGTCAGCCGGTCCAGCCGGATTGCCCAATCACCGATCAGCGTTCCGCTGTCGATCCAACGCAGGATCTGGATCTGCTGCATCGTGCCGTCATAAGTCAGGAAGACCACCCAGGACAGCAACGCCGACAGGAACAACAACCCGGTGGCGATGACCTGAGCGGGCTTTTCGCCAAACAGGCGCCAGCCCAAACCGCACAGGATCGCCCCGATCAGCGGCGCGAAAAGAAGTGTCACAGCCATTGGATCAGCCTTTCATCACGTTGACGTCTTCCACGTCAATCGTGCCCCGGTTGCGGAAGAAACACACAAGGATCGCCAGCCCGATCGCGGCCTCGGCCGCGGCGACGGTCAGCACGAACATGGTGAAGACCTGCCCCACCAGATCGCCAAGATGGCTGGAAAAAGCGACCAGATTGATGTTTACCGACAACAGCATCAGTTCCAGCGACATCAAGATGACGATGATGTTCTTGCGGTTCAGGAAAATCCCGAAAATGCCGATCACGAACAGGGCTGCCGCCACTGTCAGGTAATGTTCCAGTCCAACCATTTGGTCCCTCGTTCAACGCTTGGCGGCATTCGGGTCTGCTGCCCGGTTTGCCGAAAATTCCGACCCTTTGGCCAAAGCCTGCAGGGCCTAGCCCAGCCCCTGACCGGGTTTCACATCTTTCAGTTCCATCGCCTTCGCCGGGTCGCGGTACATCTGCGCCAGCACGTCCTGGCGCTTCACATCCTTGCGCTTGCGCAGGGTCAGGACGATCGCGCCGATCATCGACACCAGCAAGATCAGCCCGGCCAACTGGAAGAGGATGAAATACTGGTCATAGATCAGCATCCCCAACGCATGGGTATTGTGGATCTCGGCGGGGTCGGGCGCCACGGCGGCGCGCAGCCCCATCGCGCCATCCGCCGTCTGCCATGCGCCAAACAGCAGCGTCATCTGCATCAACAGCACCAACCCGACCAGCCCGGCCAACGGCAGATACCTGGTCATCTCGGCCTTGAGCGCCGAGAAATCCACATCCAGCATCATCACCACGAACAAGAACAACACCGCGACCGCGCCGACATAGACGATGATCAACAGCATCGCGACGAATTCCGCGCCCAGCAGCACGAACAACCCCGCCGCCGACAGGAACGCCAGGATCAGCCACAGCACCGAATGTACCGGGTTGCGCGACACCACCACCATCAGGCCGGCGATCAACACCACCGTGGCAAATGCGTAAAAGGCAAAATCTGCGATACCCATGATCCCTCGCGTTCTCTTCTCTGTCCGGTCGCAGGCGGTTTCGCCACGGCCGGGATGCCCTTAGCGGTAGGGCGCGTCGATTTCCAGATTGCGTGCGATCTGGGCTTCCCACCGCTCGCCGTTTTCCAGCAGCTTGGTCTTGTCGTAGAACAGTTCTTCGCGCGTCTCGGTGGCGAATTCGAAATTCGGCCCCTCGACGATGGCATCGACCGGGCAGGCCTCCTGACAAAAACCGCAATAGATGCATTTCGTCATGTCGATGTCATAGCGCGTGGTCCGGCGCGAGCCGTCGTCGCGCGGTTCGGCGTCGATGGTGATTGCCTGCGCGGGGCACACGGCCTCGCACAATTTGCACGCGATGCAGCGTTCCTCGCCATTGGGATAGCGGCGCAGCGCATGCTCGCCCCGGAAACGGGGCGACAGCGGGCCTTTTTCATGCGGGTAGTTCAGCGTCGCCTTGGGACGCAGAAAGTATTTCATCCCCAGCCCGAACCCCTTGATGAAATCCGTCATCAAGAAGTACTTGGCCGCCCGGCCGTAATCCATCTGAGTCATGTTAACCCCCGATTTCAGTCATCAGGCGCTCATTATAGCGACGCACCTGAGACGGAATGGTGAAAAGATCGTAGATCAGAATCGCCGCTGTGACGATCAGCGTCACCAGCACACCAAAGCCGATCAATGTGCACGCCAGTATCAGAACAGCGATCCCGATGTTACCAAGATAGAAGCGGTGCCCGCCAAAGCCGCCCAGAAAAAACCACAGCAGATAGGCCACGCCCACCGACTTGCTGCGCGACTGAAACGCCATCAGCGCGCGGGTGTCATCTGATACGCCTTGGCGCCGCCCCTCGTCAGCCATTTCAGCCCCCGATCGCCCAGCGGGCCCACAGGCCGCCGAACAGCTCGAATTTCGCCAGGAACGCCACCAGCACGACCCAGCCCAGCGACATGGGCAGGAACACCTTCCAGCCGATCCGCATCAACTGGTCGTAGCGATAGCGCGGCACGATGGCCTTCACCATGGCGAACATGAAGAAGAAGATCGCCATCTTGCCCACCATCCACAGCGCGCCATCAGGCAGACCGGGAATGGGCGACAGCCAACCACCAAAGAACAGAAGCGACATCAGCGCGCACATCAGGAAGATCGCGATATACTCGCCCGCCATGAACAAAAGGTAAGGCGTCGAGGAATATTCCACCATGAAGCCCGCCACCAGTTCCGACTCGGCCTCGGGCAGGTCGAACGGCGGGCGGTTGGTTTCCGCCAGCGCGCTGATGAAGAACAAGATGACCATGGGAAAATGCGGCAGCCAGTACCAACCCAGCGCGCCCCAGCCGGTATCTTGCGCCGCGACGATATTGCCGAAATTCATCGACCCGGTGGTGATGATCACCCCGATGATGATCAGGCCCAGCGACACTTCATAGGAAATCATCTGCGCGGCCGACCGCAACGACCCCAGGAACGCGTATTTGGAGTTCGAGGCCCAGCCGCCCATGATGACGCCGTAAACCTCAAGGCTGGAAACCGCAAAGACGAACAGGATCGCCACGTTGATATCGGCCAGAACCCAGGTGTCGTTGAACGGGATCACCGCCCAGGCCAGCACCGCCAGCACGAAGGACAAAAGCGGCGCCAGGAAATACACCGGACGGTCGACACCGGCCGGAATAACCACCTCTTTGACCACATATTTCAGTGCATCGGCCACCGATTGCAGCAGGCCGAACGGCCCCACCACATTCGGGCCGCGCCGCATCTGGACGGCGGCCCAGATCTTGCGGTCGCCATAGACCAGAAACAACAGCGAGATCATCACAAATGCGACGACCAACAGCGATTGCAACGCGATCAGCAGCGTGATTCCCAGCCCGGTTTGCAAAAATTCAGCCATTGTTCCCTATATCCTCAGACCGTCGGTATTCCCTGCTCGCGACAATCCGCAACGGTGACTTCTGCGTCAATCGTGCGGACCCCGCGCGGCAGGGCTGGCGAGATGGTGTAAACAGCATCTGCCTCCCAATTACCACCCTCGCGGGCGACATTCGTGCGCACATGTCGTGCAAATCCGTATCCGCGGATCAGCGAATACTGCGCTGCGGCACAACGCGCGTAAGCGACGACATCCTCGCCGTCCCGCGCGCCTTCCATGGCGACATGGAAATTGACCATGCTCCAGTCCAACAGCCGCGTTTCAATCCCCGCATAGGCGGGCGCGGGGCGCGTATCGTCGGCCCGCGCCGCCTGCTCGTGGCCGCAGCCCGCCAGCCCGCCAAGCGCGGACAGCAGTACCACAGCCAGGGGCGGAAGCGGGGCCATCAAACCGTTACTCCGCTGCCATCGGGGGGGCACTGGCCCGTGCCGCGGCCTGCGCGCTCAGATCGGCCATCAGTTTCGATGACCGCGCGACCGGGTTGGTCAGGTAGAAATCCTTGATCGCATAAACGAAATCGGCCTTTGCGGGCGCGCTGAGGTCCAGCGGCACAACCGGATTTTCCGCGACGACATCTACATCGCCCAGATGCGGATGCAACTCGGTGATGACCCGGCGCAGTTGGGTGATGCTGTCGAAGGGCAGCGTAGCTCCCAGTTCGGCGGAAAGGGCGCGCAGGATGGCCCAGTTTTCCTTCGCGTCGCCCGGGGCGAAGCCCGCGCGCAATGCCAGTTGCGGACGCCCTTCAAGATTGACGAACAAGCCCGGCTCTTCGGTATAGGCCGCACCGGGCAGGATCAGATCGGCGCGGTGCGCGCCCCGGTCGCCATGGCTGCCTTGATAGATCACGAAGGCGCCGGGCGCGATGTCGATCTCATCGGCGCCAAGGTTATAGACCACCTCCGCCCCCTTCAGCGCGGCATCCAAGCCACCTTCGGTGACGGCGCCAACATCCATGGCCCCGACGCGCGAAGCCGCTGTGTGCAGAACCAACAGGCCCGCACCCGTCTTGTCGGCCAATGCCATTGCCTGCGACAATACCGCCGCGCCATCGGCCTCGCGCAGCGCGCCCATGCCGATGATGACCAACGCCGGATCGTCAAGCTGCGTGGCATCTTTCGCCAGCGCGACCAGCCCATCGCGCCCCGCGCCGTGTTCGACGCATTCGTAGGTCAGATCAACCGCAGGCCCCACGCGGTGCACATCTGCGCCCGCAGCCCATGCCGCGCGGATGCGCGCATTCATCACCGGCGCTTCAACCCGGGGGTTGGTACCGATCAGGTAGATGGTTTTCGCGGAATCAATATCCTCGATCCGCGCCGTGCCGGCATAGCCGCTGCGGTTGCCTGCGGGCAGTTTCGCGCCATCGGTGCGGCATTCCACATGGCCGCCCTGCCCTTCGATCAATTGCTTGAGGGCAAAGACCGCCTCTGCCGGGGCCAGATCGCCGACCAGCCCAGCCAGCTTGCGGCCCGTCATGGCCTTCGATGCCGCCGACAGCGCCTCGGGCCATGTCACCGGCTTCAGCTTGCCGTCCACCCGCAGATAGGGCCGGTCCAGCCGCTGACGCCGCAGCCCATCCCAGACAAAGCGGGTCTTGTCGCTGATCCATTCCTCGTTCACGCCGTCATGGTTGCGCGGCAAGATGCGCATGACTTCGCGGCCCTTGGTATCCACACGGATGCTGGCGCCCATCGCGTCCATCACGTCGACGGTTTCGGTCTTCGACAGCTCCCACGGGCGGGCGGTGAACGCGTAAGGCTTCGACACCAGCGCACCGACCGGGCACAAGTCGATGATATTGCCCTGCAAATTACTGTCCAGCGTCTGGTTCAGATAGCTGGTGATCTCGGCATCCTCGCCGCGCCCGGTCTGGCCCATCTGGGTGATCCCGGCAACCTCGGAGGTAAAGCGCACACATCGCGTGCACGAAATGCAGCGCGTCATGTGGGTTTCGACCAGCGGCCCGAGGTCAAGGTCCTCGGACGCGCGCTTCGGCTCGCGGTAGCGCGAGAAATCCACGCCATAGGCCATCGCCTGATCTTGCAGATCACACTCGCCACCCTGGTCGCAGATCGGGCAATCCAGCGGGTGGTTGATCAACAGGAATTCCATCACGCCTTCGCGCGCTTTCTTCACCATAGGGCTGTTGGTCCTGACCTGAGGGGGCGCCCCCTCAGGTCCGGGGCGCAGGTCCTTGACCTGCATCGCGCAGCTGGCGGTGGGTTTGGGGGGGCCGCCGACCACTTCGACCAGACACATGCGGCAATTGCCCGCGATGCTCAGACGTTCGTGGTAGCAAAAGCGCGGCACCTCGATACCGACCTGCTCACAGGCCTGAATCAGCGTCATCGCGGGGTGACATTCAACCTCCATCCCGTCGATGATGATCTTACGAAGCTCTGACATGGCTCACCTTGCTCTCAACAATACGCCCGCTTGCGAAGCCCGAGCGATCTCGGTCCGGCCAAGGGCACAATAGGTTTCCGGGTCGCTCTCCACGACCCCGTTTTGCGCGAAATACCGCGTTACGCTGGCGCGCAGCCGGTCTTTTTCTGCGTCGCTATCCAGAAAAGCGTCGATCTCATCGTCGGAAAAGCCCATCTCGCGCGCCTCAGCCTGCAAGCTGCGGGCGAACAGGAAGGCGCTGACCATCCGGGGGCTGATGCTGTCGCACTTCTTGCGGACCTGATCGGCCACCGCGATGGCAAAAAGGCCGTTATAAATCGACGGGTTGCCGCGCAGCGCATCGTTCACCGCCGCCTGGCTGGCAGCGGCGGGCATGGCAGCGGCGGGCATGGCCACTAAGGCCAGCACCAATGCGATATGCCGCGCGCCACGCATCATTCCGCCGCCACCGCCGCCACACGGCCCGAAGGTTTTGCAGCGCGCTTCGCCTTGATGCGGTCCTCGATCTCGTCGCGGAAGTTGCGGATCAGGCCCTGAATGGGCCAGGCCGCCGCATCCCCCAGCGCGCAGATCGTGTGGCCTTCGACCTGCTTGGTCACATCGAACAGCATGTCGATTTCCTCGGGCTCGGCCTCGCCACGCACCAGCCGGTCCATGACGCGCATCATCCAGCCGGTGCCTTCGCGGCACGGTGTGCACTGGCCACAGCTTTCATGCTTGTAGAACGCCGACAACCGCCAGATCGCCTTGATGATGTCGGTGGACTGATCCATCACGATCACCGCCGCCGTGCCCAAGCCCGACCGGAGGTCCTTTTGAAGATAATCGTAATCCATCAGCGCGCCGCGCATGTTTTCACCGCGCACGCAGGGCACCGAGGATCCGCCCGGGATGACAGCCTTCAGGTTGCCCCAGCCGCCGCGGATCCCGCCGCAATGTTTGTCGATCAGTTCCTCGAACGGGATCGACATCGATTCCTCGACCACGCACGGTTTGTTCACATGGCCCGAGATTGCGAAAATCTTGGTGCCCGCATTGTTGGGCCGCCCAAAGCCTGCGAACCATTCCGCCCCACGCCGCAGGATCGTCGGTACCACGGCGATGGATTCGACGTTGTTCACCGTGGTCGGGCAACCATAAAGCCCCGCGCCCGCCGGGAACGGCGGCTTCATGCGCGGCATGCCCTTCTTGCCCTCAAGGCTTTCGAGCAGCGCAGTTTCCTCGCCGCAGATATAGGCCCCTGCCCCGTGGTGCAGATAAATGTCGAAATCCCAGCCGGATTTCGCGGCATTCTTGCCCACCAGACCCGCCGCATAGGCCTCATCAATGGCGATTTGCAGCGCCTCTTTCTCGCGGATGTACTCGCCCCGGATGTAGATATAGCACGCATGCGCATTCATCGCGAAGGACGCGATCAGGCAGCCCTCGATCAGCGTATGCGGATCATGGCGCATGATCTCGCGGTCCTTGCAGGTGCCGGGCTCGGATTCGTCGGCATTCACCACCAGATAGGCGGGACGCCCGTCGGATTCCTTGGGCATGAACGACCATTTGAGGCCGGTGGGGAACCCCGCACCGCCCCGGCCGCGCAACCCGCTGGACTTCATCTCGGCGATGATCCAGTCGCGGCCCTTGCCCAGAATGTCGCCCGTCCCGTCCCAATGGCCGCGCGCCTGCGCGCCCTTCAGGCTGCGGTCGTGCATCCCGTAGAGGTTGGTAAAGATCCGGTCCTGATCCTTCAGCATGTCATATCCTCAATCTTTCGGGCGCTTCCGCCACAGGCGGAATGTCACCATCAACGCCCAGCCAAACGCAGCCAGCGCGGCCAGATCAATCAGTATCGCGAACCGCCCCGGCAGACCCAGCATGCCGCCCGCCCATTGCGCGACCAGCCACACCACCGTCGTCCCGGCCAGCACCAGCGCCACCACGCGGGCCTGCCGCGTGTCTTGCTGATGGGGTCGGGCGGGTGGTTTTACCATTGCACGGGCCCCTATGCGTCGCCAGCGGCCAGCGCTTTGGCCTGCGCCACCCAATCGTCGCGCGTCACGCGGCCCCGGAACCCTTCCATGTTGTCATCGACCCAGGCGATTTCCGCATCGCTCCAATTCGCGATCTGGTCGAAATGGTAGAAACCAAGGCTGTGCAGCAATTCCTCCAGCTTCGGCCCGACGCCTTTGATCTGCTTGAGGTCATCTGCCCCGCCGTCACGCGGCGCGCTCAGGGTTTCAGGCCGGGTCTGGTCGGTTGGTCCTGCCTGCACGGTGTCCTTGGCACTTGCCTCGGGCACGCCCGCCTTTGTCGCGGTCGAGGATTGTTTCGTCACCCCGGTCTTGTCAATCGGCTTGTTGGCCGAGGGTTTGGGTTCGGATTTCGGCTTGCTGCGCACCGGCGCATCGGCCGGAACCTCCCCGCGCCAGGGCGTGGTCAGCGGCACTTCGGTCCCATCGATCCGCTTCAGCGTGTCGCCAAGCGCGACCGCCAGCCCGACCGACCCATTGTATGCCTCGCCCTCGAACTCGGTCAGCGTGGTGCGCCCGCCCGCTGGTTCGGACGCGAAACGCCCCGATTGCGACCCCGGCGTGGGCACTTTGCCCGCCGCCATGTCATCGAGCAGCTTTTCAAAGCCTTCCGCTGTCATGTCCTCATAATAGTCTTTGCCGATCTGGGCCATCGGCGCATTGGCGCAGGCCCCCAGACATTCGACTTCCTCCCACGAGAACTTGCCATCCGCCGACAATTGATGCGGCTTCGGCGCGATCTTCTTCTTGCACACGGAAATCAGGTCCTCGGACCCGCACAGCATGCAAGACAGCGTACCGCAGATCTGGATATTCGCCACCGAACCAACGGGTTGCAACTGGAACATGAAGTAGAAGGTCGCGACTTCCAGCGCGCGGATATAGGGCATGCCCAGCATGTCCGCGACGCCCTCGATCGCCGGGCGGGACAACCAGCCCTCTTGCTCCTGCGCGCGCCACAACAGCGGAATGATGGCCGAGGCCTGCCGCCCCTCGGGGTATTTGGAAATCTGACCTTCCGCCCATGCGGCATTGTCGGGCGTGAAGGCGAAGGTCTCAGGCTGGGTATGGTGCAGGCGGCGCAGCATTAGCGGTCAATCTCCCCGAACACCACATCCATGGTGCCGATAATCGCGGCCACATCGGCCAGTTGGTGCCCCTTGCAGACATGGTCCATCGCTTGCAGGTGCAGATAGCCCGGCGCGCGGATCTTGGCGCGGTAGGGCTTGTTGGTGCCATCCGCCACCAGATAGACGCCGAATTCGCCCTTCGGCGCCTCGACAGCGGCGTAAACCTCACCGGCGGGGACGTGGAACCCTTCGGTATACAGCTTGAAGTGATGGATCAGCGCTTCCATCGAGCGTTTCATGTCCACCCGCGACGGCGGTGTCAGCTTGCCACGCGCCAGCACATCGCCCTTTTCCACGCGCAGCTTGGCGATGGCCTGCTTGATGATGCCGGTGGATTCGCGCATTTCCTGCATCCGGCACAGGTAGCGGTCATAGCAATCGCCATTCTTGCCCACCGGGATCTGGAACTTGAATTCGTCATAGCATTCATAGGGTTGCGCGCGCCGCAGATCCCATGCCAGCCCCGACCCACGCACCATCACGCCCGAAAAACCCCAATCCAGGATTTCTTGTTCGCTGATGATGCCGATATCGGCGTTGCGCTGTTTGAAGATGCGGTTTTCGGTCAACAGCCCGTCAATGTCATCCAGCACCGACGGGAACTTGTCAGCCCAGGCTTCCATATCGTTCAACAGCTCATCCGGCAGGTCCTGATGCACGCCGCCGGGCCGGAAATAGGCCGCATGCAGCCGCGCCCCGCAGGCGCGTTCATAGAACACCATCAACTGCTCGCGTTCCTCAAAGCCCCACAGCGGCGGGGTCAGCGCGCCCACGTCCATCGCCTGCGTGGTGACGTTCAGCAGGTGGCTCAGGATACGGCCGATTTCGCAAAACAGCACCCGGATCAGCGAGGCGCGGCGCGGCACTTCCACGCCGGTCAGCCGTTCGATCGCCAGACACCAGGCATGTTCCTGATTCATCGGCGCCACATAATCCAGCCGGTCGAAATACGGCAGGTTCTGCAGATAGGTGCGGCTTTCCATCAGCTTCTCGGTGCCACGGTGCAACAACCCGATATGCGGGTCGCAGCGTTCCACGATCTCGCCGTCCAGTTCCAGCACCAGCCGCAAAACCCCGTGCGCCGCAGGGTGCTGCGGGCCAAAGTTCAGGTTGAAGTTGCGGATTTTCTGTTCGCCCGTCTGGGCGTCGTCAAAACCTTTGGAGCCGTCCATCACTTCGCAGCCTCCTTCTTCACGTCGCCGGGCTTGGCGTCCGCCGTCTTCTCATCGCCGGGCAGGATGTAATCGGCACCCTCCCAGGGCGACATGAAATCGAACTGCCGGTATTCCTGCACCAGTGATACGGGTTCATAGACCACGCGCTTGGCGGTCTCGTCATAGCGCACTTCGGTATAGCCCGTGGTCGGGAAATCCTTGCGCAGCGGATGCCCCCGGAAACCATAATCGGTCAGGATGCGCCGCAGATCCGGATGGCCCGAGAACAAGATGCCGAACATGTCGAACACTTCACGCTCAAACCAATTGGCGCTGGGGTGGTGATCGGTGATCGAGGGCACCATGTCGGATTCCCGCACCGCGACCCGCAGACGGATGCGCTGATTGCGGTACATCGACAGGAAATGATACACCACGTCGAAACGGTGCCGCCGTTCCGGGTAATCCACCGCCGTGATGTCCACCAGCGTCGAAAAGCGGCAGTTTTCATCGCGTTGCAGGAACTGCACCACTGAAACCAGGTCGGACAGCCCGACCGTCATGGTCAGTTCGCCAAACGCCACTTCTTGCGCGCTGACCGCATCGCCCTGTCGCATCTGGATATGGGCGTAAAGGTCGTTCAAAGCCTCGGTCATGGCCTGAGCCCCCCCTTCTGTCATCGGACCAGTGTGCCGGTGCGGCGGATTTTGCGCTGCAATTGCAAGATGCCATAGAGCAACGCCTCGGCCGTCGGCGGGCAGCCCGGCACGTAGATATCGACCGGCACGATCCGGTCACAACCGCGCACGACGCTGTAGCTGTAATGATAATACCCGCCGCCATTGGCGCATGACCCCATGGAGATCACATAGCGCGGCTCGGGCATCTGATCGTAGACCTTGCGCAGCGCGGGCGCCATCTTGTTGGTCAGCGTGCCTGCAACGATCATCAGATCCGACTGGCGCGGACTGGCGCGCGGCGCGGTGCCAAAGCGTTCCACGTCATAGCGCGGCATGGCGGTGTGCATCATTTCAACCGCGCAACAGGCCAGCCCGAAGGTCATCCAGTGCAGCGAGCCGTTGCGCGCCCAGTTGATGATGTCTTCGGTCGAGGTCAGCAAGAACCCCTTGTCCTGCAGCTCGCGGTTGAGCGATTGGGTCGCGACCTCGCGGTCGGGCCCGGCGGTATTCGCGCCTGCCATCACTCCCATTCCAAGGCCCCTTTCTTCCACTCATATGCAAAACCGACCGTCAGGACGCTGAGAAACACCATCATGGACCAAAATGCGGTCATCGAGATGTCGCCAAAGGCCACCGCCCAGGGGAACAGGAACGCCACCTCCAGATCGAAGATGATGAACAAGATCGCCACCAGATAGAATCGCACATCAAATTTCATGCGCGCATCGTCAAAGGCGTTGAACCCGCATTCATAGGCCGACACTTTCTCGGCATCCGGGTGGCGCACAGCTATGATGATCGCCGACAACAGCAAGACGATCCCAAGGCCTACGGCAATGCCCAGAAAAATGATGATCGGGAGGTAGGCCCGCAGCAGCTCTTCCACTTTTGGCTCCTTTGTCGGACGTATGATCGCCCGTACACAGCATGCGGGCCGCCGCATCGGCGGGGGCCGCATCAGGTTTCGCTGCGACTGATCTATCCCTTGCCCCGCTTGGGGTCAACTCGGACCGTCGGGCAAATCGTCGCGCGCGGGGTGATTTTGCGTCGTATTGTACGCGCCATACACAGCCCGCGCCGCATTTCGCGGCACAGGGCGGGCAGCGTCAGCCCTGGTTGATTCTGCGCTGCGGCGCGCGGGTCCGCTGCGCCGTTAACCCTTTATTGACGAATGGTTTGACAGGCGGAAATGACAGCCCCCGCCGCAGGCCTGACGACGGGGGACGGCGCTCAGTCCACCGCCCAGGTCGGCGCGCGGCGCTCAAAGAACGCAGAAATCCCCTCGGCGGCCTCGGCATCCTCCCAGCACGCGACCAGCGCGCGGACCGAATGCTCCACCGCCGCCGCGTCGATCACTGGCCCCAATTCACGCGTCAGCCGCTTGGCCGCCGCCACCGCGCGCGGCGCGCACGACAGGTAGGGCGCGACCTCAGCCTCGACCGCCGCATCCAGCGCGTGCCCCTCGACCGCGCGGGCCAGAAGGCCCAGTGCCACGGCCTCTTCGGCATCGAACCGGCGCGATGACATGAACACCCGCCGCGCCATCGCGCCCCCCATGCGCGCCACGACATAGGGCCCGATGGTTGCAGGGATCAGCCCCAGCCGGGTTTCCGTCAGCCCAAACCGCGCGCCCGAGACGCCGACCGCCACGTCGCAAACCGACATCATGCCGATGCCGCCACCGAACGCCTGCCCTTGTATCCGCCCGATCAGGGGCTTTGGCAGCGAATCCAGCGCGCCCAACATGCCCGCCAGCGCCCGCGCACCGGCGGCGCGCGTGGCGCTATCGGCCGCCATCTGGTCGCGCATCCAGCCCAGATCGCCGCCCGCACAGAAACTGGCCCCCGCCCCGGTCAGCACCACCACGCGCACCGCGTCATCCGCCGCCAGCCGCCCCGCCGCCTGCGTCAGTTCGTCGATCATCTGCGCCGACAGGGCATTGTGCTTGTCGGGGCGGTTCAGGGTCAGCGTGGCCACGCCGCGCGCGTCCGTGTCCAGCCTCAGGGTGTCATAGCTCATGGTGTCCTCCTTGCGTGGTTGGGGGTCAGACAGCATCGCGCGCGCCCCGCATCGCGCGCGCCATCGCGGCGGCCTGTGCGATCACGCCCGAATCCAACCCCGTGGCGTAGCCCAGATCGGTCAGCCGCGCCTGTACCGCCTCGGTTGCGACATTCCCCGCCGCACCCGGCGCATAGGGACAGCCGCCCAGCCCGCCCACGGCGGCATCGAAAACCCGCACCCCCTGCTCCAGCGACACGGCAATATTGTCCAGCGCCCGCCCGGCCGTGTCGTGGAAATGCCCTGCGATAAAATCCGGCGCCACCTCGCCCAGCACCGCGCGCAGCATGGCCGCGATCCGCTCGGGCGTGCCCTGCCCCAATGTGTCGCCCAGCGACACCTCATAGCAGCCCATGTCGCGCAGCGCGGCCACCACCCGGACAACCGCGCCGGGATCGGTCGGCCCGTCGAACGGACAATCCGACACGCAAGAGACATAGCCCCGCACCGGCACCCCATCCGCCTGCGCCTGCGCCAGCACCGGCGCAAAGCGCAACAGACTGTCCGCGACCGAGCAATTCAGGTTCGCCCGGCTGAACCCCTCCGAGGCCGAGCCAAAGACCGCCACCTCACCCGCCTGCGCCGCATGCGCATCCTGGTAGCCGCGCAGGTTCGGCGTCAGCGCGGCATAGCGCACGCCCGGCACGCGGGTGATCCCCGCCAGTACCGCGCCGCTGTCAGCCATCTGCGGCACCCAGCGCGGCGAGACGAAGCTTGCCACCTCGATCCGCCGGAAACCGCCGCGCGACAGGCAATCCACCAGCGCGATCTTGTCGGCCAGCGCGATGGGGCGGGATTCGTTTTGCAACCCGTCGCGCGGGCCGACCTCGAAGATCTCGACGCTGGTTTTCTCAACCTCTGCCATCGGTGCCCTCCTGATCCGCAATTTCCCTGGCGGGCGGCGGATAGAAATCCGCACGGTAGATCTGCGGCACCCCGTCGCGCGCCAGCGCGCGCTGAAACCCGGGCCGCGCGCGCAGCCGCGCCAGATAGGCCGCGACCTGCGGCAGCCCTGCATAATCGACAAACCGCGCCCCGATCATCACGCCATATCCCAGGTGAATATCCACCAGTGAAAACCCCGAGGGCAGCACGAACCCGTCGCCCGCCACCGAAGCCACACTGCGCAGACAATTCTTCAGCCGCGCGGCCTCCAGACGCATCACCGTCGGACTGCGCATATGGTCGTCGCGCAGCGCGATGTGGTGCTGCGTCAGGTTCGACAGATGCGCGCCGATGGTTTCGGCGAAATGCAGCCATTCCAGAAACGCCCCGCGTTCGGCATGGCCCTTGGGGCGGTCCAGATGCGGCGCGCGGGTCTCGGCCAGGTAATTGCCGATCGCCCCGCTTTCAAACAGCGTCTGGCCATCCACCTCCAGCGCCGGCACACGGCCCGCGGGTGAGATCTTCAGGAATTCCGCGCTGCGCAAGGATCTGTCGAAGAACGAATATTCCACCAGCCGGTAATCCGCGCCGATCTCTTCCAACAGCCACAAGGCCCGGAACGACCGCGCCTGCGGCACGTGATGCAGCACGATCATGGCGCGGGGTCGGCTGCGGGAACCGAAGCCGAAGCGGTCGCGGCAGCCGCGCCATCCCCCCCATCCTCCGGTGCCTCAGCCCCCTCGGGCGCCAGCAAGATCAGCGCGGCCCCGGCCTCGACCTGCGTGCCCGGCCCGGCCAGCACCTCGGCGACCGTGCCGTCGCGCGCCGCCACCAGCGTATGCTCCATCTTCATCGCTTCCAGCACCGCAAGCCGCGTGCCCGCCACGACCCGGTCGCCCGGTGCCACCAGTACATCGCGCACCAGCCCCGGCATGGGGGCCAGCACCACACTGTCATCACCCCCCGCAGCCCCCGCGCGCGCCAGCGGATCAACGACGCTGAACACCGTCGCCCCGCCCATCACCGCCGGGTCGAACACCGTCACCTCATCGCCCGCGCGCACGGCGACCGCCGCAACCTTTGCACCATCCACCCGCAACCCGGCGTCACCGTAGGCCACCGCGTGAACGGAACCTTCCAGCCCAACCTCAAACCGACCAGCACCCAGCGTGCTGACCGCGACATCCCGCGCCACACCACCTTGCGTCAGCGTGACCCGCTGCACCAAAGGCTGCCACAGGCAAAAGCCCGACAGCGCCCCGCCCGCGCCCGCGCCCGCCAGCCCCAGCGCATGCAGCGCCGCGACGCACCATTGCGCCGGACCGGGATCGGGCAATGCAGTCAGCGCATCAATATCGCGCGCGATCAGCCCGGTGTCGACATCGCCCATCCCAAAGCCTTCGTGCCGCGCCAACGCCGCCAGAAACGCAAGGTTCGTCACTGTCCCCGCCACCTGCGTATGCTCCAACGCCGCGGCCAGGCGCGACAAGGCCACCGCGCGGGTGGGGCCATGCACGATGACCTTGGCGATCATCGGATCATACCACGGGCTGATCGTATCGCCCGCGCGCACCCCGCTGTCAGCGCGCACGCCCTCAGGAAAGCGCAGATGCGTCAGCCGCCCCGTGGCGGGCAAGAAGCCTGCGGCCACATCCTCGGCGTAAAGCCGTGCCTCGAAGGCATGGCCGCTCAGCACCAGGTCAGATTGCCGCGCGGGCAACCCCTCGCCCGAGGCGACGCGCAACTGCCATTCCACCAGATCGACGCCGGTGACCAGCTCGGTCACGGGATGTTCCACCTGCAACCGCGTGTTCATCTCCATGAACCAGAAGCCATCCGGGCGCAGCCCGCCCGCGCCGTCCACGATGAATTCCACCGTTCCCGCACCGCTGTAGCCGATGGCCTTGGCCGCGCGTACCGCCGCCGCCCCCATGGCCGCGCGCACCGCGTCGGGCATGTCGGGCGCGGGCGCTTCCTCGATCACCTTCTGATGGCGGCGCTGCAAGGAGCAATCGCGCTCGAACAGGTGCACGGCGTCAATACCGTCGCCGAAAACCTGCACCTCGATATGGCGGGGCTTTTCGATGTATTTTTCAACCAATACGGCATCATTGCCAAAGGCATTGCGCGCCTCGGCCCGGGCGCTGTCCAGCCCTTCGGCAAAGCCCTCGGGCGCATCGACCCGGCGCATCCCCTTGCCGCCGCCACCCGCCACCGCCTTGATCAAGACGGGATAGCCGATATGCGCGGCCTCGGCCGCCAGCAACGCCGCATCCTGCCCGGCGCCGTGATACCCGGGGACCACCGGCACCCCCGCCTCGACCATCAGCGCCTTGGCGGCATCCTTCAGCCCCATGGCGCGGATCGCGCGGGCGGACGGACCGATGAACACCAGCCCCGCCGCCGTGACCGCATCGACGAATTCCGGGTTTTCCGACAAGAAACCATAGCCCGGATGGATCGCCTGCGCGCCGGTCGCCTGCGCGGCGGCAATGATCGCATCGCCGCGCAAGTAGCTGTCGCGCGGGGCAGGCCCGCCGATATGCACGGCTTCATCGGCCATCGCCACATGGCGGGCGCCGGCATCAGCGTCGGAATAGACCGCCACCGTTGCCACGCCCATCCGGCGCGCGGTTTCCATCACCCGACACGCAATCTCGCCCCGGTTGGCGATCAGGATCTTGCGGAACATGCGACGCCTCCTTGCCAATCAGGCACAAACACTGCTGCTGCGCGCAAGCTCTCGCAAGGCGCACGGGGTGGGCGGGTGGGCGTGTGCCTTGCGAGAGCGTCGCCCCAACACACACCCGCCCCAGCCCCCTTACATCCGGAACAAGCCAAAGCGCGTCTCCTCGATCGGGGCATTCAGCGCGGCGGACAGCGACAGATGCAGCACATCGCGGGTCTTGCGCGGGTCGATGATGCCGTCGTCCCACAGCCGCGCGCTGGCATAGAGCGGATGCGCCTGACGCTCGAACATCTCGACCGTGGGGCGCTTGAATTCGGCCTCTTCATCCGCCGACCATGCGCCGCCCGCACGCTCGATCGCGTCGCGCTTCACCGTGGCCAGAACGCCCGCCGCCTGCGCCCCGCCCATGACCGAAATCCGGCTGTTCGGCCATGTCCACAGGAAGCGCGGGGAATAGGCCCGCCCCGCCATGCCATAATTGCCCGCGCCAAACGACCCGCCCACCAACATCGTGATCTTGGGCACATTCGTCGTGGCCACCGCCGTGACCATCTTGGCGCCATGCCGCGCGATCCCCTCATTCTCATACTTCCGGCCCACCATGAAGCCGGTGATATTTTGCAAGAAGATCAGCGGGATATTGCGCGAACTGCACAATTCCACGAAATGCGCGCCCTTCACCGCCGCCTCGGAAAACAACACGCCGTTATTCGCCACGATCCCCACCGGACAGCCCATCACATGGGCAAAGCCCGTCACCAGCGTTTCACCAAAGCGCGGCTTGAACTCATCAAAGCGCGAGCCATCGACCACCCGCGCGATCACCTCGCGGATGTCATAGGGCGTGCGCAGATCGGCGGGCACGGCACCCAGAATTTCATCAGGATCATAGGCCGGATCTTCCGCCGACTGCATCACCACCGTCTGGGGCTTGCGGCGGTTGAGGCTGGCGACCGCCCGGCGCGCAATGGCCAGGGCATGCGCGTCATCCTCGGCCAGATAATCCGCCACGCCTGACAGCCGGGTGTGCACATCGCCGCCGCCCAGATCCTCGGCGCTGACAACCTCGCCCGTGGCGGCCTTCACCAAGGGCGGCCCGGCCAGAAAGATCGTGCCCTGATCGCGCACGATGATGGTCACATCCGACATCGCGGGCACATAGGCCCCACCGGCAGTGCACGACCCCATCACCACAGCGATCTGCGCAATCCCCTTGGACGACATCCGCGCCTGATTGTAGAAAATGCGCCCGAAATGGTCGCGGTCGGGGAACACCTCGTCTTGCTGCGGCAGGTTCGCGCCGCCACTGTCCACCAGATAAATGCAGGGCAGATGGTTCGCCTCGGCGATCTCTTGCGCGCGCAGGTGTTTCTTCACGGTCATCGGGAAATAGGTGCCACCCTTCACGGTGGCATCGTTGCACACCACCATGACGTCCAGGCCCTGCACCCGGCCGATCCCCGCAATCACGCCCGCGCCGGGGGCAGCATTGTCATAAAGGCCATGCGCGGCAAAGGCCCCGATTTCCAGAAACGGGCTGCCGGGGTCCAGAAGGTTTGACACGCGCTCGCGCGGAAGCATCTTGCCGCGCGCCACATGCCGGTCGCGCGCCTTCGCGCCGCCACCCGCCGCAGCAAGCTCTGCCGCCGCGCGCATCTCGGCCAGCGCGTCCAGATGTGCGGCCCGGTTGGCGCGGAACGTGTCAGACCCGGTCAGGATGGCAGAGCTTAGTTTCACGGTGTCTTTCCTTCATCAAGGGCATCGTCGGCATCGCCCGCCTCAGCCATAGCCCGCGCCTTCAACGCGCGCCGGATGATCTTGCCCGTCACCGTCATCGGCAGGCTGTCCACAAACGTCACTTCGCGCGGGGTCAGATGGTGCGACAGGTTGCGCCCGACATGGGCTTTCAATGCCTGCGCCAAGGCTTCATCGCCGGTGTGCCCCGGCGACAGCACCACATAAGCCACCACCGCCTGCCCCCGCAGCGCGCAGGGTTTGCCGACCACGGCGGCCATGCTGACCGATGCGTGGCGGATCAGGCAATCCTCGATCTCTGACGGGCCAATCCGGTAGCCCGCGCTGCTGATCACATCATCCTCGCGCCCCACAAAGCGCAGATCCGGCCCGTCCCAGATGCCCCGGTCGCCGGTCAGCATCCAGTCGCCCCGGAACTTTTCCGCCGTCGCCGCCGCGTTCTGCCAATACCCCAGCATCATCGAGGCCGCGCCGCGCGCCACCGCAACCTCGCCCTCGGCATCCGCGACCGGCTGCCCGGTGTCGTCGAGCACCGCCAGCTCAAACCCCGGCACCGCGCGCCCGATGCAGCCCGGCCGCGTGACAAACAGCCCCGCGCAACTGCTGGCCACCATGTTGCATTCGGTCTGGCCGTAGAACTCGTTGATCGTCAGCCCGAACGCCCCGCGCCCCCAGTCCAGCATCTGCGCGCCCAAAGGTTCCCCCCCCGACGCGACCGAGCGCAGGCCCGGGAGCCGCACCCCATCGGCGCGCAGCATCTTCAGCGCGGTCGGCGGAAAGAACACGTTGCGCACCGTCCCCGCGCGGATCACCTTGAGACACGCGGCGCTGGTAAACTTCGGCAAACGCGCGGCCACCACCGGCACCCCCAGCGCCAACCCCGGCATCAGCACGTCGAACAGACCGCCAATCCAGGCCCAGTCGGCGGGCGTCCAGAGGCAATCGCCCGGCTGGCCCAGATAATCATGGCTGACCTCTACCCCCGGCAGATGCCCGGTCAGCACCAGGTGGCCATGCAGCGCGCCCTTCGGTGCCCCTGTGGTGCCCGAGGTATAGATCAACACCGCCGGATCCTCTGGCCCGGTGTCGGCGATGGGGAATGGCGCGCGCTCCAGCGTCAGATCCTCGGGCACATGCAGGGGCAGCGAAAGGCCCCCCAACGCGCCCGCCCCTTCGGCGTCGCAGACCACATGGCGCGCGCCACTGTCGCCCAGCCGGACGCGCAAGGCATCGGGGCCGAACAACTTGAACAACGGGACCGAGATCGCGCCCAATTGCCACACCGCCAGATGCGCCGCCGCCGTCCACGGGCTTTGCGTGCGAAACACCGCCACCCGGTCGCCGGGGCCGACGCCCGCGCCCGCCAGATGCCGCGCCAACCCATGCGCCATCCCGGCCAGATCACCGAAACTCAGATCCACCCGGGTCTCGCCCGTCAGATCAATCAGCGCGAGGCCCCCGGGCTCTGCCGCCGCGCGGTCGAAACACGCCTGCCGCGCCATGTTGAGGCGGGGCGGCAGGTTCCACCGGAACCCGTCGCGCAGGGCGCGATAACTGCTGGCCGGGCGCAGCATCACAGGCACCCCGGCTGCGGCACTACAGCCATGGCCATGACGCCCGCGCCGCGCGCCCCGGCTTTGGCGCGCAAGGCCGCGCCGCAGCCGCGATCCGCCAGCGCAATCAGGGGTGCCACCCGCCGCATCACATCGGCCTCAGCGCCAGGTCCAGCATCAGCGTCTGCCGCGCAGTCAGGTCCAGCAGACAGCCGACATAGATCGTGCTGGCCCCGGTGCCGCCGAACCAGTCCAGCGCGGCATATTCGCAACTGCGGTCACGAAACGCGATCCACGCCCGCTGCATGTCGCGCAGGGCATCGGCACCGGACGGGCGGTCGGGGTCGAACGCTTCGGCATCGCGCGCGCGCTCTTTCGCCATCAGGTCGCTGTATGACACGTTCAGCCGCGCGTCCCACCATTGCACCTCGGCATCGGTGCACGCGTTCATGCCATAGGTGGAATAGCCGCCCTCGGTGCTTTCCATGCACGCTTTCGCCGCCAGCCCGATACATTCCGCCCCGTCCCCGGCATGCGCCACGCAATTCGCCAGCAGCACCGGGTTGAACGCAATATCTTGCGCCTGCGCGGGGGCTGCCAGCAGCAACGCCGCCAATACCGCCCCGCCTGAAATCCCCAAGGCCGGTGTCATCCCATCGCCCCCATCATCTCGCGGCCTACCAGCATCCGGCGGATCTCGGACGTGCCCGCGCCGATCTCCATCAACTTCGCATCGCGGAACATCCGGCTGACGGGGCTGTCGTTCATGAAGCCCGCGCCGCCCATCGCCTGCACCGCCTGATGCGCGACCACCATCGCCTCTTCCGAGGCATAGAGCACACAGGCCGCCGCATCCTGCCGGGTCACATCGCCCCGGTCGCAGGCCTTCGCGACCTCATAGACATAGGCCCGGGCCGAATTCATCTTGGTGTACATATCGGCGATCTTGCCCTGCATCAGTTGGAAATCCCCGATGCGCTGGCCGAACTGCTTGCGCTCGGTCATGTAGGGCATGATCTCATCCAGACAGGCGGCCATGATGCCGGTGCCGATGCCCGACAGCACCACGCGCTCATAATCAAGGCCGGACATCAGCACGCGCACGCCGCGCCCTTCCTCGCCCAGCACATTTTCGAACGGCACTTCGACATCCTCGAACACCAGCTCTGCCGTGTTCGAACCCCGCATGCCCAGCTTGTCGAAATGCGCGCTGGTCGAAAAGCCCGCCATGGATTTTTCGATCAGGAAGGCCGTGATCCCGCGCGACCCGGCGTCGGGGTCGGTCTTTGCATACACCACCAGCGTATCGGCATCCGGCCCGTTGGTGATCCAGTATTTCGTACCGTTCAGGACGTAGCGGTCGTTGCGCCGCTCGGCCCGCAGGCGCATGCCCACGACGTCGCTGCCTGCACCCGCCTCGGACATCGCCAGCGCGCCGACATGCGCGCCGGAAACCAGCCCGGGCAGGTATTTTTCTTTCTGTGCTTGGGTGCCGTTCAGGCTGATCTGGTTCACGCACAGGTTGGAATGCGCCCCATACGACAGCGCGACCGAGGCCGAGGCCCGCGCGATTTCCTCCACCGCCACGGTATGCGCCAGATAGCCCATGCCCGCGCCGCCGAATTCCTCGGACACGGTGATGCCCAACAGGCCCAGATCGCCCATTTCGGCCCACAATTCGGGGGGGAAATGGTTGGTGCGGTCCACGTCGGCGGCGATGGGTTTTACCCGCTCCTGCGCCCAGCGGTGCACCATATCGCGCAGCGCGCCGATGTCTTCGCCCAGATCAAATCGCATGGATGCGGTGAACATCGCCGACCCCTCCCCAAGGTTTATTGAACGCCCGTTCAATAAAACTAACGGCCCGCCTGAGTCGGGTCAAGTGGGTCGCGCGCCCCGCAACACAGCGCGACGTTGCGTTACGACCTGCCGCGCGCGCGCAGATCTGGGCGCAAGTCAGGGCGCATATCTGGGCGCTTTCAGCAAAGCGTCACCGGAACACCATCAGCGCCGACAGCGCCAGCAGCGCCGCCATGATCCGCATGAAGATCTTCCACCGCAGGGGCGAGGTCAGCAGCGTTGTCAGCAATGCCCCCGCGCTGGTCCAGAACAGGCAGACGCCCAGGTTCACGCCGCTGAACGCCACGCCCAGCCGCGCGCCCTCCCACAGCGCAGGCCAGCCCGCGCCGTAGCCGGCGGATGCCGCAAAGGCGATTGCCCAGACCTTGGGGTTGATCCACTGGAATAAAACCGCCTGCCAGAACCGCATCGGCTGGCCCGCGTCATCCACCTCGGCCCGGGGGCCGCGTGTCGCCTTGAAGTAATTCCACGCCATATAGACGATCCAGGCCGCCGCCAGCACGCGCAGCACCATCGCCAGCCCGGGATTGGCCAGGATCAGCGCGCCAACGCCAAACGCCGTGATCCCCGCCGTGATCCCCACCCCCAGCACCACGCCGAACAGATGCGGCAGGCTGCGCACAAAACCGAACCGCGCGCCCGATGCCGTCAGCATGATGACATTCGGCCCGGGGGAAAACAGGCCCAGAAACACGAAGGTGTAAAGCAGCGGATCAAAGAACATCGTGAAAGGCCCCGTCTTGGGCACGCAGGCAAGAATGGGCGCATTTTGCCCCCGGCGCCGCGCACCTGTCATTGCAATAAATGCGCCCCGGCAAAGGGGGGCGAAGCGCTACACGGGTGCGGCCCCCCCTTTGGCGCGTCATCGCCCGGCCTGTCTCGGCCGGGCGATTCATACCTCAGGTGCCCCGTTTCAGGCCCGCATCAGGCCCAGACCGAGGCCCAGACCGAAGCCCAGACTGCGGCGCAATCTCTGGCCCGTCAGCCCAGCACGAAACTGGGGAACCACAGCACCACGGCCGGGAAGGCCAGACACATCCCCAACCCCGCAAGCTGCAGCATCACGAACGGGATGATCCCCTTGTAGATCTGCTGGATCTTCACCTCGGGCGGGGCGACGCCTTTCATGTAGAACAGCGCAAAGCCGAACGGTGGCGTCAAGAAGCTGGTTTGCAGGTTCACCGCCACCAGGATCAGGAACCAGATGATGATCGGCTGGCTTACGCCGTCCCATTGGCCGACATGCCCCCCGAAATCCAACAGGCCCACGATGGGCGCAAAGATCGGCAGCACGATCAGCGTGATCTCGATCCAGTCAAAGAAGAAGCCCAGCAAGAACACCATCGCCATCAGCACGAACAGGATGGACCAGGGGCCAACCCCGTTGTTCTGGATGAACTCGACGATCAGATGCTCACCGCCCAGCGTGCGGAACACGAAGGCAAAGGCCGTGGCGCCCACGAAGATGCCAAACAGCATCGCGCCCGTCAGGGCAGACCGTTTGCAGACGTCAACGAACACCGCCCAGGTCAGTTGCTTGTTGAACCACGCCAGCAAGACCGAGCCCGCAGCCCCCACGCCCGCCGCTTCCGTCGGCGTGGCGAAACCCGCAAAGATCGACCCCAGAACCAGCGCGATCAGGAAGATCGGCGGCAGGAAGGACCGCGCGATCATCGCCCAGAACTCGCCCCGCGTGCCGGGGCCGATATCCTCGGGCATCGGCGGGGCCAACTCGGGCTTCAACCGGCACAGGATGAAGATGTAGATCAGGTAGAACAGCGCGATCAGAAGCCCCGGCATCACCGCAGCGACGAACACCGTGCCCACCGGCACCGACAACAGATCCGACATGATGACCAGCATGATCGACGGCGGGATCAAGATGCCCAGCGTCCCCGATGACGCGATCGTGCCGGTGGCCAGCGGAATGTTGTAATTCCGCTCCATCATCACCGGCAGCGCCATCAGCGTCATCATCACCACCGACGCGCCGATGATGCCGGTCGTCGCCGCCATGATCGTGCCCATCAAGGTCACCGACAGCGCCAGCCCGCCCGGCACCCGCCGCGTCAGCACCTGAAGCGCATAAAGCAGGTCGCGCGCCGCCCCTGATTTCTCCAGCATCGTGCCCATGAAGGTGAACATCGGAATCGCCACCAGCACCAGGTTCTCTACCGTGCCGCCAAAGATCCGCAGCGGGATCAACGTCAGCTGCGTCAGCCGGAAACTGCCGAACACGTCGCCCAGTACGGCGAAACCCAGCGCGACCCCGCCCAGGATGAAGGCCACCGGATAGCCGGTGAACAGCAATATCGCCAAGGCCCCGAACATCAGGATCGGCAGGTATTCCACGAAAAATTCCATTATCTCTGCGTCCTTTGAAGCATGTTGCGAAAAAGGGGGACCCGATTTTTCGCTTCCCGAACATGCGGTATCAACAAGTGTCAGCCTGTCGCGTGCATGGAAGGGCACGCGACGCGGCTGCGATCAGGCTCAGGCGGCTTTGACCGGGGCAATGGCATGTTGCGTCCCGGCATAGAAACCCGATTCCTCCCGCAGAGAGGGGGGGCCAAACAGATAGACCACGCATTTCAGCGCCACCGACATGCCCGCCAGCGCCAGCAGGGTAAAGCCCAGCGGCAGCAAACTCTTGATGATGAAACGATGGTCCAGCCCGGTCTGCGCGGCCGAGCTTTCGCCGATGTCATACGACCGGATCGCCATCTCCGACCCATATTGCATGATGACATAGCAATAGGGCACCATGAACAGGATCGCGCCCAGAAGCTCGATCCAGACACGGGTGCGCGGGCGCAGCATGTCGCGCACCAGCTCGATGCGCACATGGGAATCCTTCACATAGCCATAGCCCAGCGTCATCAGGAACAGCGCGCCGTGCAGATGCCACTCCATCTCCTGCAACTTGGTCGAGGTGAAGATCTTGTACCATTCTGTATTGGTGAAGCCGGGATCAAAGCCCAGGTATTTGCGCTGCAACACGTCATAGACGATGATCAACATCATCGGCACAAACAACAGCGCCGCCGCGATGCCCACCCGCTCCACGAAAGCCTGCAAGCCATTGCTGGCATCCATCATGTACCGATGCGCCCCCACCGGCGCGCGCCGTGTCCCGATGATGAACAACACCAGCAACAGCACGGCAATCGCCACTTGCAGCCACAGGGCGAAAGGCGCCAGCGTCGCGTAGAAATCCAGCAGGGCCTGCGCCTCTTCATCGCCGCGCCGCGCGACACGGGCCAGGGCATTGGCCTGCCGGTCGGTCAGCGAGAACGGCGCCACGATCATGATCGCGAACCAGCCCAGCAGCACCGCAGCGGCAAACAGCCCCGGATTGCCGCGCAAGAACGCCGCAACACCATAGCTGGCAAGGATCGCCACCAGCACATAGAACATCTGCGGCGAAGATTCGGGCAAGATGACCAGCACGGACGACGCAAGTATCGAGAGGATGGAAAACACGGACCCCATCAGCAAACTCCGACTGTGGCATGGCGCGCCATCGCAGGCGCGGAACACGCGTGAGTTTCGCGGCACACCGACAGCTTGCGCGTCCGGTGCGTGCGGAAGGGCACCCCCGCCGGGGGGTGCCCTGATCGCAATCTAACCGAAAACGGTTTACTCGAGATAGCCCAGTTCGCCCCAGCGGCTGTAGTTTTCGCGGAACGTCGTGTAGCTTTCATAGGTCCGTGCGAAATCGGCATCTGCAGCAGATTCCTCTGCCGCCACTTCCAGCCATGCCGCTTCCAGCGCTTCCAGGATCGAGGGGGACAGCGTGTTGATGTTCACGCCGTTGGCTTCAAGCTCGGCCAGCGCGTCGAATTGCAGCGCCTCACCCTCGGCCAGACCGTACGCAATGTTCGCGTCGCACACCGTCTCGATCTTGAACTGGGTCGATTCGTCCAGGCTTTCCCACAGATCCAGGTTGATCATCAGATCGAACAGCGTCGATTGCTGGTGCCAGCCGGGGAAGTAGTATTCCGACGCCACCTGATAGAACCCAAGGCTCAGGTCGATCGCGGGCATGGAGAATTCGGTCGCGTCAATCGTGCCAAGTTCCAGCGCGGGGAAGATGTCGCCACCGGCCAGAAGCTGCGTGGACACGCCCATCTTCTCCATGACCTTCGCGCCAAGACCGAAGAAGCGCATGGTCAGGCCCTGAAGATCGCCCGGTTCGTTGATCGGGTTGCGGAACCAGCCGGCGGCCTCGGGCGCGATGATGGCACAGTGGATGCCCTTGATGTTGTGCGGCTCATAAAGCTCATCGAACAGCTCCTTGCCGCCGCCGAACTTTACCCAGGCCAGGTACTCGCCCGCTTGCGGCCCGAACGGCACCGCGGCCAACAGTTGCAGCGCAGGCACCCGGCCCGCCCAATAACCCGGCGTGGACCAACCGGCCTCGACCGCGCCCGTGCCGACCGCGTCAAAGACTTCCAGCGCAGGCACGATCGCGCCGGGCTCCTGGAAATCGACGTTGATGTCGCCGTCGGTGATACGGGTGATCTGATCCGCGATGCGAATGCCCAGCGTGCCAAGCTGCGTCAGCGACCCCGGATAGGTCGATTGCAGGTTCCAGTTTTCCTGCGCCTGAACGCTGCCTGCAAACATCGCTGCGCAGACGGCTGTCGTCGTCAAAAGTTTGTTCATCTGGGTCTCCCCCCCATTATGTTTGGTGTCATGTCGCCTTGACCGGCGGCAGACTTGGCGCCGTTAAGCGCAAGCTCAGAATGGCTGGGCATTGCCGCGTTGCCAAGTGTTTTTACCAACGGTTCCGCAATTAAACGTCACGTCACGGGCACGATGGTAAAATAATATTACCAGTCCAGCGTTGCAAACGCGGCATTTCAGGGTGTGCGGGGTGTCTGTGACGTGTCCCGCACACGTTGCGGGTACACCTTGGGATTCGGCCGCTTGACCAATCGCGCGAACGTCTGGACCCAGGGTCCCTGCCCCGGATCGTTCCCCTACTCCTGTCGCGAATCTGGCCCCAAAGCTGCTCCGGAATCCTGACGGCAGTGCCGCCGCCACTGCCCGCGCGTGGAGACGTTAACGCGACACTGCCGCACCGCGCGTATGTATCGAATCCATACCGATTCCATACTGTTTCCAGACGCGGTTTTCCGGCCCTTTTCGCGCCGTTAACCGATACGCGACAGCGCCGGAAACGCCTCCAGCAGCCACCAGCTGAAGGCCGAAAACGCCCCCGTGACCAGCGCGATCCCCACGATCAGAAGCAGCCCGCCCATGATCTTCTCGATCAGCGCCATGTGCGGTTTAAGCTTGTTCATCAATGACATGGACCGCTGCACAAAGATCGCCGCCAGCAAGAACGGCAACCCCAGCCCCAGCGCATAGACCCCAAGCAGCAGCGTACCGCGCGTCACCGTCGCCTCGGCCGCCGCCATCGACAGAATCATCCCCAGCACCGGCCCGATGCACGGCGTCCAACCAAAGGCAAAAGCCAGCCCCAGCACATAAGCGCCAAGCGCCGAGCCGCCCTTGTCCCCCGCATCGACCCGCACATCGCGCATCAACAGCGGGATTCGAAAAACACCAATGAAATGAAGACCGAAGATGATGACAACCACGCCTGAAATCTTGGAAAACAGATCCTGATTGCGCAGAAAAAGGTTGCCCATGGTGGATGCGGTAAAGCCCAGCAGCAGGAAAACCGTGGACAGCCCCATGACGAAAAACACCGCTGGCAAAATCGCCTTGCGCGACCTTTCGCCCGTTTCGGTGAATTCCTGCATGGAAATCCCGCCCATATAGGCAAGGTATGGCGGGACAATTGGCAGCACGCAGGGCGACAGGAACGACAAAACCCCCGCCCCAAGCGCGATCGAAACCGCCAGAAGCAGCGTTGCATCAAAAATATCGACACCGAACATGCAGGGCCTCACAACTGAAATCACGGCATTTTCTGCCCATCGGGCGGCTGCGGCGCAGTTGGATACAGCCAATCCGCCTGCAAACTGCAGCCATCGCCCGCGCATTTACCATATCTTAGCACGCAGCGGGTACAACTTCATGAAGCGCTTGGTCACGTCATCGTGGCAGCGCCTGCGACATTCCGGCAGAAGGCCGGGACAGGTCACGCCGAAGGCGGACCGTAATACCAGCGCCGAAGGCGCGCCAGTCACAGCGCAGAATGCGCCTTTGACGATCTGTGCTAAAGCCATGCGCGCATGGCCGCGACATGCCCAAACGGCAGCGCGCCCCGGCATGATGGCAAAGCGCCTGCGCTGAACGCGCCCGCAGCGTCCAGCGCCAAAGGCGTCATGGGCTGTCGCGGTAGCGACACCCGGCCCTGCGCGACAATCAGGCGACGGTCGGCCAATGCTCATGGCCGCCGTGCCACGCCCCGGCGCGCATTAAAGCGGGCGCTGAACCACGTTCAGCGCCCGTTTGTCGTGTACCGTTTCAAGGAATGCCGCGCCAAGCGCCGCATCGACCTAACCATCTGACTAAAAACAACTTTAGCAAAAAACAGCCGTCGAGGGCCACGCATGGCCGGACCCGGCTGGCCTCAGCCAGCCCGGCCCGCACTCATCAGCGCCCCAACGACCACCACCCCCGCTTGCGCGGTTTTGCCGTGCCCGTGTCATCGGTACCAGCTTCATTAGTGCCAGCGTCATCAGTAGCAGTCTCATCGCGACCAGAGGCATCGGCAGTTTCGGCCTCCGAGGGATTCTCGGGCGCCGCCGCCTCGGGTGCCGGGCTGGCCGGTGCAGCGACCGAAGGCTCTGCATCACCATCGGGCTGGCTTTGTCCGACAACCTCACGCTGCACCAGCGTTTCCGCCTGCGCAGGCTCGAAAGCTGCGGCGACGATTTGCTGCGGCGCCGTGTCCGCCACCACAGGTTCGGCGGCAGTGGGTGCGACCTGCGCATCCACGGCATCGGTTGCGACGGCAAGGTTGCTTACATCTGCCACCGCAGCGACCTCGGCCTGCGCCGTGTCAGATTCGGTCGGGGAAACCGTCACCTCGGTCACGGGCGCATTGACCGCGACCGGCGTTTCGGCAGCGACCGCATCTTCAGCGGCGACGGGTTTCTTCCGGCTACGGCGCGGTTTGGGCTTCGGCTTCTCGGCTGCCTCCGGGGCGGCGGCGGGTGCCGCATCGGTTGCCGCAGGCGCATCGGCCGGGGCCGAGGGCGCATCTGCTGCATTGGGCGCGTCTGCCCCGGCATCGGCCACGGCACCTGCGGGCTTGCGCTTGCGCACCCGTTTGCGCGCGGGCTTGGCGTCCGTATCGGCGCCGACTTCCGCATCCACGGCTGCCGTCACGGCCGCATTGTCATCGGCTGCGGCGGCAGGTGCCGCTTCGGGTGCGGCAGCAGCCGCCGGTTGTGGCTGCTCTGCCCCATCTGCGGCATCTTGGGTGTTGTGATCGGCGGTGTTTTGATCCGAAGACCCCTCATCACCGCCATTGGCCCCGCGCCGACGCCGACGCCGACGGCGCTTCTTGCGCGGCCCTTCATCGCCATTCTCGGCGCGCGCGGCGGGCTGGGCGGCAGGCTGCGCTGCCGCAGGCTGAGCTTCATCCTCATCCGCCACATCATCCGCGATGTCATCTTCATCCAGTTCCGGCATATCGGTCATATCCACCGACACCACCGCAGGCGCGACCGGCGCAACCACGCGCGTCGCTGTCTTGAACTTCTCCATCACGAAATCGGGGCTGACCAGCATCGGGTCGGCCTCCAACCGGATTGCCATGCCATAGCGCAGCTCGATCTGCGCGATATGCTCGCGCTTCTGGTTCATCAAGAAATTGACGATCCCGACCGGCGCTTTGACCAGAACCTCGCGCGAGCGGTTGCGCGTGCCTTCCTCTTCCAGTTGCCGCAGGATCGACAGGCCGAGGCTGTCATCCGACCGGATCAGCCCGGTGCCGTGGCAATGCGGGCAAGGCTGGGTCGTGGCTTCCAGCATACCGGGGCGCAGCCGTTGGCGCGACATTTCCAAAAGCCCAAACCCCGAGATACGGCCCACCTGGATGCGGGCACGGTCGGTTTTCAGCTTGTCTTTCAACATCTTCTCGACGGCGGCGTTATTGCGACGCTCTTCCATGTCGATGAAGTCGATCACAATCAGCCCGGCCAGATCGCGCAGCCGCAACTGGCGCGCGATTTCCTCGGCAGCTTCAAGGTTCGTCTTGAGGGCGGTTTCCTCGATCGAGCCTTCCTTGGTGGCGCGGCCAGAGTTGATGTCGATCGCGACCAGCGCCTCGGTGATGCCGATAACGATATACCCGCCAGATTTCAGCTGCACCGTCGGGTTGAACATGCCCGAAAGGTAGCTTTCGACCTGATGGCGCGCGAACAGCGGCATCGTGTCGGTGTATTGCTTCACATTCTTGGCGTGGGACGGCATGATCATCTTCATGAAGTCCTTGGCGGTGCGGTACCCTTCGACCCCCTCGACCAGAACCTCTTCGATATCGCGGGAATAAAGATCGCGGATCGTGCGCTTGATCAGGTCGCCCTCGGCATAGATTGGCGCGGGGGCAATGGATTTCAGCGTCAATTCGCGGATCTGTTCCCAAAGGCGGAACAGGTATTCATAGTCGCGCTTGATCTCAGGCTTGGTACGCTGCGACCCGGCGGTACGGATGATCAGCCCCGCGCCTTCGGGCACTTCGATGGTCGAAGCGATGTCCTTCAGCTTCTTGCGGTCAGCGACATTGGTAATCTTGCGGCTGATCCCGCCGCCGCGCGCGGTGTTGGGCATCAAGACGCAATAGCGCCCGGCCAGCGACAGGTAGGTGGTCAGCGCAGCGCCCTTGTTGCCGCGCTCTTCCTTGACGACCTGCACCAGCATGATCTGGCGGACCTTCACGACCTCCTGGATCTTGTAGCGTTTGGCGCGCGCCTTACGTGGCGGTCGCACCTCGTCGGACACATCGTCGTCGGCAACGGATTCGATCTGATCGTCGTTTTCGGTGGCATGGTCGGCGGCGACATACGGCGCCTCGGCCTCAGCATCCGGGGCATCGGGGTAATCGGTGTCAGGCTGGTCGCTGGCCGCCGTGTCCGCAGCGGACTGCGGCGCGCCATCGACCGCGCTTGCGGCGTCACCCTCGAGGTCGATGATGTCCATGCCATTGATTTCGCGCGTATCTACCGCGTCCGCATCGCCAACAGCTTCGGCCTTGGGGCGGCTGCGACGGCGCTGCACCGAGCGGCGCGGCTTCGCTTCTTCCTCATCTTGCGCGCGGGCAAGTTCGCGTTCCTCGGCCAGCAGGGCCTGACGGTCGGCGGTGGGGATCTGGTAATAATCCGGGTGGATTTCGTTGAACGCCAGAAACCCGTGCCGGTTCCCGCCGTAGTCCACAAATGCCGCCTGCAGCGACGGTTCGACCCGCGTTACCTTGGCGAGGTAGATGTTGCCGGCTAGCTGGCGGCGATTGGCGGTTTCAAAGTCGAATTCCTCGACCTTGGTTCCGTTGACCACCACGACCCGAGTTTCCTCGGCGTGGGTGGCATCGATAAGCATTTTATTGGCCATGTTCTCTCAATGCACCCGAGCGGCCTGACCCGAGCCGGTGCGAGACCGGGCGCGGAAACCATGCAGGGCGGGTGACGTGTTGGGGCGGTGGTGGGGGCGCGGGCAGGTATCATACCATGCGGGATCAATGCTTTACGCATCGCCGCATCGGTCTGACATCTTTGCTCCTGGCCCTTCATCGCGTTCTCTCATCAACCCTGCAGATGCAGGGTCGGCTACAATTATGCCCGGTGCGAAATTCGCGCCAAGGGCCTTCGGCCAAGCGGCCAATCCATCTGTTCCGGCGGAGCAATGGGCGATCTATGCCCTACGCGCCCCGGGATCGGCACAGCGAAATCCGGCGGTTTGCAACAGTTTGGTCACAAACGACGTATCCTGACCATAAGCGGACCGAGGGACAAAAGACAATGCTCTTTTTCCGTACAATGCACGCAAGACGCGTGCAGGGGGCGTCAGGGCAGATGTGGGGCACAATGCCCCCTGCCCTTTCGCGCGGCGCAGCCCCCGCGCCGCGTCAGACGTAGTCCGAGCGTGTCAGACCGTATTTCGCCATCTTCTCGTTCAATGTGCGGCGCGGCAGGCAAAGCTCTTCCATCACCGCAACGATAGAACCCTTGTGCCGCCGCATCGTATTGTCGATCAGCATCCGCTCGAACGCCTCGACATAATCCTTCAGCGGCTTGCCTTCGGTGGTGGTGGCGCTGCCCGCGGCCTCGTTGTCGGCCATGATCAGCGACATGATCGACCCGCCCTCGCGGCGCGATTGCAAGACCGCGCGTTCGGCGATGTTGATAAGCTGGCGCACATTGCCGGGCCAGGGCGCCTGCAACAATTGGGCGGCCTCCTGCGCGGTGACGGTGGGCGGGGCGCAACCATATTCCTCGGCATATTCCTGACCGTAACTGGTGAACAGCGCCAGAATATCCTCACCCCGCGCGCGCAGCGGCGGCAGGGTGATCTTAAGCGCGGCCAAGCGGAAGAAAAGGTCGGGGCGCAGCGCATCCTCCAGCGTGCGGTCAGGCATGTGATCGTTGCAGATCGCGATGATCCGCGTCGCCGAGGGGCCCGCCTGGTCGTTGATGAAGGCCAGAAGGCGGGCCTGAAGCGCGGGGCTGATCGCCTCGATATGCTCCAGACACAGGGTGCCGCCGCGCGCTTCCTCGACCAGGGGCAGCACGCCGCCATCGGGCGCCGGGCCGAACAACTGGGCGGCCAGCGCGTCATCGTCCTGCCCCGCCAGCGAGACACTGACGAACCGCCGCCCCGCGCGCGGCCCCACGGCATGCAGCGCATGGGCCACCAGCGTCTTGCCGGTGCCGGTTTCCCCGTCGATGAGCACATGGCCATCGGCCTGCCCAAGGTCCAGAATGTCATCGCGCAGGTGTTCCATCACCTCGGACTTGCCCACCAGACGGCGCATCAACGTGCCGCCATCCGCCAGTTCCTGCCGCAGCGCGCGGTTGTCCAACGTCGCCGCACGGGCCTTCAGGGCACGGCGCACAAGGCCGGTCATCTTTTCGGGGTCAAACGGTTTTTCCAGGAAGTCGAAGGCCCCCATCCGCATCGCCTCGACCGCCATGGGCACATCGCCATGCCCGGTAATCATGATGACCGGCAACCCGCTGTCGCCCGAGATCAGGCGTTTGAGCAGCGCCATGCCATCCATGCCCGGCATGCGGATGTCTGACAGCACCACGCCGCCAAAATCGGGCCCCAGATGGCGCAACGCCTCTTCGGCGCTGGCATAGGTCACGGTTTCAAAGCCCGACAGCGACAGCCATTGGCTGATGGACTGCCGCATGTCCTGTTCGTCATCCACGATGGCAACGCGCAGCGCCTGTGTCATTGGTGTTCCTGTCTATTTGTCATGTCTTTTGCGCCGCTTATTCGGCGGCAGCCTTCACAGGGGTTAATATGGGAAGCTGCACCTCGAATACAGCCCCCCCCGCGCTTGCGTTCTGCGCGGTCAGTCGCCCGCCGTGGTCTGATACGATCCCTGACGAGATCGCAAGGCCCAGCCCCACCCCTTCGCCGGGTTTCTTGGTGGTGAAGAACGGCTCGAACATCTTGTCCAGATCAGTGATGCCCGTGCCGTTGTCGCGCACCGTCAGGGTGACGGTATCGCCCTGCGAGATCAGGATATCAAGCTGCGGCGCGTTCACGCCCTGGGTCGCGTCGATCGCATTGCGGATCAGGTTGATGATGACCTGTTCCAGCCGCAGGCGGTCGGCCATCACCATCACCGGCGTGCGCGGCAGGGTGCGGCTGACCAGCACGCGGTTGGCTTTCAACTGCGGCTCCATCATGGCCAGTGCGGCGGCGACGCAATCGCGGAAATCCACCGGCGCAAAGGCCTCACCCGCCTTGCGCGCATAGGATTTCAACTGCCGCGCGATCGCGGCCATCCGGTCGATCAGGTCATCGACGCGCTTGAAGGCGGCCAGCGCCTCATCGACCCGGCGGCGCTTCAGAAGCAACCGCGCGCCCGCAAGATAGGTTTTCATCGCGGCCAGCGGCTGGTTCAGCTCATGACTGACCGAGGCCGACATCTCGCCCAGCGAAGCCAGTTTCGACGATTGTTCCAGCGTCTGTTCAGCGACGGCGAGGTCTTGCTGCACCTTTTCGCGCGCGGCAATCTCGCGCTGCAACCGCGCGTTCAGCGCGCGCAATTCGGCGGATTCGCGCTGGAAAAGCGCCGATTGCGACCAGGCGCGGCGTGAAACAAGGTAGAAGGTCAGCGTCAGCAGCAGAGCAAACCCCATGATGACCAGCGCCAGCACGCCGTTCACCTGCTCGCGCACCGAATCGTAGCGCGTGAACGAGATCAGGCGCCAGCCCCGGAACGGCACCCGCGCCTCGGACCGCAGCACAGCCTCGCCGCGCACGAAGGCATCGGGCGGCGTCTGCGACCAATCCGCCGTGGCGCGCAGCGCGCGCGCAATGGCGGATGGCGCGTCGCGCACCGACAGCGCCTCTTCCATCGACCGGCCGCGCCAGCGTGGTTCGGTGGCCAGCACGATGGTGCCTTCACTGTCCAGCAGCGCCACAGCATCGGCGAACCCCGCCCAGGAGCGTTCGAATTTCGCCAGATCCACCTGCACCAGAACGACGCCCAAAACCTCGCCGTTGGCCCGCACGGCGCGGGCGAATTCAAAGCCATAGCCGCCGCTGTCGCGTTCGCGGACCGAAAAGATCGTGTCATTGGCGCGGCGCGCATCGACGAAATTTTGATCGGTCGCGTGCACCCCACCCAAGTTGTTGCGGTCAGTGGCAGCCACGGTGCGGCCGTTGCGGTCCAGAAGTTCGATGGCCGCAGCGCCGATTTCCGTCTGCACCTGGATCAGACGTTGCGAGGTGGTGGCGTAGTTATCCTCGCGCAGCGCAGCGATCAGATCAGGGTCGCGCGCCAGCAGCAGGGGCACGACGGTGTTGCGCTGCAACTCGCTTTGAATGTTGCCCGAATAGAGCACCAGCCGCAGTTCGGCCCGGTTGCGCGTGGCATCGGTGAAGCTGTCGGTCAGCCAGCCATTGGTGACCCAAACGACCGCCGCCGCAACCACCACCAACAACCCGACCACCGCCCTCCCCCAAAGGGGGACGCCAAGCATACCGCCGCGCGGCGTTGAAGGGTCGGGTAAACGGGCCATGGTGCACAATACGGCGCATCGCGGGGCGGCTCAAGCGGCCAAGGGCACAGCCGCCCCCTGCCCGGCGCGAAAGCGCCTATATGCCGACGGGGCTAAGACGCGCCCCTCAGGCGATGGCCAGGGCGCCCGCCAAACTGCGGAACATGGCAGCCCCGTCGCTGCTGCCGTGCAGCGGGCTGATCGCGCGTTCGGGATGCGGCATCAGGCCCAGCACGCGGCGGTTTTCCGACAGCACACCCGCGATGTCGCCCATGGAGCCGTTTGGATTATCCACATACTGCAGTGCGATGCGGTCCTGATCGCGCAGCGCGGTCATGGTTTCGGGATCCACGGTGTAATTGCCGTCATGATGGGCGATCGGCACGCGGATCACCGCGCCCGCAGCCCAGCCGCTGGTAAAGGCGCTGTCGGCGCTGGTCACGTTCAACTCGACGGTCTTGCAGATGAATTTCAGCCCCGCGTTTCGCATCAGCGCGCCGGGCAACAGGCCGGTTTCCACCAGCACCTGAAAGCCGTTACAGATGCCCAGCACATAGCCGCCGCGACCGGCGAAATCGGCGACCGCCTGCGCGATGGGCGAGCGCGCGGCAATCGCCCCGCAGCGCAGGTAGTCGCCGAATGAAAAGCCGCCCGGAAGGCCCACGACGTCCACGCCATCGGGCAGGCTGGTATCCTTGTGCCACACGCGCACGACCTGCCAACCCGCGCTTTCAAACGCCACAGCCAGATCGCGGTCGCAATTCGACCCGGGGAAGGTAATCACTGCCGCTTTCATCGCGCCATTTCTCCTGCAAGTTCAGCCCGGTTGCGCCTCGGGCCTCAGGCCATTTCGATGCGGTAGCTTTCGATCACGGTATTGGCCAGCAGCTTTTCGCACATCTGGCGCACGGTATCCTCGGTGGTGCCTGCGGCCAGATCCAGTTCGATCACCTTGCCCTGGCGCACCCCTTCGACCCCGTCAAAGCCCAGCGAGCCAAGGGCGTGACGCACGGCCTCGCCTTGCGGGTCCAGAACGCCGTTTTTCAGCATGACAAATACACGCGCTTTCATCGCCCTCGGCCCTTTCAGTTCATCAGCTTGGGTTTGGTGATCGGCGTCGCGTTGGTCGGCATGACGCCCAGACGGCGCGCCACCTCAGCGTAGGCGTCGGTCAGGTTGCCCAGATCACGGCGGAACACATCCTTGTCCAGCTTCTCGCCGCTTTTGATGTCCCACAAGCGGCAACTGTCGGGGCTGATCTCGTCGGCGACAATCAGGCGCTGGAAATCGCCCTCAAAGACGCGGCCGATCTCGATCTTGAAATCCACCAGACGGATGCCAACGCCCATCATCACGCCCGAGAGGAAGTCGTTCACCCGCAGCGCCAGGCTGACCATATCGTCCAGGTCCTGGTGGCTGGCCCAGCCAAAGGCCAGGATATGTTCCTCGGAGACGAGCGGATCGCCCAGCTTGTCATCCTTGTAGTAGAATTCGACGATGGGCCGCGGCAGCGCGGTGCCTTCCTCGATCCCCAGACGTTTGGAAATGGAGCCCGCAGCGATATTGCGCACGACGACTTCCAGTGGAATGATCTCTACAGCGCGGATCAGCTGTTCGCGCATGTTGATGCGACGGATGAAATGCGTGGGCACGCCCAGTTCGTTGAGGCCGGTCATGAAGAATTCGGACAGCCGGTTGTTCAGCACCCCCTTGCCCTCGATCACGTCCTTTTTGGCCGCATTGAAGGCGGTGGCGTCATCCTTGAAGTACTGAACCAGCGTCCCGGGTTCGGGGCCTTCATACAGGATCTTTGCCTTGCCCTCGTAAATCTTGGTGCGACGTGCCATTGGCTACTCCGAAAATGGGCGCGCACGGATCGCGCCTGCCGGTCATTAAGGTTGCGCCCCTATACGACAAGGCGCGCGCCCTCGCAAGGCGGGGCGGGTCTGCGCCGAAATAAGCCCGCCTGTGGCGCGGAAATACTTGCGGCGCGCGACCCAGCCCCCCATATCTGAGACACAATCCTTATCCAAAGCAAAGAGGTTTCAGATGTCCACCTTTGACGATCGCGAACGCGCCTTTGAAAGCAAATATGCCCATGACGCGGAAATGCAGTTCAAGGCGGTCGCACGCCGCAACAAGCGGCTGGGCCTTTGGGCGGCGGGGCTTCTGGGCAAGACCGGCGCCGATGCCGAAACCTATGCGTCCGAAGTGATCCGCGCCGATTTCGAGGAAGCGGGCCATGAGGATGTGTTCCGCAAGGTTGCCGCCGATCTGGGCGGGCATGCCGATGAAGCGACGATCCGCGCCAAGATGGCCGAATTCCTGATCGAAGCAAAAGCCGAAATGGTTCAACCGGACTGACACGCGCCACTTTATTGGGCGGCGCCCCCCTCGCGCTTCAGGGAAGGGTGCGGGGGGCTGTTTCAAATACTGCTCATAACCTTTATGCCGAATATGAATTTGCGTCCAAGGCCCTGCGCGGGCATATCAGTGGCGCGTATCGGGTGTCGTGGTCTGACCGCGCCGCCCGTTTTGTTTAAGGATAACCGATGACCAACGCACTCAGCGCACTTCTGGAAACCCGCGGTTGGCTTCTGGCCGATGGCGCGACCGGCACCAACCTGTTCAACATGGGCCTTTCCTCGGGCGATGCGCCGGAGATGTGGAATGTTGATGAGCCCGAGAAAATCCGAAACCTCTACCGGGGCGCGGTCGATGCCGGGTCGGACCTGTTCCTGACCAACACCTTCGGCGGCAACGCGAGCCGGTTGAAGCTGCATCAGGCACAGGCGCGGGTGTTTGAGCTGAACAAGGCCGGTGCCGAACTGGGCCGCGAGATCGCAGATGCTTCCGGGCGCAAGGTCGTCGTGGCCGGGTCCGTAGGCCCGACCGGTGAAATCATGATCCCCATGGGCACCCTGACCCACGAACTGGCCGTCGAGATGTTTCACGAACAGGCCGAAGGGCTGAAGGCTGGTGGCGCCGATGTGCTGTGGGTCGAAACGATTTCCGCGCCCGAGGAATACAAGGCGGCGGCCGAGGCCGCGCGGCTGGCCGGGATGGACTGGTGCGGCACCATGAGCTTCGACACCGCCGGGCGCACCATGATGGGTGTTACATCGTCCGATATGGCGGTGATGGTGGATAAGCTGGCGCATAAGCCGCTGGCCTTTGGCGCAAATTGCGGCGTGGGCGCGGCGGATCTGCTGCGCACCGTGCTGGGCTTTGCCGCACAGGGCACGCAGAGGCCGCTGATCGCCAAGGGCAACGCGGGCATCCCCAAGTATCAAGACGGGCATATCCATTACGATGGCACGCCCGAGTTGATGGCCGAATACGCCGTGCTGGCGCGCGATTGCGGCGCAACGATCATCGGCGGATGCTGTGGCACCATGCCCGTGCATCTGCGCGCCATGCGCGAGGCGCTGGAAACCCGCCCGAACGGCCCGCGCCCGTCGCTGGACGCCATCACGGAAGTGTTGGGCGGCTTCTCGTCGGCCAATGACGGGACTGGCGACCAATCCGACGCACCCGCCCGGCGCAACACCCGGCGACGGCGCTGAGCGCGCGCCCTGCCCCGCTGTCCTGCCGCGTCGGTCCGGGCGCAGCAGGCGTCGCATCCGGGCGTGTCTATCGCCTGCTTGTGGCGCAATCTTTATTTGAGTTTTAACCTGTCGGACCGAAAACTGACCAAGTTCACCCCTGAAGGATCACCCAATGTCTGACGATGACGAAATCATTCTGGCCGACCTGTCTGACGACGATCTTGTCCAGCAGATGATGGATGATCTCTATGACGGCCTGAAGGAAGAAATCACCGAGGCGGTGACAATCTTGCTGGAACGCGGCTGGACACCGTATGACATCCTGACCAAGGCGCTGGTGTCGGGGATGACGATCGTGGGCAATGACTTCCGCGACGGCATCCTTTTCGTTCCTGAGGTCTTGCTGGCCGCCAATGCGATGAAGGGCGGTATGAGCATCCTTAAGCCGCTGCTGGTTGAAACCGGCGCGCCACGGATGGGCAAGATGGTGATCGGCACGGTGAAGGGGGATATCCACGACATCGGTAAAAACCTTGTGGCGATGATGATGGAGGGCGCTGGGTTCGAGGTGCTGGACCTTGGCATCAACAACTCGGTCGAGAAGTATCTGGCCGCGCTGGAAAGCGAACAGCCCGATATCCTGGGTATGTCCGCGCTGCTGACCACGACGATGCCCTATATGAAAGTGGTGATCGACACGATGATCGCGCAGGGCATCCGCGACGATTACATCGTGCTGGTGGGCGGCGCGCCCCTGAACGAGGAATTCGGCCGCGCCATCGGGGCCGATGCCTATTGCCGCGATGCGGCAGTCGCCGTGGAAACTGCGAAAACCTACGTCGCGCGCAAGCACAACCAGACGACGGCAAACTGACACGTGGGCGCGCAGACCGGGGATTCCCCGGCTGTGCGCCCCGTCAAGCGGCGACTTGCAGCGATTGCAGCGCGGCGTCCAACACCTCCAGCCCGGCACCGTCGCGTGATGCGCGCTCTGATATCACGCGCCGCCAGCCGCGCGCGCCGGCACGGCCCGCAAACAACCCCAGCATATGGCGCGTCACCTGGTGCAGCCGCCCCCCGCCCGCGAGATGCGCCGCGATATAAGGCCGCATCGCCTCGACTGTCGCAAACGGGTCCAGACCCGGCGCAGCGCCAAAGATCACCTGATCGGCGCGCGGCAGGATCTCACCCGGGGTGTGATATGCCGCACGCCCGATCATCACGCCGTCCAGACCTTCCGCCAGCATCGCCTGCGCCTGATCCAGCGTGGTAATGCCGCCGTTGATCGACAGGTGCAGGTGCGGAAAGGTGTGCTTCATCGCGATGACCAGCGGGTAATCCAGCGGCGGGATCTCGCGGTTGTCTTTGGGCGACAGACCCTGCAACCAGGCCTTGCGGGCGTGGATGATGAAGCGCGTGACCCCAGCGGCGGCGACGGTTTCCAGAAAGGCAGGCAAAACCTCGGTCGGAATCTGGTCATCGACGCCGATGCGGCATTTCACCGTCACGTCGGCGCGCCCGCCCAATGCGTCTTGCATGGCAGCGACGCACGCCGCCACGAGCGCGGGATCGCGCATTAAAACCGCGCCGAAGCACCCTGATTGCACCCGGTCTGACGGGCAGCCGACATTCAGGTTGATCTCGGCGTAGCCCGCCCCTGCCCCGATCCGCGCCGCCTGCGCCAGCTCCTGAGGGTCCGACCCGCCAAGTTGCAGCGCCACGGGATGCTCTGCCAGGTCATGCGCCAACAAATGCAGCGCATTTCCCCGTACCAGAGCGGGCGCAGTGACCATTTCGGTATAGAGCAACGTCCGCCGCGACATCAGCCGGTGCAGGTAGCGGCAATGGCGGTCCGTCCAGTCCATCATCGGTGCCACGGAAAGGCGGGACGCATCGAGAACATCGTGTTTTTTATCTATGCCTGCCATCTACCGCTCAGCCCGTCATCGCGTTCTTGTCTCGTATGGTGTGATTTTCGCCCGTTTTGGGCGAGACCTGCAACAATTGTCGTGACCCGAATGCTCTAGTTGCAACGCACGGGTAGCATCATCAAGGACAAGCGGAAAGACGGCTACAACGATTGGCGCCCCGAAATTAAGGCAAGACGGGCAAAAAGGCGGTTTGGCGTGAGAAAACGCACCTTCGAGTTTCGCGCGCGCCAGAGCCCGGATCAGGCAGCGCGCGAAGGGCTTTTCGCATCCCCACCCTGCCACCGCATCCACAGCACTCTGTGCGAAACAGCAAATTTCCAAGCGAGGATTTGCCGGACCGGAGCGGTCGCAGCGTTCGTTGCCCGCGATCTGGCCGCGCAGGGCCTTTGCAGTCCAGTCGCCGGGGCAGATGCCACACCCCTCGCAAATGGCGATCATCGTTATCGTGTTTGCCGCTTGAGCGTCGCTTTCAGCGCGCGACCTGATACTATTGGTGCCAATACTGTCAGTTTCCAAGGCTATATTCGGCAAATGATTACCCACAAGACCGAATATGCGCTCAAGGCGCTCATGGTGCTCGCTGACGCGCAGGCAGGCGCGGCCACAGCCCTGCGCATTGAAGAGATCACCGAACGGTCAGGGGCACCAAAGCGGTTCCTCGAACACATCTTGCCGGACCTGAAGCGTGCCGGCCTGATCGGCAGCCGTCGTGTGCGCAACGGCGGCTATGAGATGATAGAAGACCCCGGGCGGGTCTCCCCTGCCGAGGTATTGCGCCTGATTGACGGGCCGATGGCGCCGCTGCCGTGTCTGTCGCGCCGGGCCTACCAACGCTGCAAAGACTGCGCGGACAAAAAGACCTGCCGGGTGCGCGGTGTTTTCGGCAGGTTCTATACCACCTGGATTCTGATGATCGACTCGCTGACGCTTCCTGATCTTCAGGAAGGCTCAATGCCCTTCAGGCGCTTCGCATTGCCGGGAACCACTGCGGGGGAGTGATTTTCCAAATCGCCGAGTGAAAGGCAGCGGCTTACCCTGTGCCAAGCAACATGCGTGCTTCGGTTGCTTATGTTCCGGGCGGCCACCATAATGATCGCACCCAGATGCCGCGCCGCTGCGCGACGTTTCGACGTCGTGCACTTTGATGCATGCGCCTCTCTTCAGCTTGTCTTTCAACACGGCAAGCTTTGCGCCTTGGGATGCCGCCTTGTCCAGAGCAGCATCCGCACGATCAAAACCTTCAGGTTGTGTGGCGGAACACCGACAATCTGGAACGTGCCCGCCTAATGCACACGCGTGGCGCGCAGCGCCTGGGGGGTCATCCCGGTCCATTTCCTGAAGGCACGCTGGAATGCGTTCGGATCCCGATACCCCACAAGGTGCGCGATCTGCTGGTTGTTCAGATCGCTCTTGATCAGATAGCGTATTGCAAGGTCTTTGCGCGTTTCATCCAGCAAGGATTGGAAGGAACGTCCCTCCGCGTCCAGACGACGGAGAAGCGTGCTTCGGCTCAGCCTCAGGCGCCCACACACATGGGCGACCGTGGGTTCGGTGATCGAGAAAGCTTCCAGCATCGTCGCACGAACCCGGTCAGACAGCGGAAGCCCGTTGGACTGGATCATGGCCTGGCTTTGCAGGTCGGCCTCGGTCGCGTGCCACAGATCCGGGTTGTCTGAGACGAAGGGTATGCGTGCGTCGGCACTGGCATAGGTCAGCGTCGCGTCACCATGGACTGGAACCTGACCAAAGACCTCTGCCAGCCGCACGCGTTCTTCGTGCGGCAGGGGAAGCGCAACCCGCAAGGGCCGCATCGCATGCCGCGCCAATGCGTTGGCCTGCGCATGCAGATAGATGATCTGGGGGCTGCTGAACGACCCGGGCAACAAGGCGGTCGGGGCATCCGCGGCGACACGAACCGAAAACTCTGTCGGCGTCCGTGAGACGATGAATTGCATCGGCCCGAACAGACTTTTGAAGGCAGCCATCCGGCTGATTCCGGTTTCGAAATCAGGCGCGGTCGAGAGCGCGAAGAGAATCGGGATCGCGGGGCCGCCCGCCATGCGCAAACCCAGAAGCCGCGACATATCTTGCTGCGCGGACAAGTCAGCCATCGCATTCCAGATGCGAAGATACGCATCAGCGGCCACCAGAAATGCCCGGTCATTCCGCTGTGTCGCCACAATGCCCGCGCGGGCCAGAACATCGGGCCAATCGAGACCCAGGATCCCGCAGACCGGGCCGGCCAATACAGCGGTCGTATAGATCGGCGCTCGTTCCCGGGCCTGCATGGCGGTGACCTTTCACGCGAAAACATGGTCAGGCACCATAGACCTGAAGCCTGAGTTCCGGCAACCGCGTTGAGCCGATCTGCAAGCTATTGAAACCATTTGCAAGCGACAGCCTGTGGCCAGTCAGCACGCATCCCGACTAGAATTTCCTCATTCGATCAGGCCTGACAGCCGCGTCCGGCCCCATTGTCGCATCAGGGCGCAAGGACGGGGTTTCACCGCACGCGGGTCAGGATACGTCGACCAAGGCCCGCGCGACCAGACAGCAGGACCCGCCTGCGTTGAGGCACCCCCTGTGACACAAGGACCCAAACGATGCAGACGCGCGCGCCCTTCTAACGCCCGATACCTGGCGTATCTACCTCTACCTTCGCGGCGCCCCTTGGCCTGTCCGCACAAGCGCAAGATCCGCAAGTGCCCGAGGCCGGGATTCGCGTTGCCGCCGATCAGGTGGCCTTTGCCCCCCTTCCAATTCCAGGTGTCAGCAGTTTTGCGCTCTATGGCGGTACCGGCACCGGGCTGCCTACGGCCATGACGTCGCTGCCAGACCCCGCCACCTATCAGATCCTGCCACACACGCAGACGCACGGATATTGGGCGATGGTTGTGAAAGGCCGGAGCAGCATTGGGAATTGTCACAGCCGCACCGGGGGCCAGACCTGCTTCCCGGCTCCTACTGGTTCCAGCCGGGTGGTGTTCCCCATGCCAAAGATTGTCTGGGGCCCGAGGTCTGCCAGGTCTTTGTTGTCTTCGACGAACCGGCAGATTTCGCGCCGAGTCAGTAACGCTGCGGCGCGACCTTTCGCGCCGGCCAGTTGTTTAACTGCAAAGTCCCAGCGGCAGGACAATGGCGGATCATCAACATGGCGATTGCGCTTTGCGAGGATTGAAACGATCTGGAAGCAATTTGGACGATCCGCAAGTTGCCAAGCGGGTCGGATGGCCTAAAGTCTTTATACGTGAACCCGGGAGACGCCAATGGATCTGACAATAAACGGAACAACCCACAGCGTGGATCTGCCGGACGATATGCCGCTCCTTTGGGTTTTGCGGGACGCACTCAACATCACGGGCGTCAAATATGGCTGCGGCATGGCCCAGTGTGGGGCCTGCACCGTCCACATCGACGGCCAGGCGGTACGGTCCTGTCAGGTGGCGCTGGCCGATGTCTGGGGCGACGTGACGACCATCGAGGGACTAGGTGCGCCCGAGGCGCTGCATGTGGTGCAGAATGCCTGGATCGCGCATCAGGTAGCCCAATGCGGATACTGCCAATCCGGCCAGATCATGCAGGCCGTCGACCTGCTGGGCCGCAATTCTGCCCCGACCGACGACGATATCGACGCCGCGATGTCGGGCAACCTGTGCCGCTGTGGTACCTATCCGCGCATCCGCGCCGCTATCCACACCGCCGCCGCCGCCGCCATGCGGGAGGCTTGAGATGAGCCGATTGGGAAAATACACCAGACGCGGCTTCATCATCGCCTCGGTGGCCGTTGCAGGCGGCGTTGTCTTCGGCGCGCGCACCTACAACGCGCGGCTTGAAAACCCGTTGCTGGGAGGCCTTGCCCCCGGCGAGGCCGCGCTGACGCCCTATGTCAAGATCACCGCCGACGGCGTGACCGTCATCACCCCCCGCGCCGAGATGGGACAGGGAATCCATACGACGCTTGCGGCGCTTGTGGCCGAAGAACTGGATGTTGAACTTGCGGATATCCGGATCGAACACGGCCCGCCCTCACCGGCCTATTACAACGGTGGCGTGATTGAGGAAGGCTATCCCTTCCCCGCGACCGACACCGGGGCAATCGCGGAATTCGCCCGCGCGCAACGCGATATTCCAGCGGTTTTCCTGGGCTACCAGATCACCGGCGGATCGACCTCGACCCATGATGCCTATGAAAAGATGCGCCGCGCGGGCGCTATTGCCCGCGAAACCCTGAAGGCTGCCGCCGCAGCGCGCACGGGCATCGCGGTCGCGCAATTGACCACGGATGCAGGCGCGGTTGTCCTGCCCGACGCAACGCGCTTGCCCTATACAGATCTCGCAGCGGAAGCCGGGGCAATCGACCTTGCAGATGCACCAGAATTGCGCCCGCGCAGCGCATGGCGCATCCTGGGCCACTCGCAGGACCGGCTTGACGTAATCGACAAATCTACGGGCCGCGCAGTTTATGCCAGCGACATCCGCCTGCCCGGCATGCGCTTTGGCGCTGTGCGGCGCAGCCCTCATTTAGGCGGAACCCTGCGCAGCTTTGACGCCACAGCGGCACTGGCGATACCCGGCGTGGACACGGTGATCGACATCGGTGACGGCGTGGTCGCAATTGCCACAAACACGTGGATGGCGATGCAGGCGCTGGATGCTGTGACATTCGACTGGGCATCTCCAGATTATCCGATGGAGACCGCAGGGCATTTCGAAGCGATCGCGCGCGCCTTCCGGCCCGAGCAGCAGGACAGCCAGCCGCGCGACGATGGCAATGTCGATGAAGCCTTGGCCGGGGCGGATGTGATCGAGGGCGAATACCGTGCGCCCTACCTGGCCCATGTCACGATGGAGCCCATGAGCGCGGCTGCCTGGATGCAAGACGGCGCGCTGCACATCTGGGCCGGTACGCAAGGGCCGACCGTGGCGCGGCGCGAAGCCGCCCTTGCGGCAGGCATCCGCGAGGACGCCGTCACGATCACCACCACCCTACTGGGCGGCGGATTCGGAAGACGGGGCGAGATGGACTTCGTTCAGATTGCGGCCAAGGTCGGTGCACAGATGAATGGCACGCCGGTCCTGCTGACTTATCCCCGCGAGGAAGACACCTCGCGCGGCCCCTACCGGCCCGCCGCCATCGGCCGGTTCCGCGCGGCCATCCGCGACGGCGTGCCAGTGGCCGTCGACATCTCTACCGCCTCACCCTCGATCATGAGCGGCATCGACGCGCGCGGCGGTGCCCCGGCCCCGATACCGGGATTCGTGCCGGATTTCACGGTGTCACAGGCGCTGTGGGATCAGCCCTACGGGATCGCGAACTACCGCGCGACCGGCTACCGGCCTGACGCGCTGCTGCCTGTTGGGTTCTGGCGGTCCGTTGGCGCATCGCAAAACACGTTCTTCCACGAAGGCATGATGGACGAGCTTGCTGTCGCTGCAGCCCGCGACCCGGTTGAGATGCGACTGCAATTGATGACCGACGCCCCCAGCCGCGCCGTGCTGGAGGCCGTCGCGGCCATGGCCGATTGGGGCACAACACCCGCTGCGGGCCGGGCGCGTGGCGTTGCATTCGCGCTGGCCTTCGGGGTGCCTGTGGCGCAGATCGTCGAGATCGAGCACACGGAAAACGGCCTGCTGGTTCGTGACGTCTGGGTCGCCGCCGATGTGGGGATCGCGCTCGACCCCCGCAACCTCGACGCGCAGTTGGTTTCTGGGGTCAATTTCGGGTTGAGCGCCGCGATCGGCGAGGAAATCACCGTGTCGGACGGCAAGGTTGAACAGTCCAACTATCACGACTACCCGATCTTGCGGATGTATCATGCGCCAAGGATCCACACCCGTATCCTTGAAAACCAGCAGCACATTCGCGGCATTGGTGAACCCGGCACGCCGTGCACGGCACCCGCGCTTGGCAATGCCATCCATGCGCTGACGGGACAGCGCCTGCGCGAGATGCCATTCGGCAAGACCGTTCGGTTTGCATGAGGTTTGATATGCGCTCTGCCCTTTTGATCGCCGCCATCCTTGGTTATGGAACACTCGCGTACGCCGAGGCGGAGCGCGGTCTGGACCTGTCGGCCCTGCCCGAGCCGGGGTCGGTTGCGCCTGCGGACGGTCTGGTCGCGTGGCAGCGGATCCACGACGTTGTCACGCATCCACGTTGCCTGAACTGCCACGTCGGCGCGGATAATGTGCCACTGTGGGGAACGATTGATACCCCCGACAGTTCACACGGCATGGCGATCAACGCAGGAGACAGCCGGATCGGGGCAGAGGGTCTGTCCTGCCGCGCCTGCCACCAGACGTCAACCCGGCCAAACACCGTGCCGCACGCGCCGCCGCACACCGGGATGGACTGGCAACTTGCACCGGTCGAATTCCAGTGGACCCAGCGGACCGGCGCAGATATCTGCGAGCAACTGCGCGACCCGGTCCGCAACGGTGGCCGCGACGCGGAAGGCCTGGTCGAGCATATCCTCCACGATGCCGAGTTGATCGGTTTCATCACCTGGAGTTTTGATCCCGGTGCAGGCCGCGCACCTGCACCCGGAAGTTTACAGGCGCATCTGGAAGATATGGCGATCTGGACGGCCGCTGGGATGCCCTGCCCAACAGAATGACACGACAGGACACGGCAAAAATGACTCGTCGGAATGCCTTGGGGAAGACAATCGTGTCGCTGTGCGGCATATGTGCTTGCCGCATCGCTCCCTACTGTCCCGCGACACCTGACTGCGTTTGAACCACCGAATGATCAGCCCGAAACAGAGTAATTTGCAGCGCGTGTCAGAGTCCCGAACCATTGAAGTCGGCGCTACGGCCGACGCGCAGCTGGTGCTTGAGGGCATTCGCACCCTCGGCGGCGTGATAGCGGTTTTATGTTCGACGGACGGCGGCTTTTATCGCGCGCCCGGGGCCCTGATGGGTTTCTGTCAGGACGGCACCGTGATTGGAGATTTGTCATCAGGCTGCATCGAGGCGGACCTTGCATTGCATGCTGCCAGTTGTTGGGCGACCGGTCGCCCGCTGACCTTGCGCTACGGAAAGGGATCGCCCTTTTTCGATATCGTTTTGCCATGCGGCGGCAGTATCGATGTCCAGCTTTCGCCAATTCCTGATGCCAATCTCCTCGATCAGACTCTGACCGACATGGCGGCCCGCAAGTCCGCGGCGCTTTCGCTCCCGGGCTTGCCACACCTTGTCTTTCGACCGGACCCTCGTGTGATCGTGGTAGGCAGCACGCCCGAGGCCCTGCAGTTGCACCGCATCGCCTGTGCCGGTGGCTATGACGTGACGCTGGATGCCAACCCCGACCTGAGCCGGATTGACCAACGCACAGCGATCGTCCTCATGCACCACGACCACGATAAGGCCATCGCCCAACTGCGCGACGCGCTTTACACACCGGCATACTGGATCGGGGCCCTCGGCAGTCATTCGACGCAATCAAGGCGTCTGGCCGCATTGCGCGGGCTGGGCGTGAGCCGCGCTGAACTTGACCGTGTCCGTGGACCGATCGGATTGATCGCCAGTGGCCGAGACCCCCGCACGCTTGCAGTGTCGGTTTTGGCAGACATCGTGCAGGCGGCCCGGTAGCACTGATTGTCGCATCGTTCGGTGTTCGATCCCATGATGCGAGGGTGCTATCCTTCCGTTGGGATGGAGGGATGCAGGGATGGAACCACAATGCCAAGCGGCAAAGAAATCGAAGTCAATCGGCGTGCATTGCGTGGCACGCGCACGTCGAACGCAAGGACCAGATCCGCCCCCCCTGATGCACCAAATCAACCGCATCTTGTAACCCCACCAGTTGAACATCGACACTGATCTCCGGATGGCGCACCCAAAAACCAGCCAGCACATATGGCAAGATACCCCGCGACGCGCTTTCGATCACCGCCAGGGTCACCGTGCCACGTCGCAGCCCCCGCATATCGCCAATCTCCGCCACAGCGGGGTTCATTTCGCCCGAAGATTGCTTGATGTGACACTCCAGCAACGCATCTGCGGAGGTCAGTCTCAGCCTTTGTTTTGTGCGATCAAACAAAGGCGTACCAAGGTCCTCTTCAAGCTGCTTGATCGATCAGGAAATCGAAGATGGCGCAACATTCAGCGTCAGGGCGGTTTGACGGACAGACCCCAAACGCGCCACCAAATAGAAATGGCAGACACGCGACGAAACGAGGCCGAGGCGATGGAAATCCAAGAGCGTTCCTAATGGTAGTCCGGAATGCCGGGCATCGTAATAAAACCAGGCAGCGTGCGGATCCGGCGCGCCCAAAGGCGCAATGCGGGAAACGCGTCGTGATCAAGGTAGAAATCGCGACTAAGCGCGAAAGCTGGGAACAGCGCAAGATCCGCCAAACTTGGCGCATCGCCTGCGACGAAACTTTCGCCATGCAAAGATTGTCGCGTCAAATGATCGTCCAGAACACGGAAGGCGACACGCACCTTCTTGCGCAATTCAGAGACATCTCCCGGCGCGCCCAAGAGTGCGACCGCACGCGCTTCCACCGCAACCGCCAGATCGCCACACGCAAACCCCAGCCAATCCATCATCCGCGCCCGGGTTTCTGCATCCAGCGGAATGAACCGTTTTTGCGTATCATGCTCAGCAACATAAAGTAGAATGGCGGAAAGATTGCGCAAGACAAGATCGCCATCTTCCAAGATCGGCAACCGCCCCATCGGGTTGAGCTTCAAATAGGTTGGCGATTTTTCTTCTGCCCCGGGAAAAGCATCCACGTTAGTCAATTGCACCGTTTGTTCCGTGCAAGACGCAACCAGACGGACGCGGTAGCAATCTTCAAAAAGGTCATAATTATGCAAGATCATGCCGTGGCCTCAAGCTCTTCAATCCGTCGCCGCAGCCCCTCGCTCCAATCAAGGACAGCCATTCTCGTATCCTTGGTGGCGCTCTCGGGAACGGTGATGTGCAGAGCGCATTGCGCGTGCGAAATCGGCTGAATACCGATGGTCATCTTGGTGCCATCGCGTTCCAAAGACACAACATTCACAACACCACACTCCGTTCCGCCTTGCTGTCGCAGCTGGTCCAAAGCGGTCGCAACAGGGGCATCAATATACACGGATTTCACCCCATCCATGACGGGCACATCCGGCGACGCACTCGCGTCTGAACCAAGCGGCAAATGCGCCCAAATCATCCCCCCAGCCTCTGCAACACCGTAACGGGCAACACAGATGGATTTCGGAACTTCAAGCTCAGGATGGGCGGGAATATACTGGCAAATACCGGTCTCGTCATATTCCCAGCCGTGGTAGAGGCAGGTGATATGATCGCCGCGCACAAAGCCAAAACTCATTTTCATACCGCGATGCGGGCAACGGTCCTCCCAGGCATGTGCAACGCCAGAAGTATCACGCCATACGACGATCTCAGCGCCCGCGGCCACCACGCCAGCAGAGGTGCCAGCTTCGATCATCTTGGACAGGGCGATCGGGACCCATTGTGACGGCGCTTCCACGGTCTGCGTCATAGCGACATGCCCTTTTCTTCCTGCGTATCGTCGCGCCAGACGTCCTGAACCACGCAATCCGTTGGCCCAAGGCTCAAGGCCATCTCAAAGGCATCCACCAGATCGGGTTGCCCTGTCACCAACATCTGCGCGTGGGTGTCACTTTGATCCTGTGCCACAAGCCACAGCGACAAGCGCTGCGCGCGGTGTTGCGCGAATTCAAGAAAGCTCGTCGCAGGCAGTGTGCCCCGAAATACAAATCTGACCTGTTCGATTTTCATACATGCACGCCGTACCTGGCAAGAATGCCCCGATCAACAAGGGGCAACGACTGAACTTTTCATATCAAAATCAGTTAGAGATCTGAAATCTACAGCCGTCAAGTGTTGTTCTAAACGCAACAGAAAGGTGCAAACTCAACCCCTATCATATGCTCCGTCGGCCGTGACGCTGCCAAGCTCCTGATCAGGTGGGATCTGGCTGAGAAAATCTGGCAGCATCGGGCCGTCCCCAATACTGCTCCTCGTTACCTCGATCGCGCGGATATCCAGCGTTTCCTCATCGACCCCAATGTGGATCTTGCGCCACAAGCGGCGTTTTGAACCGCCATGCTTGCGGGCATGCCACTCGCCTTCGCCTTCAGCCTTAATGCCTGTGCTGTCTACAAGCAGATGAAGTGGTCCTGCTGATCCCTTGTAAGGTATGCCGACGGATAGCGTCTTCTGACGCCGACACAGGGTGCTGAAGTCCGGCACCTACCAGTCCGGCACCGACCAGTCCGGCCCAACCCGTTTCAGCAAGCTCTCCACGAACCCGGTCGTCTGCCGCAAGGGCAAGCCGAACAGAACTTTGAGGGTCAAACACGCTTGAATGGCTGCATCGCTGCAGATTTGCTGGCGCCCCCGGCGTCCAGAGGCCTCTGCTTCCCATGACATCTCTGGATCAAACCAGATCGAAACCGAACCGCGCGGCTTAAGTGAGAGGTTATAATCTGCCCGGTTCCGGGTCTTGTACGTCGTCGGTGTCCAACGGCTCGTCGCAACCCGCTACCAAGCCAGATTCACACACTGAACCCCCTCACGCTGTGATTTGTGCAACAAAGCCAGCACGATGCAAAGCCATAGCAAGAACGACATTGCGAAGATCAACAAGCAAATTGGAGGCTTTCTGGACCGGATTGTCGAAGCCGCGAACCCCAGCGTAATCACCGCCTATGAAACACGCATCGGCAAACTGGAGAGACAGAAGCTGCTTTTGTCCGAAAAACTTACAAAACAGGCGAAGCCTGCGCATACCTTCGAGGATTTGTTCGAACTCTCCATGGCACTCCTCGCAAACCCTTGGAAAGTATGGGATTCAGGGTCTCTCAGCCTCAAGAGAATGGTGCTCAGATTGGCATCTATCGAGCGCATTTCCTACGCCAGAGATTCAGGACTTCGAACGCCAAAATTACCGTTACCATTCAAGGCTTTAGATGACTTTAAAGGCGAGAAAAAGGTAATGGTGCACCCAGCAGGATTCGAACCTGCGACCTCTGCCTTCGGAGGTATCGTCCCGCCCGCCAACCTATTGATGTTTGGTCAATAGCGCCCTGTCTTAAAGGCCCGTGTTCACGGTCTGGACACAGAAAGCAGGTTCGCGCAGGTTCAACGGCACAAAAGGGAACTGCCTTGATGCGGTGCCCGGCATTAAAGACGTCATGGAATCCTTGACGCTTGACGCGCGTCGAAACCTGCCCTTTAGGGAGGGGGCATCCAATCGCCATGTTCACGCTATACCGCCCGATTCGTTCAGGTTTCGCACCCACTCGGCAAGGTCGAGATTCACGGAAGCAGGGGCGAAGCGGGGGCCAACCCCACCAGCCTCCCCCTTAGCCAGTAGTATATGAGCCTCCGCCGCCGGGCGTTCACCGGCAAGCCCCGGTCATAGCGTCATCCGTATCAGCCACCCACGCGCTCCATGCGCCCGTAATCGGCTCAGCGCGCGGCATGTCCAGCCGTTGCGCGCCGTAGGTGATGCACCCCGCGTCACCACCTCCCGTCGTTCCGGCGCAACCGCTCATCAGGACTGTCGCCGCTATCACGCCCGCGCTGCACAGACGCTTGCCCACGCTTGACCCGCTCGATTGTTTCCTTGTCATCTTTCGCCCTTTGCTCTGCTGCGCCCTCGCGCCGTGCCTGACGCCTTCCTAGCGCCGTGTTGATCCAGACACCCAAGACCGCCAGCACAGCCGCCAGCACCCCGCCCAGCGGCCCCCATAGCATGTTGACAAGGTCACTCATCGCCGCCGCCTTGGTCGATCAGCCGCCCGACGATGCCAGACAGCAACAGAGCGCCAGTTGCCGCCTGCACCGCCCAATCCGGCACCGCCTTCAGCATGTCAGGCGGCAATGCCAGCCACGCGCCCTGTATAGCTGCCGCGATGGTCATGGCTTGCAGAGAATACCAGCGCCAAGCCCGCTTTGCATCTTTGACCAGTTTCATTCGCGACCTCCAAATAAGCGGCGATGAATGCCCAGAAACCCCCGGAAGGTGCGGCGGGCGCTGTCGGTTGCGCGCTCTGCATGTAGCCCAGCACCTGAGCTTGCGTCAGCCTGCGCAACACCGAGCGCATGTTGGGGCGATTGCTGGCCGTGACGCCAAACACCGGCACTGTGCCGCCGGGATAGACGCCTTCGCGGAACAGTCGCATTTCAGCTTCGCGCCGACCTTTGATTTCAGGCGGCTTAAGCCAGCCCATGAAGCCATTTGTCGCGGCGGCGCGATTTCCCGCGTTCAGGTGCTTGGTCAGCTTCGCGCGTCCAATACCCCCGGTGTTGAAGTCGAACGACACCAGCGCATCAAATTCGTGCTGCTTCAGCGGCACCTTCACCGCGTCGCTAACGCGCTTTTCAAACCGGGCCAGATCGCGCCGGAACACGTCGAACGCCTGCATCAGCGCCGCGTCCATATCGACCGGGTTCCCGCGCGGCATTGCCGCAGGATCAGGCCCGCCCGCGCTTGCTGTGTGGCCGATGCCAAACGTCCAGACATTCACGCTGTCCAGATACGGCGCAGGCACAACGCCCTCATGCAGCGCCAGCGCGAAAATACCTCGCTCAGAAACCCTCACTGTCTCACCCTCCCTGAATCCCGCAAATACCGCGCCAACTCGTCCACGTTTTGGTCAATCCTCCTCAGCGTTGCTGCCGTGCTGTCACGCGATGATTCCAGCGACGTGACACGATTGCCGACCTCGCCAAGAGACGACCACAGCGAGAAAAGACCGGCGGCGAATAGCGGCAACGCCAGCCCCAAGCCCCACTTTCCCGTTGAGATAATCCGGTCCAGCCGCTTGCTTATTTCATGGACCTCATCGTATTGCCCGTTTGTCATTGATGCCTCGTTCATTTCCGTCTCACGTTTCCGACGCCCCGCCAAGTGCGTCGTTTCGCTCCAGCACCTTGCGCGCCCTGTTGACCTCTGATGCCCACGCCTCGGCGCAATGGTCGTTCTGCCAGAAGAACAACGCGTTGATTGCCCGCCGACCGCGCGCCCAACCCGCGCTGTGCTGGCTCTCCACATACGCCCGGCTTGATGTTGTCTGGTGCATTGAGCCACGCAGCAGCAGCGCATTGATCATCCGCGACAGGATCGAGGTGATGGCATAGGCCACCTCATAGGCAACATGGCCGACCTGCTGGATCACGCCCCGGCTCACGCCTCTGGCTCCGCGACTGGCACCACCCCCAGCGTGGCCATGATCGACAGCGCCACATCAGGCGGCATCGCGACCAACGCGATTATCTGGGTGCCGTCCCATATCGGCAGCGGGTTAGCCTCGCCCTCGGCGTCCAACGGGCGCCAGAACACGGTCGCGGCCAACGCCCGAGCAGCGCCGGTCATGTTGATCACCTGGTCGCTGTCCCAGACGGGCCGGTCGCCGACCGGCGCTTGCGCGCGGGCCAGCCAGGCGTCCGACTTCGGCCCAGACGCGACAACACAATCCGCGCCCTCGGCATCAACATAGCCGGGCACGAACGTGCCCAGCCCCCCGATGTCATCATCGAGATACGCAGCCAGCGCGCGGGCATCATCAACCTGATCGGCGCGGCAAAATACGGTCACACGGGTGCTCACAGCGAAATTCCTCCCTTGCTGGCGAGATAGGTTTGCAGCAGCAGCCGCTGCGGTTCGGTGATGGCTGCGGGGATCAGCGCGCCGCCGTAGAAGCGCGTGGAACCGTAGCTGCCACCAGAGCGGAACAGGGTGTCGAACCCAGCGACGGCAAGAATGTCGCCGAGGACGGTCGGAGTACCGGCGTATTCTTGCCCGTTTCGCCAGGACTCGGCAGAGGCTGCGCCATTGATCCTGGCCACATCCACGCGCCTGGTGCCTTCCAACGCTTGCCACGCCGGATCGTTTGCAGGGTCAAAAACCACGCTGTTTGCATTGCCGTCCATGCGCACGCCCGCGCCATGCGCGAGATTGTATGACGACAGGCCCCCGGCAGAACCGAAGCACATCGGCGCCGGAAACCCTGTTCCGCCGTTCACGATCGCAGCCAGCGTGAACGGTCCGTTGGGGGCAAACGGGGTGGCGAAAGACATCCAGTCGTCGATCCCATCCGGCTTCAGGTAGTAAACGGAACGCTGCCCCGCCTCACTGATGTCGAACTCGGACAAGGCGGCCTGGTAGACTGACCGCACGCCGCCTTGCTCGAATTGCAGCGCCTTGATCTTCACGCGGAAGTCGACCGTATCCCCGTTCTCGACCCGAATTGCGAGGTTCGCACGCACCTGGTTTGTGGCGGCGTTATCAAGAGTGCGGGAGATCGTGCGCAGCGTCTCTGTCGCAGGGGCAACCGGCTCACCAAATGTCGCCTCAGTCTCGGAGTTGGGGGCGGTCTCGCCGCGCACGTCGATGCGCACACCCGTCTGCGCGTTGCCAGGCGCTGCCCCTGAGACGCGCTGAACCAGATAGCTTCCGGTCCACGTCTGCCCCGACAACGCGGCCGAGCGGGTCAGATCCGGACTCACAATGGAGAAGAAGGAAACCGCTGTGGCGGTCCCCACGACATCATATAGCACGAACGGCAGCCCGTCAGTGTCGATGCCCGAACCGGCCTTCGTACAGGTGATGCCGTTTGCGACATTCGTTTCCGGCCATGCGACAGCCGAACCGACATCCGCGCTGCGTTTGGCGCGATTGCGGATGCCCGACGCCGGTGCCGCCCGTATGTCTGCCGGGCGGCACTGGTGGCCTGTGTGGCCACGACGGCCCCGTTGCCATCGCGCAGCGCCGCCACCGCCTGCCCGGGCTGCGCCAGCAATGTGCCCGCCGTGTCGGTATAGGCCAGATCGAGGCGGGACAGATCCACGACCCCTGCACCCAGCGCCTGTGGTTGCCATGGGTTGATTTCGCTCAGCGGCCCTGCGCCACAGGCCCGCGCAAAACGGATCAGACGATCGATCTCGTCCTCGGAAAACGCGCCCGCGCGGATCACCGCGCCAAGGATACGCCCGGTACCACCCGACACGGTTTCGACCGCGCCTGCGGGCGCGCCGTTCCATGTTGTCGGACCAAAGATGAAGTCGCCGCCCGCCGCGATCGACAGGTCTGAGACCATGCACCCGGCATCACCCAGCACAAAAGCCTGCCCGTTCAAACCTCCGGCAAACACGGACGCAGTTCGCAGCATATCGCTGACGCCATCAAACCTGATGTAATCAACACTCGGCTGCCCTGACTGCGTCACGGCGAAGTTGTCGGCGGCGGTGATCTGCACATCAGTCGCCTCGACGCCGATTTCCAGCTGTGGGGCAGAAACATCGAGCGTGATGTCAATCGCGCCCGAAGCCCACGACAGCGATATTTCGCCGCGTATGCTGGCGATTGCCGGGTTGCTGATCGTCCCAGCCGTGGACCGGCGCACATCATCGGCCAATGTGTCGCTCAGCGTTGTTGACGAAATCCCGCCTGTGTTGTTGCCCCCCGCATCGTCACCGATCAGGTTGAAAAACACCGCGTTGATGTTGGTCTGGTCGCCCCCCACGCGCTGAAGCCATACGCTGTGAACCCAGTCCTGCGATGTCTCGACAGGTATCTGATCCACGCCGCTGGCAAAGCGGATGCGGGGCGATCCCGTTGGAATGCCGTTGATGCGGATGCGGACGCAGGGACGCCCGTTCTTTTCGGCGAGCGACAGGACCTCGACCGAGCCTGCGGGCATGTTGGTCACGGACCAGTAGCTGGGCAGCGCGCCACCGGCCCCCACGACGCCCGCACTTGCCACGCCCTTCCCGCTATTGGGAAGGCGGTTACGAAGTCCCGATGTCGGGCGGCGCCCAAAGGCAGGCTGGGCTGCACCGGTCGCCTGTATCAGGTGGCGCGCGTTGAGGCTGTTGTCGCTGACCCTGCCGACGGGCCCACCGAAAGCAGCGGGCGTTTCACCTGCAACGTCGGCGCGGGCGAGGTCGGGCAGCATGGTCAGGCCAACTTGGCTTTCCGCGAAGAAAGTAGCGGCCACCCACGCTTCCGGATCATTGAGAAGGTTGGCCAGCGGCATCCAGGTAATGGCCAGATCACCATTGAGAATGGGCGTCAGCAGCTGCGCATTGAACACATCCCGCACATCTTCGAGATAGGCAAGGCTGGCGCTGGCATCCCAGAAACTGGCCAGGCTGACCAGCTTTGCCGCGATCTGGTCAGAGGAATTTTCCAGCCCGGTAAAGTCTGCCGTGATCTTCGTCATAGTGCCACCTCATCATCCCATTTTGCGAATAGTCCACCTGACGCCCAGGTCTGGGGCATAGATCCGGCAGAACCGTCGGAAGCCTGGGCAACCGCCTCTGCCCAAGCTGGGCTTAGCGTGGGGATGCGATCATCCCATTGCAGCGCCGTGAACCACGATGACCCCGGGGCGACGGCACGCAGCACCGCCAGCAATCGCGCGGCGATGCCATTGCCTTGCCGCGCGATGGGGCTGGCGAGGCCCCGAAGGCCGGAAAGAATGTTACGCATGGCCCACCTTGACGCGTTGCGCATTGACGTGCGGCTTGACCCAGACCCGGCGCGGCGCGGCCACCCCCAGACCCAGATCAGCCAGTGGTATCGCGCGCTCGCCCTGATCGGCGCGGTAAAGGTCAGCGCCCAATTCATCCGTCGGAGCCGTGCCATCTGCCGTGCATTTGACGAACGCGCTGTCGTAGGACAGGCCCTGCAATTGGAATGTGAGTGCCGTCACATCGGCATCAGTGATCTGGGTCCACTGCCCTGCGGGGCAGTGGATCGTGGTGTATCGCGGCATAAGCGCCTCCTGCGGGTTGATTAGGGTGTGGTGATGGGCGCCGACGTCAGCCAAACACCATAGGCATCGGCGTTCTGGCAGCGGGCTCGAAACTGGTAGGTCGTTCCGCTGACCAGTGGGGACAGGCTGTCGGTCCTGTCGGCGGGGTATGGCCCCCCTTCCCCGCCCGAAAAGCTCGCGGGCAATGCTATTTCTCGCGCGGGCTGCCATGGCCCGTCTGCCTGCCTGAACTCCCAATAAATCGCTTTGGCCAGCGGATTGACGATATAATCGAAAAACCCGTTTGATGTTTCCGGGGTGGTGCCGGAAATCGGCACGGGGAAGGCCAGATTGATGATGCCGCCAGACAGCGTGGCGGTGAACGCTACGGTCGGGATAGCCGGGTCGGGCGGAGCCACATAGCGGACATATCGATCAGGCTCATCTGTTGCCGCATCCCAGGCAGACATGCGCCGAGGTCTCGCGCAGCGTCATGGGCAAAGCCAAAGCCACCCCGTCCCCCTGCCCCATCCACTCGGCAGGTGCGGTCTGGGTGACCCGGTATGTGCCATTGCGCGCATCACCTGCACGCGGCAAGGCCAGCGCGGCCACGGATCCTGCCACCGCAGGCAAAGCCGACGGCGGGAATGTCGCGGTGAACTCTCGCTGCAGCGCCAGACCACGCGCGGTGATCTGCTGGATACGCGCCGCCTGGCTGGCCGAGAACACGAGGTCGAGCGGCAAGGCGCGCACATCATCCTCGGACCCATCCCAATTGTCCCGCACCGGCGCAGGCGTCAACTCGGACGATTCCCATTGCGCCAACGCATCAGGGAACACCGCCTTGACGGCGGCAGGGATGTCGCGGGTCGGCTGGGTCGCACGGAACTTGACCGGACCATCACGCAAATAGTCCGAGAGCGACAACACCGGCGCTGCATAGGCGCCGGGAGCATAGCCCAACCGTCCGCCCACGCGCATCAGCGCACCCGCCCCTGCATCGACAAGGGGCGTGATCTGGTTCACCAACTCACCCGTGCCAATGAACGTCACGATACCGCCGACGCGGTACCGAGGTTCCGTGCCGCCCGCAGCCAGCGCCACATCTTGATCGGCGATGTCAGCAGCGTCAGTGAAATCCGAGACGCGCAGTTGCGCCAGAGGGTAGCGCGCTGTTTGAAGCGCAGGGCGTCCAACAAGCACAGCGCCTGATTGTCTGAAACCTCCCAGGTCGCCGGATCATCAGGATCCTGATTGTCGTCACGCGGATCCCACACGGGGTCCAATCAGCCTCGACCTCGATGGCGGGCGGGGCCGATGGCCAACGCTCCAGGCGACTGGCATCCGGGCCAGCGACGACCCGCACCCATAACACGCTGCGCCCTGTCCATTTGTCACTGGTCCAGAACTTTGCAGTATCCGCCCGGTCAGATCGCCCATTTCTGCAAGAATACGCGCAGGCGGATGGCCCTGATCACCACGGCCCAACCAGCAATTGAAATAGCCCGAAAACGGAGTGTTTACCGCTGCCGCGCCCGGACTGGTCAGCAAGGCCCGCCAGTTCAGGGTGACGCCACCTGCGGGCGCCGCGCTGGGGATCGTGACCCCGAATGTCGTGGCCGTGATCTGGCCGATCACGCCCTTGATCGTGCTATTCCACGCGGCACAGTCAGCGGCGACGGGAGCGCCCGGCAAGGAATGCGTCACAGTGGCGAACGTCGCGCCCTCCACAATCGTCACGGTGCCAGACCGCACCTGGCCGAAATCCAGCATGTTCCCCACCAACCCTACCGAGCGCGCGTCGATCAGCAAGCGCGCGTTCGTCCCCGCGCAAGGCCGCGAATTGAGCAGGATGCATCCATAGAGAACGCTATCCTTGACGACCCATCCCGGTGCCCATGAGCCACGGATGCGCGCGCGTTTGCCATAGGCAAATCGGTAGGCGGCAGGCTGGTGGGGATCGACAGTTCACGCGACAGATCCGCACCCTGCGAGCGTCCACCCAGCGCCTGACTGGCCACCGACAGCAGCAGCGACCCGCCAATGTTGACGATGGCGCCCGCCAATGCCTGGCTGAGACCAGCAGCCACCAGTTTGCCGATAATCATCTCAGGCATGTTGCACCGACCCAAAACAAAGAACGACACGATCGGTAGAGGCAAAGCCGCCATCTATCCGGCCCGCCCATTGCTCGTGCCCCAGCCCGATGCCCAGAACGAACCGATCGGGCAAGCGCAGGAGGCCGACTTCACCCGCCGCGCCCACGCCCGCATGACAGCCCGCCTGCGCGGCCAGCCGGGTTGTCATGCGCCGCCAGCCGCCCCAAAGCCGCACCAGCGCCCATGCGCCCGCCTCCGTCGTGTACTGGCCGCGCAAGGGGGCCATCGGGTCGACCCCATGCAGCGCCTGGAACACATCGCTGGCGCTGGTGCAGCAATCGGAAGCGCCCCAGACAAAAGGCCCGCGCATATGGGTCAGCACTGCATCCATGACCTGATCGTGCGTCACCATTTCGGGATCCCCTCGGCGAGGTCCGCCCGCGCCTGTTTGACCCAGCGACCCGCCGTATCCGCAGGGTCGGTGCGCAACTGGTCCTCATAGGTGTGATAGGCGGACCCGCGCGCGCGCTGCGACGGCCCGTAGGTCAGTTGCAGATCAATCAGACGCTCGACAATATCACCGGCCCATTGCTCGGTATCGCTGACAGCGCCCACCGAGCCGTAAAACACGCTGAACGGATCGCCGATCAGCACCCGTCCTGCGCGCGCCGTAGTCACCCCGAACCATACCTGCACTTCGGCATTGCGGGCATCCTCGGCGTCGATCAGATATTGATCAATCAGGTCGGGGCTACCGCCGATCTGCGCGCCACCTTCGGCCATGGTCAGACCCTGCGCCTCGGACGGCAGAGACAGCGCAGCATTCAGCGCATCATACCCCACGCCCATCCACTCGTGCCCGCCCCAATTCAGGGTGCCGGTGCCAGAATGCACACGCACGGGATCATCGGGCCAGTCGACGAATACCAGCGTGATGGGATGGAAACCCCCGGCCGCAATTGCGGCAACCGTTGCCGGTGGATCGCGCGTCAGTGCCATGGGTAGACCTCGACCGTGTCAGGATGGATTTCATCGGCCAGAACCTCGCGAAACGACCAATCATAAAACCAGTTTTGCCCGGTCGGCTGGACGGCACGGGGCATTTCCAGCACCTCGAACACCGCCGATTCCTGATCGGTCACACTGATCACACCCTTTGGCAGGGCAGAGTGCAGGCTGATCCGCGCGCCGTCCGCTTCGGCATAGACGGTGCGCACAGCGCGCGCGGTCGCTGACGCCAGATCGAGCGGGTAGATCGCACCACGTCATGTGCGCGACAGACCAGCGCCCTCGGCGTCAGACCCTCCAGCGCAATAGCCGGGAAACCACGATGGTCAGCAGGCACGCCGATCAACATGGGGCCGACCACGAGGCCGCCCGCCACGGCAACGTTGTCGCGCCAGATGGCCGTCAGGTCGCCTGCGCGAAACCCGGATGGATGCGACACCAACCCCCCGGGCATTTTCGCCGCGACAGCATCGAGGTGCCAGTTCACCGCAGGGCTGGTCAGGCGCACCAGGTTGATACCCCCGTCCAGCAAGCGTTTCAGGCTCTCTGAATATCCCGCGCCATCGCGCGCACCGGACAGGGCAGAAATACTCACATGCGCCACACGCCGGGCAGGCCCCGCGCTCGACACAAACCGCTGCCCCGAGAAAGCCGAACGGCTGCGACGGACAGCGCCACCTCGGTCCATTCACTCGACACAGCAAACAACGGCGGGAACGGATAGATGACAGTCATCGGAAAGGCACCTCGCGGTTGGCGCTGTAGGTGGCCGCGACCGAATCCCGGACGATGCCGGACCGGGCACGGGCGACGACCTGGCCGCTGGTCCGCTCGATCGCCGCTTGCAGTTGGCCGTTGTCATCAACGCGCACCACCACCTCGGCGGTCCCGCCGCGTGGCGCACCCCCGCCTGACAGCATTTTCGCGGTATCATTCGCCGAATAGACCCGCGACGTCGCCGGGAGGTCGACCAGTTCGATCCCTTCCTCTCCCACCGCAGTCAAGCCACCGCGCCACGAGTTGGTACCGCGCGCATTGCCCGGCGCGAACAACTTGCCCACCACGAAAAACCCACCCCCCGATGACTGCTCCGCCACCTGCATCAGGCTCATCTTGAGCTGGGCTTGTGCGATCTGGGCCAGCATCTGCGACAGCCCCGACCGCCAGTCCCCCTTGACGATCGAGCCAATCAGGCTGGCCGCCGCGTCCACGCCCTTCTCGAGGCTTGCGGCCACGCCATCGGCGGCATCCTTTACCTGCGCCAACCCTCCTGCCGCACCCCCGCCAGACTGCTCCATCTCGGCCAGCTGCGTATTGAGCTCATCGGCAGTCACCGCAGCGGCGCCCTGTGCCTGATCACCGCGCGCAACCGCATCGGTCAGAGCGGCCATTGCCTCGCGCGCCGGGGTGAAACCCTCTGCCACCATGCGCGCGGCACTGGCCCGCAATTCGTCCGCTCGGCTGGATGCAGCCGCAGCCGATTCCGTAAAGCCATCAAAGGTTTCCCATGCCCTTTCAGCAGCATCCCCGATGGATTTTGCAGTGTCTTCAAGGCCAAGACTTAACGCGTTCTGACCGAGGACTGTCAGCAGCCGTGCCCAGGCCGATGAAATATTCTGAACCATGGAATAAAACGTGGCCTGAATATCCAGCCAAACCGCTTGGCACCCGGCACAATGGTTCCGGCGCTGGCGATGCCTGCCCAGACGCCCTTGGCCACGTCCCAAAGCAGCGAAAGCGCATTGCCAAAGCCCCCGCGCCCCGGATCAGATCGGCAAACCAGCTGATACGGCGAAACACCGCAAAGACCGAAAAGAAGTCGAAGATCTTGCGCCCAGATCCCCAATGGCGCCCATGCCCTCGAATGCGCCTTCGGTAAGATCAACAATCCAGCTTATGAACCCACCGCCGACCGTCGCGACATCGCGCACTGCGCCGACCAAAGCGGCAAACCCCGCGCCCAGCCCGTCGACAATGCTACGCAGCAGGCCGCCCTGTCGAAGGCTGTCGGTCATGGTCTGGGCCAATTCACCAAGCGCAGGCAACAGTGCAACGGCAAGCTGCTGGCCAAGCGCGCCCGATATCATCGAAAGCCGCCCGATCTGGTCATTTGCGGCCTCGATCGCGCTGGCATCAACGTCAGAAACCGCCAGGCCATAATCCTCGATATCCGCAGCCGCAGCGCGAATACCGGCACCACCGGCAGTGATGAGGTTGACCATGCGCCGGTCTTCGATCCCCAGATCGCGCAAAAGCGCGCTGGCCTGCCCCGCATCATAGCCCAGATCCGCCACCGCGTCCGAAATGGCCGCGACCCGGCCATCGACATCCATGTCGCGCAATTCCGCAGCATCGAGCCCCAGCCGCGCCAATGCCGATGTTGAGCCCTCGGTCGGCATGGCCAGCCGCGTGTTGAGGTTTTGCAGCTGGTCTGCCAACTGCGTGACCTCGACCCCGGCTTCAGACGCGGCCAGCTTGACCGCCTCCCAGCCCGCCAGCGATCCATCGACGCGGCGCGATGCTTTTGCGGCCTCATCAATGGCGCTGGCCGCGCGCATCGCGGGGCCCACCACGGCATAAGCCGCTGCTCCGGCGGCGGCAAAGCCAACCGTGACCGGCGTGATCAACCGCCCGACCGAAGAGAAAGCCCCCGCAAATCCGGTACGCGCCCGGGTTGCCGCCCCTTTCACGCCCTGGTCAAAACTGGTCGTGTCCAGCCCCAGTTGCGCCCGCAAACGCCCCACAAATCCTGTCATTTTCGCCCCCAAACCCTTGCCCGATACTCTGCCATTGAAATTGCACCCAGCTTGTTGGCCATGCTGGACAGCGCCGCTGCCAGCGCCTGCGGCGGCAGTTGTTTGCGCGGGCCATCGGCTTGACTGACCTCATCCACCAGATCGCGCAGTTCGGTGGCCGAGGCGCGTGCACCGTTCCACGCAGCGAGCAGCGTGTCGGTGTAGGCGCGCCGACGCGCCAATCCAGCGCCCCGAAGCACCCGGAACACGCCCCGAATGGTATGCGACCAGAACGCGGCGGGATCACAACCCGCCGCGCACCATTGAACGTGCAGCGCTTCGGCCCATTGCATCAGGGATTCGGGGGCGTCTGCTTTTCCGCCGCCTCGCCTTCCGGCGCAGGATCGGGGGCCGCGCGCTGCATGGCTTCGCGCGCAGCCTTGACCAAAGCCTCGCCATCAGTGCGCAGAAGGTCACCCACATGGCGCAGCGTCAGGTCGGGGCGTTTCTCACGGGCGCTGGCATAGACCATTGCCCGCACAGCCGAGACGGTGGGGCGCACGCTGGTCTCCATTCGGTGCAACTCGCGGGTCGCATCAAAGCCCCCAGCGGTCATCACCTCCTCGAAGTCGCAAACCGCGTTGATGTCAAAGCGCAGGTGCAGCGCGCTGCCATCCGAGAGGGTCACGACGACGGTTTCGCGGTTCGGGCCCCCATTATTCTGCCACCGTCGACATGAGCCGCCAGGTCGCCCGCATGGCGACGTTGCCCTTGATCGGGCCGCGCGGCTTGTAGTCCTTCAGATAGGCAAGGAATGTCCTGGTCTTCTTGCCGGTCCCGGTGCCCACACAGATTTCCAGCAGGTGCAGCTCCTTGGCACCGGTACTGGCATCACGGGCGTTCAGGCTCTCAAGAGCGGTGTCCCATTCCGAGCCGACGTCGTACATCATATCGACCGAGAAATCGACAGCGGGCAAAAGGCCCGGCATGTTCTCTTCTGTCGCACCGGGCGACGATTGGTTTGTGATGTCCAGATCAGCGGGCATCTGATCGGGGAATTCGACATCCTGCAGGCCGGTGCCCGGGTCCATGTGGGGGTTTCGCCGCGACCAACGCGGATCGTTGACCCGTGGGCCAGCAGTGGCGAAATCGAGAAAGCGGGGGCAGGCATGGGTAATCCTCCTATGGGATGGTGCGCGCGCGATGATCGGACGCGGCGAAAGTCAGGGTCAGGGTGCCGACGCGAGGCGAACCCGCGCCGGAAATATCAATAGCGGATGATCGCAATTCGAAATCGCGTCGGGCTGACTGCATGGCAGCTTCGATCGGGCCGATCAGCGCTTCGGCATCATCGTCGAGTGCATCTTCAAGAGCGGTGCCATCATCACCTGTGCGCTCGACACGCTTGATGACCACCACTGCGGTCAGATCGAGGGCCGTGGTGTCTTGAGTGGCAGCGCTGCATTCCTCCGAAGGGGTCGCAACGCCGATCACCGGCAGGGCTTTGGGATCAAGCGATTGCGCCCATGCGCTGATGACCGGCGCTGTGGCCAGCGGCCCGTAAAGTGACTTGATTCCATCAATGGCCGCGCGCAGATCTGCACGCAGAGCCTTGCGTTCGCCGCTCATGCCTCGACCTCATCCAGTTCACAGACAAGATGGGCATCGACGGCAGGTGATCCTTGGGGATGCGCGTTGAGGACCCGGTACAAATGGCCCCCGAATGCCACACGATCCCCGCGGGCGATCTCGGGGACGAGGTCCTGGCGCACCCGCCACGTCGGACTGGTGAGCAGGGTCTCGACCCCGTCCGGGCCGATCGCCTGCACCGGGGTGCGACGCCCGATCGACTGGACGATCCGCGTCGCGCCCGCGCCGGGGGTGTAGCTGACGGCATCGCCGAACACATCCGCGACAAGCCCGGCCATGCCGTCAAACAAACCCATCAGCGTACCGTGCCGTCCAACAGCACGGTGCCGGTTGCGCTGGGGTTGACGGCGGCGGCGAGAGCCGCGCCGACAAGGGTGTTGCCCGAGCTGGTGGTGGTGAACACGAAGTTCGTGTTGTCCCAGTAGACGGCCGCGCCCACGGCCCACGCCTGCGCGCTGGTCTTGGCATGGGTGTAGACGCCGCGCCGCTGCACCTCAACCGGGGCACCGCTGGCCGCATCATGCACGGCAATGCCGAACACCTTGCCGACCAGCATGCCCTCCCCGGATGTGACATCGCGCGGTGCCGCAAGCGACACAACCTCGCCGATTTGCATAAAGTTCTTCATGGCTTTCCTCTGTATCTGCCCGTTCAGGGCGCTGAAATGACAAACGGGCAGCCCTTGGGCCGCCCGTCCTGGTGGTCATCGTGTCAGGCTGGTGGGGTTACCCGCCCGCGTTCTTGTAGCCGCCGCGATAGTCGGTCGCGCCGCTGGCGAAATCGAGTTCAACCGAATAGCCAAGGCCCTGCTGGCCGAAAGGTTCATCCATGCGCATGCGCGGGCCTTCCTCGCCCTGCAGGTAGCCATACATGAACACCGGCGCGCTGCCGGGATCAGCCAGCAGGTACCACCCGTTGCCGGTGATATAGGGCGAAGCGACGACCTGCAGCGCGCTGACATAGGGGTTCACATTGTCAGCCTGCGCCGCCTGGATGGGGGCAACCAACTGTTGCGCTGCGAACAGCTGCTGCGGGCCCACCAGCAGGATCGAAGGTGTGATCGCAAGGAACGGATCATCCTTGCCCACGCCCTTGCGCTGCATCATCGCCTCGAACCCCTTGGCAACCGCAGCCGGAGTGATCGCAGCTGCGCTCGCCGCCTTGGTCTTGTCGCTGGCATTGAACACCTGGCGCCCGGTTTCCCGCAGGGTCGGGCCATCGCTGCCCGCCCCGGCAAGAAGCATCGCATAGAACAGCTGATCCTCGAACGCCGCCACGGCCCGACCACGCGTGGACAGCAAGCGGTCGATCGCGCCCAGATCATCGTTCACCATCATCTGGCGACTGATATGGAACTTGCGCCCATAGGCGGCCAACGCCACGATTTCCGACTTGTCACCGACCGTGCCGGACTTGATTTCACCACCTTCGCCGATGGGCATCAGGGTGGGCCAGTCACCAATCGCCGCAATCGGCGTGGGGCGGAAGTCGCTCATGTCGATGCGCTCGGCGATCGCGCGGTAGGTCGGCTGGGCAGATTGATAGGCTTGCGACAGCCGCTTGTTCAGCGCGTTTTCAAAGATCGCCGGGAAGTCGCTGACCGAGTGCGACCCGAACGCCATCTCAATGGCGCGCAGTTCACCGCGCCACGCTGCACACGCCCACGCTGGCCCGCCGACATTGCCGCCATTTCGGGCAGGCTCAGCGCCATGTAATCGCGGGCGGGGCCGTTCACCATGCGATCACGCGACAGGCGGGCGACGATCGCGCCCTCGATGCCGGTGCGGCGGGTTTCGACCTCATCGCGCGTGATGCGGGCCGAGGGGCCATGGGGGTTGATGCGCACTTTCTTGTCCTTTCCGCCGCGTTCGGCATTGATTTGCGCCACGGTCAGACCGCGCGAGATATAGCTGCGGGCCGACGCCATCGGCAGGTTGTTGCGCTCGCAATAGGCCAGCACCCCGACGGCCGCCGCACGGGCAACTGCGGGTTCATCCTCGACCTCATCATCTTCGACTTCGTCTTCCTCGGCGTCAGGCTCATCGATCTCCGCATCTGCCGTGGTGTCTGTGGTCGGGTCATCCTCCTGATCGACGGCTTCAGGATCATCCTCGACCATCAGGTCATCTCTTCCTCGGCCTCGATCTGATCCTCTTTGGTGCTGGCAGTGGTTTTGGCGGGCGCTTTGGGCGCGGTCTTTGCTGCAGTCTTTGCCATGGGTTTCCCTTTCGGCTTGGTGGTTGTGGTTGGGGGTGTGCCGGCCAACATGGCCAACACCTTCGCGCGCGGCGCAGCGCGGGGCCGCGCCCCGGCCACCGCCATCAGCCCTTGGGGGGCATGGTCGTAGATACCGTAATCGAACGCCGCGAACGCGGTCGCCTCGATCTCATCATGTGCTGGTGGCAAAACCTGCTGCCAGCGCCTCGGCGCCATCGAGATACGTCTCGGCGCGCATGATTTCGCGCGCCTCTTCCACGGGAATGTCGGCGCGCGCGGCGTAGATCTTGGCGTAGGCATTGGACAGGGTGCGCAGGTTTGCCGCCGAGCGCAGGTGGTCCGCCTCGGTCCCGCGCCCCTCGACAAACCAGTTTGCCGGATCGTGGATCATCATGATCGAGCCGATCGGCATGGTGATCGTGTCGCCTGCCATCGCGATCAGGCTGGCAGCCGAGGCCGCGATCCCGTCAATGACGACATGTATCGCGTCCGGGTAGTCCTTGAGCGCGGTGTAGATCGCCTCCCATCGGTGGCGATGCCACCGCCCGAGTTGATGCGTATTGTCACCGGACCGGTAAACGTCTTGAGGTCCGCGCGCACCTGAGCTGGGGTAAAGTGCTCTTCATCCCAGAACGATTGCCCAACCGAGCCGTAAAGCAGAAGTTCATTCATCCTTGATTTCCTTGTCTTTCAAGACCGGCGGGGCGGCCCCCGGCACACCGTTGCGCGCATCCGTGCGCAGGATCAGGCTGTTCGCATCGCAAAAGCGGGCGTCCTCGATCAGCTCTTCGTTCAGACGCTCGACATCGACCCCGAAGCTGCGCACTGCTGCTGGCGCGACATCAGACCGCCCTGCACTGCGGTTATGATCGCGTCGAATTCACGGGCCGGGTCCACGATCACCCTGCGCGGCGGCACCCAGTCCAGTTTGATCTCGGCCCAGATGTCTAAGCCCAGACGCTCTTCATCGACCTCTTGCCATGCGTCCATGAACAGGCCAGCCAGCGGCGCCATCATTTGCGGGATCATCATCAGGTGCTGCCAGGTGCTGACGTTCTGATCCATCTTCAGCCGCCCCATCCGGGCCGACGAGAAGTTCACCTGCGCCATGTCGCCGGTCAGGTCCTCGTAGGTAATGCCCAGACCGGCAGCCACAGACCGCAGGACCGACCGGGTGAATTCGTCATAAGCCTCAACCCCTGGGGCGCGGCAAAGCTGATCTGTTCACTGTCACCCAGGTCGTAGATCGCGCCCGGCATGATCGTGTCCGGTGTCTTTGCCTCTCCGCTGCCGCCTGTTCTGAATGCCGCGAAGCAGGCCGCGATCTTCTGGCGCAGTAACTGGGCATCCTCATGGTCCGCCAGATCCTGCAGCCGCAACATGACAGGCGCGAACCAACTGACCCCACGGCTCTGTCCCGGACGATCCAGCCGGTAGATGTGCAACATCTCCGCTGCGGGCACGCGCATCGACACGCCCGATGCCGGGTGCATCACGGAATCCGAGCCGGGATGCTGGGGGAATATCCAATAGGCCACGCGCTGGCCTTCAGCATCATATTCCACGCCCTGGCGGATTTCGCTGCCATCGGCAGTTGTGCCCCAGCGGGTGGCATCGAGATAGTCGGGTTCCAGCACCTCGACCTGGAACGGCAGGCACCCCTCTACAAGGCTGTCTCGGTGCAAGCGCACGAGGCATTCGCCTGCGTCGACCACCGTGTTGATGACCAGCCGCTGCAGGCCGTAGAGGTTCAACTGTCCGCGCCTATCGATGGCCGTGGTGTCGAAATGGCGCTCGATCCACATCAACCCGCGCTTCTTGATACGCCCGGCGACAGTATCGTTGATCCGCTTGTCGACCAGAACCTTCGGGATGATGCCGTCCCCGGTGACGGCGCCCGCGATCACCGCTTGGGCACTGGTCGCAAACGGCGTGTTGCGCACCATGTCGCGCGCAAAGAACGCCAACTTGGTGCGCGCGCCGCTGGAGGCATCGGCGTCACCCCGACTGGCGCGCAGCGACCCGGCGCGGTGCCCCAGCTTCACAGCATCATATTGCGCGACCGCCAGGCGGGCACGGGCGCGCCTTGCCGCCCAGGACGGGGCGACAGTCGCGATGGCGCGTTCGATCGCGTTCATCGGTCAGCCTTTCTGATAGCTTGGGTAGCTGGGGCCAATGCCGGGGCGAGGCCAGGGCGCGTTCCATCATCGCCTTGATGCGCACCATTTCAATCGAGGCTGCGAAACTCGACACTCTCCCATTGATCTGCGCTTTGGTGATCCCTTAGCCAGCATGCCGCAGAGGTTCTGATATTGCTCGATTGTCCAAATGGGCATCAGGTCAAATCCAGTTCTTGCGCGTGGGGATCCACGGCATGGCAGGTTCAGGCTTCGCTGCCGGTGCGCCAGCGGGATCCGCGCGAGGTACCGTCGCGGTTGCCTGCGTCGACAGGGGAACGACCGGCACCGCAGCGTCGAAGAGATCGGGCTGCCCATCGCTGGGCACAATGCTGCGCTCAGCCTCAAGGACCCCCCATTGTTCATCAGTCATCGAGGTCCATCCGCTTGCGCGCCAGCTCTGCGAGATCATCGTGTCCAGCGCCTCATTGCGACGCGTCGGCTCGACCAGTTCCCAGCGCGACACCATCACGCCCGAACTGCCGCGCTTGAGCACACGCACCTCGGCGGTGATCTGGCGGAAATACTCATCCCCGATGCCGCGCGCGATCGACACGAAGCCACGCGCGGCGGGATCAACCTTTTCCAGCCACCCGTAGAAATCAGCCTTCATCTGACTGACATTGAGCAACCAGCGGCGGCGCTGGTTCCTGACCACCCGCCCGCTGACCTTCCGGTCGGTTTGCGGGCGGATGGTCGGGCCGTTGGCACTGCTCGACCCTTTCACCGTGATGACGCGCGCCCACGGATGGCGCTTCGCCCAGTCCAGAACCGCGTCGGTGTAGGCGCCCTCATCAATCGCCAGAATATCCAGCGTCAGGGGCTGGCCCAGCGTGGTGCGCCAGCTGGACTTGAGCAGCGCATCGAGGGCATGGCGGCCCTCTTCATCCCCGATGTGATAGGGAATAATGCGATGCTCGATCACCCACCGTCGATGCTGGCGCCCAAAAGCCGCGATCGTTACCTCGAGCCGATCCAGCTGGCAGTCGACACCAGCCGCCAAAATCACGCCACAGGCGGGCACGCGGCCCATCGGCAAGAACGTCCCGTCTTCGCAACTCTCCACCCGGTCGCGCAGCTTCTCCCAATCGGGTCCCTTGGTGGCCTGTTCAAACGGCAGGCCCAGTACGTCGTTCCAGAAGGTCTGTTCGGTTTGCGATTCAGACGCAATCTGCACGGCGGGCAGATCCTCGACCCCCGACGTTGTGTTGGTCAGACCAGTGGCCTGCGCGTATTCCACGGCGATAGATGCCCAGTCACGCTGGGGCACATAGGCGCGCCACAGATGGAAGCCCGGGTGGTCGCCCTGTGGATTATGGGCAACCCAACGCCCGGCAGACACCATGCGCGCCTTGTGCGAATGGTCGATCACCGACCCGCATTCATCACAGGTAAAGCCCGCAGCATGCAGCCGGTCCGGGTCAATGTTGCGGCGAAAGTTCTCCCACAGAAACGGTGCAAAGTGCCCGCAGAACGGACATGGCACATGATAGTGCCGCTGGTCCGAGCGTTTGAACGCCCGGGTGATGCGACAGGTCCCCGCCACCTGCGGCGTCGACATGCGCACGATCTTCGCCTCATCAAACCCCGATGCCCGGCTGATCGCCATCTGTTCCGGATCGCCCTTGGGCGTCATCTCGAATTTTGCCACATCATCCATCAACACCAGGCGGCGGGTGGTGCCCGCCAGATCATCCGGCGATCCGGCGCTGGTGACCTTCAGGGTGCCGTCGCGCCGCAAGGTTTCCTGATTGTGCAGCGTGTCCGTCTGTTCGCCCCGACCATCGCCGAACACGTCGCGCAGGGACGGCGCGGACCGGCGGAAAGGCATCCATTTCGTGCGCACCCACTCGGTCGCGGACGATGATGTCGGATGCACGACCAGACTGTCGAGCGGACCGTATTCGTGCCACGCCGCCAGTGTCGGGATCAGAACCGATACCGTTTTGCCAAACTGCGCCGATCCGCGCAGCGTCACCTCGCGGCAGGGATGTTCAGGGTTCAGCACCTCGTGGATTTCCCGCAAGAACGGGAAGCGATTGATGTTGAACGGACCCGGAAAGGGGCTGCGCTCATCAAATACGATATTGTCCTGGCACCAGCGGGTGATGTCAGGCGGTGGCGGTGGCATCATGGCAGCGGCAAGACCCCGCAGCACACATGCCTCCGCCGATGACAGGAAACCCATCTATGCGTCATCCTCCATTTCCGCAGCGCTCATGTCGACCGATGCCACCTGCTCTGTCAGGCGATCGGTGCGGATGACACGATGGGTGCGCCACAGATCCATCAGCAGCGCGCGAGCCTCGCGGTAATCGACGCCAAAGCGGTCAGCCACCGCCCGGGCACCATCGCGAAGCACGGTTTCGAACTGCGCAATCTCTTGCGCCAGTGCCTTGGCACTTTGGCGCTGCACTTCTTCAGCCAGGACCCAGCGCCCCTCATCACGCTGGTTGTCGCGCCGCTTGCGCCGCGCGTCTTCTTCGGCGTTCTGGATCCGGGCCAGTTCATAGCGGTCAGGGTCGGATGCAGCGAGCAGCGCATCTTTCTTCGGGGCGGGCGTCGGCGCGTCAGAACCCTGCGACCGGATCTGGCGCCTGGTCTGCGCGCCGTTGCCCATCAGCTGGCCGGGGTCCAGCGTCTTGCCAAGTGCTGTCGCGACTGCCGCAGCATCAAAGCGGCGGGATCGACCCTCGCCTTGATAGCACCCATCAAGTTTCCCCTCGCTCACCCACTGACTGACCCGGGCGCGCGACACGTCAAAGTGGTTGGCGATGTCGGATGCGGTTAAGTTGCCCATGGCCCTTTCCACTTAACAAGCGCGTGTTAAGGCTTTGCTGATTGTTAACCCCCGACAAACTACCGCGGTGCGAATTACCCGCGCTGGGAGGCGTCGGGAAGGACCCAAACGGGGGGCCCCGGGGGGCTAACGCGCTGTCCGGACTGCACGGGCGAAGGCCTTGCGCAGATTTCCTTCCAGCTTTTCCCGATATGCCTTGGCTACCGCTCCTTCAAAATCCAGACGCGGCTTGTAGACCGGCGCGCCATCATCAAAGAGGGCAACCATGGACAGCCGTCCACCTGCAGTTCGCTTCCAGATACCCGGCGACAACTGCCCGGGCTTTGGTACAAAGTACGAGGCGCGCCCACGCTTGCGGCCCCGCGTCTTTGACGCCGCTGCGATCGAGGCAGCGCCACTACGCTGCGCACCAATCGAGGACACGACCTGATTGCGTTCCCCCGGCGACCAGTTGCCGTAGGAATTCAAGCGCGCATTTTGGGTCGGGATCACAGCCCGGATGATCGTGTCGCTGATGACCCGATCATCGATCAGCCGCTCCAACGCTGTCTGGGGCCGCGCGCCGCCCTTGTTCTGGACCTTCAGGTAATGCCGCCGCGCAACGCTGGGTCGCTCCTGCACCATTGCCACACGTTTCGATTTGGTGGCCCGCCAGACCTGGAAGGCATTCAGCGTCCAGCGCGTGGGGCGATCAAACTCGACTTTCATCTTGTCCTGAACCGCCGCCAGCGCATCGTCTGCAGTCCAGTTCAGCGCCCACACCTCGATCTGCGGCAATTGCCGGTCGACAAAGGCACCTGACCTGCGGATGAAATCTGTGGCATCAAGCCGCATCATCATCGACATGGGCACCCCACAACGCAAAACGCCCGGCAGGGGGGTACCCTCCGGACGCAATTGTTCTGTTGGCACTTTGTCCATACAGTGAGATTTAAGTCAACATCTTTTTTGCCATGGCGCGCGCGGAGGCATGGCATCAGTGACCAACCAGCGGTCCAGACTTGCGCGCGCGAGCTGATCACGAACCGCCCGCAACGCCCGCCACCATGCGCTGTAGCGCGCCCGCGCCGCCTCGATCTGATGTGCCGTCGGCGTTATCAGCACGTCGCAGCACATCACATCGCGGGTCACCAACCCGCGCTTGCGGCTGTGTTCCTGCACGGTCCCGCAGACCCGCGTCGCCGCAAACACGCCGTGCTTGTGCTGCCGCCATTCGCGCGGCACCACGCGCGGGCGGGCGTCGCGCATCCAGTCGGGCACCGCGCGTGCCCGCGCCAGTTCGGCAATCGTCACCGCCATGCCGCGCCCGCCATGGATCACCGGCAGCCCGGCCACGATGGACGCCACGATGTCGGCATCGTCATGCGGCAGCGACCGGCCACCGCCGTCGATCGTGCAGCCAACCATCGCGCACTGCATCAGCAGGTACTCATTGCCGACCCCGACGCGCCCTGCCCCCGAGGTCGCCGCCATCTCATCAAACTCCAGCTGCGCAAACTCCACCGCGAACGCCCATTCCAGAAGCGCCACCACGCCCACCTCGACCTGCCCCGCCGGGCGCACCCGCGCCGCATCCTCAAACCGCATCGCGAACGCACCCATTACGCGCCCGCCGCCTTGGGGCCGACAGACTTCTTGATTGTCTCGACGCGCTTGAGCAACACGCGGGCATGATCACCGAACTTGACGACGGCGTCAGCATGCTCACGCGCCTTTTCCGCGTGATCCAAAACCTTCTGCTCGTGGACCCTCACTGATGCCACGAGATCACGGACCTGAGTTGCGACCTCATCCATCTCGGCGTTGCCGCCATCCGGGCCAAACATCTCCTCTCGGATCGAGGAGACCCATCCAAGCATGACGCCCTCACCAAGGATATCTGCAACGCTTTTGTCCGTGTCACCGCCTTTGTAGCGTTTAGCTTCATCATCGTAGCACACCTCCAGAATGCCGATGATTTCGCGCTTCTGTTTCGGCGTGGGCTGACGCGGTGCGATCTGGGCCACGTTGGTGCTCGCGGGGGCAGTGTCCATGTGCAATATCTCCTTTGATCGGCGCGCTTCGACGCAATTTGGGCAGAGGTTTTTCTTGCGGATGGATTGCCAACCAGCGTTTTCGAGTTTGGTCGACACCTGGCTTAGTTTTGCGAGAGTCAGAACGCCACGCGTGCTGCACCTCCCGGTTTTGATGAATTTCGTTGACGGCCCGTGAGCTGCGCGGAACTCGTATGTTGTGCCGCAATCATCGCAGGTTGCTCGGGCCAGCTTCTCTCCCCTCGCACCCTTGATTGGCTCTACACTCATGCGTCCTCCCTCTCTGTTGAAAACATCTTGTCGTGGATCTTCTGGGCGCGGCGCAGAGCGGCTACCTTCGGTTCGTATGTTGAGGCCCAATAGCGCGACTCCCCGGTCCGAGGGTGGGAGCGGGCGGCCAGCTTCTCGTAAAATTCGATGCGGCCGGGCAGATCGGCTGCTGTGATGGTCTCACCCCAGATGCCGGTTATCATGGTGATCGTGCCATCGAAGTTGACCACGGCCCGGACGCTACGCAATTTGCTGCTCATGCGTACATCTTCCTGCGGTCAGTTTTTTTTAGCTTCCCGGATGGTTCATATTCCTTGCCATTGTCATCAATGAGCGGCTCGTTCCAGTACAGCAGAACTGATATCGCGTGCTTGCGAAGCCCCGGGAACTGGCCCAACCATCGCTTTGCCGTAGGTATCACTTCGTTTTCGAGCTTCGAGCGGTTGATGGCGTCGAGCTTGAACCGATCACCGGTTTGGCTGCCGATAACTTTCTCGCCGGTCTTCTCGCGCTTCACTTCGCGCAATGCCTCGTAGACCTGCGCCGCAGTTGGATGCGCGGTGTGTTGGTCATTTTGATATGCTGGAATGTCTTGTCGATGGTTCCAGGCCGGATGTTTCGCGTGTGAACACCCGGCGATGGTTTCCATCTCGCGCGCCAGCGCTTCGGGATTTTCCTTCATCGACGCGATGGGTGAAAATGTGTCCAGCCATGCGAGGACTTGATCATTGGTCGTCTGCATCTCGTTTCGCCTCCTTGCTTCTGAGGATTTCCTTGGCCCTCAACATTGCCTCTTGTTCCCGGCCTTGGGTTCTGGGTTTTCGTGGAAAATTTATGATCTCTTTTTCCCGCCCCCCTGGGGGGGCTAAGGGGGGTTCTTTTATACTTGGACTCTTGGTCTCTTGGGTAGGTTGTTCCCCGGAATGCCGCTGTAGTTTCCGTGGTTGCATCTTGATCGTTATTTTTCAGTGACTTATATGAGTTTATGTCAGAACTGTCTGCTCTTGCTGCGTTCCCTCAGGGAACGCAGCGCGTTCCCTGAGTTCTCCGATCCCCTTTTCCGGTCACTTTGGTCGCGCAAAAACTTCTCTGTTTTGGTCGCTTCTTTGGTCAGTCTGACGTTGGTCCAGTACCCGTTTTCGACATCGAAAAATGGCTCCAGCGCTGGCCGGATTCGCGCGCGCCACATCTTCTGTGAACACCGCGCCAAGCGTGCCAGCTTGCGGTCATCATCGGGCATGTTCAGTTCTTCGCGGGACCACATCGCATAGAGGATCAGGTGATAGGCGCCGAACTCGTCGGCTGCCAAATCCATCGTATCCCGCACAAAAGCATCCACCCAGATCGGGCAGGCATACTTGGTCCGCGCCTTCTTGGGGTTGTAGTCTTGGCTCAAGATTTTCGCCTCCCGCCTTTGCCTTCAAGACGTGCAGGGGTGGGCGACCACATCCACCCGCGCGCCGCTGCCACGGGTCAGCTTCCGCCTGCGCGTCATGATTCCTTCGCGTCCTCCGTCATCGCCGCGATCAAGGCCTCTTGTCTTTCTTCATCGGAAACACGGCCTCGATTATGATGATGACGCCCCCATCTGGCGGTATGTCCGTGGAACTGGTGACCCATGTTGAACCTGCTGTCATCGACCTTCATTGCGGCGGCGATGCCGTCCTGGCGTGCTTCAATGAGCCTTTCATGTTATCCTTTGTCGGCCGGATCTTGTTGGGTTCGAAGAAATGCCCTGTCAGCTGCCATTTCGCCTTCATGTGTGTGGTGGACATTGCGCAGCATCGCTTCCCGGTCAGCACTTGGGCTATTTCCCGGTATCTCTTGATATGCGGCTGGCACTTGCTCCAATGGTTGCCCGAATGAAATTCGGGAACACCTGCTTTGGCGGCCATGGCAGGATGATGCGCATCGGGGGTAATTTCACTTCGACCGCTCCGAATAGCCAATTCAGACATCTTCTGGCCATGCGCGCTCCTCGATGAACTGTCGATCGGCATGGTGGGCTTCCACCCGCCATTGTGCTTGCCAGAGGGGCCACGCTCTCTTTTCGGCAGCCCCATTCTGCGGACCGCGTTGCCGACCGTTTGCGAGTGGTCTGAACCGAAATATCGTGCAATTTCTGACAGGCTGACACCGGCCAGGTACATTTCCTTGGCCAATGTCGGATCGACTATGGTTTTGCGAAGTGTGCTGCGCGGTGGCAGCCCCATGCGCTTGGCATGCCAGCTGCACGCTTGACGAGTAAAGCCGATTGTTTCGGCGATCTTCGCTGTAGGCACCTTGTGGTTGCACCATAGCTTGGCGAAGATTTCTTTGTTGAATTTTGCTGGCATCACACACCCTCGAATTACCCCCGGTGCGAACCGGGGGCTTTGCAAAAAATCAGATCACGCCGCCTGCTTGCCCGTGTCGGTCAATTCGACATGCGTCGAACCGCGCGCGTTCGGGCGGCCACTTGCTTTCACCAGGCCCATGGCCTTGAGCTTTGCCGCGGTAACGGCACTGATCAGTCCGGCGCCGTCTTTCAGGGATACGAGCGCGGCCTTCTGCTTCTCGGTGAGTGACAGGTCGTTCATGGTCTCTTGGTTCACGTTGGCCTCCTTGGGGTTATTTGCGCGGAACACCCGCCGCGCCGGGATTGGTTCACTGCAACAAATCAGGCTGTCGCCAGTCGTGCCGGTCGAGCCAGCGAAAATCGGGGTGATTGGATTTGGTGTCGCGCGGGTCATCGCGATCCCACACGAACCACGCATTGCGCTGAGGTGGTGAGCCTTCGCCCGTAAAGTCCAGCTTCCAGCGCATCAGGTAGCAATAGCTGAACGGGTTGGCGTCAAGCAGCGCGCCAAGCCCATTCGCGCGGGCCGCTGGCCAATCCCATGACAACAGCAGGGCGCAGTACCGCCAATCATGCAAATTGAGCGTGTGGTGCAGCCAGCGGCCATGGCCATCGCGCGCATTGATCAGGTTGTAAGGCGGGTTGGTGATGATCGCCCGGCCCCGGCTGCGATAGCAGGAGAAGTAATCAGCCGTCCAACTATCGGGACACCCCCGGTCGATCAGGTCGGATGCAGAGCATGGCAGGCCGAAGGCGCGTATCTCACGCACCATGGCCCCATCGCCGCAGGCTGGTTCCCAGACTGACCCCAGCGCGCGCAAGCGATCGCCATCGGCATGCAGCAGGGAACGCACGGCTTCCGGCTGGCCGGTGGCGTAGAAGTCATGCTCGCGGCGCTGCTCCACCGGCCTCGAATGCTTTGGCAAGTCCAACGCAAGGCCGGGCCCTTTCAGGACCGGCTTTGCCTTGGTGGCGCGAAACAGGGATTTTGCGCTTTGCGTCATACCGCGCCCTCCGCGACATCTAGCTGAGGGCCGATAAGTTCACCGTACTTGTGAACCGCCTGCCAGTGGCCTCGGCATTGAATGCCAAGGTCACCGAGCAGGTCCAGCGTGTGACATGGCCAGTCATCGGCAGAAATGTGGGCGCAGGACATCTGATACTCGACGCTTGCTCCGCGAAAGGGGCATGTCTGGCATTTATTCGCGGCTCTGATCATGCCAACACCCCGGCCGGGATGCACAGCACCACCGCGAACAAGCGCAGATGCATTGCCATCAGCTCACACGCGATTGAGCTGTCTGTAATCACGACGCTGGCGCCGGATGCAGAGGCTATCAAAAGGGCGATCATTCTACCCACCCCGCGCGCGTTTGGATTGCAATGACGCCGCCCCGGCGCAGGGAGGAGGAGGCACCGGGGCGACTGGCCGCGCGGGAGGAGTGCGCGGTGTTAAGTGGGCGGATCATGCCGCCACCGATTTCTTGAAGGCCGGTTTGCCGGGGATAAGCCCATCTCTGGCTACGTCGACAACCCAGCCGCTTGGGCATGATGTGCCATACATCCACAGACGTGCTGCTTTTTCACTGACGCCGAAGTCTGCGCCCAGTTCCGTGCTGTTTTCCCAATTCTCACGACAGTAGGCCGCCCATTCTTCGGGGAACTCTCGGCGGGCGCGGTGCGGATCAAACAAGCGCCTGGAGAATTTTCCGGCGAGAAGGTCGGAAAAGCTACCGGACGACACGTCCAGAGGTTGCGTGCAATCTCTTAGGAACACGTTTTGCGAGGGAAGAAATGACATTACGACACCCCAGTGTGCTGCTGCGTTTTTTGCTGCTCACAACGTGCAAGCAAGCTTTGCCGCAAGTCGAACAGATCCTGCGGGGTAACTTCAGTTCCAGCCCCGCGAGAGGCGGACATAATCTTCGCGTCGTATCGCGCGGGTATCGACCCTCGGTTGAACCAATTCCGCACAGTCGTCTCACCCTCGCCAATTGCTCGGGCGAGATTGGCTGCGGAGCCCCAGATGCTGATAAGCTTGTCTTTGTTCATGCGACACAAATTGAATTGCGCCGAGCCGCTTGTCAACACCCTTTGTGTCATTTTGGGTGTTAGGAACTCACCATGGACATGCACACGAGATTGAGAGAAGCGCGCGAACGCGCCGGATACGCCGATGCGGCCAGCGCGGCGCGCCGCTTTGGGTGGGGTGAAACCACATATCGTTCACATGAGAATGGTCAGCGTGGCTTCAAGCTGGATAAGGCCGTCCAATATGGAAGAGCCTTCCGCGTATCCCCCGAATGGCTACTTCTTGGAAAGGGAGACGACCTGAAGAAGCCCGTTTCGCTCGTGGGCTACGTCGGAGCTGGGGCAGAGGTCTTCGCGATAGATGATGGCGGCGCGCTTGACGAACTTGAGCCGCCTCCCGGGATCGGGCCGGACGCGGTTGCTGTTGGTGTCCGAGGAGATAGCATGTTCCCGCGCTACATGGATGGCGATATTCTTATCTATGACAGGCACATCTTTATTGACCAGGCAGACGGCCAAGAGTGCGTTGTGGGCCTGATGGACGGCAGAAAATTCGTCAAGATCGTGCGAGCTGAACCTGATGGAACGGTAACACTAGAAAGCTGGAATGCGCCTCCAATGAGGCGTATGGAGTTTGAGTTTCTCGCTCCAATTTTGTGGGTGAAGCGGAAGCCGTGAAGGGGAAGCCTATGTTAAGACTGAATTTTGCAATGGCAGCGATGAGTTCACTCTTCCTTTCCTCCGCAAGTCATGCCGACGTTGCCGTGTGGAAAGAGAACGTCGGTGGATGGGATATCTTTGTCGACCGAACCGTGGACGATGCATGCTTCATGATAGGCCTATTCGAGAGTGGGACATTCATTCGGTTACAGGTTGAGATGGCCGCCCCAGGAATCACATTCTATATTGGGAACGAGGAATGGCAGTCGATTGAACATGGAAAAGCCTACGATATGTCGGTCCAGTTTGGCTCACGGACGCCTTGGACCGGCGAGGCATACGGTTTTCTGTGGGATGGCCTGCCGTCAACGGGTATGTTTGTTTCCTTCGCCAATGGCCGCGCTGACCGCTTTTTGGAAGAATTCCGTCGAATGCCAGGGGTGCGGGTCCGCTACCAGGGATCGCAGATTGCCAGTATTTCGCTGAGGGGTTCCTTCCAAGCCGTTGGTGAGCTTTACGATTGCGTGGGTGAGATGCTTTTGGCCCGTGAGAACGCAGCGACCGATCCATTCTCTGAGAGAACACCAATCAGTAACGATCCGTTCAGGTAACTGATTGAGCGAATCACGGCGCGTAAACTTTTCTGAGATTGTGCGATACAAAAAGTGTTGACCTGTCTCGATGCGACACATAAAGTGTCACCATCATCCGATGGAGGCACACATGCGAGACCACCCCCCGAAAGACATTCAATCACTCGGCCACACGGTTGGGCCTGACGGCGCTGGCTGGGCCATTGACCCTGACGGCTCTGCGGAGTTCGGCACACTGTCGCTGCGTGACAGCGCTGCGGACCACAGCGCCGTTGCCCGGCAGGCTGAGGATTTCAGTAATCCGTTCGCCGACACCGATCTGCGTCAGCAGGCTGAGCGCGAGGCAGAGGCAATTCAGCGCGCCATCGTCAGGCTGCGCTTCATCGCTCTGTTTTTGATTGCTGCCTTGGCGCTTTGGCTGGTTTTCCTGCCATGGAGCGCCGCAGCCCTCGGCCAGACGATCAGTAATTACCAGACACCGAACGCAGGGGTGCCTTGGTAATGAGCGCCCCAGCCCGCACCCCGCTTGATGCCGCATTGCGCGCGCTGAACGCTGCCGCATATCTCGCGGCGCATGAGGCGCGCATGGCAAAAGACCCCCGCGCCGATGATCTCAAGCGCATGTCGCTGCAAACCGACGATCTGGTTGATGGTCGTTCCGTGATGCAGGCGCGCCAAAAGGAAAATTCTTGATGGATAACCCAGCCCTCACGGCAGGATCTGAGCCATGTTGTTCGTCGCGTCCCGAAAGATGTCCGCACATTGCTTTCCAAGTTTCACGGCACCCTGTTCCTCGGTGGTGGCTTTGTTCGCGCCGTGGTCGCGGGGGAACAGCCTTCCGATGTTGATCTGTTCGGGCCGAGCAAGGAATTGCTGACCAAGATCGCTGAGGAGTTGCAGGCGTCACGCGGCGGCAAGCAGTTCTGCCGCCTTCATCACACCAGGAACGCAATCACGGTTATATCCATAGGCCGTATCACGGTGCAGTTCATCACGCGCTGGGAGTTCGCAGATGCCAAAGCGCTGGTAAGCTCTTTTGATTTCAGCGTTTGCCAAGCTGTCATTTTCCGTGACGGTGGCACCAAAAAATCGCCTTGGTCTTCGGTCACCGGTCCCCGCTTCTATATTGATCTTGCTGCGCGCCGGATCCACTACACCCACCCCGTCCGCGAAGAAGAGGCCGGGGGTAGCCTGATGCGCGCACTCAAGTATCAGCGGCGCGGATATGTCATGCAGATCGAGTCTTTGGCTGGCGTGGTGTCGCGGCTGGTCGCAAAGCTCGACCCCAGTAAAGTCGACACGAAGGATGAAGGCGCAGTGACGCGCATCATGCTTGGGCTGCTGCAAGAGGTTGATCCATCTATCGCCGTTGATGGGCTTGAGATTACTGATGATCATGAGACCCCAATTGAAGGGTTCTCTGAGGCGGATCAGTCGTGATGCTGATGCGCCAGCCCACCACTGCCCGTGTCGCTTATGCGTGGCACCGCGACTATGTCGCCGGTCTCTGCCCCGAGCAGCATGACGGTGACCCTCAGTGCGGCTGGTACAAGGCGCGCCTGATCAGTGGCGGGCCATGGGTATCAGCGCGCGTCTGGCTTGAACGCGACATCGACTTTGAAACCGGCGAGTTGACCGGCCCAGAGCAGTATGTCTGCGAGGTCGATGGTCAGCGCCGCGATCCATACCGGATGTGGACGTATCTCAAGCCCATCACGAAGGCTGAATACGACAGTCTCAACCATCGCATCAGTATGATCCCTGCGATGCGCGCCACCTTGGCGAAGGTCGATCTGACCAAAACCCCCATGCTGCCGGAGTAAGAGAAATGATTACCAAGGAGACCGCAAAGAAGCTGGGCGATTGCTACACGAAGCTCGATGCCCTTGATCGGATCATTACCAATTTTCAAGACGATCTCATCGAGAACTTGCGTAACATCGCGGAGTGCGAAGCTGCCAAGACGGACTGCTTGTCGACCATCGGTGAACTGGGTGGCGAGGTTCCTTCTGCTGAACGTAAGCGGCAACACTACGAAGCCGAACGCACAGCGCACCCGAAGGCCGCACAGCACCGCTGGGCGATCATCCACGACCCGACGCCCGGCGGACGCCAAAACGAAGACGGGTCTCGCAACTTTTCGTTGCGCTTCCCGGTCTTGTTGCTGACCGATTATGTCGACGATCCCGAAACTGTCGCGATCAGCGTGGCCAAAGCCCTGAATGAGGCGTTTGAGCGCGAAAAGGCTCTGCGGCCCAAAGTGGCTGAAAGCGCCGCCTAACCTTCACCCTCAAAAACCCAAGGAGACCAACCAATGAACGACCTTTCTGGATTGCCCGACCGCCTTCACAATCAGCCGCCTGAGGCGATTGTCATGCCGACGCTGCCGGGCGAAGCCACCCTGGAGCAGGTGAAGCGCGCGAAAGAGGCGGCTGAGGCGGCGCGCACTAAGGCCGACGACAAGCAGGCAGCCTATGACGATATGGCCCATGCTGAACTGAATGCGCACGTCTCAGTGTTCTGCGATGCCGCTGGCAAATGGCTGGACATCAAGACGGTGCAGACCGTCGATCAGGCGGAACGGCTGACCGACTTCATCACCGGCGCCCGGGGGCTTTTCAAGCGCGTCGAGGACGCCCGGAAGGCAGCGAAGAAGCCTTGGGATGATCTGGGCGCGGAGGTGCAGGAAGCCTTTACCCCGCTGACTGCCAAGCTGGATAAGCTGGGCAAAACCATGAAGGCCATGCAGGGCGACTGGCTGCGCCGTGAGAGCGACCGGCTTGCCCGCGAGAAGGCCAAGGCCGAGGCCGAGGCACGCGCGGCGCGGGAAGAAGCCGAGCGCCTGGCCCGTGAGGCGGCGGAACGCAACGACATCGCCGGTCAGGTGGAAGCCGAGGCTGCGCTGAAACAGGCCAATAAGGCCGAGAAGGTTGCGGCCAAGCCGGTCAAGGCGCGCGCCGGGAGTGCCACGGGCGGCGGCCGGGCCATGGGTATGCGCAAGATCAAGGCCGCAAAGATCACCAACATCCGGGCCTGCTTTGCCTATTTTCAGGCTGACCCGGCAGTTTCAGAGTTGCTGACGCGCCTCGCCACGGCGGCGGTGCGGTCGGGCGAAATCACCCAAGATACCGCGGTCATTGCCGGTATCGACATCATTGAAACGGAAGGTGTGTAATGGCTGGTACGAGCATCAAGACCCTGCCAATCCGGCAGTTGCAAAATGTCGATCAGTTGCTGATCAACGACAACGCCCGGCAACAACTGTCGATGGTTGCAGCGAAGCACCTGAACCCTGAGCGTATGATGCGCGTCGTCGCCAATGCGATCCGCACCACGCCGAAACTGCGCCAGTGTGAGCCTTTGAGCTTTCTTGGCGCGCTGATGCAGTGTTCGTCGTTAGGTCTAGAGCCAAACACGATACTTGGCCACGCCTATCTTGTGCCCTTTGATAAGAACGTCAAAGGCCCGGATGGCCGCTGGCAAAAGATACCCCAAGTTCAGCTGATCGTTGGCTACAAGGGCCTGATCGATTTGGCACGGCGTTCCGGGCACATCACAAGCCTTTCGGCCAACATCCACTACTCCGACGACGAGCTGTGGGAGTATGAGGAGGGCACCGAGGCACGCCTTCGCCACCGGCCCGGTAACATGGAAGGCCAGAAGCTGCACGCCTATGCCATCGCCAAATTCAAGGATGGCGGCCACGCCTATGTGGTCTTGCCTTGGGCGCATGTGATGAAGATCCGCGACGGCGCGCAGGGTTGGCAGAGTGCCGTGAAAATGGGCAAGACCGAAGACAGCCCGTGGGCAAAGCATGAAGACGAGATGGCGAAGAAAACCGCTATTCGCGCGCTGTCCAAGTATCTGCCGCTTTCGGTCGAGTTCATGGACGCCATGGCGGTTGATGAAGTCGGGGCCGATTATCGCGGCTTTGCCATGGACCCAAGCGGCGGCGTTGCTCAAACCGATGGGGACTACATCGACGGCGAAGCCGAAGATGGCGACGCCGACCCGGAGACGGACCAGTCAAAACCCGATCAAGAAAAGGCGGGGCGTCAAGAGGCTGAAAAGCCGAAGGAAACTGCGAAGGCCGAGGCAAAACCCGCCGAACAGGCGAAGCCCGATCAAGAAAAGTCGCAGCCCTACGACACCCGGCCCTCGCGCACCAAGAAGCAGGAAGCATCCAGCGGCGATCAGTTGCCGCTGGATCAACCTTCGCCCCAAATGACCGCTGCCAATCGCATGGCCGATCAGATCATTGGTGAAATCAATGACGGGGTTCATCCCGATGAGGTCTACGACCTCTTCCGGGACCAGATCGCCAACCTTGAGGCAAACCCCGAAATGAGCCCAGTTCTTGAACGGATTAATGCCGCTTTCGACCAAGCTGGAAACTGAAAAACCACGACCAAAGGAGAACGACGTGTCGGATGGAAACAGCCATTTTTTGATGGCGATAGGGCGGATTGATGGCGGGCTTGCCATCGAAACGGCGGATCAGGCGTTGAAAGACGTGATCGCCGCCGTCCAGCGGAGCGGCAAGAAAGGCAGTGTCACTGTCTCGCTTGATGTTTCGCCAAACGGTGAAATGGGCTTTGCGGCATCCGCAAAAGTCACTGCGAAGGCCCCGCAGTCAATTTCGGCCAGAGCTTCTTTTCATGGGCGGGACGGCGCGCTGACGCGCGAAGCCCCCAGCATGCAGCAGCTTGGCCTCATGGATAAGGAGAAAACCCGTGGCTGATAAGACAGAGTTTCAGGCAAAGATCGAGCACAACCTTGCGCTGGCCTCTATGGGCGGTGTCGGCTTCGACAGAAATGCTTATGGGCAGTATGCAGTTGTCCCGGATGGCCACCAACTTCAGTCTTTGGAGGTTTCAGGATCGCCCCAATAACATCAAAACCGATCATCGGTTTGTTTCGGCAAAGTCTTTTTCGTAATACCTGACCGGTTCTTCACGGACTCATGCTGATCACAGCGTCATCAGACAAGGCGCAAATGTACGCTGTGATCGACTATCATGATGCAGATCCAGAGTGCGGGTTGTCCTGCCAAGCCATGGCGCGCACAAGGCCATTTATACCGCGCGCAAAACTGACAAGATCAAGGCGTGGCTGTCGATGTGCAACACACCGCTGGGTCAGATCGACTTTGGTCTGTTCCTGGAAGAACGCGCGGTTGACGTGATCCAGCCAATGGCGGCGGAAATCATGGAAATGGTGATGCAGTTCGAGGCCACCAAGAAGGTGGAATTTAAGAGCAGCACGCGCCTGGCCGACGGTTCCCGGCAGTTCAGCTACGTCGAGGATAACCAGACGCGCGGCGGGATCACACTGCCTGACAAGATCATCGTTCGCGCGCCGATCTATCAGGGTATGGAGCCCCAGGACATCAAGTTCCTGCTGCGCTACCGGATCAACGAAGGGTCTTTGAAGTTCACCATCAAGATGCACGACGAGGAAGAAGTCTTGCGAGATGCCTTCGAGCGGTGCGTGGACGCCGTGCAGCACGACGTTAAGCCCACCCAAACCGTCTACTGGGTCGAGTAACCGGAAAACCCTCGCGCGCCGGGTCATTCCGGCGCGCCTGAGCAGCAATAGGAGCAGCATGTGGCCCATAACCTGACAGAGATTCACAGGATCGCGGCGATTGTCGCCAGCCAGAATGACCACCTGCTCCCAATTTTTGAGCGCATGGAGGAAATCATGGCTGAACATGAAGCGATCAAAAGCAAAGACGCGGTTCAGATCGCCAGAATGAAGCTGATGAAGCTCAAGGCGGCGGCATGATCTACCGCAAGTATGAGTTCCCAATTGTCGATCAGACTGCAAAGGTCTGGTTTGTTGAAATCCCCGGGCGCCAGAAGACCGCCCTGCATGACGAGATGATCCCAAAATCCGTGAATGTCATGCTGGGGCTGGTCTCGCGCAAGCTCCCGACAGGTTTGATCGAAACGCACATCCAGCTGGCAGTACCGGAAAACATCGCTGACGCGGCCTATGCCGATCAGCCGCGCGGCCCTGTGGTCGATCCCCATGAAATCGAAAAAGCAAAGGAATATGGCAATGACATCCACCACCCAGGCTGTCGTAGACCTGCATGAAGCAGCAATGCGGGCGAAGTATCTCGCGGATGAGGCAGGCGACAGCCGCCTGTTTCACCTGCGCCAGATCAGCGCCTACACCGGGCGTCTGGTCGAGGGGGTGCCACCCAACCCGGCACCTGTGTTTCACAGTGTGCGGGCGATTCATGGGAGCCGGGCATGACCGAACAGCACACCCCAACCGAGGACCAGATCGCAACTGTGATCGAACGTACGGGCGGAGATCCTCGCAAGCTGGCGATAGCCTATCTGCGCGCCCAGAAACGCGCGCGCGATCCCGAAGTGTATGCGGGCTTCATGGGCGACATCACCGATCTGTCGATTGCCACCTTGAAAGGCAGCGTGCCGGAGGCAATGCGCGCCGTCGAAAGGGCGGAGCGTCGCGTCAAGACGCAAAAGGAGGTTTCGGAGTGATCGCCACCATCCCCGCCACCACATCATACAGCAGCGCCGCAGCCCCACCCGCGCGCGTAACGCTGCCTAAGGCGCAATTCATCATCCCGCACGACGACCGCAGCGACACAGCGCCCCGTGGTGCGCCGATCCGAGCCAATCGCGGCTACCGCGAAGATCGGGTGATCGACTGGGCTTGGAGGTGCGCGCGATGACGCCTGACACGCTCACAGACGCTTTGGCCCGCGCTCAGGACACGATCACGGCGTTTGAGTCCGCATGTCGCAAAATCCTGCCGCTGATCGAAGCGGCAAGTCGAGAAGAAGTCACGGATGTCGCCGACTGGGACGAGGCGGAGGACATGATCCGCGCGGCGATGGATCACAAAGGAGTAAATCATGAAGCTACTGCGTGAAGCACACCTGAAAATAGAAACACCTGCTGCGATGGCGCTGCGTCCCGTCGATCACCGGGGCTTCCCGGTGCCGTGGTTTGTCACGAAGAGGACCGAGGCTGGCCTTTGGGATTTAGTGAATATCGAACGCAGTCGGATGCTGGAAGCGATGCGCTTTGAAAAGTGCTGGGTAAGCGGCCAGAAGCTAGGGCGCTACAAGGCGTTTTGCATTGGTCCCATGTGCGCGATTAACAGAACCGCCGGTGATCCACCGACGCGGAAAGACATAGCCCTGTGGTCAGTTCAGGTTTGCCCGTTCATGTCACGACCAAGGGCGCGGCGCGCGGCGCGCAACGAGGATCAGCAGATCGAGGGTGCAGGCGTCGATGGTGTCGGCATCATGCGCAACCCCGGCGTGACTGGCGTCTGGGTCACAAGCAACTCCGAATATCAGCGGGGAAGGGGCTTTTACCTTGGCGATCCTATCGAGGTGACATGGTGGGCAGAAGGCCGCCCTGCCACCCGAGACGAGGTATTAGCTTCGGTCGATAGCGGCATCCATCACCTTGAAAAGTTGGCGCGCGATGAAGGCGAGTACGCAATGAAAGCGCTGGCCTTTTATCGGCGCCGCGCTGAATCGCTATGGCCCGCCCACCCCCCGGAGCCACGCCAATGACCTACTACAGCGAACGCCTCAACTCCACCAGCGGCTGGGTATCCCAACTGACCTCCACACGGGCAGGCACAACCCCACACACGGAGACAAAACAATGCTGACGAAAAACACCGAAATCTTGCGCGCCGAAGTTGAACGCCACCTTGCCGCCGATGCACTTGTCAAGGGCCGTTACTGGACAGCAGGCTCTGGCGCTGCGCATGACACGAAGGAGATAGGCGCATGACAGAAGTCAAGATCATCTTCGCCTCAACCCGCGCCGCCGAAACCGCGCTGCGCGGTGCAGGGCTCAGTATCGGCAGCCGCCAAGGCAGGAGCCCGCGCGGCATACTGTTTGGTGACTACCTGATCGCCAAGTGGCGAAATCTGACAATGCACGAACGCAACGCTCTGCATGGCGAGCTACTGATGCACTCGGACCTAGATCTGGTGAAAGCAAAAATCCGCGCGGATCGCGTGCCGCCCGATGCGCTGGCATTCCTGCAGCTGGCGGCAGAGTCGGCTGAACGCCTGAAGGAGGGCGGGGATGAATGATCCCGAGGCCGCCTATGGCGAGATCGCCGTGAAATGTGTCCTTTCCGATGGTCGATGGCGACACTTGCCATGGCCAGCATACGCGGCCACAGCGAAAATCATGGCACAGCGTGGCGACCTTGACGCCACCAACAGCGTCGGTCGGCGAGTGTATCGCCTGCCGCCAAAAACTCCCTCCGATCAAACCCCTCACCCCCCGGAGCCGCACCCATAACCTACTACAGCGAACGCCTCAACTCCACCAGCGGCTGGGTATCCCAACTGACCCCGACCCGCACCGCTGACGGAGAGATCATCACCCTGCGCCGGGTCCAGGAAATCCCCGCCGACTGGTCGCACATGGGTGTCGGTGCAATGCGCGCGCGGATCGCGGAACAGGAAGCGCATGCAGCAAAGCTGGCCGATGAGGCGCGCTGCGAGGCCGATGGATTCATCACGGTGTACCGGGTGCACGATGCCACTTTTACGGGGTTTAAATGATGGACAATGACATGATGCAGATCCCCGGCTGGGAGGCGCTGATCGACGCCACCGGCACGGACGACTGCGCCACGGGCTGCGGCTGGTGGATAGTGCCCAGCGTCCTGGGTGGCGCGGCGATCTGGGCATGGGTGCTGACATGATGGGCCCCATGATTATCGACAGCTTCGCAGGCGGCGGCGGGGCATCCACCGGCATCGAGGCGGCGCTTGGCCGCAGCCCGGATGTGGCGATCAACCACAATGCGGCCGCACTGGCGCTGCATGCGGCCAACAACCCCGAAACCTTGCATCTGGACAGCAACATCTGGGATGTAAAGCCGCTCGAAGTGACGGGCGGGCGGCACGTTGGCTTGCTCTGGGCATCCCCCGATTGCAAGCACTTCTCGAAAGCCAAGGGCGGCGCCCCGCGCGATCGCAATATCCGCGACCTCGCATGGATCGTGGTTGACTGGGCTGAACAGGTCAAACCCGACGTAATCTGCATGGAGAACGTCGAGGAGTTCGTGACATGGGGTCCGGTCGACAATGACGGCCAGCCGATCAAGGAGCTCTCAGGCCAGATTTTTGAATTGTGGATCAAGCGCCTCAAGGCCGCAGGCTACAAGGTCAAATGGTGTGAACTGCGGGCGTGCGATTATGGTGCGCCGACAATCCGCAGGCGCTGGTTTCTGGTGGCGCGACGCGACGGCAGGCCGATCCGCTGGCCGAAGCCGACGCACGGCGATCCCAAAAGCCCGGCTGTGAAGCGCGGCAAGCTGCTGCCCTGGCGCAGCGCAGCCGAGTGCATCGACTGGTCACTGCCGTGTCCCTCGATCTTCGACACAGCCCCCAGATCAAAGCGCTGCATGGTCTGCGCGCCGTGCGCCCACTGGCGAACAACACCATGGCCCGCATCGCGCGGGGCATGCGCGCTATGTGCTGGAGGCTGATCCCCTTCTTGGTCAACCTGACGCACGGCGCACGGTGCGAACCCGCCGATGAGCCGATCCGCACCATCACCGGCGCGCACCGTGGCGAAAAGGCGGTGGTAGTGCCAGCATCGTGGGTTGCGGTGGCCGCGCAGCGCAAAGCCGGGCGCGCGGCGGCTATGAACCACTGGCCACAATGACGGCCAAGGCCGACGCATGCGTGTCGACAGCGTTTCTTGCAACGATGCGCAACAGTCAGAAGCCATGGCAGGGCGCAGACGAACCGACGCACACTATCACGGCGGGCGGTGCAGGTCTGACGCTGATCGTGCCCAGCATCACCCGGTTCAATTCTGGCGCGACTGGTTCTGATATGGCCGACCCAGCGCCGACCGTCACCGCCAACAGTTGGATCAAGAAGCCGGGCGGGGCAGCGCCGCTTGGGTTGCTGGCCCCATATCTCGCCAGCATCGCTCACGGCGACAGTGGCGGCCGCCGCGAATACCCGATGGCCGATCCGCTGGGCACGGTGGTCGCCAGCAGCGTAAAGCATGCACCCTTCGCCGCGTTTCTCGCCCAGCATCACGGCGGGCCCCGAATGGATGGCAACGCGGGCCACGATCCGCGCGACCCTATGTCGACCATCGCCGCCAGCGGCAGCCACCAGACGCCGGTCGCCGCATGGTTCGCCAAATACTACGGCACCGGCGACGGGGCGCGCACCGACGAGCCGATGCACACAGTCACGGTCAAGGACCGCATGGGCCACATGCAGGCCGATCTGGCACCGCCCCCCTTCGCGCCAGAACATGAAGCCAAGGCCCGCGCCGTTGCCGACTTCCTGCGCGCGCACGATGCCTGGGCGGGCGGCGAGTTCGTGACGCTGGAAATCGGCGGGCAGACCTTTGTGGTGGTCGACATTGGCATGCGCATGCTGACCCCCCGCGAGTTGTTCAACGCGCAGGGGTTTCCGGCTGACTACGTCATCGAGGGCGTTTGGCAGGGCGTCGAGACCGATGATCCGACGTTCAAGCCTTTCGCCAAGGACGTGCAGGTCAGCTGCTGCGGCAACAGCGTCTGCCCGCCGCTGGCTGAGGCCATCGTGCGTGCCAACTGCGCCCATCTGGCAGCGAACATTGAACAGGAGGCCGCACATGGCTGATAAGCCAATCATATTCAGCGGGCCAATGGTTCGGGCGTTGCTGGAAGGTCGCAAGACGCAGACGCGGCGGCTTTTGAGGCCGCAGCCATCGAAGCCTTGGGGTTCGGCGTTTCGGGACGGAAATCGCTGGTGGACCGGAGACAGTTTGACCGCAGAGGTCATTGAGGAATGGGCCCTGCGCTACGCCCCCGGCGACCGCCTCTATGTGCGTGAGGCGTTTCTGCGCGGCGCAGCTCATGAGGGTGGCGAGATGATGGAGGCTGAAAGCACATATTACCGTGCAGACGGTGATCCATTTGATAGCTGGTATGACCCTAAAACGGATGCCTACAAGGATCGCCTGCCGTGGAAGCCCTCCATCCACATGCCCCGCTGGGCGTCCCGCCTGACGCTGATTGTCAACGATGTACAGGTGCAGCGGTTGCAGGATATCAGCGAGGTGGACGCATGGGCCGAAGGATGCAAGCGCGGTGAGCCTTGGGACAACAGACAAGGCTACTTCCCCGCCGAAGAACCGGACCCAAGCGGGATCGGTCATGTTGGCTGGGATTTTGCGAAAGAATGGTTTGAGGACCTCTGGAACAGCCTGCACGGCCCCGACGCATGGGATCAGAACCCTTGGGTGGTAGCTGTCAGCTTCACCGTTCACCGTTGCAATATCGACCAGATGGAGGCCGCACATGGCTGATCGCGGCGACTACGAAGGGGACGAAGCGGGCCGCTGCGGCGGCTGCGGGTCTCGCAACATGGTGATGGCAAGCGGCGGAAAGCACGCGGGCTGCATGGACTGTGGGCGCATTCAAGAACCCGAAACACGCGACTGGCCTGAGGCCCGCATGTGCGATAACTGCGCTTTCCGCAAGGGATCACCAGAGCGTGCCGACCCCTTCCGCTGGGCTGAGGTGTCGGAGACCATCACATCCGGCCAGTATTTCCACTGTCACAAAGGACTGCCCGCAAAGCTGGACGCCGACAGCTTGTCGGTATCAATCAGCCCGCCCGATCCGACGCAAGGCCGCGTCACCGTCTGCGCGGGGTGGCTGGCGGCGCGTATAGCTCACTGCAAGAAGATCAAGGCAGCGGAATGACAGTCTATGTCGACGACATGCAAGCCCCGTTTGGCCGCATGAAAATGTGCCACATGATCGCGGACAGCACCGACGAGCTGCTGGCGATGGCTGATCGCATCGGTGTCGCCAGGCGGTGGATACAGCACGCCGGTACGACCCGGGAACACTTCGACATCGCAATGACCAAGCGGGCGCTGGCTGTGCGGCACGGTGCCGTAGAGGTCACGCGGTTGGAGTTGGGCCGGATCATTTTGGCGAGGCGCGCGAAGCCAGCAGAGGTGCAGCGATGACCCAGAACCGCAGCAGCGCCGTAATGCAGCAGCGTAGTGAACCGCACAACAGTCTGGACGACTTCCCTACCCCACCGTGGGCCACGCGGGCGCTGTGTGAGCTTCTGATCGCCCAAGGCTACATACTGCGCACATCCAAGGCTCGGGAACCTGCCGCCAACCGAGGCCATATGGTCCTGCCCTGACTGAATATTTTGGCGCGGTCGAGGCATCCGACATCCATGACTATGGCGCCGGATTCCCGCAATCCGACTACCTGTTCGGCCCGGATCAGGATCCGACCGACTGGACGATCACGAACCGCCCTTGCGGCTGGCCGAGCAGTTCATTTCCCGCGCCTTGCGCACCAGCACCAAGGGCGTCGCAGTGATAGTTCGCAGCGCGTTTCTGGAAGGCGTCGGGCGCAATGATCTGCTTTTCAGCGTCACACCGCCCACGGACATCCTGCAATTCACCGAGCGCGTGGTGATGCACAAAGGAAAGCTCAGCGCCAAGGGCAGCACCGCGACCTCATATTGCTGGTTGGTATGGCAAGGACCCATCGGCAACACCCGCTTTCACTGGATACCGCCCTGTCGCAAACGCCTTGAACGTTCGGAGGATTACCAATGACCGCCCGCGCCCTGACCCCCGAACACGTCGCAGATCGCTGGGAATGCAGCGCTGAGACGGTGCGCAATATGTGCAGGCGGGGGGAGTTGCCACACTTTCGCGTCGGGCGCATGATACGGCTGCGGCCAGAGCATGTGGAGGCTTATGAATGCGCGACTACAGAATCGGACGTCTCAATGGGCGTTTCGTCGTCACATGGCACGAAGATGGCCAGCGGCGGCGCTTCCGTCTTAACGCCACAACAGCGCGCGAAGCTGAGGCCGAAGCCCGCCAGGTAATCATAGAGGCCAGCGCCCCGGCGGGCGCAGCAACCGTTGCCGAGATTTGGGAATTGTACCGATCTGACCGCAAGGGCCGGGTCATTGCCGAATCGATGCGCCACACCGGAAAGGCGATATTGCCCGCATTCGGCCACTTCCTTCCGGATCAGATCACATCGCAGGATTGCCGCAACCAGATCGACGCATGGCGCGTGGACGGCAAGCATGACGGGACAATCTGGACGCGCATGAACCATCTGCGGATTGTGCTGAGCTGGGCGCAGAAAATGCGGGTCATCGAACGCGCGCCCTACATCGAGCGCCCGGAACAGCCCGCCCCGCGCGATCGATACCTTTCACAGGCAGAAGCTGACCGCTTGATCGACGCCGAGGCCGGGCCGCACGTCAAGCTGGCAATCATCCTGATGCTGACCACCGCCGCGCGGGTAACTGCCGCGCTGGAATTAACGTGGGATCGGGTGGACTTCGAGCGCGGGCAAGTCAGACTGGCCACAGGCGAAGGACGCAAGAAAGGCCGGGCTACTGTGCCGATGAACAACACCCTGCGCGCAGCACTTGAATCCGCGCGCATGGCCGCGCTGTCGGATCACGTAATCGAATGGGGAGGAAAGCCCGTCAAATCCATCAAGCGCGGCTTTGCCAGCGCCGTGAAGAATGCGAAGCTGTCGGATGTGTCTCCGCACGTGCTGCGCCACACCGCCGCCGTTAGAATGGCCGAGGCGGGCAGGCCCATGTCGGAGATTGCGCAGTACCTTGGCCACACCAACACGGCCACGACCGAGAAGACCTACGCCCGATATTCCCCAGAACACCTGCGCACCGCCGCCGATTCCTTGGAGTTCACGCGGCTCAAAATCGTGCGCTGAGGTCCATTGAACCAAAGGGCAATGTACCAAATTGCGGCTAAGTCATTGATTTTATTGGTGCACCCAGCAGGATTCGAACCTGCGACCTCTGCCTTCGGAGGGCAGCGCTCTATCCAGCTGAGCTATGGGTGCCGCTGCGCGATGTATACGAACAGATGCGGGCGCTTGCAATCGCGTATTGCCCAGTCATGGAAATTTCGTGGGTTGCACGGAAACGCTGATTAAGGGCCAGAGTTCAATGGCAAGGTGCCCTCTTGCTGCGCAGTTCACAATACCCGCCGCCTGCCGGGTGGCTACTCGTCCACCCGGGTTGCGCTGAGATCGACATTCACCGTCACGTCAAACCCCACGGTTGTCTCATCTTGATAGCTTTCGCCCATGCCAAAGTTGCGCCGGTCCAGCGTGACCGTCCCGGTCATCTGCGCCGTATTCCCCGTCACCGTCAGGTTGAACGGGAGGGACACCGGCACACTGGCCCCAGCAAGGCTGAGCGTTCCCTGCGCCAGATAGCCCTCACCGACGCCCTGCGGCACGATTTCGGCCTCGAATACGGCCGTCGGGTGATTTTCGACGTCAAAAAAGTCCGGCCCCTTGGCCTGCGAGGTCACAGAGCCCAGCGTCAGCGTGTCCACCGCGATCGTTACCGTCACACTGCCATGGGCGCCGTCGCGGGCCACTTCATCGAAGGTGATCGCGGCGGTCCAGTCGTCGAACCTTCCCGTGACAGCACTGCCCAGCTGGCGCACGTCGAAGTTCAATGTCCCGTCGGTAACCTCCCACCCGGTTTCGGGCGCTTGCAGGGCGGTGCGCGATGTTGCCTCGGGCGCTGGGATCAGCGTCAGCGCGGCCCCGGCACCTGCCAGGTAGATCAGCCCTGCGACGGCGACGGGGGCGAAACCATGCCGTTTTGGCGCGGGCACGTTCGATGTGTCGGCGGCGCCGGGCAACATGCGGCGCAAAACGCCGTCGCGGTCCACGACCTGATGCTTCACCGCGCCCGCAATGTGCAAGATCAGTGACACCGCCAGCACCTTGGTGAATAGCCAGTGCAACGCCGCCGCACCGGTTTCCACCGCGGGGGTTTGTGGCACGAACGGCAGGGTCTGGCCAAAGGGCCACCAGATCGGCGCAAACCCGCTGGTGGCGGCGTGATGCACCCAGCCGGTCAGCGGTACCGCCACCAGCGAGACATAGAGCATCCAGTGCACCAGGTCGGCCAGGAATGTCTCCAGCCGCCGTTCGGGATGCATCGGCGCCGGTCGCGGCTGCGACACTGCCCAAAGGATGCGGGCCAGCGCGACAAAGAACAGCGTCACGCCCAGCGTCTTGTGCAACGAGAACAGCGTGGCCTTCGTCGCCAGTTGCTCTGATGTGTCATAACCCCAGTCATTCGCAATCAGCCCCAACGGGAAGGCTGTCAGGATCAGGGCAGCTGTCAGCCAATGCAGGGTTTTTGCGACCCCGCCATAGGTTTGCGCGGTGTTGGACAAAGGCATGACCGGTTTCCTTGGTGGATTGGACTGGGCACGGGTGCCGGGACGAGCGATTAAATTGAACGGGTAGATGCTGCGCCGTATACGACGCGGACGCCGCGAACGCACGATATGCCACCACAGACACCGCCCGATGCGTCGCGGGGGCCCGGGGGGGGCTCAGGGGAGAGCGGGCGCGCGCAAGTTCAACGCGCGCCGGCAGAGCACGGCCACCGCCGCGCCCTGCCTGCCCTACAGGCAAACGCGGCGCGGCGGGTCAGCGGGGTATCATTCGGCTTTCATCGCCTCGACCGAGATCATGATCGATACTTCATCGCTGACGTAGGGCGCGAACATGCCCATGTCGTAATCACTGCGCAGGACAGTCGTGGTGGCGTCGAAGCCAGCCCAGGGCTTACCCTCAACCGGGTGAGCATCCATTACCGCGTTCAGGGTCGCGTCCAGGACGACCTCACGCGTGATGTCGTTCATGGTCAGGTCGCCGGTAATCAGCGCCGTCGACTCGCCGGTCACTTCGATGCCGGTAGAGGTGAAGGTGACCATGTCATCTTCCGACGCGCCAAAGAAATCATCGGTCATGAAGTGGGTGAACCGCTCTTCCCAGCCGGTCAGCATGGAGCGGACGGGGAAAGAAACCGCAACAGTAGAATTCGCCGGGTCCTCTTGATCAAAAGCGATTTCGCCGTCGAAGCCAGAGAACATGCCATAGGTCGTGGACAGGCCGAAGTGGTCATAGCTGAACAGCACCTGGCTGTGGCTGGAATCCAGCACATAGGCCTCGGGTTCGGCTTGGGCGGCGGTGGCGCCGATAGCCAGGAACGGAATCAGCGCGGCGGTACGGATAAACGTATTCATTGGGATACTCCTAGTGGACTTGGTGTTTTTCATCCCGACCCGTATCGCAAAATGTGCCTACACGATCAATTCGCACATATTTTGTATGTCATGTTCGCCAGCGCACAGAAGCCGGTGCCGCATTTTCGGGCAAGCGCGGCTGCGATGCGGATCGCCTCATTGCAATCTACGGCGCATTTGCAATCGGCGCGTGCCTGTTCACCGCACCAGCCGCCTGCGCATCCTAGCCCTGCGCATCCTCACCCGACGCATCATCGAACGGATCGCCCGGATAGGCCACGCCAGTCAGGTAAAGGCCCTGCGGCGGACAGACCGGGCCGCAGGCGGCGCGGTCACGCGCGGCCAGCGCCTGACCGACATCAGCGGGTTGCCAGCCCCCCGACCCCACGCGCTCCAATGTGCCGACGATGCTGCGCACCTGATTGTGCAGAAACGACCGGGCGCACAGGAAGAAGCGGAACTCTGCCCCCTGCGGATAGGGATGCTCAGTGATCTCCAGCGCGTCCAGCGTCTTGAACGGCGACGGCGCCTGACACTGGCTGGCGCGGAAGGTGGTGAAATCATGCCGTCCGATCAGATGCTTCGCACCTTCACGCATCGCAGTCAGGTCCAGCGCGTTGCGCACATGCCAGGCGCGGCCCACATCATGGGTCAGCGGCGCGCGGCGTGCGATCAGGCGAAAGAGATACCGCCGCTCGGTCGCGGAAAACCGCGCGTGGAACCTGTCATCCACCCGCACACAGGCCACCACGGCGATGGGATGCGGGCGCAGGTGGTGGTTTACCGCCTCGGTCAGGCGAAACGGTGTCCAGTCGCGCACCATATCGGCATGGGCCACCTGCCCCGTCGCATGCACGCCCGCATCCGTGCGCCCCGCCGCCGCGATCCCCGGCATCCCGGGGTCGAGGCGACGCAGCGCATCCTCAACCGTGGCCTGAACCGAAGCCTGGTCATTCTGGCGCTGCCAGCCGCTGAACGGTCCGCCGTCATAGTCGATTTTCAACGCGTATCTGGGCATTGCGCGCCGATACAGCGGCGGCGCGGCTTTGGCAAGAATGCCGCGCGCGAAACGCGGTGCGCCCCGGCGCGTGTCCCGGTGCACACTCACCACCCCCTAACCGCCTGGGTCAGCCCTTCAGGCAGGGCCGACCACTCCCCCGGCAACGTTCTGCCGCAAGGGCATTTCACAGGTGAAACGGGCCTTGCCGCCCTGTGCAAGCGACGCTATGCCAAGACCATGTCAGAGAAAGCCCTATATCGCCGTCAGGCAAAGCTGGTGCTTGTGCTGGGGCTGCCGCTGGTGGGCAGCCACCTCGCGCAGTTCAGCCTGAACATCACCGACACCATCATGCTGGGCTGGTACGGCGTCGATGAACTGGCCGCCGGGGTGCTGGGCGCAATGTTCTTCTTCACCCTGTTCATCTTCGGCGCAGGATTCGCCAATGCGGTGATGCCGATGGTCGCGACCGCGGCCGGGGCCGAGAATGATGCCGAAGTGCGGCGCGCCACCCGCATGGGCCTCTGGTTGTCGTGCGCTTTCGGGTTGGGTGTGCTGCCGCTGATGTGGTGGTCCGAGGCGCTGCTGCTTGGGCTCGGCCAGCCCGACCGCGTAGCCGAACTGACCCAGGATTACCTGCGCATCGCGGGGTTTGGCATGCTGCCTGCGCTGGTGGTCATGGTGCTCAAAAGCTACCTGGCCGCGCTGGAACGCACGCAGGTCGTGCTGTGGGTGACGGTCGCGGCAGTGCTGGTCAATATCGTCATCAACTGGATATTCATCTTCGGCAATCTGGGCGCACCTGAAATGGGCATCCGGGGGGCCGCGCTGGCCTCGGTGCTGGTGCAATTGTTCAGCGCCGCGCTGCTGATGGCCTATGCCGGCTGGTTGCCTGCGCTGCGTCGCTATGCCTTGTGGCAGCGCTTCTGGCGGCCCGACTGGCAGGCGATGGGGCAGGTCTACCGTCTGGGCTGGCCCATCGGGCTGGCGCTTCTGGCCGAAAGCGGGCTCTTTGCCGCGACCTCGGTAATGATGGGCTGGCTGGGCACCGAACAACTGGCCGCCCACGGCATCGCAATCGAGCTGACAGCGCTGTTCTTCATGATGCATCTGGGCCTGTCGAACGCCGCCACGATCATTGTCGGGCGCGCGCGCGGGCGGGCGGACTGGGCGGCGCTGCGCGCGGGCTCCAAGGTGTCGGTCGGCATCTCGCTTCTGGTCGCGCTGGCCACGATGACGCTGTATTTCACGCTGGCAGGCCCGATGGTGGGGCTGTTCCTTGCCCCTGATGAGCCGCAGCGCGACGCGATCATCGCGATCGGCGTCACGCTGGTCTATATCGCGGCGGTGTTCCAACTGGCCGATGCAGCACAGGTCATGGCGATGGGCCTGCTGCGCGGCGTGCAAGACACGCGCTGGCCCATGGTCATTGCGGCGGTCAGCTACTGGCTGATCGGCATTCCGTGCAGCTACCTGTTCGGGGTGACGCTGAACCTTGGCGGGCCGGGCATCTGGCTGGGCCTTGTGGTCGGCCTGACTGTCGCGGCGGTGGCGCTGATGGTGCGCTTCTGGCGCGGCGTGGCCGGGCTGGGACAGCCCGGCGGCGCAGGTACCACCGCCAGCCGCACGCAGGCATGACCCCCGCCATGACCGCCGCGGCCCTGGCACCGCTGCTGACGACCATCGCGCTGGTTGCCCTTGGCGGCGCGCTGGGGGCTGTCGCGCGCGTCCGGCTGACGGCGTGTGTTGGCAACTGGGTCGCACAGCGGCGCGGCGCGGCGAATGTCGCGCAGGCGACAATGTCGCGCGGTACGCCACTGCCCATCGGGACCATCATCGTCAACCTGTCGGGCGCACTGGCCATCGGGCTGGTGGCGGGCAGCGGTGCTTTGGGTGCCGGATCTTTCACCGGAGACGCCTTGGCCAGCGCTGGCTGGGCGCTGGGTGTCACGGGCTTTCTTGGCAGCTTCACCACCGTCTCTTCACTGGCGCTGCAAACGCTGGAACTGGCGGATACCGGCCACACCGGACGCGCCGCGTTCAACCTGTGCGTAACCCTTGTCGCAGGGATCGCCGCTGTCACGCTGGGCTATGCGGCAGGCACCCAATTGTGGGGGCCACAGCTCTGGGGCGCAGCATGAGGGTCAGCATAGCATCCCGCCGCCGCGCCGGACAAAGCAACCCGGTAGCGCGCATTGATACCCGAGGTGACGCTGAACAAAGTGACCGCCATGCGGCCTGACCCCGCGCTGCGCAGCCCGCGCGCCACCCTGGCGCTGGCGATATGCGGCGCGCTTGGCGCGGTGGCGCGGCTGGCGGTGTCGTTTTGGTTGGCCGATTCCACCGCGAGTGTCGGTGCCTTTCCCGTCGCAACGCTGGTGGTCAACACGCTTGGTGCCTTCGGGATCGGCGCCATCGCCAGCCTCAGCGCTCCGGGCGGTCGCTGGCCGTTGGGCCCTGTGGCACGACAGGCGCTGATGGCCGGTGTCTTCGGCGGTTTCACGACATTTTCGATCTTCAGCCTCGAGGCGCTGATGCTTGCCCAAAGCGGCCATAACGGAACGGCGGCAGCCTATGTTCTGATCTCGGTCGCACTCTGGCTCGCGGCCGCCCGCCTGGGCCTGCGCTGCGGCGCAAGCTGAGCGGTGTCAGATCCGCCCGCGCCACCTTGCCCTCGTTTTCAAGGAATGCCCCGCCAAGTGCAGGACAATCGCGGGGCGGCATGATCGGGAAAATGGTGGGTGATAATGGATTTGAACCGCTGACATCTTCGATGTGAAGAAACCGCGCGAAAGCCAACCCATTGAAATCTGACCCAACGCACTGTTTTTATTAGGCTGATGTTCTTGGTTTGGTCACGGCTTTGCGGTTCGGCGCGGTTCAACGAACCGAAGCACACTTCGTATGATGGCCTGTCTCGCTATATCGCGCGCCCAGATGTTTGCGGATCACGAACGGTCCATCACAGGGGCAAAATCGAGGAACGCCTTGAGCGTGACGGAAATATTCTTGCGTGACGGATACACGATGCTGATCGGCAGGCTGCAACGGGTAGATTGCGTCAGGATCGGCACCAGTGCGCCTGACGCCAGCTCATCGCGGATCAGAAACTCGGGCAGGTAGGCGATGCCATGACCCGCCAGCGCGGCGGCACGAATGATCTCGCCATTGTTTGCCCCGAAGCGCGGATTGACCTTCTGCCACAGCGTCTCATTGCCGTTTTGCAGCGGCCATGTCGCCGTGGCACCCATATTTGAATAGTGCAGCGCCCGGTGATCTGCCAGGTCTGACGGGTGCAGCGGAGTACCATGCAGCTTCAGATAGGCAGGCGACGCGACGATCTGGCAATCTACGCTGTGGATACGGCGCGCGATCATGCTTGTATCATCCAGCTCCCCTATCCGGATCACCGCATCAAATCCTTCGGCGATCAGATCGCTCCGGCGAGGGAGTGTCATGAACTCTGTGTATCTGGCCCGGTCCATGCGGGTTTCAGATACAGTCACGCGTTGAAGCGTTCGTCGAACATGATAGCGAATTGGTTTCGGGCCGCAAACCATTCCCGGACATTCCGCCCACCTTTCTCGAAATTGCGGATCGCCAGATAGATCAGCTTGGTCGCAGCCTCCTCGGTCGGGAACGAACCACGGGTCTTGATCGATTTGCGGATCACACGGTTCAGGCTTTCGATGGCGTTCGTGGTGTAGATGATCTTGCGGATCGCCGGATCGAAGGCAAAGAACGGGATCACCTCCTGCCATGCCCGCCGCCATGCCGGAGCGATGGAGGCGTATTTCTCGGCCCATTTTTCCTCGAAAGCATCCAGTTCGGCGGCAGCCTGATCGGCGGTTGGAGCGCCGTAAATCAGGCGCAGATCGGCGGCGACTGCCTTGCGATCCTTCCAGGCGCAGAAATTCAGGGAATGGCGCACCAGATGAACGATGCACGTCTGGACTGTGGCATCGGGAAAGGCGGCGGTGATCGCTTCCGGGAAGCCTTTGAGGCCATCCACGACGGCAATCAGGATATCCTGGACACCCCGGTTCTTGAGTTCGTTCATCACCGACAGCCAGAATTTGGCCCCTTCGTTCTCGGCAATCCACAGGCCCAGAACCTCGCGAACACCGTCCCGTGAGACGCCCAGGGCAACATACACGGCCTTGTTCTTCACCATGCGGCTATCAGCATCGCGGATCTTCACCCGGAGCGCGTCGAAAATGACGATGGGATACATTCGGTCCAGCGCCCGGGACTGCCATTCCCGGACCTCGTCCAGCACGGCGTCGGTGACGCGGCTGATCAGGTCAGGCGAGACCTGAAGGCCATAGACGTCCTCGAGATGGGCGCGGATATCACGCACCGTCAGACCGGCGGCGTAGAGCCCGATGATCTTGTCGTCCATCCCATCGATCCGGGTCTGGCCCTTCTTCACCAGTTCAGGCTCGAAGCTGCCGTCCCGGTCACGCGGCACGGCAATCGGCAGTTCGCCGTCTTGGCCTTTTAGTCTCTTGGCGGATGAGCCGTTGCGGCGGTTAACCTGATCGGGCGGCGCCTCCTTGCCGTCCTCATAGCCCAGGTGCGCGGTCAGTTCGGCGCCCAGCATCCGCTCCATCAGCTTGATCTTCAGCTCTTTCATCAAGCCGTTATTGCCAAGCAAATCTTCAGGCCGCTCGCAGCCCTTCAGAAGTTCGTCCAGCAGTTCCTTGGAAATCGTCATCGTCCTTGCTCCTCTCAGGAAGCATGGACCAGATCCCAGTTACACAGAAGATCGGACACTCTCTCCGGCGATCGTCAAATACGCATTCAAGCTGAATTTCGGGGTAGATTTCCATGAACTTCAGGATATGCGGCTGCAAGGCATGCAGAGAATATGACATCGGCATGCCGATCCTGAGACGTCCAGTGATGGTGCCGCTTTCGGTTTTGGCATAGTCATTCGCTTCGTCCAGAAGATCGAGGATGCGCCGGACCTTGGTGTAGTACTCGCCACCCAGCGCGGTCGCCTTCACCGACCGCGTCGACCGGGTCAGCAGCCTGGCCCCAAGGATGTCTTCCAAGTCACTAATATGCTTGGAACACATGCTTTTCGAGATGCCAAGCCGCCGCGCCGCCGCCGAAAAGCTGCCTTCTTCAACGACCAGAGCATATGCCCGCAAGGTATTCGTTTCCATCGTCCACCGCGTCCTTATGTCGTGTGCCTGTCATCTGGGCCAGAACGGCGATTTGTTCAATCGCATCGAACAAAGAATTCGAATATTCGCGGATTATCTATTTGGGCGCCGCGCATACCTCCTGTTCATCAGAAGCACAAACGCTTCGGAAGATATGAAAAGGACCACGACCATGAAAAAACTTGTCATCATCGCAGCCGCCCTGATCTCGGCCGGTGCAGCCACCGCCCAGTCCGTTTCGCCGGGCCACGAACAATTCGCCGCCGGGCTGAATCTGGATGCCACGCAGTACACAATGCCGGAGCTGATCAACATCGAGCAGGCGCGGCAGGACAACAACCGTCAGACCGAACGCTTCTACCTGGAAGGCACCAACCGCCAATCCCGTGGGGGTGTCGGCGAAGTGTCGCCCGGCAAGGCGCAGTTTGCAGCGCCGCTTGGCGTCAATGCCGCCGACTACACCATGAACGAACTGATCGCGCTGAGCGTTGCGCAGCGCGAGGATGACGCGCAGACCGAAGCATTCATCCGGTCCAAGCAAAACCGTCAGTCCTATGGCAATGTCAGCGAAGTTTCGCGCGGCAAGGCGCAGTTTGCAAACGGGCTTGGCGTGAATGCAGCGGACTACTCGCTGAACGAACTGGTCGCATTGTCGGTCAAACGCCACAGCGACGATAACTGATCCGCGCGAAAACGCGGCCGGAACGGCTGAAGAGGGGGTGACGCAAGTTTGCGCCGCCCCCTTTTTTCGCGCCGCAGATCAGCCGCGCGACATACTCTGACTCGGGCAAGTGTGACTTCGTAGCTGACGGCAGTACTGCATTGGACGGACGCTCCGCGCGACCACCTTTCCAGCCACAGCAACCGCTAAGGCACTCGACAGCTAAACATGATGGGCGGATTCCAGACATTCGCGGCTGCGCAGCACGAATTATGAGAGATCGTTAAAGCGGACTTTCGCTTCAGAACACATCGGCAGTTAAGCTATCCATGGCACACCATGGGATTCGATCGGGGAAAATGAGCGAAGCGCAGATCGCTATCGAGCGGATCATAGTTTGGGGAGGCTGACTAGCAGCATAGACAGCCGGCGAGATATAGTTTCTTATAAAACTGTCATAATCAGAGGCGGTAAAGACATCATGCCCAATCTGAAAATTAAGGTTGCCACCGTTGGTAATAACTTCGTCCGAAAAGTTTGCGTAGCTGTCAGGAATGTAGGTTGTACAGTGCGTTCCATCAACTTCGGAAAAGTCATAGCGGACTACGTCCAATTGATCGAAATTCCAGTAGTGGGCAAAAAGACAGAACAATAGTTCACTAGGTCGGGCGCTAAAACGGAGAAAATCTACTTCTTTTTCTAGTGAGCGGTATTTCATAAATTCGTAAGTGTCTTCAAGGGCAAGACTAGTTCTAGCTATACGCCCTCCATGGGCAAAGTAATCATGGTAAAGCGATCCAATGAACCGCTCGCCCCACTCAGTTAAGCCGTGGCGTTTCGTAAGGCTTGAAATGATAATTATATATGCCGCTTGCTCCTCTGAAACCAAACTTATTGAACCGCTGTAATCGCGTTCCAATGCACCTAGTATCGCTTCACAGACCTTTGAACGTCGAGCGGTTTCGACGGCGTTGCCGCTGGAAAGGTCAAGGTAGAACAAGGACCAAGCAGCAACCTTGGTTAACCTGATCGGCAAAGAGAAGAACTCACTGTGCCCACCCCCGCCTCGGACAAGAAAATAGTCTTCTTTTAAGCCTTCATGAATGCTCGAGGTTGCAAACTCTAGGCTTCCTTCCAGTTGCCTCAGGATGAACGCGACCACTTCATTTGCGACATTTGGGTCAGAAATTTTTTGCGCGACGAACAGGAAAACTGCAGTTACCTGCGTGGTTGCAAAACCGTCGTCCGCAAGGGAACAACGTGCTGTGAAACTGTCAAGTAAGCCGATAAGAAAGTTGGCCTGCTTGGTCGGTTCAGCTAACTCAAACAAGCCCTTTTCTAAGCAATTCTGTAGCTCGCGAAGTTCCACCTCTGTTTTAGAATCCAGATAGCATTTCCACAACTCTTCGGACAAAGCCAAAGGCAACGTTGAGCTGTCTGAGTCTTCAAATATTGGAATTGGTATGAACGATTCAGATGAACCGACACCGGCCGTATTATTCAAGCAAAACTGAGGAGAACCTGAGATGTTAAATGACCAAAAATTGGGGGATTGATCGTCCCTCTCAAGATCAATTGCTTTAGATATGTCATCAAGTGACAGGTGGGACTTATTGACCTGACAGTCGGTTTCGCCCTTCAAACATTTCAGTAGTGATAGGGTCCCGTAGCCACCTTGAACGGGGGCGTCAGGTGGTGCCTCATGTGCATATTGATCGGTTGCGCTCATCGCTAGTATGGACACCCCAAACGAATTTGCGGGCCCCAAACTATTTGGTTTGATTAGACTTTGAACATCATGCGCGACACCTGCAGCATGACACGCATCAATAATAATATTTGTATGGCGGGGCTTCGCGTTGCCAATAATCTGAAACAACTCGGTCAAAGATAGACCTGAATATGCAGCTCTATATAACTCAATATCTCTACAACACAGGTAGTAAACCGAATCTATGATTACCCCATGTCCTGCAAAATAGATTGATAACGTGTCTATATCCGGATCGTAGGATAGTTGCGCCAGAGCACGCGTAAACTCGGCCTTCGACGGGTTGATCAATCGAACGGATTCAACGGCATCATATTGACCCATTGTGCAATCAGTTAAAGCTTCAAAAACTGAAGATGCGTCGACCTTGGTCCCAGGAAGTGGTCCTAAATGAGGGTCTGAGCATTCCGGTACGCCCACGCACAAACACAACCTTTTTCTCAATTTGGTCGCCTCTCAAAACGATTTACTCTGGCTGTCTCGTTCTCTTCGGCTTCTAGCTTTTTGCGCGCCTTCAATTCATCAATGCGCCGTTCAAACTCAGGCCCTGCCGCTTCAAGTTCTGCAGCTAGTTTGGGACCTTGAGAGGGATGCACCAGCATCGTCGGTAGCAGAAGTTCGCCATCGTCTCCTAGTGACGGGTGTATCATTTCGAGCATTTCAGCAAAGGCTTCGGGGAAAGGCCGACCTCCTGCGTTTACTACATTGCCTGAATGCGCGGTTGACCTGTTCAATGTGGAGATCATTGAATCCATGAATGACGCGTGCATTTGCTCTGAGACCGTCATTGCAGCCCAAAAAGTCACTGTGGGATCACCCCTAACCACGTCTTTTAAGTGTAGTTCAGTTATGCTGCTGTGATGTGTCATTTCCGTACTGGTATCGCCAAATTCATTGGCGGGGCTCTCCCATTTTCTACCATGCTGAAAGCGCAAGACATTACGTGAATCCAAGAGTTTATTTCGCATTTGCGCTGACCGATCCCCAACGTCTTTAGTAAATCCAATCATATAGGCTTCACTTAGCTTTTTCTGCAGGAACGGGGTCTTAATGTTCATTCTAAAATTCCAATGTGAGAGCTTGGAGGTTCAACCAATAGTTTTCCTCGGATCCAACTTGTACGCCAGTACGCATTTGGTATCGATGCATGGGTCACCAAGGTCAGGTTTGAGCATGTTGAAATTCAGCGTATTTCTTGATGACAAACGTTTGCTTTTGGCAGTCAACTGCAGATGGCAATTACTACTCCTAAAACTCCCAAGCACAACGACATAAGTGCAAGCCATGCCGGTACATGAACCGCTGGGTCATGGGTCCCGAGAAGCCAACAAACCTTGCCGAACCATCCAGTTTTCTGGACTGTAAATTCGAGGTCGGCACCCTTGTCTGCCCCGAGGGTTTCTCTGATGTCGTACGGCATGAAGATGGCGGTGTCATCATCATGGCCAAGAACAAGGACTTTTACGGATTTGTCATTCTCGGAGTTCCTCAGCTGCGCGATGCCATAACGCGGGATACCAGCTCGGTACTTTCTATTTAGGCGAACCAACAGACGTCCAGTATCGTTGGGTGGGAGTGCTTTAACAGGCAGTTTTGTCATTATCTGAACTCCAATATACAGTCTCTGCCGAATAGCATGTAACGTCCGCTTCGGGGAAGCTGCATTGCAGCGTCGTTGATGCGTACGGACGGCCGCTCTGGGCCGAGGCATCCAACTACACATCATTTTCGGATGACCTAGCCCCATCATTCCTCATAAGAAGAGATGTGCCTCTCTTGCTCAAGAAGGGGGCCAGCACCTCGGATATGCGGGTTCCTCCAACTGATGCCACCGGCCCGGTTGCGCATGAAATGGCCCTGTACCCAGTGAGCTCTGCGTTTGGAGATGGCTTCTTTGTTCGCCTTGCTCTCGCTGCTAGTTGCTTCAAGCTGACGCTTGCCTAGCTCACCCAGTTTGACTTTGATTATGGATTTATTGGGCAGTGTCCGCCCAGATTTCTGAGCTCTTCGTCTTTCGGCTCGGGGGTAGCTAGACACTTCCTCTCTTTCGAGCATGGCCTTGTGTTCGAACAAAATCGACATGCCAACCGCTATTGCCAAGAAGTCAAAACAAAGAGATTTTTCCTGCTTGACGGCGGCATCTTCGGTGACACCATCTCCGATGGCCTGAGACAAATCGAACGTCGGTGAATGCAAAATATCTACCGATGCGCCTTGCGATTTGAAGATCAGTAGGTTCGGGAATAAGCCACGCTTGTTCGCAAGATATATCTGGGTATAGAGCGTATCGTCATCCTGGGTGATCAGCGCTGCAGGCCATTCACCATCCTTTGGTTCTGGGATTGTCAGCAACATTGCCGGGAACGGCAAGCGAATGTTACTGAACATGCTATCTAATCCGTCCCTTTGCATTTGAGCAGAGAGCTTGCGCAGCATCATCTCCGCGCGCTCATCAATCTGATATACCTGCGCAACATCGAAAATCTCACGTTGTCTCTGCCCGTGAAAATCAAGAGACTTAGTAAGATCTAGGGGCAGTGAAGCTCGATCAACACCCTTCAAATAGAGCAAAATGTCTGGGTATCGCTTATAGAAATCGAGCAGGTTGGCGAGCATTGATCGTCCCTCAGAATTTCAATCTAGCAATACTATGCCTCGAATGTTCACACCATCAAGTGCCTTCGGAAAACGTGCCGGTCACGCTGACGCTCGGGGCCAAAAGTTTGCTTTGATCCAGTCTTTAGCAGTGGCAGCCTTACTCTCGTGGCAATTCTCCAAGGTCCAACTACTTCGCCAGCGGCGGATGACCGCTAAGCGGGCTGCGACTGCAGCATCAAGACGATGGGTTAGATGTCGGCTTAGGGCCGAGGCTGTGTGGAAACTCTCGCGCCCAGAGCAGTTTGCGATGTGATGGGTTTGCAGCAGGCATTTTGGCTTGCTTGGGTTCATGCAACCCGCCGGTGGCGCGGATATCGCGCCAATGAGGGCAGTTTGACCGGTTTTGGGGAGTGATTTCCCCTCTTTCAGGCGGGCATCGCCGCCATGAGCCCCTTGATCCCGACCAATGCGACCATGCGCTTGATGTTGTAGGCCAGCACGTTCAGCGCCATCTCGGTGCGCACGTTTTTCAGACGGCGCATCAGGAAATGGGTGGTGCCCATCCAGGCCTTGATCGTCCCGAAAGGATGCTCGACCGTGCTGCGGCGCAGGGTCATCGGATCATCGGCGCTGCGCAGACGGTCGCGCATCTCGTCCACCAGATGCTCGTATTCCCAGCGGGTGACCCGGCGCTCCGTGCCCGTGGTGCAGCGTGATTTCACGGGGCAGTTCTGGCATTCGTTGGTCCAGTATCGTCGGACCTGAAGCCCGTCTTCATCGCGGGTGTAGCGGTAGGTCAGCTCATCGCCTGTCGGGCAAACTAGACGTCGCGGTCGGCGTCATATTTGAAGTCAGCCTTCACATACATGCCCTTCTTGCGATTGCCCGAGGTCTCCGGACGCGGCATGGTCACCGTAATGCCCGCCTTGTCGCAGGCGGCAATCTCGACACCGCTGTAATAGCCCTTGTCGGCCAGGGCATGCAGCGTGTCGCGCCCAAGCGTATCCTTGGCCGCCATCGCCATCGGGCTGAGCTGGTCACGGTCGAACCCTTGTTGGTGACTTCATGGGTGACGATGATGTGGGTTTCAGTGTCCACTGCGCATTGCGCATTATAGCCCACCAGCCCGCTGTTACGCGCGCTGGTGGCCATCGCTCGGGCATCGGGATCAGTCAGGGAAATCTGGCCGTCCGGCGCATCGGCCAGGGCCTTGTCCATGGCATTCAGTTTCTCGATTTCCTGCTTGAGCCGCCGTATCGATGCGCCAGATGCGTGACCTTCTCCGCCCGCACCTCGCCTTTCTCTGCCGGTCTATGCGCACCATCTCGGTGATATAGCGCTCGACATCGGCCTCCAGATGCGCGAGACGGCTGGCGATCTTGCCCTTGGTGAAGTTCTTGTCGCGGTTGTTGACAGCCTTGAACTTGCTTCCATCGATCACCACGCATTCGCCCTTCAGCGTGCCGATCCGGCGGCACAGCTCGACGAATTGCGCGCAGGTCTTGCGGATAGCAGCACCGTTATCGCGTCGGAAATCCGCAATCGTCTTGTGATCCGGCACCAATCGCCCGAGCAGCCACATCACCTCGACATTGCGCCCGGCCTCACGCTCCAACCTGCGGCTGGACGGGATCCGGTTGAGGTAGCCATAGATGAACAGCTTCAGAAGAATGGCCGGATGGTATCCCGGTCGCCCTGTCCGCGCATGCGCCGCGCGCACAAAGCCAAGGCCCGCCAGATTAAGCTGTTCAACAAACAGATCCACCACCCGGACCAGATGATCGTCGTCAATCCAGTCCTCAAGTCGATCCGGAAACAGCGTCACCTGATCGCGATCAACACCTTCAATGAAACCCGACATAAATGCACTCCCGTATCGTAGGAAGCATACCATATCTGGGGGTTTTCACACAGCCTCGGCCGTGCTTGACCTGACACGCGCCCCAGATCTCTTCGGTGTTGCGCTGCATCCAAGGTCATCGAAGGGCCAAGGTGGTGTTGTGTTGCGTCGCCACCGATTTCCGCTAAGCTGAGCCGATCCGGCGACGGTTCCCTCGCGGTCCAGTCAGTGCCAGAAACCTATGGCGCCATAAGGAGCGATGAAAATCACCGATCTGTCCCAACTCATCTATGCGTCACAGCCCTTTGGGTATGACGCAACACTGCTAAGCGGCATTTTGACCGATGCGCGGCGGTGCAACCTGCGCGATGACATTACCGGCGCGCTTGTATGCCGACAGGACATATATCTCCAGTTGCTCGAAGGCCCTTCCGAGCAGATAACCGCTGCCTACACACGTATTTGTCGCGATGACCGCCATGTAGGGATCAACAGACTCGTCAGCAGACAGGTCACGGACCGCATGTTCGGGAGTTGGGCAATGCTGCACGATCCGGCAAAGTCGCTGATATGGACAATGAAGCAGATTGAAGAGGGCATTCTTGATCGAATCTCTCCAGTCGAGATAATTGATATGTTCGAGAGTGTTTCCAGAAATGCGGGACCAGAACACGCCACCTGACTGGTCTCGGGATCGATGGCACCTTCGGTCCGCTCTACCGATTCTTACCCTTATAAAACGCTGTGCGATGCATGAATGATCGGTGTCGAGAAGCGGCATCCTCGGTCTCAACCTTCCCCACACCCCGCATCCACCGCCGCAATCAGCGCCCTCCCCGTCACGACCGACATCGGCCCACCATCAGCCGCCAGCGCCGCCGCATGGGCGGTGCGCTGCACCTCGGTGCCGCTGCATATCGGGCGCGCGTCAACGCCCCCGCCTGCCCCGCGCCAGCAGCCACTGACGGTCATCATCAGGATCACCGCTGCCAATATCCGCATTGTCCATCCTCCGGCGTGTGGCCGCGCCATCGCGCAGCCGTTGCAGTTCCACCGCCTCCTTCAGGCGGCGTCTGGTTTTTCGATGGCGGTGGCGCAGGTAGAGCGTGACGGCCACCAGGATGGCCAGCGCGCCGGTGACCGCGCGCCCCAGCGCGCTGCGCGCCAGCCAGCTGGCAGCGAGGCCCAGCATCAGCGCGCCACGTTGCTGCCGGTGCGGGCATCTGCCACCCGTGCCGACTTGATCTGATCGAGGTGCCGCCACAGCAGCAGCCCGGCCGCCGCGACCAGCAGCACCGGCCAGTAGGCCAGCGCCAGCGATTGCGCGCGGTCCAACAGCCCTGCACCCTGGTCGAACAGCGCCACCGCGTCTTCGGTGCGCTCGATGACCACGCCCAGCCCCCCGCCGACAATGCCGGTCGCGGTCAGCGCCTGCCCCCGGTCTGCCTCGCGGATGGTGCGACTGCCCCGGTCGCGCAGATCCTGCGCATCGACCGCGCGCGCGGGACGCGGCGGGGCATCATCCAGCCCCGCCCAGGTCTGCGCCCCAACCACGCCATCAACATCGAGGTCGAGATCCGCTTGCAGCGCCAGCACGGCGGCGCGCGTGCGATCGCCATACACCCCGTCCGTTGGTCTGCCCCCAACGAGTGGTCCAGTTTGAATGTTAGTGCATGGTTGGCCTTTGGTCTATTGGGACGATGCTTTTGGGCGCTGGTGGACGGTATCCCAGAGCGCTGTGTGGTCTGACGGTGTTGTAATGGCGACGCCATCGCTCGATCAGGATTTGGGCCTCGCGCAGCGATGAGAAGACCTCGCCGTTCAGCAACTCGTCCCGAAATCGGGCGTTGAAGCTCTCGCAGTAGCCGTTTTCCCATGGCGATCCAGGCGCAATGAAGGCAGTTTTGGCACCCACCGCGCCGATCCAGGCGCGCACCTTCTTGGCGATGAATTCTGCGCCATTGTCTGACCTTATGTATTCCGGCGGACCGCGCAGGATGAACAGGTCAGTCAAGGCGTCGACCACGTCGACGGAATTGAGCTTGCGTTTGACACGGATCACCAGAGCCTCCTTCGTGAACTCGTCGATGATGTTGAGCGTGCGGAAGATCCGCCCGTCATGGGTTCGATCCTGGACGAAGTCATAGGACCAGACATGGTTCGGACGCTCCGGTCGCAGCCGAACACACGACCCATCGTTCAGCCAGAGCCGACCCTTCTTGGGTTGTTTTTGCGGGACTTTCAGCCCTCCCGCCGCCAGATCCGTTCGACGCGCTTGTGATTTACATGCCAGCCGCTGTTGTTCAGCATTCCGGTAATCATGCGATATCCATAGCGTCCGAACTCTTCTGTCAGTGCGATGATGTCATCGGTCAGCCGTTCTTCGTCCGGCAGGCCGAGAGGCACCTTGCGCTGTGTCGAGCGATGCTGACCCAATGTGCGACAAACCCGGCGCTCTGATAAGCTGAGAGTCTGCCGCACATGGTCGATACATCGACGGCGGCGGGAAGGGCTTAAAAGTTTCCCCGTGCAGCCTCGGTCAGGATCACCTTGTCCAGCGTCAGATCCGACACGGCACGCCTAAGCCGGGTATTCTCAGTCTCCAGCTCCTTCAGCCGTTTGAGCTGATCTCGACTCATGCCACCATACTCTTTGCGCCATCGATAATAGGTCGGTTGTGTCACGCCGATCTGTCGAACGGCATCAGCAATCGAACGTCCTTGCCCTTGCAGCACTTCAACCTGCCGCAGCTTCAGCACGATCTCTTCGGGGTTGTCTCGCTTTCCTGCCATCTCTGGTCCTCCTGAAATGGGATAATACTATCCCAGTTGGTGGACCACTTCAGTGGGGGCACTCCAATGGCTGAATGGCGTGGGTCGAGAAGGATGCGATCATAACAATTCTTGACGCAGGTTCGTTCACCTTCCAAAACCTGAAAAAATAATTGATCGTGGTACATCAGAATGCCGGAAATCCCGTCTCGGGTGTTGTTCTTTTCCGAAACAGTCAGAATATCGTTCAGTAGCGCTTCGTATAAACGCGTTCTAGACGAACTGACATATGCAAGTTGATAGACCACAGAGAAACCCCTCATCCAGCGACGCCATAGGGTGCACAATTTACAAAATCAGCTTTGATTGGACTTTCCCCAAGTGGCCGGGGGATTGATGAAAGTATCGTTTCGTCAGGCCTAAAAATCAACTCCACTGTACTATCCGCGAAGACGAGCAGACGCGCCCAGTGACGCTATCGGTTCACCGAACCTAAGCACTCTTCGCAAAACCCGTGCGGGGATCGCCAAGTCACTGATAGAAAAGAATATAATGGTGGGTGATAAGGGATTTGAACCCCTGACATCTTCGATGTGAACGAAGCGCTCTACCGCTGAGCTAATCACCCGTGGCGCAGTCCTTAGCCGCTGTCGCGCAGGGAGGCAAGAGGCGGATAGCCCAGCGCGCCGAAAAATCCCCGCGGGTCGGACTGCGTCGCGGTCGCGTGCGTGGAAGCCATTGGCCGTCTCGATAAACGGCCAAACCATTGGCGTTTCGCGCCATCCCCTAACGCCTCAACGCCATTTGCTGCGGGACACGCATCCCAGGCGGCGGCCCTTGCTTGTGGTCCCGCCAGTCAGACCGTGGCGGCCTGAGGCACACGGTCAGAAACACCTGGCGCCTATCGCGCAGGGGGGCCGGACCCGCCCGTCAGGCGCAAACAATCTGCCTTGGCCACACGTCAATGTCCAACGCCCCAGTCATCCGCCAAAGGGCCGCGCGCGCCCTTCACGCACCCCTTCAAAGCGGCCAGACCAGCAGCAAAAGCGGCATGCTGACCGCGACCACCAATGCCTCCAGCGGCAGGCCCAGCCGCCAGTAATCGCCAAAGCGAAAGCCCCCCGGCCCCAGGATCAGCGTGTTGTTCTGGTGCCCGATGGGCGTCAGGAACGCGCAAGAGGCACCGATGGCAACCGCCATCAGGAAACTGTCTGGGTTGACGCCCAGCGCCGCAGCAATGCCCAGCGCGATGGGGCACATGACAGCGGCAGTAGCCGCATTGTTCATCACATCCGACAGAAACATCGTGGTAATCAGCACCACGGCAAGGGCGGCGACGGGATTGCCCTGCGCGATCATATCCACCAGGAACCGCGCAAGCAGATCCGCCGCCCCCGTGGTCTGCATTGCCCCCGCCACCGGGATCAGCGCCGCCAGCAACACGATCACCGGCCAGTCGATGGCGGTGTAGACCTGCCGCGGCGGCACGGTGCGAAACAGCATCGACGCCAGCAGCCCCAGCGCGAAAGCCGCCGCTGCGGGCAGCAACCCCAGCGTCACGATGGCGATTGCGCCCAGCATGATCACCCCTGCGATGATGGCCATGCGCTTGTCGGGGATGCGCAGTTCGCGCGCGCCCAATGGCACGCAACCCGTGTCGTTGATGAAGGCCCCAATCGCTTCGGTCGCGCCCTGCATCAACAAGAGATCGCCGGATTTGAGCCGGACCGTCCGAAGGCGGGCACGGGGCGGGTGGCCGACGCGGGCAATCGCCAAAAGGTTCAGCCCGTAGCGCGTGCGCAGTTGAAGGTCACTGGCCGACCGCCCCACGATCGTCGAACCCGGCAAGACCGCCATTTCGCGCAGCACGATGTCATCTTCACGATCAGGCTTGGGATCAGGTTTAGACTCGGGTTTAGACTCGGGCTTGGAATCGGCGTCGCTTGTCGTGGACGGGACCTTTCCAGGTTCCTCTTCGTTCGCGGCCCTGGCTTTGGATCTGGCATTCTGGAAGGTGTCGCCCATACCCGCGCGTGCCCCATCTTCCATGACCGCGTTTTCACCGGCCAAGGTTCCTGCTGCCACATCTTTCGGGGTCACATCTTCCGCCGCCGCATCGTCCGCCGTTGCCTGTTCGGCGGTCGCCCCCTCGCGCGTCACACGCCCCGCCACCCCGGTCGCATCGGCCTTGGCGCGGGCCTTGCCCGCCTTACCATCCCGGGGCGCGGCCTCGGCTTCCTCGGCGGCCGAAACCTGTTCTTCCAACTGGATGCCGAAGACTGACACCGCCTCGGCCAACGCCCCTACATCGGCCTCCATCAACAAGATGTCGCCTGCACGGATGCGGCGCCCGCCATGCGGGGCGGTCATGCGCACCTGATTGCGTACAAGGCCCACGATCTGCGCTTCGCTGTCCTCGATCTCGCGCTCGAAGGCACGCAAGGTCAGGCCCACCGCCTTGCTTTCGCCGGGCACGCGCAGCTCGGTCATGTAGGCGCCGGTTTCAAACCCTTCGCCGGTGGCGGAAGTGCGCGCGGGCACCAGCCGCCACCCCACCACCGCAATGAACAAAACGCCCAAAAGCGCAACGGCGACACCAACGGGCGCAAAATCAAACATCGCGAAAGGCCCCAGCCCCGCCTGCTCACGGAACCCCGAGACGATGAGGTTCGGCGGCGTGCCGACAAGGGTGGTCATGCCGCCCAGAATGGTACCGAAGGCCAACGGCATCAGCACCTGCCCGGGCGTCAGGTCCAGCCGTTTGGCCAGTTGCACCGCCACCGGCATCAACAGCGCCATGGCGCCCACGTTGTTCATGAAACCCGACAGCGCCGCGCCCAGCCCCATCAACGCCGCCGTACTGATCAGCCGCCCCGCATCGCGCGGCAGGATGCTGCGTGCCAGCCAGTCCACCGCACCGGTATTCTGCAACCCCTTGCTGAGCACCAGCACGCAGGCAACGGTGATGACCGCCGGGTGGCCAAAGCCTGCGAAAGCATCGGCAGCGGGCACCAGCCCGGCCAGCACACACGCCATCAGCGCCGCCAGCGCGACCACATCGTGCCGCAGCCGTCCCCAGAGGAACAGCCCCATGGTGGCCACGAGGATCGCGAAAATCAGAACTTGGGGGGTGGTCATGGATCAGGCCTCAGGGCGCGGGCGCGTCTGCCGCATGTGAGAGTCAGTGTGGCGACGGAGCGAGGACAGACGGAGCGGGGACAGACGGAGCGGGGACAGACGGAGCGGGGACAGACGGAGCGGGCCGGGTCAACGCAATGGCAGAACGGGGCGCGGGGCCGGATCAGACAAACCGCCAACGCCAACCCAACACCTCAAGAGTCCGTGCATATCAGGGATTTCGATGGGACAACAGGGGGCCGCCGCCCGACATATGCCGCGAAAATGGGCCTGCTGCGCCACGGCTGCCATTGGGGGCCACGGCGAACCACCGCCTCCCAGCAGCAGATTGCACTGCGAGTGGCCGCTTTTGCCCAAAGACCATCGTGCGGGGCAGAGGCAAAACACCGGTAAACAGCGCAGAGGGTTGCACCAACTCTGGGCGCCGGACACCGGAAACCCGCCCCCGGGGTCATCCACAACATACACGAGCACATCACGCCAGGGCCGCAACCATGTCCGGGCAACACGCGGATCGTTCGTAGTACCGGCGTGTTGTGGCCCGCGCCCCAGCAAGGGGCATCCACGACGCGAACCAAAGCATCAACCAGCCTTAACCCAGGCTGCAACGGGTGCTCCGCGCGCCCCAGCGGTTGCGCGTCGGCAGCTTGCACCATAGCTTGTTTGGATGAAAACCGCACCGATCAGGGCAATGACGCACCGCGCGGCGCTATTTGCGGCCATCTGGCTATCGCTCACCGCAGCGGACCCGGGCGCGCTGCCGCTTGGGGCGGCGGTCGTAGGGGCGGCGGTCTGGCTCAGCCTGCAGCTGTCGCCTCCGGCCCAACCGCTGGTGCTGTGGCGGCTGGTGCGCCACCTGCCGCGATTTCTCTGGGGATCGCTGACCGGCGGGGTCGATGTGGCGCGGCGGGCTTTTTCCAGCGATATGCGGCTGAACCCGGGCTGGCTGGAAATCCCGCAGAGAACACCAGCGGCAGGCGCGCGGGTTGGGCCGATGCAAGGCGCGGGCAAGGCAGATGCAGGGATGCCACACGCCAGTCACGCCGACACCCCTTTGCCAGGCAGCCTGCCTGTCGTCCTCGGGGCCGAGGTGTCGCTGATGCCCGGCACGCTCAGCGCGGGAAGCGTCGATGGCCGTCTGCTGATCCACCTGCTGGACCGCGATGGCGGCTTTGACGCGGCCATTTTGCAAGAGACCAGCCGGATCGCCGCCATCCTTGGCCAGACACCGCGCGGGGGGGACACATGACACACTGGCTGCATCTTGTGGCGATGGTCCTGCTTGCCAGCCTGGGCGCGGCCCTGTGGCGCGTCTGGCGCGGGCCATCGCAGGCCGACCGCATGATGGCGGTGCAGTTGGTCGGGACCGGGGGCGTCGCGGTGTTGATCGTGCTGGCGGCGGCGCAGGACTGGACATTGCTGGTCGTGGCGCTGGCGCTGGCGCTGTTGGCGGCGCTGGCAGCAGTGGGGTTCGTGCAAGCCGAAACCCCGGACGGCGCGGGCGACCCCGAAGAACTCTCGCCCGGGGGCGATATCGAACCACAAGAGACCACGCGGCACCCACCCCGTGCCGGGAATGAAGCGCACCAGACCAAAGGCGGGCAGTCGGCCCAAGACGACGGGCGACCCGGCACTGACGGCCAGCCGTGCGCGTCCACGCACAGGCACAGGCACGGGCACAGGCACCAACAAAGCACGCCCAGCGCCGGGAACCAACCGCGCGCTTCTGCCGTGGGGACCGCGCCGCCTGCGCGTGCCACTGAAAACCAACGCCGCACGCCTGCGACGGGAAGCCAAAATTGCCAGCCTGCGGCTGGACATCAACCCTCCCAGCCTGCGGCTGGACATCAAGCCTCCCTGCCTGCGGCTGGAGGGGCCACGGACACAAGGGAGCCCGCAGGCCATGGCTGATCTGGCAACATATACCCTCACGGCATTGGGGCTGGTGTTCTTCGTCGCGGGCACCATCGGCCTGATACGCTTCCCCGACACCTTCAGCCGCCTGCACGCCCTGACCAAAGCCGACAACCTCGGGCTTGGCTTCATCGCGCTGGGAATCGCCTTTCAGGCCGACACCTGGACGCAACTGGCGCTGCTGGCACTGATCTGGGCGCTGGCGCTGCTGGCCGCAGGCACCGTGTCGCAATTGGTAGCGCGCACCGCGCTGACATCGCACGAAAGGGCAGAGGACCCATGAACGCCGCCCAGCACCCGATCCAAGGCAATATCCCCATGGCGGCGCGGCAGCACGTGTCCCCCCCCGGCGCTGCCAGCATGGAAGACCGGGGCGGCCCTGCCCTCAGCGCCGCAATCGTCCGCAGCCGGGGTGCCCCCTGCGCTGTATCCCATTTGAAAGACGCGATGCGCCACCGCACACCGGGCGACATGACCCGGCAGACAGCCCCCGCGCGCGCCCCGGCAGGCGGCACCGGCAATAGCCCGGCCTTCCTCCGGCATCCGGCCCGGCCAAAGCCCGGCAGCCCCGCAAAGGCAATGGCGCGGCAAAGCGCCTCGGCAGCGCGACCCGCCCCCAAAACGGCGACACGGCCATGAGCGCGGCGCTGGACCTCATCCTCTGCGCGCTGATCCTTGGCGTCGGGACAGGCTGCGTCGTGGGGCGCGGCGTGTTCCGCGCGGTGATTTTCTTCATCACCTACGGGCTGGTGCTGTCCATCGGCTGGGCGCGACTGGGAGCCTACGATGTGGCCCTTGCGGAAGCTGCGGTCGGCGCAGGCCTGACCGGCATCCTTCTTTTGGCGGCGCAGGGGCGGCTGCGGCGGCTTGGCGCGGGTGGAGAGATCGCGCAGGCGCGCGGCTCCGCTGCAGCTCAGGCATCGCGCGACACTGCAACCGGCGCGCAAAGCACCCGTGTTGCCGCCGGACCCGACCACCTGCGCCAAAGCAACGCGTGCCCCAGCGCCCCACAAAGCACCGGCAAGGCCATCACCGACCGCGCCCGCCAAACCACCCCGCCACGCCCCCGGGCCACTTTCGCACCGCTTCACCTGCCCGCAGCACTTGCAGGGGCCGGGCTCGCAGCGGGCCTTGGCGCGGCTTGGTTTGCCCTGCCCGCCCCCCAGGCACCTGACCTGACACAGGTTCTGCCGCAATCGGGGGTGGGCAACCCGGTCACGGCCGTCTTGATGAACTTCCGCGCGTGGGACACGCTGCTGGAAAGCATCGTGCTGCTGGCCGCCCTGATCGGGGTCTGGATGCAGGCGCGCGACAGCGACTGGACCGCGCCGCTGGGCCTGCATTACCACGCGCGCGCGGATGGCGTGCTGGCCAGTTTCGGGCGGGTGCTGCCGCCTCTGGGCCTGATCTTCGGGGTCTATCTGGTCTGGGCCGGGGCCGAGGCCACCGGCGGCGCGTTTCAGGGCGGCACGGTGCTGGCGGCGGTCGGCCTTTTGGCGATCATGACGGGCGCGCTGCCCGCACCTCGCGTGACGCAGGCAGGCTGGCGCGCGGCGCTGGCGCTGGGGCCGGGGATCTTCTTGCTGGCCGGGCTGGCGGGCGCGGGCATCGCTGACGGCTTTCTGACGCTTTCCCCCAGCGTCGCCAAACCCGCGATCCTGACGATCGAGGCGGCGCTGACGGTCTCCATTGCTGTCACACTGGCGCTCTTGGTGCTGGGGCCGCCCGATACGCACGACGCGACACCCGAGGACACGCCGAAGGACACGCCGAAGGACACGCCAAAGGACACGGGGAGGCACACCGCATGAGCCTGACTTTCTTTGCCCTCACAGGATCGGCGCTGACGGGGCTGGGGATCTATGGCCTGATGTCACAGCCGCATCTGCTGCGCCGGGTGATCGCCTTCAACATCATCGGCTCGGGCCTCTTTTTGTTCTTTGGCGCGGCAGGCGCGCGGGGGGCAGCAGCAGACCCGATCCCGCAGGCGCTGATCATCACTGGCATCGTCGTCGCGCTGTCCGCCAGCGCGCTGGCCGTGGCGCTTGTCGTGGCCTTGGCACGCAGCACGGGCCAGGCGACCCTGCCAGGGTCAGCGGGGGATGGCCCCGGGCAAGAGGGGCCAAAGGATGAAGGGCGCCAGAAACCCGGGCCAGAGGATCAAGGGCCAGAGGATCAAGGGTCAGAGCAAACCGTGCTGCAGGCAGCCGGGCACGACGACACCCTGCAAAGCATCGCGGGAACCCGCCCATGATCCCGCTGATCGCCACCCTGACCCTGCCGCTGATCGCGGCACTGGCGGCGGTTGCGCTGCCAGCGCGGGCGCGGGTACCGGCAGCCCTTCTGGGCACCGGGCTGACACTGGCGGCCACGATCTGGCTGGCGCTGGCGGTCTGGTACGGCGGGCCGGTCAACCTGTCGGCGGGTGGCTGGGCGCCGCCCGTGGGGATCGCGCTGCGCGCCGACGGGCTGGGGGCCGCGCTCGCGGTCATGGCAGCACTGGTCGTCACTGCCACCGCGCTTGCCACCCGGGCCGAACATGCGATGACCGACCCCGGGCCGCGCATGACCTTTGGCATCTGGCCGCTGATGCTGCTGTTGTGGGCCGCGCTGAATGCCGTCTTGATGTCGCGCGACCTCTTCAACCTTTATGTCGGGCTGGAACTCATCAGCCTGAGCGCGGTGGCGCTGGTCGCGATCAGCGGCAAGGCGCAGGCCATCGCGGCAGGGCTGCGCTACCTGTTCTTCGCGCTGGCCGGGTCGCTGTTGTACCTTGCCGGGGTCGGGCTGACCTACACCATCCATGGCACGATGGACATCGGGCTGCTGGCCGCCCGCACCCCCGCGCCCGGCGATGCGCTGGCGCTGGGGTTGATGAGTGCGGGGCTGCTGGCCAAGACCGCGGTCTTCCCGTTCCATGTCTGGCTGCCACCCGCCCATGCCGCAGCCCCCGCGCCTGCCTCGGCGCTGTTGTCCGCGCTGGTGCCGAAGGCCTCGCTGGTGATCTTGCTGCGGCTGTGGTTCGAGGCGATGCCCGACAGTGCCGCCCCCGCCGCCCTCATGGCGCTGGCCAGCTTCGGCGCGCTGGCCGTTTTCTGGGGCGCGGTCATGGCGTTGGTCCAGGCACGGCTGAAGCTGATCGTGGCTTATTCCACGGTGTCCCAACTGGGCTATGTGTTCCTTGTCTTCCCGCTGGCAGGCGGCGCAGGGGCCGATCAGCCGTGGTCGGCGGGGGCCTGGACGGGGGCGGTGTTCCAGATGCTCAGCCACGGGCTGGCAAAGGCTGCGATGTTCCTGACCGCGGGCATCTACATCGCCGCAGTGCACAGCGACCATCTGCGCGATCTGCGCGGGCTGGCACGCGCGCTTCCGATGACGGGCTTTGCCTTCGCGCTGGCGGCGGTGACCCTCAGCGGGCTGCCCCCCTCGGGCGGGTTCACTGCGAAGTATTTGATGATGACATCGGCCTTCGCGTCTGGCCAATGGCCCTGGGCCGTCGTGCTTTTGGGCGGCGGGCTGCTGGCGGCGGCGTATCTTTACCGCCCCATGGCCGCCCTCTTCGCCCGCGAGACGGCCCACGCCCCGCGCGCCATCCCGCGCCGCTGGCAGGCGATCCCGCTGGTGCTGGCGGCGCTGTCGGTGCTGCTGGGCCTCATGTCCGCCGCCCCGTTCGACCTTTTGCAGATCGGGCGCCCCGCCCCGGCGGTGGGGGGGTTATGAGCACCGCCCTGCCCCTGCTCATCCTCTTCACCTCGTTGATCCCCGCAGGCATCAGCTTCTTTCTGGCACAGGAAAACTACGTCCTGCGCAACACGCTGAACCTGGGCGGCGCGCTGGCAAAACTGGCGCTGGTAATCGTCATGCTGGTGTCTGTCGCGGGCGGGGCCACTTACGAGGTATCGTTCCCCCTCGCGCCCGGGCTGGTCATCTTGCTGCGGGTCGATGCGCTGGCGCTGCTGTTCATCTCGCTTTCCGCGGTGCTCTGGCTGCTGACCACGGTCTATGCCATCGCCTATTTCGGCACCAAGCCGCAGCTTTCTCGGTTCTTCGGCTTCTTCAGCCTTTGCGTTGCGGCGACCACCGGGCTGGCGCTGTCGGGCTCGCTGATCTCGTTCTTCATCTTTTTTGAGCTGCTGACCCTCAGCACGTGGCCACTGGTCGCGCATAAACAAGACAAGCCCTCGCTTGCCGCCGCGCGCGTCTACCTCGCCTATGCGCTGCCTGGGTCAGCGGCGCTCTTATGGGCCATCATCTGGCTGGAAAGCGCCACCGGCCCGGTACTGTTTGCCGAACCGCCGGACCTGAGCGGGCTGGACCCCACAACCCTGCGCATGATCTTTGCGCTGTTCATCATCGGCGTCGGGGTAAAGGCCGCGCTGGTGCCGCTGCACGGCTGGCTGCCCGCCGCCATGACCGCCCCCGCCCCGGTATCGGCGCTGCTGCATGCCGTCGCCGTGGTCAAGGCGGGCGCGTTCGGCGTCGTGCGTGTGGTCTATGACGTGTTTGGCGCACAGAACATGGTGGCGCTCAACCTTGGCACCCCGCTGGCGCTGGCGGCGTCCTTCACCATCCTCTACGCATCAATGCGCGCGCTGCAACAAGATGAGATCAAGAAGCGGCTGGCCTTTTCCACCGTGTCGCAGGTCAGCTACATCGTGCTGGGCGCAGCCCTTGCCAGTCCGCTGGCAATGATCGGCGGGCTGGTACATCTGATCCATCAAGGACTGATGAAGATCACGCTGTTCTTCTGCGCGGGCATTTTCGATGAGCGCGCGGGCGTGAAACGCATCGACGGGCTGAACGGCCTGGGCGCGCGGATGCCCTGGACCGCCGTCAGTTTCAGCCTCGGCGCGATGGGCATGATCGGCCTCCCCCCGTTGGCGGGGTTTGTCAGCAAGTTCTATCTGGGCCTTGGCGCGCTGGAGGCAGGCGCGCCCTGGGTTCTGGGCGTGCTGGCGGCCTCAACAATCCTGAACGCGGCGTATTTCTTGCCAATGCTCTACCGGCTGTGGTTCCTGCCCGCCGCAAAGGAGGCACACGGGGATGAGCACGCGCCGGGGCTGGTGGTACCCGCTGTCATTACCGCAGCGGCCACCATCGGCGTGGGCCTGCTGGCGGCCAGCCCCATCAGTCCGCTGGGCTGGGCCACACTGATCGTCACGCGGCAATACGGGCCGACAACAGAGGTGCCGGGACCGGAGCCAGCGGGACCGGAGACAGCGGGACTGGAGGCAGCACGACTGGAAGCAGCGGGCCCGTCAGGGGCACACGTGTCAGGGGCGCGCTTGCCGGGACCGGGATTGTCAGGAACAGACGTGGCCGGGCCAAACCGACCAGATGCAAACTTGTCGGGGGCAGACCTGTTGGCGGCAACGCCCTCAGGACCAGACAGGCCACAGGCGGCACTGTCGGGCGCGGGTGTCGGGTGGTCAGACATTTCAGACCCCCAAGTGACAAAAGCAGACACGCCAAAGACAAACCTGTCTCGCGCGGCCCCCTCAGCGGCGGACGCGGCCGGAGGGCGGCCATGAGCGTGCCTTTCACCGGATCGCTGGTGCTCTTCGCCGTCCTGCTCTGGCCCCTCTTGGTGGCGCTGGTCCCACTTGTCCCGAGGTGGCGGGCAGGTGCGCTGTGGGTTCTGCCCCTCGCCCCGCTGCCCGCACTGATCCTTGCGCTGGCGGATGGAATCGCGACTGTGACAGGTGCCGGGACGACTGCCGCGACATCCGCGACATCCGCGCCGGGCACCGCGACGCTGGACGGCGCGCAGGGTGCGGGCGTTGTGCACGACCTTCTGCTGCCCAACCTCGTGCTTGGGGTCGAACTGGTGCCGGTGCCACACGCGGGCCTGTGGCTGGGCATGACCGCAATGGTCTGGGCCGTGGCCGGATGGCACGCAGCGCTGACCATGAAGCAAGGCGCGCAGGCGGGCATCTTCGCGGGCTTCTGGTGCCTGACGCTGGCGGGCAACCTTGGCGTCTATCTCGCCGGGGATGTCATGACCTTCTACCTCGCCTTCGCCGCCGTCTCGCTGGCCGCGTGGTTCTTGGTGGTGCATGACCGCAGCCGCGCCGCCCTGCGCGCCGGACGGGTCTATATCGCGCTGGCCATCACGGGCGAGGCCGCGCTGCTGACCGGCCTGATGATCGGCGCGGCAGGGTCGGAAGACCTGCGCATCGCCTCGGTGCGCGACGCCCTTGGCACCGACCCGCTGGGGCCGCTGGCCCTGGGCCTGATGATCGTTGCCTTCGGGATCAAGGCGGGCATGCTGCCGTTGCACATCTGGCTGCCCGTGGCGCATCCGGCCGCGCCTGTCCCGGGATCGGCGGTGCTGTCGGGCGCGATGGTAAAGGCGGGGCTGATCGGCATGCTGCTGTTCATTCCCGCAGCCTCGGACTGGAACACCGTGCTGATCGGACTGGGCTTTGCCGGGGCGTTCGGCGCCGCGCTCTGGGGGCTGACCAGCCGCAACCCAAAGGCGGTGCTGGCGTATTCCACCATCAGCCAGATGGGCCTGTTGCTGGTATTTGTGGGCGCAGGATCCCGGGGGGCCGGATCTGAAGGTGTGGCGTTTTACGCGCTGCACCACGGGCTGGCCAAGGGGGCGCTGTTCCTTTCCGTCGGGCTGATGATGCTGGCAGCCACCGCAGCTCAGCGGCGGGTGGTGCTGGGCGCGGCCGCGCTGATGGCGCTGTCGGTGGCAGGGCTGCCGCTGACGGGCGGCGCGCTGGCCAAACTGGCGGGCAAGAACGCGCTGGCGGATGGGCTGGCGGATGGGCTGGCACTGGCCGTGACCCTCAGCGGCATCACCACGACGCTGGTGCTGGGTTGGTTCATGCTGCGGCTGGCAGAGGTGCGCGCAAAGCCGGGACCGGCGGTGCGCTGGCCCGCGCTGCTGGCCGGGGTGGGCCTGCTGGCCGCCCTGGCCCTTGCCCTGCCTTGGGCCTTGTGGGACAGCGCGGTGCCGCTGCCGGGCGACTATCCCCTGCGACGGGCGAACATCATCGACGCGCTGTGGCCGGTACTGGCCGGGTTGGCCCTGCTGGCGCTGCTGCGCCGTCTGCCCCTGCCCGACCTGCCGCCGGGCGACGCGCTGCACCTGCTGCCCGGTCGCGCCGGGATGGCCGCGGCGCTGACGGCCCTTCAGTCCGGTGTCCGGCAGGGCCTCATGCCCAAGATCCCATGGCCACACAAACGCGCCGCGCTGCGGGCGTTGCTGCGCTGCAAGCGGGCCGAGGAACGGCTGTCACGCTGGCCGGCAATCGGCCCCATGCTGATGGGCGCCGCGCTGGGGCTCGCCGCGCTGATCGCGCTGGCACCGTAAGGCGGTCACAAGAAGCCCAGACGGTGCGCATGCAGCGAAATGCACACCAACCCGGCGATGCAGCACCATCACGCGCCACGCCTTGGCCGCTTCGATGCGCCCCCGCCACACGAACCCGTCACTCTACCCGCATCACTCTGGCCCCGCGCCGCCCCTGTCGCGCAACCATGCTTCCTGCGCAGGACTCTCGATTGCCAAATCAAAGCCCGCGCGCACAGTGGCAATGGCCTGTGGCATGGGCGTCCCGCGCTCATGCAACAGCATCGCCGCAACCGTACCGCTGCGCCCCGCACCAAACAGGCAACACAGCGCCACCGCGCCTGCCCCGTCCAACTGCCGGTGCACCTGCGCGCCAAGGCGCCGCCAGACGCGCATGAAGGCCGCCCCCGGGGGCGTGTAATCAGGCACCGGCGCATGGACCAGCCGCAGGCCCGCTGCGCGCGCCCAGCCGCGCAAGTCCGGCACCGCGCCGGCAGGCAGCTCGGCCGCTTCGCACAACCCCAGGATATGCGTCACGCGCTGTGCGCGAAAGCCATGCAGCACCCTCTCCACCGCCTCGGGGTCGATCCAGCCCTCGCCCCTCGGCGACAGCCGCAGCCCGGGCCACGCCGACAGCACCACGTGCCCCGCACCCACGGGCAGCACGCAGCGCAAACCATCGGCGGCATCAAGGTCAATCACCGCCGAAACATCGCTGCGCGCAGATGGAACGCCGGGCCCATCCGTCGTAACGTCATCTTGCGCCCTTGGCGATTGCAGCCCAGGGTTGTGAGAGGTATACATCTGAGTTCCTTCGCGGACCTAAGGAGCCTGGGACGTGTCACTTGAATATCTGGCGCAACATGGCGCACCCCTGTCGCGTCTTGATGACATAGCGCAGAAACTGCGGTTGCGCATCTGCCTTATGGATCCCGGTCAGCCGCATATCCTCTATGAAAACCGGCTGGCCGAAGAATTCGGTGTCAGCCGCACGCCGGTCCGGCAAGTGCTGCAACGCCTGGCGTATGAGCGTCAGGTCGAAACGCGCACCGGCGTGGGCACCGTGGTACCACGGCTGGAGGGCGCGACGGCGGCGCAGGATTTCCACCTGCTCGCAGGCCTGTTCGATCTGGCCGCCGACACGGCGGCAGGCGCGCTGGACCGTCCGGCGCGCGCACTTCTGGCGGAACTTTCGGTGCTGATCGAGGATATCGCGGTAGCGGATGGTCAGGATACGGACCGGCGCGACAGCGTGGCGGGGACGGATGCGGCGCGCGGCGCCAAGGATCCGGTGGGCCATACGGCGATGGACGCGGGCGCGCATACCGCAGGCGACGAGACATCCGGGGTCAGGGCGCTCTTTGCCCTGCACTCCTGGCTCATCACCTTCGCGCAGCACCTGCTGCCAGAGCCGATTTTGGCCGACTGCGCGGCGGCAATCCACTGGCGCGTGCTGCGCCGCCTGCTGCAACAGGAAGGGCCGCAGCATACCGTTCAGCGGATCATCCTGGACCGGCTGTGCACGGGCCTCATGTCGCAAAATGACGCACGCGCCGCCCTGCAGCGGATCGCCCGCGCCGTCACGGATCTGGCCCGGCTGGGTGCGTTCCAGACATGACGGGGCGGCGTGGGGCGCACTGTGTCCACATTCCTCCAATGGCACGAACCGACCCGCCGCAAACGATCAGTTAAACCCACCCGCCCGCAACCGACGGGGGCGCAACGGCAGGTATAGCCCCGACATGCATCACGATGACTCGCGGTTGCCGACGCCTCGTCCCCTAAAATGGCCTGCGCTGGATGAACGCCGCCCTGCCGCGCCGCATCCCCCTGCTGCGTTTGGTGATACATCCTGGCCTGCACCAACGAAGTGCCGCCGCCTGACCCTGTCAGTTCCGCGCCTGGCTAAAGATCCGTTCGATGAATTGCGCCTGCGCCGGTGTCTCGCACCGCGAACCCGCGTTGCAGATGTGGCGCTGCGCGCCGGCCGGCGACATGCCCAGGGCAAACAGCACCGCCTGCGCGGCCATGCCGGTGCGGCCAACACCCGCCCGGCAATGCAGCACCGCCCGCTCGCCCTCGCGCAGCGCACCGGCAATGTCATGGGTCAGGGCGGTGAACGCCGTCGCATCAGCAGGCACGCCCAGATCGCGGACGGGGAATTGCAGCACGGGAAACGGCAACGTGCCCGATTGCAGCGTCGCGGCGTATTCCGGGGCCATCGCCTGGGTCTCGGATGCCTCGGCCAGACAAACCACCAGCCCGACATCGGCACGGCAGGCCTCTTCCAGAAAGACCTGCAAACGCGCGCGGGACCCGGGCATCGCCGACAGCCACAACCGGCCCCGGATCCGCGCGGGCAAAGGAACCGAGCGCAGGTAGGACGTGTCATGCTGCCGGAGGCCGATCGGTTCGGACCGGCTGCTGAAATCCGGGTCAACTGACATCATGTTTTCCTTGCGCCCGTAAAAGGCTGCGGCGTCGCACGGACGCTGCAACCGGAAGATGCACAAATCTTAGCAACAGCCGGGCAGCCTGTATACAGGTAAATTGCTCAATTTTGAGGCAGCCAAGGGCCACGCCAAACCGCACCATGGGTCCTCGACGCCCGCAAGCGGCCTTGCTACCGTGCGCCCGACACAGAAGGAGGAGATGACAATGCGGATTTTGTTCACAGGCGGATCGGGCAAGGCAGGGCGCCATGCCGTGGCGTATCTGTTGGAACGCGGGCACCGGGTGCTCAACCTGGACCTGACGCCGCTGGCGCTGGACGGCCCCGGCGCGGAAAGGCTGGACAACCGGCTCGCCGACATCACCGATGCGGGGCAGGTCTTCGACGTGATGGCCAGCTACGCAGGTTTCGACGAGATGATCCCCGGCACCGGCGTGCCGCGTTTCGACGCGGTGGTGCATTTCGCCGCCGTGCCGCGATTGCTGCTGAAAAGCGACAACGAATGCTACCGCGTCAACACGCTGGGCACCTATAACGTCATCGACGCGGCGGTGAAATTCGGCGTGCGCAAGATCATCTTCGCGTCATCCGAAACCACCTATGGCATCTGCTTCGCCGATGGCGAGCGCAAGCCCGAATACCTGCCGGTGGATGAGGAACACCCCACCGTGCCCGAGGACAGCTACGCCATGTCCAAGGTGGTGAACGAGGCGACGGCCCGCAGCTTCCAGCGCCGCAGCGGTGCCGATATCTACGGGCTGCGGATCAACAACGTGATGGAGCCGCACGATTACGCCGCACAATTCCCCGCGTTTCTGAAAGACCCCTCGATGCGCCGCCGCAACATCTTCGCCTATATCGACGCGCGCGACCTGGGCCATATGGTCGACCGCTGCCTGCATGTGGACGGGCTGGGGTTCGAGGTGTTCAACGTCGCCAACGACACGCATTCGGTTGACCTGTCGACCTCGGATCTGATCACGCGTTTCTATGCCGGGGTGCCCGTGGTGCGCGAGATGGGGTCGGATGAAACCTTCTATACCAACGCCAAGGCCAAGGCGCTGCTGGACTTCTGCCCAAAACATGACTGGCGCAAAGAGCTGAAGGCATAGGCCCGCGATACCGCGTCAATACCCCGGCGGGCACGATCCGCCGGGCCACAACCCGCCGAGCCAATATCCGCAGGGGCCACGATCCGGAAGCCCCCCCTGACCGCCAGCAAGCGTGCGTCCCGCCAGCGCGATCATCGGGGCCCAGCCCGGGTCAACCAAACAGCCCGGGTCAACCAAACAGCGCAGTTCAGCCAAAAAGCCCGGTTCAGCCAAAAAGATCGTGGCACAGTTCCAGCGCGTCAACCAACGCATCCACCTCGGTGCGGGTGTTGTACATCGCAAACGACGCGCGGCAGGTGGCGCTTTGGCCCAGATGCTCCATCAACGGCCCGGCGCAATGCTGGCCCGCGCGTACCGCAATGCCCTTCTTGTCCAGCACGGTCGAGATGTCATGCGCATGCGCCGCCCCGTTCAGCGTGAACGAGAAGATCGCACCCTTGCCCGGTGCATGACCCTGCACGTTCAGCCAGTTCAGCCCGGCCAACCGGGTCTGGGCATAATCGCGCAGATCGGCCTCGTGGGCCGCAATCTCTGCCATGCCTGTCTGCATCATGTAGTCCAGCGCTACACCCAGCCCGATCTGTTGCACGATGCCGGGCGTGCCTGCCTCGAACTTGTGCGGCGGGTCGTTGTAGGTCACCGTGTCGCGCGTTACCTCGCGGATCATGTCGCCGCCACCGATGAAGGGCCGCATCTCGGCCTGCCGGTCGCGCGAAATCCAGATCGCACCTGACCCCGACGGGCCATAAAGCTTGTGCCCCGTCACCGCGTAGAAATCGACGCCCAGATCGGTCAGATCCACCGGCAGATGCACCGCGGCCTGTGACCCATCGACCAGCACCGGCACGCCCATGGCGTGCGCACCTGCGGCAATCGCCTTCACATCGACCAGCGTGCCCAGCACGTTCGACATGTGCGTGACCGCGATCAACCGGGTGCGCGGGGTGATGGCATCCAGAACCGCCTGCGGGTCCAGCGCGCCTTGCGCATCTGTCTCGACCCATTTGATCACCACGCCCATGCGCTCGCGCAAGAAATGCCAGGGCACGATATTGGCGTGATGCTCCATGATCGACAGGATGATCTCATCCCCCGCCTCCATGCGGGGCATCGCCCATCCATACGCAACCAGATTGATGCCTTCGGTCGTGCCCGAGGTAAAGATCACCTCATCCTCATGCGGGGCATTGAGAAAACGCGCGATGGTGCCGCGCACGGCCTCGTACTTGTCCGTGGCAAGGTTCGACAGGTAATGCAGCCCGCGATGCACATTGGCATATTCATGGCTATAGGCCTGCGTCACCGCGTCAATCACGCATTGTGGTTTCTGGGCCGAGGCGCCGTTGTCCAGGTAGACCAGCGGCTTGCCGTTCACCTGCCGCGACAAGATCGGGAAATCGGCGCGAATCTGGGCGATATCAAACATTTTCCATCCCCGGCGGCACGATACCCAGAAACATCATCACAAGCGACAGCGCGAAGCCCAGCGCAAAGAACGTGGCGACGATCGCGCCAAAGACCTTGCCCAGCGACGTGAACCCATGAAGATGCGCCACGAAATTGGTCAGCACCCAAAGAAACAGCACGAAACCGACAATGCCCAGAAGCCCGGCAAAGGGCGGAAGCACCAGCAGCAGCACGATCTGCAATACCTGCAAGACAACCATCAGGAACTGCAACCAGATCATCAGCAAGGCTGTGTCTTGCACCTGCGCGCTGCCGCCAAAGGCCCGTCCGATCTGTTGCACCAGAACGACCGTCAGCACCAGCATACCGCCTTGCAGCAAGGCCGACAGCGCCAGACCAGACGGCAAACCCAGCGATGACGCCCCCATGATCAGCACGCTGACCTGCCCCAGCAATACGCTCAGGACCACCACCAGCAACAGCGCCAGCCAGCGCGCCTGCACGGGCGGGTCCGCCGCGATCAGGTCGCGCGCGGCATCTTGCGGGTTTTGCAGCGTCAGGCGAACCAGCCGCATCAGCGAGGGTGCAGAAATATCCATGACGCGTATCTAGATCCTTGTCCCGGCAGTCTCAAGCGCGGCTTCGCGAAACCCGGCGATGAGAAACCACAAAAATACGGCCGCGACCCCGAGGCCAAAAATGGCGCCCACGCCGCCGACCCCGTTGAAACCTTGCAGCATGCCCTGAATCAGTGACAAAGGCGCGACAGATAGCAGCGACCAGAACAGCACCAGCCGCGCGGTAAACCATGTGCTGGGCCGCCGGAAGGCGCGCAACCCCAGGTGCAGCAGCGCCGCGAAGCCATAGGCCAGCAGCGGCACCACGAAGATCGAGGCGAAGAGCACCCCACCCATCTCTTGCTGAAACACCATTTCGGGGTCCAGATACGCCGCGCGCTGCACCCGGGGCAACTGCGCCACAAAGTTCAGCACGCCAAACAGCATGATGAACATCAGCGCCCGATCCTCGCGCTGGCCCTGCGCCAGCAGGCCGCGCACCACGGCGCGCGGCGTGCGGTACATGCGCAAGATGTCAAAGGTCAGCGCCATCGCCTCAGGCCCGGTGCCGTTTCATCCAGCTTTCCAGCCGGGCACGCAAATCTTCCGCGATCCCGGCATCGGCGATCTCTTCCAACGCCTCGGCCAGAAAAGCCAGCACCAGCAGCGCCTTCGCATCCTCGACCGGCACGCCGCGCGCGCGCAGGTAGAACAGGTGGTCGGGGTTGATCTCGCCCGAGGTAGACCCGTGCGAACACTTTACGTCATCGGCGTAGATCTCAAGCTCTGGCTTGGCCAGGAACTGGCTGGATTCATCCAGCAGCAGCGATTGGCTGATCTGATAGCCATCGGTTTTCTGGGCGATCTGTTTCACCAGGATCTTGCCCTGAAAGACACCCACCGCGCCGTTGCGCAACACCTTCTTGTAGACTTGACGGCTTTCGCAATCCGGCGCGCCATGGGTGACAAACAGCGTGTCATCTTGATGGAACTTGCCGTCGCCCACGACCGCACCGGCCAGATGCGCAGAACCGCCCTGCCCGTTCATCCACACCACGCCCTCATTGCGCACCAGCGCGCCGTTCAGCGTCAGGGTAAAGGATTTGAAGACCGAGGCCGCGCCCAGCCGCGCGAACAGGTGCGTCACGCCCACGCGTTCATGGTCGCGCCCCTGCGCGCGGATGTGGTGCAGCGTGCCGCCGTCGGCCACGTCCACCTCCATCATCGTGTTGGACCGCGCCGCGATCGGCCCGCTTTCCAGCAGCGTCAGCTCTGCGCCTTCGGCAACGCGGATCACATGGTGCATCATCGCATCGGCATCCGCAGCGACCCGGCGACACACCAGCGCGAGGGGGCGCGGCGCCTTGCCCGTGACGCGGATCATCAGCCCGTCGGTCGCATAGGCCGTGTTCAGTGCGGCCAGCGGCCGGTCCACCGGGTTCTGGCCATCGGCCTCCAGCACACCATAAAGATCGCGCGCCCAATGGATGTCTTGCTGCGCGGCATCGGCCAGGGTGGAAATCTCCACCCCGTCCAGCGCCAGCGGGTCGGATGCCTCCAGATCCAGCCGACCGTCGGTAAAGACCAGCCGCACGCTGTCGATCCCGTCGAACATCGGCGCTTCGTCGCCCATGTCCATCACCTTGGCGGCGGGGGCGCTGGCATCGGTCAGCCGCGCGGGGTCGGTGAAGCGCCAGTATTCATCACGCTTCACCGGCAGGCCCATGTCACCCAGCCGCGATGCCGCCGCGCGCCGCGCCGCGCTGACCCATGCGCCGCCCGTGGGCAGGGCATCGGCCAACCGGGTCTGCGCCGCCGCGACCTTCACAGTATGGAGTTTTTGCCGTGCGCTCTGCATCACTTCACCTCGGCAAGAATATCGGCATAGCCATTGTGCTCAACCTCCAGCGCCAGTTCGACACCGCCGGTCTTGATGATGCGACCCCCGGACATGATATGCACCACATCGGGTTTGATGTGGTCCAGCAGCCGCTGGTAGTGGGTTATGACAAGGAACCCGCGCCCTTCCGAGCGCAGGGCATTCACGCCATCGGCGACCAGTTTCATCGCATCGACATCAAGGCCCGAGTCGGTCTCGTCCAGGATGCACATCTTGGGTTCCAGCATCGCCATTTGCAGGATCTCGTTGCGCTTTTTCTCGCCGCCCGAAAAGCCCACGTTGACAGGGCGCTTCAGCATATCGGCGTCGATCTGCAATTCCTTCGCCTTGACGCGCACCACCTTCAGGAACTCGGCCGCCGACAGCTCTTCCTCGCCACGCGCCTTGCGCTGTGCGTTCACGGCGGTACGCAAGAAGGTCATGTTGCCCACACCGGGAATTTCCACCGGATACTGGAACGCCAGAAACAGGCCCGCCGCCGCACGTTCCTGCGGCTCCATTTCCAGCAGGTCTTCGCCCTTCAGCGTAGCGCTGCCTTCGGTGACGGTATAGCCGTCGCGGCCCGACAGCACATAAGACAGCGTGGATTTTCCTGACCCGTTGGGCCCCATGATCGCATGCACTTTGCCAGCCTCAACCGTCAGATTGACCCCGTTGAGGATCTTCACCGACGAATCTTCCGACAATTCGGCGTGCAGGTTCTTGATTTCCAACATATTCTAACTTCCCAACATCATCGCCCGTCCAAGCGGGCGCCGTTTCCTGATTTCATCTGCCCAAGGTCAGCGGTTGCGGCGCATCTCGCGCCCGGCCAACGCCCACCCCAGAAACAACTGTACAAACATCCCCACCGCAATCGACCCGCCGACACCAAGCGGCGTCAGAACCGACAACCCGATGATCAGCGGGACTGACAAACACAGCGCCACCAACACACCCGTCAGCATCGCGCGGTTGTCCGCCTTCAATCCGCGCCCGACATCGCCCCTGAAATTGGCGGCCAGATCCCGGATTGCGGCCATCACCCGACAGACCCTTCAAGGCTGATCGCCACCAAGGCCTGCGCTTCCATCGCGAATTCCATGGGCAGGGCCTGCAACACTTCCTTGCAGAACCCGTTGACCACCAGCGCCACGGCCTCTTCCTCGTCCATCCCGCGCGAGCGGCAGTAGAACAGCTGATCGTCATCCACCTTGGATGTCGTCGCCTCATGCTCGACCCGGCTGGACGCATTGCGCACCTCGATGTACGGCACGGTATGCGCGCCGCATTGGTCGCCGATCAGCAGGCTGTCACACTGGGTATAGTTGCGCGAATTCGACGCCTTGGGGTGCATCGACACCAGCCCGCGGTAGGTGTTCTGCGCATGGCCCGCCGAAATCCCCTTGGACACAATGCGCGAGCGGGAATTCTTGCCCAGGTGGATCATCTTGGTGCCGGTATCGGCCTGTTGCCAGTTGTTGGTGATGGCGATCGAATAGAACTCGCCCGACGTATCGTCGCCGCGCAGGATGCATGACGGGTATTTCCACGTCACCGCCGACCCGGTTTCCACCTGCGTCCACATCACCTTTGCCCGGTCCTCGCGGCAATCGGCACGCTTGGTGACGAAGTTGTAGATGCCGCCCTTGCCGTCCTCATCGCCGGGATACCAGTTCTGCACGGTGGAATACTTCACCTCGGCATCTTCCAGCACGACGATTTCCACCACCGCCGCGTGCAACTGATGCGTGTCGCGCTTGGGCGCGGTGCAGCCTTCAAGGTAGCTGACATAAGACCCCTTGTCGGCGATGATCAGCGTGCGTTCAAACTGCCCGGTATTCTCGGCATTGATGCGGAAATAGGTGGACAACTCCATCGGGCAGCGCACGCCGGGCGGCACATAGACAAACGACCCGTCCGAATAGACGGCAGAGTTCAGCCCGGCGAAATAATTGTCGTTCTGCGGCACGACACTGCCCAGATACTTGCGCACCAGTTCGGGATGCTCGCGCACGGCCTCCGAGATGGAGCAGAAGATCACCCCTGCCTTGGCCAATTCATCCTTGAAGGTGGTGCCCAGCGACACGCTGTCAAAGACCGCATCCACCGCAACCTTGCGCGGTTGCTCGGCGCCTTCGACGCCCGCCAGCAGCATCTGTTCTTGCAACGGAATGCCCAGCTTGGCGTAGGTTTCCAACAGCTTGGGGTCCACATCGTCCAGCGACTTGGGCTTTTCCAGCATCGACCGCGGCTTGGCATAGTAATACTGGTCCTGATAATCGATCTCAGGGTAGTTCAGCATCGCCCATTCGGGCTTGTCCATGGTCAGCCAGCGCCGGTAGGCCGCCAGTCGCCATGCCAGCAGCCATTCGGGTTCGCCGTTCTTTTCCGAGATCAGGCGCACGATGTCCTCGTTCAGCCCCTTGGGCGCGAAGTCCATCTCAATGTCGGTTTCCCAGCCATGTTTGTAGGTGCCGGACATGGATTGCACGGTTTCAACCGTTTCGCGGTCCACGCCCTCACGGACATCCAGTGCAGTTTCTGTAGCAGCCATGTCGTTTCCAATCCTGTCAATCGTCGTGTCGCGCGTATCAAACGCGCCAGTCATGTGTCTCGTGCCGGACGTTTACGCGGCCCGCGCGCGGAATTTACGGTGGCAGGCGCCCCATGCGTCGGCGAAACGCAGCGCAGCCTCCCGTGTCGTGCCCGGGCCGATGGACACCCGGATCGCCGAGGCCGCAACCCCGGCGTCGTGGCCCATCGCCGCCAGAACCGGGCTGGCCCGCAGCTTGCCTGACGAACAGGCCGACCCCGCCGAGACGGCAAAGCCAGCAAGGTCCATCTGCATCACCTGCGTCTCACCCTTCCAGCCGGGTGTTGCCATGCAGATCGTGTTGGGCAGGCGCGCGCCATCATTGCCGATGAAAATAGTCATTGGGGCGTGGGCGTCCAGTGCCGAAACTAGAATATTTCTAATTTCCGCGACTTCCTCCCAGACACCATTGGCCAGATCTTCCGCCGCCGCCTGCGCCGCCGCCCCGAAACCCGCGATGCCGATGATGTTCTCGGTTCCCGCACGGCGCCCCATCTCCTGGCCGCCGCCCCGGATCTGCGCGGGCACGTCCAGCCCCCGGCGCAAGATCAGCGCGCCCACGCCCTTGGGGCCGCCCAGCTTATGGGCCGAAACCAGCCCCATGTCACAGCCCAACCAGTTGAAGGCCATGGGCAACTTGCCGAAGGCCTGGGTCAGGTCGCTGACCGCAAGGCCCTGCGGCAGGTCTTGCACGATGCCGGTTTCCGAATTGGCCAGTTGCAGCGTGGCGCGGCCCGGGTCGGGCACGGTGACACGGCCCTGCCCGTCAACGCTCAGGTCCGGGGTGATCCACGCCGCCACAGCGTCATGTTCGACCGCCGCGCCCGACAGGCCGCGCCCGGCCAGCGCCAGCCCCGCCGCCTCGGTCGCCGAGCCGGTAAAGACAATGTCCGCGCCGTCCGCACCAATCGCGGCGGCGACCTGCGCACGCGCGCGTTCCATGATTGCCTTGGCGCCACGGCCTTCCGCGTGGATCGAGGACGGATTGCCCACCACATCCATCGCCGCCAGCATGGCCGCGCGGGCCTCGGGGCGCAAAGGCGCGGTTGCGTTCCAGTCCAGATAGGCGCGTGTCATTCGTCCACCACCTCGAACAACACGGGCACCGCAGGGCACGGGGTCAGCGCATTGCCTGCCACATCCGACAGCCGGGTCTGGTGCAAGAAAACATAGACATGGGCGGACAACCCCTCCCACAGGCGGTTGGTCAGCGACTGCGCGCGGCTGCCCGACACCGCCCCCGTAGCCCCGCCGCCGGTATGCATGGCGCTGACGGTCTCATCCACTGCCGACAACACCTCGGATACGCGGATCGCATCGGCCGGGCGCGCCAGCCGGTAGCCACCGCCGGGCCCGCGCACGGAATCGACCAGCCCGGCGCGGCGCAGCTTCACGAACAGCTGCTCCAGATAGGCCAGCGACACATCTTGCTTGCGCGAGATCTCGTTGAGCGAGGTCAGCGCCCCGTCAGGCGTCTGCGCAAGCTGCACCAGCGAGATCATGGCATACCGGCCTTTCGTGGATAATTTCACCTGCAAAACCCTTTCAAAGCGTGCGCCTTGCGGCAAAATGATTGACGTATCGGGCTTAGCTGCTTACTTGCGTGCAGCTGGAGACACATACTCCACGCCCAACATTAGAATAGTTCTAGGTTACCCGACCGCTTCTGTCAACATTGTGTGTGACGCAGCGCCATATCGGGGGCCAGACATGACAACAAGGCTGGTTCATGCCCGAAGTGATATTTCCCGGCCCCGATGGCCGACTAGAAGGCCGCTATCATCCCCAACCGAAACGAGACGCGCCGATTGCCGTCGTGCTGCACCCCCACCCGCAATTCGGCGGCACCATGAACAACAAGGTGGTCTACAACCTGCACTACGCCTTTTATAACATGGGCTTTTCGGTGTTGCGCTTCAATTTCCGCGGGGTTGGCCGCAGCCAGGGCGAATACGATCAGGGCATTGGCGAATTGTCAGATGCCGCTGCCGCTCTGGATTACCTGCAAACCATGAACCAGAACGCCCGGCATTGCTGGGTCGCGGGTTTCAGCTTTGGCGCCTGGATCGGGATGCAACTGCTGATGCGCCGCCCCGACATCACGGGGTTCGTGTCGGTCTCACCGCCTGCGAACATGTATGATTTCAGCTTCCTTGCGCCCTGCCCGGCCTCGGGTCTGGTCATCAACGGCACAGCGGACCGCATCGCGCCCCCGCGCGACACCGAGGTTCTGGTCGGCAAACTGCACGAACAGAAGGGAATCACCATCACCCATACGCAGATCGAAGGTGCCGATCACTTCTTCAAGGACGAAGAGGCGCATATGGCCCCGATGCTGGATCATGTGTCCGAATACGTCAAACGCCGCCTGACCGAGGCGACAAGATAACCGGCTGCGCCGCGCGTTCCAGAACGCGCGGCTTTTTACCGTATACAACGGCATACAGCACTAGGCATCCGCGCCGGGATCGGCTATGACACCGGCAATCTGAACCATCCCAATTCAGGCCCCACCGGGGCCAAATTCAGGAGCGCGCCCCATGACCAAGATCAAGGTAGACAACCCGGTCGTCGAACTCGACGGCGATGAAATGACCCGCATCATCTGGGATTTCATCAAGCAAAAGCTGATCCTGCCCTATCTGGACATCGACCTGAAATACTACGACCTGGGCATCGAGGAACGCGACCGCACCGACGACCAGATCACCGTGGATGCCGCCGAAGCAATCAAGAAATACGGCGTCGGCGTCAAATGCGCGACCATCACCCCCGATGAAGACCGGGTCGAGGAATTCGGGCTCAAGCGGATGTACCGCTCGCCCAACGGCACGATCCGCAACATCCTGGGCGGCGTGATCTTCCGCCAGCCGATCATCTGCCAGAACGTGCCGCGCCTGGTGCCGGGCTGGACGAAACCCATCGTCGTGGGCCGCCATGCCTTTGGCGACCAATACCGCGCCACCGATTTCCGCTTCCCGGGCAAGGGCAAGCTGACGATCAAATTCGTCGGCGACGATGGCGAAGTGATCGAGCGCGAGGTGTTCGACGCCCCCAGCGCCGGTGTCACCATGGCGATGTACAACCTCGACGATTCGATCCGCGATTTCGCGCGCGCCTCGATGAACTACGGCCTGATGATGGGCTGGCCGGTGTACCTGTCCACCAAGAACACCATCCTCAAAGCCTATGACGGCCGCTTCAAGGACCTGTTCGCCGAAGTGTTCGAGGCTGAATTCGCCGACAAGTTCAAAGCCGCGGGCATCACTTATGAGCACCGCCTGATCGACGACATGGTCGCCTGTGCGATGAAATGGAACGGCGGTTATGTCTGGGCCTGCAAGAACTACGATGGCGACGTGCAGTCCGACACCGTGGCGCAGGGCTTCGGCTCGCTGGGCCTGATGACCTCGGTCCTCATGACCCCCGATGGCAAGACCGTCGAGGCAGAGGCCGCGCACGGCACCGTCACCCGCCACTACCGCCAGCATCAGGCGGGCAAGGCGACCTCGACCAACTCCATTGCGTCGATCTTCGCATGGACCGGCGGGCTGAAGCACCGCGCCACGCTGGACGACAACGCGCAACTGCTGCGCTTTGCCGAAACGCTGGAAAAAGTCTGCGTGCAGGCCGTGGAAGATGGTTTCATGACAAAAGACCTGGCCCTTCTCGTCGGCCCCGATCAAAAATGGATGACCACCATGGGCTATCTGGAAAAGGTGGACGAATACCTTAACAAAGCGCTGGTCGGCTAAACCCGCGCCGCCGCGAAGTTGAACGCCCGGACCGCAAGGCCCGGGCGTTTTGCGTTGAAGCGGGCGGCGACACAGCGCGCTCCCCTTCCCCCGATTGCGGGCCAGTAAGCCCCGTGTGTGACCCCCGCGCGGACCCCGAAAAGCACCGCTTCTCCCCGTCCCAGCCGACCAAACCTGCCGCCCTGCGCGTTCAGGCCAACAAGACCGAAGAGCCTGCACGACCAAAGACCAACCCGATGAAAAGAGCGGCCCGATGAAAAGAGCGGCCCGATGAAAAGAGCGGCCCGATGAAAAGAGCGGCCCGATGAAAGGCCCAAACCACCAACGGCCAGCGCACCCCATACCCCGGCCCCGCCCCCGGCGGGCGCATGGCGCCAACACCCCGATCACCGTTTTCTGACATGCACCCGAATTGCCCGCAGCTCCGGCAGGCTATATACCCACGCAGCCACACCCGCAGCCATACCCGCAGTGAAAGCCCCGCGCCCATGATGTACACCTCCGCCCTGCGACGCGCCCTCCGGCTGATCCCGGCCATGGCCGTGGCGCTCGCCCTCGCGGCCTGCGACGTGGCCCCCGCGCATCTCGCCAGCCCGCCGCCCTTGGGCGCGCGCGACACGGCCAGCCGCAGCGGCACCGGCTTTGCCGCCGTGGTGGCCCGCATGAAACCCGTGTCGGAACAGATTTGCCGCGAACGCACCCCGCAACTGGATTGCACCTTCATCGTGGTCGTAGATGACCGGGCGGGCCAGCCTCCGAACGCCTTTCACACCCGCGACGCGCAGGGCCGCCCGCTGATCGGTTTCACCACAGCCATGATCCGCGAGGCCAATGACGAGGAACTCGCCCTGATCTTCGGGCATGAGGCGGCGCATTACCTGGCGGGCCATCAGGCGCGGATGCGCGAAAGCGCCACCACAGGTGCGCTGGTCGGCGGGCTTCTGGCCAGCCTGTCCGGGGCAGATCAGGCGACGGCGCAGCGGCTGGCCAACATCGGCGCCGGCGTCGGCGCGCGCAGCTATTCCAAGGATTTCGAGCTGGAGGCAGACCGCCTCGGCACCGTCATCGCCTGGCGCGCGGGCTTCGACCCGCTGGTCGGCGCGCAGTTCTTCCGGCGCAGTCCAGACCCCGGCAACCAGTTCCTTGGCACGCACCCGCCCAACCCCGACCGGCTGCAACTGATTGCGCGCACTGTCGCCAACCTGGAAGCGGGCCTGCCGATCTGACGGCACTGACCGACGGGCGCGGACGCTGCTGTCAAACAACTGTCACACATGCTGAAGTATCTGACGCAGCATCTGGCCCAGTGCCGGGGCGTCTGATATCGGGGTCCGCTCATGGAACCGCCGGGGCCCCTGTCCCCGTTGCGGCCCCCACATGCGCGGGCCGCACGCACAATATAAGGAACCATCAACATGCACTGGCTGTTTCTTCTGGGCGCCATTGTCGCGGAAACCATCGCCACCAGCGCGCTGCATGCCAGCCAGCAATTCACCCGCCTCGGGCCATCGGTGATCGTGGTGGTGGGCTATGCGATCTCGTTCTTCCTGCTGTCGATGACGCTGAAATTCATGCCCGTTGGCGTGGTCTATGCGCTGTGGTCCGGCATCGGCATCTGCCTGATCGCGCTCATCGCCTATCTGATGTTCGGCCAGAAGCTGGACCTGCCCGCCCTGCTGGGCATGGGGCTGATCTTGTGCGGCATCATCGTCATTCAGGTCTTCTCGAAAACCGCGACGCATTGACAGGGTGGCGAATAAAGGCCGCTGAACCCTTCCGGGGCGGCAAATCATTCCCATCAGCACGCTGAGCGCGCGGGGGGACACGACCACCCTCACGGTTCCCGAACAAAAGACCCCTGACGCAGACACAAACGGCAATCTGTCAGGCAGCGCCGGTACCTCCCCGCCACGCAGCCGCACTGTCACGCAACAAACACTGGCCTTTTGGCCCACAACACGCTATCGCGCAGGCGCAGCATAAAAGGCAGACGACTTATGGACCTTCGCAATATTGCGATTATCGCACACGTGGACCACGGCAAGACGACGCTGGTGGACGAACTACTGAAACAATCCGGCGCATTCCGCGACAATCAGGCCGTGGCCGAACGGGCCATGGACAGCAATGATATCGAGCGTGAGCGCGGCATCACCATTCTGGCGAAATGTACCAGCGTCGAGTCGCAGGGCAAACGCATCAACATCGTCGACACCCCCGGCCACGCCGATTTCGGCGGCGAGGTAGAGCGTATCTTGTCCATGGTGGACGGCGTTGTCTTGCTGGTCGATGCGGCCGAGGGCCCGATGCCCCAGACGAAATTCGTGACCGCCAAGGCGCTGGCACTGGGCCTGCGCCCCATCGTGGTGCTCAACAAGGTGGACAAACAGGCAGCCGAGCCCGATCAGGCGCTCGACCTGGTGTTCGACCTGTTCGCCAACCTCGGTGCCGACGACGATCAGCTTGATTTCCCTGTGCTTTACGCCTCGGGCATCAATGGCTGGTGCGACAAGACACTGGACGGCCCGCGCAAGGGCATGACCGATCTTTTCGACCTTATCCTCAGCCACGTCCCCGCGCCCAAACAGGTCGCGGCACGCCATGAGCCGTTCCGCATGCTGGCCACAACCCTGTCGGCCGACCCGTTCATCGGGCGCATTCTGACCGGCCGCGTCGAATCCGGCACGCTGAAAGCGGGCGAGACCATCAAGGCATTGTCGCGCGATGGCGAGAAGCTGGAGCAGTTCCGCGTCTCCAAGATCCTCGCGTTCCGTGGCCTTGGCCAGCAGCCCATCGAGCTGGCCGAGGCAGGCGACATCGTCACGCTGGCGGGCATGTCGAAGGCCACCGTGGCCGATACGCTGTGCGCGCTCGAACTCGACGTGGCGCTGCCCGCGCAGCCCATCGACCCGCCGACCATCAGCGTCAGCTTCGGCATCAATGATTCGCCGCTGGCGGGCAAGGACGGCGCCAAGGTGCAGTCCCGCGTCATCCGCGAGCGTTTGATGAAAGAAGCAGAGCTCAACGTGGCAATCAAAGTCACCGACACGCCCGGCGGCGACGCCTTCGACGTGGCCGGGCGCGGCGAATTGCAGATGGGCGTTTTGATCGAGAACATGCGCCGCGAAGGGTTCGAACTGTCGATCGCCCGCCCCCGCGTGCTGTTTCGCGAAGTAGACGGCCAGCGGCTGGAACCCATCGAGGAAGTCACCATCGACGTGGATGACGAATACACCGGCGCGGTGATCGAAAAACTGACCGGCCCGCGCAAGGGTGAACTTGCAGAGATGAAGCCTGCAGGCGTCGGCAAGACCCGGATCATCGCCTATGTCCCCTCGCGCGGGCTGATCGGCTATCACGGCGAATTCCTGACCGACACGCGCGGCTCGGGCGTGCTGAACCGTGTGTTCCACGAATGGGCACCGCACAAAGGGGCCATTCCGGGCCGCCGTGCGGGCGTTCTGATCTCGATGGAAGACGGGGTTTCGGTGCCCTACGCGCTCTTCAACCTCGAAGACCGGGGGCGCATGTTCATCGGCGCGCAGGAACCTGTCTATCAGGGCATGATCATCGGCGAACACAGCCGCGAGAATGACCTGGAAGTGAACCCGCTGAAAGGCAAGAAGCTGACCAACGTGCGCGCCAGCGGCACCGATGAGGCAGTCCGCCTGACCACGCCGATCACCATGACGCTGGAACAGGCCATCGCCTATATCGACGACGATGAACTGGTCGAAGTGACGCCAAAGGCCATCCGCCTGCGCAAACGCCACCTGGACCCGCACGAACGCAAACGCGCCTCGCGCGCGGCAGGCTAAGGCAGGCTAAGGCAGCCGAAGCCCCCCGCCGGAATGACAAAAGCCCCCGCACCCCGGGGGCTTTTTCGTATGCGCTTGCCGCAGCACCGCCGCGCTGCGCGGTGGCTCTCACGGTCGCCCCCCTTGCCCGGTCACGCGCCCGGCCCGGCAACCACCCCCGCAGGCCACAAGCCTTGCGCCCAGCGGCATCTGACCTAGACTGCATCCGTCAGACTGGAGGTCCGCAATGCCCACCGAGATCATCATCGTCGTTACCGTGCTGGCGCTCTACGCCGCGATTGTCGTCAGCCCGGGCCCCAATTTCGCATTGGTCTCCCGGCTGGCGATCTCAGGCGCGCGCCGGGCTGCGGTGGGTGCGACGATCGGCATGGCCTGCGCCGCCACGTTTTACGCGGTGCTCAGCATGTCCGGCCTCGCCCTGCTGCTGACCCGCATTGGCTGGCTGGCCGGGGCCGTCCAGATCGCGGGCGGGCTGTTCCTCGTCTACCTCGGGGTCAAAAGCTGGCTCTACCGCCCGGCGCCGGATGACGCGGACACGCTTGCACCCACGCAAGACAGCTTTGCCCGGGGCCTGCGGCTGGGCATTTTGGTCAATCTCGGCAACCCCAAGGGCATTGCGTTCTTCATCAGCCTTTATGCCGCGACCATCCCCCCGGGCACCTCGACGGGTGCCAAAACCGCAATCCTGGCCGGGGGCTTTGCGCTCGAAGTCCTGTGGTACGGGCTGGTTGTCTGGCTGCTGTCAACCGAACCGGCGCGCCGGGCCTACAGACGTTTCGGCATCTGGATCGAACGCGCGATGGGGACGTTCCTGATCTTGTTCGGCATCCGGCTGATCTTGGAGAAACGCACATGAGCGCAGGTTCCAGCGCGCCAGAAAAGGCGGTTCTATGCTGGCTGGCGACCGTGGACGCCGACAACAGGCCGAACGTGTCACCAAAGGAAATCTATGCGCAAACCGGCGCGGACCGCCTTGTGATCGCTGACATCGCGTCAGCACGCAGCGTCCGCAACATCCGGGCGAATCCGGCTGTCTGCGTCAGTCTGATCGACGTGTTCTTGCAACGCGGCCGCAAACTGGAAGGCCAGGCCGAAATCATCGCGCCCGACCATCCCGGCTTCACAGAACTTGCGGCCCCCCTTGTGGCGATGACCGGTGGCAAATTTCCCATCCGCCATGTCATCAGCCTGCACATTGCGCGCACCACGCCGATCCTGGCGCCAAGCTACCGGCACACCCCCGACCGCAGCGTGGCAGACCTGCAAGCCGACGCCTACCAGACCTACGGCGTGCAGCCGATCCAGAAGTAACGGCGGCCCCCGCCGCGCGATCCCCGCGCCCCATCTGCGGAACGGCGAACCGGGCGGCGGGATGATTGCAGAACGACGCGGCTGGGCCAAAGCACTGGCCCACCCGGCAGCAGCTCGGTCCCCGGCGGGCGTCCGTGGCTTTTGCTTCCGCAGCCCCCAGACCAGGATCACCAAGACACACCCGCTGCGCTTTTTGTCCCGCCGCCCCTTTCACACAGCGCCGCCGCCCGCTACCGTAACCGCACAAGGGGCGTCCCGGGGCAGCCCGGCACGCATCGCAACAGCGGGAGAACGACAAACCATGACCAGTACCATCCGATGGGGCATTCTTGGCGCCGCCAAGATCGCACAGACGCAGGTTGCCCCGGCGATCCAGGCCGCGCGGGACGCCACGCTGGCCGCGCTGGCCACCAGCACCCCGGCAAAGGCCGCGCCCTTTGCCGCCCTCGCCCCCGGCCTGACGGTCCACGACAGCTACGACGCCCTCCTTGCCGACCCGGACATCGACGCGATCTACATCCCGCTGCCCAACCACCTGCATATCGAATGGACGCTGAAGGCCATCGCAGCGGGCAAGCATGTGTTGTGCGAAAAACCCATCGCGCTGCAAACCGCCGAGATCGACCAGCTCATCGCCGCGCGTGATGCTGCGGGCGTTGTCGTGGCCGAGGCCTTCATGGTCGCCAACCATCCGCAATTGCACAAGGTGCGCGCGCTGCTGGACGCAGGCGCCATCGGCCGCCTGTGTCACATCGAGGGCGCATTCACCTATAACAACCCCGACCCCGCCAATATCCGCAACAATGCCGAAGCCGGCGGTGGCGGCCTACGCGACATCGGCGTCTATCCCTGCATCACCGCACGTCTGGCCACCGGGCAAGAGCCGACTGCCCTGCGTGCCGACATCCAGTATGAGGGTGGCGTGGACACTTTTGCCCGCGTCTGGGCCGACTTCGACGGCTTCACCATGTCGTTCTATTGCGGCATGCGGCAGGGCCGTTACCAACACATGCTGTTCCACGGCAGCGACGGCTGGATCAGCCTCTCGGCGCCTTTCAACGCCCAGGCCTATGGCGATTGCCGCGTCGAATGGCAGGAAGCCGACGGCATCACACGGATCGAGCGGTTCAATTCCACCGCCCAATACACCGATATGATCGAGGCTTTCGGCGACGCCATCCGCACCGGCGCGCCGCTTGCCTGCCCGCTGGAGGTATCACGCGGCAATCAGGCGATGATCGACGGCATCTTCGCCGCCGGGGACGCCTAACGGGTTGATGCGGGGCTTTCCCCGCATCAACATCACCCTGTAGCACGTTGTTTCTATTTTGTTTTAACGCGTTTCCTTGCGTTGCATGACCCCCGCCCGGATGCCCGCCAAGCCAAGGCATCCGGGCGCTTTGGCGCGGGCAAGATGCGGCAAAACCCGCGCGATGGGGGCTCCCGCCCAAGGTCTGACAGACCACCTTTTGCGAGGCATGGCCCGGGCATCACCCGGCCCCTGCGAAAACCCCGGATCCGCGCGGGTCGCCTGCATCAGGAACGGACGCAGCACCCTGACGCCAGCGGAAATCCCCTCAGCCGTCCGCCCGCGCCCAGTCCTGCAAGCGCGCGACATACCGCGCAAGGGTGTCGATTTCCAGGTTGATCAGATCACCCACCTGCGTCGTGCCCCATGTCGTCACCGTCTTGGTATGCGGGATCAGGTTGACGCCAAAGGTCGCGCCCGCCACCTCATTCACCGTCAACGACGTGCCGTTCAGCGCGACCGACCCCTTGGGCGCGATGAAGCCCGCCAGCGCATCCGGGGCGCGGAACTGCATGCGGGTGCTGTCGCCCTCTACCGCGATCAGCGTGACCTCGGCCACGCCATCCACATGGCCCGACACGATATGCCCGCCCAGTTCATCCCCGACCCGCAGCGCGCGTTCCAGATTGACCGGCCGGCCCACCGCCCAGGCAGGCAGGTTGGTCTTCGACACCGTCTCGCCCGAAATCTGCACGTCAAACCAGTTCTGACCGCCCTCCGTTCCGCGCGCGATCACCGTCAGGCAGACCCCATCGCACGAGATGGACGCGCCGATATCCACCGCGCCCGTGTCATAGTGCGTGCCGATCCGCGCGCGCAGGTCGCCCGCCTGTTCCAGCGCCACAATCCGTCCCACATCGGTGATGATCCCAGTAAACACGCGCCGCTTCCTTTCTGCTGATACCTCCGTCCTGATCTATCCCGCGCGACGCCCCCCGGCAAGCATCCGCCATAGTCGCCTGTTCCGCATGCCTTATTTATGACGCATCGCCAGAATATTGTGTTAAATATGACAGTATCAAACAGGCCCGGCAAACAGGGTATCGGCAAAATGACGGTCCGCGCAGCAGCACAGGCAGAAAACAGATGCAGGCACACACCCAAAAACCGCTGACGCGGTTAAGCGGCGAGAACCGACGGTTTTTGTTTCTTCAGGGCCCGCATGGCCCGTTCTTCGCGCGGCTGGGCCGGATGGTGCGCGCCTCGGGCGGGAAGGTCTGGCGCGTGGGCTTCAATGCAGGCGATGCCGCCTTCTGGCGCGACCGCGACAGCTTCATCCCCTTTACCGCCCGGCCCCAGGACTGGCCCGCCGAATGCGCCGCGCTGCTGGAGCGGCACCAGATCACCGATATTGTGCTCTATGGCGACACCCGCCCGATCCATGCACAGGCCATCGCCGCTGCGCGCGCGCGCCACATCACCGTGCATGTGTTCGAGGAAGGCTACATGCGCCCCTATTGGGTGACGTATGAACGCGAAGGCGCCAACGGCAATTCCCGCCTGATGACGCTGGACCTGCCGCAGATGCGCCGCGCGTTGGAGCGGTGCGAGACCGACCTGCCCGACCCGCCCGCGCGCTGGGGCGACATGCGCCAGCATGTGTTCTACGGCGCGCTCTACCATTTCTTCGTGATGTTCGCCAACCGGCGCTTTCGCAACTTTCGCCCGCACCGCGCGCTCAGCGTGTCGCAGGAATTCGGGCTTTATGTCAAACGCCTCTGGGCAATGCCGCTGATCTCGCTCCAGCGGCGGCTGGCGACGCGCTACATCCGCAACGGCGGCTTTCCCTACCATCTGGCGCTGTTGCAACTGGAACATGACAGCAATTTCCAGATGCACAGCCCGTTTTCCACCATGAGTGAATTCATTGACCTTTGCCTGAAGGGCTTTGCCGAGGGCGCGCCCGGCCACCACCACCTGGTATTCAAGGCGCATCCGCTGGAAGATGGCCGCGTGCCCGTGCATCGTGAAATCCGGCGACTGGCCGCCGCTTACGGCGTCGCCGACCGGGTGCATTTCGTGCGGGGCGGAAAGCTGGCCGCACTGCTCAATCACGCGCGCAGCGCCGTCACCGTCAATTCCACCGCAGCGCAGCAGGTCCTCTGGCGCGGCATGCCGCTTAAGGTCTTTGGCAGTGCCGTCTATGGCAAACCGGAATTCGTCTCGACCCAACCCTTGCCCGAATTCTTCGCCCAGCCCGCGCGCCCCGATGCCCGCGCCTACCGCGACTATCGCAACTACCTGCTGGAAACCTCGCAGATCCCGGGCGGCTTTTATTCGGTCGCGGGGCGCAGACACCTGCTGCGCCAGGTGGTCGACCTGATGCTGGCGCCGGATGATCCTTATACCGCGCTGGAAACCGGGCAGGCCGCGCCGCGCCAACAGCTGCGGCTGGTGCGCTGACCCGGCATCTGCAACCGGCGCGCAACACTTGCGCAAGCCTTTGAAATCAACGCTTGGCGCATTGGCGGCTTTTCTGCTAAGCTTTCCCTAATTAAAAAAATTCCGACTGAGGCAGAATTACATATAAGGAGCGCGAGCAGTGCCCAACCTCACCAGACCGGGGGTCAGTAAACTGGCCCTCTTGGCGGTTTTCGCCTTTTTAGCCGCGTGCGATCAGCCGCGATCCGGCCCGGGGAAGGAAGATATCTTCGAAGGCTCGGTCATGCGACAGGGCAACGCTTTCATCGTCTCCGTGACCCCGCGCGTGTCGCAGGTCACCAAGGCCACGCCCGCGCTGGGGTTCAGCCACGCACTGCGCAGCGCCTCGCTTCTGGGGGCCGATTCCATCCGTTCGGGCGACGTCGTGACCCTCTCGGTCTATGAAAACGTGACCGAAGGGCTGCTGGCCGGGACCGAGACGCCGGGCGCTATCCTCGAAGAACTTCAGGTCGATTCCGAGGGCTACATCTTCGTGCCCTATGCGGGCCGCATCCGCGCCGCAGGCCAGACGCCCGATGCGCTGCGCCGCCTGCTGACCCGGCAACTCGACGAACAAACCCCCGATCCGCAGGTGATCGTGCGCCGCGTCAGTGGCGACGGCACCACGGTGTCGGTGCTGGGCGCGGTTACAACGCAGGGCGTTTATCCCATCGAACGCCCCACCCGCACCCTGACCGCGATGCTGGCCAGTGCCGGCGGCGTGAACGTGCGGCCAGAAATCGCGCAGGTCCGCGTCACCCGCGGCAGCCAGCAAGACACCGTGTGGCTGCAAGACCTGTTCGACCACCCGCAATTGGACATCGCGCTGCGCGGCGGGGACCGCATTCTGGTCGAGGCCGATCAGCGCTCGTTCACCGCGCTGGGGGCCACCGGCCGGACCGAGCGTGTGACCTTTGAAAGCCGCACCGTCAGCGGGATCGAGGCGCTGGCCAGCGTCGGCGGGCTGGACCCGTCGCGCGCCGATCCCACCGGCGTCTTCGTCTTCCGCGACGAACCGCCCGAGATCGCCAACGCCCTGCTGGGCCGCAACGACCTGATCGGCGATCAGCGCTTTGTCTACGTCCTCGACCTGACCGCGCCCACCGGCATGTTCGAGGCCCGCGACTTCGCGATCCGCGACAAGGACACCGTCTATGTGACCGAGGCTTCGGCCATCGGCTGGTCGCGTACGATCGCCACCCTGACCGGCACGCTGGCCACAGCCACCACAGCGCGCCGCGTGCTGCTGGACGACTAGCCGCGCCGGAACGGCCCGGCAGCGCATGGGCGCTGACAGAAGCAAGGTTGGGGGGCTTTTCTCGCCGCAGGCAAAACTGCGGTCAAAGCCCCCCCAAAAAACCGCCACCCGGCACCAGCGCACACGATAACGGCACATCGCCGGTGCATGGCGCGGCACGAAAGCCCCATGCGCTTTCCCGGATACGGGCATGACCATACTGCGGCACGGCATCCCGGCGCTGCATCTTGCGGGATAAGGGGGGAACCGCGCGGGACCTGACCAAGCTGGCACCCCTTCGCCCAATACCGCACCGATGCGGGCCAGCAGACCCGGGCTACAGACTGGGCCAGAAAACCGGGCCAGAAAACCGAGACTACAGACGAGGCTAAACACGAGGGGCCGACCACGCGGGACCAAACACGGGACAGTGTCGTCGAAGCCAGAGGCAACGCCGCGTGATGCCACCCGGAACAAGGACAAGCCGAATGCAGGTCAGCGCACGACATGTCAGCACAGCCCCGGCCCGGCCCCCCCGGTCCGGTGGTGACCTCAGAACCGAGCCGCGCTCAAACGTGGCAGGGGCAGCACAACCTGCATCGCGAATGCACCCCATCCGACTCACCGGCGCCCCCGCAATGCCCGCTTCAGCCACCGCGCGGGGCCTCTCGGCGCGTCGATGGTCCGCACCCCGTCCCGCCGCGCCGGGTTCCTCGGCGCCTTGCACCTCCGCGCCCCATCTCACAGCGCCCCATCTCACAGCGTCCCACCCCAAAGCGTCCCGTCTCGCTGCACAGGCCCCCACCGCGCAGGCCCCCACCGCACAGGCCCCCTCCGCACAGGCCCCCTCAGCACTTCATCTCATCGCGCCTGGCCTGCCACAGCGCGCTGCGCTTTAGGCCGGGCGCAGTCGCATGGCAGGCCGCTTCCCGTATCACACCGACCCAGACGGCAGCGACACCGCCCCCCCGCACCGCACCCGGCTCTTTGCCTATAACGGCGGGCTCTTGGGGCCGGGCACCACCGCACGCCGTCTGCGCCGGATCCTGTCGCTGGCAGGCTACGACCTTCGGCTGGGCCTGCCCGATGCAGGCGATGCCGTCGCCGTCTGGGGCCATGGCGCAACCGCCCACCGGGGCACGGCCATCGCCGCCCGGCGCGGCGCAACCCTGATCCGGCTCGAGGATGCCTTCCTGCGCTCCATCCATCCCGGCCGCGCAGGTTCTGAGCCACAGGTTTCCGGACCACAGGTTTCTGGCCCACAGATCTCCGGGCCCCAGATTTCCGGGCCCCAGGTTTCTGCGCAGGCGCATTCACGGCGTCCGGGCGGCGGCCCCCCGCTGGGCATCCTCATCGACAAAATCGGGGGGGCGCATTACGCCCCGGCGGGGCCGTCCAGCCTGGAACGGCTGCTCGCCACCCATCCGCTGGACGATGCCGCATTGCTGGCGCGCGCGCGCACCGGCATCGCCCGGCTGCGCGCGGCGGACCTGTCGAAATACAACGCGCATGAACCGTCTGCCAGCCTGCACCCGGGGCTGCACCCCAGCCTGCACCCCGGCCTGCATCCCAGTGAGGGCCCGCATCGCCTGCCCGCCCCCGGCTACGTGCTGGTGATTGATCAGGTGCGCGGCGATGCTGCCCTGACCGAGGGGGGGCTGGACGGCCCCCTGCCGCCCAACATCTTCCGCGAGATTCTGGTCCATGCGCAGGCCGACCACCCCATGGCGCGCATCGTCATCAAGACCCACCCGGAATCGCAGGGCACGACCACCCAAATCGGCCCGCACGCCCACCACACACCCCCGGACGCCAAGCCCTCTGGCTGGTGGCCCACCACCACGCCCCGGGGCCGCACCGGCCATTATACCCACGCCGATGCGCGGGGCCGCATCACCCTGCTGGATACCCCCGTCTCGCCCCATGCCCTGCTGGAAGGGGCAATCGCCGTCTATACCGTGTCGTCGCAACTGGGGTTCGAGGCGATCATGGCCGGTCATCGCCCCCGCGTCTTCGGCATGCCGTTCTACGCGGGATGGGGCCTGACCGAGGACGCCACCCCCCATCCCCGCCGCACCCGCCGCCTGACGCGCACCCAGCTTTTCGCCGCCGCGATGATCCTCGCACCCGTTTGGTATGACGCGCATCGCGACCGGCTGTGCAGTTTTGAGGAGGCGCTGAACCAGCTGGAGGCCACGACCCGCGCCTGGCGCGAGGACCGCCACGGCCATGTCGCACTGAACATGCGGCTGTGGAAGCGTGGCGCGCTGCAAGGCTTCTTCGGCAAACCCCGCCCCGTGCAGTACACGAATGACCCCATGCGCGCGCGCAGCCTGCTGGGCATCGCTTCAAAAGCCGATGCCAGCGTCGGCGCGCCGCCCACCGCCACTCCATCAACCGGGCAATCCGCCCCGGCGCCCAGCACAGCGAAACCCCGGGAAGCACCCCGCCCGGGCCTCCTGATCTGGGCCAGCCACGATCTGCCGGACTGGGCACAGCCCCCCGCCCCCGCATCCGATGCACGCGCGCCCGCATCCGCGCCGCTCATCGTCCGCCGGGTCGAGGACGGCTTCTTGCGGTCGCGCGGCTTGGGTGCGCAATTGGTGCCGCCGCTGTCGCTGGTCGCCGACCCCTTGGGCATCTACTACGACCCCACGCGCCCCAGCACACTGGAACGCCTGATCGCCGCCCCGCCCCCCCCCGGCTATGCCGACCGGGCCGAGGCGCTGCGCCGCCAGATCATCACCGCAGGGCTGTCGAAATACAACCTTGGCGGCACGGGGCCATCGCGCGCGACGCCGCCGCAGGACAGGCCGCCGCGCCCTGATCCGCAAGACCCGCTTGCCGGGGCACTGCCGCGGCGCGGCGGCTCTGGCACCGCCCCCCAAACCAACAGCCAGCCCACTCAGGCCGGTAACGCCCCGACCGATGACGCGCATGACCGACCCGCTGCGCGTTCCGTCACCACCCGTGCCGCGTCCACCGCATCCCCCCGCCTGCGCATCCTTGTGCCGGGGCAGGTCGAGGATGATGCCTCGATCCGCCTTGGCGCGGGGAATGTGCGCACCAACCTCGACCTGCTGCGCGCCGTGCGCACCGCCAACCCCGACGCGCATATCACCTACAAACCCCATCCCGATGTCGAGGCAGGGCTGCGCCCCGGCGCGATCCCCAATGCTGCGGCCTGCACGCTGGCCGACATCATCGCGTCCCACGCCGACCCCATCGCGCTGATCGACGCCTGCGATGCTGTCTGGACCATCACGTCACTTCTGGGGTTCGAGGCGCTGATCCGGCATAAGCCCGTTACCTGCCTCGGCGTGCCGTTCTACGCGGGCTGGGGCCTGACCACCGACCTGTGCGACATGCCCCGGCGGCGCCAGGAAGCAGCCCGCCCCGATCTGGCCGCGCTGATCCATGCCACGCTGATCGCCTATCCGCGCTACCGCGACCCCGTCACCGGCACCCCCTGCCCGCCCGAGGTGGTGGCCGAGCGCCTTGCAACCGGCACCCTGCCCCGCCCGGGTCTGGCCCTGCGATGGCTGGCAAAACTGCAAGGCATGCTGGCCTCTCGTGCCGGGCTCTGGCGCTGAGGGCAGGACAAAGCGCCTGCCTGGCACGCAGCCCCCCCCACTGCCAGACACCGCCTGCCCAACACCGCCTGCCCAACACCGCGCGCCGCCCACACCTGACCAAACCAAAACCGCGCGGCCCCCCCTTTCCCCACCGCATCCGCGCGAACGGGCCACGTGGACACCGCCCACCACCAGACGGTTACGCGGAAAAACTGCCCGGCACCTTGCGCGATGCAGCGCAAATAAGGCCATGAATCCACCAGGATCGCCAATAACCGGAACGATATTCCACGGCAGTCACCAGATCCGGAAATCCACCCATGCGGCACGGCAAGACCGGAAACAACCGTCCGCGTCCCACCCGCAAAGCGCGCGCGCATGCCGTTGCCGCGTCTGAATATCAGGCCTATCTGCCCCTCAGACAGGGGCGCGCGCCCCGGGGCCTCGGCCCTGCCACCCCGCCAACGCACCAAAGCCTGCCTGCATCGCGGCCCACACCGACCGCCCGCACCACAAACAACACCCCCCCCGGGGGGCCCGCCCATACCAGAACAGCGAAAGGATCATCCACATGCTTCGCACCACCACCGCCGCCCTTACCCTTGCCGCGCTCAGCCTGCCGACGCTGGCCTTCGCCGCACCCGAGGGCTGGAAACCCCTTTTGGAACCCGCCGAACTGGCCACGATCCTGGAGGCCGATGACAGCGTGCGCGTCGTCCATGTCTCGGGCGATTTCGCCGCAGGCCATATCCCCGGCGCGGTGCATTCGCCCTATGCCCAGTGGCGCGGCGGGCCCGAAAACCCCGGCGCCCTGCGCGACGTGTCGGCATTCGCCGATGTCACATCGAACCTCGGCATCGACGCCGACACACCGGTGGTCGTGGTCCATTCGGGCGCGAACCAATCCGACATGGGGACGGCCGCGCGGGTTTACTGGACGCTGAAATCCATGGGCGTTGCCGATCTGGCGCTGGTCAACGGCGGGTTTGACGGCTGGGTCGATGCCGGGCTGCCTGTTTCCACCACCGCGACCGAAGTCGCCGCCTCGGACTTCCAGCCCGACTGGACCGATACCTGGCGCGTCACCACCACGGAAGTCGCCGCCCTGGCGGAAGCGGGCGATGCCCGGCTGGTCGACAGCCGTCCCACCGGGTTCTTTGAAGGCATCGAATGGTCCATCGCCCGCCCGGGCACCATCAAGAGCGCCGAGAACCTGACCTATGACCAGTTCTTCGACGGCACCCGCATGATCGACCCCACCGGGGCCCGCGCGCTGGCCCAGACCTACGGGCTGACCGATGCCCCCCTGACCGTGTCCTTCTGCAACACCGGGCATTGGGCCGCGATCAACTGGTTCGCCCTGTCCGAGGTCGCCGGGGTCGACAACACCCGCCTCTATGCCGAATCCATGGCCGAATACGGTACGCAGGGCCATCCGCTGCAAAATGAGCCGGGCCGCGTGTCCTATATGTGGAACTCCACAAAAAAATGGGTAGCGGAACTGTTCTGATTGCGTCATACCTGTGTCACCGTCGGATCAGATTTCCGCGCCAGTGCGATCAGGGGAGGGGTTGCACCGGCAAGTGTCCGAGGTCTGACCGGCGGGAACAGGGGCGGGACGCATCACGCGGGCCGCCCCTTTTATTTCCCCCATTCCACGCGACAGATGCATCTTGCCGACACCCCATGGCGGCGCAACATCGCCCGTGCGGGTTCGCGCGTGAAGGATGGCACAGCCGCACGGCGTCACCACATGGTGCGGTCGCACCAACGCCCCGGCCGCACCAACACCAGACGCCCACCCCCGATCGGGCACCAGGCCACACCAACCGGCCCCCGGGCCGCGATCCCGCCCCGGTCCTGCCGTATCGGTCCTGCCGTATCGGTCACCGCGCCCCTCTGAACCCCTCCCCGGCGCATACCGCCCTGACCTCAAGACCTCGCCTGAAGGAAACCACCCCATGTTACCCACCCGCCTTGGCCTGATTTTGCTGGGCCTGATTGTCGTGCTCGGCACCGCCTTTGCCGCAGGCCCCCGCGCCGCCCTGCTGATCCTCATCGGGCTGGGCTTCGGCCTGACGCTGGAGGGCTTGCGCTTCGGCTTTGCCGGACCGTGGCGCCTGATCGTCACCGACCGCGACGGGCGCGGGCTGATCGCGCAATTCCTCGCCATCGGCGCCACCGCCGCGATTGCCTTCCCCCTTCTGGCCGCCGCCCCGACCGAGCTTTTCGGCGCCCATGCCCCTGTCGGGCTGGCGATGATCGGCGGCGCCTTCGTGTTCGGCGCGGCGATGCAATTGGTGATGGGATGCGGGTCCGGCACGCTCATCAATGCGGGCAGCGGCAATCTGGTAGGCCTCATCGCGCTCTTGGGGTTCATCGCGGGCAGCTTTCTGGGCACGCTGCATCTGGGCTGGTGGACCGGCCTTGGCACCCTGCCGGTGATGACGCTGCAAGGCCTGCTGGGCGAGGGCGCGGGGCTGGCCGTGACGCTGGCGCTGCTGCTGGTGTTGGGCGGCATCGTGGCGCTGCGGGCGGCGCCCGGCAAACGCATGCCGCCGCTGCGCCTGTGGATCGCCGCCGGACTGGTCGCCGCACTGGCCCTGGCCAATCTGGTGGTGGCGGGCCAGCCCTGGGGCATCGTCTACGGGCTGGGCCTTTGGGGGGCGAAAGTGGCGGCGGCCGGTGGTGCCGACCTGTCCGCCGTGCCGTTCTGGGCGGCTGAAGGCAACGCCACGCGACTGGGGGCAAGCATCCTGACCGATGTGACCTCGCTCACCAATATCGGGCTTTTGATCGGCGCGTTTCTGGTCATGCGCTGGAAGGCCGCGCCCAGCCCGCAAGTCGCCAATCTGCGCCCCGCCTCCTGGGTGGCAATTCTGGCTGCAGGGATCGTTCTGGGCTATTCGGCGCGGCTGGCCTTTGGCTGCAACGTGGGGGCGTTCTTTTCGGGCATCTCCACCGGGTCGCTGCACGGCTGGGTCTGGTTTGCCGCTGCCTTCGTCGGGTCGATGGCGGGGATCCGGCTGCGCCCCCTGCTGCTACGCCCCGTGCAGATCATGGCGGGGGCACCCGCATGAGTACCCGCATGAGTACCGGCAATAGCACAGGCCTCAGCACGCAGATCGCCCGCCCGTCCCGCCCCCTCACCGGCCTGCTGGCCCTTTTGCTGCTCGGGGGCATCTTGCTGGTCGATGCCGCAGGCAGCCCGCCGGTGGACCTGTTCAGCGCACCGCCGCCGCTTGCCTTCGGGTCGGGTCAGGCCCCGACGGGCGCGCATTGCACGGGCGGATAGCACCGGGGCGCAGGCCACCACAAAATCAAAAACCGCAAAATCGAAAAACCGCGCCGCAAAACTGCGGCGCGGTTTCATTTTGCGCACGGAAAATACAACCATCGCGTGCATCAGGGTGCAAAGGTTAACAACCCCGCCCCATACCGCGCGTATGTATCAAAGCCATACGGTTTCCATACCGTTTCCAGACACCCCGAAAACGGCCAGAACCCGCATTCGTTAACGCGCCATCACATATTCCAGCAACGCCCGGGTGGACCCGTCCTTGTCCTCGGAACCCGCGGTCCCTTCAAGGATCGGTTGCAGCGCCACGGCCAGTTCCTTGCCCAGTTCCACCCCCCATTGATCGAACGAGTTGATGTCCAGAATGACGCCTTCCACGAACACCCGATGCTCATAAAGCGCCACGATCTGGCCCAGCATATGCGGCGTAAGCTGTTGATAAACCAGCGTGGTTGACGGGCGGTTGCCCGGGAAAACCCTGTGGCGCGCCTGACGCTCCAACTCCGCGCCTTTCAGCCCCTTGGCTTCCATCATCGCGCGCGCCGTCTCCAGCGAGCGGCCGCGCAACAGCGCCTCGGATTGCGCCAGACAATTGGCGATCAGCAGGCGGTGCTGATGCACCAGATCCAGCTCATGCCCTTGGGCAGCAAGCAGAAATTCGCACGGCACCACCCGCGTCCCCTGATGGATCAACTGGTAGAAAGCATGCTGCCCGTTCGTCCCGGGCTCCCCCCAGACCAAGGGCCCCGAGTCGTAGGGCAGGTCGGTGCCATCCATCGCGACACGCTTGCCGTTGCTCTCCATCTCCAATTGTTGCAGATACGCGGGCAGACGTAGCAAACGCTGGTCATAAGGCAGCACAGCACGGCTGGCATGGCCCTGCACCTGCGCGTGCCATATCCCCACAAGTGCCAGTAATACCGGCATATTCTGCGCGAAATCAGCGGTGCGGAAATGCTGATCCATCGCAGCCGCGCCATCCAGAAAGGCACGGAAATTGAACGGTCCGATCGCCAGCATCACCGACAGCCCGATCGGTCCCCAGACCGAATAGCGCCCGCCGACCCAATCCTCGAAACCGAAAACCCGCTCATCCGCGATGCCAAAAGCGGCGGTCTTGTCCACGGCCGAGGACAGGGCGACAAACTGTGCCGCCGGGTCGCTGACCGCAGTCGCCATCCAGGCCCGCGCAGTTTCCGCATTGGTCATGGTTTCAATGGTCGAGAAGGTTTTCGACGCCACGATGACCAGCGTCGTTTCCGGGTCAAGCTCTTGCAGAACATCGTGAATATGCGCCCCGTCAATGTTGGACACGAAATGCACGCGCGGCCCGTCATGATAGGGCGCCAGCGCCACCGTCACCATCACTGGCCCCAGATCCGACCCGCCGATGCCGATATTCACGACATCGGTGATCGCCCCGCCCTGCCCGGTGAACTGGCCCGTGCGCAGCGCATCCGCGAAGGTCTCCATCCGGGTCAGCGTGTCGCGCACATTGGGCATGACGTCGGCGCCGTCCACCAGAACCTTGCCATCCAGATTGCGCAGCGCGGTATGCAGCACTGCGCGGCCCTCGGTCTGGTTGACCTTTTCGCCGCTGAACATCGCCTCGGCCCGGGCGCGCAGGCCCGCCGCCTCGGCCAGCGCCAGCAGCATGTCGCGCCCTGCGGCGTCGATGTTGGTTTTCGAATAATCCAGCCGCATGTCACCCAGACTGACGCTGAAATCAGACGCCCGCGCGGGGTCGTCGAACAGCTCCAGAATCGGCCGGTCCGCGGTCGCGGCAAAATGGCGTTTCAGCTCTGAGAAATCAGGCATTTCAGCCCCCTTTGGTTGCAACTCCGTCGTTATCCACGGGGCTGCCCCTCAGGGCAAGGCACAACTGCCGCGCCGGGCCATTTCACGCCTGCGCAACACCAAGCTGCGCCTGCGGCAGGCACCGCAGAGGTTCAGGCTTCGGCTTTGGCCGCCAGCGCCAGCCATTCCTCTTCGGCGGCAGACAATTTGCGCTGCCGCTCGGTCATTGCTTCGGTGGCTTTACGAAATTTTATTGGTTCGCGGCTAAACAGGTCTGCGTCGGACAAAAGGCCCTGCAACTTGCCGATCTCGGCCTCCAGCCGCGCAATCTCTGCGGGAAGCACTTCCAGCCGGTGCTTTTCGCTGAAACTCAGCTTCGCCTGCGGTTTGGCCGCCGGTTTGTCACTAGCGGGTTTGCCCTTCCCCGGTTTACCACCGGACTTAGACGCCTTGCCGTCGGCCTTCGCCACGGGCGCAGGTGCGTCTTCACCCGCCGCCAATGCCTTGGCGTCCTGGTAATCGCTCCACCCGCCCGCATAGACCGTGGCGCGGCCATCGCCATCCATCGCAATCGTGGTGCTGGCAACCCGGTCGATGAAATCGCGGTCGTGGCTGACCAGCAGCACAGTGCCCGGGTAATCACCCAGGATATCTTGCAGCAGGTCCAGCGTTTCCACGTCCAGATCGTTCGTCGGCTCATCGAGGACCAGCAGGTTCGATTCGCGCGCCATGATCCGGGCCAGCAGCAGCCGCGCCCGTTCCCCGCCCGACAGCGACTTCACCGGTGCACGGGCCTGCGCATCGTCAAACAAGAACTCCTTGAGGTAGCCGACCACATGCTTGGGCCGCCCCCGCACCATCACCTGATCGGCCTGCCCCGACACCCGCATCATAGGGTCGCCAGTCAGGTTTTCCCACAGGCTGGCGTTCGGATCGAGCTTCGCACGCGACTGGTCGAACACCGCCATATCCAGGTTTGTACCCAATTTCACGGTGCCGCTGTCGGGTTCTTCCTCGCCGGTCAGCATGCGCAACAGCGTCGTCTTGCCCACGCCATTGGGGCCAACAAAGGCCACCCGATCGCCGCGCAACACCCGCAGGTCGAAATCGCTCAAGATCACGTTTTCGCCGAAAGCCTTTGAAATTCCAGTAACTTCCACCACCAGCTTGCCAGATTTCTGCCCGGCCTCCAGCGCCATGGCGGCGGTGCCCTGACGACGGATCTGGCCCGCACGCTCGGACCGCAGGTCGTTGAGGGCGCGCACGCGGCCTTGGTTCCGCTTGCGCCGGGCGCTGATGCCTTCGACGGCCCAGCGTGCCTCGGCCTTGATCTTTCGGTCCAGTTTGTGGCGCGCATCGTCTTCCTGCGCCCAGGTGGAATCGCGCCAATCCTCGAACCCGTCAAAGCCACGCTCCAGCCGCCGCACCTGCCCCCGGTCGATCCACAGCGTCTGCCGGGTAAGCGCATTCAGGAAAGCCCGGTCGTGGCTGATCAGGACGAAGCCCGCGCGGGTTTCGCGCAGGCGATCCTCCAGCCAGCCGATGGTCGCAATGTCGAGGTGGTTCGTCGGCTCATCCAGCAGCATCAGTTCGGGCGCTTCGGCCAGCAGGCGGGCCAGCGCAGCGCGCCGACGCTCACCGCCCGACGCGGTGGCGGGGTCCAGGTCGGGGTCGAACTGCAAGCCTTCGGCGGCAATTTCCACCTTGTAGAATTCCGCCGGGTCCAGCCCCTGCCCAGCATATTCACCCAGCGTGGCAAAGCCTGAGAAATCGGGGTCCTGCTCCATGTAGCCTACCGACACGCCGGGGCTGAGGGTCCGCGCGCCGCGGTCGGATTCGACCTGCCCCGCCATCACCTTCATCAGGGTCGATTTACCCGACCCGTTGCGCCCGACCAACGCCACGCGGTCGCCCGGCTGCACCGTGAGGTCCAGACCGTCAAAAACAGGATTGCCACCATAGGTCAGGGCAATATCGGAGAGTTGCAAAAGCGGGATCTGAGCCATGCGGGCGGGGCTATCCCGACCGGTGAACAGCGTCAAGCGGCTATCGGGTGACGATCACTGAACCTTGGGCCGAAATCCTGTGTCAGGCGGCGAACGCTACACCTTTGCCGCCACCGCGCGCAGCAGGCGTTGGCGCGCAGGCGGGATCGCGGCGATTTCGAGCCCGGTGAAGACATGCATCGTGCCCAGATCGCGGTCGATTACCGCATGGTCGGACACCCAGCCCCCCAGCGCCAGATAGCTGCGCAGCAGCGACGGCAGTCCCCGCATCGCGCGTGCGCCGTCCTGCATGGGCGGCAGCGTGTCAAAGGCCAACACCTCAGCCTCGCCATGACCGATGCGCCATGCCGCAGGCGCGCGGTGCCGGGCGTGCAGCAGCGCGAAACTGTCGGCAAAGGCTGACGGATCATTGCCCCGGAACGAGGTGCAGCCAAACAGGAACGCTGCGCCGCTGTCGTCCACCAGCCGCGTCACCTCGGCCCAGGCCAGCCGCATCACATCGGCGTCGGCATGGGCGGGATCGACGCAAAAGCGGCCCAGTTCCAGCAGCGGCTGCTCCAGCGGATAAAATGCCCGCAAATCATAGGATTGCGCGCTGTAGCTGTGACGAACGGCACGGCCGTCGGCGCAGTGCAGCACCCGAAAACAGCCCACGACGGCGCCGCTGTTCTGTCCGCGGATCACATAGTGTTCGCACGCGTCGTCGAAGCGGTCGCGGTCATCGCGCTGGCCACCCCGAAAAACGCGGGCGCGCAGATCGAACGCCGCTTCGATGTCCCGCACGCTCACCGCGCGTTCCACCCCGAAACGGCCAGTTGCCATGCCGGGCAGTCCCGGCCCGGGTATCGCCGCGCCTTGTGACTGGAATCGCGTGTCCAGATTCCCCATGATGCGCCCCTGTGCCCATTGCGGATATGTTACCGTGCCCTAACTTTGTAACAGATACATCAACTTCGAGGAACCCAGCCATGACCCAGACAATCGAGAAGACCGAAGCCGAGTGGCAGGTCCAGCTTTCACCGCTGGCCTTCAAGGTGACGCGCAAACACGGCACCGAACCGGCGTTCAGCCATGACGATTTCCCCAAAGATCCCGGCACGTTCGCCTGCATCTGCTGCGGCGCACCGTTGTTTTCTCAGGCGGAAAAGTTTGACAGCGGCACCGGCTGGCCATCGTTCTGGGCGCCGCTGGATGAGGAAGCGGTCGGCACGTCCGAGGGTCGCAAGTTCTTCATGCGCCGGACCGAGGTGCATTGCGCCCGCTGCACCGCGCATCTGGGCCATGTCTTCCCCGACGGCCCCGCACCAACCGGGCTGCGGTACTGCATGAACGGCGTCGCGATGGAATTCGTGCCGGAAGATCAGTGAGATGCATGCCGGGCACGGCACGCGGCCACGCGCTGCGTCATAGGCCGTGCCCGGGCGCAAACGTCGCGCTGGCCAATCCCCGGCAAAGGCCGTCGCCGGCCCGATGTCTCACTGGGGTTGCCAGTTCGCCCTGCGAGGGCGCACGCTTGGGATAGGCTTGGCCCCGGCTCAGACTGGACCTAGCTCAGAATGGCCCAGACCAACGCCGAACAGCGATCATTCACCAAAGCTGCCGGGGGCAACGCCGCCGATATTGCCAAGCAGTTGTTTCAGCAGCGTAATCCCGCCAGGCCCGGTCGAGGTAACGCGGCGCGACAAGGTGACGACCTCGCCCCGCTCCTGCCCGAAACGCTCGACATTGCTGACCCGGTCCTGCGCGTCAAAGCTGATGGCGACGACCTGACGATCCACCTCGATTGGCGCGCGCCATTGGTCTTGGCGCCAGTCGCTCTGAACATAATACCAGCCGCTGCCGCTCATCACGCCGCCCATACCGGGGCTACCCAGCTTTTCGGCGACGGTTTCGCGCGTGTCCTGACCAACGACGACCTCGGCCAGTTGCGCGTCATCGGGGGCATACCCATGATAGCGCATCACCGGATCGCAGGCGGCAAGGAACAGCAATGCCGCTGCGGGGATCATCAGCGCCTTGCGCATTACCGTGGTCAGTTTTGTCATCCCGCCCTCTTGCCTCGCACTGTCCGGCATCTTATCCCTTTGTGGGACAGGCACCTTGGGCGTGGTGGCCCGGCAACGCCCGGCCACGACCCCGGCGGTGCGCCGCGTATCTGACCAAAGGCTTACAGAAGGAATGCGGCCTGTTCAAGAAAGGAACGCATGCCCTTCGCGCCCATATCGTTGCCCGAAAGGCCCGCTCTCATGTCCGAACCGACCCGCCCCGCCCCCGTAACCTTTGCGCACCCGCTGCGCGTATCGGGACTGGCGGCGCGCAAAGCGACGCAATTCACGCTGGAACCAGACACAATGGTGCGCGCCGCGATTGCCGAAGATATCGGCATCTTGCGGCTGCGCAAGTTGCGCTTCACCGGGGCGATCACGCCTGCTGGGCGCAGCGACTGGCTGCTGGAGGGGGAGTTGGGCGCGACCGTGGTGCAGGAATGCGGCGTGACGCTGGCCCCCGTGACAACCCGCATCGACCTGCCCGTCCGACGTACCTATGTCGCCCAGATGCCAGAGCCTGAGGGCGATGAGGTAGAGATCCCACATGACGACACGCTAGAGCCGCTGGGTCCGGTGATCGATCCCGCTGCCGTCGCGCTGGAGGCGCTGATCCTGGCGCTGCCGATGTATCCGCGCGCCGAAAATCTGGTGGACGGGCTGGAGAACGCAGGCGAAACCGGCACCGAATCCACCGGGGTCGAGGCCGCGCCCCCCGGCAAACCACCGCTGACCGACGCTGCGGTGAAGCCCTTCGCAGGGCTGGCTGGCCTGCGCGACAAGCTGGCGGGCCAAGAGCCCGGGCAAAAAACCGGACGCGAAACCGATGAGGAATAGCGCCGCCCATCAGGCAAGCCTACCGCCTGCAGCGTAGGCCGTTGCCCCCACGCGCCCTGCGCCAACGCCCCCACGCGCCCTGCGCCAATGGGAATCGCCTTGCGTGCCCAAAAAATCTGGCTATGTTCCACGCTTCTTGCGAAACAGGGCTTGGATGATACGCCGCTCCGGTGTAAGGCCGTGCCTGAAACAACTATTGCTAATGTTTTCGACACTTCCAGGGCAGCGCCGCCTCCATGGTCTGCCCCTCACACGAACTTGACACCTGAGGTTGACCATGGCCGTCCAACAGAACCGAGTTACCCGATCCCGCCGTAACATGCGCCGCTCGCATGATGCTCTGGTGGCGGGTAACCCCAACGAATGCACCAATTGTGGTGAGCTGAAACGCCCGCACCACGTCTGCCCGTCCTGCGGCCATTACGCCGACCGCGAAGTCGTCGCGCAGGCTACGGATGTCGATCTGGAAGACGACGCGGCATAAGTGCCGCGTTCCCCAGAACCAGACCCTGACACCATGACCCAGCATTCTGAGAGCCGAGCGCCGACAGAGAACAGGGTTACGCTGTCAGTTGATGCGATGGGGGGCGACAGCGGGCCTGCGGCAGTCGTCGAAGGCTGTGCCAAATCCGCCGAGAAGAACGCTGAAATTGCCTTTATCCTCCACGGGGATGAGGGCGTTTTGCATGGGCTCGTGGCCCAATACCCCGGGCTGACCGGGCGCTGCACGATTCGCAATGCGTCTGGTGTCGTCACGATGCATGAGAAACCCAGTGCGGTGCTGCGCAACGGCAAGGACACCTCCATGTGGTCGTGCATTGAGGCGGTGCGTGCCGGCGAGGCGACTGTGGCCGTGTCTTGCGGCAATACGGGCGCGCTGATGGCGGTGTCGATGATCCGGCTGCGCAAGCTGCCCGGCGTGGCGAGACCCGCGATTGCCTGCCTCTGGCCCTCGCGCGGGCGGCACGGTTTCAGCACGATGCTGGACGTGGGCGCTGATGTGAAGGCTGACCCCGACGACCTGCTGCAATATGCGCTGATGGGTGCCGCCTATTTCCGCAATGGTTTCGGTGAACAACGCCCCCGTGTCGGCCTGTTGAATGTCGGCACCGAGGAGAACAAGGGCCGCACCGAATACAAGGCCGCCTATGACCTGATCGAGGCTGCCGCCGAACTTGGGCGCTATGAATTCGTGGGTTTTGTCGAAGGCGGCGACATTCCCACCGACCGTGTGGATGTGGTGGTCACCGATGGGTTCACCGGTAATATCGCGCTGAAGACGGGTGAAGGCACGGCCTCGCTGATCCGCGACTTCCTGCGCGAGGAATTGAAACGCGGCTGGCTGTCGCAACTGGGCGCCCTGTTGGCCATGCAGGCGCTGAAACGCCTGCAAAAGCGCATAGACCCGCGCCGCGTCAATGGCGGGGTGTTCCTGGGACTGAACGGCACAGTCGTAAAATCCCACGGCTCGGCCGATGCAACGGGCGTATCAGCCGCAATCAAGCTGGCGTTCCAGCTGGCGCAATCAGGCTTTACCGAACGGATGGCCCATCGCCTCGCCTCGGTCGCCGAAGGCCGCGCGCAAGCCGCCGCAGAAGCGGCGCAGACGAAACCGGAAGGACAGACCGCGCCATGACCCAACCAGTGATGCGCGGGGCAATGATGCGCCGGGCCGTTGTCATCGGCACCGGGCATTATCTGCCCGAACGCGTTGTACCAAACGAAGAATTCACCGCGACGCTGGACACTTCGGATGAGTGGATCCGTTCGCGCTCTGGCATCGAGCGGCGGCATTTCGCGGCAGAGGGTCAGACGACATCCGACCTCGCCACCGCGGCCGCCCGGGCCGCGTTGCTGAACGCCGGGATCGAGGCTGATAGCATCGACGCGATTATCGTCGCCACCTCTACCCCCGATTTCACCTTTCCCGCCGTCGCCACCATGGTACAGGCGCAAATCGGCATGACGCGCGGTTTTGCGTTCGACGTGCAGGCGGTATGCGCAGGGTTCATCTATGCGCTGGCCAATGCCAACGGCATGATCCTGTCGGGCCAGGCGGACCGCGTGCTGGTCATCGGGGCCGAGACATTCTCGCGCATCATGGACTGGACCGACCGGGGCACCTGCGTGCTGTTCGGTGACGGCGCAGGCGCGCTGATCCTGGAGGCGCAAGAGGGAACGGGCGCGTCCTCCGACCGGGGTATCCTGTCCTCTGACCTCAATTCCGACGGACGCTACCGCGACCTTTTGCACGTGGACGGCGGTGTATCGAGCACCGGCACGGTCGGACATTTGCGCATGCAGGGCCGCGAGGTTTTCCGCCATGCTGTTGAGAAACTGGCACAAACCGCGACTCACGCGCTGGACCGCGCCGGACTTACCACCGATGATGTCGACTGGATCGTGCCGCATCAGGCCAATCTGCGCATCATCCGGGGGACTGCGCAAAAGATCGGCGTGGGCATGGACCGCGTCGTGGTGACGGTACAAGACCACGGCAACACCTCGGCCGCGTCGATCCCGCTGGCCCTTTCGGTCGCCGATGCGCAGGGGCGTTTCAGCCCCGGGCAGGTCATCGTGACCGAGGCGATCGGCGGCGGGTTGGCGTGGGGCGCGGTCGTGCTGCGCTGGTAGACGCTGTCTGACGCATGACGGTATTATGAAAGCCCAGCCAGTCGGCAAAGCTGCGCCGAATATCCCGTCTGAAAGCTGCTTTCCAAGCCATTGATATTGACTCGGAAATTGGTTTGACCCATCGTTTGAAAAAATTGCGGGGATATAATGGGCGAAAAAACTTTAACAAGAATGGATTTGTCCGAAGCTGTTTTTCGGGAAGTCGGATTGTCGCGAAACGAATCTGCGCAACTGGTCGAAAGCGTGCTGGAGCATGTTTCCAACGCGCTGGCCGCAGGCGAACAGGTGAAGATTTCGTCTTTCGGGACGTTCAATGTGCGCGATAAGACCGCACGCATTGGCCGCAACCCCAAGACCGGGGAAGAGGTCCCGATCAGCCCACGCCGGGTGTTGTCGTTCCGGCCCTCGCATATCATGAAGGATCGTGTAGCGCGCGGTAACAAAGGCTAAGTAATGGATAAGGCTCCCGAGGCATTCCGCACAATCAGCGAAGTTGCCGAGGCATTGCAGACCCCCGCGCATGTGCTGCGGTTTTGGGAAAGCAAGTTCACGCAGGTGCGCCCGGTGAAGCGGGCGGGCGGGCGGCGGTATTACCGCCCCACCGATATGGACCTGCTCTATGGCATCCGCAGCCTGCTGCATGATCAGGGCATGACCATTCGTGGCGTGCAGAAAATGCTGCAGGAACATGGCGTTGGCCACGTCGCCGCCATTGGCCGCAGCACCCAGCCCGAAGGCGCGATCAACGGCACGGTAGGCGATGTCTCGGCCCGGCGTCCCAACCGTGGCGCGCCCATCGCGGGGCAGGATGACGCGACTGACACCGATGCGATGGGGACGCAAACCCTGCGAGACCGCGCCGCAGGCCGATCGGATACAGGCGCACCACAACATCATGTACGACCGCCGCTCTCGCCGGCAGCGGCGGCAGACGCGGAATCGACGACAGCCCCGAAGTCATCAGATCAGGCACCGCCGGCCCAGACGCCGCCAGACGAAACCGCGCGCCCCCAGGCATCTGGCTTGCCGGTTGATGCGCCAGGCGATATGGGCGCCGATGCGAACGGCGAGACCGCAGATGCGCCTGTGGCGTCAGGTGCCGACGCCGCAGCCCCAGAAGGCCCGCCGTTGGCCGACAACATTGTGGACCTGCGCCGCCTTGCGCCCGTAAGGGGCGACGACTCGTCAGGACGCGGTGCCGGTGGCGGCACGCCCGGCCCCGTCGAAGCCCCCCGACCGGCGACATCCGATCGCGCGCAGCAAGGTACGCCGACCGCACGCCCGGGCCGCCCTCCGGGGCCGCCGTCTGCACCCGCGCCCCCATCAGCGCAGCGACGGCCCGGAACGCAGGATGCCGCAGGTGGCGGCACCGACGAGACAGCCCACGAAGATCCCGCTGCAGCGATGGCCGAGGGCGCAGCCCACAGCCTTGCCGTGCGTCTGCGTGAGATGCAGCCGCAGGACCTCGCCCCGGTACGCCCCGAGGTCGTCGCCCTGACCGTGCGGTTGGATCGGCAATTGGAACTGATGGCCGCACGGAGCGGTATGGCGCGCCCTTGAGAAGGCTGTCTTGAGAAAGCTGTAGCGCAACGGCACCGAATGGTTTCACACATCATCGACAGTTGAAATCAACGGCATCTGACTGCAGCGCGAGACCGTGAAGGGACGTGGCAGGCCCTCGGGGCTCTGCCCGCCGCGACGCGACAATCGGGGCAAGGGCAAGGGTCTGCAACCCTTGGCGGGTCTATCCGGGACGCGGGAACGCCATGTGCGCCCCCTCGGTACCCCGCCCCACCTGAACGCTTTTTCCGGCGGGGAAAAGCAGGCAGAAAGGCAATATTCTCCCTTGCCCCCGGCGTCAGATCAGGTAGATACGGGCTCATGTCGGGCTATAGCGCAGTCTGGTAGCGCGTCCGTCTGGGGGACGGAAGGTCGCAGGTTCAAGTCCTGCTAGCCCGACCATATCACACAGCCCGCAACAGTCTGTCTGTTGCGGGCTGTTTGCGTTTACGGACTGCGGGCGATTGTGGCGCAGAATCTGTGCGGACCCCGGCCCACCCTTGCTGGCAGCGACTTCCCCCATGCGGCTCCCGGAATGACCAGCGCGCAGAACGCCCGCGCCACCCCAATAACGTCCCCCCGCCTTGCCCCTTGCGCACGTCGCACCCCGTGAGGCCGTCTCTACCGGCCCTGGCGGGCGCTTTCTGCTGTGAACGGGATTGTTTTGCCGGTAGTTTCGCGTGTATCCGAGGCAGATACGTTTGCAACGACCGGATGGCTGACATGACGAATCCTGCCGACGCCCCCGGCGTGCTGCCCGCCCAGACCCTGCGCGACATGGCAGCGCGTGGCGTCATCACCGCCAGCCCCGCCGTGGTGCCCGAACAGATTCAGCCCGCCAGCCTGGACCTGCGGCTGGGCACGCGCGCCTACCGGGTACGCGCCTCTTTCCTGACCGGCAAGGGCGCGTCGGTCGCCGACCGGCTGGCGGAATTCGGCATGCACAGCATGGACCTTACCGGCGGCGCCGTATTGGAAAAGGGTTGTGTCTATGTCGTGCCGCTGTGTGAGGGACTGGCCCTGCCCGAGGCGGTTCAGGCGGTGGCGAATGCAAAGTCCTCGACCGGGCGGCTGGACCTGCTGACCCGGGTCATCACCGACGGCGGGGTCGAATTCGACCGCATACCGCCGGGCTACTGCGGCCCGCTGTTCGCCGAGATCTGCCCGAGGTCGTTTTCGGTGCTGGTTCGGCCCGGCATGCGGCTGAACCAAATCCGCTTTCGCATCGGTGATGCACGGCTGTCGGATGCCGAGTTGCTGGCACTTCATGGGGCTGAGCGATTGGTCAGCGGTGCGGCACATTTCGACGATGGACTGGGATTCTCGGTCGATCTGCGCCCCGAGGGCCAGAATACGCGGGTCGGCTACCGCGCCAAGCCGCATACTGGCGTGATTGATCTGGACCGGATCAGCGCCTATGCCGCGCGCGATTTCTGGGAAGAGCTGCACAGCGACACCGGGCAGATCATCCTGGACCCCGGCGCGTTCTACATTCTTGTCAGCCGTGAGGCCGTGCATATCCCCCCCGATTACGCCGCCGAGATGGCCCCCTATCTGGCCATGGTTGGGGAATTTCGGGTGCATTACGCGGGCTTCTTCGACCCCGGCTTCGGGCATGACAGCGCGGGTGGCGCGGGATCGCGTGGGGTGCTGGAAGTGCGCTGCCACGAGGCCCCCTTCGTGTTGGAACATGGCCAGCGCGTCGGGCGGCTGATCTATGAGCGGATGCAGGCCCGCCCCGAAACGCTTTATGGTGCGGGAATCGCGTCGAATTATCAGGGCCAGGGGCTGAAGCTGTCGAAGCACTTCCGCGCCGGTTAGGCCATCAGGCCCTTCAGGCACGGCCCGTATGGCATCGACGGCATCAGCCGCTCGGAGCCAACGCGCTTTTGCGGCGGTCATTTACGCGGTTCATGCGCGGCGGGCATTGCTGCCAGCATTGTGGCCGCACGCCTTGTACCCCGGCGCTTTTGCTTGGGAAGAACCGCCTTCCACTGCCCGGCGGCAAGTGCATCGACCGTTTCCGCTATCGGCGCAGATCAGGGTGTCATGGCGCTACCTGCCGCAGCACGTTGCTGCCGCGCTGCGTGATCTGCACCGCACAGGCGTCGGGCACCGGGGCAAACAGGCGGTCGGTCAGGCGCGTGCGGGCCTCGTCCGTGACGGCACGGGACGGGCAACTGGGCAGCGGGACGATCTGATAGCCCCGGTCACGCATGCATTGCACCTGCACCTCGCCGCGCAGGTCTTCATTCACATCCACGCTATAGGCGTCGCCGCCCTGCCACTCACCGCCGGTGGTGGTACATTGCGTCTGGGTGCCGATCTGCTGGCAAGTGGTCTGAACGGGGGTGTAGATGACCGGGGTACGGCGCGTCTGGATGTTGGGCACGATGCGCTGAGTCGCCTCAACCTCGCATTGCAGGGAGTCGCGGTCATGCTGGGCAAGGGTGGTATCCGCGCGGTAGGCATAGTCGATGGTACGCGGCCCGCAGGACGACAAGGCGAAAGCCGTGCCCAGAAGCGCCAGAACCCCGAAATTTCTGATCATCGTGTATCCCCTACCCGCGTGATTGCACCGGCCTGCCTGAGCTACGCCGAATCAACGCTGCACCTTCATCACGATGTTACCGTATGCGCGGCAGAATTGCAGTGGGCTTCGCGGGGTTGGCGGGTGCCGGGGAAGTTTGCGCCCGTGACCCGGGCGCTGGTGTAGAGCGGCCAGGGTGATCTGAGGAGACGCCTTGGCCCTGCAACCACGCGCCCATACCGCCAGAATGAAGGCCGCAGAACGCAGGACCGCTTGTCACCGCGAACAGCGCACGCGAAGCCGGCGCAGACCGCCAAGACCGACGCCAAGGAAATTATGACATTTTCGTAAAAAGAATCGCCCAAATGATGATTAATGTCGCATAACATTCACGAATGCGTTGCGAACGCGTCACATGACCCCCGTAAACGGAGAGTGTCCGATCTTCTGTGTAACTGGGATCTGGTCCATGCTTCCTGAGAGGAGCAAGGACGATGACGATTTCCAAGGAACTGCTGGACGAACTTCTGAAGGGCTGCGAGCGGCCTGAAGATTTGCTTGGCAATAACGGCTTGATGAAAGAGCTGAAGATCAAGCTGATGGAGCGGATGCTGGGCGCCGAACTGACCGCGCACCTGGGCTATGAGGACGGCAAGGAGGCGCCGCCCGATCAGGTTAACCGCCGCAACGGCTCATCCGCCAAGAGACTAAAAGGCCAAGACGGCGACTGCCGATTGCCGTGCCGCGTGACCGGGACGGCAGCTTTCGAGCCTGAACTGGTGAAGAAGGGCCAGACCCGATCGATGGATGGACGACAGATCCATCGGCTCACGCCGCCGGTCTGACGGTGCGTGATATCCGCGCCCATCTCGGACGTCTTGGCCTTCAGGTCTCGCCTGACCTGATCAGCCGCGTCACCGACGCCGTGCTGGACGAGGTCCGGGAATGGCAGTCCGGGCGCTGGACCGAATGTATCCTCGTCATTTTCGACGCGCTCCGGTGAAGATCCGCGATGCTGAGCCGCATGGTGAAGAACAAGGCCCGTGTATGTTGCCCGGGCGTCTCACGGGACGGTGTTCGCGAGTTCTGGCCTGTGGATTGCCGAGAACGAAGGGGCCAAATTCTGGCTGTCGGGATGAACGAATCAAGAACCGGGGTTTCCAGGATATCCTGATTGCCGTCGTGGATGGCCTCAAAGGCTTCCCGAAGCGATCACCGCCGCCTTTCCCGATGCCACAGTCCAGACGTGCATCGTTCATCTGGTGCGCCATTCCCTGAATTCTGCGCTGGAAGGATCGCAAGGCAGTCGCCGCCGATCTGCGCCTGATTTACGGCGCTCCAACCGCCGATCAGGCTGCCGCCGAACTGGATGCTTTCGAGGAAAAATGGGCCGAGAAATACGCCTCCATCGCTCCGGCATGGCGGCGGGCATGGCAGGAGGTGATCCCGTTCTTTGCCTTCGATCCGGCGATCCGCAAGATCATCTACACCACGAACGCCATCGAAAGCCTGAACCGTGTGATCCGCAAATCGATCAAGACCCGTGGTTCGTTCCCGACCGAGGAGGCTGCGACCAAGCTGATCTATCTGGCGATCCGCAATTTCGAGAAAGGTGGGCGGAATGTCCGGGAATGGTTTGCGGCCCGAAACCAATTCGCTATCATGTTCGACGAACGCTTCAACGCGTGACTGTATCTGAAACCCGCATGGACCGGGCCAGATACACAGAGTTCATGACACTCCCCGTAAACGGACCACATCCGTAATGCGACCCAACTTAGGAGCCTATGATGAATTTCCGCATGCTCGCGACCGCCTCCGCTGCCGCCCTGATGGTGATGCAGACGCAGGCTTTTGCCCTGGACGACCGCTATACCGATGCTGACGGTGACATGATTGCCGACATCCCGAGCGATGAATCGCAGTGGGTCGACCCCTCGGCATTGATCTTCGCGTATACCCCAGTCGAAGATCCCGCCGTTTATGCCGAAGTCTGGGCACCGTTCCTGGAGCATATGTCGGAAGTGACCGGCAAGGACGTTCAGTTCTTCCCCGTGCAGTCGAACGCCGCACAGATCGAAGCCATGCGCGCAGGCCGCCTGCATGTTTCGGGCTTCAACACCGGGTCCAACCCACTGGCCGTGGCCTGTGCAGGCTTCCGCCCGTTTGCGATGATGGCCCGTGAAGACGGTTCGTTCGGCTATGAGATGGAATTCATCACCTATCCCGGATCGGGCATCACCTCGCCCGAAGACATCGAAGGCCGCACCATGGCTTTCACCTCGGAAACCTCGAACTCGGGTTTCAAGGCACCTTCGGCGCTGCTGGCGGCAAGCTTTGGCCTGACCTCGGGCGAAAACTTCACCCCGGCATTTTCGGGCTCGCATGACAACTCGATCCTGGGCGTGGCGAACCAGGATTACGAAGTCGCGGCAATCGCAAACTCGGTCCGCAAGCGGATGGAAGCGCGCGACGTGATCACCCCCGACCAGATCGAGATTTTCTACACCTCGGACACTTTCCCGACCACAGGCTACGGCGTGGCCCATAACCTGCACCCCGACCTTCAGGAAAAGATCGGCGAAGCATTCTTCAGCTTCGACTGGACCGGCACCACGATGGAAACCGAATTCCAGAATTCAGGCGAGGCACAGTTCATCCCGATCACCTACCAGGAATACTGGTCCGTGATCCGTGAGATCGACGCCGCAATGGGTGTGGAATACACCTGCAACTGAGCGCTGACATTTCGGCAATGAATATGCAGGCGGGGCGCTGGCCCCGCCTGCTTTCATGACTTCAAACCGCGGAGCGACCAGCCATGCTGAGTGTCCAGAAGCTTACAAAAACTTATAAGACCGGCGACAAGGCATTGACCGATGTCAGCTTTGACGTGGCCAAGGGGCAGGTGGTCGGCCTGATCGGCCCTTCCGGCGCAGGCAAATCCACCCTGATCCGCTGCATCAACCGGCTGGTCGAACCCTCCAGCGGCAAGGTGCTGCTGAACGACACCGATCTGGTGAAGCTGGGCACCGGCGATCTGCGCCGCGCCCGCCGCCGCATCGGCATGATCTTTCAGGAATACGCGCTGGTCGAACGGCTGACAGTGATGGAGAACGTGCTGTCCGGGCGTCTGGGCTATGTCTCTTTCTGGCGGTCGTTCACGCGCAAGTTTCCCGGCGCGGACATCGCCAAGGCGTATCGCCTGCTGGACCGCGTGGGCCTGTCGGCGCATGTGGACAAACGCGCCGATGCGCTGTCGGGTGGCCAACGGCAGCGGGTGGGCATTGCCCGCGCGCTGGAGCAAGACCCCGAACTGTTGCTGATCGACGAACCCACGGCCAGCCTCGACCCCAAGACCAGCCGCCAGATCATGCGTCTGATCGTGGAAATCTGCCGCGAGCAGGAATTGCCAGCGATCATCAATATCCATGACGTGGTGCTGGCCCAACAATTCACCGACCGCATTATCGGCCTGCAAGCCGGGAAAGTGGTGTTCGACGGCCCGCCCTCGGGCCTGACCGAGGACGTGCTGACCCAGATCTACGGCGCCGAGGATTGGACCGCCATGCGCAAGGGCAATGCCGAGGATGAGGCCGCGCAGGCCGAAGCCGAAGCAGAGGCTACCAAAATGTTGCGTGCGCTATGACTCAAGCCGATTTCCCCACCACCTGGCGCCGCCCGCCGCAACTGATCAAGACGCGGCAATGGCGCATCATCCTGACCATCAGCGTCATGGTGTACCTGTTTCTCGCCATCAGCTCGGTCGAGATTGACTGGCAGCGGATGCTCATCGGGGTCGAGCGCGGTCAACGTTTTGTCGCGGGCTTCCTGCAACCCGATTTCACGTCGCGCTGGCGCGACATCTCAGCCGGGCTGATCGAAAGCCTGACGATGACCTTCACCTCGACCATCGTGGGGATCATCATTTCGGTCCCCATCGGCATCGGGGCGGCGCGCAACCTGGCACCGCGCTGGATCTACATGATCTGCCGGGGAATCATCGCCACCAGCCGCGCCTTGCAAGAAATCATCGTGGCGATCTTCTTCGTGGCGCTCTTTGGCTTCGGGGCCTTCGCGGGTTTCTTGACGCTGGCCTTCGCCACCATCGGCTTCATCGGCAAGCTGCTGGCCGAGGATATTGAGGATATCGACGAGGCGCAGGCCGAAGCGATCCGCGCCACCGGCGGCAGTTGGCTGCAACTGGTGAACTATGCGGTGCAGCCGCAGGTCATGCCGCGCCTGATCGGGCTGTCGCTCTACCGGTTCGACATCAACTTCCGCGAATCTGCCGTGATCGGCATTGTGGGCGCAGGCGGGATCGGTGCCACGCTGAACACTTCGTTGTCGCGCTACGAATATGACAGCGCGGGCGCGATCCTGATCATCATCATCGGCATTGTCATGCTGTCCGAATACCTGTCGGGCCATCTGCGGAGGTTTGTGAATTGACCGTATCGGATACAAACGTCTGGCGGCACCGCACGCCGCGCACGCAGTTGGGCATGTTCATGTTCTGGCTGATCATCGTGGCGCTGTTCGTGTTTTGCTGGAACATGATGACGGAACGCACCATGTGGGTGTTCGTCTATGACGCGCCCACTGCGGCGGCCGATCTGGCCAGCCGCGCCTGGCCGCCGCGGTGGTCCTACATGAGCCAGCTTTGGGCACCGCTGTGGGATACGATCAACATCGCCACGCTTGGCACGCTTCTGGGGATCATCATGGCGGTGCCGCTGGCCTTTCTGGCGGCCAGCAACACCACACCGTCACGGCTGATCCTGCGGCCCTTCGCGCTGTTTTGCATTGTGGCGACTCGGTCGATCAACTCGCTCATCTGGGCGCTTTTGCTGGTGTCGATCCTGGGGCCGGGGCTGTTGGCGGGAATATTGGCCATCGCCTTCAGATCCATCGGGTTTATCGGCAAGCTGCTGTACGAGGCGATCGAAGAAACCGATATCAACCAGGTCGAGGCGATCACCGCCACCGGCGCGTCGCAGGGCCAGATCCTGAACTACGGGATCGTGCCGCAGGTCATGCCCGCGTTCTATGGCATCAGCGTCTTTCGCTGGGACATCAATATCCGCGAAAGCGCCATTCTGGGCCTTGTCGGCGCGGGCGGCATCGGGGCGCAGTTGCAGGCCAGCCTGAACGTGCTGGCCTGGCCGCAGGTGCTGCTGATCATCCTGGTGATCCTGGCCACCGTGGTGTTGAGCGAGTGGGTTTCGGCCAAGGTACGCCACGCGATCATCTGAGAAGAAGCACAATTGCGCCCGGCCCTCCTGATCCGATCAGGAGGGCCGGCTGCGTTTTGAAGCGAGGAAGTTGCAGGGGGGCTGGCGGCGTTACGCGGGGCTTACCCCTTCGCGGCGACGATCCGGTTGGCATGGCCCATCTTGCGACCTGCGCGGCGTTCGGGCTTGCCGTAAAGGTGCAGCGCCACATTGGCCTCGCGCGCCAGCGCTGGAACCCGGTCCATGTCGTCGCCAATCAGGTTTTCCATCACGACATCGGCATAGCGCCCGCCGTCGCCCAGCGGCCAGCCCGCCACGGCGCGGATATGCTGTTCAAACTGATCCACCGCGCAGCCATTCTGCGTCCAGTGGCCCGAATTATGGACGCGCGGCGCGATCTCATTCACGATCAGCCCACGCGACGTAACGAACAGCTCCACCCCCATGACGCCGACATAGTCCAGCGCATTGGCGATGCGGCCCGCAAGGATCACCGCATCGGTGCGCTGCGCCGTGCTCAGCCGCGCGGGCACCGTCGTGGTGCGCAGGATGCCGCCATCATGCACATTCTCGCCCGGGTCATAGCACGCGACTTCGCCGTTCAGCCCCCGCGCCACGATCACCGACACCTCATGGCTGAATGAGATAAACCCCTCCAGCACTGCGGGCGCGTCCGCCATCGCGGCCCACGCATCCGGGGCATCCGCGGCATCCATGATCCGCGCCTGCCCCTTGCCGTCATAACCCATGCGGCGGGTTTTCAAGATGCCCGGCGCGGGGATGCTGTCCAATGCGGCATTCAGGTCATCGAGGCTGTTCACCGGGGCAAAAGGCGCAACGCTGAGGCCAAGGCCGTGCAAAAACTCCTTCTCGGTCACTCTGTCCTGGCTGACCGCCAGCGCAAGGCGGCCCGGGCGGATGGGGCGCAGGGGGTCGAGCAGGTCCAGCGTGGCGGTCGGGATATTCTCGAATTCATACGTAATCACGTCCACGGCGGCGGCAAAGGCGCGCAGCGCGACGGTGTCATCCCATGCCGCCGTGGTGACCTTCGCCGCCACCTCCCCCGCCGGGGGCTGGGGGCTCGGGTCGTAGATGTGCGCGCGCAGACCCAGCCGACTGGCCGCAACCGACAGCATCCGGCCCAGTTGCCCGCCGCCCAGGATGCCGATGGTGGCACCCGTCTGCAGGGGAGTTGCTTCAGTCATCGACAGGCTCCTCGGGGATCGAGGCTGACAGGTCAGCGCGCCACTGGTCCAGCCTTGCGGCAAGCGCGGGGTCATTCAGCGCCAGAATTCCGGCGGCCATCAGCCCGGCATTGGCCGCCCCCGCCGCCCCGATCGCCATGGTCGCCACCGGAAAGCCGCGCGGCATTTGCAAAATGGAATACAGGCTGTCCACACCAGAAAGCGCGCGGGTCTGCACTGGCACACCGATCACTGGCACGCGGGTTTTTGACGCCATCATGCCAGGCAGATGCGCCGCACCGCCCGCGCCCGCAATGATGACCTGAAGGCCGCGTTCGACCGCCGTCTTGCCATACTCCCACAGCCTGTCCGGCGTGCGATGGGCCGACACGATCCGGGTCTCATACGCCACGCCAAGCGCATCAAGCATTTGCGCCGCCTCGGTCATGGTGGGCCAGTCCGACTGACTGCCCATGATGATGCCGACCTTGATCGCTGTCATACTATCCCCGCCCCCGTTTGCGCTGCACCGTTTTGCGGTTTTCTATACTGCGGCGCCTTGCGGGTGCAATGGTGCGGCAGAGCAATTGGCTCCCATGGGGCAGGCACCCCGCACTACGCGATGATATCGGGCGTCAACTCATCCTCGATCCGGGCAATTGCATCTTTCAACGCCAGCTTTTGCTTCTTCAGCCGCTTGATCGCCAACTGATCGGCGGAATCCTTTAGCTGAAGGGCTGCGATCGCATCGTCCAGATCCCGGTGCTGGCGGCGCAGCACTTCCAGCTTCACACGCAATACCTCAATGTGGTTCAGTTCCATCGGGGCATTCATTCCGGGGCGACTCGCTTATCGGGGACGGGGGTTCAGACTACCCGGTTTGGTCGCAAACGCAAAGCCCCGGTGGCGGCAATCGGGCACCCGGCGGCACCGGGCCCAAAGGCAAGTCTTGCATGCCGCGCCCTGCCCCCCATATAATATTGCAGGGTCGCCCGAAGCGGGGCCCGTCGCAACGTCGCTTACAGCTAAAAGGGCTTGCCACATGACGAAACTCGGCTTTCCATCCCACCCCATGCTGCTGGGTTTTGACCAGTTGGAGCGGTTATTGGAGCGGACGACCCGCGCCGCACCCGACGGCTATCCGCCGTTCAACATCGAACAATGCGACGCAAATTCCTATCGTATCACGCTGGCGGTAGCTGGGTTTGACGAATCCGATTTGGCGATTACCATAGAAGAGAGCCAATTGATGGTACGCGGTCAGCACCCCACCCCGGATGAAAGCCGGGTTTTCTTGCACAGGGGCATCGCCGCGCGGCAATTCCAACGCGGTTTCGCGCTCGGCGAAGGTGTAGAGGTCGCACGGGCCGCACTGTCCGACGGATTGCTGCATATCGACCTGACGCGCGCGATCCCCGAAACGGTGGTGAAAACCATCCCGATCACCCGCGCCTGACGGGTTCACGGAAGTCCGGCGGGCCATGATCGGCCGCCCGGGTTCACAGATGAAAGAGAGGCTGAGCATGGATTCCAAAGCAACAGCGAATGACGCAACCGCCAAAGACCCCACGGTCTACATCCGCCCGGTAGACGTGGCTGATCTGCCCGATGAGGTGCAGGAACAACTGGGCACGGCGGGCCGCATCTATGCCCTTCACGATACCGATGGAGAGCGTTTGGCGCTGGTCGGCGACCGCACGCTGGCCTTCGTGCTGGCCCGTCAGAACGATTTCGCGCCGGTCAGCGTGCATTGAACTGACAACGTGCTCCGGACCCAAAAGCTGTGATTTCAACAAATACAGGGGCGGCACCGCCCGCCTCTGCGACGTGAAGCGCCAGAATCTGAGTGAAAACGCCATGGCGCATGCAGATCAGACTTGGCTGCTACCGCAGGTGAACGTTGCAGTAAGCTGCCGTCCGCCGACGGGATAATATCTCCAAATCGTCGGCGCATAAACGCGGGTTGCGGCGTTCAGGCCCAATCAGGCCAGCAATCGGCAATATGGTGGATCTGGCGGTTTTGCCATAGGCCTATCCCGCGCTTGCATCAGCAGCCCAATGGCATGCGCGGGGTCCCACCGCCTCAGCGCGACAAGATCAGTCGATTACCCGCGATCTCGATCCGGGCGAAGCGTTGCAGATAGCCCATGCCCAGCAGCGACTCGCGCATTTCCCCCTCATTCACCACGGCGCTGACGCGACGATCCTCAAACGGGCCGACAACCACATGATCCAGCGTCACCCGGGCCAACCCGACCTCGCCATTCGCAGTGCGCGCCCGGCCCAGATAGGCCAGCCGGTCGGGGTTGAGGCCGACGCGTTGCGCGTCTTGTTGGCTCAGCACCAGATCGGTCGCGCCGGTATCGACCACAAACCGCACCTCGGCATCATTGATCATCACCGGCAAATAGAAATGGCCATCGGGGGCGCGCCGCACCTCGATCTGGCCACCATCGGTAGCGACCGAGAGCTGGCTGGTGGGGCGCATGTCTTGCCACAGGCCATAGCCCGCGACAGCGCCGACAAAGATTAGCCCCCAAAGGGCGGCCAGCCGCACCACCTGCCCCATCCGGTCGCGATGCGCGATCAAGAAGTAGCCACCGATCGCTGCGATCAGCAGCAACAGGAAGATGACCCTGGGCAGATTGTCCAAAACCATGTGGATGTCCTTTCGTGCGCCATCTTCTTATGTAGGGCCGCCGTGCCGCGCTGTCAGTAGCCGCGCACAGAGTTTTGCACAGCAGGGTCGGCCTGCCCCCGCGTGCCGCGCACCAAACCTGTGTGCGGCAGGGCAAAGCCCCCAGGCGGGACCACACCAACCGATGCGCCATGCCCGTCCAATTTCTGCGCGTCCGCGTCAAATTTTGCACAATATTTCATCAAATCCGCGCCGTCGCGCATGTCGCGCGCGCCGCCGCCACACGAAACGCTTTATTCGACCGCAGCTTGCCAGATAAACACACAAATATGGAAACACGCTTGCACACCCCGCCCCGGGTCCAACCTCCGGCCGCGCCAGCGGCGATGGCACAGCTCAGCACAATCAAACCTGCCGATACCGAGGCGGTCCCCCACAAAACGAGCCCGGCCAAACCCGGGCCTGCAATGCAGCGCGCGCGCGGACATGGGGCGATTGTCATGGGCTGTGACGCCGGGCGTCCGCAACTGCGCGACCTGATGCAGCGCGGCTGCGCCAAGGTGCTGCTGCCCCGGCGCAGCGGCAGTGCTGCACCCGAGGCCGTGTTCATCAATACCTCGGGCGGGCTGACGGGCGGCGATGTGATCGACTGGCAGGCCAGTGTCGAAGATGGCGCGCGCCTGACCTGCACCACGCAGGCGGCGGAACGGGTCTACAAAAGCCACTCGGGCCATGCGCAGGTCGCAACCCATCTGACCATTGGTGCAGGCGCGGTCTTGGACTGGCTGCCGCAAGAAACCATCCTTTTCGATCAGGCAGCAATCTCGCGGCGGTTGACCGTCGACATGGCGGCAGATGCGACGTTGACCTTGTGCGAAATGGTGGTGCTGGGTCGCGGGGCAATGGGCGAAGTCGCGATCTCGGGCCATCTGACCGACACGCGCCATATCACCCGCGACGGGCGGGTGATTGTGCTTGACACCACGCGCGCCATGTTGCCCCTTTTGAACGGGCCGGGACGGGCGCTGCTGAGTGGCGCGCAGGCCATGGCCACGGTGATCTATGTCGCCCCCGATGCTGAAACCCGCCCCGCCCCCTTGCCACAGCGCGAAGGGGTCGAGGTTGGCAAATCGGCATGGGACGGCAAGATGATCGTGCGGTTTCTGGCCCATCGCCCCGAGGCATTGCGCAGTGCGCTGACCCGCTTTCTGTCCGACCTGCGCGGGGTCTCGCTGCCCCGCGTCTGGGCCACTGATATGCACTTGTCCGATCTGCCCCTTAACGAGAAGCCGACATGAACCTGACCCCTCGCGAAAAAGACAAATTGCTGATCAGCCTTGCCGCGATTGTCGCGCGCAACCGGCTGGAGCGTGGCGTGAAACTCAACCACCCCGAGGTGATCGCGCTGGTCACCGACTACGTGGTCGAAGGCGCACGCGACGGTCGCCGTGTCGCCGATCTGATGTCGGCGGCGGGCAAGTTGATCCGGCGCGAGCAATGTATGGAGGGCATCGCCGAAATGATCCCCGACATTCAGGTCGAGGCAACATTTCCCGACGGCACCAAGCTGGTCACGGTGCATGAGCCGGTGCGTTGAAGCAATCCGCTGACCCGGCCCGCAGGCGCTGACAGATGATCCGCATCCCCGCAAGGAAGGCAACGACATGATCCATGCCCCAACTCAGAACCGCCGCCACATGGTGCGCTCATGACCGCCCAAAAGATGATCCCGGGCGAGGTTATTCCCGCCGAAGGACACCTGACGCTGAATGCGGGTGCCAAGGCCACGCGGATCACGGTCGCCAATACCGGCGACCGTCCCGTGCAGGTCGGCTCGCACTATCATTTCGCCGAGGCCAACCCCGCCCTGGACTTCGACCGCGCTGCCGCGCGCGGCCAGCGCCTCGACATCGCCGCCGGGACCGCTGTGCGCTTTGAACCCGGCCAGACCCGCGATGTGCAACTCGTGCCCTACGGTGGCGACCGGCGCGTGTTTGGCTTCAATCAAGATGTGATGGGGCCGCTTTAGGGCCAGACGCGCCCCGGCGCCACCTATACCCTGTCCTCTGCCCCCTGCCCGTGACCCGGGCATCATCTTCGCCCACACCCAGTATCAAGGGAACCGACCAGATGCCCACACAGATCTCACGCGCCACCTATGCCGATATGTATGGCCCCACCACCGGTGATCGTGTGCGGCTGGGCGATACCGATCTGATCATCGAGGTGGAACGCGATTTCACCACCTACGGCGAAGAAGTAAAATTCGGCGGCGGCAAGGTCATCCGCGACGGCATGGGCCAGAGCCAGCGCACCCGCGCTGAAGGCATCGCCGATACGGTCATCACCAACGCGCTGATCGTTGACCATACCGGAATCTACAAAGCGGATGTCGGGCTGCGCGACGGCATGATCGCGGCCATCGGCAAGGCGGGCAACCCCGACACCCAGCCGGGCGTGACCATCGTCATCGGCCCGGGCACCGAGATCATCGCCGCCGAGGGGCGTATCCTCACTGCAGGCGGGTTTGACAGCCATATCCACTTCATCTGTCCTCAGCAGATGGAGGATTCACTGCATTCAGGCGTCACCACCTGCATGGGCGGGGGTACCGGCCCTGCACATGGCACGCTGGCCACTACCTGCACCCCCGGGCCATGGCATACCGGACGGATGTTGCAGGCCTTCGACAGCGTGCCGATGAATATCGGGCTGGCGGGCAAGGGCAATGCCAGCCTTCCCGCCCCGCTGCGCGAACAGGTCGCGGGCGGGGCCTGCGCGCTGAAACTGCATGAGGATTGGGGCACCACGCCGGGCACCATCGACAACTGCCTGTCGGTGGCCGACGAGATGGATGTGCAGGTGATGATCCATACCGACACGCTCAACGAATCCGGTTTTGTCGAACATACGCTGAAGGCGATGAAGGGCCGCACCATCCATGCCTTTCATACCGAGGGCGCAGGCGGCGGACATGCGCCTGACATCATCAAGGTCTGCGGGCAACCCAATGTCATCCCCTCGTCGACCAATCCCACGCGACCTTACACCGTCAACACGTTGGAAGAGCATCTGGACATGCTGATGGTCTGCCACCATCTGGACAAGTCGATCCCGGAAGACGTGGCCTTTGCTGAATCCCGCATCCGGCGCGAGACCATTGCTGCGGAAGACATTTTGCATGACCTCGGCGCATTTTCGATCATCGCGTCAGATAGCCAGGCCATGGGCCGTGTGGGCGAGGTCATCATCCGCACATGGCAGACCGCACACAAGATGCGTCAGCAGCGCGGGCGCTTGCCGGAAGAAACCGGCGAGAACGACAATTTCCGGGTGAAACGCTATATTGCGAAATACACCATAAACCCCGCAGTGGCTCAGGGCATCAGCGCGCACATCGGGTCCATCGAAGTTGGCAAGCGCGCCGATCTGGTGCTGTGGAAGCCTGCATTCTTTGGGGCAAAGCCCGAAATGGTGCTGATGGGCGGGTCTATCGTCTGCGCGCAGATGGGGGACCCCAACGGCTCTATCCCCGCGCAGCCGTTCTATACACGCCCCATGTTCGGCGCGATGGGCCGCGCGGTGCATCATTCGACCATCAGCTTTACCTCGGCAGCGGGGGTGGAGGCCGGACTTTACCAGACGCTGGGCCTGAACCGCCCGCTGGTCGCCGTCCAGAACACCCGAAACATCGGCAAAGCCGACATGCGGCTGAACGATTACTGCCCCCAGATCGAGGTTGACCCCGAAACCTATGAGGTACGCGCCGATGGTGTGTTGCTGACCTGCGAACCCGCCGAGACGCTGCCGCTGACGCAACGCTATTTCCTGTTCTGACGCCCCCTTGAGGCCCACGCCATGACCCAGACGCAACCCGGACCCGACAATTCCGCAATAGATAAGTCAGCTAACATGCCCTATTCTATCAGCCATGGGGGGAAGCCACGATATTCAGAGGTTTCCAATGGCATATATCACCAACAACACACAGGCAGCCCGTCCGGCATTTGGCGCGGTACGCGGCTTCTTCGCGAAAATCGGCCAGATGCTGGAGACTTATGCCGAAGTGCGCTCCAAAAGTGCGCTGATCGACTATCTTTACAACCTGTCCGACCCGGAACTGCACGCGTTGGGGATCACCCGCGATACGATTCCGCACGCGGTGTTCAACAACCGTCTGGGTCTCTGACACGCCATCAAAACCTGGCGCAAGGGCGTCGTGCATGACCACGCCCCGTAGCCACGGCCTGCTGCGCGCAGGCAATTACACCGAAGCCGCAGACACCGTGTGCTTGACCTATGACGCGCGCTTCATCCGGCGCAAGAAGCTGGTCAGCGATGGCGGCACGACGTTCCATGTCGATCTGGGTGAAACGGTCAGCCTGAACGACGGAGACGGCTTCACGCTGCAAGATGGACGGGTGATCCGGGTCGTCGCTGCCGAAGAACCGCTGTTGGAGATCACCGGGCCGGGCCTGCCGCGTCTGGCCTGGCACATCGGCAACCGTCACACGCCCTGCCAGATCGGGCCAGACCGGCTGCTGATCCGTGTGGACCATGTTCTGGAACACATGCTGCGCGGGCTTGGCGCCGACATCTGTCCGGTGTCTGAGCCATTCCTGCCCGAGGGCGGCGCCTATGGCCATGGCCGCACGATGGGCCATTCGCATGACGCAGAAGCGCACGCGGCTTCCGAGGGGCATGGGCACAGCCATGCCGAGGCGCACTCTCACAGCCACAACCATACTCATGGCGAAGCGCATGAGCATGGGCATTCCCACGCCGAGGCACATTCGCACGCGGACGGACACGCCCAAAACGACGCGCACGACCATTCACAAGTCGACGCCCCCGTCCACAGTCACCCGCACCGCCACACTTCATGAATCGCCTTGCCGCTGATCTGTCGGATGCGCCCGTGTCGGGCGAGGCGGCGCGCGAAAACCGCGCGGAGGCGCCCATCGCGGGCAGAAATTCCCATGCGCCCGCTGCGGGCGATCCCACCCGAACGCCCGTGTCGGGCCCCCTCCCCCGCACGCCCGTGTCGGGCGATCCAGCCACCGCCAGCGAGGATCTGCTACGCCTCGTGCAATGGCTCTCGCCCGCCTTTCCGCTGGGCAGTTTTGCCTATTCACACGGGCTGGAATGGGCGATTTCCGCCGGGGATGTGACCGACCCGACCAGCCTGTCGGGTTGGCTGTCGGATCTGTTGCGCCACGGCACAGGGCGCAACGATGCCATCCTCTGCGTCCACGCCCTGCGCTCCACCGACAGCGCCCTGCCCGGCCTTGGCGAACTGGCGATGGCCACCGCCACCTGCCGCGAGCGCGCGCAAGAGACCCTGGCCCAAGGACAGGCCTTCTGCCGCACGCTGGCGGCCATCGGTGGGCCAGCCTTGCCCACCACCCTGCCCCTGCCCGTAGCACTGGGTGCTGCGGCGCGCGGCATGGCGTTGCCGCCCGATACCATCGTGACGCAGATGCTGCATGCCTTCACCAGCAATCTGGTGACGGTCGCCGTGCGCTTCGTCCCCCTTGGCCAGACCGATGGGCAGCGCGTGCTGTCGGGACTGCACCCGACCGTGCTGGATGTCGCGGCCGAGGCCACCCACTTCACGCTCGACGACTTGGGGGGCGCCTTTCTGCGCGGCGATCTGGCGGCGATCCACCACGAAACCATGGAAACGAGGATTTTTCAGACATGACCAGCCCCAACGGCCCCCTGCGCATCGGCATCGGCGGCCCTGTCGGCGTCGGCAAGACCACGCTGACCGAAAAGCTGTGCGTGGCGCTACGCGACCGTTTCTCGGTCGCAGTTATCACCAATGACATCTACACGCGCGAGGATGCAGAGTTTCTGATGCGCGCTCAGGCCCTGCCGATGGACCGTATCCGCGGGGTCGAGACCGGCGGTTGCCCGCATACCGCGATCCGCGAGGATGCCAGCATCAACCTTGCCGCCGTGGCAGACCTCAACGCCGCCTTCCCCGATCTAGACATCATTTTCATCGAGTCGGGCGGCGACAATCTGGCCGCGACCTTCTCGCCCGAATTGGCGGACCTGACGATCTATCTGATCGACACCGCCGCCGGGCAGGACATTCCACGCAAGAAGGGGCCGGGCGTTACGCGGTCGGATATTCTGGTCATCAACAAGACCGATCTGGCGCCGCATGTGGGCGTCGACCCCAAGTTGCTGCATTCCGACGCGTTGGCGGCACGCGGTGCGCTGCCCTTCGTGATGGCATCGTTGCGGCATGGGCAGGGTATCGACCAGATCGTCGAATTGATCGTCGATCTTGGCGGGCTGGATTGAGGGCGGGGCCGGCATGCGTCCGGGCACCACAGACCAAACGGGCCCCAATGCCCGAATAGGGCATGAACCCGTCCTTGCACTCCGGTTGTTCAGCCTTGAGGCTGGCAAATGATATTTATGCGCTTTGTGTCGCCAAGGCTGCAAGATGCCCTGTCCAAGTTCCGGTTGGCGGCTCGACGCCGCCCGACGGGCAGGCATTGGCGCCTGTGATGCTGGCTGGCACCACCTTTGTGCAGCATTGTCGGCACGGGCGGGGACGCGCGGTGCTTGTGCTGATCCGCCCGTGCACGACCGCCGTTCAAGGTTCTGTCGGCAATATTGTCCCACCACGACAATGTTCAGTTCACCGCACAAAAGCAAAAAGGGGCGCACCTTGGCAATCCGGTGCGCCCCGGTATTCAGGTCCGGCGCGAAGGCTTAGCCACGCCCTGCCAGATAGCGCTGATCGAAGGCGGCGCTGTAGGGGATTGCCTGCGCGCTGAAAACCTCGATGCTTTCCAGAACGCGGGCGGCATCGGCGCTGGCGCTGCGCTGTTCTTCACGCACCTCATCCCAGGCGGTGCGCATCGCGGCGACCACAGGGTCGGGGAAGGCCAGGAATTCAACGCCTTCCGACGCCATCGTCGCCATGGCCGTGACGTTGAAATAGTCGAACTGCGCCTGCGTCTCCATCGCGGATTGCAGCGATGCCGCCCTGCAAATGGCTTGCAGATCGGCAGGGAGCTCAGCCCAGGCGTCTTTGTTGAACACCACCGCCAGTGCAGCCGAAGGCTCGGCAAAAGCCGGCGTGTAGCATAGGTTGGTGATGCGTTGCAGGCCGAAGGCCTGATCCAACAGCGGGCCAACCCATTCCGCTGCATCCAGCGCCCCCGATTGCAGCGCCTGAAAGATCTCGGTCGCGGGCATCAGAACGGCGTTCACACCCAGCTTGCGCATCATCTCGCCGCCCAGCCCGGCGATGCGCATGTTCAGGCCTTGCAGATCCTCCAGCCCTTCGATGCGCGACTTGAACCAGCCGCCGGACTGCACACCCGAGTTGCCCGAATAGATCGGCAACAGGTTACGTTCGGCATAGATGTCGTCCCAGATCTCCTGCCCGCCGCCCCAACGCAACCAGGCGTAATGCTCGGTAGAGGTCAGGCCGAAGGGCACGCCGGTGAACCAATGCAGCGCGGCGCTTTTTGAGGCGGCATAATAGGGCGTGTTATGGCCGATGGGCACGTTGCCCTGCTGCACGGCGTCTTCGACGGCGAAGGGCGGCACCAGTTCACCAGCGCCGTAAACCGTCAGTTGCATGCGCCCGTCCGACATCTGGCCAACCAGCTCTGCAAAGCGCGTCACGTTGGTGCCGACCCCGGGGGCGGCCTTTGGGAAGCATGACGGCATGTCCCATTGCACGACGCCCTGCGCGACGGCAGGGCTGGCAAGGGTTGCGGCGGCGGCGGTCAGGCCCGCGCCACTGGCAAGGAATGTTCTGCGTTTCATTGGTTGTTCTCTCCTCCGTTGGGTCAGTTCAGAATCAGGTCGGGCAGCCAGGTCGCGATGGATGGTACCGCGATCAGAATCACCAGCGCCAGAAGTTGCAGCATGACAAACGGGAACACACCGCGATAGATCTGCGCGGTACTGATCGTGCGGGGCGCGACGGATCGGTAGTAGAACAGCGCGAATCCGAAAGGTGGCGTCAGAAAGCTGGTTTGAAGGTTCATCGCCAGCAGCACCGCGAACCACACGGGCGAGATGTCGCCGCCCAGCACCGCAGGCCCCAGGAGCGGCACGACAATATAGATGATCTCGACGGCCTCCAAGATGAAGCCCAGCACGAAGACCACCGCCATGACCAGCAAAAGGGCACCCAGCTGCCCGCCCGGCAGGCCCGCCATCAGCGCGCTGACCGTCCGGTCACCGCCAAAGCCGCGAAATACGAGGGCAAGCATCGAGGCCGCGATGACGATGCCAAACACCATACCGGATATGCGCATCGTCTCCATCAGCGCGCCTTGCAACATCCGGCCCTGCCACAGCCGGGCGGCCGCGACCACAACCCCCAAAGCGATCAGCACGGCGGCACCAATCGCGAGCAGCCCCGCCACGCTGTCATGCGTCGCGCGGTCGAAGCCTGCGATGCGCAGGCCCACCAGCGCGAAGGCCGAGAGCCCCGCAATAGCGATCAGCACGCGCGCGGGCATGCGGGCCGCGCCCGAGAACGCCGCCATCAGCAGCGCCCCGACCGCGCCCAGCCCCGCCGCCTCGGTTGCCGTGGCGATCCCCCCGAGGATGGAGCCGAGGACGGCAAGGATCAGCAGCATCGGCGGCAGGAAGGTAAACACCACCTCGCGCAGCGGGACCCGGGCCGCACGCGGCGCGACATGCCCCTTGGCCGGGCGCAGGGTAAAAAGAAGCCACAGCGCATAAAGCCCCACCAGCATCAGCCCCGGCATCAGCGCGCCCGCGAACAGATCAGCGACAGACACCGGCTGCGGCGCGAAATTACCCGCGCGTTGCTGCGCCTCCAGATAGGTATTGCCGATCTGGTCGCCCAGAAGGACCAGCACGATCGACGGCGGGATGATCTGCCCCAGCGTCCCCGAGGCGCAGATCAGCCCGCTGGCCTGCTGCTTGCTGATCCCCGCCTCCAGCATCGGGCGCAGGCTGATGAGCACCAGCATGACCACCGTCGCGCCAATGATCCCGGTAGACGCCGCGATGACCGCGCTGAACAGCAGCACCGCCACCGCCATCCCGCGCGGGCTACCGCCCAGCATGCGCGCCAGCACGCGCAGCATACGCTCGGCCAGTTGCGCGCGCTCCAGAAGCACGCCCATCAGTACGAACAACGGCACTGCCATCAGCAGCGTATTCGTCATCACCCCCCAGACGCGTGCGGGAAACAAGCTGAGGAAGCTGGCGTTGAACAGGTCGAACTGCACCGCGATCACCGCTGTGACCAGCGGCACGCCCGCAATGGCCAGCATGGCGGGAATACCGCTAAGGATCCCGGCGAACAGCGCGACGAACATCGCCACGAGGATCATTTCCTGCGGGCTCATGATGCGGCCCCATCGCGGTGGAGGGCGTCGCGATCATCCGGGCGCTCCGGGACGGGGACAAAAGTTTCAGGTGGGCCGACCTCGGGCGCGTCGGCCACAGGCGTCGGCGGGTTGAGCACCACGGCGACGCCTTGCCAGATCATCATTACTGACGCCAAAGGCAGCACGGACTTTACCAGCCACAGCCCGCCCAGGCCCCCGGGTGTTACGGCCCCTTCGCGGATAGACCAGCTATAGGTCAGATCGTTCCACCCCGCCCAGATGACCAACCCGAAAAGTGGGATCAGGAACAATACCAGCGCCACCGCATCCGCGCCGCGCAAATAGCCGGGCGACAGCCGCTCGGACAGGACCTCGACGCGGACATGGCCGCCGCGCGCAAGGCAGACCGGCACACTGGTGATGACCAGTACCGCAAAAGCATACGCCGCAAGGTCCTGCATCTTGATTGACCCGGTGCCAAAGCCATAGCGCAGCACCACATTGACCAGCACCATCACCACCAGTACCAAAGCTGCGCTGCCGCACGCGATCACGGCGGCGCGGTCCAGGATACGGCTGATCTTCAGGAAAAGGGCGGTCATCCATGCTCCGTCGCGGTAAGGGGGACTGAACCCTCTGCGCAAGGCGGGGTCAAGCGGATTTGGGCAAGGCAGCAACGCCCGCCACGCGACGCCATAGCGGATTTGACCCTGCGGATGCAATGCGCGACGGAGGGTACGAACGCAGCGCGTTCAGGCCACGGGCGAGGGTGGAAGAGCAAGGCGGCACCCTGATGTGGGTGCGGTGCCATCTGCGCGACAAGACGATGGGCCTGGCAGGGCGCCCCACAAAGGACGCGCCGGGAGAGATAGCAGGCGCTGCCAATGCGTCCGGCTCAACCAGCGGACAACCAGAGGCGCGCGCAGGCCCCCCCCTGCGCGGAAGGGAACCCGGGCAAGGCGTACGGAACCCATACCCAGTTCCCGTCCCCCCCCTCAACGCCCGTAAACCGTTTACAGCACGCGCCGGATGCGCGATAACGCAGCGAATATGTGTATGGGCCGGACGGGGGGCGCGGCGGGGACTACGACCCCCGGCCCTCAGTCAATTCATCTCGATGAAACGCCTGAACCAAGGCCAGAACGAAGGGTGCCAGACGTGCTGCTGCTGATAGATAATTACGACAGTTTCACCTATAATCTGGTGCATTATCTGGGCGAGCTGGGGGCGGATGTCAAAGTCCACCGCAACGACGCGCTGGATGTGCAGGCAGCGATGGCGCTGCGGCCTTCGGCCATCCTGCTGTCGCCCGGGCCGTGCGATCCTGATGCGGCGGGCATCTGCCTGCCGCTTACGCTGGCCGCAGCCGAAACGGGCACGCCGCTTCTGGGTGTGTGCCTTGGGCATCAGACCATCGGGCAGGCCTTTGGCGGCAAGGTGGTGCGTGCGCCCGACATCGTGCATGGCAAGATGGGGGCGATCCATCACAACGGTGCGGGGGTCTTCGCGGGCCTCCCGTCGCCCTTCGCTGCCACACGCTATCACAGCCTGATCGTCGACCGCACCACGCTGCCCGATTGTCTGGAGGTCACCGGCTGGCTGGAGGATGGCACCATCATGGGCTTGCGCCACCGCGAATTGCCGATCGAGGGCGTGCAGTTCCACCCCGAATCCATCCGGTCCGAGCACGGGCACCAGATGTTGCAGAACTTCCTGACCCTCGCGAAGGCCCCCGCATGACAGACGGAATGACCCCGAACGATTTGAAACCCCTGATCGCCGCCGCCGCCGACCGCGCGCTGAGCAGTGCCGAGGCCGAGGCAGCCTTCGGCATCCTCTTTGACGGGCAGGCAACCCCGGCGCAGATCGGCGGGTTCTTGATGGCGCTGCGCACCCGGGGCGAAACCGTGGACGAATACACCGCCGCCGCGACTGTCATGCGCGCACGCTGCGTGAAGGTGACCGCCCCGCAAGGCGCGATGGATATCGTGGGCACTGGGGGCGACGGCAAGGGGACGCTGAATATCTCGACCGCGACGGCCTTCGTGGTCGCGGGCGCGGGCGTCGTTGTGGCCAAGCACGGCAACCGCAACCTGTCGTCGAAATCCGGCGCGGCGGATGCGCTGGGGGAAATGGGGATCAACGTGATGGTCGGGGCCGAAGTGGTCGAAGCCGCGCTGCGCGACACCGGCATCGGCTTCATGATGGCCCCCATGCACCACCCCGCGATGCGCCATGTCGGCCCGGTGCGCACCGAGCTGGGTACGCGGACGATCTTCAATATCCTTGGGCCGTTGACCAACCCCGCCGGGGTGAAGCGGCAGCTGACCGGCGCCTTTGCCCCCCACCTTTTGCGCCCCATGGCCGAAGTGCTGGGCAAGCTGGGCTCCGAACGCGCCTGGCTGGTACACGGCGGCGACGGCACAGACGAGCTGTCGATTGCGGGGCCATCGCACGTGGTGGCGCTGGACGCAGGGGAATTGAGCGAATTCACCTTGCATCCTGATGATGCCGGCTTGCCGGTGCATCCGTTCACCGACCTTTTGGGCGGCGCGCCTGCTCAGAACGCCCGTGCCCTGCGCGCGCTCTTGGACGGCGCACCCGGTGCCTACCGCGATGCAGTCCTGCTGAACGCGGCTGCAGCCCTGCTGGTGGCGGGCCGGGCCAACAGCCTGCGCGAGGGCGTGGCCATGGCACGTGACAGCATCGATAGTGGCGCGGCACGTGCAAAGGTACAGGCGCTGGCGGCACTGTCGCCCCTGCCCGCGCCGTGACAGCACCAAGCCGTATTCAGAAGCAATATCAGTGCGCTACGCCCCATAGCTGATGCACCAACAAGCCACAGGAAAGGTGCCGGACATGGCCGACATTCTGGAAAAGATCAAAGCCTACAAGCTGGAAGAAATCGCGGCACGCAAGGCCGCCCGCCCGTTGCACGGGGTCGAGGATGCCGCACACGCCGCCGCAACCCCGCGCGGCTTTGCCCGCGCGCTGAAGGCTGCGGCGCACAAAGGCTATGGCCTGATTGCAGAGATCAAAAAGGCCAGCCCGTCCAAGGGCCTGATCCGCGCCGATTTCGATCCGCCCGCATTGGCGCGCGCCTATGCCACGGGCGGCGCCACCTGCCTGTCGGTGCTGACCGACACGCCCAGTTTTCAGGGCGATGACAGCTACCTGACCGCCGCCCATGCTGCCTGCGATCTACCCTGCCTGCGCAAGGATTTCATCTACGACACCTATCAAGTGGCCGAGGCACGGGCCCTCAATGCCGATTGCATTCTGATCATCATGGCCAGCGTATCGGATGCGCAGGCGGCCGAACTGGAGGCCTGTGCCCAAGGGTGGGGCATGGATGTGCTGATCGAGGTGCACGACGCCGCCGAACTGGAGCGCGCCCTGCGCCTGAGCTCGCCTCTGATCGGGATAAATAACCGCAATCTCAGGACGTTCGACGTCACACTTGATGTTTCGCGTGAACTCTCGCGCAGCGTTCCCGGCGACCGTATCATGGTATCTGAAAGCGGGCTCTACACACCCGCAGATCTGGCCGATATGGCCGCTTGCGGCGCACGTTGCTTCTTGATCGGCGAAAGTCTGATGCGGCAAGCCGATGTGGCAGCCGCGACGCGCGCCATTCTGGCCGATCCCGTCGCAGCGGGGGTGTGAATGGCCGACCTCACGCATTTCGACGCGCAGGGCCAGGCCCATATGGTCGATGTCTCGGCCAAGCATGTGACGGCGCGGGTGGCGGTGGCTGTGGGCGCGGTTGTGATGCAAGCCGACACGCTGGCGCTGGTGCGTGGGGGCAACGCAAAAAAGGGCGACGTGCTGGGTGTGGCGCGGCTGGCGGGGATCATGGGCGCGAAACGCACCGCCGATCTGATCCCGCTGTGCCACCCGTTGCCGATGAGTTCGGTCACCCTCGATCTGACGCCAGACGATGACCTGCCCGGCGTGCAGATCCGCGCCACGGTCAAGACCACTGGCCAGACCGGGGTGGAGATGGAGGCGCTGACGGCGGTCTCGGTCGCCGCACTGACGGTCTACGACATGCTGAAGGCCGCCGATAAGTCGATGCAGATCACCGACATCCGCGTGGTCCTGAAAGATGGTGGAAAATCAGGTCGGTATGAGGCGACGTGATGATCTCGGTTGAAGAGGCACTGCAACTGGTTTTCGCTTTGGTGACGCCGTTGACGTCGGAGAAATGCGCCCTGCGCACGGCATCCGGTCGGGTGATGACCGCGCCCGCCGTGGCCCGGCGCGACCAGCCTCCCTTCGATGCTTCGGCCATGGACGGTTATGCCATCCCCGAAGGCGCGGCGCGGCGCGGCGCATCCTTCACCGTGATCGGTGAAGCGCCCGCCGGGCGCAGCTTTGCGGGCCGGGTCGGCGCGGGCCAGGCGGTGCGCATCTTTACCGGCGCGGCGCTGCCAGAGGGCGCGGGCCATGTGGTCATCCAGGAAAACGTAGAGCGCGTGGGAGACCGCATCACCCTGTCGCACGATACCGGCGACAGCCGCAACATCCGCCCCTGCGGGCAGGATTTCCGCACCGGTGAAAGCCTGCCAGCGCCGCGCCGCCTGCGCCCGGCAGATCTGGGCTTGCTTGCGGCGATGAATGTGGCGCAGGTGACGGTGGCGCGCCGCCCGACCGTGGCGATCATCGCGACGGGAGATGAGCTTGTGATGCCGGGCGAAAAGCCCTCGGCCGACCAGATCATCGCGTCAAACAGCTTCGCTCTTGCCGCGCTGGCGGAGGCCGAAGGGGCCACCGCCCGCCTGCTGCCCATCGCACGCGATACCGAAGCCGATCTGCGCGCCGCACTGGAACTGGCGGCGGACGCCGATGTGATCGTCACCATCGGCGGCGCGTCGGTCGGCGACCATGACCTGGTCGCGCCAGTCACGCAAGCGATGGGGGCCAGCCGCGCATTCTATAAGGTAGCGCTGCGCCCGGGCAAGCCCTTGATGGCCGGGCGGCTGGGTGGCGCGATCCTGCTGGGCCTGCCCGGCAATCCGGTGTCGGCGGTGGTCTGCGCGCATCTGTTCCTGCTGCCGGTGCTGCGTGCCTTGCAGGGGCTGCCCGCCGCCGGCGCGCCAGAGTTGACCGCACCCTTGGGCTGTGACCTGCCTGCCAACGGGCCCCGCGCGCATTACCAGCGCGCCACGGTGAGGAACGGCATCATCACCCCTGCCAACCGACAGGACAGCGCGCTGATCAGGGTGCTTGCGGCGGCCAATGCCCTTCTGATCCAACCCGCCGGTGACGGCCCGCGCCACAAAGGCGAGCAGGTCCCCTACATTGCGATCTGACCGGAACACTTATTGACACATAAGGTGAACACAGATAGAACATGGGGGACATTTGATTGGAGAGCGCCCTCACATGCTGACACGCAAGCAGATCGAACTTCTGGAACTGATCCACACCCGCGTGCAGGCCGATGGCGTGCCCCCGTCGTTTGACGAAATGAAGGATGCGCTCAACCTGCGGTCGAAATCCGGCATCCACCGTCTGATCACCGCGCTTGAAGAACGCGGCTTTATCCGCCGCCTTGCGCACCGCGCCCGCGCGATCGAAGTGTTGAAACTGCCCGAGGCGATGGCGACACCGCGCTTCAGCCCAACCGTTGTCGATGGCGATCTGCCCGATACCCCCGCGTCCCAACCCGCACCCCGCCCCCGCGTGTCTTATGATATCGAGGTGGCGCAGGCGATGTCGCTGCCCGTGATGGGCCGCATCGCTGCTGGTACACCCATCGAAGCGCTTGCGCAGGTGTCGCATACCGTCGCGGTGCCGGGGTCGATGCTGTCGGGCCGGGGCCAGCATTACGCGTTGGAGGTAAAGGGCGATTCCATGATCGAGGCGGGCATCAATGACGGCGATATCGTCGTGATCCGTGAACAAACTACGGCGGACAATGGTGATATCGTCGTGGCGCTGGTCGAAGGGCATGAGGCGACGCTGAAACGCTTTCGGCGGCAGAAAGGCATGATCGCGCTGGAGGCTGCGAACCCCGCCTATGAAACTCGTATTTTGCGCGACGATCAGGTTGAAGTGCAGGGCCGTCTGGTCGGGCTGATCCGCAGCTACTGACCCTGTTCGCGCGCCAATCTTTCCAGCCGCGCAACCTCGCGCCGAAGGCCGGTCGTCAGGGCATCGGCAAAACGGTTCAGCCGCGCCACCTGCCGGTCGTCGGCATGGCGGATCAGGTAGAAGGCGCGGGTCAGGCTGAAAACCTCGGTCAACACGCGCGACACCTCGGGCGCGGAAGGTAGCGCGAAATCGTGCACCACCGCGACGCCCCCACTTTGGCGCACCCAGTTCAGTTGCACTGACACAGAATTTGAGGCCAGCGTCAGACGGTCCAGCCCGGTGGCGGCCAGATAATCCAGTTCCTTGTCGAAAATCATGTCGGGAATATAGCCGATAATGCGGTGGTCGCGCAGCGCAGCCATGTCGGGTAACGGCTGGCGCGCCAGATAATCGCGCGCCGCGGCCAGATGCAGGTGGTAATCGGTGATCTTCTGCACGGTCAGGCGCCCGGCCTCGGGTCGGCTGACGGCGATGGCCATGTCAGCCTCGCGCCGCGACAGGTTGAAGACGCGCGGCAGGGCGACGATCTGCACCTCCAGCCCAGGATTGTCATCACAGATCGCCGCGATCACCTGCGGCAGCAGGTAGTTGGCGCATCCATCCGGTGCGCCGATGCGCAACTGCCCGGTCAGCCCATCCGCAGTGCCGGTCAGCGCGTCACGCGCGCCCGCCATCGCCTGTTCCGCCGCAACCGCATGACCCAGCAGGCGGTGCCCGGCTTCGGTCAGCGCATAACCCTGTGGTGATTTCACGAACAGCCGCTCCGCCAGCCCCTGCTCCAGACGCGCCACCCGACGCCCCACCGTGGCGGGGTCCAGCTTCAGCGCCCGCCCGGCGCGCGACAGGCTGTCCATCCGTGCCACGGCCAGAAAAACCCGCATATCGTCCCAGTCCATCGCCCCACCTTTGCATTCATGCAAAACCCTTTTGAGGAAATCGCCCTTTTCAGCGCATATTTGCAAGGCTAAACTGCGGGCAATTCATCACACTGGAGGAGAGACCAGATGCAAGAACTGACCCATTGGATCAACGGCGCGCACGTCAAAGGCACGTCTGGCCGCTTCGCCGATGTCTTCAACCCCGCCACGGGCGAGGTGCAGGCCCGCGTGCCGCTGGCATCCGCCGAAGAGCTGAACGCGGCCGTACAGGCCGCTTCGGCCGCGCAACCAGCATGGGCCGCCACCAACCCGCAGCGCCGCGCGCGGGTGATGATGGCCTTCGTGCAACTGCTGAACCGCGACATGGACAAACTGGCTGAGGCACTGTCGCGCGAACACGGAAAGACCCTGCCGGATGCCAAGGGCGACATCCAGCGCGGGCTGGAGGTGATCGAATACTGCATCGGTGCGCCGCAACTGCTAAAGGGCGAATTCACCGACGGCGCCGGGCCGGGCATTGACCTCTATTCCATGCGCCAGCCGCTAGGTGTCGCCGCAGGTATTACACCGTTCAACTTCCCAGCCATGATCCCGCTTTGGAAAATGGGTCCGGCGCTGTCTTGCGGTAATGCATTCATCCTCAAACCCTCAGAACGCGCCCCCTCGGTGCCCCTGATGCTGGCCGAACTGCTCAAAGAGGCCGGGCTGCCCGATGGCGTGTTGCAGGTCATCAACGGCGACAAGGAATCGGTCGACGCAATCCTCGACAACGAGACGGTCCAGGCCATTGGCTTTGTCGGATCGACCCCGATTGCGCATTACATCTATTCACGCGGGTGCGCGGCGGGCAAGCGGGTGCAATGCTTTGGCGGTGCCAAGAACCACATGATCATCATGCCCGATGCGGATATGGATCAGGCCGCCGACGCACTGGTGGGCGCGGGCTATGGCGCGGCTGGCGAACGCTGCATGGCGATCTCGGTCGCGGTGCCGGTAGGCGAAAAGACCGCCGATGCCCTGATCGAAAAACTGATCCCGCGGATCGAAAAGCTGAAGGTCGGCCCCTACACGGCTGGCAATGACGTAGACTACGGCCCCGTCGTCGCGCAAGCGGCCAAGGACAACATCGAACGGCTGGTCGAATCTGGCATCGAGCAGGGCGCGAAACTGGTGGTGGACGGACGCGGCTTCAAGCTTCAGGGCTACGAGAACGGCTTTTTCGTCGGTCCGCATCTGTTCGACCACGTCACGCCCGACATGGATATTTACAAGAAGGAAATCTTCGGTCCCGTCCTGTCCACGGTGCGCGCGGGCAGCTATGAAGAGGCGCTGAAACTCGCCATGGACCACGAATATGGCAATGGCACCGCGATCTTCACCCGCGATGGCGACACGGCGCGCGATTTTGCCGCCCGCGTCAATGTGGGCATGGTGGGCATCAACGTGCCCATCCCCGTACCGCTGGCCTATCATACCTTTGGCGGCTGGAAAAAATCGGGGTTTGGCGACCTGAACCAACATGGGCCGGATGCCTTCCGCTTCTACACCCGCACCAAAACCGTCACCTCGCGCTGGCCCTCGGGGCTGAAAGAGGGCGGCGAGTTCCACTTCAAGGCGATGGACTGAACGTTCATGACGGGGGGCCGCGCGCGCCCCGTTTGCCACTGATGTTGCGCCGTGCCGCGCAACCCGCTATCCCTGCCGCACCATTGTGAACAGGGGCATAGGCATGAGCAAAGCATTCGTTTTTCCCGGTCAGGGCGCGCAGACCATCGGCATGGGGCGTGAGTTGGCGGTGACCTATCCCGCCGCCCGCGCCGTCTTCGACGAGGTCGATGAGGCATTGGGGGAAAAGCTGTCAGACCTGATCTGGAACGGCAGCGCCGATGACCTGACGATGACCGCCAATGCCCAGCCCGCGCTGATGGCGATGTCGCTGGCCACCCTGCGCGCGATGGAGGCCGAGGGCGTGTCGGTGACCGACGCGGCCTTTGTCGCGGGCCATTCGTTGGGTGAATACTCCGCGCTGGCCGCCGCCGGGGCGCTCAGCATTGCCGATACCGCGCGTCTGCTGCGGATCAGGGGCCGGGCGATGCAAGATGCCGTGCCGGTGGGCGTGGGGGCCATGGCGGCGATTCTGGGCCTGGATCTGGACACGGTGCGCGCCGTGGCGGCCGAGGCAGCGCAGGGTCAGGTCTGCGCGGCGGCCAATGACAACGACCCCGCGCAGATCGTGGTGTCGGGCGACAAGGATGCAGTGGAACGCGCGGCGGAACTGGCAAAAGCGCGCGGCGCAAAACGGGCGCTGATGCTGCCGGTCTCTGCCCCTTTCCATTGTGCGCTGATGCAGCCCGCAGCCGAAGTCATGCAAAGCGCGCTGGCGCAAGTAACGCTGCACGCGCCAGTGGTGCCGCTGATCGCCAATGTCCGTGCCGCGCCGGTGACAGACCCCGAGGAAATCCGGGCACTGCTTGTCGAACAGGTCACCGGCGCTGTGCGCTGGCGTGAGTCGGTGACATGGATGGCACAACAGGGCGTGACCGAGTTCTGGGAGATCGGCGCGGGCAAGGCGCTGTCGGGCATGATCAAACGCATCGCCAAGGGCGCGGAAACCCGCGCTTTCGCCACGCCTGCTGATATTGCCGGGCTGACAGGGTAAACGGGCCGGTAGGCCTTCGTTTTCGACAAGTACACAAAATAAGGGGGGCAGCGTCTGACGCTGCCCCCCTTATTCAGATCGGTTGAAGCGCCACGGCGCACAGCGCGTACGTTGGTTCCCAATGGGAACAACGCCGCCGCCTGTCAGCCCTCGGACAATTTGAAATCGCGCTGGATGCCCGCCGTCTCGCGCGCCCAGTCGCTGGCTTTGGTGCGGGTCTGATGCGCCTCGAATGCAGCGCGATCTTCAAATGCCTCATCCACCTGCCAGACCAGCGGGTCTTCGCCCGGAACTGCGGTGAATGCGATGCACCCCGGCTCGGCGTTTGTCAGGCGAATGTGTTCGGGCAGATGCGCGCGCACCAATTCGGCCTCTGCCTCTGTTGCGCAGATCAGTTTTCCGGTCAGGGTAATCATAAGGTCACTCCCATTCAATCGTGCCGGGGGGTTTGGAGGTGATGTCATAGGTGCAGCGGTTGATGCCCGGCACTTCATTGATGATCCGCGTCGCGGTCTCGCCCAGAAAATCATGGCTGAACGGGTAGTAATCCGCCGTCATCCCATCAACCGACGTCACCGCACGCAACGCGCACGCAAAGTCATAGGTGCGCCCGTCGCCCATCACGCCCACGGTACGCACCGGCAGCAGCGCAACGAAGGCCTGCCAGATGTCATCGTAGAGCCCATGCTTGCGGATCTGGTCGATGAAAACGGCATCAGCGCGGCGCAGGATTTCCAGCTTCTCACGCGTGATCTCGCCGGGGCAGCGGATGGCCAGCCCGGGACCGGGGAAAGGGTGGCGCCCGATGAAGCTTTCCGGCAGGCCCAGTTCACGCCCCAGCGCCCGGACTTCATCCTTGAACAACTCGCGCAGAGGTTCGACCAGCTTCATGCCCATCTTTTCAGGCAGGCCACCGACATTGTGGTGCGATTTGATCGTCACCGACGGCCCACCGCTGAAAGAGACCGATTCAATCACATCGGGGTAGAGCGTGCCCTGCGCCAGAAAATCCGCGCCGCCAATGGACTTCGCGTGTTTCTCGAACACTTCGATGAACAGACGGCCGATGGTCTTGCGCTTGATCTCGGGGTCGGAGACCCCCTCCAGCGCGTCGATGAACAGGTCGGATTCATCGGCATGGATCAGCGGAATGTTGTATTTATCGCGGAACATGCCCACGACCTGCTCGGATTCGTTCAGACGCATCAGACCGTGATCGACATAAACACAGGTCAGCTGGTCGCCGATCGCCTCATGGATCAGCACGGCGGCGACGGAGCTGTCCACCCCACCCGACAGCCCACAGATCACGCGGGCATCGCCCACCTGTTCGCGGATCTTGGCAATCGCCTGTTCACGGTAGGCATCCATGGTCCAGTCGCCCTTGAAGCCCGCCAACCGCACGAAATTTGCGTAAAGCTGCGCGCCCTTCGGGGTGTGGTGCACCTCGGGGTGGAATTGCACGGCGTAAAACTGGCGCGCCACATCGGCGGTGATGGCAAAAGGTGCGTGTGGCGAGGTGCCGTAGACGCTGAAACCGGGGGCCAGGCGCGACACATGATCGCCATGGCTCATCCAGACCTGTTCGCGGCCCAAATCGAACCAGCCGTCGAGCAAAGTCAGCGCCTCGCTGGTGGGGGACACGAAGGCACGGCCGAATTCCGCAGTGCCATGCCCGCGTTCCACCAGACCGCCCAGGCAATGCGTCATCACCTGCTGGCCGTAGCATATCCCCAGCACCGGCACGCCAAGCGTGAAGACTGATTGCGGCGGCATCGGCGCCCCATCCGCAAAGACCGAAGCCGGGCCGCCCGACAAGATCACGGCGCGCGGCGCGAAATCCGCCAGAAACGCGTCGGTGACGTTCTGGAACGGATGGATCTCGCAATAGACATTCAGCTCGCGCAAGCGGCGCGCTATCAGCTGCGTCACCTGCGAGCCGAAATCAATGATCAGAAGGCGGTCGTGTTGGGCATCATGTGTCATGACTTTGCATTAGGCCGCGCCCGCGCCCAAGGCAAGAGGGGCCACGCCGGAATCACGCCTCTTGAAATGTCGTTTTGCACCCAGACAGTGGCGCAAACCGTCGGCATGGCGCGCGCGACTGCGCTAAACAAAACGACAGGCAGGCCGCGCAATGCGGACCGGCGCGGAAAAAGGGTGTGGGCATGTCGGACGGATCAGCGGGACGTAGGGCGCGGGGCGGCGGCGGGGCGGCACGGCGGGCCGAACGCACCGCGGTCAGCATTGAGACCGCGCGCTACATCAGCCGAAACATTCCGAACTATGAGGTGCTGACGCCAGAGGCACTGGAAATCATCGAGACCAATGCCGAAACCCTGCTGGCCGAGATCGGTGTGAATTTCACGGACAACCCCGCCGCGCTGCAGGTCTGGCGTGATGCAGGCGCGGATGTGCAGGGCGAGCGGGTGCGCATCCCGCGCGGGCTGGCGCGCACGCTTTGCGCGACCGCACCCGGAACCTTCACTCAGCATGCCCGCAACCCAGCCAGGAATGTCGAAATCGGCGGGCGCAACCTGGTGCTGGCCCCGGTTTACGGCCCGCCCTTCGTGCGGGATCTGGCGGGGGGACGGCGCTATGCCACCATCGCGGATTTCCGGAACTTCGTGCGGCTGGGCTACATGTCGAAATGGCTGCACCATTCAGGTGGCACGGTATGCGAACCCACCGATGTGGCGGTGAACAAGCGCCATCTGGACATGTTGCTGGCCCATATGACGCTATCGGACAAGCCCTTCATGGGCTCGGTCACCGAACCGAGCCGTGCGGCGGATTCGGTTGAGATGTGCGAGATCCTGTTCGGCGTCGATTTCATGCGCGAGCACACCGTGATGACGAGCCTCATCAACGTGAACTCGCCCATGACGTTCGACGGTGTGATGATGGGCGCGCTGGAAATCTACGCCCGCGCCGGGCAGGCCTGCATCCTGTCTCCCTTCATCGTGGGCGGCGCGATGGCCCCCACCACAGTGGCGGGCACGTTGACGCAAGTGCTGGCCGAGGTTCTGGCGGGCGTAGCCTACAGCCAGTTGATACGCCCCGGCGCGCCCATGATTTTCGGGGCGTTTGTCACCTCGATCGACATGAATTCGGGCGCCCCAACCTTCGGAACGCCCGAGGCCGCGCTGATTACCTATGGGGCGGGTCAACTGGCGCGGCGGCTAGGTCTGCCCTACCGGTCATCGGGGGCGTTTTGCGGATCGAAACTGCCGGATGCACAGGCCGCCTATGAGACGGCAAATTCGCTGAACATGGGCCTGCTGTCAGGCGTGAACTTCATGCTGCACGCCTGCGGCTGGCTGGAGGGCGGGCTGGTCGCCAGCTTCGAGAAATTCGTGATGGATGCGGACCAGTTGGGCGCGCTCCACCATCTGGCACGCGGCGTGGATATGTCGGAAAATGGTCAGGCCATGGATGCGATTGCCGAGGTCGGACCCGGCGGGCATTACCTGGGCTGCGCGCATACACAGGCCAATTTCAAGGACGCCTTCTGGCGTAGCGACCTTCTGGACTACAAACCGTTCGAGACCTGGGAAGACCAGGGCGCGCGCGACACTCAGGTGCTGGCGGCGGCGCGGGTGGCGAAGATGCTGGGCGATTACCAACAACCTCCGCTGGACGAAGGCATTCACCAGGCCCTGATCGACTTTGTCGCACGCAAGAAAGAAGCAGAGCCAGACGCCTTCGGTTAGAGGTCGGACGCGTGCTGCGAAGGCCGTATGCAAACGGGTCTGACCCGTTGGTGGCACATGCCTGGGCGCAGCGACTCGGCGACCAAGGACCGCAAAGCGTCACAGGGCGCAGCCAGCCGACTGGACGCAGCAGACTGCGGGCAGCGGCTTGGATGCAAGGACATCGCCGCGCGCGGGTTGAAGGCCCCGGGTGTCAGGAAACGGGGCGGCCTGCCCTGCCCTCTTGATTGCGCGGGGACTGGAAGTGGAAATCCATTGTCCACGATATTTCGGCCTGCGTCAGCCCCCCACCGCGCGCCGCATCGCGGGTGCCGCCACGCGGTCCCGCGCCGCGCAGAGCGCAACCACATTGTCGACCGCACCATATGCAACCTGCCATTCGGCCAGCAGTGCCGTCAGCACCGCAACGTGACGCGCAGGTCGGTAGGCCGCGTCATGGGCGACGCGCAGCCCTTCCAGCATCGCCTCCAGCACTACCAACTGGTCCACCGCCGCGCGCGCATCGGGCAACGCCGTCATGACACCGCAGCGGAGGGCCTGCCGCAGATCCCGTGTGCGGGCATAGTCAGCAAGCCCAAAGCGGGCGGCAGTGATCAGCAACCGGGGACGGTGCAGGGTTGCAAGGTCGATAGGCGCGGTGGTCATCGGTGATCTCCTGTTTGCTCTCAGGACATCATCGCACAACCCGCACGCGTGTTGCGTCAGCCCGAAACCGGGCGTTCGCAGCGTTTAACCAAGTTTAGCATTTCCACACAATTATGGGTGCTGCGACGTTTCTTAACAAACGAGTAACTATATCACCCAAAAGTTGTGAATGTGTAATTTTACCTCACAGAAACAACCTGAGGCTACCGAGGAAGACACCATGACGACGCTGATCCCCTTGACGCAAAGTTGGCCCGAATTGCTTCCTGATACCGCTAAGGTTTATCTGTCATATACGCATGAAGGTGTCTCGCTTCGCCGTCTGGCCGAACAGCGGGGGTGCCACCCCTCTACCGTTCTGCGCCAGGTCCGCAGGTTGGAAAACCGTCGCGATGATCCGCTTGTGGATGAGGCGCTGGACCGTTTGGGACGCGTCGCCGCCAACAGCGCGCAGGACACTTCGCACAAGGACCAAAGCAACATGACCGCACATCTGCGCCACACCACGCCCGACGCCGTTGAAAGCAATGGCCTGCAAACCATTGAGGCGCGTCGCATTTTACGCCGCCTGACCGAAGCGGGGGCCATTCTGGCCATCGCCCCGGACCTGGAAAAGGCTGTCGTGCTGCGCGAGGACAGCGAGGGGCGCGCAGTGCGCACCGCCGTGCTGGACCGCGCCATGGCCGAAGCCTTCGCGCTGCAAGACTGGATTGCCTGCGTCAAGCCGGGCCGGGTCGCCAGCTATGCCATCACCGCGACCGGACGCTGCGCCCTGCGCCAGATGATCCAAGCGGATGACGGCAGTGCAGCGAGGGCGGATGACAACTCGGAAGGTGGGGCTGCGGGCGACGGCGGGGGCGCGCCCCCCTTGGCCCGCACGCCTGACACTTGGGCCGATGGGCGCAAGGCCCGGTACACCACCGCCGAATCGCCGGTGATGACATTGGCGCGCCGCCGCGACCGCGATGGACGGCCTTTTTTGGACAACGACCTAATTGTCGCGGCCGAGCGTCTGCGTGAAGATTTCGAGATCGCGCAGATGGGCGCGCGCACCACCCAGAACTGGGACAGCTTCCTTACCGGCGCCAGTCGCAGCAGCAACGGTCCCGGCGGGGATAGCGCGACAGGCCCGCGCGCAGCACGCGAGCGCGTCGGCGCCGCCCTGCGCGATCTCGGCCCCGGACTGGGAGACATGGTGTTGCGCTGCTGCTGCTTTCTCGAAGGGTTGGAGGCCGCAGAACGGCGGCTGGGTTGGTCGGCGCGCTCCGGCAAGATTGTGCTGCGCATCGGACTGCAACGCCTGCAACGCCATTATGCCGAAAACGGCCACGCGCGCGCCATGATCGGCTGAGGCGGCGCGGCCGGACCGGATCACCTTTCACCCCGCCACCCCTACCCGAAGGGAACGGCGGGGTAAGGCAGCACGGCGTCAGGTCAGCACGGCAGCAGGTCCGGTCAGATCACGCCGCGACTTGTTCGCGCAGAATGGCGGCTGTCATCGACAGCATCAGATACACGCCCGAAAACACCAGAAACGCCAGGAATGTGTTTTCCACCGCGCGGGGATAGGTCGGCTCATCCGGCGCGATCGGCGTCACGCCCACCGACAGGTAGCGCACCTGGCGATTGGCCTCCAGCCGCGCGGTTTCCATCATCTGAAGCGACTGCGCCAGCAACATCTGCCTGGTCTCGACATCCGCCTCGGCGCTGATCAGTTCGCTTTGCATCCGTGCCAGCGAATTCTCGCCGCCCGAGCTTTGAGTCATGCCGTCCCGAAGGTTGGCGATTTCAGTCTCCATATTGGCGATACGGCGGCGCAACGGCTCTACCCGCGCGGTGTTGGGCCGGGCATTCGACAGCATCTGCTGAAGGCTCAGCCGGGCCTGCGACAGTTCGGTTTCAAGCGCCGTGATCTGTTGCGACAGTATCGATACCTCCACCTCGGCGGACATGACGTTGAACTGCTCTTGCAGTTCGACCGCCGAGGTGCGGGCCTCCTGCATCCGGCGTTCGGCATCCTCATAGCTTTGCGTGGCATCACGCATCTGATTCTCGCGCAGGCGCTGGGTCAGGCTGTCCACCTGTTCCTCGGCATAGCCCAGCAGCGCCGTGGCAAAGCGCTCGCTGGTTTCGGGATCGGCGGCGATGACTTCCAGCTTCACCACGCCTTCGGTCGGGTCGAACCCCACCATGATGTGCCGTTGATACAGCCGGTACGCAGCCTCGTCCGTGGCGTCAGGGTCCAGCCTGCGCAGCATGTCGATATTGTCGCCGCTGAAATGCGCCTTGAAACCATGCTCGGCATCCAGCCGCCGCAACGCGCCGCGCGATTGCAGATAGCTCTGCACAGTCACGCTGTCGGCCGATCCGCCCAGCCCTGCCCCACCCAGCATGCCGCCCAGTTCGCCCGCCATTGACGAACCCCCCGAGTCCGCCTGCTGGATCACGAATTCAGTGTTGGTCGCGTATAGCGGCGTGGCGAGGAAGAAGAAGTAATAGGCCACCAGCATGGTGGGGATCGTCACAAAGACGAACAATCGCGCGCCGAGCAACAGCATCCGCTTCCGCCGCCGCCGCATGATCTGCCGCTGTATCCGGGCCAGATCCTTTTCGCGTGCGGCCGCAGCTTCGGCCAGCGCCGGGTTCACACCCCCGTCGGCCTGCCCGACCCGCGTTGCACGCGGCATGGCAGGCAGGGTCTGACGCGCGTCCGTGGTCAGTTCGGTCCCCGGCTGGGTGTCGCTTTTGACCAACGCCATCAGGTTCGACCGCTCAAACGGGTCAATCCCACGCTCGCGCAGTTGGCGCACCGCGTCTTCGCCGCTGGCGGCGCGGATTCCGTGCCGGGTGGCGACGCGCATCGCCATGCGCAACTGCCGTCCGGTCAGCGCCTCGGCCCGGATGGCGGCAAGCTTGTGTTCGGCCTCAACCGCTGCGGCGCCCTGGGTCGCCCCGGAGGTCGCCTGTCCCAAACCTTTGGCGGCAGCGCCTGTGACGGTCGCTGTTGCGTCTGAACCCGTCGCCCCGTTGGCACGGGCGGGATGCGATGTCGTGGTCCCCGGCCCGGCCGCGCTGCCAGTTGGCTGTCGGCCAGCATTGGCAGACCGCGCAATATCGCGCGCCGCAATCGGACCTGCGTCGAACACATCCGGGGCGGCGGATGGCACCGATGGCTGCCTGTCCATCTGTCTGGGGGCGGCGGCGTGACGGCCATCGCCCTGATCCGGTCCGGGGCCGTCCCCGGGCATCGCCGCCGGTTCAGCCTCGCGCCTGCGGCCCTGCGGCAGGCCTGTCGCGCTGGTATCGTTTTCATCAAACAGCCCCAGTTCGTCAGGCGCCTTGCCGCCGCGCGCCTGCAGCAACGAGCGCAGCACATCGTTCATCCGCGCAGGTTGCCCCGCCCCCGCGCTGTCCGTGCTGCCCGACCGGCGCAGTCGAAAGCGCCTAGCCTTGGGTGTCGTAGTCATAAAGCGCCCTCGCCTCTTCCAGTGAGTCGAACATATACAGATGACCATCCCGCAGCACGGCCGCAGAGTGGCAATAGCGTTCCAACGTCTCGGGCTGGTGCGACACGATAACGACCGTGCCCCGGTCCAGCCTTTCGCGCAGCACCTGCCCCGCCCGGCGATTGAACGCTACATCAGTGGTCTGTGGCATGCCTTCGTCGATCAGATACAGGTCGAATTCCAGCGCGCACATCAACGCGAAAGAAAACCGCGATTTCATCCCCTGGCTGTAGGTGCCGACCGGCATATCGAAATATTCCTTGATGTCGCACATCCAGCGGCAAAAGGCTTCGACATAATCGGGGTCCAGCTGGTAAAGCCGCGCGATGAAGCGGGCGTTTTCGGTGCCGGAGTGCCGGGTGACCACCCCGCCCATGAAGCCCAGCGGGAACGAAACCTTGCAGTTCCGCTCGATTTCGCCCTCATCGGGTTTTTCCAACCCGGCCATCATGTTGATGAGCGTGGTCTTGCCGGTACCATTCGACGCCAGGATGCCAAGCGAATTGCCACGCGTCACCTGAAATGACGCGCGATCCAGGATCACCTTGCGTTGTTTTCCCGTCCAGAAAGATTTGCTGACGGTCCTGAATTCGAGCATGCGCCCTGCCTTGCCTTTGCCTGATCTGCCCGCACCGGCTTTTCCGGTTTGTCGCCGCATTTTGGTGGCCGCTGGCATCTTGCGTTGCCACAAGACCCGTGCAGGCCGCCCCGATCCGCGTTCGGATCAAAGTTAACGGAGCATGCCGTAAACCATCCTTGCGGTGCAATCCACATGACAGAACATATGGGCGAGACTATGGCAAAGCACTGGGCCGCTGACTGAATGTTACAATGCCTGTTCGCGCCGCAGCTACCGGTAACGCGCCGCGCCCCCGTCCTGCGCAGCAAAAACGCCGCCCCGGGGGCCCGGGGCGGCGTTCTGCATCAACAATCGGGCTGGCTGTGCCCGTGGCTCAGCCTTTGCGCGCGCGCAGCGACTGCCAGGCGCCGGTGACGATCAGCGCCGCTACCGCAGCCTTGACCACCGCACCCGGGACGAACGGCAGAGCACCGGCCATCAGAGCGTTTTCCAGCGTCAGGGGCGCAACCGCCCAGAGCCATGCAACCCCGGGCACAAACAAAAGCAGCGCCGGCACGAACGCCGCGATGAACAGGCGCACGAAGCCACGATCAAGGCCCCGTTCGACCAGATAGCCGGTCAGCCATGCCATGCCGACAAAGCCAACCAGAAAGCCGCCCGTCGGCCCCATCATGTAGGGAAGGCCCGCGCCGATCCCGGCGAACACCGGCAGCCCCATCGCGCCTTGCGCCAGATAAGCCAGCAGCGTCACACCCGCCAGCCGCGACCCATAGGTCAGCCCGATGAGCGAGATCGTCAGCGTTTGCAGCGTCATCGGCACCGGGAACATCGGCACATTGATCTTCGCCGATACTGCCAGCAGCAGTGTGCCGAAAAGCACCATCATGATCTTGCGGGTCAGCGTATCCGTGCCGCCCAGCGACTGGATGAGGGGTTGATTGCGTGTCACGGCGGTTGGTCCTTCCATGTGAAACTTATAGGTTGCGTTATCCCGCCGCAGGGCAACAAAAGTCAAGTGTCTTGCCCTTTGTCGCGGCAGGTGGCAAATGGCCCGCATGACACAGGATACATCAGAGAAAATCGCGCTGATCACCGGGGCCTCTCGTGGGCTGGGGGCGGCTTTGGCGGAACGTCTTGGGGCGCAGGGCTGGCACATCATCGCCGTGGCCCGCACCACCGGCGCGTTGGAGGAACTGGACGATCGGATCAAGGAAGCGGGCGGCAGCGCCACCTTGGCCCCGCTGGATGTGACCAATGAAAATGCGATGCGGCATCTGTGTCGGTCGGTCTATGACCGCTGGGGCCGTGTTGACCTCTGGGCGCATGCGGCGATCCACGCCGCCCCCATGTCGCCTGCGGGCCATATGGCGCTGAAGGACCTGGACAAGACCATCGCCACCAACATCCGCGCCACCGGCGCCCTGATCCCCATGGTAGAACCCTTGCTGCGCGCCGCTGCTGCGGGCACCGCGCTGTTCTTCGACGACGCAACGGGAGGCAAGCGGTTCTTCGGCACATTCGGATCCTCCAAGGCCGCACAGATCGCCATGGCACGGTCGTGGCAGCATGAGGCCGCAAAAATCGGCCCGCGCATCCTGATCGACACACCCGCGCCGATGCCCACTGCCACCCGCGCCCGCTTCTTCCCGGGTGAAGAGCGCGCGAAGTTGACGCCCTGCGCGACCGAGGCCGCACGGATCGTCGCCAGCCTCTGACCTTTGGCGCGGCGGGTTCGTGACGCACAGGCGCCCCGGTCGTCACCCTCGCGTCAGGCGGGAATTATTCCGCCCAATGCACCATCGCATCGGCAAGGACCGCAGCCACCGGCGCCTCCGCCGGGTCCAGCGTTGCAGCGCGTTCCAGTGCAGCGCGTTTCTCGGCGCCCGTAATCAGGATGTGGACATGCATCGCGGCCCGCAGCACCGGGGCGGTCAGGGTGATGCGCGGCTCGCCTGCGCCATCAGCCCGCATCGCCATCAAAGGCGGCGCATCCTTGGCCAGCGCGGCGGTCAGGTTGTCGGCACCCGGAAACAGGCTGGCCGTGTGCATATCGACGCCCATGCCCAACAGCACGACATCCAGCGGCAGATGCGCGCTCACCCCATCTATCAGGCCGGGCAACCCGTCCTCGGGCGTCGGCGTGTCGGCATAAAGCGGGATCAGACCGGCCGGGGCGGCGCGGTTCTGGAACAGCCGCGCGCGCAACAGCGCGGTGTTGGACCGCGGATTGTCCTCGGGTACCCAGCGCTCATCGTTCAGCACGACATCGACACGCGGCCAGTCCAGATCCACATCGGACAGAATGTCGAAGACCGGCCCGGGCGTGGTGCCACCGGGAACCGAAAAGGTCACCCGGTCATTGCGGCGCAGCGCCTGCCCAAGGTCTGATTGCAGGCAGCTTGCCAGCCGCAGCATCAGCATTTCGCGGTCGGGGTATTCAATGAACTCCATCACGCAATCTCCCGCCAGCGGCGTCCGTCGCGGTGCAACAGCATCAGCGCATCCTCGGGCCCCGAGGTGCCGGGGTCATAGCCCGCAGGCATGTCGCCGCGCGCGCGCCAGCCCTGAATGATCGGATCGGTCCAAGCCCATGCGGCCTCGACCTCATCGCCGCGCATGAACAGCGTCTGATTGCCCCGGATCACATCCATGATGAGCCTCTCATAGGCATCGGGGATGATCACATCGGCGCCCAAGGCCTCGGCAAACGACATGTCCAGCGGCACATCCTTCAGGCGCATGCCCCCCGGCCCGGGTTCCTTGATCATCACCCGCAGGTTCATGCCCTCATCAGGCTGCAAACGGATCACGAGGACATTTTGCTTCCAACCCTCGCCCTCGCCAAAGATGGAATGCGGCGGTTCCTTGAACATGATCGCAATTTCGGATGCCCTCCCCCGCAGCTTCTTGCCGGTGCGCAGGTAGAAGGGCGTGCCCTTCCAGCGCCAGTTCGACACATGCACTTTCAACGCGATGTAGCTTTCGGTGCCGCTTTCGGGATTCTCGACCTCATCCAGATAGGTATGCCCCTTGGGGCCGCGATATTGGCCACGCACGATCTCGCTTGCCGCGACGGGATCCAGCGCGCGTATCACCTTCAGCTTTTCGTCACGCACGGCATCGGGTTCGAACTTGTTCGGCGGCTCCATCGCGATCAGGCACAGAAGCTGCATCAGATGGTTCTGTACCATGTCGCGCATCGCGCCCGATGTATCGTAGTATCCGCCGCGCCCGCCGACGCCGACGGTCTCGGACACAGTGATCTGCACATGGTCGACGAATTGCGAGTTCCACAACGGCTCGAACAAGATATTGGCAAAGCGCACCGCCATCAGGTTCTGCACGGTTTCCTTGCCCAGATAATGGTCGATCCGGTAGATCTGCGCCTCGTTGAAATGCGCCGCCAGCGTGGCGTTCAGTGCCTTTGCTGTCGCCAGGTTCTTCCCGAAGGGCTTTTCCACCACGATCCGGCTTTCAGGCGTGGCGATGCCGTGGTCGTGCAGCCGCTCGGCCAAATCGCCGAACAATGCCGGTGCGACCGAGAAATAGAAGGCACGCACCGGACCGTCGCGCATCAGCGCCTTGAGATCGGCCCACCCCGACGTGCCCTTTGCATCGATCGGGCAATAAAAGATGATGTCCAGAAATGCCGCGACCTGGTCGGGCACCTGGCTGTCGCCTATGAACTCTGCCAATGCTGCGCCCACGAATTCGCGGAAGGCGGCATGATCCATCTCGCTGCGCGCGGCCCCGACGATGCGGCAACCATCGGGCACCTGCCCGTCCACGAAGCGGCGATAAAGGCCCGGAAAGATCTTGCGCCGGGCCAGATCGCCCGTGCCGCCAAAGATCACCAGATCGAACGGATCAACCGGAATAACGCGAGAAACCATGATCTTCTCCCAATAACTGTCGACCCAAGAAGTTAGCGCTAACGACGCTTATCTATTTCCCGCTGCGCCGCAAGTCCAGCCCTCGCCGTGCCGAAGGCTGCCCCGCAACATGACAGTGTCGGCAAGATCAGACCCACAAAAGCGCAGCCCCGTCCCCGTGACGTGGCGCGCGGGGTCGCAAATGTCAAAGTGGTTGCGCCAGAACCCGCGCAGTTTGCGCCAACATGAGGCGCGCGGCGCGCATCTGCGCAAAAATCCGCGTGCAGCGCCAGCGCGCGGCTCCATCGCGCTCACGCTTCCAGTTCGGCGTCCCAATACAGATAATCCAGCCACGAATCGTGCAGATGGTTGGGCGGGAACCGCCGACCCATGTTGCGCAATTCCTCGGCGGCGGGCGGACGCGGAGGTTTGCGCAGCGTCAGCCCCGAGGCACGCAACGTCTTCGACCCCTTGCGCAGGTTGCATGGCGCGCAGGCGGCGACCACATTGGTCCAGCTTGTCACCCCGCCATGGGCACGCGGCACCACATGATCAAAGGTCAGATCCTTTCGCGAACCGCAGTACTGGCACGAGAATTCGTCCCTCAGAAAAAGATTGAAGCGCGTGAAGGCCACGCGCTTCTGGGGTTTCACGAATTCACGCAACACGACGACCGAGGGTATTCGCAGTTCCATCCGCTGGCTGCGCACCGTGTGGTCGTATTCGGCGACGATATCCACCCGGTCCAGCCAGGCCGCCTTGATCGCATCCTGCCAGGGCCACAGCGACAAGGGATAATATGACAGGGGCCGGTAGTCAGCATTCAGCACCAGCGCCGGAAATTGCTTCAGCCCGACAGGATCGCGCACAAAATCTGTTCTGAAATCACCGTCCATCATCCAGGCCCCTGACCGACAAAAATTCGACACCCGGCGCACCGGGGTCAAGGGCAGGACAAGCCCGTCCTTGATTGCGACTATATCTAGCGCTTCGCACCATACAAGCCCCACGTTACACGAAGATGTCGCAGGCAAGGTTACGGCTGCCGGATGACAGGGGCGTGACAATAATGCGCAGATTTAAGGCGGTTTATCAGGGGGCTGGACATCAGGCGCTGTCATTCAACCGCTGGCTCTGCGGTGACTTGATGGGCCAATCACCAGCGCGCGGGAAACCAGGACTTGTTGTGCCCCAACCAAGCCTTCCCGGGCGTGGCGGTCCAGAACCACGCGGGCAATCCGGGCCGGCGGGCACTCTATCCCACAGCCCCGCCCGGTGCGTCTATCCAGACAAGTCCCTGCGCCAAGGGTATGCGGCGCAGGGCGACAGGGGTCTGGCGATCGCAGCTGCCAGTTCAATACCCCAGGTGGTCGCGCAGAAAGCTCAGCGTCAGCGAAAGGCCGTCAGGCGCGATGCCATGGCCCGTGCCTTTCGATACATGGGTGAACACGTCGAACCCGGCCGCGACCAGCGCATCGGCGGCTTGCGGCAAGGATTCCGGCAGCACGACCTCATCGGCATCACCATGGATCAGCAGCATCGGTGGGCGAGCAACGGCCTCGGATTCCAGCCGCTCGGGCGCCAGCAAGCGGCCCGAAAACCCGACCACTGCGCCAATGACCGCGGCGCGGCGGGGTGCTACATGCAGCGCCATCATCGTGCCCTGCGAGAAACCCACCAGCGCCAACTGGTCAGCCTCGATCCCCTCATCCGCGATAACCTTGTCCATAAAGGCGTGCAGATCGGCGCTGGCCGCTTCCAGCCCTGCGGCTGCCGCAGCCTCGCTTGACCCATCCAGCCAAGGAATGGGAAACCACTGAAAGCCGAAGGGGTTGCCGGTGCAGCGCTCAGGCGCGTCGGGGGCGTAGAAAGCCGTGTCGGGCAGATGCGGCGACAACGGGTCGGCCAGACCCAGCAGGTCCCCGCCATCGGCACCGTATCCATGGACGAAGACCACAACCGACCGGACATTGCCCGACACAGGCGCCTTGCGGTTGGACATCAGTTTGCGCGTCATAAGACCCCCTCACGCTGTTTGTCGACACGGTAATACGCCCACAGAAGACCCGCCGCAACCGACCGCCAAGGCGTCCATTCCGCCGCCATGGCCCGAAACGCCGCCGGGCGTGGGCGCTCTGGCAGATCGAACAGAACCCGCGCCGATTCCTGCAAGGCCAGATCGCCGGGCGCAAAGACATCTGCGCGGCCCAGGCTGAACATGGCATAGATTTCGGCGGTCCAGGCCCCGATGCCGGGGACCGCGACCAGGGTTTCCACAACCTCATCGTCGGGCGCGGTGCGCAGCGCGTCAAAATCGATCCCCGCCCCGGCCAGGGCCCGCGCATAGCGTGCCTTCTGACGCGACAGACCCTGGGCGCGCAGCGCGTCCTCATCCGCCGCCAGCACTGCGGATGGACCCGTGAATCCCGCCGACTGCATCCGCCCCCAGATCGCACTGGCCGCTGCCACGCTGACCTGCTGGCTGACAATGGCATTGAGAAGCGCGCTGAACCCATCCGCCCGCCGTCGCAACGGCAGCGGCCCGGTCAGCGTCAGGGCATGGGCAAAGCGCGGCTCTGCCTGCGCAAGCCACGCGGCCCCTTCGGCCATGCAGGCATCTGTCTGCAAAATCCGTCCAACCATCCGGCCCCCTTTGCACCTTGTCGCTGTTTCGGACACATCGTCACCCGGGGCGCGGGGAATGTCCAGATGCGCGCATAGCCCGTCAGACGGCGACGCTGTGGCCGCTGGGCGTCATCGCATAGGCGTCGAAACTGGCGGCGATCATCCGCGTCAGCGGGCGACCCCGCGCAGGGATCGACAGGCCGTCGGGGTCAAGCGTGACATGATCGCCGAACCTGTCGTGCACGGCGCGCAACATCGGCAGCAGGGCGGTCCGGGTCACGTCAAAATCCGCCACCAGTTGGGCGACCGACACGCGAAAGTCGCACATCAGCGCCTCGATGATGCGGGCGCGCAGCCGGTCCTCACCCGCAAATGCATGCCCGCGCGCCGTGGCGAACGTGCCCGCGCGCACCGCGTTCGTCCAGTCCGAGGTGGCCGGCACATTCTGCGCATAGCCCTGCGGAAAGCGTGAGATCGACGAGGCGCCCAGCCCTACAAGAACCTCGGCAGTATCGTCGGTATAGCCCTGAAAATTGCGCCGCAGTAGCCCCGCCTGTGCAGCCACAGCCAGCCCATCGGTGGGACGGGCGAAATGGTCGATGCCGACCTCGGCAAAGCCATCCCACACGAAGAGATCGCGCGCGGTTTCAAACAAGGTCAGCCGTTCCTCGGCGCGCGGCAGGCTGTCAGACGGGATCATCTGTTGCCGCCGCGCCATCCAAGGCACATGCGCGTAGCCGTAAAGCGCCACACGGTCGGGTTGCAGCGACAACAGCTTCTGCACCGAATCTGCCATGCGTGCGGGGGTCTGATGCGGCAGCCCATACAGGATATCGACATTCAGGCTGCGCACATCGCGGGCGCGCAGCGCTGCCACGATCTCTTGCGTGATCTCATAGCTTTGATCACGTCCAATGGTGGCCTGAATCTCGGGGTCGAAGTCCTGCACCCCGATCGAGGCACGGTTCATCCCCGCCACTTTCAGCGCGTCCATCCGGGGGGCATCAACCTCATTGGGGTCGATTTCCACGGAAAACTCGGCATTGGGACCCAGCGGCACGGCCGTGAAGATCGCGGCGGCCAGATCGCGGATCTGCGGCGCGGTCATCAATGTCGGCGTGCCGCCGCCCCAATGCAGCCGCGACAGTGTCACACCGTCGGGCAGGTGCGCGCGCAAGAGCGCCAGTTCCTGCTTCAACGTCTCGACATAGGCGGCGACCGGCGCGCCGGACCTTGTGCCCTGCGTGCGGCAGGCACAAAACCAGCACAATCTGCGGCAGAACGGCACGTGCAGATAGAGTGAGATCTGACTGCCGGGCGCAATAGCACCCAGCCAGGACTGGAAAGTACCGGCACCGATGGTGCCGTTGAACTGCGGGGCGGTCGGATAGCTGGTGTAGCGCGGCACGCGCGCATCAAACAGCCCAAGACGTGAAAGTTGCGATTCGGTTGTCATACGCGTAGGATGACAGTAATCGTCGCGCGACTTCCTTGACGCAGATCAAAATGGCAGATCGAAACGCATGACCAAAGCCACCACCACCCACGATCAGCCGCCCGCCCGCGTAGCGGCGCAGGTCTCTGCGCTATTGCAAGACTGCAACGACTGCCCCATCCGACATCGCGCCGTGTGCGCGCGCTGCGAGGCGGATGAGCTGCAGCATCTGGAAGAGATCAAATACTACCGCAGCTTCGAGGCCGGGCAGACGGTCGTGTGGTCCGGCGACCGCATGGATTTTGTCGCCTCGGTCGTCACAGGCATCGCCACGCTGACCCAGACGATGGAAGACGGGCGGCGCCAAATGGTGGGGCTGTTGCTGCCGTCGGATTTCGTTGGGCGCCCCGGGCGACCCACCGCCGCCTATGACGTGACAGCGACGACCGATCTGGTCATGTGCTGCTTTCGCAAGAAGCCGTTCGAGGACATGATGCTGCGCACCCCGCATATCGGCCAGCGGTTGCTTGAAATGACGCTGGACGAACTGGACGCGGCGCGCGAATGGATGTTGCTGCTGGGCCGCAAGACAGCGCGCGAGAAGATCGCCAGCCTGATTACCATCATCGCGCGGCGCAATGCATCGCTGAACCAAGCCAGCATGGGCGACAGCCTGATCTTCGAGTTGCCACTCACGCGCGAGGCGATGTCGGAATACCTGGGCCTGACGCTGGAAACCGTCAGCCGCCAGATCTCGGCGCTGCGCAGGGATGGTGTGATCGTGGTCGAGGGCAAGCGGCGCGTGACGATCCCCGACCTCGACCGCCTGATCGAGGAAACCGGCGACGATACCGATGGCGGCTTCCTGATCTGACCGCGCGCGCGGGGGTCAGCCCCATGGCGCGCGGGGGGTCAGCCCCATGGCGCGCGGGGGGTCAGCCCCACGGCGCGCGTGCGCCCAGCGGCGCGCTGAAGGCACATTCGCCCCCCCACCTCCGATCCCGCAGATGCTGCCGATTGCGCTTGTCGGTTTTGGGAAATTCAGGCAACACATGCGCCATGACCGGGACACCTGACATCTTGTGCATTGGCGCGGTATTGTGGGACGTCTTGGGACGTGCGCCCACCCTGATGCAGGCCGGCGACGATGTGCCGGGGCGCATCACGCGGGCACCCGGCGGCGTCGCGCTGAACATCGCGGCGACCCTTGCGCGTGAAGGTCTGCGCCCCGCCCTGCTGGGCGTCGTGGGCCGGGACACCGAGGGGACGGCCCTGATCGCCGCGTGCGACGAACTGGGGCTGGACACGCGGTTCCTGTACTACGCCCCCGATATGCCCACCGACCGTTATATGGCGATTGAGGGGGACAACGGCCTGATCGCCGCGATTGCCGACGCCCATGCGTTGGAGGCGGCGGGCGCGCAGATCTTGCAGCCGCTGGGCGACGGGACGTTAGGCAGCGCGGGCCAGCCCTACCCCGGCCTGATCGTGCTGGATGGCAATCTGACCGTGGCGCAGCTGACAGCCATAGCGACATCGGTTCTGTTCAGCCGCGCCGATCTGCGGGTCGCTGCGGCCTCGCCCGGCAAGGCGGCGCGGCTGACGCCGCTGCTGGCGCATCCGCGTGCGACGATCTATGTTAACCTGGCCGAAGCGCGTGTGTTGTGCAACGCTGCACTGACCAATAGCGCCGACGCCGCCCGCGCGCTAAATGCCCTTGGCGCGGCGCGCGTGGTGGTCACCGATGGCGCACACCCGGCCAGCGACGCCCTGCGCGGCCCCGAAGGCACGCGCCCCGACGTGCTGACACATTGCCCGCCGCAGGTGCGCATGGCCCGTGTGACCGGCGCGGGCGACACCTTCATGGCCGCCCACATCGCAGCCGAACGCCGCGGCGCGGACCGGCCCACCGCCCTTTTGCTGGCGCTGCAAACCGCAGCACGGCATGTAGCTACAGGACTTACCGCATGACCCTACGTACATCTGACCTGCCCCTGACATTCGCCCCCGAGGTTTCCAGCGCCCTTGCCCGGGGGGGCGCCGTTGTCGCCTTGGAATCCACCATCATCACCCATGGCATGCCATGGCCGCAGAACGTCGAGACTGCCACCCGGGTCGAGGATGAGGTCCGCCGCCATGGCGCCACCCCGGCGACCATCGCCGTGCTGGACGGGCGCATCCACATTGGCCTGACGGCGGCAGAGCTGGCCGCGCTCGGCCAGGCCCGCGATGTGATGAAGCTGTCACGCGCCGATCTGGCTGCCTGTCTGGCGTTGGGGCGCACCGGGGCCACGACGGTCGCCGCTACGATGATCTGCGCGCATCTGGCGGGAATCGCGGTCTTCGCCACCGGCGGCATCGGCGGCGTGCATCGCGGAGCAGAGGAAAGCTTCGACATCTCGGCCGATCTGGCGGAACTGTCGCAAACCCCGGTTACCGTGGTCGCCGCCGGGGCGAAGGCCATTCTAGACCTGCCAAAAACGCTGGAAGTTCTGGAAACCTATGGCGTGCCGGTCATCGCTTACGGTCAGGACGCCTTGCCCGCCTTCTGGTCGCGCGATGCAGGGCTGACCGCGCCCTTGCGAATGGACACGGCGGACCAGATCGCGCGCGCGCACCGCATGCGCGCGACACTGGGACTGCCTGGCGGGCAACTGGTCACCAACCCGATCCCCGCCGCGCATGAGATCGCGCGCGCAACCCTGGCGCCGATCATCGAGACCGCGCTGGCCGAGGCTTCTGCCGCAGGCATCGCGTCCAAAGCGGTCACGCCCTTCTTGCTGCAACGGATCTTTGAACTGACCGAGGGGCGGTCGTTGACCGCCAACATCGAACTGGTGCTCAACAACGCACGCCTTGGCAGCGCCATCGCAGTGGCGCTTTCGCAAACCATGTCTGAAGCCGGGTCAGGGCCCGCCGCCCAAGCGCCTGCGTCCAGCGGTGCGAAGGGACACAATACATGACCCAGCCCGATGACAGAAGCCACCGGCGCGGCCCGCTGGCGGCGCTGCGTAGCAACTTCCTGACCGGGCTGATCGCGATCGCCCCCATCGGCCTGACGCTGTGGCTGATCTGGACAGCGGTGAACTGGATCGACAGCTGGGTCATCCCCTTCATCCCGCGTCCCTACCGCCCCGAAACCCTGCTGGGCTGGGATGTGCCGGGCACCGGGGTGCTGATTTTTCTGGTCTTCACCGTTACCGTCGGCTGGGGGGCAAAGGGGCTGATCGGCCGGACCTTCATTCGCTGGGGCGAGTTGATCGTGGCACGCATGCCAATTGTCCGGTCGATCTATCACGCGCTCAAACAGATTGCCGAGACGGTTTTCACCACCTCGGACAGCAATTTCGACAGGGCCTGTCTGTTGGAATATCCGCGTCAGGGCATCTGGGCAGTGGGCTTCATTTCCAGCACGACGCGGGGCGAACTGGGCAAGAAACTGGACGCGCATGGCCCGCTGGTCAGCGTGTTCCTGCCCACGACGCCAAACCCCACCTCAGGCTTTTTATTGTTCGTGCCCATCAGCGACGTGATCGTGCTGGACATGAATATCGAGGATGCCGCGAAGCTCATCATCTCGGCCGGGCTTGTCTATCCCTCCGCCCGGGATGAGGTGGTTCATGCGGTCGAGAAGGCGCGGACCGATCACCCATGACGCCCCCCGTCGCAGGCTGCATGGCTGGGGTATGAGCGTGGGTTCAAGCTGGCGCGGCAGAGAGGCCCCCCGCGACCGGGCTTGCTGCCCCCCGCCGCAACGGTGGATATGCGGCCTTGGCGGCGCATGGCGCGACAGATGCCCTGCCCGCCCGAACTCACACCCCGCCACCTGCGCACCCCGCCATTTGTCAGACTTTAGCGCTGCCCCCCGCTTCCCCGCCCGCCAATTCACTTCTGGAATGGATACCCGCATGCCCCTGAACGCCCGTCTGACCCCATCCTTCGCCGCCGGGCGACCTGCCTGATGCTGTCGGCGGCCCTGACCGGGTTCTTCACCTCGATCTCGCTGATCCTGGCGATCGGGGCGCAGAATGCCTTCGTGCTGCGGCAGGGGCTGATGCGGGCGCATGTGCTGCCGTTAGTGTTGCTGTGTGCGCTGTCCGATGCGATGCTGATCGCCGCCGGCGTGGCGGGCTTCGGGGCCATCGTGACACTCTGGCCTGCGTTTCCGGCGATCATGGCATGGGCGGGGGCGGCGTTCTTGCTTGCCTATGGCGCCGCGCGCCTCCGTGCGGCGTGGCGTGGCGATTACGCGCTGGTTCTGGCGGGGCAATCGGCAGGGCTGTGGCCGACATTGGCGGCGGGCGCGGCCTTCACATGGGCAAATCCGCATGTCTATCTGGACACGCTGGGACTGATCGGGGCGGTATCCACGGCGTTCGAGGGGCCTGCGAAATGGGCCTTCGGCACCGCTGCCGTCGCCGCGTCCTTCGTGTTCTTCTTCAGCCTGGGGTTTGGCGCGCGCTATCTGGCGCCCTACCTGCGCACCGCCCGGGCATGGCAGGTGCTCGATACGCTTATCGGCGCGGTGATGTGGGCCTTGGCTTTTGGGCTGGTGCGGGGGCAGCTTTAGGCGGCTCCGCACCAGCGCCCTTCGCCTCGGCAAAGCCCGCCAGATCGCGGGCAATGGCGAAGGCACCGCGGATCTTCTCTTTCTCGTCCGACCAGTCGCGCAGGACAACGATCTTGTTGTCGCGCACGCTGGCCTGGCCGTTTTGCGCCTGCACAAAGGCCACGAGGCCCGCCGGGTTGGCGAATTTGTCGTTGTGAAACTGGATCGTCGCACCCTTTGGCCCGGTGTCGAGTTTCGCAATACCCGCGCGTTTGCACATCGCCTTGATACGGATCACCACCATGAGCGTGTTGACTTCACGCGGGAGGGGACCGAAACGGTCGATCATCTCGGCCGCGAAACCCTCCAGCTCTACCTTGGTGGCCAGTCCCGACAGACGGCGATAGAGCCCGAGGCGGACATCAAGGTCGGGCACATAGGCTTCCGGGATCAGCACCGGCACGCCAAGATTGATCTGCGGCGCCCATTGGCCATCAAGGTCGGTGCTGTCGGCAATCTCGCCCGAGCGGATCTTGGCAATCGTGTCTTCCAGCATCTGCTGGTAAAGTTCGTAACCCACTTCCTTGATATGGCCTGATTGTTCCTCGCCCAGGATGTTGCCCGCACCGCGCAGGTCCATGTCCTGGCTCGCCAGCGTGAACCCCGCACCAAGGCTGTCGAGACTGGCCAGCAGCCGCAGCCGTTTGGTCGCCTGCGGCGTCAGCACCGCGCGGGGTTTCGTGGTCAAGAAGCAATAGGCCCGCGCCTTCGACCGCCCCACCCTGCCCCGAATCTGATACAATTGCGCCAGCCCGAACATATCGGCACGGTGCACGATCATCGTGTTGGCCGTGGGAATATCCAGCCCGGATTCCACGATGGTGGTAGCCAACAGCACATCATATTTGCCGTCATAGAACGCGTTCATGCGGGTATCGAGTTCCCCCGCCGCCATCTGGCCATGGGCGATCACGAATGAGACTTCGGGCACGTGGGTGCGCAGGAAATCCTCTATCTCGGGCAGGTCCGAAATCCGGGGCGCGACAAAGAACGATTGCCCGCCGCGATAGTGCTCGCGCAACAGCGCCTCACGCAAGATTACCGTATCGAATTCCGAGACATAGGTGCGGATCGCCAGCCGGTCCACCGGCGGCGTGGTGATCAGCGACAGGTCACGCACGCCGCTCAGCGACAATTGCAGCGTGCGCGGGATCGGCGTTGCTGTCAGCGTCAGGACGTGGATGTCCGAGCGCAATTCCTTCAGCCGTTCCTTATGGTTTACGCCAAAATGCTGTTCTTCATCGACAATCAGCAGACCCAGATTGCGGAACCTGACTGATTTGGCCAGCAATGCGTGGGTGCCAATGCAGATATCCACAGTGCCGTCGGTCAAGCCCGCGCGGGTGGTGGCGGCATCCTTGGTGGACACGAACCGCGACAGCGGGCGCACCTGAAGCGGGAAGCCGCGGAAGCGTTCGGCAAAGCTCTGGTAATGCTGTCGCGCGAGCAGCGTGGTGGGCGCGATCACCGCCACCTGTACGCCCGACATCGCCGCGATGAAGGCGGCGCGCATTGCGACCTCGGTTTTGCCAAAGCCCACGTCGCCGACGACCAGCCGGTCCATGGGGCGGCCTGCGTCGAAATCGGCCAGAACATCCTCGATCGCGCGCAGCTGGTCATCAGTTTCGGCATAAGGGAAGCGGGCGTTGAACGCCTCCCACAGACCGTCGGGCGGGTCGAAAACGGGGGCGCGGCGCAACTGACGTTCGGCAGCGATGCGGATCAGCTTGTCGGCGATCTCGCGGATCCGTTGTTTCAGCTTGGCCTTCTTGGCCTGCCACGCACCGCCGCCGAGCCGGTCCAGCAACCCCTCTTCATGGCCATAGCGCGACAGCAGTTCGATATTTTCCACCGGCAGATACAGCCGGTCGCCGCCCGCATATTCCAGCGCGATGCACTCATGCGGCGCGCCCATGGCGGTGATCGTCTCCAAACCGTTGTACCGGCCCACGCCATGATCGACATGGACGATCAGATCGCCGGGGGTGAGGCCCTGCGCCTCGGTCAGGAAGTTCTCGGCGCGCTTGCGGCGTTTGGAGCGGGTGACAAGGCGGTCGCCCAGGATGTCCTGTTCGGAAATCACCGTCAGGCCCGGCGCCGTAAAGCCTGCCTCCAGCGGCCAGATTGCCAGCGACAGATTACCCCGTTCTATAGAGACCCTGCCAAGCCCACTGTCGGGTATGTCACGCAGATCTCCGATCAGCTGGGCATCGGTCAGGTCGCTGTCAGCCAGCAGCCCCTGCATGCGTTCGCGCGCCCCTTCCGAGAATGCGGTCAGGATGACATGCGAGGTCTTGCGCCGGGCGCGGATGTGATCGGCCAGCGCGCCGAAAAGGTCGCTGTTCTCTTGCTGGCGTTCGGGTGCGAAGCTGCGCCCATCGCGCCCGCCCGCATCCAGCACCCCAGGCCCCGGGGCGGCGGCCAGCGGGCTGAACTGGATCAGTCGCGCGCCCTTTGTGGCAGCCAACCACGCGGTATCATCCAGATAAAGAAGCCCCGGCGGGCAGGGTTTATAGACTGTGTCCACCCGCCCCTTGGCGCGCATCGCCTCGGCGCGGTTGTCATACTGATCGGTGATCGTTTCCCAGCGTGCCAGCCGCAGGGCCTCGACCTGATCGTCCAGCATGATGGGCGCGCCGGGGAGATAGTCGAACAGCGTGTCCATCCGGTCATGGAAGAACGGCAGCCAGTGGTCCATGCCCTGATGCTTGCGCCCCGCGCTCACGGCCTCATAAAGCGGATCGTCGGTGCCTGCCGCGCCGAATTCCACGCGGTAATTCTGCCGGAAGCGGGTGATCGCGGCATCGTCGAGGATGATCTCGGACACCGGGGCCAGTTCTATACGCGACAGCTTCAGCGTGGTGCGCTGGGTGCCGGGATCGAAGCGGCGCGCGCCGTCCAGCACATCGCCGAACATATCCAGCCGTACGGGTCCGCCGTCGCCTGGGGGGTAGATGTCGATGATCCCACCGCGCACGGCGTAATCGCCGGGGCCGGTGACGGTGGGCGTCTGGGTAAAGCCCATGCGCACCAGATAGGCGCGCAGCCCTTTCTCGTCGATCCGGTCGCCGACCCGGGCGGTGAAGGACGCGCCGGCCACCACGGCGCGCGCGGGAAGACGCTGGGTCACGGCGCTCAGCGTGGTCAGCAGGACGAAGGGGCCGGGCACACCTGCGGCAAGGGCGGCAAGCGTTGCCATGCGGGTCGCCAGGATATCGGGGTTGGGCGACACACGGTCATAGGGCAGACAATCCCAGGCGGGAAAGTCCAGCGCCACGACTTCGGGTGCGGCAAAGGCCAGCGCGGCGCGCATCGCGGCCATGCGCTTGTCATCGCGGGCAACATGGATCACCGGCCCCTGTGCGCGGTCAAGTTCGCGCACCAACAGCAGGGCGTCAAACCCCTCGGGCGCGCCACCCAGCAAGATCCGGCCCCCAGCGGCGCCTTTGTCAGCGGTTCGTGTCATCGCGCCTGACCTACCGTGCCGCGCGCGCGTGTCAATGGGGGATGGCACATTCCAGACGGTCCGCGGGCAACAAGCGATTGCACCGGCACGCCGCTTCTGCTGGCAATGCACCGGGCACCGGGTTGCGTGCGACGTCTGAGGCTTTGCCCGTCGGCAGCGGACACTGGGCTGCGCCCCCCTGCGGCGCCAAAGTGACGGCTCAAAGCCCCAGCACGCTGATCGACATGTTCTGCCACATGCCCCAGATCGCGGTGAGGAAGATCGCAGCCATCCCCAGACCCTGCACCAAAAAGCGATGGCGCGACAAGCGGCGGATCAGGTCGTTGCCCATCTCACCCCGCTCGGCAATGGCGCGGGCGATCCGTAGCCCCATCAATGCGGTCAGCGAGGCCGGGCCGAGCAGCAAAAACACCGCCTGCGCCAGTTCGACCCCATAAAGGAACCCAAGCACCAGAAGCATCGAAAGGCCCGCCGCGCCCACGCCCACCATGGCCGGGCCTGCGCTGGCAAACAGCTGAACCCGGCGGCGCGCCTGGATATGGGCCAACGTCTCCAGATCCGACAATGCCTGCCCGCCCCGGCGGCGCGCGCGCTGCACCAGGTCGAAAGGCACGCCGATGACAAAATGCGACAGGGTCGACCACATCACCGCCAGCACGACCCAAAACCAGATATTGGAGAACGACCGCAAATCGATCAACCGGAACACCACCTCCAGAAAGTCCAAGCGCGTCTCCTTTTGCCTGTTCGCCCGTGTTAGCGCGTTGTGGCCACAGCGCCAAGGGGGCATCAGCGCCATCCCGGCGCGCGGGGCAGCGTTATGCCCGAGGGCAGCGGGCGAGGCTGCGGCAGCGCCGCGCCTGCGGCGGCAGGGGGGATCTGCCACACCCTGCGCCCATAGCGGCGGGCGCATCAAGGCGCGGTGAACAGTTGCGGCTTGGCACCGCCGCGCAACCGTGGCACCAAAGTCCCGATACGGATACCCGCCTGAAAGGTCAGCCCCATGCGCCCCACAACCGCCGCCTTCCCCGCCGCCCGTCTGCGCCGTCTGCGCCGTACCCGCGCCCTGCGCGATCTGGCGCAGGAAAATCATCTGTCCGCCGCCGACCTGATATGGCCAATATTCGTGCGTGAGGGCGTGGATGTCGCGGAACCCATCGCCTCGATGCCCGGGGTCAACCGCCTTTCGATCGACCGGGTGGTCCGCGCTGCGCAGGAGGCAGCCGACCTCGGCATCCCGGCGATCTGCCTCTTTCCCTATACCGACGCGGCGCTGCGCACCGAAGATTGCGCCGAGGCCTGGAACCCGGAAAACCTGACCAACCGCGCGATCCGTGCGATCAAGGCCGAGGTGCCGGACCTGGCGATCATGACCGATATCGCGCTGGACCCCTATAACATCAACGGTCATGACGGGCTGGTCGTGGGCGAGACCATCCTGAACGACGAAACCGTCGAATGCCTGGTCAAGATGGGGCTGGCGCAGGCCGAGGCCGGGGCGGATATCCTGGGCCCTTCAGACATGATGGACGGACGCATCGGCGCGCTGCGCACGGCACTGGAGGCAGCGGGCCACCGCGATATCGCGATCCTGTCCTATGCCGCGAAATTTGCCAGCGCCTTCTATGGCCCATTCCGCGATGCGGTTGGCGCATCGGGGCGGCTGGTGGGCGACAAGGCAACCTATCAGGTCAACCCCGCCAACCGGCTGGAGGCGCTGCGCTGCGTGGCGCGCGACGTGGATGAGGGCGCCGATATGGTCATGGTCAAACCCGGCATGCCCTATCTGGACATCTGCCGCGCGGTAAAGGACGACTTCGGGCTTCCGACCTATGCCTACCAAGTGTCGGGCGAGTACGCGATGCTGGCGGGCGCTGCCGAGCGCGGCTGGCTGGACGGCGACAAGGTGATGCTGGAAAGCCTGATGGCGTTTCGCCGCGCCGGTTGCGACGGGGTGCTGACCTATTTCGCGCCGCGTGTGGCGCGGATGCTGGCGGGGCGGGATTGAGGCGCCTGAGCCTAATCGGCCGGAACTTAACGGCCGGAACTTAACGGGCGGAACTTAACGGGCGGGCGCAAGCGCAACGGGTGGGACTGCCGGCGTTGCAAACAATGCCACGTGGGGTGGCGTATGGGTGCACGCGGGGCTGGTCGGATTTTCGACCATAAAGCGGCGTTAACCCCTGAAACAGCGCGAAAATACGGGGTCTGGAAACAATATGGAAACGGTATGGGTTTGATACATACCCGCGCTGACGCAGGGCGGCGTTAACCACGGCGCCGCGCGCGCGTGGCGCGTCGCTTGCTGCATGGACCGGGGCCGTCAGTCCCGGTTCCCGAAGGCGTCCCTGAGCGCGAAAGGCATCCTGCAGGACCCGGACCGACCACCCCCGGACATTGCGACCCCGGGCAAGGTGTTGCCAGGCACGCCCCATGGGAAAACTGCACTGCAGGATCGTCATCATGCCCCATTGCAGCGGCGCCCGCGCCGCCTGCCCCGCGTCAAGCCATCTTGTTCCCGCGCGAAAGGCGGCGTATGCCAAAGGGTACATGTAACACAGGTTAAAGAAAATGGCCGAGTGGCTGTTATCCATCGCCGGGACCGCGCAGGGCGCGCAACTGGCAACTGCGCTGGCTCTCATGTCGGCGCTGGCCCATGCCATCTTCGGGGCGCTGCAAAAGGGCGCGCATGACCCTTGGCTCACGCGGGGCGCGATTGATTTCTGGCTGGCGGTCCTGTCGTTGCCCATTGCCCTGTTTCTGGTGCCATGGCCCAATGCGCAGATGTGGGGCTTTCTGGCAGGCGCCTTCTTCATCCATTTCGGCTACAAACTCACCATGGCGCTGGCCTATGAGAAGGCGGCGTTTACCGTGGTCTACCCGGTGGTGCGCGGCACCGGGCCGGTGGTGACCGTCTTCGCCGCGATGCTGATCTTCCGCGAAAGCTTCGCACCGGTCCAGTGGCTGGGAATCGCCTGCCTGTCCGGAGGCATCTTGCTGCTGGCGCTGCGCAACCTATCCGAAGAAACGTTGGACCTGCGCGCGCTGAAGATCGGCCTGGCCTGGGCGGTGGCGGGCGGAGTAATGGTGGCGATCTACACCACCTTTGACGCCTATGCGATCCGTCAGGCACCCAATCCGTTCAGCTTTCTGGCGTGGTTCTTTCTGATCACCTCACTGGACTTTCCGGGGTTGGCACTGCACCGCTATCGCAAGATGATCCTGCCGCCGCGTATCCTGCCCCTGATGGTGCGCGGTATCGCGGGCGCAATCATCGCCTATGTCAGCTTTGGCGGCGTCATGCTGGCCACGCTGGTCGGCAAGGTCGGCGAGGCGGCCGTGCTGCGCGAAACCTCCACCGTCTTTGCAGCCCTGATCGGCTGGTTCATCCTGGGCGAGAAAGTCGGCCCCCGCCGCCTGTTCCTGATGTCGCTGATCGCGCTTGGCGCCGTGCTGGTCGAGATCGGCAAGCGCTGAGCAAGAGGTCCCGGGCTGCGGTCTTTGTTTCGCTGGTCCCAACCCAACCCGCCAACCGTTTCCGGGCAGCGGGTCGGGTCATGATACCGGGGGTTTCGCTGCCCCCCTATTCCGCCGCTTTCGCCATCGGGTTGTTGGGATGCGTGGTCCAGTTGCCGTATTCCGCCGGAACGACCTCGCCGGTGCGCGGATCGGTCGTGCCTGCGGGCAGGGTTTCCATGGTGATGCAATCCTCGACCGGGCAGACATTCACACACAGGTTGCATGCGACGCATTCGTCATCCTTCACCGTGAACACCCGGTCTGGCGACATGGCGATGGCCTGATGGCTGGTATCCTCACACGCCGCGAAACAGCGCCCGCAGCTGATGCACAGGTCCTGATTGATCCGCGCCTTGGTGATGTGGTTGAGGTTGAGGTACTGCCAGTCGGTCACGTTGGGCACCGCGCGGCCCACCACCTCATCAACCGAGGTCAGGCCCTTCTCATCCATCCAAAGCGACAACCCGGCGGTCATTTCCTTGATGATGCCGAAGCCATAGGTCATCGCGGCGGTGCAGACCTGCACGTTGCCCGCACCCAGCGTCATGTATTCCGCAGCGTCGCGCCATGTCGTCACGCCGCCGATACCGCTGATCGGCAAGCCCTGCGTTTCCGCAGAGCGCGCGATTTCCGCCACCATGTTCAAGGCGATCGGCTTCACCGCCGGGCCGCAATAGCCGCCATGGGTGCCCTTGCCGTCGATCATCGGTTCCGGGCTGAAAGTATCGAGGTTGACCGACGTGATCGAGTTGATCGTGTTGATCAGGCTGACCGCGTCGGCCCCGCCGCGCTTTGCCGCCTCGGCGGGTTTGCGGATGTCCGAGATGTTCGGCGTCAGTTTGACAATACAGGGCATGCGCGAGTGTTTCTTGACCCACCGCGTCACCATCTCGATATATTCCGGCACCTGCCCCACGGCGCTGCCCATGCCGCGTTCAGCCATGCCATGCGGGCAGCCGAAGTTCAGTTCGACCCCGTCGGCGCCAGTATCCTCGACCCGCGCAAGAATGGCCTGCCAGCTTTCTTCATCGCAGGGCACCATCAGGCTGACCACCATCGCACGGTCGGGCCAGTCGCGTTTCACCTGCTTGATCTCTTGCAGGTTGATCTCCAGTGGACGGTCGGTAATCAGTTCGATGTTGTTGAGGCCCAGCAACCGGCGATCTGCGCCCCAGATCGCGCCATAGCGTGGACCGTTCACATTGACGACCGGCGGCCCCTCGGCCCCCAACGTCTTCCAGACCACCCCACCCCAACCGGCCTGAAAGGCGCGCACCACGTTATACGCCTTGTCGGTTGGCGGCGCGCTGGCCAGCCAGAACGGGTTGGGGGATTTGATGCCGATAAAGTTGCTTGTCAGATTTGCCATGATGTTCCCCTCACGCCGTCAGGCTTGCATGAATATCCATCGCCGCGTCGCGGCCCTGCGCCACGGCAGTGACGGTCAGGTCATCGCCGCCCGCCGCGCAATCGCCGCCCGCCCAGACACCGGCCGCGCTGGTGCGGCCTGCGCCGGTCACCGCGATCTTGCCGCGCGCGATTTCCAGCGCGTCCGGCGCGCCGCTCAGCGTTTGGCCGATGGCGCGGAACACCTGGTCGGCGGGAAGGCGGAAGGTCTCGCCCGTCGGCTCCAGCCCCGCGTCGCCGCTGCGGGTATAGCCGAACTCGATCTCACGCACCGCGCCGTTGCCATGTACCGACATTGGCATTGCATTGGTGATGATGCGCACGCCCGCGTTGGCCGCGTGCGACAGCTCATAATCCGACGCACCCATCGCCTCACGCCCCCGGCGGTAGACCATGGTGACATGCTCGGACCCCAGCAGGCGCGATTGCACGGCGGCATCCACGGCCGTCATGCCGCCGCCGATCACCACCACATGGCGTCCGATCGGCAGGGCCGAGAGGTCGCTGATCTGGCGCAGGTCTGCGATAAATTCCACCGCATCATGCACCCCGTGCCGGTCGTCGCCGGGCACACCAAGGGCATTGACCCCGCCCAATCCCATGCCAAGGAACACCGCGTCATAGTCCGTCCTCAGGTCAGTCAGTGTCGCGTCGTGGCCCAAAGCCACACCGCTGCGCAGGGTGATCCCGCCGATCTGCATCAGCCAGTCGACCTCTGCCTGCGCGAAACCGCCCGCCGCCTTGTAGGCCGCGATGCCATATTCGTTCAGCCCGCCGGGTTTGGCGCGCGCATCCATCAGCGTGACGTCATGGCCCAGCATTGCCAGCCGATGCGCACAGGCCAGCCCCGCAGGCCCAGCCCCCACAACCGCCACGCGTTTACCCGTGGGCGCGGCGCGGTCATAGGGATGCACGCCCGCGTCAACCAGACCGTCGGTGGCGTAGCGTTGCAGACGTCCGATCTCTACCGGCTTGCCCTCGGCCGCCTCGCGCACGCACGCACCTTCGCACAGCGTCTCGGTCGGGCAGACACGGGCGCACATGCCGCCCAGGATGTTCTGATCGAAAATCGTGCGCGCCGCAGCCTCGGGCTGACCAGCCTGAATCTGGCGGATGAAGAGCGGGATGTCTATGGCCGTGGGGCAGGCGGTTATGCAGGGCGCGTCATAGCAGAAATAGCAGCGGTCTGCCGCGACGCGCGCTTCATGCGGATCGTATTCGGGATAAATGTCATCAAAGTTTGCCACATAGGCATCGGGCTCAAGCCGCCCGGCAACGATACCGGGGGTGGTAGGCGCAGGAGACATAGGCTTTCCCTTTCCAGAGGATGGCTGTCATGTCCCTCACTGTGCCACAGATATGAATTTTATCAATTGATAAAATTTAGGCAGTTTGTGAACAGGAAAACCCACGCCATACGTCCGGGGGAAAACGCTTCAAAAGCTCGGTGGGAGGGGTGTCCTGCACTGAGGCGGGTTTCATTTGAGCACCCCGCCGCCGCAGACAAAACAACGCCGCCACAGGCGCCCGCCCCCTGATTTGCCCGCAAATCAGGGTCCAGTAAGGGTACAGGCCACCCGCATCGCGGGGGGCCTTCCATTGGATCAGGGCAGTATCACGCGGCAGCGCGAAGGATCAGCGCGCTTTCAGCGCATCGTCGAGCACCGCGCGCAGCAGCGGCCCCGGCACCGCATCGCTGACAAAGGCCGCCCCGATGCCACGCGCCAGGATGAAGCGCATCTTGCCGTCTTGCACCTTCTTGTCCTGCGCCATCAGCGCCATCATGTCCCCGGCGCCCGGCAGATCGCCCGGAATATCGCCCAGGTCGGTCTTCATCCCCATCGCGCGCAGATGCGCGCGCACCCGTCCCGGCGTTTCCTGCGCACAAAGGCCCATGCGCGCCGACAGATCAAACGCCAGCGCGCAGCCGATCGCCACGCCCTCGCCATGCAACAGCCGCGCCCCGTCGTAGCCGGTCGCCGCCTCCAGCGCGTGACAGAAGGTATGGCCCAGATTCAAAAGCGCGCGTTCGCCCTGTTCGGTCTCATCACGCGCCACGATTTCTGCCTTCATCTGCACCGCGCGGGTCACTGCGCGAAGCCGTGCCGCCACGTCGCCCGCAGCCATCGCGGGCGCGTGCGCCTCCAGCCATTCAAAGAAAGCCAGGTCGCCCAACAGGCCGTATTTCACCACCTCGCCATATCCGGCCAGAAAGTCGCGCGGCGGCATGGTCGAGAGCAGGTCGATATCCGCCAGCACCAGCGACGGCTGGTGAAACGCCCCTATCAGGTTCTTGCCCTGCGGCGTGTTGATCCCGGTCTTGCCGCCGACCGAACTGTCGACCTGCGCCAGGAGGCTGGTGGGAATCTGGACAAAGCGCACGCCGCGCCGCAGCACCGACGCCGCAAACCCGGCCAGATCGCCGATCACGCCGCCGCCCAGTGCCACGACCATATCGCGCCGCTCTACCTGCTGGGCCAAAAGCCATTCCGCCGCGCGCCCCAGTTGCGTCCAGTTCTTCGTGCCCTCACCCGGCGGTAGCGCCAGCGCGGTCATCGATACCCCTGCCGCCGCCAGCCCGGCGCGCAGGGCTTCCAGATGCAGACCCGCCACCGTTTCATCGGTCAGCACCGCCACGCGCGGACGGTGCAGAAGTGGCGCGATCAGCCCCCCGGCGTCGGCCAGAAGCCCGGTGCCGATCACCACATCATAGGCGCGCGCGCCCAGCGCCACATGCACCTGATCCCTCATTTTGCCCCTCCGTTCCGGCGCGCCGGGGCGCCTGCCGTCGTGTTGCGCGGCGCCGCACGCTCATTTCCAGCGCTGGGTGTCTGGGGCCGGTCTGGCTCGCCACGCGGTGGGGGCTGCGCCTTTGCGGCCCCGGATCCGGCGCGCCCGGCTGTTCCCGCAGGCGCAGACCCGTCGGTTCCACCCGCATACGGCGCGCTTTGCACCACATCGGGGCGCGACAGCAGCGCGGCGCACACCTGCCCCGCCATCTCGGCAATCGAATATTCAGCCCGCGCATCCACCGTCAGATCGGCCAGCGCATAAATCGGATCGCGTTCAGCCAGCAATTCCCCCAGCGTCTGGCGCGGATTGGCCGTGCGCAAAAGCGGGCGCGAGGTTTTTTGCCGCACACGTGTCCACAAGAGCTCTAGATCAGCGCGCAGCCAGACCGAGATGCCAAGCCCCGTGATCCGTGTGCGCGTTTCCGCCGACAAAAACGCCCCGCCGCCCACTGACAGGATCCCCGGCGGGCCGCTTAGCAGGCGCGCGATGACTTGCGCCTCTTTCAGACGGAAAAATGCCTCGCCGTCGCGCGCAAAAATCTCAGGGATGCTCATGTTGGCGGCGCGCACGATCTCATCATCCGAATCGACGAAAGGCACGCCCAGCAGCCGCGCCAGTTCGGTCCCGATCGCGGTTTTGCCCGCGCCCATCATCCCCACCAGAACGACGGTTTTGTGTAATATCTCTGTCACACAGGCCTCTCTTGCCGGGTCGTTCCAGCGCCTGCCGCGACCCGGCCATGGCGTTTTCGTGATCTTCGCCCTGAATGACGTGATCTCGGCCGGATTTCCAGCTATAAAGCGACGAACTGGCGATGCGGGGCTTTCACGTTGGCATGGCACAGCATAAACAGAACAACAAATCCGGGGCACAGACATGCGGCATATATTCAAACTTCTGGTGGTTTTGGTGGTTCTGGGGGGCATCGGACTGGTGGGCTTCGCCTATGTCGGCGACCTCAGCCCGGATCAGAGCCTGACCACGCAGCCGGTGACGCTGGATGTGCAGTGATACCTATCCCAAAGAGCGGGCGCATCTGCGGTCCGCAGGCGTGGACGATTCCGCCTGCTTGGGCGGCATGTTGCCGGGGCGCCTGAAACTTTCGGCCTCGCACCTGCCGAACCTGCGGTTCACGCCCACGGCCCTGACCAGCGTGCTCGCCCTTGCGCTATCGGTCGGCGCGGTCGGGGCCCAACAGGACCAGCCGCTGGACGCAAGGCGCCCCGAGGCGCGGCCTCAGTCACAATCTCTGGGTGAGGCGCAAGCCCGATCGCAGACGCCAGCGCCGGGCAACGCCCCGATGTCGGCCATCGACTGGCTGTCGCAATCTGTCGCCCTGCCACAGCCGCAGGCCCAACCCTTTGACCAGCAACTGAGCGGGGTACGCAACGACGCGATCAGCGTCACGCCACTGGATGCACAATCGGTCGATGCCACGGGCCTTTTGTCGGCGCGCCGTGCCGGATTGCCCGATGATTTCTGGGGCGATACCACAGCGCCCGCCCTGGCCGCGATCATCGCAGGATTGTCCCCGGACATGCTGCCCGCCGCGCGCGACATGACCGTGCGCATCTTGCTGGCTGAACTGACGCCGCCCCGCCCTGCCCCGCAAGGTGCGGGAACGAACGGCGGAGACCCCAACGCCCCCAATGCGCTGTTCCTGGCCCGACTGGACAAGCTGCTGGAATTCGGCGCGCTGGAACAGGTGATGGCGCTGACCGATGCCGCAGGCTCGGAAAGCCCGGCAGTGTTTCAACGCTGGTTCGATGCCGCCCTTCTGCTGGGCGAGGAAGACCGCGCGTGCGACGCCCTGCGCGCCCGCCCGCAACTGTCCCCCACGCTGCCTACCCGCGTCTTTTGCCTGGCGCGCGGCGGCGAGTGGGGCACGGCGGCGCTGATCTTGCGCAGCGCGCAGGCACTGGATCAGATCGCCCCGGCGGATGCGACCTTGCTGATCCGCTTTCTGGACCCTGAGGCGGAAAGCGCCGACGGCACCCTGCCCCCGCTCAGCCGCCCCTCGCCGCTGACATGGCGGATGCTGGAGGCTATTGGCGAGCCGGTGAGCACCCATCTGCTGCCCATCGCGTTCTCGCATGCCGATCTGCGCGGCACCGCAGGGTGGCGCGCGCAACTGGAGGCCGGCGAACGCCTGACACGCGCAGGCGCGTTGGAGCCCAACCGCCTGCTGGGGCTCTATTCCGAACGTATGCCCGCCGCCTCGGGCGGAATATGGGACCGGGTGCGCGACATTCAGCGCTTTGATACCGCGCTGGCCAGCGGCGACCCAGCGTCGGTGGCAGCGGCGCTTTTGCGCGTCTGGCCCCGCATCACGTCGGGGGAGCTGGAGACCGCTTTTTCCGCGCTTTACGCAGCGCCACTGGCCCGCCTGCCCCTGACGGGTGAAGCCGCAGCGCTGGCATTCGAGATCGGGCTGCTGACCCCGGAGTATGAGACATTCGCGCTTGCAGCCGGGTTTTCGCAAGACGATGCGACAGGCGGCACCCCCGGCATGGCCGAGGGGCGCAGCCGCCGCACCGGGACGGACGACCGGCCAGAAACGCTGGTCAGCGCGGTTAGCGGGGACACATCCGGCACGCCGTCGATCCGCGCGCCCGGCACGCCCTCCATCCGCGCGCCCGGCACGCCCTCCATCCGCGTGCCTGACACGCCCTCCATCCGCGTGCCTGACACGACCCGGGCGCGGTTCCTTGCAGGCGTCGCGCGCGGCATGATCCCCCCTGACCTGAGCTATGGCAACGGGCTGGGTAGGGCGATTGCCGATGCTTTCGCCGACCCTGCCCCCGTCGCCCCCGCGCAACAGCGCGCATTGGAAAACGGCGCGCTCGGGGCCGAGGTGCTGCGCGCGCTGGACCGCCTGACCATCGGCGCGGCAGATGATCTGCGCGCCGTGGTCGAAGCGCTGGCCCTCCTGCGCTACGTCCGCATGGAAGACACGGCGCGGCAGGCGGCCTTGCAGCTGCTGTTGCTGGAACGGCGGGGCTGAGGTTCGGCCATGCCCTCACACCCGGTCCGCGCTACGCGCCCCAAAGCCATATCGCCCGAAGCGATCCAGCCTGAAGCCATGTCGCCTGACGCCGCGCCAAATATGGCCGAGGGCCCTGCCCCGGCGGATGATCTGCGCTGGATCGCGACCTTCCTTGAGGCGCAGGCCGCCGAACAGGACAGCGCGCGCAACACCCTGCTGGCCTATGGGCGCGACCTGCGCGATGCGCAGGGCTGGCTGGCCCACCGGGGCCTGCGCTTTGCCACGGCAAGCCGCACCGATGTCGAAAGCTATCTGATGTCATGCGACGCGCAGGGGCTGGCCCGCGCCACAAGGGCGCGGCGGCTGTCGGCATTGCGTCAGCTATACCGCTTTGCCTATGATGAAGGCTGGCGGCGCGATAATCCGGCGATCGAGATCACCGGCCCCGGCAAGTCCAAACGCCTGCCCGGCACGCTGAGCGCGCAAGAAGTCACCGCCCTGATGGAGGCCGCCCCCCGCACAGGGCGCAGCCCCGTTGACCGGCTGCGCAATGCCTGTCTGATGGAGGTTCTTTATGCCACGGGCATGCGCGTATCCGAACTGGTCAGCCTGCCGGTGGCCGCTGCGCGCGGCGATCCTGCCATGCTGCTGGTGCGCGGCAAGGGCGGCAAGGAACGCATGGTGCCGCTGTCAGCGCCCGCGCGCGTGGCGATGACAGCGTGGCTGGCCGAATGGGACGCTGCGGCCGAGGCCGGTCGCGCGAAGGGCAAACCGGTACCACGCCACCTCTTCCCCTCGCGCAGCGCCGACGGGCACATGACGCGTATCCGGTTCTACACGCTGATCAAGGAAATCTGCGTCATAGCCGGGCTTGACCCGGTGCGCGTCACGCCGCATGTGCTGCGCCATGCGTTTGCCACCCACCTGCTGGCCGGCGGGGCCGATCTTCGCGTCATCCAGACGCTGATGGGGCATGCCGATGTCTCCTCGACCGAGATCTACACCCATGTGCTGGAAGACCGGCTGCGCGCGCTGGTCATGGATCACCACCCGCTGGCCGATACCCCACCAAGGGGCGATGACCCAGCCGGGACGGCATGACACAGACCCGCACCAAAACCGGCGGCACACCGCTGCCAGCACACGCGCATGGGCCGACGCGCCTGCAATCGAAATTCAACTGACGCGCGGCCAAGGCCGTGCACCACAACCAAAAAGGGAAATTTGACCATGGAAAGCGGCGGGGCGCCTCTGGACCTGACATTCTGGCTGACAGTGGCAGCGATCATCGGGCTTCTGGTGGTCTCTGGCTTCTTTTCGGGCAGTGAGACCGCACTTACAGCGTCCAGCCGGGGCAAGCTGCGCGCGCAGGCCGACAAGGGCACACGGGGTGCCGCCAGCGCGCTGAAAGTGACCGAAGATACCGAACGCCTGATCGGCGCGGTGCTGCTGGGCAACAACATGGTCAACATTCTGGCAGCCTCGCTGGCGACCGCGCTTTTCACGCAGGTCTTTGGCGAAAGCGGGGTAGCGCTGGCCACGCTGGTCATGACGCTGCTGGTCCTGATCTTTGCCGAGGTCCTTCCAAAGACCTTCGCCATTACGAATCCCGAACGCGCCGCGGGCATGGTTGCGCCGGTGATCCGCGTCGTGGTGGTGGTCTTCTCGCCCGTCGTATCGGTTGTGCGGTTTATCGTGCGCGCCATGCTGAGCGTTGTGGGGGTGCAGACCGATCCGAACAGCCAGATTCTGTCATTCCACGAGGAAATCGCAGGTGCGCTGGCGCTGGGGCATTCCGAGGGCTCGGTCCAGAAGGAAGACCGCGACCGCCTGCTGGGTGCGCTGGACCTGAGCGAACGCACGGTCGAAGAGATCATGCTGCATCGCAGCCAGATCGAGATGATCAACGCCGATGATCCGGTCGAGGATATCATCGCGCAGGCCCTGAACTCCAGCCACACCCGCCTGCCCGCGTACCGGGGCGAGCAGGAGAACATCATCGGCGTGTTGCACTCGCGCGATCTGATGCGCGAGGTGCATCGCCTGGTTACCGAAGCACAGGGTGACTACAGCGCTATTTCCGCCCTCTCGCTCGCCAGTGTCGCGCGCGAAGCGTATTTCGTGCCCGACACCACGCCGCTGGACGAACAGATGCGACAGTTCCTGCACCGGCGGTCACATTTCGCCATGGTCGTGGATGAATACGGCGCCCTGCGCGGGCTGATCACCCTTGAGGATATTCTGGAGGAAATCGTCGGCGAGATCGAGGATGAACATGACAAGGGCGACACCGCCGCGCTGGAACGCAACGAGGTGGGCGACGTGCTGGTCGACGGCGGCATGACAATCCGCGACCTGAACCGCGCCATGGAATGGTCGCTGCCCGATGAAGAGGCCAATACCATCGCCGGGCTCGTCATCCACGAGGCGCAGACAATCCCCAGCGAAGGACAGGTGTTCAAGTTCCACGGCTTCCGGTTCGAGGTGGTGGAGCGGGAAGACAATCGCCTGACCCGCCTGAAACTGCGCGAGATGGTGAAAACGCATTGATGCCCGGCGGTGATGGTCCGCAATCGTCGCGACGCTGATTCTGCCAGATCGCGACGAGGTGGCGCAAACGACAACAGGCATGACGACAGGAATGAGAACGCCATGAAACAGCCGCGCGCGTGGCAACGCATGCTCTCGGGGCGCAGGCTGGACCTGTTGGACCCAACGCCAGTGGATATCGAGGTCGGGGATATTGCACACGGCCTGGCCTTCGTGGCGCGCTGGAACGGGCAGACCATGGGCGACTGGCCCTATTCGGTCGCCGAGCATTCGCTGCTGGTGGAAGACCTGTACGGTCGCGCCAATCCTGCCGCGCCCCCGCGCTGGCGGCTGGCAGCCCTGCTGCATGACGCGCCGGAATACGTTATCGGCGACATGATATCGCCGGTCAAAGCGGCGGTGGGACCGGGTTATGGCGGGCTGGAACAGCGTTTGACGGCGGCGATCCACCTGCGTTTTGGGCTGCCCGCCGCCCTGCCCCTGACAGTAAAACGCGCGATCAAGCGGGCCGACCGCGTGTCGGCATGGCTGGAGGCGACACAAATCGCAGGGTTTTCAGAGGCCGAGGCGAACCGCCTGTTTGGCACGCCCGATGCAGCAATCGCGCAGAATTTCCGCATCGAACCCCAACCGCCCGCTGTGGTCCGCGCCGCCTTCGTCGCGCGGCACGCAGCGCTGTTGGCCCTGTGCTGAACGGTCAGTGACTGCCCTGTCTGTTCGCAGATGATACCGCGTAACAGGCCGAGGTGGCGTCGAGGCAGGCGTGTCCCACACATCGTCAAACGCTTGCAAAGACCTGAACGCAGACCGAACCACCAAGAGGTGTCACCAGCGACGACGCAACCGCGCTCAGCGCGGTCCGCGTTTGGCCAGAATGCGTTGCAGGGTGCGACGGTGCATGCTGAGACGCCGCGCGGTCTCGGACACGTTTCGATCGCATTGCTCGTAGATCCGCTGAATATGCTCCCACCGGACGCGGTCGGCGGACATCGGGTTGTCGGGCGGGGATGGCAGCGCCTCGCCGCTGGCCATCAGCGCGTGCACCACTTCATCGGCATCGGCGGGCTTCGACAGGTAGTCGGTCGCGCCGATCTTCACCGCCGCCACTGCCGTCGCGATCGCGCCATATCCGGTCAGCACCACAATGCGGCTGTCGGGACGGCGTTCGCGAAGATGTTCCACCACGTCCAGCCCGTTGCCATCGTCCAGCCGCAGGTCGATCACGGCATAGGCAGGCGGACGGGCACCTGCGATGGCTTTGCCCCCCGCGACGCAATTTGCCGTCTCAACCTCGAACCCTCGCTTTTCCATCGCGCGGGCGAGACGGCGCAGGAAAACCTCATCATCATCGACCAACAGCAGCGAGCGGTCTGGGCCGAGGTCAAGCTCAGGGACATCCTGCATGCGCAAATCCTTCATTAACATAAAGTGTATGTAGGCCGATGTGGCTGCGCGGTCAAATAGGGTGATGATCTGTCGCAGGGACGCAAGGGTGCCGCACACGGGCTGCCAACGCGCCGCGAACCGCCGGCAAGCAGACGCGGGTACCGCAGCCCAAAGCCCCTGGAAGAACCGGCCTCAGGCGGCTTCGATGAAGCACCCCACCTGTTCTGCCAGCGCCTCTGGTGTTAGTTCGCGGCGGAACACATCGACGAAGCCGTGTTCCGGCAGCACGAGGTAGCTGAACGTAGTATGATCCACGAGGTAATAGTCAGGATCATCGCTTTCTTGCGCGGCGTAATAGGTCTTGTAGGCCTGCGAAGCGGCGCGCACCTGCTCTGCAGAGCCGGTCAGCCCGATCATTTCGGGATGCATGTAGGATACAAACTCTGCCAGAACCTCGGGCGTGTCCCGCGCGGGGTCGATGGAAATGAACGCCAGTTGCATATCGACGCCCTGATCGATCAAGATATCGGCTGCCTGCGCGTTGCGCGCGTTGTCCAGCGGACAGACATCGGGACAGAAGGTGTAGCCGAAATATATCAGCGTCGGCCGGTCGATGACATCGGTGTCACGCACGGTGCGGCCAGTGTGATCCACCAGTTCGAACGGGCCGCCGATGGACCCCGATCCCCCCGCAACGGTTGTCTGGCGGCACTGCGCGAAGCCTTCGTCGCGTTGGCCGAAAAATACCATCGAGGCCAGCCCGCCCAACAGTACCGCCACCAACCCGGCGGCAATCACGGTGTATGTCTTGATCATCGGGTTCCCATCACTTCCGACCGCCCCGCAGCGCTGCGCCGCCGGGACAATTTGCGCCCTTGATGCCCTATCCCCACGGCCCTAACAATTACAAAACAAACCCCTGTGACAACTGGACCCCCCTGATGCCTTCGCCGACGCTAGCCCACCTCAACCGCGACAGCCGGGGCCAATGGGTCCGGTTGCGCACACTGACCATGCTGCGCTGGCTGGCGGTGGCAGGCCAATTGATCGCGATCACCGCAGCGGACCAGTTCTTTGGCCTGCAATTCAACCTGGGCCTGTGCTATCTGGCGGTGGGCACTGCGGTGATCTCGAACCTGGTGACGCTCTACCTGTTTCCGGAAAACAAGCGCCTGTCGGAATCCGATGCGATGCTGACGTTGTTGTTCGACGTGTCGCAACTGGCGCTGCTGCTGTACCTGACGGGCGGGATCACCAACCCCTTCGCATTGTTGATGCTGGCGCCCGTCACCATCTCGGCATCGGCGCTGGAGGTGCGTACGACGATGTTCCTCGGCGGCGTCGCGATCAGCCTGATCTCGCTGGTGGCCCTGATCTATGAGCCCCTGACCTTCGCCGATGGATCGATCCTGACGGTGCCGCCGATCATCGCCTTCGGCTTCTGGGCGGCGATCGTGATCGGGATCGTATTCATGGGCCTTTACGCCCGCCGCGTGGCGTCCGAGATCCATTCGATGGCCGATGCGCTGCTGGCCACCCAGATGGCGCTGGCGCGCGAACAGAAACTCACCGATCTGGGCGGCGTGGTCGCTGCCACCGCGCATGAACTGGGCACGCCGCTGGCAACGATCAAGCTGGTCAGCGCCGAGTTGATGACCGACCTGCCCGAAGGTTCGCCCCAGCGCGAGGATGTGCAGCTGATTCGTGACCAGGCCGAACGCTGCCGCGAGATCCTGCATTCCATGGGCCGCGCAGGCAAGGACGACCTTCATCTGCGGCATGTCCCCCTCGACACCTTGCTGCGCGAGGCTGCGGAACCCCATACCACCCGCAACCGCGAAGTGATCTTCACCCTGACGCCCGCGCTGGGGGCCGGGGCGCGCCAGCCATTGGTGCGCCGCAAACCCGAGATCGTGCACGGGCTGCGCAACCTGATCCAGAATGCGGTGGATTTCGCTGCGGCGCGCGTCTGGCTGGATGGAATCTGGACCGACCAGACCATCACGATCCGCATCATGGACGATGGCCCCGGCTTTCCGCCCGATGTGCTCAGCCGCATCGGCGACCCGTTCATCCGCCGTCGGCGCGACCCGGGCGAGCTGTTGCGGCGCCCGGAATATGAGGGGATGGGGCTGGGCCTGTTCATCGCCAAGACCCTGTTGGAACGGACGGGCGCGGAGATCAGCTTTGCCAATTGCACTCCTGCCACGGGTACCGGCGACCGCGACCGCCGCGGCGCGCTGATCGAACTGGTCTGGCCGCTGGACCGCCTGACACCGCTGGAGCATGAGATATCGGGGCAGAACCCCCAGATCGCCAGCTAGGTCAGCCTGTGGTATAAGTTGTTTTGTATCAAACGGTTGCATTGTGATCTTCGCCGCGCGTCCTGAGTTTTTCAGCGCACGCACGTCAAGGATATCAGGCCCGATCTTTGAGCGGCTGTCCCGCCCCCGGGCCTGATCCCCTAATTCTGTCGCCAAACTTAACCCGCCGTTAACTAATCTGCGGAATTCTGCACGTGCAAACACGGATACACGCAAAAGGATTCGCCCATGGAATCGCCCCTCGCCCTTGCGGGACTGCTGGTCGGGACATCGGCGCTCACGTCATTTGGGGTGCTGTGCCTGATGGCGATCTGGCTCAAACCAAAGGTGGCACCGGGAATTGCGCCGGGGCAATACAATGGTAATCAGGCGGTTTTTGTGTTTGATGACACGCGCCTTGTCGATTGCAACGACACCGCCGCCGAAATCCTGCGTGACGTCCGCCACTTGGGCGTGCTGGTTGCGCCGGTCCATGAAGACGGGCGTGCGCCGTCGCCCGACCAGACCGAGTATGCCAAGCTGCTGCGCAAGATCTCGGCCTATTTCCCGGATTTTGAGCAGCAAGCGTCCACGCTGGCCCAGACCGGCGAAATCAGCCTGACGGCGACCGGCGACATCGGCATGTCGCTGCGCGCGGTCTGGCGGCGCGGGCTGGCGCATATCATTCTGGAAGATACCCGCGCCGAAGGTGGCAAGGCCACGCTGGACCGCCTGACCTATCAGGCGATGGAGGATGAGCTTGCCGCCCTGCGCGCCCTGACGGATGACGCACCGGTACCGATGTGGCGCGAAGATCCCACGGGCGCGATCGTCTGGGGCAATTTGGGCTATCTGGATCTGGCGCAACGGCTCGACGGGCGGGGGGACAATGCGCTGATCTGGCCGCTGCCACGTGTTTTCCCCCAGCCGCCGATGACTTTGGATGGCGTCCCAGAAGGCACGTTCCGCGCCGAGGTCGCCCTGCGCGATACCCCTGAAGATGCCGAACAGACGCTGGCCTTCGACATCACCACCCCCGCACAGGGCGCGGCGCGGGTGGGCTATGCCCTGCCGGTGCTCGGCGACGCGCCCACGGACCTGACGCGCCGTGACCTGGTGCAGACGCTGGCGCGCGCCTTCACGACGCTGCCGGTGGGACTTGCGGTCTTCGACGAGAAACGGCGCCTTCAGGTTTTCAACCCTGCGTTGACTGACCTGACTGGTCTGCCGACCGAATTCCTGCTGTCACAGCCTGGGTTCGACCGCTTCCTGCACCAGATGCGCGAAAAACGGATGCTGCCCGAGGCTGCGGATTTCACCACCTGGCGCGCACAATTGCTGGCGGTGGAGCGTGCTGCGGATTCCGGCCAGTACGAAGAGAACTGGACGCTGGCAGACGGGCGCACGTTCCATGTCACCGGCCATCCGCAGCCAGGCGGCGCCATCGCGCTGTTCATCGACGACATCAGCACCGATGTGGCCTTGGCCCGGACCTTGCGCGCAGCAGTTGATACCGGGCAGGCAGTGCTGGACGCGCTGGGGGATGCGGTGGTTGTATTCTCGGCCAAGGGCAGCGTTGTGATCGACAATGCCGCGTATCGCGCCCTTTCGCCCGCTGACACGGCGTCTGGGCTGCATGCGTGCTCGATCACCCAGGCGCTGGGGCTTTGGCGTGCGGCCTTTGGCGCGCAAACCGCCCTCGACCGGGTCGAAGCGGCGCTGCGCGCCCGCATCGAGATCCCACAGCAGCACATTCTCGACACGCCGGGGGGGCAAAGCGTTGCGGTATCGACAACGGGCCTTGGCAATGGCCAGATTCTGGTGCGGTTCCATGCGCCGCAGATTGTGCGCGAAGCCGGGCCTTTCGCGCATGCTACCCGCGACGGCAACTCGGACGCGCCGTCCCGAACGGCCCTCCGTAACGGCCCCCTGATCCCTGCCGCTGTCGCAGCCGCGGCGCGCGCGCCCGTCACCCCACCACCGCACCGCCATATCAAAGTGCGTCATTCCAGCAACCGCGCCGATACCAACGCCTGAGGCGTTGCCCGCCGACGGGAAGTACAGAAACAAAAAGCACGAAGACAGCCGGACCATCTAAGAGACAGGGCAAAAGTTGGAGGGTGCGCGCGAAAAGCTGTAGAATGAAAAGCGCGGAAAATGAGAACGCGTTTAGATAAATTGACAAAGTGCGAAAAGGTTGGCCCCGGCGAGCGCCGCTGACATCGGCCACTCAGGGTCGGTTCAGACCGCGTGTCCGATCCGACACCAAAACCAGCCCGTCAGCAAAACAAGGAAATCACGCCGGGGTCGATACCGGCAGACTTGGTGATACGGCACCAACCGCAACCGGGCGCATGGCGCTGCCCATACGGCGGACCGCGCGGCGCGAACCACCACACCAAACGACAGAGCATCACAGCAGTTCGCGTCAGACCCGCTCCGGCAGTCAAGACCAGACACCCACCCGCGTCTGTGGCACAAGGCACCCATGCTCATCCCGACGCCACGACGCCACGAAGCCACGACGCCACGACGCCACGACGCCACGACGCCGCGAAGCCCGACCCCACCACCTCCGGTTCCGTCACGCACCAAACCCGCGCGACACACTTGACCATGGCGGTTGCCTGCCGCATGTCGTGTCGGGGTTCGCCTGAGGCGTCCCACCCTGACCCCAACCATCCGAGGCGCAATGACCCCCGACCTACTGCACCCTTTCCTGCACCTCTGGGGCCTGCCCGCCACCGCCCGGGTCACGCTGATCAATGTGTCGGAAAACCATACATTCCGGGTGCAGGCACCGGGACGCGACCTTGTGCTGCGGCTGCACCGGGCGAGCCACCGCTCAGACGCGCAGATCGCGTCAGAACTGGCCTGGCTGGACGCGCTGCACGACGTCAAACCCCTGCGCTGCGCCCGGCCACTGCGCGCCGAGAACGGTGCAGCGTTGCAACATATCATGACACCGCAGGGCCCGCGCCAGCTGGTGGCGTTTGAGTGGATCGAAGGGGCAGAGCCTTCGGTTGGCCCGGGCTTGCGCCGTTGGTTCCCGGAACTCGGCGCACTGACAGCCCGCCTGCACCAGCACGCGCACCACTGGGCGCGCCCGGCGGATTTCACCCGCGACCGATGGGATATTGCGGCCATTCTGGGGCCGGAACCGGCGTGGGGCCGCTGGCAGGACGCGCCCGGCCTGACACGCACCGGCATCGACACATTGGACGCGCTGTCAGCGCATCTGACCGAACGGCTGACCGCCTATGGCACCGCCCCAGCGCGCTTTGGACTGGTGCATGCCGATCTGCGGCTGGCAAACCTTCTGACCGACGCGCGCGGGCTGAACGTGATCGACTTTGACGATTGCGGCTTCAGCTGGTGGATCTACGATTTCGCCGCCGCCGTCAGCTTCATCGAGGAAGACCCCGCGCTGCCCGATCTGGCGCAGGCTTGGGTCGCGGGATATCGCGGCATCGCCGACCTGCCTGACGCCGATGTGGCGATGCTGCCCGATATGGTGATGCTGCGTCGGCTGCTACTGACCGCCTGGCTGGGCACGCGCGCCGACAGCGACACCGCCGGGCAATTCGGCGGCTCAGCCTATACCGAGGGCACTGTCCGGCTGGCCACGCGGTATCTGGCGCAGGGTGCGGTCGGCGCCTGGGACCGACCATGGCCCTGACGCTTGTGTTGACCCTGATCGCCATGACGGCAGAGCGCGCCTTTGGCTACCCCGACCGGCTGTTTCGCGCCATCGGCCACCCCGTAACGTGGCTGGGCGCGCTGATCGGCGCGCTGGACAGGCGCTGGAACATCGCAGCGGCCCCGGCATCCACCCGCCGCCGCAGGGGTGTCTATCTGGTGCTGGTGCTGCTGGCTACGGCCGTGATTCCGGGTGCTGTGTTGCATGTGGCGGGCGCAAGCGGATGGGCCGCGCTGATCGGCGTGGCCGTGCTGACCTCCAGCCTGATCGCACAGAAAAGCCTGGCCGATCACGTCGTAAAGGTGGCCGAGGGGCTGGAGCGTGGACTTGAAGACGGTCGCGCCGCTGTGTCGATGATCGTCGGGCGCGACCCCGACCGGCTGGACGAAGCCGGCGTCGCCCGCGCGGCGATTGAAAGCCTGGCCGAGAATTTCTCGGACGGGGTGACCGCGCCCGTCTTCTGGCTGGCGCTGGCAGGCCCGGCGGGCGGCCTGGGCTACAAGGCGATAAACACCGCCGACAGCATGGTGGGCCACCTGACGGACCGGCACCGCGATTTCGGGCGCGCGGCAGCAAAGCTGGATGACTTGATCAACCTGCCAGCGTCGCGGCTGACGGGGGCGGCGATCATACTGGCGGCTTTCGTGTCGCCTGGCATGTCGGGGCGGGGGGCAGCCCGCGCGATCCGGCGCGACGCGCGCCACCACAAATCCCCCAACGCAGGCTGGCCCGAGGCCGCGATGGCCGGGGCGCTCGGCATCTCGCTGGCCGGGCCACGCTATTACCACGGCGTGCTGATCGAAGATGGCGAGATGAACGCCGGCGGCCGCCGCGCCTTGGGTGCCGCCGACATCCGCTGCGCGCTGCAGCTCTACTGGCGCGCAGACGCGGTGATCTTTGTCACGCTGGCGCTGGTGCTGGCCGGGGTGCTGCTGGTCTGAGCCACCGCGATCAAGCTGCCTTGTTCGAGGTCAGCGCCAGGAACACGTCCTCCAGATCGGGGTGCTCGCTGGCGATGTCGCTGATCGTCACGCCGGCCGCCTGCACAACGCCCAATATCTCGCCCGCCGTGGTGGTGGACCTGCTGTAGCTGAAGGCCAGCGCGCCGTCAGCCCGCCGGTCGAGCGTCACGCCTTCGGGCAGCGTCAGGTCCGCAACATCGCCGGTCGGGTAGATCACCAGCGTTTTCTTGTCCAACCGGCCCAACAGCGCCGACGTCTTGTCGCGCACCACGACCTGCCCGTGGTTGATGATGGCGATCTCATCGCACATCTGTTCAGCCTCTTCGAGGTAATGCGTGGTCAGGATAATCGTCATGCCCTGTTCGTTCAGGCGACGCACATTGGCCCACAGCATCTGCCGCAGTTCCAGATCGACCCCGGCGGTGGGTTCGTCCAGCACCAGGATATGCGGGTGGTGGACCAAGGCCTTGCCCAGCAGCAGGCGCCGCCGCATGCCCCCTGACAGGGTGCGGGCATAGGCTTCGGCCTTGTCCTCCAGCCCGATCAGGCGCAAGATCTCATCGGTGCGGCGTTCGGACTTTGGCACGCCATATAGCCCCGCCTGCACGTCGAGCGCGCCGCGCGGGGAGAAGAACGGGTCCATGTTCAGCTCTTGCGGCATGACGCCAATGGCCGCGCGCGATTGGCGCGGGTTGTGGTCCTGATCGAAGCCCCAGATCCGCACCTGCCCGGCAGTCTTGGTGACAAGCCCGGCCAGAATGTTGATCAGCGTCGATTTCCCTGCGCCATTCGGCCCCAGAAGCCCAAAGATCGAGCCTGCCGGGATCGACAGATCGACGCCGCGCAGCGCGTGCTTGTCCGGCGCGCCCTTTGCGCCGCTATAGGTTTTCTGCAAGCCGGTGATCTCAATCGCCTGCTGGGTTGCCTGTTCAGTCATGTCTGTCTCTTTCTCAAGATGCGGCCGCCGCAATCCCTTGTCCGTCTGCGTCAGTCCGCTATGATGGCGCAACATCTAAGCCGCCCAGCCCCCATCTGCAAGGAACACCCCAGCCATGACCCCACGTCCCGCCTTTGACGCCCCGGAAACCGAAGTGGTCACCGTGTACCGCGTCTCTTGCGACGGCGGAGAAGGGGCAATGGGCCACCCGCGGGTCTGGCTGTCGATCCCGCATGAAACCGGAATGGTCGAATGCGGCTATTGCGACAAGCGATTCATCCACGAAGACCACGTCGCGCAGAAGGACTGACGCCCCCCGGCGCGGCGCCCGGGCCCCAACGTCGCCATGTTCCCCCAGCGCATTGCGCCGCCACACGCGGGCCGGTCAGGCCCGGCATTTACTGCAAGGAAAACCGCGCATGAGCTTTGGCAAAGGCAGCCACCTGCACCTGATCGACGGGTCGGCTTTCATCTTTCGGGCCTATCACGCCCTGCCGCCGCTGACGCGCAAATCCGACGGGCTGCCGGTGGGCGCGGTTGCTGGCTTTTGCAACATGCTGTTCAAATATGTCGAGGGCAACACCGGCCCCGATGCGCCGACACATGCGGCCGTGATCTTCGATTTCTCTTCCAAGACTTTCCGCAACGACATCTATCCCGAATACAAGGCCAATCGGCCCGAGTTGCCCGAAGACCTGCGCCCACAATTTCCCCTGACGCGCGATGCGACGCGGGCTTTCAATATCTCTTGCATCGAGGTTGAGGACTTCGAGGCCGACGACATCATCGCCACGCTTTCCTGTCAGGCGCGCGATGCCGGTGGGCGGGTGACGATCATTTCCAGCGACAAGGACCTGATGCAACTGGTCGGCGACGGGGTGGAAATGCTCGATGCGATGAAAAACAAGCGCATTGGCCCCGATGAGGTGGCCGAGAAATTCGGCGTGCCGCCCAACCGGGTGATCGATGTGCAGGCACTTGCGGGCGATAGCGTGGACAACATCCCCGGCGCGCCCGGCATCGGCGTGAAAACTGCCGCGCTTCTGATCAACGAATACGGCGATCTGGAAAGCCTGCTGGCGCGCGCGGCCGAGATCAAGCAGCCCAAACGGCGCGAGACGCTCATCAATTTCGCTGATCAGATCCGTATCTCCAAACGCCTTGTCACGCTGGATTGCACGATGCCGCTGGATATGACGCTGGAAAGCATGGAAGTGCGCGAACCCGATCATGGCACGCTTCTGGAATTCCTCAACGTGATGGAATTCCAGACTCTGACCCGGCGGGTGGCCGACAAGGCGGGCGTAACACCCCCTGCCCCGCCCGCGCCAGCGGTGACCCTGCCCGATGCCGCCCCGGAGGCGCCGGACGCCGCCCTGCCCATCGACCCCGCCGCCTATGAAGCGGTGCGCGACATCGACGCTCTGCACGCATGGATCGACATGATTTATGAACAGGGCCATGTCGCAGTTGATACCGAGACCACAGGGCTGGATGAAATGCGCGCCGATCTGGTGGGTATCTCGCTGGCCACGGCACCGGGGCGCGCCTGCTACATCCCGCTGCTGCACCGGACGGGGGGCGATGACCTTTTTGCGGACAACACGCTAACCGAGGGGCAGATCCCGTTGGAAGACGCGCTGCGCCTGTTGAAACCCGTGCTGGAAGATCCGTCGATCCTGAAGATCGGCCAGAACATGAAATATGACGCAAAGATGTTCGCACGCAACGGGATCGCCATTGCGCCGATCGACGACACGATGCTGCTGTCTTATGCCTTGCATGGCGGTTTGCACGGGCATGGTATGGATGCGCTGTCGCAGACCTATCTGAAACACATACCGATCCCGATCAAATCGCTTCTGGGGTCGGGCAAGGCCGCGATCACCTTTGACCGGGTGCCTGTGGATGACGCGGTGCGCTATGCTGCCGAGGATGCCGATATCACCCTGCGGCTGTGGCACCTGTTCAAGCCCCGCTTGCACCGAGCCCACGTGACCACGGTCTACGAGACAATGGAACGCCCGTTGATCCCGGTGCTGGCGCAGATGGAAATGGCGGGCATCGAGGTAGACCGCGAGGTGTTGTCGCGCATGTCCAACACATTCTCGCAGAAAATGGCGGCGCTGGAGGCTGAGATCCACGCGCTTGCGGGCGAAACCTTCAATGTCGGTAGCCCCAAGCAACTGGGTGAGATCCTTTACGACAAGATGGGGCTGCCAGGCGGCAAGAAGGGCAAGACCGGCGCCTATGCAACCGGGGCCGATGTGCTGGAAGATCTGGCCACGGAACACGACCTGCCGGGCCGGGTTCTGGACTGGCGGCAGCTGTCAAAGTTGAAATCGACCTATACCGATGCTTTGCAGGACCATATCCACCCCGACACCGGGCGGGTGCATACGTCTTATGTGATCGCGGGGGCGAATACCGGGCGGCTCGCATCGACCGATCCGAATTTGCAGAATATCCCGATCCGGTCAGAAGATGGCCGCCGCATCCGCACGGCCTTTGTCGCGCCGAAGGGCAAGAAGCTGATCGCGCTTGATTACAGCCAGATCGAGTTGCGTATCCTGGCGCATATCGCGGATATAGAGGCGCTGAAGCAAGCTTTCCGCGACGGGCTGGACATTCATGCCATGACGGCATCCGAAATGTTTGGCGTGCCACTGGACCAGATGACACCGGATGTGCGTCGGCAGGCCAAGGCAATCAACTTTGGTGTGATCTACGGTATTTCGGGCTTCGGTTTGGCGCGGAATCTGCGCATCCCGCGCGGGCAGGCGCAGCAGTTCATCGATACCTATTTTGAGCGTTTCCCCGGCATCCGCGACTACATGGATGCGACCGTGGCTTTCGCCAAGGACCACAAGTATGTGGAAACGCTTTTCGGGCGGCGGATACATACCCCCGAGATCGACGCGAAGGGCCCCGGCGCAGGCTTTGCCAAACGCGCCGCGATCAACGCGCCGATTCAGGGCACTGCCGCCGACATCATCCGCCGCGCCATGATCCGGGTGCCGGACGCCATCGCCGATCTGCCCGCAACGATGCTGTTGCAGGTGCATGACGAACTGGTGTTCGAGGTCGAGGAAAGCGCGGTGGAGGACACGATTGCCGTCGTGCGCGGAGTGATGGAAGGCGCCGCCCATCCGGTGGTGCAATTGGCTGTGCCTTTGGTGGTCGATTCGGGTATCGGCGACACATGGGCAGAGGCACACTGAACCCGCGCTGAGGCCGGTGTCCATGGGCCCGGCCCAGCCTGCCCCACACACCCCCTTGAAAAATATTGCGGCCCTGTGGGCAGCATCAACGCGGTGCGCCCTGCGGCCACATATGAGAGGCCCCGCGATCTCTGACAGAGATCGCGGGGCCGCCAAGGCATAGCCTCGCACTGCCGCTCACGGCTCCGGGCTTAGTGGTCGTGGTCGTGGTCGTGGTCGATGCATTCCACAATGGTATTGGCAAGCGTGGTGAGAACCGAGGCATACAGTTCCTGCGGCGGGCCGTCATAATTCACCCCTGCGGGGTCCAGCATCTCGCCCACGCGGACATCCGAGCCTTCGACCACGACATCGACATAGCGCGCGCTGTGGTTGACCTCGGGGAAGATGCAGACCACGCCCTGGTCTGCAAGGCGGCCACGCAGTTCGGCCAGCCGCGCGGCCCCCGGGGCGGCGGCATCGCTGAGCGCGATGGTACCCGCGATGTTCAGGCCAAACTGCCCGACAAAGTAGCCGTAGGCATTATGGAACATGACAATCGGCGCATCCGCCGCCGGGGCCAGCGTTGCCTGCAGATCCTGCGTCAGGGCGTCGATACCGGCGATGGCCGCATCGGCGTTCTGGCGGTACGTCTCCATATTTTCAGGATCCTGCGCACCGAGGGTCGCGGTGATCTGTTCCAGCCACAGCTTGCCATTGTCGGTGTTCAGCCAGGCATGGGGGTCAGTGCCATCATGATCGTGGCCCTCATGGTCGTGACCCTCGTGGTCATGGCCCTCGTGGTCGTGGCCCTCGTGATCGTGGCCCTCGTGATCTTGGACCTCATGATCGTGACCCTCATGGTCGTGGCCCTCGTGTTCGTGGCCCTCGTGGTCGTGGCCCTCGTGGTCATGACCCTCATGGTCATGGCCCTCGTGATCGTGACCTTCATGGTCGTGCGCGTCATCCTCCCCGAACGACGCCAGATGCAGCCCCTCGACGGCCAGCAGGCTGACGGCCTTGTCAGCGACATCCATCCCTTCCAGCGCGCGTTCCAGCCAGGGCGTGAACTCAGGCCCGACCCAGAAGACCACATCAGCTTCGGTCAGGTTGGTTGCCTGGCTGGGGCGCAGCTGAAAATTATGCGGGTCGGCGCCGCGGTCCAGCAGCAGTTCCGGAGTGCCCAGGTCACCCATCACCTGTGCCACCAGCCCATATACAACGGGCGTATCGGCCACGACACGCGGGACATCGGCTGTAGCGGCGACCGGTAGCGCCAGGCTGGCGCAAATAAGTGTAATAGGGTAACGCATAGCTAATCCTCTTGGTTTCTCGCCCACAGCCTATATATGTTACGTTACAACATAACAATACCTTCGGAGTCCCGAATGCCGAACACCCCCGTTCATCCCGCACGCGCTTTTGAGACGCATGACCACGACGCCTGCGCCGGGGACACATTGGCGCGGGCGGAACAAGCCGTGCGCGATCAGGGCGGGCGGATGACCCCGGTCAGGCGGCGCACGCTGGAGATCTTGCTGGAAGAACACCGCGCCATGGGGGCCTATGACGTGTTGCAGCGGCTGGCGACGGACGGGTTCGGGCATCAGCCTCCGGTCGCCTACCGGGCGCTGGAGTTCCTGGTGGAACACGGGCTGGCGCACCGCATCCGGCGGCTGAACGCCTTTACCGCCTGCATGCACCCGGGGGACGCGCATCAGGCGGTGTTCCTCATTTGCCGTCAGTGCGATTCGGTGGCTGAAGCACGCGAAGACGCCGTGCGCACCGCCCTGAATGCCGCCAGCGCGGCGTTGGGGTTCGAGGTGGAGCGCGCGAGTATCGAAGCCTCGGGCCTGTGTCCCAAGTGCCGGGACGCGGGCGCATGAGCCTGTTGAGTGCAGAGGGGCTGAGCGTGACCTATGGCGGCGTCACCGCGATCCGGGATGTGGACTTCACGATCGGGCGGGGCGAGATCGTCACTGTGGTTGGCCCCAATGGATCAGGGAAATCGACATTTCTGCGCGCGCTCCTCGGGATGATCCCGGCAATGGCCGGTAGCGTCACCCGCGCGCCGGGCTTGCGCATCGGCTATGTGCCGCAGCGACTGCATATCGACGCCGCCCTGCCGCTGCCGGTGCGCCGATTCCTGTCGCTGCCGGTGCGAAACAGCGCAGCGGACATGGCGCGCGTGCTCAAACAGGTCGGTGTGCCCGATGTCGCCGATCAGGACATGGCGGGCCTGTCGGGCGGGCAGTTTCAGCGCGTGCTGCTGGCGCGCGCCCTGCTCACGAAACCCGATATCCTGGTGCTGGATGAGCCAACGCAAGGGCTGGACCAGCCCGGGGTGGCGGCATTCTACCGGCTGATCGAAGAGATGCGGGCGACGCTGGGCTGCGCGGTGCTGTCGGTCAGCCACGACCTGCATGTGGTGATGAGCGCGTCGGACCGGGTGATCTGCCTCAACGGCCATATTTGTTGCGAGGGGGCACCGCGCGTCGTCTCGAACGCGCCGGAATACCGCGCGCTGTTCGGGCTGGGCACCGGCGGCGCGCTGGCACTGTACCAACACGACCATGACCACGATCACGACGGGGGGGCGCATGGACATGCACACGCGCATGACCCAGACACGCGGGACGATGCGCCACAACAGAATGCGCGCGCATGACCGAGGGCAAGCGCACAGGCGCGCACCCATGCCTGCCGCCCCGCATCCCGCAGAGCCGTGCGGCAACCGGTCGCGCGCAACCGCAGATCAAGCAGAGCGAGACACATCATGCTGGATGATTTCTTGGTGCGCGCGCTGATCGCCGGGCTGGCGGTCGCGCTGGCCACCGGGCCTTTGGGCTGTTTCGTGGTCTGGCGCCGCATGGCGTATTTCGGCGATGCCACGTCGCACGCCGCAATCCTTGGCGTGGCGCTGGCGCTGGGGTTTGCAGTCTCGGTCTTTGCGGGCACGCTATTCGTGGCCCTTTTGATGGCGATGATCGTCAGCACGCTGGCCGGGCGCGGCTGGGCGATGGATACCACGCTGGGCGTGCTGGCGCATTCGTCGCTGGCGCTGGGATTGGTGGCGGTCTCATTCCTGCCGGGCGTCCGGGTGGATCTGAGCGCCTATCTGTTCGGCGACATCCTCGCCGTGTCGCGCGCCGATCTGGCGGTGATCGTGCCGGGCGCGCTGGCCGTCGCGGCGCTAGTGATCTGGCGCTGGCGCGCGCTGCTGACCGCGACCCTGTCCGAAGATCTGGCCCATGCCGCAGGCCTGCACCCCGCGCGCGAGCGCTTGGTGCTAACCGTCGCACTGGCTGTGGTGGTCGCGGTATCAATCAAGGTCGTGGGCGCGCTTCTGATCGCGGCCATGCTGATCATCCCCGCCGCCACGGCGCGCAATTTCGCCCGCACCCCCGAGGGGATGGCCGCCATGGCGGTAGGCATCGGCGCATTGTCGGCTCTTGGCGGGTTGCGCCTTTCGCTGAGCTATGACACCCCCGCAGGCCCCAGCATCGTCGCCATCGCCGCAGGCCTCTTCGCCGGATCGGTCGTGGCGCGCACGCTGTGGCAACAGGTAAGGGCGGCGCGCGGCTGAGGCGGGGCGCGGCCGCGCCAAAACTTGCTATGAAAAGCGGCGGCCGTTTCAGGTGCAGTCTGCACGGGTCAGGGCGCATCTTGACGATATAGCGGCCCCGCGCATGACCCGGCCGATCCCGCCCCGGTAGCGGGGCCTCAGTACCCTGTGGCCGGATCGACCCGGTGCACGAAAGGCTGGCCCGCCTGCCCCCGCACGATATTATCGACGATGACCTGCGCCGCACTGTGCGGCCGGGTTTCGGCGGCGATGTGGGGGGTGACGGTCACGCGCGGATGCGCCCAGAACGGATGCTCGGCGGGCAAAGGTTCCATCCGGAAGACATCCAGCGTGGCATGCGCCACCTGCCCGCTGTCCAGTACAGCCAGCAGCGCGTCATCATCAATCAGATGGCCGCGCCCGGGATTGATGAGGCGCGCGCCGCGTGGCAGCAACGACAGGCGGTCCGCGTCCAGCAGGTTCTCGGTCCCCGGCGTGCGGGGCAGCAGCGTCACCACGATCTCGGCGCGCGACAACACATTCTGCAAGCCTTCCGGCCCGGCATGGCAGGTCACGCCCGGAACCGTGCGCGCCGTGCGCGCCCAGCCATCCACGGCAAAGCCCAACCCCGCCAACGCGCGCGCGCAGGTCTGCCCCAGCGCGCCCAGCCCGAGCATGGCCACCTGGCGCTGCGATGCCAGCGGCGGCGCCTCTGGACGCCAAACGCCGTCTTGCCGGGTGATATGGTCATCAAGGCCAAGGTGATAGCGCAGCACATGACCCGTCACATATTCCACCATGCCCTGCGTCAGCGCGGGGTCCACCATGCGGCACAGCGGCTGGTGTAACGTCGGATTGCCCACGATCCGTTCAACCCCGGCCCAAAGGTTCAGCACCGCGCAGCAGCGGGTAAAAGGGCTGAAATCAGTCAGCGCGCTGCCGGGCGCATAGACGATGTAATCCACCGTCTCTGGATCAGCCTCACGCGTCAGCACGGCGTTCAGCCCGGCGGCATCCAGCGCATCTATCAGGGGCGCGCGATAGTTGTTCCACAGGGCGTCACCCGGTGCGAACAGAATGGTCAGGGTCATGAACGCTCTCTCGGTCGGTGGATATGCGCGCTTTGTACCAGACCGAAGGCGATCATCAACACCACCATGGCCGAGCCGCCATAGGACACCAGCGGCAGCGGCACCCCCACGACCGGGGCCAGCCCCATCACCATAGCCATGTTCACGCCGAAATAGAGGAAGAACGTCGAGGCGACGCCGATCACCAGCAACGCGGCGAAGCGGTTGGTGGTCTTCAGCGCGGTGAAGAAACAAAAGCCCAGGATCAGGATGTACAGCACAAGAAGCGTCACACCGCCGATGAAGCCAAATTCCTCGGCCAAGGTGGTGAAGATGAAATCGGTCTGTTTCTCGGGCAGGAAGTTCAGCTGCGATTGCGAGCCCTGCATGAAGCCGCGCCCCGACCAGCCGCCAGAGCCCAGCGCGATCTTCGATTGGCTGATGTGGTAGCCCGCGCCCAACGGATCGATCGTAGGGTCCAGAAACGCGTCGATCCGGCGATACTGATAATCTTGCAGGACCTGCCATTCGGTCCCGCGCGACACCATCACCGCAGCAATCAGTCCAACCCCCAGCCCGATCACGACGGCGAAATAGATCCAGCTGACACCGGCGGCAAAGATCACTGCCCCGCTGCCCAGCAGCACCAGAAGGGCGGTGCCAAGGTCGGGCTGGCGCAAAATCAGCCCGGCCGGGACCAGCACGATCAACACCGCCAACAAGACCCACACCGGGCGCGAGGTCCGTTTGATGTCCAGCCAGTCGTAATAGGCGGCCAGCGCCATCACCACTGTGATCTTGGTCAGTTCGGAAGGTTGCAGCCGGATCGGCCCAATCTCCAACCACCGCTGCGCGCCCATGCCCACGGAGCCGAAGAACTCTACCCCCAGCAGCAAAAGCACCGACAGCGCATAGGCCAGCGCCGCCATGTTGCGCCAGAACCAGACCGGCACGAAGGCCACGACAAACATCAAGACCAATGCGAAACCGAAGCGCTGCATCTGCGGCTCTGCCCAGGGAGTGAAGGACCCGCCCGCGACGGAATAGAGCATGAGGAAGCCGACACATGCCACAGCGATCAGCAAGACCACCAGCGGCCAGTTCAGGTGCAGCACCTTGGCCACGCCCGTCGGCGTGCGGCGCACGGTGTATTCAAGATAGCTCATGCCCGTTTTCCCACGATCTGGCCCGCCGTGCTTTGACCTGCCGCAATCCACAATGTCGCGGTGACGACTGCCCGCCCGGAGCACATCCCACCCTTCAGCCCATGGGCCCACGTGCCGCCAAAAATCCGCGCCATGCTGACCCTACGCACGGTCCGCACCCGGCGGTGTGCTTTGGGACATGCGCTGTTGCAACTCGCGCTGCTGCGTTTCGATCCGGTTGCGCTGCGGTGTCGGATAGGCGCTGAGCGGCGGCATCCCGCCACTGAGCGCTGCCAGCACCAGATCGCGCCCGATGGGGGCTGCGGCGGAGGAGCCGCCACCGCCATGTTCCACCACCACGCTGACCGCGATGCGGGGCGCGATGTCGGGGGCGAAACCCACAAACAACGCGTGGTTGCGGCGGTTCCACGGCAGATCCTCTTGGCTGCGCAACCCCGCCGCGCGTTCGGCGGCGGTGATCGAGAACACCTGGCTCGTGCCGGTTTTGCCCGCCATGCGGTAATCCGCTTCGACAATGCGCGACGACCAGGCAGTGCCCCGCTGCGTGTTGCAGACATCCGACATGCCTCGGCGCACCAAGTCGATCCAACTGGGGTCCAGATCCAGTCCTTTCGCGACCTCGGACACCTGTTCCACACCGTTGATCGACCGCACCAGCCGGGGCAGCACGGCGGTGCCACTGGCCAGCCGCGCGGTCATCACCGCCAGTTGCAAGGGCGTGGACAGCACGAAGCCCTGCCCGATCGAAGCATTGACGGTGTCACCCACCATCCAGGGCGCGCCGCGCCGCGCCTGTTTCCATTCGCGCGTCGGATTCAACCCGGATTGTACCGCCGACATGGGCAGATCATAGCGGATGCCCAGCCCCAACCGCTCCGACATTTCGTTGATCTTGTCGATACCGACGCGCTGCGCCATCTCGTAGAAATACACATCGCAAGATTCCGAAAGCGCCGAGACCATGTTGACCCGGCCATGCCCGCCGCGCCGCCAGCAGTGGAACCGCGTGCCCGACACATCCATGTGCCCCGGGCAATAGACACGTTCATCCGGGGTGGTTTCGCGGGCCTGCAGCGCGGCCAGCGCCGTGACCATCTTGAAGGTCGATCCGGGCGGATACATGCCCTGCACCGTCTTGTCGGCCAGCGGGCGGTATGGGTCGTCCAGCAAGCCCTGGTAATCGGGCACCGAGATGCCGCGGACAAAAAGGTTGGGGTCAAAGGTCGGGGCCGAGGCCATGGCCAGAAGGTCGCCATTATGCACATCCATGACCACGGCAGCCGCGCTTTCCCCGCCCAGCCGCGCCTGTGCGAAGTTTTGCAGCCGGTGGTCCAGTGTCAACTGCGCATTCACGCCCGCCACACCTTCGACACGGTCCAGTTCGCGCATGACCCGCCCGACCGAGTTCACCTCGATCCGACGCGAACCGGCGCTGCCGCGCAAGCTGTCCTCCAGCGCGCGTTCGACCCCGATCTTGCCGATCTGAAAACGCGGGATCTGCAAGACCGGGTCGGGGTTTTCCAATGCCTCCAGATCGCGTTCGGACACCGGGCCGACATAGCCCACCACATGGGCGAAATCGCCGCGCAGCGGATAGCTGCGCGACAGGCCAACCTCTGGCGTGATGCCGGGCAGCGCGGGGGCATTGGCGGCCACGCGCGCCACCTCTTCCCAGCGCAGGCGGTCGATGATCGTCACTGGCACGAAAGAGCGGTTGCGAAGCAGGTCGCGGCGCGCGCGCTCGATATCCTCATCGCTGAGCGGGACCAAACGGCGCAGACGGGCCAGTGCCGCATCAATATCGCCCGCGTCTTCGCGCACCATGACGATACGGTAATTCTGTTCATTGCCCGCGATCAACACGCCATTACGGTCGTGGATCAGGCCGCGCGCTGGCGGGATAAGGCGAATGTTGATGCGGTTCTCGTCAGCCAGCAGACGGAACTGGTCGGCCTGTTTCACCTGCATCTGCCGCATACGCCAGACCAGCGTGCCCGCCACGGCAAGCTGAAGCCCGCCCAGCACTGCCGCACGGCGCGAGATCATCGCAACACTGGCCGATTTGTCCTTGTCGGAACGTTTCATACCCGTCTTCCGATCGCATCCACTTCGCCCGTGGCGGGTTTGCGGACATTGAACACAAAATGCGAGACCATCACCACCACCGGATAGGCCACGACTGTGCCGATAAACTGCCCCATGCTCAACCCCAGCGGAGCCTGCGGGACCATCACAATCGCGAGGATGACACGATACGCCAAAGTCATCGCCAACAAGACAGCACTGACAATCGCCAATTCAAGCACAATCGTCACGCCACGCAAACCCGCACCGCGACGGCGCAGGAATTCCGATCCCAGCAAAACCAGCAGCGCCCAGAGCCCTGGCGG